>CAMAVK010000008.1 GCA_945861715.1 Candidatus Woesearchaeota archaeon | reverse complement strand
ATTTGCAACACCAGGAGCACCCGCAGCAACAGCGTTAACCTGCTGAACTGACGCTTCAACTTCAACAATTTGCTGTAAAACTTTTTTCTCATTAATCATCTCGTTGATAGCAGTAGAACTTTCTCTACGTTCTAAATTATGTTCTTTTCTTGCTTCAGTAGGTATTTTCCCGATTACATCACCTTGAGTTTTGGTATGATGCCACATATTCTCCAACCAACCTGGCTTTTTTTCCTTTTCCGCAGCAGGCTCCGCTCCATCTGGTTTAATAAACTTATAAACCAAATAAGCTAATGTACCACCAAATAAAATATTTGCATAGCCAATAATACTCTCTAACATTAATGCAAGATTATCCAAACCAGCTGTTGTTACCATTTTAGACCACCAATGAATTTGCCCAGTAACCTACCTCAATAAGCACCCACCAGACAATTAATAACGCCCCCAACTTAAATCCAACCATCAATCGAGTTGAAGGGGTTCCAAATATAAAGTACATCAAAACAAATACTGGAATTCCAATCAATAGCGATGAAAACAAAACTGCATACCCACTCCCTATCGCAGCTAAAACCGATCCTGGAATAAATACTGCACTAAGTATAGCCATGATTATGGAAATAGTAATACCCACATTTCGCGGAATAAAAGCATGAGCCGCACTCGCCCCTGCAAAGAATATACTAAATATTAAAATTCCAACTAAAAGTCTCAAAAATCCAACAAACTTACTATCCGCGCTAGCACCTAATAAAAATTCTAATGAACCAATCGAAATAATTTTATCAAAAGCATCAGAAACAAGACCAGTCACACCTGTAGAAGGAGCCGCCGCAACACCAACTGCACTCACTCCAAAGAGCGAAACAATCAGTATAGATAAGAACAACCAAGAGGATATTTTTTTCATCGTATCACCATTAAAACTAAGAAAAGGGAAATTTTTGCCTATTTAAACTTATCTCTTCTCCCAAATTCAAAATTCCTCCTAAAACTACTTAAATAGACACATATTTCTACCCCCTATGGCCAAAAAGAAAGCACTTCAAGCAGATGAAATAATCAACACAATTGATCAAATCTATAAACAGTGCTCTATCCCAAAAAATCTTCAAATCCACATGCAAAAAGTAGCAGCAGTAGGAGAAATACTCTGCGAAAAATGGGAAGGAACACCAACCCCAAATAAACCCCTTATTATTGCCGCACTCCTACTCCATGACATGGCAAACATCATAAAATATGATCTCGTAACACCCGAGGGAATAAAAATACTGGGCCCTGACCGAAAGCGTGTAGAAGAATTAAGAACACTCCAACAAGAATTCAAAGAAAAGTACGGTCCAGACGAGCGCAAGGCCAACATAGCTATACTAAAAGAACTGAACATAGATAAAGAAATCATTGACTTAGTCAAAAATCTAGAATTAGAGAACGCTCTCGAAATACAAAACAGCCAAGACATCAACGCTAAAATTGGAATGTACGCTGACATGCGTGTTGGACCAAACTCCATATTAATGTTAAAAGAACGCTTTGCCGATATCAAACATCGCTACAAAGAAAGAATTCACAAAGAATTCAAAAACTTCGAACAACTCGAATACGCCCTATACAAAATAGAAGGACAACTTCTAGAACACGCCCCCATTAGCCCAGAAGAAATCAATGACTTCTCAGTAAGTTTGATCGCAGACAAACACGACGCTGGATTGTAAAGTCAATCATATTTCTTCTCATAAAATAAACAGAACCCAAAATGACAAAAGAAAAACAAATCCACTCAAACCAAGACTCGCTCAACCTCACCGAAGAGGACATTCGTTGGGGAACCCCTGAAGCAGTTGCGAACTACCGAGCAAAACGTCTCTCTTGTAATACTATAGTAGACCTCTGTTGCGCTTCCGGTTTCCAAAGTTTCGCCTTCGCTAAAACATGCAAAAAAGTCATCGCAATCGACCTCGACCCCCAAAAAATAGCACGAGCAAAAGAAAACGCAAAAACCCTCAATATAAAAAACATTGAATTCCACGTGGGAGACGTCCTCGAACCACACATAATCAAACTAGCAATAGGAGCTGACATCATCTTCTGTGACCCCGAACGACTAGAAAGCGAACCAAAACGCACAATTGATACAATCATCCCAAACATCAAAGAACTTCTTGAAGAATACCAAAAAATAACTCAAAACATCGCAATCGAACTCCCTCCTTTACTCGAACAAGACGAAATAAACACACTTAGACCAAATTTTAAGAATTTAAAACCACAATCATTCGAAAAAGAATACATCACCTATCAAGGAAGAACCAATCGCCTTACCCTCTATTTTGGATCATTACAACACACAACCACTAAAGTTGTCGCTCTTCCGAGTACAGAAGAATTAAGCCCCAACAACAAAAAATTGGCAACCACCAATCCCCCTCAAGCAACAAATCAAAACACAGTACCCTCACAACCAACACTAACTCAGCAAAATTCAAAAACTACTCTTGAAGTAGAAACCTTCCTCTGCGAAATCGACCCAACCCTCGAGCGTGCAAACCTTCTCAGCGAATTCCAGCAAAAAGTGGGCGGAACAATAATCGCCCAAAAGAAAAACATCTATCTGCACGCAATCAGTCCAATTTATTCACCATTCATCACCAACATCTATCGCATTCTCAACATCTCAGAATTCAAAATAGGTGAAATTGTAAAAGCGCTTAAACTACTTGACGCAAAACAAGTAACCTTACGTTTTCACGTCTCACCACAAAAATACTGGAACGAACGTAGTCGCTTAGAAAAACAGCTCTCAGGTGAAAAAAGTCTACAACTCTTCAAGATAGGAACACAGGCAATAATCACTGAAAAAATTGAAAACATCAAACAATAAACAAAAACAAAAACCCAATGTAACCCAAACCGTAACATACAAAAACCCATCCTCCCACCCATAGAGTATGCAAATATCCTTCTTTGAAGAATTTCCAACAAAAGAAAATCTCAAAAAATTAACCCTTATCCCTAAAAAAACAAACCTGTTCCTGGCCGCAAAATCAATCCAAGAATTCCAATCAACCTCCAATACCACCCACCAACAATATCCAAACAAAATCAAACAAATCGTGTATTGGCCAATTCTCAAAAGATCAGAAGGATATTGGATATCCCCCTTCTCTAATAATAAAGCACTACAACGAATTTTCAAAGAATTAGAAAACAAAACATTTCCTGTTATGCTCGACCTCGAGCTACCAACAACACAGAACCCATTACTATTCATCACTCAACTACCCTATTTCATAATAAACAAACATCAAATAAGAAAATTCATCAACCACTACCAAGGTCCAGTCTATTTGTGTGAATACCCCCTTTCATCCGCATTCTCAATCAGCATTACCAACCTCCTAGGTCTCCATTACAATAACAAACATGTAAAAATTATGAAAATGCAATACCGTTCATTGCACCACATCTCAAATCAAACCTTCAAAAACAAAATAACATCAAACCAAAAAAAATATCCAAATAGATTCATCCCAGGCATAGGAACGACTGCAACAGGAATCCACCAAAACGAACCAATCCTCTCACCACAAAATCTCAAGCGAGACCTACAAATTTTAAAAGACCTAAACATACAAGAAACTGTCATTTTCCGACTTGGCGGCCTCACCAAAGAACATATCAAAATAATGAAAAGCTTCTAATTCTGTATCTAATCAAAACAGTAATCCCTCAAACTAATATAAGAAAGTCATATATACCAAAATAGCCACAACCAAAATGCATAAAAAAATTATCACTTAAAAAAAGAGAACTAGAAGCATCAGAAGATCTTTTCTTTAAAGAAACCAGAAAGCTAATTCTTCAAGTGTACCAACGATTAGAAAAACTATCCGATGACATACCCTTACTAAAAGAACTTACTGAAGGAAAACAAACAGAAAGATCCAAAGCAGCATTACAAATATTAACCAAAGACTCAGAAGACACCCTCACCTCCCTCGAAGCAGAAATAGAGATCATCGAAGGTCAACTCACTGATGAAATAGTGGGAAATTTAAATAAATTTCAAAAAAACACTTACCTACATGATGTTAAGAAAAAATTTCAGGAAGAAATCAAAATTATAGATGACAAACGAAAGGAAATTCAAAGTCGATGGGAAGAATTCAAAGAAAAATTCACGTATTCAAAAGACCTAATCAAATCAATAGAAGAAACAAAAACAATTTTCACGAATTTAGCCGAACTTCTTAATGTTGAAAAAATAGACAAATTACTCCTCAGACAAAATCTCGCCAATCTGTGGTTAGAAGCACAAGAAAAAGGTGTACTAAAGATGGTTTTAGCTATGAGTAACGAAGCCTACAACAACCCAAAAGTGATTATATATAAAAATCCAGATGCAATCCTAAACGGCAACAACTTAGTAGAAGGAGCATCACTGAGCAAAATTAAATTTGAAGTTGTCATTCTAATCATCCATTTTCAAAAACCCCATGCGAACTATTACTCAGATTACACAAACCATGCCTGGAACATCCAATATAACACCAATATAGACAAATTCCAAATAAAGAAGGGAGCCTCAGACCACGGTTTACCAAATATCACTGATCTAAAAGAAACAACTGATACATTCCACGAAGCATTAGAATATATAATAACTCAAACAAGATTTTAATAAGAATTTTTTAGTAAGAACCAATTTGGAAAACTCATCCAAACCACCCCAACTTCTCCCCTCGCTTCAACTTCTTAATCAAATACTCCGCCTTACACGCTTCAGACTTCGATGAACACTCCTTACTCGCAAGCAACTCTTTAAACCCACGAGACGCAACATACTTACTTCCCTTACCCGTTGCATGCAACATCATGCGATGATCTAAATCATTTGTCACACCGATATAATATGACCCATCCAAACATTCCAGAATATATACAAACCACACATCACCCATATCACTACCAACAAAACCAAACATATAACCCTTTCTAATCCAGACCATCAATAAAGAACGGAGTTTCTCATAAGTTATAAACCGCCAAAAGCAGTATTAAAGATGACAAATAATACCACCACAACAGAAAGACAATATGAAGATTTAATCCAACTACTACTCAAAATGCACAGAGTTCAAGGAGTAGAAGGAAAAACTACACAAGCAATACCCATAGGTGCCCCAATCATCGTATCACGCCCATGTGATCACACATCAAGCCCGTTTTACCCAAAAAGCATTTACGTGGATCATTTACATCTTGGTTACCACGATTTACCCCAAGGCGCAAATGCCTACATAGCAAGCGAACCATATAAAGAATCTTTATTTGCCCCAATGTTATATGCAGTCCAACCATATCAACTAAAACTAGAGAAATAAAACACACAATAATTATTGCTCAAGGGGGGAAAAAGTAAAAACAGTAACACCCAAGCAATACTGTTACGTATATTTAATCTGTCCAGCGCTTTATGATGCTAACATATAAAAGAACACATCTCTGATCTAAGTCCGAATCCTAATTCACCAAATGATGAAATTCGGATACAGAATATCCACAAAAAAAGCAGGCCTTAAACAAAAAAAGAGTAAAACAAACATTTGGCTTTGTTGAAAAGTAATTTTCAACTATGATTACAATAATCATAGTAATTTTTCTTTCTATGTTAAATAGAATCACTTTGATCCTCAATTCTTTTTTTTGCGAATCAATGCTGCGTGTTCGCAGCCAGCTGCCATATTTGCGCTTCAG
>CAMAVK010000007.1 GCA_945861715.1 Candidatus Woesearchaeota archaeon | reverse complement strand
TTTTTTTATTTTTTAGTTCTCTATTCTTGTATGTGATGATGTGGTGTTATTAGCATTTTTGATCCTCTTTGAAGGTTTTTTCAATTAAAATTTGTAATCCGTCGTTTTTGAGAGATTAAAATAACAAAAGAAAAGAACTGATTTTTGGCTAGAGGATGAATACGTTTAATATGTTTTATATAATTCCATTAATAAGTAACATTATTTTTTGCCATATGCCACTTGCCTGACCAGTGATTGTTATGGTGGTCGTATTCGTATAACCCCGTTGTTCTTCGTCTTTCCAGAACGCATCTATCATTATAGTGTTGGTTTTTGAGAGTGGGAAATCATCTAATGTTAATTGTAGGTTTTGTTGATTTGATAGTTCATTGATGTCCCAGCTTTGAGTAAATTGTCCGTTTGTGAGTCGTACTTTGATGTTTTTTGGTGTTTGTACACTTGTTTTGGAGAGAGCAATTTTTACTGTGAAACTATCGCCCAGCTTTACTTGTTCTGGAGCTGTTGCAGTAATTGCTATGCCTGGTTCGTCGTACACTATGTAGTCTACACTGAGGTATTCTTTGTTTTTGGTATTTGTTCCAGATGCTGAGGCGAGTATGGTGTGCACTCCTGCGTCCTTAGTATCTAGATTTATTTCGAGTTGGTGAGTTTGACTTTCTGTTAATTCTTTTTCTTCACATATTTTTCCGATGCAAAGGTCGGCTATGCCACTTGCGAAGAGTCGATTAAATGAGCAGCTCATGGTTGCTTTTCCGTTTACGTGGACTTTTTCAGGTGCAGTGCATTCAATAGCGAATTGTTTTGCGTTTGCAACGGTTTCTTCACTTTTAATTTGGTCATATGTGAAAAATGCTGCTTTGCTTTGAGATGTAAAAACAGATGTAGCGGTGGTATTACGTTCGCTTACTACTGTTATTGGAAAGGAATAGGTATAGTCGGGCCTTAGGTTTTCGGGAACTTTGATGAGAAATGTTACCTTGGCTTGTTTGTTTGGTTCAATTAGAACACTCTTAGTTTTTGGTCCGATTACTTCGATTTCACTGGGTATTCCTAATCGAATTGTTCTTGCGGCATAGGCATTGTTTTTGTTGGTTGCAATTACCTCTATTTTGTTGTAACTTCCAAACCCCACTTTGGTTGCAAGAGGAGATACTTTTAAGTCAACGTTGTCAGTAGTATCCGTTCCAACTCTTTTTATGTTTACATCAAATGTGCTCGGTTTTTCTTTTAAATCTACATTGTTACCTATCCATTCATAGAATACTACATTGTCGGTTGGGTCTAAACCGGTATACAATCGAATATGAGTTGCGTCTGTATAGCCAAATTGTCCAAAAGCGATATCGAATGGAATCCATCCTTGGCCTGGGAAGTATACTTCGGCCCAGCCGTGAGGTTGCCATGGAGAGGAGAAAAGTGGTGAGGTTGTATAACTTACACCGGAGACGAATCTTGCTGGAACGCCAAGGGATCGCATCATGGCAATAAACAAGGAGGTCATTTCGTCGCAGACGCCCACTTTGTTATCTAGCACCCATGAAGCTTTTTGTGATGCCTTTTCGGTAAGACTGTTTAAGTCGTATACAACGTTTGCTTGTACAAAGTCTGCGGTTTTTGTGGCGACGAGAAATAAGTCATCTTCACCTTGGGCGATTTCTAAAGCGGCCTTTTTTATTTTTGGGTTATCTGAATCAATTGATGTACTTGGTTGAAGAAATTGCCGATATTGGTTTGTATCATCGTTATTAAGAGGAAAGGTGATTTTCTTTTTTATGTTTGATTCTTGTGGTGTTGTGTGAATGGTTGAGGTGTAGCCAAAGTCGTATGCTCCTAATGAGTGGGTCGTCCAAGTGTAGGTAATTTGTGAATCAGTTTGTTTTCCCGTTGTTTCAAGATTTATTATCTGTTGATTTGGGGTTGTTTGAGGTATTAATTTGACCTCACTTGAAATTTTGGAAATTGATGGATTTTGTCCATTAGCATCAATATTGAAATGACCGGTATAGGTTAAATCTATATCCAAATCTGAAGTGAGAGTGTATTCTTGAATGGCGATAGCACTTGTGCATAATAGCAGAAGTAGTGCTAGGTTAATACTTACTAATCTCATGGAGTGTGTTGTCATCTCATTACCTCTTTTTGTCTCTGATCTGCCTATATTTTGAGACAGATTGAATGTCTACCTTGGTGATGGTTTTTTCCTAGTATTCCACTTGTTGTTGGTCTATTATTTTTCCATCACGATTATATGTGAAGATTATTGGTTTGATGTTCTCTATGTTTTTGGTTCTGTGTACTAATATTTTTAGTTTTAAAGTATCTTGGTACTGCGTGTCAAACTCTGGTACATAGCTTCTTTCTAATGATTCTTGCGATGATATGCCGTTTGATTTGAGTAACTTGTTTGATATTATCATTTTTTCTGCCCCTGAATCTGCTTGGGCGATGATATCAAGATATAATTCATCCCGAATAGAGTACGCGTCATTATTCGTCATACTAAATTCTATTTGTTTCACTAATGATATATTACGATATTCTGTATTTTTAATATTTATTGTTGCTGCGAGGTTTACATTTGCCATACGTTCCCAGTAGATTCTTCGATCGTAGGCAAGTTTTGTTGTTTTTTCTGTGTTTATATCCTGCATTTCTTCAAAAAAGGAGTAGGTGACGGGACATTTTTTGAGTAATTTATCAGATTTGCTGAGCATATCTTTACGCATGTGACTGATTTCATCCATGAAATTATTTTGCTCGTCTTGGATTGTTCCACCGCTACTTCGTTCCGTTTCTATCCAATCTGGTTTTAAGAATAAAATTGCATGTGGACCACAGTACACTTTGTACACCACTATGCTTGGAGCGTATCTCCCTTTATAGTTGTTAAATTCGTCCGTTTTTAGATATTGGAGTTGATATTCCAATACTCGCCCGTTGTTTAGATCAATAGATTGTTCTTTTTCAATTTTTAATACGATGTCTTTGCTGTTTTGATATTCTTTGAAGTATTTGGTGTCTGCTGATGTGAGGGGAACATGCAGTGTTGCGATGAGGCTATTGTTTTGATATGCGCTTGCAAGGTCATAATTTGATGCTGTTGCGTACGCTAGGAATTCCTGTTCATCGCCAATGTTTTCTTTGACTTGAGCAATGATAACGCTTTTTCTGGCGTTTCCAAAGATAAGTGAGGGGAATTCATCATTTTGATGGTATGCAAAACTTTCGCCAAATATTTCGTTTATGCTATTTTCAATTTCTAGAATGGTATAATCAGTTTGGAGTTGTCCGAATTCTGGTTCGGTGGTGTTTTCTGTTGAAGCGGGGGTACTGTTTTGGTCAATGTTATCTTTTATTGGGGTTGGGAGTGCACAGCTTTGTGATGAGGTGTTTTGAGTGATTGGATTTGCCTGATTGCAATTATTTCCTGTTGCTGGGGATGGATTTGAATTTGTTGTTGGTAGTATAGAGGGTTGTGTTGAGCTAGATGGCACAGTTGGACTAGAGCAAGCGGCGGTTAATAATATTACTGTTATTAATAGAGTGATTATGAGGATTGGTGTTGATTTCATGAGGTTTGTTGGTTTGGATGCCCTTTTAAATTTTGTTGGGGCTTAGGCTCATGGTGGGATTGTATGTTTTGGCTACGGATATATTTAAAAGAGGTATTTGGTTCTTTTTTTTGATGACTGATATGTTTCAATTTGTGGATGCAACGTTGCGAGAAAAAGGGGCTGAGTATCATATGCGAAATAGCTGTGCCACCAATCGAGATTTTTGTTCTCTTCTCCTTGATGTTGGGCGAGACTTTTCCGAGGGTCAGTTTCCTTATTTTAGAATTTTGCCTATTTTATCTGATGAAGGTGACATACCTCCTCAACATTCAACTTTAGTAGCTCCAGAGCATCGGGTGTATTCATTGAGCGCAAATACTCCACTTGAAAGTGTCGTTGATGGTCAAGTTAGTTTTAACTCTATGTTAAAGAGTAAAGGATATGTTGTTCGAGGATTCTTTCAAGAGGACGGATTACAAAAAATTGATCCTCGTCCAACGCTTGCAAAGTGGGCTTTTGATATTGCAGCAGGCCTTTATGATCATGCTATTGTCGTTCCGGGTGATTTTGCTACACGTGGCGAAGACTGGCGACCAGTTGGTTGGTCTCATTTTTTGTATGTTGTACCCAGTGCAAAGCTGATTGCACAACTGGGTAATCGAACCGTGTCTGGATTTATCACCCCATTTATGGAGCATTCTACAGGTGGACAACAGTATATTCCGTTTAGATAAGGTGAGAAAATATGGCTGATTTAGATTCTTTGGATACTTTAGTTGATGATCGGTTACTACAACAGGATTTTTCACGTCAGAGAGTGTATCTTGGATCTGGCGGAGATGATTTTGCTCGGTTTTTGTTGAATATTGGGGTCGATTTTTCCAAAAAGACGATGAGTTATTTTAGCATTGTTCCTCCAATCAGATTTCTTTGTGATATGCCTCGCGATGTTTCTAGCTTAAAGGATTTTACTCCTGCTGGTACATCCGTTTATGAGGGCAAGAGTGTTCCTGCGTTTGGCGATGATATCGTAGATGGGTTGAGTTTGCATCGTCGCCTTATTGATAGGGGATATGTTGTTTGTGGTGCGTTTCAACAAATGGATGAGAGACTGATTAATCCTTCTCTGACCCTTGCGGAGTGGGCGTTTGATATTGCGGCGTCATTATATGACAGAGTGGTAGTGATACCGGGTGATTTGGCATTTAGTGGAGAGAAGTATAAGCCAAAGGGTTGGTCGCAGATTTTGTATGCTGTTCCGAGTGCCAAGTTGATTGAACGTGAGAGTGAGAAACGCTCGTTCTTGTGTTATCAGATGTTTATGGTAAATAAAGATGGATTTGAAAATCTTGTTCCAGTATGATACTTTTTTGGTTATATTTTGATACTTTTTGGTTTGAAATTATATTAGGCCTTGTTCTTTGAAACTGTAATATTGGTTTTTGCCTATTATTATATGGTCTAGTAAGCTGATGCCAATTATTTCGCCAGATTCTTTCATGATGTCAGTCATTTCTTCGTCTTCTTTTGATGGGCTAGAGTCGCCTGAGGGGTGGTTGTGAAGTAGGATGATACTTGCTGCGCCATTTGCGATGGCACGTTGAAATACTTCTCTTGGATGGATGAGAACGCTGGTTAAGGTGCCTCTGGTTATTGTTTCTTGGTGGAGAATGTTGTTTCTGATGTCAAGGTATATCGCGTTTACCGTTTCTTGTTCGATACCGATGAACTTGTTTTTGTTTAAGAGGTAGATGTCTTTAGCTGATGTGATAGTGGTCCTTGTTTGTTCTTGGGTTTGGAGGCGTCTTGCGATTTCAAATGCGGCGATAAGTTTTGAAGCGTGTGCTGGTCCTATTCCAAATGTGTTTTTGAGTTCTTGGAACGGGGTGCGTGCGAGTCTTGATATTGATGTGTATTTTTGGATGAGACTTTGTGCTAGTTCGAGTACGTTTTGTTTTTTGGATCCAAATCCAATAAGGATGGCTAGAAGTTCATGGTCTTGTAGAGTTGATGGTCCACTTGTTTGTAGTCGTTCACGGGGTCTTGATTGCGTAGGGGTATCTTGGATTTTCATACTATTTGTAATGTGATGAGGGTTTAAATGGGTGAGGTGAGGTTGTCCAGTGCGGGAGTGGGTCTATGAAGGGGAAGATGGATTACGTTTTGATTATTTGTTTTAATCCCTTCATTGTTTGTTTTGGTTTTTGACTGGTTGCGAGATAGCTTCCTACAATTGCAATGTCAGCTCCGGCTGTTTTGGCTTTGAGAATGGTTTTGTTGTTGATGTGGCCGTCTACGATGATTTTGATGTTTTTATTCCATTTTTTGATTTGTTGTATTTTTTTGAGCGCTTTTGGTATGAATGGCGCTCCGTAAAAACCAGGTTCTACGGTAAGGATGAGGATGTGGCTAAGTTGCTTGATATATGGTTTTATTGTTGAGGTGGGAGTTGATGGTTTGAGAGAGAATCCTATCGGGATGTTTGTCTTTTTGCTTTTTTGCAATAGGGCTGGGATGTTTTTTACGGTTTCAATTTGTGTGAAGTATCGTTTTATATCGTTGTGTTTGAGGGTGAGTTTATGTTGTTTTATCCATTCAATTGGGTCGTGTTGTTTAGCTAGCATGAGATGAATGTTGTAGGAATGTGTGGTGGGGAGGGAGAATTTGAACCAGAGAGATTTGTTGTGTGCAAATTTGCCGTCTACTACGTCAAGATGGCATTCTTTTGAGGTTCCTTTTAGTTTGGTTATAAGGGAGTTTAGTTCTTCTTGGCTTTTTGCCATAATGGAGGGGATTATTTTCATATGTGTGTTGTTTTTTTTTGGTATGATTGGGATAGTTGGCAAGTATATTTTGTTGAAATTATATTTTTGAGTCGAGTTTTTGGATTCGTTTTATATGACGCGGAATATTGCTGAATTTTGTTTGGAGCCAGAGGTCGAGTAGTTTTGTTTCTTTGTATGAGAAGAATTTTCTGGCCCTAAGGCATGCGATGTTTGAGTCGTTGTCATGTCTTGACATTTTGGCACTGTATGTGTCGTAGAGTACGGATGCGCGGATACCTTTTACGCGGTTGGCAGCTATGACCATGCCGGTTCCGCTCCCACAGATGAGGATTCCTTTTGGTTCTTGGTTGGTTATATGTGGGTTAATGAGGTCTTTTTTCGTTGATTTTTTTGTGAGGGGTTTTTGTTTTTGAACGGTTGCTACTTTTTTGGCAACAATGAACGCGATGTCAGGGTAGTCGTCACCTTCGATTAATTTTGGTGAGAGGTCGGTTACGTGGTAGAATTGGTTTTGGAGATGACGTTTGATTTTTTCTTTGAGTGTAAATCCTGCGTGGTCGCAACCGATGATGATTTCCATATTATTATGTGTCTCCTGAGGTGGTTTATTTTGCTTTGTTCTTGCTGCCAAATGTGGTGATGCGTTCCGTTACTACTTGGGTTATGAGGTCTCGAGCAGGTGCAAGTATGTGTCGTGGGTCAATATCGCTTGGATGTGTTTGAATCGATTTTCGTACTCCTGCGTCGAAAGCGAGTCGTAAGTCCGTATCTGTATTAATTTTGCAAATTCCTAGTTTTATTGCTTTTTTGATTTGGTCGTTTGGAACGCCAACTACCTTTGGGAGGGTTGCGCCGTACTTTTTGGCGATGGTTACGAGATTATTTGGTACGCCAGAGGCACCGTGAAGTACAAGGGGTATTTTGATTTGCTTTTGTATTTCTTGTAAGATGTCGAGTCGTAGTTTGGCTGGTCCCTCGAATTTATTTGGACCGTGACTTGTACCAATTGCTACGGCGAGAAAATCGCATCCTGTTTTTTGGACGAATTCTTTTGCTTGTTTTGGATCTGTGTAGATTATTTTCCTTGAGGATACTTTGTCTTCGGCGCCACCGATTGTTCCTATTTCAGCTTCGACACTGATTCCACGTTTGTGAGCATGTTGCACTATTTGTTTTGTGATTTTTATGTTTTGTTCGAATGGGAGATGAGAGCCATCAAACATGACTGATGAAAATCCTGCGTTGATGCATTTTTTGATAATGTTGAGATCTTTTCCGTGGTCCAAATGAAAGGCTATTGGCACTTTGCTGTTTTTTGCTGCGGTTTGTGCGAGATTGAGTAGGTAGTTGAGGCCTGCATATTCGATTGCTCCTTCTGAAACTGCGAGAATGATGGGTGAATTTGTTTGATTTGCTGCGTTGATTACTCCTTGAACTATTTCCATATTATTTATATTGAAATGTCCTATTGCGTATCCTTGTTTTTGGGCTTTTTGGAGTAGGGTTTTTGTGTTTGCAAACATCGGGTGGGGCCTCTATTTTAGACTAATTAGGTGACTGTGTTTGAGCCTATTTATATCTTTTGAGTTTGGTCTAAAAAAAATTCTGTTAAGATTTTGTCTATGACGCATATGAAACATATACTTTTTTTGGAAATTCTTTTAAAGGAAGGGATATTTTTGAGCTTATGCAACTTGAACCTACGTTGGGCTCCTTGGACTATACATCCTCTTGGGGAGTATTAGGTAATGGTCCTGTCGGTCTGGTTTGTGAAGATATTGCCTTACTACTTGATACTGGAAGTTCTGGCTTACTTGATCCGCGAGATTATGAAATAAAAGCAGTTCTTTCTCATTATAATTCACTTCCAGGACGGGGGGAGATTGTTTGTGATTCTATTCAGAAAGATTTAGGTTATTTTGCACTTTATACTGCGAATTCTATTCAGAGTTATTTAGATGATGCACATGCGTTTCCTGCCGATCGTGCATATGGTAGCATGGCTCTTATGGCTGATCATTATCAATTTGTTTCCAATTTAATGTTGGATTCAATGTCAGAACGAGCACGGAAGTGGGTGAGTGATGATGCGGCATATTTGATTACGCATACCCCATTGCATTTACTTGAGCCGATGATTACTGCAATGCAGACTCGGTTTGATTCTGATTGCGGGTGGCAGTTTAATCATATTCGAGAGTTGTTGGTCTTGCCTCTTAAACGATATGAATCTCATAGACAAGTTAAGGTTTTGCGTATAGCGATAGATGCGGTACTGAAGGATTAGGTTTATAGTTGGTTTTTCTTGGTATCTAATGTAGGGTTCTTTGTTAGGGAATTTGCCGTACAGAAATGGTGTTGGTCATGATTTTATGGGCCAGTTCTTTTGCGGTAAGAAGACCAGGTTGAGCTCCAATTTGCTGAATTACGGAGCTGCTGTTGTGTGTTCCTGCGCGTAGACATTCCGTGGTGGTTCCTTGTCGTAAGTAGGTTGCATAAAATGCTGCGGCAAAGGCGTCACCTGCTCCGGTTGCATCAATTGCGTTTACCTGGGAGGCTTCTATATGGTGAGATGTGTTGTTAGTTGAGACCCATGCCCCTTTTTTCCCGTCTGTTATGATCACAATTGATGGTCCAAGGTGTTGGATTTTGGTTGCGAGTAGTTCTATTGGATGGTCATGATGATGGTTTGATTCTTGGTTTTGATTTGTGGTTTTTTGTAAAAGTATTGCTTCTTCTTTGTTCAGGAATAGAATAGTTGTTTTTTTTAAGAGTGGAATAATCTTTTTACCCATGTTTATTTGATAATTACCAGGGTTCCAAGCAAGTGTTTTCAGAGTTCCTTGTTGTGATTGTTTTAGAAGGTTCGCTATAATGTGTTCAGAGCCTTGTCCCATGGATGATAAGTAAATGTGGTTCGTATCATGATCTTTGCTTATTTTATATTTGTGATTTGGGTGGTGGGCTATAATGGTTCGTTCTGCGTTACAATGAAGGATGATGCTTTGGTTTGAAGTTGGCAGTGTTGTTGCGAATGTTTTGATGTTTTCTTTTTTGAGACAAGAGGTAATGAATTTCCCTTGGTCATCTTGACCTATCCATGTGATGAGGAATGATTTGAATCCTAAACGTGTTAGTCCTACTGCGACGTTAGCGGCATTGCCGCCGATGGTATGGGTTAGTGATTGACAGTTAAGTTTTACACCAAATGGAAGTGCGAGGTCTGTTGTATGTTCAGTTGCGCTGCGGTGTGTGTGTGCTTCGTTCACGTAAATGTGGGTATCGTGTGCACTTGCTCCTATGCATATTATTTCGTCTTGACTCATGATTTCTTCCTCTATTTTTTGTTTTAGTTAGGGGTTATACTTTTTGAGGGATTTTAAACCTTTGGACACCGTGCGTCATTGTTTTGTAAATTTGAATAATAACCAATTAGTAATTTTAGTTGTAATTGAGTAATGTTTTTTGTTTTGATTAGGTATTTGATAATTTATAATTTATTCTTTTGTCGTCTATAATTTTTATCTGATATTATTTTCTCACTTATTTTTTATACTCTTTTTCTTTTTTATTACTATATTTTTCGACGAGAAAATTGTTTTCTTGCATCTAAAAACAAAAACTTATATACTAGCTTAATATGATTGTAGTAACTAAGGTGACAATGCTTATATGAATTCAATTATAGATGTTCTTGATGTTGAAGAACCTCCCCCTTCTCTCGAAATGGATGGTCCATATGGACTTATTCACACTAGCGATGTTTCGTATGCGCTTGATGATTTACTTCGTGATGCCGCTACGGTTGGATCTGGACGAGACTATACTCCACTTGATGCTCTTGGTGTTATGCTATCTCATATTTATGATTTAGATTTGAGTTCAACAGATTATGATTTAGCGGTGACGGAAGATGTTTCAGAGATAGATCCGTATGCTGCTGTTACGGCAGAGCCTGTTGAAGATACGGGGTCTGCGGTGGTGGATTTTACTGATTATTTGACGAGGCGCTATGTTGACACAAGCGTATCCTTCCCAGAAGGGTCCCAAGAAGAGGTTCAAGATTATTTGCAATATTTAGGACGTCGAAGCAGGTCTCTATGGGGTTCGTATTAGTTTTTTTTTGTTTTTAATTTTGTTTATTTTATAATCATTGATTTTTAAGAATGGGGGTTGACTTTTTCTACAGAACAGGTATGGACATAAAGCTTATAAGGTACTGTATCTGTTTATTTTGTAGGATGGGGCGGTTGAGGTATAGATGAAACGGTTTAATCCCACGGCTTGGTCAAAGAAAATTTCTGGTTCTATCACATTAGAGCCAATTCAACATCATTTAGCTCCTATTCATGAGTTTGTACCTATTCAAGAATTACTTGCTAATTTGAAACATGATCGAATTACCACTTGGCATGATCGTGTTCAGTTCTGGCATATTTTATCTATGTGGGTTGGGATGGTTGTTTTGTTTGGATTTGTCTTTTACTTTTTTTCCGGGCCATCTGCACATTTAACATATACTCTTAGTCAAAAACCAGTTCTGGGGTTATGGGATAATATTTATTTTAGTTTTGTAACAGCAACAACAACGGGGTTTGGCGATGTTGTTCCGGTTGGTTTTTTTAAAGTTCTTTCTGTTATGGAAGTGATGTTTTGTCTGTTACTTTTGGCTATGGTCACTTCAAAGTTGATTTCGATAAAGCAGGATATTATTCTTACGGAGATTTATGAAATTTCTTTTTTTGAGAAGATTAATCGGTTGCGGTCTTCGCTTTTGCTTTTTCGTCAAAATTCAACGCGGTTGATTGCTAAGGTTGAAGAGGGTAGTATTCAGAAGCGAGAAATTCATGATATGTATACACTTATTGCTCCTTTTGAGGATTTGCTTAGTGAGTTGTCTCCGTTAGTTAATCCTAAGAGTAAGAATCTTTTTACTAAGGTACTTGATGCGACTAATACTGAACTTTTACTCTCAAGCATAACGCATTCTTTTGAAAAATTATTAGAGTTGATTAAAGTTCTTAATGATAAGGATCATGAGTGGCGTAGAGAGATTAATTTGAGTGTTATTAATCGTTGTATTGAGCTTGATTTATCACTATTTGATAAAATTCAAGGGTTGCATACTCTTGATGTAGCTCGCACTCAGGAATTATTGGAACAGAATTCTCATGTCGTTACTCAGCTTAAAGATGCTATACGGGTTAAGACAGTACTTGATCAAATGCCTTGATTTTTGAATAAATAAACAATTTGGTGTGGTGTCAGGCTTTTTTGTTGGTTTGATGTGGTTTTTTTCAGGTTGGTTTTTTATTAGTCTTGACATCTATACTGAAAGGTTGAAATATTTGAATAAAAAGGTTCGTCCTTTCAGATAATGCTATATCACTAAAAATGGGTAATATATGGCGCATAGCATATAAGCTTATAAGTTTGAATTTTCTTGGTTGTTTATTATAATAGTAAAAGAGGGTGAAACAATGATTACACAGGATTTTCTGTTGGAGTATGAAATAAAGCTCATTAAGGCGTTTAATAGGGCAAATCGAAATAAGCCATTAAGTAATAACCCAGGTGGTTATCTTGAAGCAGCTAAAACGCGGGAAGCGTTTGTGGCTGAATTTGGAGTGGCGTTTCGAGAAAGTTCTGAACATTTGGTTCGGGAAATAGCTAAGGGTGGCTATAATCCAGTTGAGAAGTTTGAGCGAGTAGCACGAGATGTTGAGGCTAAGCTTTCTAAGCACCTGTATGCTAAGGATAATAAGCTTGATATTGTGGGGTTTGAGCGTCTAGCTCGCGATTGGAAGGGAGAAGTTAGAGAAGTTTTCTATAATAAGTAGACTTTATTTTTTGTCTTATTTTTATTCGGTTGTTTGGGTGAGTGTTTTTCTCGTTGTTTAGGTGTTAGTAAGGTGTTATTTGGTGATGGTTGAGAATAGTCTTTTAGCACTGTTTCCATATATCTACTGTCTCACCGTAAACTTTATATATCAACTGTCCCGCTTGAAAATCACGTAACGAGTAAAAAGAAGGTGACTCACATTATGGCAGAAAGAGATAAAACATACTCAAAAGAGCTTCTAGGAAAAACAATTGTTTCTAAGTCGGGTAAGAAGTTTGGCGAAGTTGGAGATTTAATTTTCGAAATTGGATCTGGCGAAATTATTCATATGATTCTACGAAATCCTACTACTTACATTGATCGAATGGAACTTGAGAAGACTCGAGACGGACAAATTTTAATTCCATTCTCAGCAGTTATTGCAACAGGCGATTATATTGTTGTAGCTGAAGAAGATATTATTTAGATTTTTTAAGTTTATTTTTTCTTAGTTTTTTGCTTTTCTGGTACGTGTTAGATATGTTTTTAAATGATTAAATCATAGTTTATTTATGTTTAATTGGATAAAGAGATTAGAACATCTCGAATTGCATCATAAATTAGGTTTTTTTTTGAGTGTGATGATTCTTACCATTTTTATTATTAGGGTGAGTGTTCAGTTTTATGACCCAAACCCGGTGATTTTTGGTTTAGAGTTGCATCATTTTGATTATGGTTTGTTTTTATTGATGCTTACAGTTTTGCTTTTATTGTTTGGTTCTAGGACATTATATCCTTTATGTTTGGCACTTGCAGCTTTTTCACTTGCTTTGGTGATTGATCAAACAAATTTCATTAGATCAAATGTAGGGTATGATGTTGGTCTTTCCGAGTATAATTCTACCATTGTGTCGGTTGTCGCATTATTGATGATTATTGCGTTGACGTTATATGTGATTCATGCATTTTTTATGAAAAAAAATCTTAAGGTTCATAAAAATAATTCTAAACGAAAGTGATGTTTATTTTGAAAGTGATATTTTTTTAACTTTTTTATGTTTATTAGAATGGTGTATTTTTGTTAAAAATAAGAAGTAAATAAAAAAGAAAAAATGGGTTGTGACCCTATGCTCCGAGTTCTCCTGACGATAATCCTTTACGCTGGATGATCCCGTTTCGGATTTTTTCTTGAAGTTCAAAAGGTAGTTTTTCAAACATTTGGTCTTGGAGTGAGGAGCTGCCTCGGCCACCGGTTGCGGATCTTAAGTCGTTACTAAATCCAAGCATTTCTCCTACTGGGAGTTTAGCAAGGACTACTGTTTGATCTCCTTCCTGGTTCATTTCAAGGAGTTGACCTCGCTTGGATGATACGAGTTTTGAGAGTTCTCCTGTGTATTCAACAGGTGCTTCAAGTCGCATGATTTGAAGTGGTTCAAACATGGATGGACCAGCTGCCATCATGGCGCCTCTAATTCCTTCACGTACGGCTGGATACATTTGTGCTGGACCACGATGAATTGCATCTTCGTGTAAGGTACAATCGGTTAAACTTACAGCAACGTTGACACATGGTTCTTTACAAAGAGGTCCGTGCTTCATAACGTCTTCAAACATGTCAAGAACCAATTCCATGATTTCGTTGATGTATACGATACCACGAGTTTGATCAATGAATAAGTTTCCTTCGTATGATGCTTTTACTTGACCTGCCTGTTTTGCATCCCATCCTAAGTTTTCTCTTAAGAATGCGATGACTTGCTCGTCTTTTCTTTTGAAGCGTCCGTTTGGAATGGTTCCTTCTTTGATACCTTTAGCTATTACTGGGTCAAGTGGGGACACTTTGAAGTAGAGTTTGTTGTGTTTGTTTGGTGATTTTCCTTCTACTTCTGGTGAGTCTTTGGTTATGGTTTCCCGATATACTACAATTGGAGGTGATGTTTTTACTTCAACTCCTTTTTCAGTGACAATACGGTTTTCAATGATTTCAAGATGTAGTTCTCCCATACCACTCATTAAGTTTTGTCCGGTCTCTTCGTTGATTTCAATTTTAATTGATGGGTCTTCACGAGATACTTTTTTTAGTACTTCAATTAATTTTGGAAGATCGCCTGGTTTTTTTGGTTCAATTGCTTTTGTAATAACTGGTTCAAAGATGTGTTTTAATTCTTCGAATGGATGTTCTTCACTTTCAGTTATGGTTTCTCCGGCAAAACCGATGACACCTGAAACGGCAAGTACGTTACCTGCTGGAAGGGATTCCATAATCTCTGGTTTAACTCCGTTGTAGATGTATACGTTTTGCACGCGTTGTTTTTGCTTTGCGTTGTTTAGCCATACTTCTTGTCCTGCTCGAATTGTTCCACTAAAAATTCTACCTGCTGAGATGTCTTTTCCTGAACGTGGATCAATTACAATACGTGTTATTACGAATGCTAGTTTTCCTTGTGGATTACAATTCATAAGATCTTTTCCAAGGTCGGATTCAAAGTCACCGTGCCACATCTTTGGAATACGGTACACTTGTGCTTCCATTGGGGTTGGGTGATGTTTGATTACCATATCAAGAATCACTTCATGAAGTGGTGCGTTTTCCCACACCCAGTCTTTTCGTTCTTGACCTTCTAACTCGTAAATTTTTAAGACGTCAGAGAATTTGATGCCTTTCTTTTGCATGTATGGAAAGGATAACGCCCAGTTTTCACGAGCTGAACCAAAGGCAACTGATCCGTCTTGAACGCTCACTTTCCAAGATTGTTTGAATTGTGGCTCAGCCATGGATTCAATCATGGTATTGAATTGGGTTACCAATGCCATCACTCTTGCTGCGATTTGCTCTGGTCCTAGTTTCAATTCTTTTACGAGTCGGTCTACTTTGTTAATGAATAGAACTGGTTTTACACGTTCTTTGATGGCTTGACGCATAACGGTTTCAGTTTGTGGCATTACACCTTCAACGGCACAAATAAGAACAACGGTTCCATCAATTGCTCTCATTGCACGTGTTACGTTTCCACCAAAGTCAACGTGCCCAGGTGTATCAATTAAATTGATTAAGTATTCATGTCCGTTGAAATCGTGTACCATGGATACGTTTGCTGCGTCAACTGTCATGAGTCGTTCTTGCTCGTCTGCATGAAGCCATGTTGCCATACCAGCTTCTAAGTCGCCTGCTGCTTTTGATGACATTTGACCTGCAGCTGCTAGGAGATTATCAGTAAATGCTGTTTTTCCGTGATGAATGTGAGCGGATGTACAAATGTTTCGAATATATTTTGGGGTTTGCGTGATGCGCATTACTTTGTCGACCATTCGTTCTGCCATTTTGTGTGTTACCTCGTTAGTATTATTTTATGTGATTACTCACATGTTAGTACGTTGATTTTTGGGTACTTGTTTATAGAGAGTGGGACAGGGGCTGTTTTTTAAATGTTTTGGCTGTGGATAAGGCACATATTTCCATGACTGTTTGGATGTATAAATTTATTAAGTTTCATTTCTTGTTGGAGTTATGGACTTTTTTGCACATGCAGCGTGGAGTTTTATTGTGTTTCATAGAAGTATGGTTGCAAGACATCGATATTATGCAATGTTTTTTGGTGTATTGCCTGATTTACTGTCTTGGTTTATTTATTTGGTCTATATGTTGGTGTCCGGTGGGAGTTTTGGTGCGCCTCAGGTTGGAAACATTCCTGCGTGGGTCTTTACACTCTATGGAATTAGTCACAGTTTGATTATTGCTGGGATTGTGATGGGTTTTTTGTGGGTGATTTATCGTTCTCGGTTTCCACTTTTCGTTTTGATGTGGCCAATGCATATCCTCATTGATATACCTACACACTCACGTAATTTTTTGCCAACTCCGTTTTTGTATCCCTTTTCAGATTGGCATTTCCCTGGAATTTCTTGGGGAGAACCTTGGTTTATGATTTTAAATTGGAGTTTGATTTTGGTGTGTTTTGGAGTTATTTGGTGGAACAGTAAAAAGAAAAATAAATTGAAGCAAGATAAATTGAAGAGAACTTTGCATAATTCATAAAAATTAGGCAAAGTTATCAAAGAGCACTTTGCAACGGCGCCGTTTAAGCTTATTTTTGCACCTCGTGGTGCAATTAAAATGTGACAAACTGCTTTTTGCAAAGTGCTCTGAAGAATTTAAATTAAATAAAAAAAATTGTAGTTATAAATCTTTATTTATAATACGTGTTGTTCGTGGGCAGTTTTGTAAGTATGAAGTTCAGTATCTTTAAACCAAAGTGATACTTCGAGTTTGGCTTCGTCTGAATTACCAGATGCGTGAATTAAATTTTCAATAGCTTTGCCTTGCTTATCAGAGAATCCGTAACTCATATGGGCAAAGTCACCACGAATTGTTCCCGGGGCTGCTCCCTTTGGTTCAGTTGATCCTACTATTTTTCGAATGTTGTCAGCTGCATTTACGCCTTCAATGCAAAGTGCCATAACGGGACCACTTTGCATAAAGACCAGAACATTTTGAAGAACAGCTTCGCCACGACGAACTCCTACTTGACCAATAGTATCGTAGTGATGTCGACCGAGTTTATCATCAATCCATACCATTTTGCTACCTACTACTTTGAGACCTGCGTCTTCAAAGCGGCTGATAATTCTGCCCATTAGGCCGCGTTTTACTGCGTCTGGTTTGAGTAATACTAAACTGCGTTCTATCATTTGGAGGCCTCCTATTGTAAATTAATTTGAAATTTGTATTTTGAAAAGGGATGCTTATTATCTTTTGATGGGATAAAAATAAAAGAAAAAAATTAAATTTGGTTTATTGTTTTATTCGTCTTGGACTTTTACTTTCTTTACTGGTGCTGTTTTTTTGTCCTCGGCTTTGATTCGATCGCCTTTTTTGTGCTCGTCATGATATGTTTTAGTCCATTTGGTTGCACTTGGTTTTTTGTGTAATTTATGGATTTGCTTTTCACATCGGTTGGTGCAGTAAAAGTCAATCTTGCCACTGCTGTATACGAACATTTTTCCTGTTCCTTGAGTCATTTCGTTACCACAAAAGCTGCATTTTGTCATGGGAAGTCACCTTATTTTCGTGTTGCGCTGCTGCTGCTGCTTGAGCCGCCACGTCGTGCGCCGCCGAGTTTTTGTGCTTCAAGTTCAGTATCTAAGAGCATGAGTACGTCTCCTATTTGAATTGGGCCTTTTACGTTTCGTCGGATTGCTTTGTTTTTGTCTCGCCCGTCTAAAATTTGACACATTACTTGTGTTAATTCGCCACGGGTTCCTGCTCGTGATACAATCTCTTTTACTTCTGCTGGAGTTGCATCTGTAAATTTGATTTCACCTTCAATTCGCTCTTCTTGTTGTCCTTTTCCAGGATTTCCTTGAGGAGCTGCCTCTGATTTTTTTGGAGCTGCCATGTGTAATTACCTATGCTCGAAGTGAATCAATAGAACTCTTTGCGTCTCCTTCTTTGACGATGGCAATTGCTGCAGTTGATACTGCTAGACCTGCTGCTGCTCCGAGATCTTCTTTCTTTGCTACTTCATGGCAAGGTACGTTCTTGTCCTTACAAAGAAGGGAGAGATGCATGATAATTTCTTTTGGTGTTACGTCAGCTGCGTATACAACAAGTTTTGCTTCTCCTTTTTCAATTGCCTTTGTTGTCTCGTTTGCACCTTTTCGAATTTTTCCGGTATTTCGAGCTACTTCAACTGCTTCTAAAATTCTTGCGTCGTCTGCCATAGTATTTTCCCCCTATAATGTGATTTTTATTACTTGAGCTTTTTGGATACGGTTACTTCGAGAATACATTTCTGTACCTCGCAAACACTTGCTCATTGGTAACTTAAAGTATATTTTTTGGTTTTGTTTATAAAGGTTTGGGATGGATTGGGTTTTTTGATTTGATATCCCTTATTGTGTACCATAATTGTTTTTAAGTAGTATTGGTTTTATTGGTTTAGATAGTGGTAATTGGTTTACTTAGGAGTATTCGTGTAGTTTTGTTGGTTTAATTAATTTTATTTTATGGTGATGATATGGGTTTTCGATACGCACATTTAGCGGATTTGCATTTAGGGTCGTGGAGAGAGGAGAAGATGCGAGATCTTTCTACGCAAGCGTTTCTTCGGGCGATTGATGATTGTATGGCGGCCAAAGTTGATTTCATTTTGTTTGCTGGGGATTTGTTTAATACGTCGCTTCCTTCACTTGATGTGTTGAAAATTGTTGCTCGCAAACTTAGGGAGTTGTCGCTAGCAGGGATTCCATTGTATGCCATTGCTGGTTCGCATGATTTTTCTCCAAGTGGGAAAACGATGGTAGATGTTCTTGAGAATGCGGGACTGCTTCGCAATGTGTGTAAGGGTCGCGTAGATCAGGATTCGAAGGAGTTACATCTAACTTTCACAGTGGATTCTAAGACGGGTGCTCATATTACGGGAATTCTAGGTCGCAGAGGGATGCTTGATAAGTTCTATTATGAAAATTTACACCGGGAGTCGCTCGAGTTGATGGGGTCTCGATCTGATGTTTATTCGATTTTTATGTTTCATACAACGATTGCGGAGATGTTGCCTACGACGCTTTCTATGATTGATTCGCAGAGTGTTACGTTTTTACCAAAGGGTTTTGATTATTATGCTGGTGGGCATATCCATCATCCAACTCAGAAGTCGTTTCTTGATGAAGGGTATAAGATGGTAACATATACTGGTGCTTTGTTTCCAGCTAATTTTTCGGAGCTTGAGGAATTTGGGCGTGGTGGGTACTATATAGTGGATGTTGAGGAAAACCAACGGGGCGTTGATGGGGTTGAAGGTCAGAGTATGAGTGTGGAGGGGCATACACAACGAGTTCAGTTTGTTCCTCTTAAGATTGTTCCACATACGGCTGTGTATTTGAAATGTGCGGGCAAGTCAGCAGATATTATGGCCTATGAGGTTCAGCAGAGTTTACTTCGTGATGTATCTGGCCATGTGATTACGATTCGGTTGGAAGGTATTTTGGAGCATGGGAAACCATCAGATATTGCATGGAAGGATATTTTTGCTCAGTTGTATGAACGCGGAGCATTGTTTGTGATGACGCACACATCTAAATTAGAATCAAAACAGTTTGAAGAGATTCAACTAGGCGAGCGGGATCCTGCGAAGATTGAAGAGGATGTTATTTCAGAGCATATGCAGCAGTTGAGTACATTTGATTATGATACGGAGTATAAACTGACGCATGACTTGCTGACTTGTTTGAATACAACTGTTCGAGAAGGAGAAAATAAAGTTGATTTTCTTGCGCGCATTGAGGGAGATACTTCACGACTTTTATCAATTGCACCATTTCGGCAAGATTTATAGATCACTTTAGGTGTTAATAGTTTGAGGGTGTGTGTTAGATGGAGGGTCGTGATTTAGATAGGCTGACTAAGTATGGGTCGCTTCGGTTGTTTGCTCTTAATTATATTGCTACTCTATTTTGGATTACTTTGTGTATTGGGGTGTATCATTTCGTTTCGTTTTATCAGTCTTTTTTATCTCCTCTTGCTGTTAATATTTTATATGGGGTGGTGTTGCTATATGGGGTTGGGTATCCTCTGTATTTTCTCTTTTTTCTTCGAAAGAGTCGGAATTTTTTATGGCGAGTGGTTGATGTAACGTATTCAAAATCGGTGCTAGCGTTCTTGTATGTGTGGCATCTTATTCAAAAGATTACAAGAGGAAGAGGTGATATTGATACAACTGAGCGTACTGCGTTCTTGTTTATTTTGGTGAAGTTCTTTTTTTTGCCGTTGATGGTGCAATTTTTGATTTCAAATTTTACTGTTTTGTTGGGTACCCCTCTTGTTGAATGGTATGGGTTTGCATTGATTTTGTTATTTACTATTGATACGCTTGTGTTTACATTTGGGTATTTAGTTGAGAGTTCGGTGTTTGGTAATGTGGTGCGTTCGGTTGAGTTCACTTTTTTTGGGTGGGCAGTTGCACTTGTGTGTTATCCTCCTTTTAATTCTCTTGTTGGACAGTATGTGCCGTGGGGAGCAAGAGATTCGTTTTCGTTCTCAAGTGAATGGGTGACGTTGGTTGCTCGGGTTGTTGTGTTGCTGTTGCTTTGTGTGTATGTATGGGCGACGTTGGCACTTGGGACGCGGGCATCAAATTTGACCAATCGGGGTATAGTTGAACGCGGTCCGTATCGGTATGTTCGGCATCCTGCGTATGTAAGTAAGATTAGTTTGTGGTGGATTACGTTGCTCCCGTTGCTTAGTTGGCCATATTTTTTTGGAATGTTGTTTTGGACAGTGGTGTATTTCTTTCGAGCATTGACTGAAGAGAGACATTTATCGTTAGATGCTGATTATGTGGAATATAAGAAGAAGGTAAAGTGGAAGTTTATTCCGCGGGTATGGTGATTTTGTAAGTTTGTGGTTTATTTTCGTTTGAATATATAAACTTGGTTTTATTGATTTTATTTTTTTCGGGATGCTGCGATTTGTATAAAGTCACTGTAAGTCATGTCCGTGGTATGGTTTCTTCTGGTTTGACTATCCATATACTCTAATTGAATATTTTTTATGTACAGGTTTTTTTCGAAGAGTGCAATGGTTACTTCTACAGATCTAGGTACAATTGGCTTTCCTTGGTATACAAGCGGGTTATTACAGAGAGTTCGAATTTCAGTTGCTTGTTCTAACATGTACTGAGCGCCGCTATTAGCTGCAAGTTGCTCAAGTGTAACATCGAGTTGTGTTCTCTGTCTTTGGTCTGCTTCAACCTTTACTTTAAATGCGTCAAGTGGTAACATGATTTTGGTATAACAAATGATGGTTTAAAATGTTTTACTTGGTAGGAGATATGGTTTTGAGTTGTGTGGTTGGTTATATTTGCGGGAAATTATTTAAAGAGCGACTTGGATGGTTTGGATTATGGAACCAGCTCAGAATTATAATGCTCAATTATCAGAAAAAAAGTGGCAACAATATTGGTCTGATAAGGAGGTCTTTGCATTTCATGCTGATCTGACCCGAGAAATGTTTTCTATTGATACTCCGCCACCTACGGTATCTGGCAAGATGCATATGGGACATGCTTTTTCGTATACTCAACAAGATGTGGTTGCTCGCTACATGCGTATGAAAGGAAAGAATGTGTTTTTCCCGTTTGGAACAGATGATAATGGTCTTCCAACTGAACGATTAATTGAAAAGAGTCGTAATATTAATGCAAATCAGGTTGATCGAGCTGCGTTTGTTCAGATATGTAATGAAGTAGTTGCGGTTGAGAAACCTAAATTTATTCAAAGTTGGAAAGATATTGGTATGTCTTGCGATTTTAGTCGTTCTTATTCTACTATTAGTAGACATTGTCAAATTTCTAGTCAAGCATCTTTTATTGATTTATTTCACAAAGGAAAAATTTATTCTCAAGAATCTCCGGTTGCATGGTGTGTGAGTTGTCAGACGGCTATTGCGCAAGCAGAGTTTGAGAGTGTGGAGTTGCCATCACATTTTAATGAGATTGCATTTTCAGTTGCTGCTACGGGGGAAAAATTAGTTATAGCAACGACTCGGCCTGAGATGATTCCTGCATGTGTTGCGCTTTGTTGTCATCCTGATGATGCTCGATATGTTGCGTTGCATGGGAAGATGGCTATTGTGCCACACTTTGATTATTCTGTTCCTATTATTTGTGATGAGTCTGTTGATATAACCAAAGGTACTGGTCTTATGATGGTGTGTACCTTTGGGGATAAGGAAGATGTTGAGAAATGGCATAAACATAAACTTCCGCTTCGAGTCGTGTTTGAAAAATACGGAAAGATGAATGCGCTTGCTGGTGCGTTTGTTGGGTTAAAGATTAAGGATGCGCGCGTGAAAATTATTGAGAGTTTACGTGAAAAGGGATTTTTAATATCTCAGAAGTCGATTGTGCATGCGGTGAATGTACATGAGCGCTGTAAAACTGAAATTGAGTTTTTGAAGACGAAACAGTGGTATATCCGTGTACTAGATGCTCGATCTGATTTGCTTCGTGTTGGTTCCGAGATTGAGTGGTATCCTGCACATATGAAAGTACGCTATGATCATTGGGTTGAGAATTTAGGGTGGGATTGGTGTATTTCTCGTCAGAGACCATTTGGTATTCCTATACCTGTGTGGTTCTGTTCGTTATGTTCAGCGATAACTGTACCTGACGTGGCTGATTTGCCAGTTGATCCTTCGCTTACGATGCCGTCTCGACCGTGTGGGTGTGGTTCTATTTCGTTTGTTGGTGAGAAGGATGTACTAGATACATGGGCAACGTCATCGATTACTCCTGAGATTTCATCAAACTGGGCACATAAGGGTGAGTATGATGTGGTGCATCGCGATGCGCCGTTTGATTTGAGACCGCAAGCACATGATATTATTCGTACGTGGCTGTTTTATACGGTTGTGAAATCCTATTTCCATTTTGGTCGCGCACCGTGGAAGAGAGTTATGATTTCGGGTCACGCACAAGATCCATCTGGGCGTAAAATGTCTAAATCGCTTGGGAATATTATTGAGCCGCAAGAAATGATTGTCAAATATTCTGCTGATGCACTTCGATTTTGGGCGGCTGGAGCTACGCTTGGGGATGATATGCCATTTCAAGATAAAGATTTAATGACTGGTCAGAAATTTGTAACTAAATTGTGGAATGTGATGAAGTTTTCTACTCTGCATTTACAGGATTATAAGAGCACGGTTGCTTCGGAGACCTTGAAGAAGGGAGTTGTGAGCGGTATGGTTCAAGTTGATGGTCTTGAATTGTTTGATCGTTGGTTGCTTAGTAAGTTGCATAAGATGATTACATTGTCTACTGCTCGTTTTGATGCCCTTGAGTATGCGAAGGCGAAGGTTGAAGTGGAAATGTTCTTTTGGCATGCGCTCTGTGATAATTATTTAGAGATTGTTAAGGATAGGTTGTATAATCCGCAAGTACGTGGGGTTTCGGGCCGGGTTAGTGCTCAATTTTCACTTGATACTGCTCTTCTTGGAGTTTTGAAAACTATGGCTCCTGTTATGCCACATATCACGGAAGAGATTTATCAGATGCGCTACGCTACATCCGAGGAAATGGTTAGTTTGCATGTTAGTAGTTGGCCAATTGTTCCGGATCAGTTTTTAGATGCCGAAGTTGAGAAGGTCGGAGATATGTGTGTTGATGTTATTACCACTGTTCGTAAATATAAATCGGAGAATAAATGGTCAATGAAAGAGCCACTTGCTGTGCTTCGCATTGCTGTTGGTGGTTTAGAGGGAGTTGATAGTGGGCTGTTTGAGAAAGCACGAGGCGATTTGATTGCGGTTACAGGAGCTCGAGAAGTGGAGTTTGTCTCTGCGGTTGCCAATGTCACACATACGACGGAACAATTTAAGACCACGGTTGAGATTGTGAAGTGAAGTTTGTTTTTTTCTTTTTCCGCTCTTTCTCACTCTCTTTTCTTCTACTGTTTCTTTGTTGTGATTAAGTGCCTGTTTTTTTGTGATGTGTTTTTAGCTTAAATTACGGATTTTTAGGCTTAAATTAGCGAAACCTTTTTATTCCAGTGTGAGTGCTTTGTGTATTATTGAGGTTTAAGTGCTTCATAATAAAGAGGTGTAAACATGGCTGCTGTTGAAGGATATTGTGTTAAATGTAAGGCGAAGTCAGAGATGAAGAACGCTAAAGAAGTTGATATGAATGGCAAGGGTGGAGTTAAGCGAAAAGCTATGAAAGGCTCTTGTGCTAAGTGTGCTACTACTATGTTTAGAATTATGCCTAGCGCTAAGAAGAAGTAATTTTTGTTTCTCTTCTTGTTTTTTTTCTTTTGTTGGTAACTTTATCGAATTTTAGATATTTTTCTACTCCGTAAGGTATATAATCCTCTTTGGTTTACTTTGATTATTCCGTATTGCTATGGTTTTTGGAGGGGAAAATGAAATCTGAAAAAAAGGAAATGTGTTCTTTAAAGTGTGCTCGTTATGCGCCGACTGTTCTTCGTGTTGGTTTAGGAGTGTTGTTTTTGGTACCTGGTGTTATGAAATTGTTGAATCCTGCAATGGTGACGGGTATGCTTAGTCAAATATTTGATATGGATCCTACTTGGTGGTTTGTGTTTGCTCTTACATGGGTGTTGATTGCAGTTGAAATTATTGGTGGTTTGATGCTCATTAGTGGGTTTAAAACGAAATTTGCAGTACCTCCGCTTGTAATTGTGATGTTAGTGGCTATTTTTGCAGTTGTTGTTCCATCGATGGCAGGGAATGTTGCTGCAGGGATGGGTGGATTGTTGTTTCACGTTCTTGCTTTGCTAGGACTTGTAAGTATTGGTTTAAGTGGGCCTGGTGCGTGTAGTGTACGTGCGTAAATAGTTGAGATTTTTCTTTTTTCTTTTTTAAGTTATTTTCTTCAGATTTTTAAGTTGAGGTAGAGTTTTAATTTTTTGCAGATTTTTGTGAGACAAGTTAATAAAGAGAACTTTGTGTAATTCATTAAAATAAAATAATATTCTCTACTGGATTATGAAAAAATTAATTATTATCGGGGGAGGATTTGCTGGATCCTATTGTGCTCGCAAGTTAGAGTCTCATTTTGATACGGTTCTAATTGATTCTAAGGATTATTTTGAGTTTACTCCTTCAGTTCTACGCACGCTGGTTGAACCGTCTCATGGAAAGGCTATTGAGTTGCAACATGTTTCTTATTTGAAGAAAGCACGATATGTTCAAGGTATTGTTTCAAAGTTAGAAAAAGGATCTGGAGAACAGTTGGTTGTTGATGTTAGTGGTACAAAGATTGCTTGCGATTATGTTATTATTGCGACAGGATCGCATTATGCAACACCAATTAAGAATGAGCGAATGGTTCTTGCGAATCGGTCTCGCGAGTTGACTCAGTATTCTTCACATCTTTCATCTGCTGAGTCAGTCATCATTATTGGTGGTGGTGTGGTTGGAGTTGAGTTGGCAGCGGAGATTGCTTGTGGGTATCCGGATAAAAAAGTGATTTTGATTCATTCTGGTATGCAGTTATGTGATCGGTTACCGCTTCGCGCTAGAGAGTATATTACAGCGTTTCTTTTGAAAAAAAATGTTGAGATTGTTTTTAACGAACGTGTTAAGGAATCTTCTGGGAAAGTCTTTTCTACCGTTTCTGGTCGCCATTTTACATGTGATTTGGCATTTTGGTGTACGGGAATAAAGGCTTCAAATGAGTGTCTTGTTAATTCTCCTGCTTTTTCGTCTTGCGTTTTGTTGTCTGGTGGTATTGAGGTTGAGTCTACGTTGCAATTAAAGGGGCAGGTGCGGTGTTTTGTTGCGGGTGATGTGAGTGCAATTGTTGAGGAGAAACTTGCTCAGAGTGCCGAAGCACAGGCGAAGGTTGTTGTTCATAATATTCTTGCGTTAGAAAAAGGTGAGGAGTTGAATTTGTATACTCCACAATCACGTACCATGATTATTAGTCTAGGAGAACGTGATGGGGTGATTTGTTCTGGTTCTCATGTTTTGTGTGGATTGGTTGCTGGGCTTATGAAACGTAGTGTGGAGTGGGTTGAGATGAGAAAACTTCGTGGTTGGTTTTGAGTTTTCATTTAAGTAGCTATTGGAGAATGTTATTTGGGGTTGTTTTGTTCTTTAGTGTTGTATTTTAGCAATAAATTTGTATTTTTTGGGGTTATTAGAAGATGGCTTGTTGAGTGAGGTGGTTTTAGAAATGTAGTTTAAACTATCACAAGGTTTTTTAAGCAATTGTGCGTTTGTGAAATTATGGAAAAGAAAACTCTTTTTGTTTTAATCGTTGTAGCAATTATTGCTTTAGGTGTATTATATGTGGCACTTCCTAAAGGTTTGGGTGATATGGGGACTGGTTTAACTGGTGCTAGTGTCTATCGGGAACCACGTCCTGTACCTAAACCTGTGATGGAACCTGTTTTACCGGTTAATACGGTTCAACTTGTTGGTGTTGATATTCTTGGTAAGGAAGGGTTTAGCGTTACCGATGTTCAGTTGAAGATTGGGGACAGTGTGGTGTGGACGAATAAGGATGTTTCTGAGAAGAAAATTATGGTGACATTTCAAAAAGATCAAACTCGTGATTTTATTAATTCCCCACTTTTAGTTCCTGGTGAGTTTTATCAATATAGATTTACCGAAGCGGGAACGTATAACTTTTGGAATTTAGCGTATGCTGGTGAAGGAGTTATTACCGTATCTGAGTAAGTCTGTTTTTTTCTATTTTTTCTAGTTTTTTTTAATGGGCTTTTGGTTTTAGACGTTTTTTGTTGAGATATATGGCAATTATTTATGGTGTGAATGAACCTCGTGTTGATTTACCTAGAGCTACTGCTGCTCATATCTATGGAGCGTTGAGTTTTGATACTTGGCAGTCGAAAAACGATCTGAAGAATATTTTAGTTGGGCAGTCTCTTCGAGTTAGTCATCTTGAGCAAGTATTGGGGTTGGTGTTGGAAGAATGGGAAGAAGATGGGTTTGTACGTTCTTCGCTGCGAAGAGGTATTATAAATTCAGTTCGAGAGTATTTGCGGGTGTCTTTGAATGTTCCATGCTTTGATTTAAGGGGAAAATTTATAGTTTTAGGTGATGGGTATGAGTAGTTTTGTTTCGAATACTTTTTATAGGTGATTTCTTTTAGTTTTGTTGAGAGTATCTTGAGAATATATTGGCGGGTTTTATGAGATGATTATTATTCAAAGTGATTTCAAGAAAGGGACGGTAAAATTGCTGCCACAAGATCAAGATGATTTGTGGTATGCAAGTGAGCTGATTGAACCTGGGGATACGCTTGCTTCACTTACTTCACGTAAAGTGAAGATTGGAGAAGGAGAGAATGCGAAGTCGGTGAAGAAGACGTTTGTCTGTAGTGTTATGGTGGAAACGGTTGAGTATACTGGTTCTGAGACACGAATTAATGGAAAGGTGGTTAGTGGGATAGAGGATGCTCCAACGGGTTCATATCAAGCTATTTCTATTGAAGAGAAACAAAATTTCACATTACAAAAGGATACGTGGAGTATTTTGATGCGTAAACGTCTTGATGAGTCGGTTTTGAAAAAGGAACATTTGCTTGTGATGTTGTTTGATCGCGAGGATGCGTTGTTTGCAACATCAAGTTCGTCTGGGTTTAAGGTTCTGTTTCAATATTCGGGCGAAGTGTCTAAAAAAGATCGCGATGTTGCTATTAAGAAAGATTTTTATGATGAGCTAATTGAGTTATTGCGTGGATATATTGATCGGCTACATCCGGAGTTGATTATTCTTGGATCGGCTGGTTTTTTCAAACAAGAGATTGCAAAGAAGATTCCATCAGAGTTGCGCTCAAAGCTGGTGTATGCGACGGTGTCGTCGGTAAGTTCGTCGGCGTTTTCTGAGCTCCTAGCGGATCCTGAATTAGCGCTGAAATTGAAGGATTCAAAGACGGCACGTGATTCGGAGTTAATAGATGGACTGCTTAAGGTGATTGCGAAAAACGAACCTCATGCATATGGATTTAGTTCAGTGTTATCGAGTGTTCAAGCTGGCGCTGTGAAGTTAGTCTTAGTTTCGGATGCACTCATTACTAAAAAAAAGCAGGATGGGTCATATGGGGAACTTCATGATTTGTTATCTTTAGTTGAGTCAATGGGCGCGACATTGCATATTTTAAAGAGTGCGTCTGACGCTGGTATGCGTCTTGATGGGTTAGGTGGAATTGCGAGTATTTTGCGATATGCGCTATAGGTGTGTCATTTTATTCATGGTTATTAAATAGATAAAAGATTGTTTGCACTTTTTAGGTTGAAGAAAATCCTGAGTTGGTGAGATTACGTTACGTTCTCTTCTTTTGTTGAATTGAAGTGGTTAAAGGCATATACCCCTTTACCACAACCTTTTAATAGTAGTTCTATTTCCTAATGTTTAAGTAACAAAAATTTGTCGACGAGAAAATGTCTTGTATGGCATATTTGAAAAGGGCTGATAGATGTGATGAAGATCACTTTTTTCAAGAAATACGCATCACTTAGCGCTTTGTATGAAGCGAATTAAGTTGTGGGTATCAAAAAGGGGGGGTTACCATGATTGTGAAGGAAGAATTATTGAGTAAACTGAGAAGATATTTTGATTTGAATTTGTATGAAGTGAAGCTTTGGACTGCATTGCTTTCTCGTGGAGTATCGACAGCTGGTGAGTTATCTGATATTGCAGATGTTCCTCGATCTCGATCATATGATGTTCTTGAATCACTTGAGAAAAAGGGTTTTGTTGTAATGAAGCTTGGTAAGCCAATTAAATATATTGCAATTCCTCCGACTGAAGTTGTTGATCGTGTTAAGAAGAATATGAATTTTGAAGCTCAAGAGAAGATTAAACGACTTGACACCGTTCGTGGCTCACCACTTCTTGGAGAACTTGAGAGTTTACATATTAATGGTATTGCTTTAGTTGACCCAAGTGAGATGTCTGGATGTTTACGAGGTAGAAATAATTTGTATAATCATCTTGATTTGCTTATTAAAGATGCTAAGAAGAGTGTTAATTTAGTCACTACCGAAAAAGGTTTCATGCGCAAGGCAGAAGGTTTGAAATCATCGCTTGAAAAAGCAAAGAAACGAGGTGTTCTTATTCGTATTGCTGCTCCTATTACCAAAGATAATAAGAAACATGCTGAAGCTCTTCGTGGTATAGCTGATGTTCGACATAATGAGAAGATTAACAGTCGATTCATTACCGTTGATGGTAAAGATACGGTGTTTATGACACTTGATGACAAAGATGTTCATCCAAGTTATGATTTAGGAGTTTGGGTTAAGACACCTTATTTCACAAACGCAATGGATAACATGTTTGATAACCTGTGGAATCAAAGTAAGTAGGTTTTAGGATAATTTGGTTGTTTTTTTCTTTTTTTTGAATTTCTTTTTGTGTAAATGTTTTTCTATATAGAAAAAAGATTATTTTATTTAGAGATATTTTATAGATTTGATTTTAGAATTAGATATTTCAACGAGTGTATTTCTTTGCGGTCCAAAACCGGCATTAATGATTATGGATTTTCCAATCTTGCATTGGCCGTAATGTTCATGCATGTGCCCTCCTACAGTGAGTAGAGGTTTATATTTTTCAATTAGTTCTCGTGCTATGATGGACCCATAATGGTGTCCATAACGAGGGGATTTTTTGTCTGTTATTTTATCTAATTTAGTGTTATATGGCACGTTATGTGGGAGAAAGATTATCGGAGTCTTTGTGGATTGGAATAGTTTGGTTAGTTTTTTCTTTTGTAAGAGATATTCTTTTTTTACTTTATATAATTCCTTTTTCGGGAATTGTTTTATTTGGTCTTTTTCTTGTGGGAATTCTGGTCCGGAAATGAAACCGTGACCAATAAATGATAGATCTTTTGCTTTGATGATTTTATGGTGAGTGTTTATTATGTTTTTGAGACCCTTTATGAGTTTTTTGTATGTTTTTTCATCTTGCTCCCAATTCCCGGGCACAGTGTATACTGGAACTTTTAAGGAGTTTAGATATTGTAATATTTTTCTTCCGTCTTGTAGGGATTGCTTCTTGAGTTTGCTTATTCTTTCTTTGGAGATAAATTGGTCTAGGCTGATTTTTTTTGTTGGATTTTTCTGTTGTTTTTTCATGGCTTGAAAATAATATTTTCTTATCTTGTCTGAACAGAAGTCTCCTGGGGCGATAATAGCATCAAAATCTTTGGTTTTTAATTTTGGTTTTTGGCCGTGGAGATCACCTATCAACAGAAATTTCATTGATTTAATGAAAGGTTTGTTGATTTTTATATTTTGTGTATTGTTATTTGGGGGTAGTTGTTCGTTATTTGGCCTGATTATGAGGTGGGTTTAGTTCGCGAAACGTTTTTAAAGGGGGAGCTTATTTTTAACTCTATTAATCGGGTATCTACCAACGGAGAAATAAAATGAGTAAGGCTGAAGTTAAGAAGAAAGTAAGTCGTATTAAATCTACTAAGAAGGCATGGTTTCGAATAATTTCGCCTAAAATGTTTGGTCAAAAAGAAATTGGCGAAGCGTATTTAGCTAATGCTGAACTTGCTGTGAATCGTTTTGTTAAGGTTAATTTACGTGAGTTATCAGGTAATATTAAAGATCAAAATGCATATCTTCGTTTCCAAATTACACATGCTGCAGGATCTGCACTTGAGACTAAAGTAACTGGGTATGAGTTGACTGCATCTTACATTAAACGCATGGTTCGAAAGAATTGCGATAGAATGGATGATTACTTTGTCATTGTTACCAAGGATGGCATTAAACTTGTTTTGAAGACGTTTATGTTGACAACGCATAAAACTCATCGTTCGGTTCAAATTCAACTTCGGGCAATGCTTCAAAAGGGCATTCGAGAAGAAGCTGCCAAAACTGATTTTGAAGCCTTTATGTTGAGTGTTGCTGGGTCTAAGATTCAGTTTGGCCTTCGACGAAAGTTATCCAAGATTTATCCTCTAAAGGATGTTGCATTCCGTGTTCTTGAAGTGAAGGGTACTGGTACTCCTGAAGCTATTGTTGAAGAGCCGGTTGCAGCCGCTGTTGAAGTTCAAGAGGAAAATTAGTTTTTTTCTTTTTTTCTTTTTTCATTAACTATTTTTTTGAAAGGGGGGATGACACATGAAATTTCTTGCGTTTACGGATTTGCATGAGAACCCTAAAATTCTTGCTCGTTTAGTTGAGGAAGCAAGACCTGCTGATATTGAGTTTGTGGTTTGTACGGGCGATGCATCAACGTTTGGTCGTGGTCTTGAGAATGTGTTTAAGGCGTTTTCTAAACTGGGTAAGCCTTTGCTATTTGTTCCGGGTAATCATGAGGAAGATAGTGGGTATGAGAAAATTATTGCTAAATATCCGTTAGTTATCGATTTGCATTGTAAAACGCATGTGATCGGTAAGTATACGTTTGTTGGGTATGGTGGTGGTGGGTTTGCCCAAACTGATGGGGAGTTTCAAATCATTGCACAGCAATGGGAAGAAGAACTTCGTGGTAAAAAAACAGTGCTTTTGGTTCATATGCCACCATTTAAGACTGCGTGTGATCTTTTAGATCGTCATGTGGGCTCGAAGGATTATAGAGTATTTATTGAGGTTATGCAGCCGGTGTTGGTTCTTTGTGGGCATTTACATGAGACGTTTGGCACGGTTGATAAGATTAAGAATAGTATTGTATTGAATCCGGGCGCTACGGGAAAGATTATTGAGTTCGATTGATGGTAGTTGTTTTGTGATTTTGATTTCTTAGAAAGAGAGTGTTGTTTGCTCATAAAAAGCAAAAAAGAAAAGTTAAAATTTTGTTTTGAATTTAAAAATATCGTCCTCCGAGGTAACCTATTGTCATTTCTATGGTACAAGCTGCAGCAATACCTGTTTGCGTTACAAAGGTTATTGGAATGCTTCTATCTAATGTTTGAACTGCTGTATGTTCTTCAGCTGATTGAGTACCATGAGATGATATCATTTTCATCAAGTTGGATCTGGTACTTTTTTTGTCCATATATAATTTTGCTGCACTTGCAGCTCCCTGTATTACAGAGCCGCCAATACCGATAGTTACTAGGAAGTCAAGGTCTACGGGAGTTCCTTGTGCTGCCAATCGACCTTGGTAAAGACCAAGTCCTACGGCTGTTAAGTCAGCACTGTATTCAATAATTTTTCCTAATAATTTTGCATTTCCCGGTTTTGTTGAAAAGTTCGAAAGAAATATAGCTAAGCACCGTCTTTAATACGTTATTTCACGACGATTAAAAAAGGTGCTAGCTATGATAAATCAAGAACAATCTTTCTTAAATTCTTTGTGGTCTATGACCACGGATTTGTGCCATCA
>CAMAVK010000006.1 GCA_945861715.1 Candidatus Woesearchaeota archaeon | reverse complement strand
GGTAGAGACAAAGTTTTTGGGGATAGGTAAATATTCTCGGGTCATTTGTTTCTCGATACAACGGTATTTGTGCTTGATGGCACAAATCCGTGGTCATAGACCACAAAGAATTTAAGAAAGATTGTTCTTGATTTATCATAGCTAGCACCTTTTTTAATCGTTGTGAAATAACGTATTAAAGACGGTGCTTAGCTATATTTCTTTCGAACTTTTCAACAAAACCAGAAGTTATATTAATATTGCCAGAGGTGTAGTAACATAATGGTAATCTTTGAATTTATACACATAGCTGGGATAATAATAGGGTTGGGAGCAGTTACAGTAATTGATACAATGGGTTTTATTTCAAGAAAATCTAAGGAATGGACACAAGTAACTATTAAGGCTCATCATGTTACTAAACCACTCATTTGGTTAGGCACGCTTCTGATGTTATTTTCTTGGTTATTTCTGTATGCTGGAGGTTATTGGGAAATTGTAAAAAGCGTTATAATTGGAATCTTGATATTAAATGGGCTGTTTCTTTCGTTTTATATTAGTCCAAGATTAGATCGGCTTTATGGTAATAGAACATTGATTCCCTCAAGATTGCAGTTACTTATTACGGGCAGTTTTCTAGTCTCTTTTACTGGATGGTGGATTTTAGTTTATTTAACGGTTGCATTATGAAAAAATTTACAATTTTACTATTATTTTTATTATTGTTAACTTCAGTTATAGCTCATCAGCCAAGAGTAGGTGCTGATAATATTCAAGTAGAAGATGTAGAAGTTTCCAAAGCTTATTATGGTGAACTTACCGGAGCTCCTCACATTTATATTATTAATTCTGAGAGAGAATTTCCAATATATATTAATGTCCTAATACCTGGAAATGAATTAACTCATAAAATCTCGGCTGAGTTGATTAAAGATGATGAGATAATTAAATTTCTTGATGGAAATAATTTTGAGTGGAACGTGTGGTATGAAGAATTTGCAGGAGATTATTACATGAAGGGGCCAGAATTAGGTGAAGATTTCAAAAGTACAACTAGACTTCCTGCTGGTCAATATACAGTACGAGTTTTTAATGATAATAATCAAGGAAAATATTCTTTAGCTATTGGCGAAAAAGAAGAATTCCCTGCTCCGGAAATAGCAAATGCACTCCTATTAGTCCCATGGTTAAAATTAACATTTTTTGGTAATTTTGAGATCATTTCTATTGCCTTAGTTGTTTTTTCATTTATGCTTCTACTGTTTATTATTGGTTTAGTACAGAAGAATAATGGGATTGTTGATGTGGGGTGGGGAATAGGATTTATTCTCGTGGCTCTCTACACTTTTTTTACAAATGGAAGTTTTACCTTGCTGCAAATTGTTGTCACAATATTAGTTGTAGTATGGGGATTAAGGTTATCTCTACATATTTATACTAGAAATATAGGAAAATCGGAAGATTTCAGATATGCTAATTGGAGACAGCAATGGGGTAAGTGGGTAAATGTGAGGGCTTTCTTTCAAATTTATATGCTGCAGGGATTGTTTATGATATTAATTGCAAGTCCTATTATAGTTGTAAATTCCTATTCTTACTCTCGCTTTGGAATTCTTAGTGTGATTGGATTGTTGATTTGGATTTTTGGATTTATATTTGAGACTGTTGGAGACTATCAACTTAGTAGGCATCTTAAAAGGAGTAACTCAATTATGCAAACTGGTTTATGGAAATACACCAGACATCCAAATTATTTTGGTGAAGCAGTTCAGTGGTGGGGTTTGGGATTAATGGTAATCTCGATTGCTTGGTGGGGAATGTTAAGCCCGATAGTAATAACGTTTTTATTGTTAAAGGTGTCCGGAGTTCCGATGCTTGAAATGAAATGGAAAGATAATGAAGATTACCAACAATATAAGAAGCATACAAATGCATTCTTTCCTTGGTTTAGGAGTTAAAATTGGAGTTTACTTCTAATATCATAGGTAACGATAGGTGGACAAGAGTGATCTTTGGAGGGATAGTTAATGGTTAGAATAAATCTTATAGTTCCAACAAAATTGGCAGATCAACATCTGATTGCAGAATATAATGAAATTCTTATGCTTCTTGGTTATGTTAGAAAATATCCCTTAAACGAAGATATCCCAAAAGATTATTGTTTGGGTAGAGGACATATTAAATTTTTTAAGGATAAATTATTATACTTGAAAAAGAGACATGAAACTATAAAAAAAGAGATGATTAAAAGGGGCTTTACTCCAACGAAAAAAATAATTCTTTTAGATTATTCGCCTACATTAAGAAATGATTGGAAACCTAAGGCTGCAGATTACAAACTAATTAAAGTTAGATTATCTGAAAAGATTAGTAAGAAACCAAGTTATTATAGATATTATGGTGAGAATAAAGACGTAACCTTTTTTTTAGATTTATTGAACTAACGGCGGAATTTAGAGAAGTTTGATTTCCTCGAAAATCTGAGCCTCGAACCGTAGTTCAGAGGTGCGAGGATTTTCAGAGACGGCATAAAATTTAGGTGTAGTCGAGTGGCAGAGTGATGGCGGAACCGTAAAAGTGCTGTTATGCTCTTTTTTGTGAAACAAAAAACCGATAGCCGAAGGCTCGGAGGAGTTGCGGGTATAGGGCTGACAGAAGTAATTTAAACTATACATATTTCTCTAAATATAAATGAGAATAAAAATCATTCTTGGGTTAGTAGTATTAATTGTGGTATTATTATTATTGTTTAGTAAAACAGGGTTTCTTCAAAAATCATTTATTGATAACAGAGATTTAGAGAAATGGGATTATACAAATAATCAAATTGTCGGTTCTGAAGAATTTAGGTTGCAAGGAAATCATGATTATTGTTGGATTCTAATTCATAGTTATACTGCCACTCCAAAGGAGATGAAAGAATTAGGACATAGTATTAACACAAAATTCAATGATACAGTGTACGCAATTAGGTTATCCGGCAGCGGACAAGCCCCTAGCCAAATTAATGATAAATCATTGGAGATTTGGTATGAAGAAGTTCAAAGTGTTTATATTGACATTAACAATGAGTGTAATAATGTAAACGTGGTTGGATCATCACTTGGTGCCGATTTAGCAATGAAACTTGCTGAAGAAAAAAATCTGGGACGATTATATTTAGTTAACCCATTTCTCATTACAAAGTTTAAACCATTGTTTGTATTTTCAAGTTTAATACATTTTGTAAAGAAGGGGAAGGTTGCCCAGATTAATGACGAACGAGGATTAAATGAACATATTGCTTACACCAACATGCCACTCAACCCAATAAAAAATTCTTTTAGTTTTATTGAAGAGCGTATTCAAAATATAAATCGTATAACAGAACAAACAATGATCTTACATTCAATAAATGACAAAGCAAGCTCCCTGAAAAATGCAAAGATGATTTTTGATAATATTAATAGTACTAATAAAAAGATTATTTGGTTTAATCAATCAAATCATATTCTTCTTATGGATTATGATAAAGAAGCAGTTATTAAATCCATTTTAGACTTTGAATTGTCAGCCCGTTAAGTACCCGCAATTGAGCATAACTGTTTCTTTCTTGACTTGGCTCGAGGTGGTGTCTTGTGTGCTAAGACTCGTAGGACAAGATTTCTCGGGAAAGAAGCAGTTATAGGAATTTTTTGGAGCCACTCCCGCACTGGACAACTTCGGATAGGGTTAATATACAAAGGTGTCACGTAATAGGGTTTGGTGAATGATATGTTTGAAGCGATGTTGGATGAGATGAGGTTGCGGAATTTTTCTCTTAAGACTCAGAAGGTGTATTTGTATTATAATCAAGATTTTTTACGGTGGGTTGCTTTGAAGCCGCAGAGTGTTACGGAGCAAGATATTAAGAGATATTTGTTGGAATATATTTGTGCTGGTCGGAGTAGTAGTACGGTGAATCTTGCTCATAATGCACTGTTGTTCTATTATAATACAGTGATGAAGAGGAGGTTTTATTCTTTGCCATTTCAGAAGCGGGAGCAAAAGGTTAGAGTTGTTCCGTCTAAATCGGAGATTGATTTGTTGATTGATGCTGTTTCGTATGTGAAACACAAATTGGTGATATCTCTTTTGTATGCATCGGGGGTTCGTTGTTCCGAACTTATTTCGATTAGGGTTTCGGATGTTGATTTTGATCGAAGGTTGTTGCTTGTTCGGCAAGGGAAGGGGAAGAAGGATAGGTATACCATTTTGTCTTATTCTGTTTTGGGGTTGGTTAGTGAATATTTGAAAATTAGGGTGTGGAAAGGTTCGTTTTATTTATTTGATACTCCTACTGGTCATATTACTTCTGCTACTGTTGAAAAGGTGGTTGCAAACGCGGTTTCTAGTTGTGGGTTGGTAAAAAATATGACTCCGCATTGTTTGCGTCATGCGTTTGCGACACATCATATGAGGGCTGGGACTCAGATCGAGTATATTCAGAAGATGCTGGGGCATAAGGATATTCGTACCACCCAAATTTATGAACGAGTTGATACGAGTGATTTAGAGGGGTTACGGAGTCCACAGGATTGTTGATATTGCAGTTGGATTAAAATCATAACTTTCAAGATAAATTTATGTGTTCTATTTCTTCTATATACCTAGAAGTTAAATAGTTAGAGGTATTCTCTTTGTTTGCTTATGTTTTTTTGTTGTAATTTTTTGTTGAAGTGCGGAGTTGATTTTTATTTTTGGTTACAAGAAAGACAGCAAGAAAGCCTCGACCTCCTAGGTCGAGGATGAATTGCCGTAAACCGCTGTCTTTCTGTTCAAGAAAATCGAAGATTTTCTGACCAGAAAGCCTTCGGCTTTCTTGTTCCGAAAACTCGCCAGAGCACGAGATAAAGCAGCGACTTTATCTGTGCGCCAATAAAATCGCAGTTTTATTGTGCGTAGCGAGGGGCGTAAAGCCCCGACCCTTGGGTCGGGGATAGTCCCGAGTAGGCGAGTTTTCGTTACACCTTAGTTATAGATTGTAATGTGTGATAATATTGCGGGAGATAAGGAGGTTACTACGATGCCAAATACAAAAAATAATACCAGTGGTCATATGAACTCGAAAGATCATTCGGGTTCGATGCATGATATGAATTCTAATGAGCATGTGAATTCTAAGAATTATATGAAAGAACATGGGAAAGAACAAATGAAAGAGTATGGGAAAGATCATATGAAAGAACCTATGAACGATCATATTATGGAACGTGGGCCCGGTCATATGAAAGAGTATGGGAAAGATAACATGAAAGAGAGTGGGAAGGATCATATGAAAGAACATATGAAAGGCGATCAGAAAAGAAAATAGGGTGGGATTGTAAGAAAGAGGTAGCGAGAATGCATACAAGATTTTATTGCTCCGTACTATTGTGCGAGCGATTTTGCATTTTCTAGTATACCAGATGAGGTTGATGAATGTTGGTTTATAGTGTGTTTTAGAAAAACTTAGGTAAAATGAGCTGGTATTCTGTGTTATGACCGACAATGTGTTGGCCGGTCTAAGGTTTGGTTTAGAAATGAGTAAATGATGAATGTTTTGAGGAATCTTTATAAATAGGGCTCATTCTCTTTGGTTTAGATGGCTTTATAGGAGTTAAGCTGAGTTTTGAGCTTGAATATGGAGTCCACAGAGATCCGTTACGGCGGGGAGTTGTGAAAATGGGTTATGAAGAAGATTTAAAAACGTTAAAAGTTAAAGTTACTGAAGATAAAGTTGTTGTTGGTTCTAAAGAAGTTCTTCGAGGTTTAAGAGCGGGTACATTAAGTGTTATTTATATGGCTACTAATTGTCCGACGAAGTCACGAGAGGACATTAAGGTTTATGGAGCTCATATGGGTGTTAATATTATTGAGCTTACCATGAACAATGAGGAATTAGGAATATTTTGTAAGAAGAACTATTTCATTGGCACGATTGCTATATTAGCATAGATTTTGTTATTATGTTGATTTAAAGAATTAAGAAATGTTGATAATAAAAAAATAAGGTGAAGATGGCACGATTTAAACTTGATCCGGAAATTGCGGGGCTTACTGGTGTTTTTGAAGCACAGACTCGCGTTGCGTGTAAGGATTGTTTTCGAGATGAGGAAACAGTGTTTTATGTTGTGAACGCGGGTGAGCTGGGTCGGGCTATTGGTAAGGGTGGAGTGCATGTGAAACAACTGCAGGATACTCTTACTAAGAAAATTAGAATCATTGAGTATAATGAGGTTGTTGAAGAGTTTGTTCGAAATGTGATTGCACCGTTACGGGTTGAGAGAGTACGACTTGATGATGGTGCAGTTATTATCTCAGACTCGAGTAGAAAAACAAAAAGTTTATTAATAGGGAGGGAGAGCAAAAATTTAGAGCTTTTACAGCGTGCGGTGCGACGTTTTTTTAGCGTTGATGTACGTGTAGAATAATAATATTTGAATCCCACTATTGGAAGGTTACTAGAATGGCAAAAAAACCACGCGGACTTGGAGCATGCAATAAATTAATGGCACGCCGAAAGACGTATAAAATTTTAAATAAAACGAAACTTAAGAAGAAGTATGATCCACTTGGTGGATGTCATCAAGCGAAAGCTATTGTTCTTGAGAAAGTTCAAGTTGAAGCTAAGCAGCCAAACTCAGCAATGAGAAAGTGTGCTCGTGTACAATTGGTTAAAAACGGTAAGCAAATTACTGCGTTTATGCCTGGCGATGGTGCTCAGAAACTTATTAACGAACACGACGAAGTTATCGTTGAAGCTATTGGTGGTAAGATGGGTCGCTCTAAAGGAGATCTTCCATGTATTCGTTGGGCTGTTATTAAGGTTAATGATCAGAGTTTAAATGCTCTTTTACGGGGTAAATTGGAGAAGGCGAGACGATGAATACTATCAAATTTTTCAACAGATGGGATGTTCCCAAAATTACAGTTGCTGACGCAGGTCTTGCAAAGTATATTACTCTTGATGCGCGGATTTTGCCTAAAACAGGTTCCCGTCATGCTGGTAGTCGATTTCATAAATCACAAGTGTTTATTGTGGAACGACTTGCTGCTAAATTGATGATTACTGGTCATAAAAGTAAGAAGCATTTTATGAGTTCAGGTCATAATACGGGTAAGAAGGATATGTGTCTATCAATAGTTGAGAAAGCTCTTGCTAAAGCTGAACTAAAGGTAAAGCAAAATCCACTTGTTGTTCTTGTTAAGGCGATTGAGAATGCATGTCCTCGTGAGGAAATCATTGCTATTGAATACGGTGGTGCTCGTTATCCTAAGGCAGTTGATATTGCTCCGCAACGAAGAGTTGATATTGCGCTTCGAGCTATTACACAAGGATCTTATTTGAAATCTTTTAATAAGAAGATTACCATTGAAGATGCGTTATGTGATGAGTTAGTAGCTGCATACCAATGTTCTGGACGATCAAACGCAATTACTAAGAAGCGTGATTTGGAGAGACAGGCATCTAGTTCAAAGTAAACTTGTTGATTTTCTTTTTTTTAGGTTTTATGTTTTTGATATCTTATGAGTCTTTATAGGAGAAGTGTGTGGTTTCTTGGAGTGTTATGGAGAATATATGACATTTATAATTAATTCAGCTGAGAGAAAGTTACAGTATGATTTTTTTAACTCCTGGGATGGTCAAGTAGTGGTTAGCTGCTATGGTGGTGGGCTTGGTCGGTTGGAGCCAGGAGCATCTTCAGCAGATTTTGCCACTATTCTTCTTGATGAAAAGTATCCACAACTTCGTTCACAGGGCAAGATACAATATGGTGAAGGGTCACGATTTGATGATAGAAAATATCGGTTTCGATTCGCTACGTCATATTTTAATGCTGGTATGCGTGTTGGTATTCATTTTGGTCTGACGACGTATCCTGAAGTGTGTGCCGACATTTTACGTGATAAGGTTGAAAATTTGAGGCTCCAGGAAGAAGGAAAGAGTGTTCACGGTGATAGATGGATTCATTTTGCCCGGTCACTTGGTGTTGCGTTTATTCCCGTTACGCTTGATGGGTCTGTGTTTCTTGGTAAGCGTGAAAGTAGCTTGTATCCTGGTTATTTGAATGCAGCAGCAGGCAATGTTGAATATCATGGTGTGGAACCCAAATTTAGTGTTTATGAAAATCAAGCAAAGGTTGAGCTTTGTGAAGAATTTGGGAAGGATTTAGCTATTATTGGGCCATTGCGTTTTGCTGGTATTGCATCGAACCCCATTGCGGGTGATGGGGATATGGTGTTTGTTGCTCGTATTAATGTTCGAGATTCCTATTTTGAATCAGGTACATGGTTAGAACATCGTATTGACTGTGAACATCATTCTGAGTTGGTTAAAATTAGGGATGTTGCTGATAGGGACTGTTTGCTTGAAAGTCATATTCTGCGGGGAAAAGAGTATGTCGGGGTGATGGCATCAACTTCATTGGGGTTAGATTTTCTGAAGGAAGAGGATTTTTTGGTGAGGTAGAGATTTTATTTAGAGTGTTTTGATTTGTGTTTTTTGTGTTTTATTTTTACTTTTAACTTTTCAAAAGATTATTATAGTAGTTATTTCTTAGTATGTAAATGCTTAATAGAGATGATAAGGATGGATCCCATATGGGGAAAAGAAGTGTGTCATTGTGGGCAGTATTGCTCGTTGTTCTTGGAATTGTTATTTTGGGTGTATTTATTGTTCGTCCTTCTATTATTGGGTATAGTGTCTATCAACAAGTTGCGAAGTCAAATTATTCTGTTTCGGATTATGCGGGTTCAATTCAAGATTTGCAAAATGATGTGGATATTGCACGTGTCAATACATCACTCTATGCAGAACAATTTGCTCATATTGAAGATTTACATACTGAAGTAACTAATTCACTTTCACAATGTGTTGAAGAACGTGCATCACTGGGTGCTGAATTAAATGCTAGTCTTCAAGCAAATACGGATGAGATTGCTCGACTGCGAGCTGATGTTGAAGAGAAGAAGACTGCAGCTGCTGCTGCTGAGTTGGCACGAAATAATGTTGTTTCACAAATGACGGCAGAACGTGAGAGTTTGGTTGCTCAAACCAATAGTGCGTGTGACGCAAAAGTACAAAGTGCTACTGATGATTTGAGTACCTTACAATCTGATTATGATGCGCTTGTTGCGAATACTGCTAAAAATGTATGTTGTAAGGCAAGAATTGATAATCCATCGGTTGATTCGTATGATGTGTTAAGTCATAAGGTGGTCTGTATTAGCGGTGGCGAAAAGACGTTGGTGTGTTGAGTGTATTAATTTTATTCTTTTTTTACTTTATTTTGTTCTAATATTAATTATATTGTATATTTGTTGTGATATATTGTTATTTTATTGCTCAGAATGGTTTATTTGATATGCTCATACGTATGATCTGTTTTGGAGTTTTTGATGTATCTGGCAAGCCAGAATCCGGCTATTTTGGTTACTCCCCACTTTCGATACCGCCGTAGTGATGTGGTTGCGGTGGTGTTTGTGAAAATATATCTGGCGTCTTGTTTTATGCGTTGGATTAAATCGTGGTGTTCAGCGGTTTTGAGTTCTTCTTTGTAGCCATTGTGTTTGTGAAATAGTTCTTTTGAGCAGTAAAATGCACCGCTCGATCCTTTGTGAATACCGGTTTTAAGGTAGAAGTTTTTGAGTTTTAGGAGTGGTTTGAATTTGAGCTCGGGATTGTCACCGGCTGTTTTGGTTGTTCCATAGATGTGGTTATTTTTTTCGATGTGGGGTAGCGATGTAGTTGAGATTTTGTGGAGTGCGTCGGGTGCAAGTGTGGTGTCTGCATCAAGGAAGAGAAGGATGTTTCCTTGCGCTGCTTGTGCACCGGCGTTGCGTGCGATACTTACATTTGGGTTTGGAAGGGTGAGAAGTTTTAGTTTATTGGTTTCTCTTTTTCGTATTATTTCCGTGGTTGTGTCCGTACATCCGTTTGCTACGACAATGGTTTCAAAATTTTGATACGTTTGATTTTGAAGAGAATGGAGTGTGGAGCGAATATAGTCTTCTTCGTTGAAGGCAGGGATTATGACACTGATTTGCGGTTGTGACATCCTTGGAGGGTGTGTTTTGGAGTTTAAAAAGTGTTGTTTTGTGCAGTAGTGATATTGGATTGTTTTGGCTGGTTATTGGTTGTTTAGAGTTTTTTGTGATGTTGGTTTTTTCTTATATTCTGAATGAAGCAGAAATAGGATTCCGAGATCAATTATGATGAAGATGAGGATGCTTATTGAGTGTGTTCGTGCAAATTTTCCTAATTGGTAGAGGATGAATAGTGAGAGAATAATTGTTGAAGCTGGATAAGCCCATTTTTTATTCCACCACAAACCTATGAAAATTATAAGGTTGATTATTCCGTGAATGATGAGATAGATGGCAATTAAATAGAGTGCGCCCTGACTTATTTGTTGGGTTAGAGTGTATATTTGATTTGCTACATAGTCTTGTGGATCATGAAGAAGTTCTTTTTCGAGAACGGTTTGGAGTATGTTAAGGAGAAAGTTTGATTTTGTGATTAGAATAATGATTCCTGAGAGAAGCCCTAAGATTCCTGTGATACCTTTTATGAGGAGGCCGAAGCGGAAGAGTTGGTGGAGAATTGTTTTTGTTGTCATTGGTTTCTTTGTTTGATTTAATGTATGGATGGGGTTTTGTATTTTTATGTCTATGGTTTATGTTCTATTTTTTAAAATTGTACTCTATTGTTTACATAATTATAAAATTACAGCGTTAAGAAGTTTGCAGCCCAGAGCATGCCGCGGTCACAATTGTATACAGGCGATGAGTATAGCGTTCCATCAGGGAAGAAGACTTCGGGATATGTTTTGTGGTTTTCAATGACTGCGGCGTATGTTTTGCGAAGGTTTTCGGCCTTTTTTGGATCGATTTCCTTTAGTAGTTTGATGTAGAGTGGTCCCATGTGGGTCCATATGCTATTGCTTTCATAGTTTCGAAGTAATGATTCTTGCCAAATGAATGGTAGGTTTAATCGCTCTTTGGTATATTTAAGTGGAAAGGGATAATCTAGGTCATCTTTAGCAATGGATGCGAATGCGAGATCTCGTAAGTTTTGATCTGTGATGACGCCAGTTAGGAATGGGAATAGGTTGGCATCACCTGCGATATAATTTTCTTTTCTGAGGTCGTCGTAGAAATATTGTCCATTCCAGAAGTGATTCATTATCAGAGCTTTATAATTGTATTTTTGAAATGGATTGTATAATTTGAGATAGTCTAGGTCGTTTGAGAGCATGGCAACCATGGTGTTGTCATAACAACTGCTTTTTCGTAAGGCAAAGTCTTTCATAGATGAAAAGCTTATATCAGTTCGTACCAGTCCGGTTTGGGGGTTTATGACTTTTTCAAAGTATAGTTTGGTTTGCTCTTGTAAGAATGGTTTGTAATTGTATATTGGAAATTTTGCTAATCGTATGGAGTGTATGAGCCAAGGAAGCGAGTCAACAGCGTAAGTTGGAAAGTCAAAAGGTTTTCCACCTGGGGTAAGGGTGGTTGTGATTTTGTTTGCCAGTTGGAATTTATTTAATGCGTAGCGTAGTGTTTTTTCTACTTCAGCTTGATATCCTAATTTTATTAAGGAATGTGTGCACCAGCCGAAATCGCGTGTCCAGAATTGGGTGAAATTGGTTGTTGAGGTTTGAAAATATGTTCCATTCCAGCAGTCTTTTACGATTGATTCACAGATTTCTCTTGCGTTTCCTTTGTATTCTTTAGGTGCAACTCGACTTTTTAAGCTAGATAGAAATATTCTGGTTCCTTGGGTTGCATAATCAACTATCGAAGCCATCAGGGTAGTTATGTTGTTTGTTGTTTAAAAACATATTGGGGTTGGATTGGTTAGGCTGGTGGAAATGGTTTTTTGGTTAGTGGATGTTTGTTATTAGTTTTTTTGTTGGTTTGGTTCGTTTTTGCCTTTTTTTTGGATTTTACGGCGAAATATATTGATTTGGTCGTATATCCATAATGTATATAAATGTAGAAATCATTTGTATTAATTAAGTAAAAGGACTATGAGGTGGCAACATATGGTTGTAATGGATAGCGATGTGGAAGTACGATTGTATTGTGATGAAGGGGATGCGGCCCGTGATGAAATTTTTGAATTGTGTCAGACACACGTAGATAAATTGTCTTCTAAATTAGGTTCTGGTTTTGTAGCCATTCATATTAAAAAAAATAAGGAAGCGTTTCGCGGACTTAGTGAACGTGAATGTCATGTAAGTGTTAATACATCGATTTGCAAAGAAAGTATTCATGCAACTGAATTTGGTGCCCCTGAATCGGTTCGCAGTGCGTTTTCAAAATTGAAAACTATTGTGATGAAAAATAAAGAAGAACGAGTTGCTGCTAAGAAAGCAGTGAAAGGAAGGAAAGAGTAGGTTTTTTAGTTGTTTTTTTTTTGTTTTTCTTTGTTTCCTTCATTTCTTGGTTTAAAATACTTTAAACTCTGAATCGTCTTCTTCGCCTAAACCTAGCATTGCTCGGAGGTTTTCAGGTGGTTTCCATGGCGGGTCAAAGGTGATTTCAATTTCGACTTCGGTTGCTCCTTTTTCTTTTAGTTTTTCTTCGATTTCTTCCATTAATTGGGGCCCGTAGGGACAGAAAGGGGAAGTGAACGTCATCGTTATTGAAACTTTGTTGTCTTTGTCAGCATCGTATTTGTAGATGAGCGCGAGAGTGTAGACATCTAGTCCGAGTTCTGGATCTTTGACATCTTTTAGAACGGCTTCGATGATTTCTTTGGTTAGTTTTGGAGAATCGTGTGCTGGTGTTGGATCTGTTTTTGGTACTGGTTCTGTTTTATCGTTTGTATGGGTTGTTTTTGTCATTGTATTTTTGGGAGTTTTTTTGTTTTGAGTTTGTTAATTTACTTGAATGCGGCGAATCCTTTTTGTTCTATTTTCTTTATTGATTCGGATGTTCCTTCATGCATTATTTTTCCGTCTTTAAGTATGATCACTTTATTTGGTTTCAAAAATTCAAGGAATTTTGGGTTGTGTGTTACAAGGACTAATGACATTGTTTTATGGTCTTTATGGAGTTTGGAAATTGTTTGTGCGATTGTTTTCATACCATCAAGGTCTAGGCCGGAATCTGTTTCGTCTAGGAGTGCAACCTTTGGCTCCAAAAGTAGGAGTTGAAGAATTTCTAATCTCTTTTTTTCTCCACCCGAGAATCCATGGTTTAAGGATCGTTTGAGCATTGTTGGTGGAAGAGTGAGTAGACTGAGTTTTTCTTCGAGTACTTTTTGGAAACTAAGTACGTCAATGGGAGGGAGGTTTTTTAGTTCTCGGTGCTTGTTTGTTATGGTTCGAAGGAAATGACTTACTTTTACTCCTTCAATTTCTGCTGGATGTTGGAAGGAGAGAAATATACCGTTTTGCGCGCGCTCGGTTGGTGAGAGGTTTGAAATGAGAGTATTTGCTAATTTGATTTCTCCTGAGGTGGTGTATGCGGGATGGCCCATGATGGCGTGGAGGAGTGTACTTTTTCCCGCTCCATTTGGTCCCATAATAACCGTGATTTCACCTTGTTTAAATGTTGTTGAGAGGTTTTCGATAATTTTTTTGTTATCGCGTAGGATTGTAAGGTTTGATATTGTAAGATTAGTTTGGGTGGTTTGTGTTGGTGCTTTTGTTGTTGGAGCTGTTATTTTTGCCATAGTATCACGCTTTTGTTTTATTTTTTGTCGTTGTTTTTTTCTTTTGAATTTTTATTGAGCTAGACTTAGCTATTTTTGTATTGGCAATTGCTGCTTGTGCGGTTTTTAAGGCGAGGAGGGCGCATTTGGTTCTTGTGTGACTTATTGGAATGTGAAGCATATCTATCATATTTTGATCGGATAATTTTTTTAGTTGGGTGATTGGTTTTTTATGTAGGAATTCGGTTAAGATGGATGCGGATGCTTGTGAAATAGCGCAGCCGTGTCCTTGAAATGAAATGTCTTCAATATTTTTATTTGTTTTTGCAGTGATTTGAATGGTTAATTCATCGCCACATAGCGGATTTAATTGAGTTTTGCTGTAAGTTGGATTTTTTTGAATATATTTCTGTCTTGGATGCTGGTAGTGGTCCATGATGTGCTCTTGGTAAATGTCGTCTTCCATGGTGTTTGTAGTTTTTTTTTGTATTTTTGATATTTTTTATTTAATCTTTTGAGATTGTTGATTGTTTATTTCTTCGTCATTTTTTGGATTGCTGAATCAAAGACTGTAAGGAATGTATCAATATCCTTTTTGGTATTGTGGTATGATAGAGAGATTCTTACTGTTGCAGGAATGTTAAGCTCTGTGTGGAGCGGCATACAACAATGGTGACCTGCACGTACACAGATATTCTTTTGTCCCAGTAATTCAGCGATGTCGTGTGCGTGTACATGTGGGTGGATGAATGAAGTGATGGAAGTAGAGGTAGATGATGTGATAATTTGACAATTTTTGTTTATCAGTTGAGTTCTCAGATAATTTGTTAATTGTTGAATGTGGGTGAGGGCTTTTGTGGTATCTATTTTTTGTATGAATTCAACTGCTTGTTGTAATGCGATGGCTTCGGCTATGGGTGGTGTGCCTGGTTCGAATTTGTATGGAAGTTCGTTCCATGTTGAGGTTGTTTTGGTTACTTTGTTAATCATTTCTCCTCCAAATGACACAGGTTCGAGTTGTTCGAGAAGTTGTTTTTTCCCGTACAAGATGCCGATTCCGGTTGGGCCATACATCTTGTGGCTTGAGAAGGCAAGGAAGTCGCAATCCCATTCTTGCACGTTGATTAGATTATTTGCTGCTGCTTGTGTTGCGTCAATGACAGTGTAGGCACCTACTTTTTTTGCTAGGTTTTGAATGAGTTGGATGTTGGTGTGTTCTCCAGTTACGTTAGAGCAGGCGGTGAAGGCAATTATTTTTGTTTTCTTCGTGATTATTTTTTTTGCTTGAACGTAGTCTATATCGTAGAATGTTTGGTTGTTTAGTTTTGTTTTTTTGAGTGGTATAAATAGCACTTTTGCTTGTTTTCTCTTAGCTAGTTCTTGCCACGGTACAAGGTTGCTGTGATGTTCTAAAATGGTTAAGACAATTTCGTCTCCTTTGTTTATTTGTGGTTCAAGAATTCGTGCGATGTGATTTATTGAGGTGGTTGCGCCACTAGTGAATATGATCTCTTGGGGGGATGCGTTAATGTAATTCGCTACAATGTTTCTTGCTTCTTCAAATCTAACTGTTGCAATTGATGCTATGGGATATATGCCACGATGCACGTTGGCAGTGTATTTTGTGTAGTATTGAATAAGTGATCTTGTTACTTCCTTTGGTTTTGGAGTTGTACTTGCGTTATCGAGATAGATTAAATTGGTGTCATCAAATAGGGGAAGCATGGCACGAATTACTTCAGGGTTGAATATGCTTGTTTTGTTATTTGAAATAGCAATAAATGTCATGTTATTTACTCCAGAGTTTCTATATTCTTATTTAGGAAACCATCAATTATCATTTGTTGTGCGTTTAGTTTTGATATCCCACGTGATTCGAGGAAGAACAGTTTCTCTGGATTTATTTGAGTGATGGAGCCTGAGTGTGAACATTGAGTATTGTCATTATATACTTCGAGCTGAGGAATTGCTTCGGCTTTACCACTTGGGTCAATGATTAAAATTTCACTTTTTTCTTTGGCTTTGCTATTATTTGCGTTTTTTGTTACGATAGTGTTTGATTGTGTTATAATTTTTGCAGCATCGTAGACGACGCCTTTGAATGTTACATTTGCTTGACTGTTTTGGTTTTCTAGAATTGATGTTGTTTTTGTGTCTACATAGGATGTTTTTGAGGCGGTTGCATATGTTTGTTCTGTGAACGAGGCGGATTCGTGGATGTGTGCAATTGTGCGTTGAAAGAATAGTTCAGAGTGGGTTGTTAGGATTGTTTGGCTATGTATTGTTGAGTTGTTAGCTACGATTATATTTGAGTGGATGAAGAGTGGATGGTGGTTTGATGTAATGTTTAGCTGCATTTCTACTGATGTGTTTGGTTGGTTTTTGATGTTGAATACGAGCATGGTTGGAGTATTACAGATTAGATGGATGGTGGTTGATTTTTGCGTTGCTTGCTGTTCGATGTTTATTATAGCAGTGGTTAGATTGGTTGTTGTTTGGACGGTAAGATCTATGGGATTGCTTTTGTTTCCTGTGATGGTATAATTTCTCGGTGTTGTTTGAGTAAAGATTTGGTGCAGTTGATCGTTCTCAAATAGAGATGATTCTTTTGTTTGATTTTCTTTGGCTGTTTTTTGTTGTGCTCCTTTTTTTAGTTGCTCAATATTTGTTGCATTATTGTTTGGTTTGAAAAAGGGTGGATTTGTTGTGTCTTTTATTTTATCTAGAACTACGTCATCAATTATTGTTTTGACTGCGTGGGCGTAGGAAAGAGTAATTGGCATTTTAGATTCCTTCAATTTCTAATTCGATTAGTTTGTTTAGTTCGATTGCGTATTCTAATGGAAGAGCTTTGGTGATTGGTTCGATGAAACCTGACACAATCATTTTGGTTGCTTCTTGTTCGCTTAGTCCACGCGATGTTAAGTAGAAGAGGTGTTCTGGTGTTATTCTACCCACGGTTGCTTCGTGTGATATTTCTGTTTGGCTTGTGAGTGTTTTAATTGCGGGGATGGTAGTTGATGTGGATAGGTTGTCCATCATTAAGCCATCACACTCTACTTTGGAAATACTGCCGTGTGCGTTGCTGTTGATTCTAACGAGTCCTCTGTATGTTGAGATTCCACCATCTTTACTGATGCTTTTTGATTTGATATATGATGATGTGTATGGTGCTGCGTGAATTACTTTTGTTCCTGTGTCTTGCTCTTGGCCAGAACCTGCGTAGGCAATTCCAATTGATTCCGTTCTTGCTCTTTGTCCTACGAGTACGGAACATGGGTAGAGCATTGTTTTGGTTGAGCCCATGTTGCCATTCACCCAAATCATGGTTGCATCTTCTTGCACGATTGCACGTTTGGTGTTTAAATTGTAGACGTTTTTACTCCAGTTCTCAATTGAGGTGTAGCGCATTTTGGCGTTTTTTGCGACGTGTATTTCAACACATCCTGCATGGAGTGAGTTTTGTTGGTATCTAGGCGATGAGCATCCTTCGATGTAGTGGAGACTTGCTCCTTCGTCTACAATGATTAATGTGTGTTCGAATTGGCCACCTTTTTGGGCGTTCATTCTGAAGTATGCTTGCAGAGGTAGATCGACATGAATACCTTTTGGAATGTAGATGAATGTTCCTCCACTCCAGACTGCGGCGTGGAGCATGATGAATTTATGGTCATGAATTGGGATACAATTGGTCATGAAATATTTTTGTACTAGCTCTGGGTATTCTTTGACTGCGATGTCCATATTTTCAAAGATGACGCCTTGCTTTTTGAGAGCATCTTGGATGTTGTGGTATACTACAGTTGAATCGTATTGGGCACCAACACCTGAGAGGGCCTGTTTTTCTGCTTCGGGGATTCCTAGGCGATCAAATGTTTTTCTAATTTCATCTGGGAGATCTTTCCAATCTGTTGTTTCTTTGGCGTTTGGTTCGACGTAGTAGACGATTTTATTAAGATCTAATTTGGTGAGGTCTGGGCCCCAGTTTGGTAGGGGTGTGTTTTGAAATAATTCTAAAGCTTTGAGTCGTTTTGATAGCATCCAGTCTGGTTCGTTTTTTGTTTCTGAAATTAGGGTCACAATTTCTTTGTTTATTCCTGGTAATGCTGTGAATTTTGATCTATCAATGTCTTTTTTGTCATAGAGAGCTCTACTTACGCTGACTTTTGGTTTGTTGGTTTTTTGTGTTTGTTTCATTTTTCTATATGATAGTAGGGCTCATTAATTATTGGATATCTGTGATCCATACTAGCATAGTATCTCACAGGGTATAAACTTTTTTTATTTTTGTGAGATACTATGACATCCAATGATTTGTGGGTGACAGTTGAGTGGCAGATCGTTTAGTTGGTGATGAATTTGGCACAGGGTATTTGTTGATCTTATCATTTTAAGGAGGTGTTGGATTTCTTTGATGTAGGTGAAGCGGTCTTTTATTTTTGGTGCGGTTTGTTTGATGATTTCGATGATCTCTGTTGGGAAGGTGACTTCGGAGCCACGTTTTTTGGATGAGTATTGGCTTATTGCAGAAGGTGTTACGCCAAAGATGTTTGCTATTTCTGTTTGTTTTTTACCTTGTGCTTTGAGTTCAATGGCTAGAGCGGTTCGTAGGGTTGGGAGGATATAATAGGTTTCTAACTCTTGCGGGAGGAGGAGTTCTTTGCTGTTTTTATTGGAGGGAGTCATGTTGCTTATGGGATTGTTAACTATAGTTAATATTTTTGGGGATATATAAATGTTTGTTGAATATACTTTACCTAAACCGGTGTTTGAAACTATGGTTGCATCGCTAGAAGGAACAAGTAAATATAGGGCCCACGAATATTTTGGAATGAAGTATGGCACAATAGATGATGGTAGTTCTAATGATTCTGAATATTGTAAACGATTTTCAGTTTTTAAGCATCTTGATGATGGTAAAAGTATAGAATTGTGAATTGAAAATCCTGACCTCGCAGTTACTATTGATGCGTATTTTGTTCAACAATAATTTCTCTTTTCTTTTTGGAGGGGAAGGTTTATTAGTTCTATTTGGTTATGTTCTTGTATGGTTCAGAATAAATTGCTTCTCGTTCTTTGTGTAGTATTTCTTAGTTTTGTGTTTCTTCAATCGTGTTCTTCAAATGAAACAAAATTATCTTGTCCTGCGGGGCAGGAGCTGGTGGGAAAGTCGTGTGTGAGTTCGTCGTATTGTGGTGATTTTGTGTGTGATGCGTCTGATGCTAGTTCGTGTGCGCTTGATTGTGGTGAGGCGTGTAAGGCTGGTGGGGATGCGAGTTCACGTAGTGGTGTTTGTAGTGGGAATGTGCAGGTGTATTGCGATGGGACATGTGAACAATCTCGTGAGGTGTTAGATAAGTTTGACGCTATGCAAGAGAGTGTGGTGAATTGTTTAGGATCGTATTTTTCATATATGCCACCACGTGTGACGTATCGGATTGTGCGTGATGGAATGATGTGTAATCAAGATTCGTGTTGCTGTCGTGAAGGTGGGCTTACGAGTGTTCGTGATGTTCGTATGCCAGGTATTCCAGGATTGACGGTTCGTGGTCAAGGTACGGTGAGTACCGTTGATTATGTTATGACCGATGAGCATGAGACGACGCATTATTTTCTATTTCATATGCTAGGTGAGCATCCGTTGTGGTTTAGTGAGGCGGTTGCGATTTCAACGAATGAACGTGTACAATGTGATGTTACGGGTTATAATCGTCAAGGTGGACGAAATTCTGAGGTTGTGGCGTATATGACAAAGGGTGATGCGTATTTGAAGGAGTCGGCTGCTGATGTACGTGAAGGGGCTGAGAGTGGTGTTCGTGTTGCGGATGGTCGTGTTGTGAATGGTGCGTTGTATCGTGATGTACGGGATGGGAAGTATGTATTGAAGTCTCGCGATGAGCATTTGCTTGGTGCGTTATATATTATGGGGCTTCAAGAGGATTATAATTGTGGATCAGATTGTGTGCGTGATATTGTGGAAGATTTATATACCTTGCATAAAGAGGGTTGTTTGAAGCAGGCTTGTGTTGCAGTTGATAATAGTGTGATTTTTCAAGCGACAAATCAAATTGTAGGGGAGAACACCCAGCCTTTATTTCAAATGCTTGGGTTGTTGCGTTAAGTAGAACAGCAAACGTTTTGTTATTATTCGTTTATTAGTGTTAATTTTGTTGGTGATTATAATGGATGATCCGTATATTGAGTTGCAAATTATTTTGAAGGTTAATGCGATTGTATCAACTGGTGGTCAAGCTAAAGTGATGATTCAGTCCGGTGTTGTGAAAGTGAATGGCGAAGTTGATACTCGCGTGCGTCGTAAATTAGTTGTAGGGGACGTTGTAGAAGTCAATGGTAAGAAATTGAATGTGACGGAAGATATCGTTCGATAAGGTTTTTTGTTGTTTTGCTTATATTTATTTGATTTTATATTTTTTGGGGGATGATTTTTATCTATTTGGTCATTTTTCTATGTATGTATACAGTTAGAACTTGGTCTGGACTTGTTATGTATATTTCAAGTGAGTTAATTGAGTTGTATCGGAAGGATTTGGTTTCATAGAGAAATTCTTTTTCTTTAGGTCTTGAGAAAATGGCTAATGAGGAATCGCGTTATATTCGAGCATTTCTTAAGGGTCGGGGTTATGAAAGGCCTATAGATTCGATTCGAATGCTTGAAGCACATGGTAATTCACATAGTTCATGTGAGTATCTATATGCTGATAAGGTTGATTCAAAGTTGAAATGGTTTCCGGTGTTAGATTGGATTTCTATGCATGATGGCGCATATGATATGTTATATGTTTCTTGTTGTAATAAAGGAAATGTGATGTTGCCCTCATATCGTTCTACTCTTATGTATTCAATTGGGGAACATAGTGGCGCTGAACTTGATTTAGAAGTTTTAGGTGAGGCACGATCGAATTTGATTGTTGTTTCTAGTATACAGAAATTGTGAAATGTAATCAAGAAAATTATAAACTTGCAACTTCTTTTTGGAATTCTTTTGCTTTCTTTTTTAAGTTTGCAAGTGCTTCTTTTAGGGCTTTTCGTGGTTCAGTTCCTTTTGTTTGAATTACAAATTCAGGTTGTCCGACAAGTGGGTGATTAATTTTGTACGAAGCTAATACTACGCCTTTTGCTTGAACAAGCTCGGTTTTTAGAGCGTTGCAGAAGGTATGATTTTCTCCTGCTAGTTTGAATTTGAGGGTATCTTTTGTTTCTTCGAGAACAGTGAATTCCATAGGGTGATATTTAAGGGTTCTATTTATAAATGTTTTGGGGGAGGTCTCGTTTTGAGCTTTTATGGTTTATTGAATGCTATTTGACTTCTTTTGAGCCTATTATGTTTATAAATGAGTTGTTGTACTGGTTAGTTATGGATTTTATAAAAGACCGTACGGTTGTTATTCCATCTCCATTGGAAGCGGAATTGCGTGCTTATGTTGCGATATCAGGCGAACGGCATGGTTATTTGCTTGCTCGAAAAGATGATCTTCGAAATCGATATTTGTGTGATGCGTTATGTGTTGGAGGTGTTGTGTCATCACATAACGTAGCTGAGTGGATGACCACACGTTTTAAAGTTCTTGGTTTTTTAGTTAAGCATCGTGAGTACGAAAATATTGCAGTACATGTTCAGCATCGTGCGGTAGATCGAAATGATTTATCTCTTTATCACGGTGAGATGATGAAGCATTCTGGTTTTGTGGCGTTAGTGTATAAATCTGGGATAGATGGAATTATTAAGCGAAATATTGTGAAACCTCATTCTAACGGTGCTGTTCATGTTGAGATTGTTGCTCCGGATGGAGATTTTGATAAGAGAAAGAGGGATATATCAAGAAGTTTAGGTTAGGTTATTTTGGTGGCAATAGTGCTTTTTGATTGTCATTTTTGTGATTTTTACTTTCTTGGTAGAAGTTTTTTAAGTGGGTCTTTATTTTTTAGCCTTATGAATCCTCGAAAGCCTACCGCTGATGAATATGCGTCACTCATGAAGGTTTTTGGTGGTGTTGAGATTAGTAGCTCTTCTGATATTGAAGCTCGGGCACAAGGAAGTGTGCGTGCTGCGTTGGGATTTTTTGCAGAATTTGGAATTGAATTTGAGTATGAACCTAGGGTTAAATATGTTGACTCGTTTCACCCATTAAATCCGTCTGCGTTGGCTAATGTTGATTGTGGTGTTGATTTTTCACGTGAACAGTATCGTTTGCTTGGAGCTCCTGCTTCCGCTTTGAATTATGCATATAAATTCGGCTTAGAGGTTAGCTTGGAAACGTTGATGGCTGATTTTGATTTGGGTTATGCAATGTTGCATTCTTTTATTTTTCCTGAATCTCACGATGTTGATATTATGTTGTGGAGGCCTATAGTTGATAATGCATCCCAGTTTAACTCTACTATTGTTCATGAAATCTGGCATCTTTATGAACGCAGTTCAGATTTGATGATGTCTTCACCTTTAATTATTGAGGGAACAGCTACATTTGTTGAGAATTTGTATCGCTTTGAACCGCTTGATTCTACTCCTGTTGATTGTTCATTTTTATCACGTTTGCAATATATTGAAGTTGCTAAATTAGTTAAGGAATTTGTTGGTTGTGAGTCTGATGCTCTTCGCCGTTTGGTTGATCCCTTAATTAGAGAGAAGATTAATGGTGCTTATTTTGATAGGTTACATCATGATGTTGTTATGGCACAATCTTATATATTTGGATGTGAAGATATGCGAGCGGCCGATACAAAGATTGTTTTGGAGATGCCTCAATATGAACTATTTCGGAATTCTCCCTCCATTTCTTCACTGTTAGACTCATTTTCTGCTGCTGGGATGAACCATTTTGTGTCTGCTGTTTCTAATCAAGACTTAAGTTTATTTTATGAATATCATGTTTCACTGATTAATGATTCCTAGGTGAATTAATGTTGATTTTTTTCTGTCCTGGATATGTAAACGTAAGGTTTAAGAGGCCATTTTGTGTTCTTTGTTGTATGGTTGTAGATAAGATATCTCTTAAGGTCGGTGTTTCGCAGAGAAGGAAGCCAAAAGTATTGTTGTTAGTTTTGGATGGTTGGGGAGTTCGTACGTCGTCTGTATCTAATGCAATTTCTGCTGCTAAGACTCCCGTGTTGGATAGTTTGTATCGAAGTTTTGCTCATACGACACTTGGTGCGTCTGGGGCGTTTGTTGGGTTGCCATCTGGGTTTATTGGGAATTCTGAGGTTGGTCATCTAACCATTGGTGCTGGTCGGGTGGTTGAGACAGATTTGGTTCGAATTAATTCTGAGATTCAATCCGGAGCGTTTTTTCGAAATAAAGCGTTGTTGCATGGTTTGTTGCATGCACGTACACGTGATGGTAAAATTCATTTGATGGGTTTATTGTCGGACGCTGGTGTGCATAGTCATTATGATCATTTGATTGCATTACTTAAGTTGTGTAAGCGATTTGGTTTTTCTGAAGTATACGTCCATGCGTTTTTAGATGGTCGTGATACTCCGCCCAAGTCTGGGATTGGGTATGTTACACGATTACTTTCTGACATGAAAAAGTTAGGTGTTGGTCAGTTAGCTTCTATGATGGGTCGTTATTACGCAATGGATCGTGATAATCGTTGGAATCGTGAACATCAGGCGTATGATGCGATGGTGAATTGTCGCGGGCGATATCGTGCAGATGCAGTGAGTGCGTTGAAAGAGTTTTATGTGGCGGGTGAGACAGATGAGTTTGTGAAGCCGACGTTGCTTTTGAATCGGTGTGTGGTTGAGCAACATGATACGGTATTCTTTTTTAATTTCAGATCGGATAGAGCACGTGAATTGACACGAGCGTTTGTTTCGGGTCGTTTTGGGGCGTTTACTCGGAAGAAAATAGGGGATTTGTGTTTTGTGACATTGACGCAGTATGAGAAAGATTTAGGTGTGCTTGTTGCGTATCCTCCCGTGGTTCCTCGAGGGTCGTTAGGTGAAGTGGTAGGTCGTGCTGGGTTGCGACAACTGCGAGTTGCAGAGACGGAAAAATGGTCGCATGTAACTTATTTTATGAATGGGTTATGTGAGTGTCGATTTGCTAAGGAGGATAGATTTCATATTGCGAGTCGCAAAGTAAAGACGTATGATATTGTTCCGCAAATGAAAGCACGTGAGATTGTTGATTGCGTGTTGGCTTCGCAGAAGAAGTATGATTTAATAATTGCAAATATCGCAAACGCGGATATGGTTGGTCATACAGGTAATTTTAAGGCGTCTGTGTTGGCTTGTTCTGAAGTAGATACACAGATTGGTCGTTTAATTTTGGGGTTTGATGGGCTTATTTGCATTACTTCGGATCATGGAAATTGTGAGGATATGAGTCCGGCAGTAGTCACGTCACATACAACTTCTCGCGTTCCGTTTATTGTTGTTGATACGCGGTCTAAGAATGGTGTTCAAAATATGAAATTGGTTCTTAGAACAGATGGAGGGCTTGCTGATGTTGCTCCTACTGTTCTTTCTTTTTTAGGGTTGAAGAAACCGAAGGTTATGGGTGGGAAAAGTTTGATTTTGGGGTAGGATTTCGTTTCAGTTGAGAGATTAAGTTGTGGATGTGGTAATGTGAAAAACAAAAATCAATATGACACATTTTTACATAAGATACAATTTTCAAAAATGAAAGAACTCTGGGATAATGGTGATGATCAGGTTTGGGAGAATGTATGATCATGGTATGTTGTTGTAGTGGGAATTAGGAGTAAAAGATAGAGATAATATCTTGTTATTTTGTTGTTGTAATTGGTTTCATTCTTTGAGTAACTTTTCAATTAACGGTATCATTTTGCTAGGTTTGGTAATTGGTGCGTAGCGCTTTATGGGGATCCCTTGTTTGTTGATTATGAATTTTGTGAAGTTCCATCTGATTTTTTTACCTAGGATGCCGGGTTTATTCTCTTTTAGGTATTTGAATATTGGGTGTGCGTTTGGTCCGTTGACTTCTATTTTTTGGAATATTGGGAATGTGACTCCGTAATTAATTTGGCATGTTTGAGTTATGTCAGTATCTGTGCCTGGCTCTTGATTGCCAAATTGGTTGCAGGGAAATCCGAGAATGATGAGACCTTGTTCTTTGTACTTCTTGTATATTTGTTCTAATTCGGTGTATTGGGGTGTGAGTCCACACTTGCTTGCAGTATTTACAATGATGATAACTTTTCCTTCGTACTCTTTGAGGGGGATGAGTTTGTTTTGGAGTGTGGTAGCGCTGAAGTTGTAGATTGTGTTTTCCATGATGTGGTTTAAGATATTTTTAGTTATTAAATTTATCATCAATTTTTATTCAGAAGTATTTTTTGTGGAGGGTATTACACAGATTCCAATTTGAACATCTCCATTTCCGTTTAATATTACATTTAAATCAACTATAGGTGAAATTTTTCCTAAATAGATGTCTCTATATATCTGAGCGTGGTAAATTGGTACTTCATTTTCGTCACGTTTTTGTCTCAGAAGATGATCAATATTTTTTCCATACCCACCTAATTCTATGAAATCATCGAGTGCTACTGTTCTGTATCCTCTGTTTATGTATTCTTTTTCCCAGTCTGACCATCGATTTAACATTGATTCAAACCCAATGCATTCACCCATGTAGATGTAGCTTACTGCATCTCCAAATTGAGCTCCTGCAAGAACATATTTTTTTTCGACTTTTTGGTCATTCATAAATTGTCTGAGAAACTTCATAGGATGTGATAAGGTTATTATCTATAAAAAGATTTGTATATTCTTTATTTAAATTGAAGGAGTAGCCAAGCATTTTATCCATTTGTTTGTGAAATATTTGCTCCGAGCAGAGTCGTTGTGCGTTCTAGATCGCGTTGGTCAGTTTTAGAAGTTTTTATAAGCCTTTGTTCCTTAGATGTATTATGGCAGAACTAAAAACAAAAGAGAATAATGCAAGCGTTAGGGATTTTATTAATACTATTTCTGATTTGAAAAAAAGGGAAGATTCTTTACAATTATTAAAGATTTTTGAAGAGGCAACCAAAGAGAAGCCTAAGATGTGGGGTACAAGTATTATTGGCTTTGGAAAATATCATTATAAGTCGGAAAGAAGTACCCAGGAAGGAGATTGACCTATTACTGGTTTTTCCCCAAGAAAACAAGCCTTAACGATTTACATTATGTCAGGGGTTGGGAAATACACAGAACTGTTAAAAGATTTGGGAAAACATAAAGTCAGTTCAGGTAGCTGTATTTATATAAATAAGCTAGATGATGTAGATTTAAAACTACTCAAAAAACTTGTAAAAGAGTCGTATAACAGTTTTAAAGAAAAAACAAAAAATAGCTTCTAATCCATGATATTTACAAGAATCCGATGATTAGGTAATTTAATCGTTGAGAACTTTGCTTAATTTATTTTTTTATTGAAACGTTTTCTGTTGAACTGTCTAAGTTATTTTGGAATTAGTTTTTTGATTATTCTTTTCGGCAAACTTATAAACGTGTGTGGCTGTGATAGGTCTATGGCTCGCAATATTCCGAAACGATGGGGCGAATATCAGGTTAAGAACTGTGCGTTTTGTGGTCGGATGGCTACACAAAAGAATGAGACTGGTGTTGAAGTGTGTTATCAACATATTAAGAGTGTTTTTGATGATATTAAATGTACATGTGGCTCATGGCTTGAGCAACGTGCAGGGAAATTTGGTGCGTATTTTAATTGTTTGAAGTGTGGTAATGTGTCGTTTGCTAAGGCTCAGGAGATGAAATCTATTACTAAGGCTGCGGCTCCGGCATCGTTTGCTGGTACGTCATATGATTTTGCGGGTTCTGGAGCTGATCGAGGGTCATCTAGTGTGAAGGGTGATGTGATGGCAGAGATGCGTCGTGATGAGAAGAAGCCTGTTAAGAAATCGGGAGATTATGGGAATCCAAAGGAGATTACTATATCGAGCAGGGATGTTGAGTATTTTTAGAGTTTGTTATTGTTTTTGATTTGTGAAGTTCTGTTTTTTTTTTGCTAGGGTGGTTTCTCGGAAGGTTTATATATCGTTAAATGGTTAGTTTTGTTGGTGATTATGATGAAACTTGTTCTATCTAAGAAGCCTAAGGGCGTTACAATTATTGAGGGTTTTCCAGGATTTGGTTTAATTGGTACAATTGGTACGGAATTTTTGATGGATCATTTGGAAACTGAAAAAATTGGCACCATTGAACTCGATGAAATTCCAGCGATGGTTGCAATTCATCAAAATAAAGTTATTGAGCCGATTTCTATTCATTATAACAAGGAGTATAATTTAGTTTTTATTCATGCTATTAATATTGGGAAAAATTTGGGTTGGAAACTTGCTGATGTTGTTATTGAGCTATGTAGTTTACTTGGTGCAAAGGAAGTTATTTCACTTGAGGGAGTTGGTTCTCCAAACCCAAGTGCTGCGCGGGTGTTTTATTATACTTCTGGCGACGCAAAAAAAGTTGCAACCAAATTGAATGGCTTTGCTACTCCATTGATGGAAGGAATTGTTGTTGGTGTGACGGGAGCTCTTATATCAAAAACAACAGCTGTACCAGTATTAGCTTTATTTGCTGAAGCTCAGGATTCCACGCCGGATGCGAAAGCAGCGGCAAATATTATTCAGGCTTTGGATGTGTATTTGGGTTTGAAAGTTGATCCTCGACCTTTATTGAAACAGGCACAAGAATTTGAGAAGAAATTGCGTGGTATAACCGATCGGTCCCGTCGAGCTGAGGAGCTGCAGGAATCGAAGCATCCAAGTTATGTTGGATAGTTTTTTTCTATGGTTTCTTTTTTATAGTATGACTTTTTTTATTATTTTATGTTAGAGAAGATTGTTGGTGAAACTCACAAAATTGCGAGTTTATTGCTTGCTGGTACCTGTGGTTTTTATGTGCATACTATGGGACTTGATGAAAAACCAGTGGATGCACTACAATATTTCTTTATTGGTGGATATGTTCCTTCTTTGGTGTTTGGGGTTGATGCTTTTGTCACTTCTTATTTTATTGCAAAGAAGAGACGTACAGCTTTATGTGATTTGCGTGGCGCACCTCAGCGTGAGTATCATGTCGCTCGTTTGAATGCAGTTGATGATGCAAGTAAAGAAGCTATAATGCCTTCAATTATGGGTGCGGGCTGGGGGATGATTGCATATAGTTTGGGATATTGTGGGATGAAATTGGTTGATACTTTTCAACGATGATGGGTTCATTGTTTAGTGATTTCAATAGTTTTAATATTCTGCTTTTTGATTAAATTATTTAGTTTTTCATTTGTTCTCAAATATTTGATTGTTGATTGAATCTTTCAGCTTTGCTATTTTCTTAAATATTTCGGTTTTGATTAAATTATTTAGGTTACATTTTTAGGTCTCTTTTGTTTGTTTTGGGTGGGTGTCACAGACTAAATTTTATTTTATTTTTTTGTTTGATGGAATATTTTTTATTTGCTGATGTGTTAGGTTGGGAAATACTTTTTCAATAAAATTTATTTATTCCCCTTTTTAGATTTTTTTTTGTTTGCGTGGGATGTCGTCAGAATAATTCTTTTCAGTATTGAAATTATTACATTTGTGGTGTCTTAAAGTTAGTGTTTTTGATTAAATATTCTAGCATCTAAATTACTAATATTTGATTAAATTATTTAGTTTTTCTTTGGCCAGGGGGTTTTGTTTTAGTTTTGGTAGTTAATTTGAGTGGATTAAGCACAAAATTTATATACTTAGGGAGCCCTAAGTGCACATCATGGGAAAACAGACTACCCTTAGTGCACAATTTGACGCTGGAAAGCCAGCTCTTGCTGCCATTTACATCCGAGTTTCCACAGAGGAGCAGGCGATGCAGGGTTTTTCGCTTGCGGGACAGGAGGAAGCTCTTCGAAATTATTGTACTGCGCTTGGATATGAGTTGGGTAAGGTGTATCGGGATGAAGGAAAGTCTGGGAAGGATTTGGCACATCGGCCGGCGATGGTTGAAATGTTGTCTGATGCGCAGGCAGGAAAGTTTCGTGCGATTTTTATTTACAAGTTAGATCGGTTTTCTCGCAGTTTGAAAGATTTAATTTTGACGATTGAAAAGCTGAAGGAGTGGGGGGTTGATTTTATTTCTTTGCAAGATCGCATTGAAACTGCGTCGGCGTCGGGGAAATTGATGTTTCATATTATTTCAGCGTTTGCAGAGTTTGAGCGGAATGTGATTGGTGAGAGGACATCATTTGGGATGGGTCGTAAAAGTCGTGAAGGGGGTGCTGTGTCACGCGCGCCATGGGGCTATATGATGGTTGAGAAGAAGCTGGAAGTAGATCCTGTTCGCGGGCGGTTAGTGTCGGAGTTGTATTCTGAATTTGTAGCAGGGGATAGTTTGAATGCGCTTGCTCGCAGATATAATTTATCGGTGAATGGTGTTAAGAAGATATTGGAAAATCGTGCTTATCTGGGTGATAGTAAGTTTGCAGGAGTTGAGAGTAAGGGCATTCATACTCCTTTAGTATCGGAAGAATTATTTTCTATAGTGCAAGAAAAGATGAAGTGAGTTGTTACAGGAATTTTTCGGTGTTGATTAAATTATATGGATTTAAAATAAATAGGTATCGATCGAATCTTTTAATTACTTAATGGCTAAAACTTTTGATTTTTATTTAGTAGTTATGGTCTTATTTATTTTAATTAGTTCTATTACTGTTTTGTCCTGCGTTGTTATTCCGGGGTGATTCATCTGCTTAGTTGTGTTTATTTTTTTGTTTTTGTTCCAATCAACGTACAAATAAAGAAGGATATTTTTTATTTTGTTTTATTTTTATTTCTGGGATATATTCTAATAACTGATCCTTTTTAGCAGCAAAAATGTATTTTTGTACCCGTAAGTTGTCAAAGACATATCTTTGATAATTAGTGTTTTCTAAGTCTTCAACAAAGTATTTTTGGGGTTTTAGTTTGTCGTACATTATGGTGAAGAGTGCAGCAAATACTCCCACTATGACTTGAGTGTAGGTGGCATTGGTTCCAATCATAGGAACATTACTCATGGAGTTAAAATAATAGATTCGCTTATCTTGGTAGGTGAGAAGTACTCCAATATTGTCTGATCCGTCAAGTACATGATGTGTATTGTCTCCAAGGTCAAGATCTTTGATGTGGATGTTTTTATTTTTATTATATTTGGTTTGTAGCTGGTGTACGGTTCGCTGATCAATTGCGTAAAGAAAGCGAGATGGAACATCATATTTGTTTGCACAAGTAATGTTCTCTTCATGTAATATTGTTAATCCGAGTGGGTAATTAGGAAGTTTCCAGAATGGATGTAGGATTTTTTTCATAGGCTGGCTATGTGTTAGCCCGTTTGGATAGAGCATTTTAAGTTGATTCTTTGAGAGCATGTATCCTGATGGGTCTCGCACTGCTTCAACAATAAATTCGTGTTTACTCCATGTAATTGTTGGTCTCCATTGTTTTGAAGGATGTGATGTGTCGTATTCAAAATGGAGTATGCTTTGTGGTTTTCCATGATGCTCTATTGCGTGAGCAACCCAACTGTTTACAACACCTGGGTTCATGCCTGAGCATAGTATATGTGGAGCTAGAATTTTATCGGGGTAATTACCTATGTCTGATACAAGGTTGAATACTGGTTTTTCTTCGGAGTTGAGAGCAGTATTTATGTAACTTACTCTTTGATTATTTGTGTGATGAAAAAGCAATTCGGTATCCCAATCTGTTAAGTCAAGTACAATGCTTATTTTTTTGGTTTTCAGTAGAGTGGTGTATTTTGTGTCTACGTTTTCTTTGGTGACATTTAGTTTAATAAATTTATATTTTAGCGTTTTGTGGTCTAAATAATGGTTCTTTGTTACTTTTGGATTTTTGTCAATTAAAATGAGGTTTGCAAATTTTTCGCGGTGTTGCGGAAGATGATGCAGGAATGCTTGTGCAACCCCACCTGATGCTCCCAAGATGAGAAGGTTTGGTCTGATTTTTGTTCTTGTCATTCTATCCCAATTGAATGTTGGAAAATGGCTTTATATGGTTTGCTATGAGAGGTTATGGTAACATGAGAATTCAAGTAGGTGGGGTTATTTGCGTCTTTCCGTTACCATAATATCCCCATTATATGGTTTTCGAATAATTGATTCAATAAAACTTAATTTTTCGTCTCCTTCTAACTTTTCATTACTTGCTCTACCAATTGCATACATGAATTTTTGTCCTAATGCTTCGAGAGTCATGTCGCCTGCTGGTTTAGCACCTGCATCAAGTGGTGCTGCACCTACGGAATAAATGCCCATATCAGCTGCTCCGGTGTCACAGCTCGTGTAAACGAATACAGGTTTTCCTTCGGTTCGTGCTAACCTAATCACTGGAATTAATCTGCTTGAAATGTTACCTGCTCCGAAACCACTTAGTAGTAATCCATGGACATTTTGGTTTCGTGTTACTTCCAGAAGAACTTCATCAACTGTAGCTCCTGATATGTGTTTATAATGAAATATTTTTGTGTCGAAGTCGGTAAATATTCTTGGGTCGAAGTCTCCTCTTTTCACTCTGTGGTCTGCAAGTCGAATTCCTTCGGATAGTGCGGTTAGTTTACCTAATGGTTCGATACCTGCAGTCATAAAAGCATCGTACCCTTCTTCGTTGATTTTTCTTGCACGTGTGCCTCTTACAACATAATTTCCAAATGCGATTACTACTTCTCCTAAATCTTTTGTTGCGGCTTGTACGGCAGTATAAATGTTATTTTGTCCGTCACTACGTGGCATCCATATTGAGCGTTGTGAGCCAGTTAATACAATCGGTTTTTTAAGATCAGGAAGCATATAGGTTAATGCAGCTGCGGTCTCAGGCATGGTGTCAGTTCCATGTACAACGACAAAACCATCATATTTGAATGCGTTTGCATAAATCAAATGTGCTAAATCAGCTCGGTCTTTTGTTTTTTCTGCTTCTGTTGGATCTGTTAATCTTAAATTAGTTTCCATATCGGTGCTGTCTATATTTCCTAAATCAAAAAGTGTAATGTTGGCTAAATCTTGAAGGCCTTCTACTTTATGGATATATTCATCTTTTGATGGTTCGAGAATTCCTTCATTGTTTGGTTTTTGTCCAATTGTACCGCCGGTCTTGATGAGAAGTATTTTTTGTTTCGTCATTTTGTTTCAAGTCCGGATTATACATTATTGAGTATTTACCATTCGATTTGTTTTCTATCTTGGAAGAATTTGCCTGTTGGTTTTGTGCCGTCTGCACCGAGTGCGAGCCACACAATTGTATCGGCTCCTTCTTCAACTGTTTTTGGGGCTTTTGATGTGCCCATGTCAGTTTTTACCCAACCAGGACAGACACTGTTAATTGTTATGTCGGTGTTTTCTTTGAGTTCGTCAGCAGTTAGTTTTGTAATGACGTTTAATGCGGTTTTAGATATTCTATATGCTGGAAAGGCACTATCCATAGTTGATAGCTGACCCATGCTGGATGATACATTGACAATTGTAGCGTCAGGTGACATCATTGGGATTAATGCGCGTATAAGACGGAGTGGGCCTAATGTATTCGTATTGAAGGCATGAGAAATTTTTTCTTCTGGCACATCAAATATACTAATAGTTTTTTCGCCGTCTTCGATGTTTTGCTCTGGAAATATTCCTGCGTTGTTGATTAGGATGTCTACTTTTCCAATGCCATCTTTTACGTGTTTTGCGAATTCATTGATGCTGTTTTGATCTGTGACATCAAGTTGATGAAAATATCCTGCATGTCCTTCGGATTTTAATTTGTCGAGAGCTTCTTTACCTTTTTGTTCATCTCGACTTGTTAAGATTACGAGAATTTTATTTTTTGCAAGTTGACGTGCAACTTCAAAGCCTAGACCTTTATTTGCTCCGGTTACAATGGCAATTTTGAGGTCGTCAATCATGATGTATTTTTGGTGAGCGTGGTTTTTAAGGTTTATTGTGGTTGAGTTGTGGTGTTTTTGGAATGTTTTTTGGTGTGGTGAGTTAGATTGGGTTTATTTGTATCTCAAGTACACTTCCTTTTTGGGAAAGTATTGCTTGTAATTAAAACCTGACATTTGTGCAATTGATTCGCTCACAATAAGGCCGTTATAGAGTTCCACATAATTTGGGAACACATTTGTGAAGCTTGGTTTGTCATAGGTAAAAAATGCGGATGTAGGTTTTGTTTGTATTGGGATTAAAATGTTTTCTTGAGGGACTTTCGGTATGAGGTAATGGTATCCTTCGAACAATAGAAGTTGGCGTATTTCCCAGGAATCTAATTGTCGTGAGCCTGGTTGATACTGCCTGAGATCTGTTTTTTCTTGAATTAGCTTGAGGAGAATTTTGGTGAGGTCTAAATGGATGAGGGTGGAGTTGGTACTAATCTGTGGGGTTGACTTTGGGTTAATACTGGGGTTTTGCATTTTGATTAGGAGGTGCATTATAATTGGCTGTTACTACTGGTTTGTATTAGTGTGTCTTTAAATACCTTCGTCACTATTTCTATGTATGGTCTATAAAACTGGTTCTTGGGATTTGTTGGAGATTAAGCCTGCGTCAATTGAAGCTGAAATGAAACGTATTGAGGAATATGTCTTGCGTTTGGAAAAAGCACGTTCTATTCTGAAAGAGGATATGGATGTTGCGCTGTTTATGAAATTGGTTAAGGATTTTGAAGCGCTTCATATTAAAACTGAACGTTTGGGAGTGTATTGTCATTTGCGATTTTGCGAAAATGCAGCAGACCAAAGAGCAGTTGCGGATATGGGACAAGTAGAACAGTATTTTACTTCTATATCAAATAGGTTAATGTTTTTTTCATTGTGGTTTAAGAAGATAGATTCTAAGGGGGCTGGCCGGTTTATTGCTGCAAGTGGTAAGTATAAATATCATTTTGAACAATTGCGATTAACAGCTCAGTATACATTGTCAGAGAAGGAAGAGCGTGTTGTTAATGTTAAGGATATTACTGGGGTATCTGCTCTGAACACGGTGTATAATATTTTTACATCCAAATTTGTGTATGATTGGAATGGGAAAAAAATTACGCAAGAGGAACTTATTGCGCATGTGCGGGATACAAATCCTGCGGTACGTAAGAAAGCGTATTTAGCTTTACTTTCTCAATATAAAGAGCATCGAGAGGTTATTGGTGAAATTTACAAAAATATTGTGAATGATTGGCGTGGTGAATGTGTTGAGCTACGTGGGTACAAAACACCCATATCAGTACGTAATGTGGGTAATGATATCCCTGATAAGGCAGTTGAGGCCTTGCTTGCTGTGTGCGCTCGCAATGAGAAATTGTTTCATCGCTTTTTTGATTTGAAGGCGAAGCGATTGAAGATGAAGAAACTTACTCGCTTTGATTTGTATGCACCACTTGGAGCAGAGAAGAAGAATATTCCATACGGGACTGCGGTTTCGATGGTGCTTGAGTCTTATGGAAAGTTTCATCCTGAATTTGTTGAACGGGCAACCGCAATTCTTGATAGTAAGCACGTTCATTCGGCAATAGCGAAAGGAAAGCGTTCTGGGGCGTTTTGTTGTGGAGTTGGGGTTGAGTTGCTTCCCTATGTGATGTTGTCCTATAATGGAACACCACGAGCAGTATCAACACTTGCACATGAGTTGGGTCATGGGGTTCATTTTTCTTTGGCATCATGTCAGACTGAGTTTACAATGGATGCATGTTTGCCGCTGGCTGAGACGGCATCAATATTTGGTGAGATGTTGCTTTCTGAAACACTTATGGAGAAGGATCCTGCATCATATGAGAGTATGGTGTTTGATAAACTTGATGATTTGTATGCTTCTATTATCCGTCAAGCAGGGTTTGTTCGATTCGAAATCGAAGCTCATTCAATGATGAAAAATGGGGCAACTATAGACGAAGTGAGTGCGCGCTATTTAGAAATGCTTCGGGCGCAGTTTGGAAAGTCTGTTTTCGTGGATGAGATTTATTCGTATGAATGGTTATATATTCCACACATTTTTCATACACCGTTTTACTGCTATGCGTATGCATTTGGGAATCTGTTGACTTTGGCTCTGTATGAAATGTATCGAGAAGATAAGGCGTTTGCCGAAAAGGTAATTTCCATGTTGAAGCTTGGTGGATCTCGAGCGCCAGTTGAGATTGCTCGCACTGTTGGTGTTGATATAACATCTGAAGCATTTTGGCAGAAAGGGTTTGATGTGATTGAGCAGATGCTTGCGAAGGTGGAGAAGCCTGTTGTGAAGGGGAAAGTTTTGTTGAAGGAGAAAGGGAAGAAGAGGTAGAAGATGTTATTTTTTTTGATTGTTTATTTATATTAGGTCTGATTTTTCGTTTTTATGGTACTTCCTGATTTATCTTTGATAATAGATTCTCTTCGCGCTGATTCAATTGAGCCAAAACTTTATCCTGAAGCTGCAGGTTGGAAAGACTCATCGTCTGGTGGGTTTCTTGCACCAGGTGAGAAATTAGTTGATGTTGTTTCTCGGGATTATCATGTTTTGGAATCGCTTGGCGCAAGTTATGAGGAGATGGCTGATATGGCCTCACGCGTTTTAAAACATGAAGATGCGAAGTGTGTACCACATGTGGTGAAACTGGGGTTTTGGAGTCGTTTATTTGGTAAATCAGTTGTTGAGTCAGTTAAGTCGGTTGAGTTGTATGATTCAGCACGTTTTACTTCCACTTTAATGAGTTCTATGGGGCAACAGAGTTGTCCCTGGGGTTGTACACGCGATGTTTTTGGTTATTCTCCTTATGGGAGTGTGGAAGTACTTATTCGATGGAAGTTGAATGGTGAAGATACTTTTCCTTCATTATTGTCTGATTATACTGATGTTATGATGAAAAGTTTAGAGGGGGGTAGTCCTATAGAAACATGGTTTGAGAAAAATGGTGTTATGTTTGGAGGAAATCGTCGTGTTTTGTATTTGTCTTCATATTTGATTGTTACTGATTTAACACCGCATCTTATTGCGACGCATCATTTCTTTGAAGGGGATGCGTGTTATCGTACGGATCCAACACGGTTAGCTGAAGTTATTAGAAGTAAAAAATAGGTTTACATTGATTTTTATTTATTGAATGGTTGTTATAATTTGCTACTTAATCCTGTGCGAAATATTTGATATATTTCAACATAAGTTCCAGAAATGTTTCGTATTTCTTCGTTGTAGGCACGCGCGATGATGATGTCGCCTCGGCGTGTAGGAAATGGGAAATTTGTTTGGAGAATGTGTTCATGAATATATTGCTGCTGAAATTATGGAAGTGACGTCAGAGCGTATTATGATTAATATTTTTTGGGATATCAAAACTATTAACTTGGCAGCCATAATTACTCGTATCGGTCATATAACTCGCAGTATGTTTGCTGAAACGGTTGAGTTGCTTGGTTCAGATCACAATCATTTGGATATTATAGAGAAGGGATTTGAAGTCCAGCGTCAGGCATTGCTTGCACGCCGGGCAATTAAATATGCACTTAATAACTCGGCAGTCGCACATAAATTTAATTTTTCGTCGCTTGAGTTGTTATATATTTCTTATATTATTTATTTCTTTGGGATGATTGGACAGTATGTCTTAAAGTTAGCTAAGATAGTTGGAGAGTCGAAATTGAATCAATTTGCAGATTTATTGAATGAAGTAAGTGCAAAGGCTGAGTTGAAATTATTATTACAACGTACTGCTGATTATTATGGGAAAGTTGTAGATGAGTATCAAAAACCAAATAAAGTTTCGAAGTTTATCTTTAGTGAGTATACTGATTTTGAAGCGAGTATAGATGATTTCCGGAAGAAGAACCCGAAATTATGGGCTCCGGTTCTTGGAGAATATCTAAAGTTGCTCATATTTAAGATAAAAGAGACAGAATTTATTATGATAAGTATGGAAAATGCGCCTAAATAGGTTGGTTTCTTGTTAGTTTTTTTGATTATTTTTTCTTTTCTTGTCATTTCTTTAATTTGAATTTTCTTTATTCGGTTGGCATGTAGGGTTTACAGATTCTCCATGCTTTTTCCATGTTGTCTTTTGCTTCATAGAGCTTATTTGTGGTATTATATAGCTGGGTTGCGAGTTGTGTACGACCACGTGCTTTATCTTTGTCGGCTTGTTCTTTTAGATCTAATGCGAGTTTTTCGATAAATGATGCTGTCTGGTTATAGCTCATGTTACCGATTGCCTTAGCTAGGTCTTCGAGTGTTCCTTCATAATTTGGTACATTAGTTGGATGTGTTGTCATTATGTAGGTTTATGTTTTGGTTTTTTTCTTCTTTCTACGATAAGTTCTACGACGTTGTTGTCTAGGTCGAGGAATGTCGTGATCGTTCCAAAGCTCATTTTTTTGAGGGGTTGGGTTATGCGGACGTCTTTTGAACCAAGTGTTTTGGTTATTTCTTTTAATTCTTTGATTGTTGAAACTTTGAATTGCAGAAGATAGGGATTTTCTTTGTTATAGTTGAATTGATATGAGTCTCTGTTGGTTTGCGGTTCGATTGCAAAGGTTGATTGACCGGTTTGAAATCCAAACCAATTCCCTTTGTTTCCTTTTTGTGGAGTGAGACCAAGTGTTTCTTCATAGAATTTTGTTTGTTGATTATAGTTTTTGGTAAAGAGATTAACGAACGCAAGTTTTGGTTTTGGAGAGGTGGTTTTTGGCATACAAGCAATGTTGTTTTTTGGTTCATAAATGTTTTGAATAGGTTTTTTGTCTTTTTGATGGTTTATTTTTTAAAATAGAGTTGATTTTATTTTTTAATGGTTCAAAATGTCTTTTTCGAGCTTGAGCGGTACATACCCCTTATTGGCTCACTTCATGAAGTTGAACGAGCAGGGTGGCGCATAAAGGGTGTTCCTTCCTCTTTATGTGAGTCTGTTTTGACACATTCGTTACATGCAGCTCAAGCAGCTTGGTACTTTACTCACGATGTTCGACTTACATCTATGCTTGCCGTTCATGATTTGGCTGAGTCAGATCCTCGTATTGGAGATATTACTCCTCATGATAAGGTGGAACCTGAGGAGAAAAATCGTTTAGAGACGAGGGCCATGGTTGAACTTACTTCGCGTCATCTTTATGGTGGTGCTGTTATGAATTTGTGGCTTGAGTATGAAGAAGGTCTATCAAGACGCGCAAAGGTTGCAAAGCAATTGGATAAGCTGGATGCGGCAGTAATGGCTTTTACCTATGAAGGGATGGGTTATGATGTCTCTGAGTTTTTTGTGAATACTCGTGCACGTTTAGCTGATCGATCACTAATTGATATCTTTGAAGTATTATGTACGCGTAAGCATGATTTGCGGGATTCGCATGAGATGTATTTTGGATTATTGAATCAGGCAAGATTGCGTGAGTCTTGTCGATTTTGAAAGCGCCAGTATTTTTTGATTTTTTCGGAAGGTTTACATATCTTATTCAATTCTTTTGTGTGGAGGGGTTTTATTATGAAAAAATTATTTGTTGTTGGTTTAATGTTGTTTGTTATTGTTGCTGTTGCTGGATGTTCGGTACCTGTTGCACAGGAGAGTACAGTGACTCCAGTTGATGATACAAAGGTTGATAGTGTTCCTGTTGAAGCTCCTGTTATTGATGTTCCAGATTCAAGTGTATCTGAGGTGAGTAGTTCTGAGCCCACGTCGGATCCTGGAAGTGAATCTGTTGGTATGAGAAAGGAAATTTTCATAGAGGGTTTTGCGTTTGATGCCAAAACAGTTACTGTTCCAAAGGGAGCTACTGTTATTTGGACAAACAAAGATTCAGTTCGACATAATGTTTTATCAGATAGTGGATCTGAGTTAAAGTCAGATTTGCTTGCTCAAGGAGAAACTTATTCTCATACGTTTGATGTTGCTGGCACGTATACATACCATTGCGGACCACATCCAAATATGAAAGCAACGGTTATTGTTGAATAAGAACGGATTTTATTATTATTTTTTTGTATTTTATCTGTTTTTATTCTGTTGATTTGTTTTTTTTGATAAAGGTTGTTGCTAATATATTTTAATAGATATGTTCTTATATTTCTTGAGGTCTGCTCATGTTATGCAGTTTGAGAGGGTTACGTACAAGGATATGGAGAGAGTGCCTCAGCTTTCTATACCATGTGAATTTAAGTCTTCTTTTGTTGGTTCGGCTCCTGCGCCGTTTATTGGTCAATATGGTTATCCTACAGTGAATGTGGGAATTTTGAGTCCTCAGTTTGTTGGAGCACTTGCGGATTATGACTCGCCACGGTTATGGAATGCAACGAGTGCGAGTATTGGCTCGGTTGCTTCAAAACGATATGAAATGGTAAACTCTCGGGTGCAAAGTGGCGTGAAGGATTTTGGAGGTCGCTTTACTCAGATTGTGCAGGAGGTTGCGATGGCGAAAATGCCAGCTGAGTTAGAGATTAATTTGTTGGCTAAACCAGAGCTTAGTTTGAAGTTGGAGGATGGAATTACTCCTTTTGGGCCTGGTGCGGGTGTTAAATCTGCGGCTGTGACATCTAATGTTCGTGTAGATCGTGCCGTGGAGAAGGTTGTAGGGGATACGGATCTTCGAGCACGCGAAGGGGTGTTACAGTTGTATAAACGTGGGTTTGAAGAGTCGGTAATGAATAAAATTCTGTCGGTTGGTGCTCTTGGAGTGGGCCGAGATAGAAAACTAGTTCCGACGCGATGGTCTATTACGGCAGTGGATGATACAGTTGGTAAAGAATTACTTGACGCTATTCGAGGGTTTTCTGTGGGTGGGTGTACAGTATATTTTGGTGGTGGATGGGGGAATTACTATCTTGTGTTGATGTTTGATCGACCATTTGCGTATGAATTGTTTGAGGTTTATGTGGAATCTGATGTTAATCCATGGTCGAGCCAGGGTTTGAAGTATAGTACGGATTTTGAGGGGTATACGGGACGAACAACCTATGCAACGGAGACGGCAGGGGGGTATTATGCTTGTCGGCTAAGTGTTCTTGAAGAGCTACATCGGTTGACGAGTCAGAATGGAGTGTTAGTGTTGCGATTTATTACACCTGAGTATAGTGTGCCATTAGGTGTGTGGGTGTGTCGCGAAGCAACGCGAAACGCACTTGGTGCTGGTGGTGAGAGGTTTGAATCACGTGAAGAGGTGTTAGTTCATGCTCTTACTTTTGTTCAGAAGCGGTTTGGAATTAATATTTCAACATTACTGGCATCAAGTTTGTTGCTTAAGGAGCCTGTGCAGAAAGATTTGAGGCAATTTTTGTAGGATTTTTGCTTATTTGATCTGGCAGAAACTTTAGAATTCTTTACATTTAAAATAAAAAAAAATACTTGAATCACTGAATCTAGGTGTTAATCTCTATAACACAAATCTCAGGATTACTGTAATTATGAACAGTATTACAAATATCCAAAGTAACCATTTTCCTGCGTCGGTTGTAAAACCACCCAAGCCTCGTGCGCCTAGGGCGTAAAACAATATACCTAGTAGAAGTAATACGACCCCTACATATAATAAATCGAATGCCATAGTTATGCCTCCTCGTTTTTTACTTAATACTTTTTACTTAATAATAAAGAAAGTTAGTAGACCATGGTTGTGGTTCCTTATAGTCGTTGTCTCATTGCAGTATATACAAGAAATAGATTCTGGGTGTCGTATTGATTTTTTTCGTATTTACTGGTAGGGTTGTATATGAGGATTCTTTATTACTTTTTAAGACATGCTTAATTGATGGCAAACGTCTTTCATAATAATTTAGAATGTGGCTATAAAGGGCTTGAAGATATGTTCAATGGTTTCAGGACGCCAGAAAATATTGCATATTGTGCAACGAGTGATTGGTGGGATATGGAGTATCTTACTCCGGTACCTATCTCGAGTACCTTTAAGTTGGATGGTGTTAATAATCAAAGAGTGATTGTTTACTTAGATGACGGTTATGCTGTTAAAATGAGACCGAAGGGGAATATTGATGGGAAGTTTCATTGCGTGTTCTGTAGTCCTAATGAGTTTCGAGTGAAGAAACCAGATCATCTAGGATTTCAAGAAGAAGGTAATGTGGCATTGCTTGCGAAATATGGTTTTACTGCAGAGAATGGATTTTATTTACCAAAAGGTTTTGTTGAAAAGTTCGAAAGAAATATAGCTAAGCACCGTCTTTAATACGTTATTTCACGACGATTAAAAAAGGTGCTAGCTATGATAAATCAAGAACAATCTTTCTTAAATTCTTTGTGGTCTATGACCACGGATTTGTGCCATCA
>CAMAVK010000005.1 GCA_945861715.1 Candidatus Woesearchaeota archaeon | reverse complement strand
TAATGGGATGGATAAGAGCATTCCAATCCAGTGCTATCGATAATTATCTTCCTTGATTTGGGAAGTGTCTTATCTAACGCGTTGAACATCAATGCTAAAAATTGCTCGGGAAGTGTTTTGATAAAGTAACTCAAAGTACTAAAATTAGGAATTCTTCGTAATCCTAAATAACGCACAATTGCGTTATTTTTGAGTTCATCAACAAGATCTCGAAGCGTAAGTTTTCGCTTGAGCATGTAGAGGTAGAGACAAAGTTTTTGGGGATAGGTAAATATTCTCGGGTCATTTGTTTCTCGATACAACGGTATTTGTGCTTGATGGCACAAATCCGTGGTCATAGACCACAAAGAATTTAAGAAAGATTGTTCTTGATTTATCATAGCTAGCACGTTTTTTAATCGTCGTGAAATAACGTATTAAAGACGGTGCTTAGCTATATTTCTTTCGAACTTTTCAACAAAACCCAAACATTTATAAATTTTAATTTTTACCACACACCAATTAAAGTACTAAAAAGAGGCCTAAAGATGCAAACACCCAATAGTAGACCACATTCTAAAAAAAGAATAGTTATATTTTGTTCAACCTTAATTATCCTACTCCTCGTAATTCTCGTTCTCGCAGCCGATAGTGACGAAATAACCACCGGCTGGAACAAGACAGTAGATAGTAATACTGGGACTGATTATATTTATGGAATAACTGCGGATAGTGACGGAAATATTTACACTGCAGGAACAGGTTGGAATCTTAGATCCTCCGGAACCAACGCATCTGCTATCGACTGGTGGGTAAAAAAATATGGAGTAGATGGCACTGAAAATAGTAGCTGGAACAATTCATTTTCTGCTTTACCCGGCGATTCACAGTATGACTACGCCTATGATATAGTTTTAGACCAATTCAAAAATGCGTATGTAATAGGGTCCCTAGTCAATAGAAGTGGTGATTATAGTTCATGGCATATAAAAAAATACGATTCAAATGGTGCTGAAAACACATCTTGGAATAAAAGCATTATTCGATATACAAGTGCCACAGAAAATCCCTATGCAGCTGCAGTAGATAGCTATGGCAACCTCTATGTAGTAGGATACATCAAAGAATATCGCAACGACGCATACCAAGAAGATTGGCACATCAAACGATATAACCGAGATGCTACCGAAAATCTAACTTGGAATCTTAGTTTCTCGTTTACTTCAAATAATACCGCTCTAGAACGCATAAATGCTATCGCAATAGACCAAGATAATTTCGTGTATGTTGCTGGAACTTCACGATTCTTAATCAATACCACTTCCGACAATGATTGGATGATTAAAAAATTTAATTTGGATGCAACTGAAAATACCTCTTGGAATAAAACTCTAGATTCGGGAAAATCAAACTATGAGGTACCATTTGCTATAGCGGTAGATCAAAGCAAAAATGTATATGTTGGTGGTTACGCTGTAAACACAGTGGATAGTAGCTCCTACAATGATTGGTATCTCCAACGTTTTAATTCAGACGGATCACTAAATACCTCTTGGAATAAAAGTGTTAATGGTCATGGCACAATGTCAGATGACTCCATACAAGCATTAGAAATCGATGAATTTGGTTCAATTTATGCGGGTGGATATGCTAACAGTTTAGTTTCATCTGATGGTTTCTTTGGAACAACAGCGGATTGGCACATAAAGAAATGGTGGATGAATGCCACAGAAGATATGGCTTGGAACAAAACATACAGTGGAAACGGAAACTTTGGATCAACAGATAAAATTCAGGACATGATTTACAACTCCAGCTCCATCTTTATTGCAGGATATGGTAATAACCTTGTAGGTTCAACCGGATCAGATGGATGGATTAAGAGATTTAATGTAACTGGCAGCAGTTCATCATCCAGTTCCTCATCATCTAGTTCGTCATCAAGCTCATCAGGTGGAGGAGCAGTTCCAGAATTTAGTGATTATGCAATAATCCTTATCTTAGTTGTTGCAATTGGAGGATTCTTCTCCATCAAATCAAAAACAAACTAAATTATTTTTCTTTTTTTCTTGAATCATCACAGAAATAAGTCATGAGTGGAACAAACATACCTTTGATTCTCATCAAAAATAGGCAACTCTCGAACTGTAGCTCGATCTACTCCCTTAAACCATTGACTTATTTGAGACAAATTAGAGTTCATAACCATTAACCCTTTCCAAGCATTCTGTGTCACCCCAGTTAAAGTAGGATCAAGTCTTGCAACCCTTCCTTTATCTAAAGCACCCCTTCTCTCATCCAAATAAACTCGAACCTCAGCGTCAAACATATTACTATGTCCTCTTCGACAAGAATCAAAACTAGCTGGATCAATCCCAAGAACTCGGTATGGAAAATGATCTATAGAAAGTCGTCCATTAGCTTTAACATAATAAACATTAGGACATAGGGCAATCAAATTAAAATCCGCAATGACAGCCGACAACACAACCCCAGCTTCTTGGTATTGTTTGAACCATTCCTCAGGGTTAAGCATATTTTGTAGGTAACAATTCATCCTCAACACCTTAGAAACTCTTTGTGACGCATCCCCAGCATCGGGAAGAACCGTGAAACAAACACAATCATAACTCGTATATCGTGCAGGACGACCTTGATAATTTGTAGATATTAACCCACGAGTCAAATAAGAAGAAATATCAGTTTCAGACAACTGTATTACTGAAATAGCACTCCCATAGCTAAAAACTTTTTCAGGATCAGTATAATGAAGTGTCATATACCCAAAAAACCAAGACTTATTTAAAAACGTTACTCCTAAACAGAGACCAAAACATAGGTATGAAAAATAAAAGAAAAAATAAAAAAACAATCCTAACTCTATAACCAATGCAATCCGTATGCAATAAATAAAGACGCAAATAGAATAGCAAGCGTATTAATCACTTTAATCAATACATTCAAAGCAGATCAAGCGGTATCCCTGAATAGATCCCAAACCATATCTCCAACAAATGCACACACCACTCCAGAAACAATAAGACCATTATACAACGCACCCATGATATTCTTAGATTTACCAAGTCATACAAAAAAGTACCAATAACTTATCCAATGATTGCCACAATACCTAATATTTAGGGATACTCAACAGCTTGATTATATACACAAACAGCACTAACATCGCAAACGAAATATTTAACTAGACATTCCTCAAAGCAATCCCCATGGCAAACATAAACCACAAACCATCAATATATATGTTGAATTTAATGCACGTGCTCGAACCATTTGCAAATGCAGAGAAGAAAATTGTAAATGTCCTAGTCGAACTAAACTCTCACACAATAAACAAATATGAAATCATAATCGAATCCGGTCAATTAAAACTGGACCGTGTTGGATACTCATCCTTAGCATACCCATTCACTTATGGACTAATACCAAAAACATGGGACCACGACAACGACGCACTTGATGTTGTAATAGTAAATGTAACAGAACCATTAATCCCTGGCTCACTTGCAGAAGCCAGAATATTAGGAGTGATGAAATTTGAAGATGGAGGTGAAGTCGATGATAAAATCATTTGTGTCTTAAACGATGATAAACGCATGGACCACATCAAAACTCTTGAAGACCTAGGAGAACACTTCCAAAAAGAAATGTCATACTACTTTGAACATTACAAGGACCTCAAAAAACCGGGCACATGTAAAGCAAAAGGATTCTTTGATGAAAAAGAAGCAGTAAAAATCATTAATGACTGCGCTTCAAGATACAAAAAGGAATACGCACCAAAACTAAAATAAAAAAATACCACCATAATTTCTTTTTTTAATGAATATAGAGTACCCCCCTATACACAAACAAAGTTACAAAAATGGTATACATATCGTATCAATTGTATCATCAATGGGATCAAAAGTATCGTCAATGGCATCAATAGTATCATCAACTATATCCGGGGTTCTATTATTTTGGAGACAACCTCAATTCTTCTTCAATTCTAAGCAGTTCATTATACTTTGATACCCTCTCTCCTCGACATGGAGCACCTGATTTGATCATTCCACACCCAAGACCGACAGCCAAATGTGAAATAAAGGTATCCTCTGTCTCACCGCTTCGATGCGATACCATAACCCCTAACCCAGCACGTCGCATCATAAGAGCGCAGGATATTGCTTCCGTAAGCGTCCCAATCTGATTCACCTTAAGCAACAGGCAAGTTATACTCCCATCCCGTAGCCCCCTCGCAACTCGAAGAGGATTTGTCACCGTCAAATCATCCCCAACTACTTGCACACCACTCATCTTCCGAAGAACAGCAAACCGAGCAAAATCTTCTTCAAAAAACGGGTCCTCAATAGAAATAATTCTGTATCTTGCAACAAGAGAACAATAAAACTCCCCTAATTTCTCAGCAGACATCCATTTCCCATCTACGTTATACTTCCCTCGTTTAGAATCATAAAATTCAGACGCAGCGCAGTCAAGTGCAATATCAACGTGATCTGTATAGCCCGCTTCCGTTATAGCTTTCACAATAACATCCAAAGCCTCACTTATGGTCTTAATCTTGGCACACGCAAATCCACCTTCATCTCCTACATTTGTAGATCCAGCACCGTACTTAGCGTGAATGACCTTCTTCAAAGTATGATACACTTCACTTCCAACACGCAGATTTTCAGAGAACGACTTCATATTAGGTGCAATCATAAATTCTTGAATACACAACCCAGAATCCGCATGTTTACCCCCATTTAAAATATTAAAAAATGGCCGTGGGACATGAACTGGACCTAATCTTGTAAGCCCCTTAACCTCTTTAGAAACAACATTCTTACTCGTACTTCTACCCTTCAATGTAGCATTAGCCTTCAAACCCGCATCAATTAATTTCTGTTGATCAGCCACATGAATTGCAATATGACCCCATAAAGGAATACCCTCCTCAAGTGCCCAAGCACGAGCAAACGCAAGCGAGCATGCAAGAATAGTATTAGCACCTAATTTCCTCTTAGACGCAGTACCATCGAGTGAACATAAAAACAAATCAAACTCATCTTGGGACTTCCACTTCTTACTCACAATCTTTGGCCCAATAACCTTGTGCACAAACCCAATCGACTTTAACACACCTAAACCTAAAAACCGTTTTCCACCATCTCGCAACTCATGAGCTTCGTGTGTTCCCGTGCTTGCCCCCGACGGAACCGACGCCCGAACAACACCGCGAGCAGTCACAAACTCTACTTCAACAGTAGGATTCCCCCGACTGTCTATTATTTCTCGAGCCAAAACAGATTGAATAAGTACCATAGTATCATCACCAGTCAAAATGACCATATCCAAGAAAGGAGCTCAGGTTTAAAGCACTTTCGGAATAGACAGAAAATTCAAACAGACAAATTCCACAGCAATTTTCATCACTCACCTATCATTGCACATCTTTATAATAAAACAAAATTGCCAAATTAACGCGAGGTGGTAGTATGGCAGCCGAAGATGCACAAATAATACTTGTGACCGGGACAATGTTCTCAGGAAAATCAACAGAATTAATTCAAATACTAAATAGATTTGAACATTCAGATTATAAAGTTCAAACGTTTAAACCAATTATCGATGACCGTTATGGTGTAACACACGCAACATCCCATGATGGATTAAAACGAGAAGTAATCCCAGTAAGCGGTATGGAACAATTGCTCAGTGAACTAAAAAAAGATACTGAAGTAATAGGAATAGACGAAGTCCAATTTTTGGAGGATACAGTCATTGACTTTGCTGAACAATACGCAAATCGAGGCGGGATCTTAGTTGCAAGCGGTCTCCTTAAAGACTATCAAGATAAAGTCTTTCCATTTAGATCCAGTATACCTAACCAAACACCAAGAACAATGATGGACTTTGTAAAGATTTCTGACTCTATCATTCAACAAAAAGCATTATGTAAGTATAAGGAAGTTGGAGCAGGCCGAAACTGTGGTCGAGAAGCAACACGAGTCCAACTTTATATTGATGGAAAATTAGCTCCCCCAGACGCATTTTCAGTAAAAATCGGCGGAGCAGAAAGCTATTCACCAAGATGTCGAAAACATTTTCAATTTTACGACTAGATACTAATTTTTTTTAATTTTATTAATACATCCCAAAACAACTCTGCTCAACAACAATAAACCATATAAACAAAAATCCCTCAAACCACACCATGCTTCTCAAATCACTTAGTATGATAAACATCCGATCATACACAAATGAGACTATCCATTTTCCTCAAGGATCCATCATGCTCTCAGGAGACATTGGCTCAGGAAAATCCACCATCCTCTTAGCAATCGAATTTGCGCTCTTTGGAGCCGCCCCACCCGATCTTCCAGCAGAAACTCTTCTAAGAAAAGGCGCAGCCTCTGGTTCCGTACACCTAACATTCGAACTTGAAAACACCACATACCTAATCGAACGCCATCTCAAAAAAGAGAGAGACTCAATAAAACAAACCAGTGGCTCAATCACAAAAAACGACACAAAAAAAGAGCTTACTGCTGAAGAACTCAAAGCAGAAATAATCAACCTCTTAGGCTACCCAGAAGACCAAGCAACCAAACGCAAAAACAACCTCTTCCGATTCACCCTCTACACCCCTCAAGAAGAAATGAAATTAATCTTGCAAGGCAAACCTGACGAACGACTTGAAACACTTCGAAAACTATTCAACCTTGAAAAATACCAAACCATTCGAGAAAACGCAGGATACTACCTCAAACGCCTCAGATCAAACATCTCACTTCACGAAATGTTACTTGAACCACTCCAAGAAACAACCTCCCAAAAAATAATCATTGAAACAGAACTAAGCAACCTAAGCGAAAACCTTGCCCAAACACATGAAAAACAACGCATTATACTAAGTGAACTCACCCAAATACAAAACCAAGTAATGGAATTCGAGTTAGCTCAAAAACAAGTTCAATCTCTCTTTGAAGAATTAAAAATAACCAAAGCCCTAATCCGAGAAAAAGAAGAACAATTAAACGCAACTCAAAACCAACTTCGAGATCTCGATGAAGAACGCCGACTACTAAGACTTCCCCAAGACGGATCCGAAATAACACAAAAGGAAATCATCCAAGACCTAGAAGTGCAAAAAGAGCAGTTACTATCCTCAAAAATGGCAATTGATGCCAGACTACAAAGCATCCAAACAGAACTAAAAGAACACAAAACGAGAATTGAACAATTAGAAAATGACCTCAAAAATCGAACACAAGAAGAGCGGATGGTAGCAGAATTTGCTGGAACTATCGAGCGAAAAGCAACCCTTGAAGATGAACGTATAGTTCTTCAACCACGCCTCACCCTCCTCACTCAACAGAGTATCAAAAATAAATCAATTATGGATCACGCCCGTGAACTCCAAAATCGTGTACGTGAATTACAGGAATGTCCAACATGTCTTCAAGGAGTAACTCAAGTCCACAAACATACCATCATCCAAACAGAACAACAAAAAATTGCACAAATCGAAGAAACATACCTCAAACAGTGTCAAGAACTTCACGACGCAAATGAAAGAATCAAAATAATAGAAAACGGATTAAAAGAATTATCCCGGCAAGAAATAGAATATACCAGACTCAAACAAAAACTCCTTGCAACCAAAGAAAAAGAAGAACAAAAAGAACGACACACGTTCAGACTTCGCGAACTTATCGAAGAAAATAATCAGCTAATCGCAAGAATATCTAATCTCCAACTCGAACAAAATCTACAACGTATCATCAAACGTATAAACGAACAACGGATGCTACTCGAAATGTACACCAAATCTCGGTCCATGGAAAATCAAATAAAATCTATGGAAGGCAACATAATTCAATATCAAACGGGTCACCAAATACTTCAAAATAAAAAATACCAACTTGAACAAAAACTAACCGAATTAGAAGACCCAATACCTAAACTGGATAGCAAAAAACGCGACCTTCTAACAATCACCAAAATAGAAAGAGAAAACGCAATTATTATTACTCGTCTTGAAACAACAATATCACAAAAAACCATCACCTCACTCGAACTAGATAAAAAGATTATAGAATTAAATAGTACTAAAAAAGAACTCACTCGTTTACAGGACCTCTCCTTTTGGCTTGAAGAACACTTCCTCTCACTTACAATCACCATTGAAAAACATCTAATGGTAACAATTCATCGAGCATTCAATGGACTCTTTCAAGAATGGTTCGGCCTTCTCATGGAAGACGAAACGATTCGCGCAAAAATTGACGAAACATTCAGCCCTATTATTGAACAAAACGGGCATGAGGTCCCATACCACACCTTAAGTGGTGGAGAAAAAACATCATGCGCCCTTGCCTACCGCTTAGCACTCAACCGCGTTATTAACGATGTTGTTCACACAATCAAAACCAAAGATGTCTTGATTCTTGACGAACCAACCGACGGATTCTCATCTGAACAACTCGACAAAGTCCGAGAAGTCCTTGATCGCCTTCAACTAAAACAAATAATTATCGTCTCACACGAAACAAAAGTAGAGAGCTTCGTAAATCATGTAATCCGAATTGAAAAATCAGGCCACATTAGCAAGATAATAAATTGACATTAATAAGATGGACTTCTAACAATAAAAAATACTAATAACACAATCCTCAAACACACAATTAGAGAAGTATTTTCTAAAAACAGCCATACTTAAAAAGACTTCGCTAGTGGAGAAGACTTAACGACGGCAAAACGAAAAGTATAGAGCTCACATTTATAAGAGAAATCACCTCTTCAAAACTATGCACACAACCCCAGACGACGAAATTCTTGCAGCAGTTCTTCAAACCTATTCCGAGAAAACCGGAATTGAGCCACAACGCCGAGTATCGCCATTGAATAACCAATCTTTTCACAACCTGGTGAGAGAAGATTTAGCAGCAATGAAAAAGAGAGTTAACTTACAGTTACACCCCTCTATCTGGGATGCTCTCCTCGTACAATCAATACATGGCCACGCAATAGAAGGACATTGTAAATTTAGAGAAGCAGGACAATCTTTTCCTCAAGCAACAATTGAAGATATTGTAATCGCAGCTGGCCTCGATTTACCAGCGATACGCAGTGAACGACAAAAGTTAGTTGACCAAGTATACACATGGGCAAATCATGCATTGGAAAACAAAAATATGACCAGATTAGTTCTCGATGGCGAACCACTACTTGGTGCCCTCTTTTTGCGAGACTACGTTGTGGAACCAAAAGAAGTCCTCAAAGGTATGGTTTTAGCAGGATTTATGGATAACTACGATACCAGGCAAAAAACCGTTCAACATTATAAAAAAACCTTTAATGGACGAGATTTAGAAATTGGCGGGGGAGAAACGCATCTTGTTAACTCAAAACAGCTTCTCATGTTCCTCGGCTCACCAAAAGCTCTCGCAGAAGCAGAACATGATTTAGAAGCACTTGATTACCTCAGGCGAATGGACGTAATAGTAGATAAAAGAGGAACTGGAGTCACAGGAACATACATCAGACGTAAAATTGGTCCAGGAACCTCAGATGACATGGCCTTCGTTACTATTGGCAAACGACATGGCGTTGGTGCAATGCTCGGCGCATTTGTGGTAGATGCAATCGACACATATGACAAACTAGTACAATACCCTATTGTAGGTGGTCTTGATGAACAATTAGGTGCCCACATTCAACAATCATGGAAGAGTATGTATGGCAAACCTCTTATGACTGAAGGGGAAATAATGGAAGTTATTTATTTTGCAGCAAAAGACAACACACCAAAACTTGGAGTAAGTTCATCTCATAGGCGATTCGTTGAAATCCCAGAAGGAACAGAACGCAACTCTAAAGCAACTGTAGAATTACATATTAAATATGTCCTTGGCCAAAGCTTACCTAAATTTAGAATAGGTTATGAACAAATCGCAAGCGAAGCATTTTATGACAACGCAAATTCAAGGCTTAGACATCTAGGAAAGTCAAACGCAGCGTAAAAATAGCTAAAAGAAAACAAAACTAACATATTTATTTTTCTTTTTTATTCAGATAAACATCTACGCAATAATCAACAAGTTAAAAAAATTACTTCTCTTTTACAACTGCTTTCAAACTCGCAATTGCTACCTCAAGTTGCATATCATTAGGCTCCCGAGTCGTTATCTTCTGCAACCATAACCCTGGCGTAATTAACACCCGAACACAAATATTTTTCTCAAACCGTCCCGACAATTTAATTATTTCATACGCAAGAGATGCAATTACTGGCATCAACAACAACCGCCCACCGAGTTTAACCCACCAAGCCCCAGTAATAAACGAAAACACAACAATGGATAACACCAACACAAAAAACAAAAACGAAGTTCCGCATCGAGGATGCAATCTTGAAAATCGTCGAGCATTCTCAACAGTCAACTTCTCACCAGACTCATAGCAATAAATCGTTTTATGCTCAGCCCCATGATACGAAAACAACGTCTTCACCTCATCCATACGAGAAATAAGTAACAAATATCCTAAAAACAACGCAACCCGAAACACACCATCTAACACATTAAACAATAAAGAACTTCCCGTCAAAAAATGCGCTACACCAAATGGCAACACCACAAAAAAAAGTGCAGCAAAAACCATAGAACCAACAATTGTCAAAATCATCTCCCGCTTAGATAATTTTTCCTCATCACCTAAATTTTGATTAGAACTCCACGTAAGCGCACGAATACCATCATAAAGAGCATACCCAAGACCCACAACCCCTCGAATGAAGGGAACAGAAAACATTTTGGGATATGTTGAACTTTTCTCACGCCAAATCTTAATTTTCCCGTCCGGTGTCCGCACAGCTACCGCGAAGCGATCTTTATTTCGCATCATAACTCCTTCAATTACCGCTTGTCCACCAACGTCCATAAAATAACAAGGACCTAAGACTATAAAAACATATTGAAAAATAACCACTAAAAATCAAAAAAAGATAAACAAAGAATCCACTATTCTCCCCTATATCTCTGCATATACGCAAAAGCAAGCGAAATAATCAGCCCCTGCAACGTTATCCCCATAAACGCCGCAAACAATTGACCTTCAAGAGTATACAAAGATCTCAGTTGAACCAATTGTTCACTCATTTGTGTTTGATTCATACCCGATGCATTCAACTGTAACTCCACATAACGATATCCATTATCCATCCACACCGGATTAATATACACATTGTAAACATAAAAAAAACTGGTAACAATTAACGCCGCAAAAAACACCATACACATACCTGAGGCAAATCCTTGCAAAAATCGCATTTGAGGAAACTTTTTCTTAACTTCCCGAACCCCATACCACAAACAAATAAGCGGGATAAGTGATGCAATATAACCAGAATAGACGCCATACTCCATACGAGTTGTATGAAACCCCAGTAGAAACTCAAACATTACCCATAATGAAACACACAACCCAAGAATCAAGCCCCATTTTAACTCTATTTTATACCTTGAAAATTCAAATGCCATACTACCACTACCACAATCCTAGATAAAAACCTATCCTTTTTAGAACAACACAACTAAGATATAAAAAAATAAGGAAACAATCAATCGTGTTCAACCCTTCTCCAAATACTCCTCAAACTCCCTAGTATAATGGTCATCATAACCTTGTTTATCATGTAGCTCCTCTATACCTTTACGTTTCATGTAACACCACCTTCCCGACATTTACACAGTATTTAATTTTAAACGACTTTTAAAAAACAACAAAAAATACAAAACATACGTAATCTCTAACTCGCAAACCAATTTCTATCAGTCGAATCAAACTGGCGCATTGGATCACATTCATGCACATGAATTCGCACTGTATTACTACCACAAATAAATTCAACATATTCCTTACCTAAGCGATGCGCTTGAGCAAGTTTCTGCATAATCTCTTCATCACTCACATTAAACCCAAACATTCCAAGCGTCTTCTTAAGAGACATAGATTCACCCCCCTACAGCCGTTTCAGCCAAACCTCCCCGCTGGATTATAATCAATCACAAAAATAAAAAAATTTTATACTCTGTAACTCACAGATTCCCTCTTAAGCCCCCTGTTTGAAATTCTCTATTAAAATTTCATGATTATCTTTTAATAAAAATCATAAAGGTTCTATAATCCGTGAGCTATACGAATAATACTAATAACACTAATACTACCACAATGGGTAAGAAAAAAAATACACCTAAGCGATATAACCACGCATAAACGCCTCTTCATTTGCTCCTAGTTCATCATCTTCTAAAAGCTCATCTACCACAATGTTATTGTAGAAATCCTCTGTCTTACCGTTCACATCAATCAAATCCCTTTTTCTCATCACCATTTTACATCCCCCCCATACGAGCCTTCTCTCTGTTAGAGTTGGCAAGTGGGATCTTTATAAATAAGTTAAGTAAAGACTATATATGACAACTATACAAACTCTATAATTCTCGTTGCTCTACATTTCCATTAATAAACAGACCAAAAATCAACCAAAAAATAGAGGTAAACAAGCTCAAAAAGAATTCTATTATACCTCCATGAAAACAAACAAAAATATAACCTGTTTCTTGATAATTAATGGACCTACACTGCAGAAATTGGCTTCTTACCAGAAAGCACAGCCACAATATTATTCGCAGCCAACACCGCCATCATATCTCGAGCTTCAACTGTGCCAGAGGCGATATGTGGAGTAAACACAACATTTTTCATCTTTAAAAGAGGCTTCATAACGTGAGGTTCAAACTCGAATACATCAAGAGCCGCCCCCGCAATCTTTCCCTTTTGAAGTGCAACAATCAACTCTTTTTCATCAATAATAGGCCCACGTGCTGTATTAATTAACAATGCACTTTTCTTCATCAAAGCAAACTCCTTCTTAGAAATCAAATGTCGAGTCTGTGGAAGTAAAGGAACATGAAGGGAAATAAAATCTGATAGACGTAAAACCTCATCTTGAGATACATAACGAACTCCATTTAACTTTTCAAACTCTCTATGTCGAACAACATCATGATACACCACATTCATCTTAAGTCCGCGTGCACGAATTGCTACTCCCTCTCCAATGCGACCAAGACCAACTAAACCCATTGTTTTACCTGTGAACTGCGTACCCATAAGAAGCATAGGATCCCAATAGTGATACTTACCTTTACGAACAAAAGTATCGGCGCAAACAATATGTCGACCTAAGGTAAACAACAACGCCAAAGTATGTTCAGCAACCGCATCCTCTAAATTTCCCGGTGTATTTGTGACCACAATTCCTTTTGACTTGGCATACGCCACATCAATATTATCATACCCAACGGCATAATTAGCAATAATTTTCAATCGTGATCCTGCCGCATCAATTACTTCTCGATCCATTTTCTCCGTAAGTAGAGACAATACCGCATCAACTTCTCCAATCCTCGCAAGCAAAACCGAACGTGGAATAGTACCCGGCCCAGAATAAACTTCAACCACAAAATGTTTTCGCAACAGAGCAAGACCCTTATCTGGAATAGAACGAGTAACAAAAACTTTCATTTTCTTCGAAGTAAGACTCTTCACCCTTTTCATCTTTCCAGACATAATCCATCCCCCTTAAACTCAATCAAGAAAGAACATCTATTTCAGCACTTATAAACTTTCTTCCAATGACCACCAAAACAACGTAACCGAAGAAATTCCTACTTCCCAAATCTTCTCTCTCTCAAAGAAAACGCACGCACTACTTCATTTAAATCATCAAATGAAAACTCTGGCCAAAATTTCTCAACAAAAAACCACTCAGAGTACCAACTCTGCCACATCAAAAAATTAGATGTCCGCCGTTCTCCACCGGAACGAATAATCAAATCAGGTTCAGACGAAGTATACATATAAGAAGAAAGAACCTCAGGAGTAACCGGAACAACTATCTTACCCTCACAAGCAAGTTCAACGACTTTCGTAACCGCATCACAAATTTCCTCTCGTCCACCATACGCCATCGCGAAACGAACAAGAACTCCTGTATTAGTACGTGACTCATCCTCAACTTTACTCATAATATTCTGAATAGATTCGGAAAATAACTCTCGCCGCCCAATAAACTCAACCCTTACATTCATTTTTTTCAATTTCAACCCACTAAAAAAAACAAAGAACTCCTCAATCAACTTCATTAAATAAGTAACTTCCTCTAAATCTCGAGCAAAATTTTGCATAGAAAAAGCATATAGTGTTAACTCCGTAATCCCTAATTTTTGAGCCCATTCAGAAATTAAACGATGAACATTATCCGCACCAGCCCTATGACCAAGTAATTTTGTTTTTCCTTCACGCGCAGCATACCTACGATTACCATCAAGAATGATGCCAACGTGCAATGATTTTGGTGGTACATCAGCAAGTAACGTTGACTCAAATTCCTTTTCTAATGGACGCAATGCACTCATATAAGCCCTCTCTCCACGGAGTAGTTAAAAAGCTTATGCACAAAAGACACTACCAACCTATAACACCCCCTAACCAAAAAAATAACCTGATACCCCACACCCTAACACAACCTGAAACATCATAGTAACACATATATACCACAAAACACCCATCCTACTTATGAATTGGAGATTAACGCCATGAACAAGGTGATACTCGCAGTCCTAGTTGCAGGATTTGGTGCACAACTAGTCAAATTGATCATCTATTTCTTTCACCATAAATCACTTAATTGGCATGATATTGTAGTCACAGGTGGCATGCCATCAAGCCACAGTGCATTCGTGGTAGCCCTCTCAACGATAATTTACCTCGAAGAAGGTACCTCAACCGCTTTTGCAATCAGCCTCGTCCTTGCATTAATTATCATACGCGACGCATTTGGAGTACGCAGAACTGTAGGCGAAGAAAGTGTAGCCTTAACCCACATTATAAAAAAACTCAAATTAAAAGACAAAACCCACATCGCCATGGGCCATACACCCCTTCAAGTCACAGTAGGTTCCATCATTGGATTCGTCTGTGCAATACTTATTCATCTCATCTAAATCAGAAGATGTGCTAACCATAAAAACGTTTTTCCTTTTTCCCAAAAACAAGAAACCTTTTTAAAATACCTCGACCTTAAACAATCATGGGTAAAAAATGTATTATCTGTAATGCAGAAGCAATTCTCCAAATTAAAGATACGTCTGATTATTATTGTCAAGAATGCACAGAAGAGAACTTTGGCGACATCTCAATGTTAGTCAAAATAGAAGAAGAGGCTCAACGTCTCAAACGTTACGTAGAACGTAAACTCGAACAAGTTGAAGATGAACAAGATTAAGCAACCTATAATACCAAATCCTAATTCAGTCTAATCAACCACCACTAATAAAAAAACAAAACACATAAAAACAAGATTAAACAAAAGACTAACATGACGACATTCAAAATAGCTAACATCAAGACATCCACAACCGAATTAAAAGACATCGCCAAAGCCTGGCTCATCATCTCGCTCGCCTTCACCTTCGTCTTCACTGGAGCCAGCTTACTTGGTGGCAATATCAAAAACGTCGCATCCATCCAATTTGGCCTCTATTTTATAATCGCTCTCTTCACCGCAGGAGTTGGATTCTTACTTCACGAAATGGCCCACAAACTCGTAGCTCAACACTATGGGTGCGAAGCAGAATTTAGAGCATATGATGAAATGCTCTACATCGCTCTTGGCTTAGCCGCACTCGTTGGATTCCTCTTTGCAGCGCCAGGCGCAGTCATGATCCAGGGATTAATCACCAGAAGAGAAAATGGAATAATTAGTGTAGCGGGACCTCTAACAAACTATATCCTTGCTCTCATATTCCTTGGCCTCTCCTTAGCTCTCCCACCACTTGCGTTCATCTTCATGATCGGTCTTCAAGTAAACATCTGGTTAGGATTATTCAACATGATACCATTTGGCAACTTTGATGGTGTCAAAATATTTTATTGGAATAAAATTGTATGGGGCATAATGGTCATAGTCGGAGCCGGAGCATTATACGGCTTATACAACTATTTCTAAAACAACAACATTTCTTTCTCTTTTTTTAACAATCACAATAATATAAACCTAAATAGAAAAAATACTTCTCAAACCTAATCCTCACCCAAATATTCCTTCATTGGGTCCCAATAATAATCAGCCCAACCTTGTTTAATAACATCAAACTGATCGGTAGGAACACCCTCTTGAGTGAAAATAAGTTTGCACCCAACACCTGGAACAAGAACGAATTTAAATGTAACGAGAGAATAAACTCCTTCAATCCAATCAGATGCACGCCATTTCTGAACTAGTTTAACATCCTTGACAATCTCAACATTAATTCCAGTAATATAATCCCCATAAGCCTGAAACGCACCACCCACTTTGCGACTAATCACAGCAGACTCGCCCGTAAACGCACTATGCTTAGCCGAATTCATGAGAAGCTCGAACACATCATGTGTACTCGCTTGAAATTGAACGGTTTGTATTATCTCTTTCATACAATTCCAAGAATATGCCAAAATATAAATTATTCGAAAACACAACAATACTATTTTGATAGAAAGGGCATAGGACACATTGTATCTTCACAAAGAAAATCAAGAGAACCCCTGCCTAAACTCTCGTATAACTCTCCTTTTACTTTATCCTCAATGTTAGTGCCCCCACTTAGTACAGAATTATCAATTTGAGCCACATACACCTTTGAAAAATACACTGCACTATAAACCACATAAGCACCAATAGTTGCACCAAATAACCATTCATGAACTCCGATTTCCTTGAAACACTTCATAATTCAACAAAACCACATTAAAATTTTTAATATTATGCTATAGATATAACAAAAAAAGAACAAACTCTCAATAAACATAACCCCATAACTTAACATTTTTGTCAGAACATTCGCAGCAAGCCAGCATGCAAAAAACAACGCCACACGTAGAAAAATAAAAATTCTCTACCACTACAATTCTCGCATAATGAACTGATTCAAGGTAAATATGAACTCCGTTTTATCTAATTTCAATCTCAAAAGTCCTATTAATAACAATTATTACCGTAGTAAAAGAGTTATATAACTTATATAAATAATCCTTAAGAGGCAGTAATTTCTTACTTACAAATAACAACAAACAAGCACTAATTTTGTTGATATCCCAATAATGGAGAAAATATAAAATGATATACGATTATACCCTAACAACATACCCAAACCAAACAAACATTCTACTCATTGGTAGCTTAGAAAGTGTCCTGCATCTTACAAGAGAAGAAACAAAAAAACCAATTCAACTAGACCAAAAAATCATTTTTCCAACCCAAGCAACTGATATCAGCCGCAAACATGGTTTCATCACACAAAAAGGATCTGATATCAGATATACACATCTCTCCACATCAGGTGCCCAAACATGGATACTAAGTGAATATCACCAAGATCTCGACAATGCACCAATATTAATCACCGAAGAAAGTGGCAACACACCAGAATTATTAAGTCGTAGGGATAAACTACTTATCGGAGGAGACATTAATAAAAATACTCTTGATGATGCATTCACCTCAGATGGAGCATACCAGTACGCTCTCTCCTTCACCCCTGCATCAATTCCCTTCTTCTATCGCCTAACCCAAGACCTTGAATATGTAAACAACAGTATAGCAAGAATTGAAGCAAATAACACCCTAAACACATGCCTTGAACAAGCAGGCTGGTTCATTTGACACATATGCATTTGCTAGGTATGCATCCGGACATTATACACAACTATATTTTCTCTTAAAAGGCATCCTTGAAGACAACCCGCAAACAGAAGAAAGACTAAATCAATTCAACGTTCCAGACTACGTCCGTCTCGTAACCCGACGCAAGCAATAAAACAAATAGAAAAGAAAATGGATGACAATGATTAATTCTAGTGCAATCCTATTCTCCGAGGAACAACACGGCGAAACACAACCTCAACATGAGCTGCATCACGTAATTCAATCTGTTCACGCTGCACTAACTCTACATGAGCAACATCGCGAAGTTCATATTGAATCCGTTCCTCCAAAAATGAAGGAATAGACAATAATACTCCTTCATCAGGCCTAAACTGTACGCCATTATGCAACACATAACCCTGCTTCCCAAAAATACCCAAAGTATCTTCAAAAAAACGCACAGCACCTATAATATTATTCTCAAGAAACCCAACCTCATCCTCTAAAGAAAGAATATCTCCCACCCAGCCAGTAGACTCAATCCCTTCAAACCGAGAAGAATACACCAATCGAACATCACCCACCCCAGAACCGTCATAGCAACATCGTTTACCGATATAAAATTCAGGTACATGTAAAGTGTCAGCACGTGTTTTCATATTATTCTCCATAACAACATAGACACCAACCATGTATTTAACATTAAACTATAGAAAGAAAAGAAAAATATAGAGCATGCCCTCCAAATACTAACAAGCGCATTAATGATCTGCAATATTATCCAACGTTTTTACAAAAAATGCCACACACACCGGAATAAGAAAAAATGACTAGCAAAAACCGCCACCAAATCCTACTAGAATAAACTATTAAAAAATAAATAAAACTACTTTGTTTTCCACTCGCGATCAAACATACCGCCAAAATAGTCAACAAAATGAGGTGCTTCAACCCACACCGCACAATCATAACTCTTGTGTACCTTCTCATCATCAGTTAAGAACAACATAATCTCTTTGTTATCCACAACACAGAATCGAGCCATATTACCGGTGTGTTTCTTCACCTTACTAAAAGTTGACCAAGCATCAACCGTCTCTTTGGATGTACTAGACGGAACAGATACCTTAACCTCAACTCCACTTTTAGCAGCTCGACGAAGATGACCACCAAGTGACTCTAGTTTAGCATCAGCACCATTCTTAGATGTCATAATGGTAATACTTTTCTTTGCATTTTTAATCATGGTAGAAAGATGTTCATAAGACTTATCTTGTCCTCGAAACGCACCAGATTTATCCGTAGGATCAACAAGTTTAACACCCTCTACATGAAGTGTATTCAATTGATCGAGAGTATCACTATCTTTCAATTGAGTAAGCATTGTATTTCGAACTTCAGCTTCCTCATGAACCTTTTTCTTAACTCGCTCAATAACTTCGCTTGGAGGAACAGCAAGGTATTTAATTGGCTTACCAACTTTCACAATAATAAATCCCTTTTTCTCAAGTGATTCAAGAACATCATATGTTCGTGAACGAGGAACATTAGAAATATCTGAAAGCTCACCCGCAGTTGACACACCTCGAGATAGAAGTGCAACCCACAGTTTACTTTCATATGAATTGAGCCCGAAATCCTTGAGTCGGTTCAAAAAATCCTTTTGTACAATCATCGTAATATCCTCCGATACCCTCCTACCCCCTAGAACACCAATCAAACCCGCATCACTGCGCTCCGAAAATCCGAGAACCTCTTTAATCAAGCCAGATAACAAATCGTAGTCAACCTAGCTCGAATGAACTTGATAAGTATGCAAAAGAAGAGTTATTTATAAATCTTTTGTCGGAGTTAGTACTTGGTAGTGAAAACTAAATCCCCACTAATCAATCTACCCAACAAAACATAATTAAAAAATAGAACCAATTTACTCAGAATCCACAGTAAATAACCGACTATCTTTAACTTGAAACAACCCAATACGTGCTCCCGCATCAAGCCACCCATGAGCATAATTAAGTGCTGCAAACGCTAAAACATAATCGTTCTTAGAATCAAAAAAAAACCGCGCATCTGAAAAATATCTACTCGCCATATCAAAGAAATCCTCAGCCTCCCGCAGCCGAGTAGAATCAAACGCACCGCGAGCCATATCAAGAGCCTCCTGAGTAATAGCAAAATACTTGTTCAATTTTTCAAGTGTAACAATATCATGTATCATGAAGTAAACCATTAACCCCAAGAACCAACCACTCTTCCTAAATAAACCAAAAGTATAAACTCAAAATACAAAAAACAAAACAAAAAATTCACCAACAAACAAATCAAAAATCCTAATTTGCTTTTGGTCGTCGAACTGTTATTGGCAATACACCATCATTAAACTCACGCATTGCAATCTCAATAACATCATAGTTAATCTTTTGTAATTCTTCTGTGCTCAGTTTCACTAAAAATGGTGCTCCCATTGACAATTGTAAAGCACGTGAACCAATCATTCGAGCTTTTTCATATTTAGTATAATCAACTTGTTCAACAAGTTCCGTTTTATCAGTCTTATCTTGTGCCTTTGCCATAATTATCTCCCACACCTAACCCACTAAATTGTTTTCCTACTAAATTTACAACCAAATTACGCTTTAACAAATTTATCTAACACACCACGAAGAAAGGAACTCTTCTCGATTGCAATATCTAAAATATGTCCAATCTCAACAGCACTAAGCGGAGTCGTACCACCTTTTTGCAAAGCAGAAATGACCCCATGAGCATCACACCCAACTGTAAGTCGAGATTCAGCAGCTTTCTCCTCAGCAACCGTCAAATCAACCATCAGTTGTCCATTCACTTTATACACAGTAACTGGTAATGGTTCTTTCACAATTGGAATCTTAACATCGGTCTTGTGTTTATAATCAATAACACCTTTCTCATCAACTACTGGGAACCGCGCAGTACGAAGAGCAGCTAGAGCAGCAAGACCAGCAGCATCAAACAAATTACCTGCATCATTAATACTAATAATATCAACTGTAATAAACCAAGCCTTTTCACCCGGTTTAACACACAACTTCTTCAAATCAATCGCTTTAGACTCACGAATACCTCGATCAATAACACGAGCAAGCTCAACAGCCTTAATTCCCGGTGGACCTGACTCATACTCTGATGACGACAATGGCAAAAGCTCAGCATTCACTGTAATACCACCTTCATCAGGAGTATCCCCGTAAGTCTTCTCAATTGAAAGCTTAACACCTGCAATAACAACAGTATCTCCCATCGTCACTTTAGCTGAACCCTCAGCAGTAAAGGAAATATCAAGATCAATTGAAATAGGACTTCGATACTCAAGCATACCTCGTAAATCCATTCGCTTGCCATCTTTTGCAAGACCTTTAATTGTTTCCGTATTAATGATAATCATAGTAATCTCCTCATGTAAGTCATATTAAGTCAGATATTAAATAATATTAAATATATTAAATAATAACGACCTACTCTCGAATAAAGCGCTCCTTAAGAGCCTTCTTTTGTAATTCGTAAATTTTTTGTGTCGCAACCTTAGCCATTTCAAGAGCTGCCATAAGATCTTTTTTAGTAATCTCTCCATCCATTTGAAGAAGAGTGATCTCCTTTGTATTCGCAATCATTGCAATAGGAATATCAGATACAACAGCAGGATATGACTCCTCACCATAATTCAAATCAGCAACAATAGTACCATCAACTTGTCCCATAGCAACAGCAGATACCATATCTCTCATTGGAATACCTGCGTCAGCAAGCGCAATGGAAGCTGCACAAATAGCAGCACAACGCGTACCAGCGTCAGTCTGAGGAAGATCGATATACACATCAACAACAGCATTAGGAAAAGCTGAAAGATCAACAACAGGTTCTAGTGCAGCAGCAATAACCATTGAAATCTCTTGAGATCGTCTCGACCCACCTGGTCGAACACGTTCTCCTGCTCCACTAAAGGGCATCATCCCATAATGACACCGCAAAATTCCTTTCTTAGGATTAGCTAAAAATCGTGGAAAAATTTCTCTTGGACCATACACCGCAGCGTATGCCAATGTATTACCAATTTTAAAATATGCAGAACCAACCGCGTTTGGAATAACTCCTGCTTTAGCGTCCATCGGACGAAGTTCATCAATTTTCCGTCCATCAAGACGTTGTGTATATGCCATGTTTTCAACTCTCAGTATAATTTGTAATTTATGCGTAATTGAGATACGTAAAGTATTTCCTCAACTCACTTAGTTAAGCAACGCTTGAACGCGCTCCGTAAGCCCATCTAAATGAGATTTTGCTTCAATAAACTTGATAGCTCTCTCAGCCTTGTATTCTCCTTCAGCAGTACCACGAACCCAGATAAGACCATTTTGACCAACAGTAATATCACAACCCGTTTTCTCCTTAAGAAGTTGAATCATTGAACCAGCTTTCCCAATAACACGAGGAACCTTCATACTATTAATCGACATGATACGACCGCCTTCCACTTTACAAAGATCAGGACCACGCATCGACACATCAATTAAATTTTGAGAAGTAACATTGGTAATATTAACAACAACATATTCACCAATTGCAATGATTTGCGTAAGATCTTCTTCCTTTTTGATAAACCGAGTAGTAGCATCCCGTACATTAAGTAATGCACTATAAGCCGTGTTAGTATCAACTCTCCAACCACTCATAGTAATATCAAAAACCTTCGCAATAATTCGATCTCCAATTCGAGGAACATACGGACCAGCTAAAGGCGTAATCTTCAAAACTCGCCCAGATAAACCAACAATACCAAGAACTCTAGAATAAATACCAGAATTATCTCGATACGTATTTTCGCCAGGCAAAAAATCCATGCCATCAGCCAACTTTTCACCAGGAATAACAACATCCCGCTCAGCAACAAAAACTTCACTCATTATCTCAACTCCCCTCTGCGTACATGAGAGACCCGCAAGGACCTTATTTCATTTTTTTCTCTCTCAAGACCTAAAAAGTCCCCTTCTTTTAAAAGCTTGCGGTTTAAACACGTACTCCCAAATAGATTCAGAACAGGTTAAAAAAAAGACTAAAAAAAGCAAAAAAGACCAAAAAATTAAACTAAATCAATAAAGAAACAAAATGATTAAAAATCCACTTACTTCGTCAATTTTCGAATCTCTTCTAAGTCGAGTTTTACAAATCTTTTGGTTGCAACATCAATATACCCAGCATCAACTCGCTCTGCATTGAAATCTGTCTTCAAAAATTCCTTCAAACAAGATAATCCTAGACGAAGACCTTCATCAATTGTTATACCTACTTTGTATCTCTTTTGAAGCATAGAATCAATATCAGTTTCGCCTTCACCAATTACAGCAGCAAGGAACTGAAAATACAACCCATACGGCTCCGTAACAAAAAGTTTAATGGTTCCATCCTCTTCAACACCACCTACTAAAAGAGATACACCAAACGGCCTAAGACCAGCTGATTGAGTACAAATTTGTTTCATATCACACATTTCTTTCACAATAGAAACAATATCAATTTTTGAATCATATGTCACATAATGTTGTTGTGCTCGAAGTTGTGCTCGATCAACGAGAACTCGCGCATCCGAGATAATACCTGCAGCCGTTGCCACAATATGATCATCAATTCGAAACATCTTCTCAATAGCTTCAGGTACCATCAACTTAGAAGTAACACGTTTATCAGCTACAAACACAACACCATCCTTACATGCAATACCAATAGCAGTCGAACCTTGTTTAACCGTCTTCTTCGCATACTCAACTTGAAGCAATCTACCATCAGGAGAAAACATTGTGATACTTCTATCGTACCCCATCTTATCAATCATTTGTTTACTTGTATTCATAATCACACCCCGTTGTTAATATTAATAGAGAACTTTGCAAAAATCGATTTGTCACATTTATACAGCACCATAAGGTGCTGAAATAAGCTTAAATCGAGCCATTGCAAAGTCCTCTTTGATAAGTTTGCCAATTTTTTATAAATTATGCAAACTTCTCAATAGATAACCCGAAACTAACTGAAAACCACAATAAAGATAGATACCCAGTATAAATTACTTCCCACCAATCTTTTTTGTCCTCGGAGCCTTATCAGATACATTTGAAAGAGACCCACTCACTGATACAGAACGAATAATGACCGGACTGTTTTTAATCTTTTTGATTAGAATAACCCCACTTTTCACATCATCCACAGCTGTGTGATTGCATCTAAGCACAAAAAATGGTGGCACATACCTCTCCTTCACAAAAATAACCCCGGACCTCGACATCCCAAGCGTCCCAATAAAATCATGCATCTGAATCATAACCGCTTGCGACACATCTTCTAACCGAAACGACCCCACCCCGACAGCTCCAACAATCTCAAAAACAACATATCTCTTCTTTTGTCGAAGAGTTGGAAGTAATGCCATACCTACAAAAAGAAAAGCAGGTATATAAAACGTACGGGAAGTCAACCACCACAATCAATAAAACCACACCAATACCAAAGCAATAAGTGAAACCTCCAATCTACGCAAACGCAGTCGGATTTCTTAACGAACACTACATTGCCACAATCTTCAACCTTACAAGAAATCACTCAGGAATAGACCTCAAAAACGAATCAATTGGAATCGAAGTTAAATCAAGAGGCGCAAAACACACATATCAAGTCACCATCCACGCAGAACAAATACCACGATTCCCAATTGAAAACCCAAGTTTAGAATTGTTCTGGTGCATACTTTTTTACAACGCAAACCAACCATCATCCACAATTGAAAACATGCAGCAAATCGAACAAAGCATCATCAAAAGAACTGCATATTTTCTCCCATGGGCCTGGATGAATACCCAACCAATTCGAGAAACACCAAAAGAGAAATATGTCTACTTGCACCAAAAACAAATCCCAACAGAAGAATATTTCTCAACCCACCTCAGAGGAAAAGGCACACTCCACGTGCCAAAAGAAAGTAGCTTAGAAAAAATGCTCACCGCACCACAACCAGAAGTGAAAGAATATTTTTTAGACAAGACATAACTATTATCTAACAAAGAACAAACCACAAGAAAAAAATAAAAAACTATTCAACATATTCCTCATCAGTATCATGACCTGTCTCCTCTGCTTCCTCATCTAACTCTTCACTACGAACTTTCTCATCCCCATCATCATATGGATCATACACTTTTTTCTTTGGAATCTCAACAAGCGGTTTAGACTTCGCAGCAGGAGTTAATAATTCAATACCTTCATCAATAGAATACTTGAACGTAGAAGCTCGATTACTATACCCCCCAGAGCCAGATGAACCACTAAACCCGGATGACCCACCATACCCACTCGAATTACTGCCTGAACTACTAGTTCCACTTGCAGCTTTAGTATCAATAACAGGAGTCGAAAACAAATCACGTTGCCCCTTCACAGCGCTACCCGAACCTGACGTTACCAAAGCAGCTCCACCAACACCAGACATAACAGCAGGAGTAACTGTTGCAGCTATCGTTGCTTTTCCTACAATTTCAACCTTCCCATACTTCCCAGCAGACAATTGTTTATTCCCTTTAAACTCAGAGCACCACCCACCAGTAATATGAAGTTTATCTCCTACATTATACTTTTCAATATCATCATTCCATAAACTAAATGTAATATCCCCTGTGGCATCAGCAAGTGTTGCATTACAAACTTTTCCTACCTTACCAAACTTCTCAAACTCTCGAATAGAATCCTTGCGAACCACATCGCAAATAACATCAATATTTCCTTGATTAGCTTGTATATCTTTAATATCCATAAATTTACAACATCAACCAGAGTATAAAAAGATTTATCTCTAAAAAAGTAACAAAAAAAAGATTATATGAAATTAAAAAAACTGACGAACCATAATAAAAAAGATTAATTTTTCTTCGCATTCAAATACGAACCCAACTCTGCAATCTTAACTCGATCCTGCACGGTCGTATCTCTATTACGCACGGTCACACAGCCATCAACAAGCGATTCAAAATCCACCGTCACACAATATGGAACACCCTGTTCATCGGCTCGTGCATAGCGTTTACCAACAGTACCCGTCTCATCATAATACACTTTACCAACGGATTTAACCGCACCAAGCACGCTTCGAGCAAGAGTGGTAATCTCTTCCTTATTCTTAACCAAAGGCAACACTGCACACACAAACGGCGCAATCAGTGGCCTCAAACCCAACACCACGTTACCTCGAGTAGTATCGTCAACATATCCTGAATCAAGTAACGCATATACATTTCGATCAACACCAAACGAACACTCAAGTATATGAGGAATATATTTCTCTTGGCTTACTTCATCAAAAACGTCCATACTTACTTTAGATACACGCTCATGGCCACCTAAATCGTGATCAGTTCGATAATGTAACCCCCCAACTTCAACCCATCCGTGTTCTTCCATTTCAATCTCTAAATCAAAATGATACTTGTTATAGAACGCCTTCTCAGAATCATCTAGCTGATACAATCTAAATTTAATAGGATTAATCCGCAGCACATCAAAGTAAAATTGTTGAATCTTGCAAAGATGATAGACATAAAACTGCGGCAAACCTAATGCAACAAGCGCTGCAGCCGTCCGTACAACAACCGTCTCACCCGCTCGATCAGCTTCAAGCAACACATTCAATTGATAATCAGCAACCAACGCAAAATCAGGATGTACATTAACCGTAGACGGATTAAAAAAAATCTGTAACTCTGCTTGCGTAAACTCTCGATAACGCGGCGGCGAAGATTTTGGTGAAATTTCATTTCGATATGCCCGACCAATAAGTGCTAAACCCATTGGCATTTTTTTTCGCAAAATCTCATGTTGAATCTTAAAATTAACATATGGTGACTGTGCTGTCTCAGGTCGTAAATACGCCCGATTTCGGCCTCCAACACCCATATTCAAAGGAAACATCATATTCATCGCTTCACACGGAGCAAGAACACTTTTGCATGTAGGACATATCAAACCATCTGCTTTTATAGCTAAATTCAAATCTTCAGGACTCCAACCTTCCGTTCTTTTCCCCGTAGCCTTAGTCACAAAATGATCAGCACGCTCTGAAAAATCACATCCTACCTTTGAACACTTCACAATGGGATCTGAAAAATTTTCTAAATGGCCTGATGCGCGAAAAACATTTTCATGCGCAATATTAGCCGTTTCAATTTCAAAAAAGTTATCATTCAAACCAAGAAAATACTCACGCCATACATTCTCCCAATTTTTCTTAAGAAGCGTACCTAAATGACCATAATCATACAACCCAGCAACCCCCCCATAAATCTCACACGAGGGATAAATAAAACCTTTCTTCTTCAAAAAAACTGCTAAATCTTTTGCTGTATGTACCATAGACTACAAACACGCCCACTCCTTTAATAATATTTTGCTAAACACCAACAAATCATCATCTGAAGCAAGTACAGAGAACTTTGCCATGAAAAAGCTACTTATGAAAGGTTTCCTACAATATAGAGTACTTTGCAAACAGAAGATAAAGCAACGACTTTATCTGCGCACAGAAATGACTCAGTTATTTCTTGTGAATCGATTTGTCACATTTGTGCAGCGCCGTGAGGCGCTGAAATAAGCTCAAATCGAGCCATTGCAAAGTACTCTTTGAGAACTTTGCCTAAAAAATATGAATTATGCAAAGTTCTCTACACATAAAAATATAAATAAAAAGCCAAAAATAAAATTATGAAAAAGGTGTTAATAAGTATCATTGTAGTTCAAACCATCGTACTTCTAACACTTATTATTTTCACACTTCAAACACAAACATCAACGAGCGACCCTATCCAAAACGCGAGTGCATTACCATATCAATATCTTTCTTCAAGAATAACAACCGGAACTCTTCCTCCCAAAAGTGATTTAATTCTTCAATATGACTCTCTTAAAAAAGAAATGGAAATAGAAATTCAAAAACAAAATGGAACCGTTTCCATAGAACTAACTAACCTTGGAACGAGCGCATCACTATCCATTAACCCCAAAGAACAATATTTTCCAGCTAGTTTAAACAAACTTCCAATCGCTATAGCAATACTTAAAAAAGTCGAACGAGAACAATTAAATTACACAACACCCATATTAATCAATCAAGAATCAAAAGACATGACACGTGGTATAGGACTAGCTAACATAACAAGTGTCCCACTTCAAACCATGTTACAGTTAGATTTACAATTCTCAGACAACACCGCACACACATCCTTACTAAAATATGTAACAACAGAAGATGTAAACACCATACTAGACAGTTCAGACTATTTCCAAATTTATGACAATCCAGAGCACATCAGTCAATTAGATCCTGAAATCACCACAAAATCAATGTATCCTATCTTCACTTCACTGTTTTTCTCAACATCGCTTGATCCAGCGAACTCTGAGCTACTACTTTCATTTTTAACGAACACCACATTTCAAATAAAGACATTTACAACAAATGCGAAGAACATAACCATCGCACAAAAATATGGTTCAGCCCCATACCAAAACCATCAATACTTTCACAGCTGTGGCATTATGTATCTACCAAAAAATCCAACTTTCTTCTGCATTCTAACAAAAGACATGACTCCAAACCAGGCAGCAACATTAATTGGGAAAATAGTAGACATGACCCATACTTATACGATGAACCAAACGGATTTCCAAAGAATACAAAGCAGCCAAACCGCAATGAACGTTCAAACCTTGCCAATTACTTTTTCAAAGAACTAATATAATCCACAATCTCAGTCCAAGAACTAACAGGTATTATATTCTCACCACGCACATTCCGATTCCATGGCCGCTCAGGCATCAAAACAGTAATACCCCTTTCAGCACATGGAATTGCATGACGCCCATCATCTTCTACTAATACGGATATACCATACTCCTTACAAACATTGTATTTCTTTCCACCCCACTCAGGCTTTGATGGATCATGACAATGGGTAAGCTCTCCGCGTACATGCGACAAATGACGATCAATCCACCGTCTTGTCTTCTCATAAAAAACATGAGGACGAGCAGTGATATAAGTGGCATCATGCCCCTTAACATCAACCAGATGAGATAGTCCATCTATTGCCCCAGAAATCGCAGGAAGATTCGCAAACGCATCAGAATTCTTAAACTCAACATCCAGTGCATACGCCTCTGCATGTGTTATACCCCATACTTCCGGCCAGAGATAACTATGAAACATCTCATATGGAACATGCTGCCCAGTCTTAGCACGATAAAACTCAATAAGAGTTGGAAGCTGTTCAACCACAACTTCATCCAAGTCAACGCCAATCTTCATAAGAGAAAAAAACATACCTGCTATAAAAAAGTAGAGGGTTAAAAAAATAAAATTACAATCAAACAACCTTCCCCGTAATACTCCGCAACATATATCCCGTAACCGCAATCGAATATTTCTGACCAATCACCAATCGACCAGCCACCCCAATTGCAAGTGGATACGTCCCCATTTGCCGACAAAACGTCGTCTTGCCATCATAAATCTCAGCATACACATCATGCACAACCGTCCCCAAAGGCAGTATCCGTGCAAGCATCGGATTATCAACCTTTTGACGAATCTCATTGCGCCATTTCCAATATAATCCCTTATTCTTAAAGAAAAATTTCTGACCACCATGTGACTCAAGATACGTTCCTGGAAGAACTGCTACTTGACGAATATTAATGCGGCGCAGCATCCATCCCTGCTCCACAATATGTGCAAACGCATCCATATTTGCTTTATGTGTCTTCTTCGACTCAGCAAGCAACCCAAAAATAATATTAATACCAGGAAGAAATTTAGGAAGACCATTGCTCCCACGCTCAGCACCATACTTATTGATAATGCCAATCGCCTTAAACGCCATTGCAGGCATAGTATTGAGTAGATTCGCCTTCACAACCTCATTATCAAAACTCTCAACCCCAAACGCCGCAATATTTCCAGGAGTGCAATACTCAACAATTGCGCGAGTAATTTCTTCCCCACCTGCCTTCACCACAGAGTTAGGATTGACGTTATCAATATGCAACATCTCTAAATCAACACACACAGCTCGAATCTCACGCAACATACCAATTGGATCATCACTTGCATAGAAATCCGCCTGTTTTCCCAAACGAAAAAACCGCCCCCCACGCCGATAGTACTCAATCACCTCAGCAACAACATACTTCTTGGCACGATTCACAAACTTATTTTTAAGTGGTTCCGTACAAAAGCTACACTTCCCCACTGCACAACCCCGACCTGTCTCTATCTCAATTACACGTTTATCGGGAATCTGTAAAATGATATCATAGCTATAAGGCACATATTTCTCAAGTTCTTCAAATGGAACATCAGAATTAACCACGGAATCAAAATACTCATATCCTGCCGTCTCCGACTTTTTCCCACCTTGCAACTGGGTCCCAAATACCGCAGGGCCTGTCAACACTTTTCGCATCGACAAATCAGAAATGAGTGGAACAATCTCATGAAGCGTTCCTGGCATCGCAGACAAATATTTCCCTGGAACATGCACCCCAAGAACAACAACCAGCAAGTCCGTACCGCAAGTTCCATCCGCCTTAACAGAACCAAGAACCTTCTCTGCATCATGAATCGTTGTGTTATAAGTATAAATATCAGTCTTCTCAGAAACCTTCGGAACCTTCTTCTTCCCACCATATTTACGCCACAAGCGTAAATCATCAATGGTTAAGTACGTAACTTCATGCCCCTCAGATTTATACTTCCCAAACAAATAGCGAGGATACGTCCCTAAGTACGGAGGCACACCTAACCCAGACGCCTCATCCGTATAACAATCAAGAATCGTGACTTTCATAACATCAAAACAAACCCTATCGTTTTCTTAAACTTTCCTCTTAAAGAAGTAGAAAAATAACAAAATCTATTTCTCAAACACTCTCTCAACAACAGACCTAGCTAAAATATGTGTAGAAGAAAACAAACGAACATCAACATCCTCCTGTGAAATAAACAACGGCAACTCAGTACACGCAAGAATGACCCCATCACAACCATGTCGTTTAAACTGCGCAACATACTTCTTCAGCAAAACACGCATTGACTCCAATTCCTTACCATGCAACATCTTAGACCAAATCAAAGAATCTAACTTTTCTTCATCAGCATCACAAAGAGTCTCAAACCCAACATGATGCTTCCTCAACTCATCTTGATAAAAATGAGCTCCAACCGTTGTTTTTGTGCTTAAAATTCCAACTTTCTTCACATTTAAACTAACAATCTCCTTAACAACTTCTTCATGTATTGCAATAAATGGTCTAGAAGTCATCTTCCTAATTTCCGGGGTAATCCAATGAATAGTATTACACGGCGACGCAATAAAATCAACTTTATCATCTATTTTCAATAACTCCTCTTCAATAAAATTCACAAACTATTTTTTACTATGAAGCAACTTCATAAATTTCCACAAATCAATACTATTAATCAACATCGAAGGATACTCAACCTTCTTACGTTGCTGACATAAACGAGTAACTTCATGATAGAAAAGTTCAGTAGATTGAGGTCCAAGACCGCCCAGTATACCCACTTTCTTCATTAGAAAAAATACATTACTTCAAAAGTTATAAACTATTTGATTTAAAAGAACAAAACAATAAGCATTCTATCCTTAATTATAAGGAGATAATATTAAACCAAACCCGGAAGGTAATTTGGTATTCAAATCGCCTATAATCTTTTGCGCAAAAGCAAAATTACTTTCTCTATTTCCCCACCGTGTATGATAACCTTCAATATCAAATTCCATTAAGACCTCATCTCTTAGATCGCGAGAAACTGCACCCATTCCCTCTAAAGCAGAAACATCATTTGGAATTGTCATTTCAGTAATCCCCAATGAATGTAATATCAGGGATCGCGGACGCACTGGTAAAGATACTCTCTGTAACAATTCAGCTATTCCTTTGTAGTCAGCACCGCTCGGAGTTGCTGATAATACTTTTGTCACTTTTTCTTTATACTCAGGATAAACCAAAGCTTCATTTGATGGAGCAAGCATCATCTCATAATATTCTGGATGTACATGAACCAATACAGGTTCATTAGTCAACTTTGAAATATCGTACTGAACAAATTTGTGTCGTACGCACTGATTTAGAACTTCAATTTTACCACCTAATGAATACCAAACATTAGATATTGGATCAAAAACCCACATTCCCTCAGCTGCTTCTTCGCCTTTTCTAGGTTTGGCAAAAACCAATTTTTCTAATTCACGTATTCCCTGATTAAACGAAGTTCTTTTCTGGTATGGTTGTGGTGCATGCTCTAATGGAGTATTAATTTCAAAAAATGCATCTTCAAATTCGACCTCAGATGTAGCATGAAGCGCCCTGGGCAACATTTTTTGAATCTTACCTTTTCGTACTTGAAGTGTTGCAAAATAAGCTAATGCCTTATTTACCGAAATTGTGTAAGGACATCCAAATGTCATCATATCAGCAAAGGCACCAAGATAACCATCCATCCCCCAAACAGTTTCATCATAAAATATATTCAATGCTTTAACAACCAAATCCGGATCAATTTTGGCAGGATACATTGATTTCAGAGCATCATTAAATGATCCATAACTGTAAATCACATTCTTTCTATATGCTACCATTGATTTCTCAATAATATTCTGAGACTGTGCAATTGACAAACCTAATCTTGTTGAATAAAATAAAGCGTATAATGGTTCTGGAACGCCAAGATCAAGAATTTTTTTAACCCCATCCAAATTTTCCACAAAATTGGTTTGTCTTAATACCGATTGATCCAAAAGTCTTGTAATTAAATCCAATCTTGCTTCAGTCTCGACCCTAAATTTAACAGTACACTCGTTATATCTAAATAATTCATCCGTTTGTTCATGTGTTAAACCAGCCTTATTAGCCGAAGTTCTATACTCAAACAGTGATTCTTCACGTACAAGATTCATAAATAAAAGACAATTAACTCTATTTTATAAAGATTATGGGGAATTACTACAGCAGAGTAATTAATTTTAAAGTTGACCCTATTTCTATCACAAACCCACTCCCGCACTGGACAACCGCGACTACCCTATATAAACCACTTCTGACATCTAAAATATGAAGCACGGAGGTGGGCACATGCGAATTAAAATTTTCAGACGAGGAATATGTGTAGGAGTAGTAAAACCAGATTTTCTAGGTATGCCAAACATACGATACTACCCCTGGCGAGACCTCGGCATCTCAAACATGTTCACCCACGAACAATCCGTTGACTATCTCTACCTATCCTAGAAATTACCCCGATCCAAAAACAATCAAACCAAACATAGAAAACAGAGGTGACTACATATGACAAATATCATACAACGCCCGCAAATCAATGTGACCAACAACCACCGGCATCATCACACCTGCGCTCGTGAGCACCCGTGGATGAACTTCACCGATGAAACCGATCACCTTTTTCTCTGCGAAAAGTGCACCGACACGACCAGTGATGAAACTTGGATGCGTCATTTCCTTGATACGGATCTGTAAACCAAGAGCTACACAAAGTGCATCTACTTTTTGTTGAATCTCTGTAAAATCAGCTTTTTCATGACAAAGTGCCACTCCAAGTGCCGTATCTTCTCGTACTCCGCAATCGAACGCACTATCAAACGAAAACACTCGACCAACCTCAAATATCTCCTGTGGATATTCATTATGTTGATTGGTACTTAACGTCTTAAGCAACCCGGGCAAAATGGACTGTCGTAAATGATTATGTTCAGATATTGCATTCTTCAACGCCACAAGCTTCGAATCCTCAGACTCTAAAAACAATGATAAACCATCGCGAGATGCTAAATGATAATTCACCACTTCTGTAATCCCAAGACCCACACACAACACTCGAAGTTTAGAAATAAATTTTTCAAACGGATCCTGCTCTCCAATAGTTGCAATTTTAGGTATAACTGGTTTAAAATTTTCATACCCATACGCAATAGCAATATCTTCAACGAAATCAACCGGATGCAAGATATCAGCTCGATAGCATGGAATCGATACAACACCCTTCGAGTATACAAACCCCATACGTGCAAACAAATCAACAAGTTCGGTATTTTTTAACTTCAACCCCAATACTTTCTCAACATACGTAGCATCAAACTTCATCGTAGTTGCACGAAGATCCGGCGTAACAATTGTCCCAATGTTATTTCCACTCTTCACTTTAGCTGACTTAGCAGGATAGACAACCTCAAGGGACTCTACTTTACCCCCCATATCCGCAAGAGCTGTAACCATAATGTTAAGAGCAACCTGACAATTTCGTAAATCAGTTCCAGACGATTCCAAAAACAACTCTTTTGTACCAACCGAGACCTTACCCGTATCCTCAGAATTCGTAAATGGTAACATACAAAGAACACTATCTTTGGCATCAACAAAAAATGGATACTTCGTCCAACCCTTTGTCAAGTGAGCATACGCTCGACCTTTTGGATGTAACTCAAGTACTTCAGACGCCTTCATAGAATGTCCAAACCCAAGCGGTTGAAAAGACACAGTAGTAGGATCCATTGCCACATAGCGAAGAGGAAACGAAATATTTGCAAGTGGATAAATACCATACGCCGATTTCGCTCGATTACGACCATGCGTTGTAGCCAATTTCTCTTGCAATTGAATAAGTTCAGCAAGTTGTTCTTCAGTAATAGACAAACCCCGCACAATTGCACATACAGTAAATGGTCGCATCGCAACCGATGGATCTACTATAACCTTATGTCCACTTGGAACAACCTTATACAATCGAATTCCTTTATGAGAACCAATAAAGGAAGAAAGCGCTCGACCAAAGCCATGTTCACACAAAAGATCCGGACGATTTGGAAAAATCTCCACCTTAATCTGACCATCTGATATAGAATCAAGATCCGTTCCCAGCATACTAATACGATCTTTCAAATCTTCCAAAGACAACTTCTTTCCAAGAAGTTTCTCAACAACCTTTTGATTTAATGTAACTGATGGCATAGTATAACCTTTCTATTTTAAGTTGTTAATTATCACTAGACTATAAGGGAACTCCACGGAACAAACACTAATATTACCGCAACTGCAATCCCTAATATAATAATTAATGGAACAAGCACGGCCGACACTGCGCCAAGTGTACTCATTTGTTGTTGATATTTAAGCCCGACAATCAATAAAACTGTCGAATAAATCATCGATAACCAATTCACAAACGGAATTACTTCAAAAATACTTGGTGCTGTACTATACGCATTGACCGCAAACGTCACATCATACCCTTTCTTCGCCCCAAACAACCGTGCAAACATATGCACAATCCACGTTCCAACATAGAGCCAACCCCATGAAAACAACACGGCAATTGGAAGCATAATAAGTAATAGCAACGCATACACTCCCGCACCAACACCAAATACATTTAACTCACTTATGAGAGTTGGTCGAATTGCTGCAGTAATAGCTTCAACAATAAACACAAGAGCCAAACTAACCGTAACAACCTTCAAATAAAATAATGTTGACTCTTTACGCGCATCCTTAACCGGAATTTTCAACTTTGAAAAAAATGCAACGGGCCTTAACATAATTTCTTTCCATTGTTTCACTATGCCCAAATCAAATAAATCAAATCCCATTTTTTTCGCTCCATATAATCAAATATAAATCAATAAAACTACTGTGCACCTTCAAACTATTTCAAATACACCTTCGCCTTTCGAATCATTGCTAAATCATTAGTGTACATCACTCGAATATCCGTAATCTTCCAATACTCTGAGATAATACGACCCATACCTTGGCCCCATGCTAAAACAGTACAATCAAACCCAAGTAATGATCGAACAACTTCAGGTCTAAATATACCTGCCCCACCAAGTTCAACCCACTCCTTTCGAATAGGATGAAATACATCAATTTCTAAACTAGGTTCCGTATACGGAAAGTGTGCAGGCCGCATCCGTATTTGAGAATACCCCATCTTGGAATAAAATTCTTGTAAATACCCTTTAAGATGCGCAAGTGTTGCATCAGGATCAATAACAATACCCTCAACTTGATCGAATTCAAACAAATGCTTCCAATCAAGCGCTTCATTACGAAATACTTTCCCCACCGCAAAAAACTTTGCTGGCAACTGTTCTTTCTTAAGACCAGCAATGGTTTGCGCAGACAACACAGTAGTATGAGTTCGAAGTAAAATTTGCTCACTCTCTGCCTTCGAAAAAGGATATCGCCACCCCAAACTTCCCGTTTTACCACCTGTCTCATGTACCTCTTTCACCACAGAAAAGAGTGGCGCGCTCAACCGAGCTTTACCTGGCAAATAAAACGTATCTTGCATTTCCCGAGCAGGATGATCTTGCGGAACAAACAGCGCATCTAAATCCCAAAACGCACTTTGAACATAATTCCCCGTCATCTCGCGAAATCCCATCTCAACCCAAATATTTTTGATATAATCAATAGCTTGATTTGTAAAATGCACACGAGCTCCAGATATCGATGGCACACCCATTTCAATATCATATGCCCTAAACTCTTTATCTTGCCATGAACCACTCTTAAGCATTGCAGGAGTCAATCGATTCACAACATCAGAATTAATTTCTTCTTTTGTAAGTGCTTCACCTAGTGCAGTTAACACCACAGTTACAATCTTCTTCTCCTCAACTCGAATAAAACTTTTTCGTTTCTTAAGCGCTTCAACTATATCAAGCTCAGCCGAACTAAGAAAAGTAATATTAATGGGAAATGGTTTAGCTAAAAATGCCGAAACAGTACTTACAAATGTCTGAGCACCAGGAGCCTTTCGCAGCATCAACTCTGCTTCTTTTCTACTCTCACACACCCTCTCACGCATCAAAATTCCAAGTGACGCCGTAACTTCCTCAACACTCAACTTTGATTTCGCAGCAACAACAGACAAACTTTGAAACTCAGAACTCAAAACATCAAATAACCTTTGTTCAGGAACCCCTGCTTTCAAATAAATTAACCCATTTGAATCAAGAGAAACAACTTTATACATTTTCGACTCAAGTGTAAGAGCTTCTTTATTTTCAAGCCATTGCAACGCCCGCATAGTCTCTGTCAAATCAAGACCGGATGCTATTGATATCGCACCAAGCTCTCGGTTAGTTATTAAAACAGGAATAACCTTACGTTCAAGAGGATGCAACTTAGAAATAACCGCCTTCAAATCCATACAACAAGGACTACTCTTTTGCTTTATAAATATAATCCCTATTTTGACCTGAGAACTAAAATGAACCAGGTATCTCCCCCCCAATAGGTTTATGAGAGACACCGCAAAAAAATACCTACCTAAAAATCAACAAAAACCGAACACTATAAAAACCGACATCACTAGATCAAAAATATGTCACAGAACCATTCCTTTGCATCCTATCAATATCGTCATTATAAAATTCTCTCTGAACTAGAAAAGATTGAAACAAATAAAGAATTCAAAAAAATTCTTAAAAAATTTGCAGAACACGAATGGAAAGATTTCGTGTTTTGGAAAGAACACGATCAAAAAAAAGAATTTAAACTCAACGTGCTCACACTCATTACCATAAAAATAATGCGGAAAATTCTCGGGCTCACCTTCGTTGTAAAATATCTAGAAAGAGAAGAAAAAGACTTGCTCAAACATTATCACGAATATGCAAACCAAATTAAAGATCCTGCACAAAAAGCAAAAATCAAACAAGCAATCGAACATGAAATACAACACGAACAAGAACTCATCGCTCAAATCAAAGAAGAACGTGTCGAGTTTATTTCCAGTATCATACTCGGGATTAACGATGGATTAATCGAACTCACAGGAGCACTAGTAGGATTCACTTTAGCACTTCAAAATAACACATTAATCGCGTTAACCGGAGCAATAACAGGAATAGCAGCAAGTCTCTCCATGGCATCATCCGCGTTCATGCAAGCACAATACGAACCAGGAAAAAATCCAGCTAAAGCAGCTTTATACACTGGATTAGCCTACATAATCGTTGTCATCCTGTTAGTATTCCCCTTCCTCATAACTAATACCATCGGAAATGCCCTCACTATTCTCGGGCTCACCGTCGCAACTATCATCACCGCAATTTCCTATTACACATCCATTCTCTTCGAGCGACCATTTGCAAAACAAATATCACAAATGGCATTATTTTCTGTTGGAACTGCAATAATAACCTTCTTAATCGGTCTATTACTTCGACATTGGGTTATAATTTAGGCCAATTAAATAAACACAAAAATCTCATCACTATAAAAAGAATCAAAATAACCACCATAACCTATATAATATAAACCAAAAATAAAGCTAAAATGGCAAAAATCCGTGTACGTGAACTAGAATTTAATCTCCCAGAGATTAGAGACTCTTATGATAGAAGAGCAATCCTATTCAAAAACAACATCATCGAATCCCTTAAAAAAATTGGACTCGCAGACTATCAAAATGATATAAAAGTTCCACAAAACGCCCGAATCGCAGCTTCTGCATCTGCCTCTTGGTACTACGAAGGATACTTCATGCATTACAGCTGTAACTCACAAACAAAATACATTGAAAATTTCTTTATCGTCTCCAAAGTAATTGAAATAAAAGTCAAAGAACTTGTAGAAAAACACACCACTGTCCAAGATTTTATCTCCTATTTTACCGAAGAAAAAGATATCAAAAAGACGAGAAACGGAGCTCGCAAGGATTTAGGATTACCTGAAGATTGTAGTGATATGACATTAATTACCAAAACCTACAAACAGCTCGCTAAAACCCATCACCCAGATACAAACGATGGAAACGAAACTGAATTCAAAAAAATTAACAGTGCATATCAAATTCTAAAGCGAGAATTAGAATAACGAAAACTCGCCTACTCGGAACTATCCCAGACCATAGGTCGGGGCTTTACGCCCCTCGCTACTCTGGCGAGTTTTCGGAACATGAAACTCTGATGAGTTTCAGGTCAGAAAATCTTTGATTTTCTTGAACAGAAAGACAGCGGTTTACGGCAATTCATCCTCGACCTAGGAGGTCGAGGCTTTCTTGCTGTCTTTCTTGTAAAATTTTTCTTTTTTTTATTATGAGTACCAATTGCTTCTCAATATAAAAAAACACTAAAATAAGTTGTGATAAAACCTCAGAAATGAACATAAATAAAAATAAAAAAAGAAACAAACTTACTCTTTCTTAGCAGCTTTCTTCGCAGCAGGCTTAGCTTCTACTTTAGCAGCTTCAACCTTTACAGCCTTAGCAACCTTAGGTTTAGAACCACTAGCTGCTGCCTTTCGAGCGTGAGCACGAACTTGCATAGGTCGTGGACTAACTTTCTTAGCAGTGTGTCGCCAAACAGGAAGACCTTTTGATTCAAACAACTTTTGAATTTCACTAAGACTAGCTTTATCAGATATCTCAACAACTTCAGCCATAGGTTCAAGATGTTTGATATTGACTTTCTTGCGTCGAACATCCCCATCAACAACAACAAAAATATTGTCAACTTGTTCAACCACAACACACGTTCGACCTGCGTCACGACCAGCAACCTTAATGCAAAGTCTACCTACTTCAAATAAACTCATTGTGACTCACCCCGTGCTTTTAATTGAAACATCATTCTCATACAAGGAGAACAAAGCATACCACCAAATGGTCTCTCAGGTCTCTTTGCCGTCTTTGGCAAATTCTTCATAACTGATGGAAGCTCACGAGGAACTCCGGCTAAAATTCGACCGCAACCAGCACAAGATGCTGCTTGAGGCTTTCGCTCTCGATAATGAACTACTGTTTTACTACCCGGAGTTCGAACTTGAACCTTTCGAAACCGTTGTCTTGACTTAAATTGACCACGTACCATAGTTTACCTCACATATATTTTCTATAACTGATTAATAATCTAAAAGCGACCAAAGAATAGACTCAACATACAACACTCATCTTACAATAAGCGCATTACATTTTTCTAATCCGAGTTGCCTCAAAGATTTTATCCCCCATGAACTCTTAATAAAAGGGACACCCTTAACAAAATAAGGATAAAAGAACTAAAACAAGAGTTATTTAAAAAGCTTTTGACCAAGATTACAAACTCATTTACTAATCAAATACTCTTCCAACATCTCTGTATCCCAACCCTTCTCAGTAAGTTTCGCAGTTACATCCCCTCGACTCATACCAGACGCCTCACCCTTTGCATATGCAAAATCAAGTTGAGAAATAATAGAAGCAGTTAACACAGACGAACCAGATGACCCACTACCACTTATAGCTGCAACTTTCTTCTTATGAATAATCAAAAATACAATTAAACCAATAACCAAAATAGCAAGAATTGAAACCCCAGCAATGAGTAAGGTATTACTAGATTCCGCAACAACAGACGCGGCTACTTTCTTCTCAGGACAAGGCTTACACGCACCACCACAATCAATGCCACGTTCATCTTGATTCAACACACCGTCAAAACATGTTTCTGCAACCGCAGTATTTGATGTAACCGGTAAACCAGACGAACCAGTTGAAGACGTACCACCCGTCCCACTTCCACACACCTTGGACTCCTCAGGCTTCGCACTAAATATTGCACTTGCCCCACACACATCAGAGCGAGAACACACTCGACGTTGTTCGGATCCAACACAAAGCGACCACAACGAACAACCCCAAGTCATAGAGCAGCCACTCGATGAAGAACCAGAAGTTGCATTTGCAGAATTACTGCGCGATCGTGACGCTTCCGAGTTAGCCCCACATCCTTGCTCCTCAGTTTTATTCCATCCTGCAGCTGGACCGCATTTATTCACATCATAACAACTGCGATTTTGCTTATCATTCAAACAACCTGTCCACTCCGTACAATCCGGATTTGGAGTACATGATATTGGAGTAGTTGCAATGTTCAAATCCAGCGCTTGAGCCTCTCCACCTTTATATGTTACCTGCGTAACTTGTTTCTCTCCTAAAAAGAATGTCACCGGCAAACCATTATTACTCCCTTGAACACGCAAAATATTATCAGCAGCTTGTCCATACGTTGCGCTACAAAGAACCTCAGTACAATGAATTTCTTGAATCAGACTTGAAAAAGTAGAATCCACAAGACGCGCATCAACTTGGGTAGGAGCCACAGTTATATTCGCATCCCAATACACATTCCCATAAAATTGATGATTAACTAGATTGGGGGGAGCCTCAACCGCCGCAACAAATGAAACCACACCACCAAAAACAAAAACAAAAATCATTCCAATAACAAAACGAATATTCTGCGCCCTAGCCATCTTAATGCACCTTCACCCAATACACTCGACCAGGATCCAAACTATCTAATGGAACATCCGGAATGATACCACTCGGAGTTGCCTCAAAAACTAAACGAATTTGCGTTCCAACCGGAGCAATAAGCATCGACGGATCTCGCACAGTTTTTCCACCAAACGAAATCAAATTCCACCCTATTTTAAGTCGAGTCTCAACAGGCGGCATTGCCTCATCAGTACATGCATATCGAACATCAAGCGCTACACCATCCTTGAGTTTCACTAAATACCCCTTACCTACACGAAGAGCACCAAAGTTGGATGGAATTCCTGATCTCCACTGTTGTACCCCAGCATCGTAGCTATAAACAGTAGCAATCGAATCAGCAAGAGTACTCAGCTCCGGAAACCCTCCACAAGGAGCAAGCAAAGGCTGCAACGCAGCACTCGCAGCCAACTGATAATGAGCCCACGGCGCACCATTTGCATCATGATACATCTCTAAACGTACACTCCCGTCATTATTAAGTAAACTATACTCAACCCCACCAACTGCCATCACAAATTGTTTCTCACTATACTCTTGATCAACTTGAGCAGTGATGGTAAACGGAACAGAACCTCGCTCAATACCTGGAGTCCAATTCAATGCATACGCAACCGAACTCTCATTGCCCCCTACTTCAACAACTTCAACTATATCAGATTCATTTTGCCATACAAATGACACTGCCGGACGCGCAGTTGAATTAATATAAAACATGGTCACAAACTTCGTACCAGCAGCCGCATTAATCACACTCGCATGACTAATAACTCGTCCAGCTCCACTTCCATCATCTGCCCCAACTGTAACTTGTTCAATCGTAGCCGCTTCAGGGGTAACATAATTCAAATTAGTAATACGAACATAAGGACCTTCAAGAGACAATGCAATATCCGCCACATCATCATCATTCACATATATCCCTTCCATAGATAATACATCAGGCCCAAGCAAACCTTGGCCTAACAATGACCCAAGACCACCTTGAGCATTAACAAAGTTCAATTGATAATGAAACATATCTTTTTCATCCATAGTCATTGTTAAACGCAACTTGACAGGCACAGGATTAACAAGTGCCCCTTGGATCTTAGATGCCGTAACCAAAAAATCAAAAGGCGGACCTGCTGCAGCGAAATCAAAAGCTGAGATCAACACTTGTTCAGATCCCATCGCATCAAAACTCACCGCCTCCGCCTGAGGCGTCTCTATTGCTTTACCCGCAAACGTAACCGATAAATAAATTCCAGCAATAATGATAACAAGCACGGCAATAAGAGAAATCGCAATACGCGCACCAAGTGAAGAATGATTTTTCGAACTGCCCGAATCACCCTCATCCTTACTCTCACGCACCCGACTACTTGCTCCAACAACAACAGACCGAGCCTTATAATTCAATTTATTCGTTGGCGAAATTCGAGGGGAAATAACTGCTTCAGATTTGGAAGAACTAACCCGTCCCGTTTTTTTCTTCGTTGCCTTTACCATTTATCGAACCTCAATCTTTCCATCAGTAGAATTCAGAACATGAATCTCAATTGACTCACCCGTAGGCAACAACATATTAACACTTGAATCATTTGCAAGACGACCATAAAAATAAGGAATCGCTGGATCATCTAAGGACGAAACGGAAATAGGCAGTAACACGGATGCAAGATTAGGTCTTGCTTCAGGAACTACCTTAAAAGGAGTTCCACCCACTTGGGTTATGTACCCTAACAAACCATCAGGTAATGCAACACCACGAGTAATATTAACACCCGCAGCTGATATAAGCGCATATGGTTCCGCTTTCAATCTCAACCCAATATTGTACTCAGCATCAAAACTTTGTTCTAAGTACAATAACTTCTCACCCAAAATAATAGTCCCGTTTGATAACTCCAACCGATTAGTTTTCACATTAGTAATTGGTAACGTTTCACCACCAGGAATAATACGTAAGGCATACGATGACAATAACCGCGGGTCACTTGCCGTTAATTCAAAATACACATCTCCCCAAGTATATGCGCTTGCCTGACCTTCTGTTACTCTGGTACCTGCCCGAGCAAAACTAGGATAACTCTTTTCACTATTAAATGTAAAAGGGAAAATCTTTTGGAAAGTAACAACTTTCTTACCATCCGCATTACGACCGTTATAATTCACAAGATACCCATTTAAATAATCAATAGTTGGCTGTTGAATTTCGAGCAACTCAAAATTTCCGCCATTCTGACAAACTCGTACGCTATTCTCAAGTTGTGCAGTATCATCATTATCACACACACTATAACTATTCCCTGCAACAAGTGCACTGGTATCTGCAAGCAACGAAACAGCATAAATTTCATCACTTTCAAGTTGAGCAACATCTTGTTGATTTACTTGCTCGGCAGTACGGGATGCAAACGAAATTCTTCCAGTTGCATCATCAACCTTAACAGTGATAACCCCTTCTGAAACAACAAAACTTCGTGTCACCGTTTCGATATCTGATACGCCTTCAAACGGATTTTGCCCATCAATTGAGTTCAACTGAAGATTATCCAAACTGAAGTAGCCACCTTCTTCTCCACTATATGACAACAAGTAATACGATTCACCAAATTTCAAACTAAGATCCTTACCAGAAGTAAACGTGTCTAAAAAAGCATCATTAAATGCAAATGATTCTCCTTGACCCGCATTAGACCCAACATCAAAAAACTTAAACATCTTCACGTTTTTCACGTAATCTTGGCCGGATCGTGTTGCCGCATCATAATAAAATACTACTTTTGGTTTATTGGGTTGAACATTTGAAACCGGAACCCGATATGGTAAAGGCAATACAGTGCCAGGCAAACCAGTTAACTTCACTTTAAACAAGATCTCATTACGTGAAATGTCAGACACATCCTTTACAACAGATCCAAACCCAGGATTAGCAACCAGTAGAGGAGCAAGAGAATTCATTGACGAAGAAAATCCAACATCAAAATCCATTTGCCCAAGTTGCGCCGTTGTTTGTGTCCAAACTTTAAATGGCGGAGGTGGAGAATTCAACCCTCGCTCAATGTATATTTTACCCTCAGGTACCGTAAACTCAACCCTCCTTTCATTACCGGAAGCAATGAATTCTTGTTTTCCAAACTCCCCATAATACACAAGTTTCAAGGAACCCATTGAAAAAATATCTGCTTTTTGATGCTCTAAAAGATACACTTTACCACCAAATCGAAGTGCAACTCGTTTACCATCTGTAGCTGCAGTAATAAGATCATTATAATTCAAATTCAAAGGATGAACAGAATCGGCTCCAGGCAAAAATACTTTAAACAAATACCCTTGTTTAGTATGAGATGCAACTTGACCTTCAGCAGCAGGTACATCAATATATTGGTAAAGAAATCCAATATCCCCGAAGGATGAAATAACATCTTTTTGCAAAGTTACAAACGGAACAAGTTGATCACGGGGATTAGTAACACAAGACTGCATAATTTGAATATCATGACTATTATCTTGAGAACAAACAGTAATAAGAGCAGAACCAGAATCCTCTAATGAAACAGGAGAATCGGATGCAAAACCAACTTCAAATCGTGCAGTTAAGTTATAAGGAACAGGATAAGCTTGAACTTGTTCCCCAACATCCATACTTTGAAAAATAACTTTTCTATTTTGTTCATCTATTCTAAATGCCACCTTCTTATTACCTAAGACTTCAAACTGATACCAATTGGCCCCAGCAACTCGAGCTGAAAAAGTATCCATGGTAGGAAAATGAGTGACAATGACTTGACTTGGGGCAAGTAAATCACCTGCCGGATGAGACAATAAATAATATTCTCCGTCAAGTACAAACGCTAAATGACGACCTTGAAGCAAATTTCGTGCAAACGCACCTAAATTAACATCAAAATAATGACTACCATCAAATTTTTTAAGTAAAATAGCACTTACTTTCTTGGGAGACCCTTCCTGATATTGATACATAAAAATACCATTTCCATTAACCTGTTCCAAAGATTCTAAAGAAGCTTCGCTTGCTAAAACAGAAACAGAAGGAACTGTAACTAAACGAGGATTAGGAAGTGTTAAATGTAAAGTCGCATGAGTACTTACCTGAGCAGTTCCCTCATCAGTCAAAGAAACAATTCCTAAATTAGTATTATGAAACCAAAGGGATTTGGGTAAAACATTTTTAACAAATGAAAGTTCATATAAACCACTCATTTCAGAAACTTTAAAAGAAGTAGACCAACCCTGAATGTTGTCAACCCAAACACACTGTGCCTCATCATTCCCAAACATATCGCCAGCATTGTCGGATGAACACACATGCCAAACACCTTCCGAACAAAATGATTGTGCATTAGCAACGGGAACATGATGATCTGCATCAGGGCATACATCCCACATAAAATTTTGTCCAACAGGCTTACATCTTAATTTATCGGAATCCACCAATTGATCTGCATGACCAGCAACACATCCAACCCACTTCCCCTCATCGCATGCATACGCATTATAATAATCTCCTTGAGTACCTTCATCACAGGAAATCAACTCAGGATCTGCATCTGCTTCCGCCCTAGCACATAATTCAGTTTTATCCCCATCAACCCAACCCATAGGTTGATTAACACCATCCACATCACAAGTGTTAACTGGTTGATTAACATCTGCAGCTTCCGCAGCAGCAGCACCGCCAGCTACTGCAATCCAACTATAGACACCATTACTTAATTGGCATCTCTTCGTTCCATCATCATTTAAATCATTAACCTGTTTGTTATACGCAACATTATTAGCAACCCCGCAAACATCCCAATCACTACCACTACCACAAATCGCATTAGTTCCAACTAAACCATTCTTGACTACACAATCCCCATTAGCACGTACACAATCGGTACTATGCGCACAACAACCGGTTCTAACTAAATTAACAGGATGCGAACTTGAAATCCAAGATTGGCCTGCTCCACACGGTAAAGGATCATTCGCACCATTTAAATCGACATCAGGATCAACGTGAATATCAGCAGGATCAAACCCTCCAGCCCCACCAATATCGAATCCCACCACAGCACCAGTCACTCCATCCAATCGAACCTCTGAAGATGAAGAACTATCCGCTGAAGGCAATCCCGCCATAAAATACATACCACCTAACGCAACGACAACTAGAACAAGTCCAAAAAGAGCAAAGGAAGATCTACTCATCGTATCACCATATACAAATAAGGAAGAAAACGCCCTTTATATACATTACTATTTCACAATCGAATGAAATAAACTCAAATACCAACTATAAAAAGTAAAAATCAGCGAGTAAACAACTCAACCAAGACTATCTCAACATCTTTAATTTTAGAAATACTAATCTGACCAACTTTATAACTAACAATAGAACTATCTGTAGTAAACATTTTATTAGGACGAATCCAACTTATCTTTTGCAAACTTCCACCAATAACATCTCCATCTAAAAGAGAAATTGAAAACTCATCACTTAGCAGTTTACCGGTAATTTGACAAATAACAATATCATCACCAGGTAACGATGCTAAAACCAACGCAGGACGTTTTTTAACACCAGATAAATCGGCAAATGAAAAAGGGACAACAATCACATCACCTTTAGAATAGCGAGAAACCATAATCACAAATCCTTCCAATTCTCTTCTTCATCCTCACTAAGCCAATCCTTTTCAAGACTCTTTTGAGAAACCATTAACCAACCTAGATTCTCTTTCTGCTTCTCCATCAATTCAAGATCATGAAGAAACTCCGTTTCCGTCTCCAGTATAAGAGTATTTTTACTTTCGCGAAGAATCAATTTTGTACCTTCGGTGATATGATATTTATTCCTAATACGTTCCGGAATAACGATCTGTCCCTTTGAAGATACTTTTACCGTTTCAATCATAGTAAGACCAGTAAGAGTAGTCTTACTTATAAATTTTATCCAAAATATTTTAACTAACACTACTTCGCAATTTTCCACAACATATCACACACAAAAACCCACACAAAATTTATAAAGAGGATTACATAAATGTACTATATGATACAAAAAAGTAGCATGGCCACAACATTAAATTTATTCTATAACAACCCCACCACTAAATTCAGCCTCGCATCCATCAGCCAAAAAACCAAGCTAGCGCACACCTCAACAAAAAATAACCTCATAAACCTAATTAAAAAAAACATCATTATTAAAATAATAGAGAAAAAAGGAAAAAGGAATTTTCCAGAGTACATCGCAAACCGAAATGAGAAATTATTTATCATCACAAAAAAAATACAAAATCTAAACAACCTTCTTAATTCAGGATTAATACCACATATTGAAGAACAAACCTTCCCAAAATCAACAGTCTTATTTGGAAGCTACAATCGAGGAGAAGATATTGAAACCAGTGATATTGACATATTTATTGAAGCCCAACCCCAAGAAATAAATTTAAAATCCTTTGAAAAAAAACTAAACCGAAAAATAGAACTTCACTTTCAACCAAATTTCAAAGAATACGCCCCAGAATTAAAAAACAACATTATAAACGGCACAATACTTCAAGGATTTCTAGAGGGATATCCATGATAATCAAAACATCACCTGATCCCCAAAAAGCCAACTCACTATCAAAAATGGCTGAATTAACCCTTGAAAGACTTCAAACGACCGACATAACAAAATACCCAAGCAACAGCTTAACTGATTACTATGACATCATCCACAAACTCCTTGAAGCTATTGGAGCTAAACAAGGAGTAAAAACAGTGGGAGAAGGAGCACACCAAGAATTAATCGACCACATAGCAAGATCCACAAAACTTCCGGAACAAACACGCCTCTTCCTCCAACAACTTCGAGACCATAGAAACCGAATCTCTTATGAAGGATTCTTCATCAATGAAAATTTCATCACCCAAAACCAACAAAAAATAGAAGATATAATCCTTCAATTAAAAGAATTAGCAAACAAATAAGAAAAAACCACTACTTCGCAATCTTCCACAACATATCAAAATACCCTTTAAACGCCACCGCAATATCCTTTTGAGAAATCACAATGGCCACCGGATCAAAAATCCAAAGTATAATGGCTACTTTATCACCCCAAATATTGGTTGACACCAGTGACCCAAACTCTTTTGGCAAATATTTTACCTCAGCAAGTGGCACCCCACTCCCATCAACATGTTTCTCCCCAGAATAAATACAATGCAATTTAATTTTCTTCTTCACCCGACTGTTGGTGTAATGAGGTAAATAATATTTCAACAAATCCTTCGCTAAATGTGAAGCCCCAATGATATACACATCCTTACCCGCAGAAATCTGATCATCAAATACAGACCGAATTCCTTCTTTACCACGAAAAAACTGTGTCTCCTGCTTCCCTTTCTGCTCAGCAAACCGTGCAGTGAGCGATGGCACCACCGCAAGCACCGCCTCTTGTTGAACCCGCATAATCTCCGCGAGTCGCAAAGGGTCAGCTGGCATATAGAACCGCTTTCCATTTTCAACAATATAAGAAACGAGCCCTTTCTCAATTAACCGATCAAGCGCATCATAAATACTACGACGATGAATCCCGGTCTTGCGAGACAATACACCCGCTTGTGACTTATTCAAATCAAGAAGCATCACATAAATCTTTGATTCTGTTCCTGTTAAACCCGCATGTTGAAGTTCATCATACATAATAGTCACCACCAATATATAGTGCTGGCAGTAAATATTCGAACATTTAATTGCCAGCAATATATTAGAAAGCAAGAACAATTGGTACGATTATTTCTTGCTTTCTCTATAATCCAATAACTCCGAATAAACCAAAAAGAACAAACTTTAATTTAAACATTTCGCAAGTGTGGTGAACAACATGCCCACTTTTTCTTATATGTACCACCTCTCACCAAACCACTAAGCGCCTCAGCCACTGAACAAAATCGACGGCAAGAAGACAAACTCAGCCCTGAGGCGCCCAATTAAACCAACAAAAAACAAACCCAAGAGGCAAAACCCATGAACTTCCTAAAACCTGAAACAACAAACCGTATTGAACAACTCCTATTTCAAAATTGGACACACACCCTAGAAGAACAATTTTTAAGAAAAGAACTAGAGCGTTACGTCCCAGAACTAACCAGAGAAACCGACCAACACATCCAACAATTTTCACAATATCAACGTGCAATTTACCTCAACCACCAAACACCTATTATTGGTCAAGCCCTCGCCTGCCTCAATCCAACCTTCACTGACAACTCAAAAGATATCAAACTATCAACCAAAAACCAAAGGATTTGGACCATTGCATCAAAAAAAGAAAATGGTTACCGTATGCAACTCCATATTGGCAAACACCAAACTCCCCCAGCAACACACCCACATGCAAGCGCAATCACACGACAATTCACTCCCTACGACCTACGACTCTTCCCCGAACTTACAACCACATTCACCCACCTCCCAGTTATGATTGGTGACTGCGAACTCATAAACAAAAACTATGAACACCTAGCAGGATTCAATCGCGTCCAAAAACGTCTTCCTAACGCAACCTTCTGGCCAACACGAACGGAACGAAAACTAGACGATGAACTCCTACAAACCTACTTCAACAACAACAGATTATTCAACCAAAACCACACCCCGCAGGATGAATACCAACTCACCCTCTCGTTTCACTCACTCTTTGCCATTGCAGACCCAAACACATGGACCCAAAGTAGGGAAACCCAACAAGCAAATCTCATCTCACTGTCAACCATCCCAAAAAACTACAAAGCAGTCGACGAACTATTAACTGAACTAGACCAACACATCAAAAAAGCAGACCTTAACGCACGCGTAACAGAACGTACGAGAATAAAATCCAAGCGTGACTTACAACTCTATATCAAAAAATCAGAAAAATTAGGGCTTGAAGGAGTATGTGTCAGCCAATACATAACACCAAATAAAAACACCTCCATTCAAGATACAATTAGCATCTCCAAAACAACCAAAATAAAAAACTACGAAACAATTGACGCAGCACTCCTTGGTCTCTACCTCACAAACCCATCTGAACCTGCAACATCGCAAAACATGCAGGGTGCACTTCTCGGTCTCTATGACCAAACCACAAACACCTATGTACCAGCCTTCAAAGTAAATCTAGACTCAAATGGAGTTCAAATAAAAACACAAGGGCAAAAAGATCGTTTAGACGACCTCCGCACCGAAATTGCAACCGCAATCGAGCACACACCAATATTACACACAAACATCACCACCTTGCATGACATCTACTCCCACCACGCAACCATCCACCTCCGACAAACCATACCTGCTCTTGCAGAATACGACCTGCAAACATTCATGCAAGAAATACCTCGCGGCCAAAGTGTCCTATCTCTATACAGTAGATATAATGATCAACCTGATGCATACTATCCAACTGCAAAACATAAAACAATCCGTGACGAATTCATCCAAACCCACAAACTATTATTCCAACAAATAAGACAAGCAACAAAAGAAGACCCACATGCAACCCAAGATCTCATAACCTATCTCTCAAAAAATAAAGACGTCAAAGATAAATCCAACACACTACCAAAACCACACCTCCTAGTAAACACCCAAACCCCAATTATCCTTGAAGCCCAAGTATTTGACATCAAATACAACCTCAACCCATTCGCAGCAGGATTCAATCCAACAACAGCACAAAGTTTCCACCTAAGCAACGCATTTGCCGAACGCATTCGATACGACAAAGCAACCACGACTGACTACCAAACCATTGACAAAATCGCAAGCAAGAATACAATATAACGATGGAAAAAGATAAATTAAAAAAATAACAAAAATTCAAATCAGTACAACTTCATCACTTTCCGAAGTACTATCGAAAAGATCAATGAAAAGAAGATATACAACGCAAGCCAACCCGGATACCAGCCAAACATAGAAAATGACCCTAGTGGAGTTAACTTCTCATACCCAATAGAAATCTTTTCAATATCTGAGTGTTGGTATAACGCAATTTGATCTGCAACAATTAAACGTGACCCAACAATAACTTCTTTTTTCTGAGCAGAACCTGGTACTTCAACGGAAAATTCAGACGTGCCCTCAGGCGCCTTCACTTTCCAACTTACCTCAGGTGCAACCGGTTTCGTAGCAACATCAGAAACAAACTCTCCCCCAACTGGCAAAAGTAAAGTTGCATTACCAACCGCTCCTTCCTTAAATGACGCAGTAAGAGAAAAAGCTTCCCCAGGCATTATTGGATTATACGCAAGATGTCCTACCATCCATGTAAAAATAATCAGCACAGGAATCATGGTAATAAGAGTCGGTTTGAACGAATGCTTCATATACTCAAAACTAGTACTCATCGCTTCCTTCTGCACTTTCATCATCTCAGAAGGATTGTCACGCATTGACTTCATCTTATCTTGAAATTCTTTTTGCTTATCCTTAAGCCGCTTCATCTCAACTTGATTTGTTGCATACTTGTACACAATTGTCACAAGAAGCGATATCACAAATGAAATCACTAAAATACCAATAAACGAGTTCCACTCCAAAAATGGAAGTAACCACGGATTAAATACAGAGTCTAAAAATGCCATACCTTCAAAACATCTAAGTTATATATAAATATGTAGGAGCTAAAAACCACCAGAAACGAAACTAATAAATAAAAACGAAACCCATCTCTAAACCATGCTCACCCGCGCCGAATTACAGGATGCAAAAAAAGCTCTAGAACAAGTAGAGCGCTGGGAAGAAAATAAAGAACAATTACAAAAAAAAGCCGAAGAACAAGACGAGTTACTTCGAGCCAAAATAAATCTCAAAGAACTCATTCTGGTTCACATCACAGATTACTTCCCAGAAAAAGGAATTATTTTACCACGAGGAGATATACCAATAACAATTGAAAATAAAAAGTTCTATTTTCCGCGAGAAACCATTCACTTCTGCCTAAACGGCCCTGTGGGTAGTCATATGATGGGCGACTGGTCAGGTAAAAAATACGCCATCCTCATTCCCATGGACACAATTTTCCACCGAATCTATAGCCTAGCTCCAGAAGACACTTTTATCATAGGAGCAATCACACTCCCAAAAGGATCAGAAATTCTAGGTTCAGCCCAAGATCTCAAAAACAAAAATCCAGGTTACGCAACACTCATTGAAACACCTCCACTAACCCATGATCTCATCCGACAAAGAATCAAAGATAAGGGATATATTGTCATGACTGTAGGCGCATGGAATTGGGGAGGAGTATGGGACAAAATGTCTATGGCCTATGGAGTCGCTCTCGACCGTCTTCTAAGCACCAATGCGGATCCAAAACAAGTATTGTCACATATCGCAAAAAAAACAAGAAGGAGTTCAGGATCGCATAATACCACAGATTTGCATGAGATAGAAGAAATATTTTCACGAACCTACAGTATGGTATTTGAACATAAACAACTCGAATTTGCAAAAGGAACCGCAAACATGTGTAAACGAATATCCGAAAAACTAAAACAACAACTCAAATACTTGAAAACGCTGCCAAACATCTATCCCGACGAAGAAAAATCCATTCAAAGAATTACAAAACTACTTGACTACTTACCGCATGAACTAGAAATACTACCAGAATGCGAGCGAAGACTCATTCGTGGAATTGAAGAAATGACCACGAGTGAACGAAAATGGCTCTTGCGCGAATTCAGTATACTAAAAAATTTCCAAAACATCGCACTGCTCAAAAACAAAAAAACAGCAAAGTCCTGGCTATCAACTATCGGTCGATGTGAACGCAAAGCCTATCGCCTCTATACCCAATTACACGATAAAATAAAACAATTAAAAGTAAACAAATCGATCCCTTCAAATTTTGAACACTTAGAACAAGAACTCGCAATTGAAGAAGGTTCCTTAGCCTACGTCCTCTCCGAAGTATCAGGTGAACTCACACAATTAATCGAACATGAAATGTGGGATGAAGCAATAAATAGAATTCGACAAATGATAGGAGTAATCGAACAAGCTTGTGCCACAATGGAAAAAATGCTTACCACGCTTTCTGAAAGAGAAAAATATTACCGGTCTTTAGAATAAAAAAATACGAAAAAGAAATGTAGCAAATTGTCATTACGGTAGCGCAACCATAAAAAAGTCACCTATTTTTCGAAAACGAAAACCCAGCAGCAATTCGGTTAATATGTTCATCCAACTGCGCACTATATCGTGCAAACGTAGGCTGCAATACTGAAAACGCGGGTTCTAAATCCAACGCAGAATGCGTATCACGATATCCTTCCCCACGTACCCCCGTAAGCACCACACCAGGAACCAACCCCAAAGTAGATCGTGTAAGCGCAGTCATCTGTAAATTGGTGTCCCCCATAGCCGTCTTTTGAAGCGCCCCATTATGATAAAATAACATCAACGCAGGAATATAACCCTCTCGAAGCTCCGCACGAGGAGATTCTAAATTACAAACATTACCTGTAGCCAATTCAAAATGAAACGATATATCACGAAAAAACATAGTACCCACTTGATGTCGACATCCTTCCGGCCCATCTTTATTTGCTATGTCAATCAAACTAATCGGAGCAGTAGCACCATCCCACACATCCCCTTTCAATAAAGCTAAATTAGCAGATACAAGAGTCTCTTTAGGTGGCATCGAAGAAACATATGAAAACAAATGAAATGCATAATTTCGTGCATTATATCGTCCAATATCCGGCATATGCACTATTGGCATCGTGCTGTCCGTTAATTCAAGTGATCTCATCTCAAGCGTATCGTGTATATCCGTCATAAGAAAAAAACAAACAAACCTCTTTTAAAACATTTCCATGAAATACACCATACATTCACAAAAAAATTATTTTTTCTTCCTACTTGCAGGTAACCCAGCTTCATGCCAAATTTTAGAAATTGTACCACGAGGCTTTCCAAGTCCTACGCTTGCTGCAACCGCATTACCCCCAAAAAGAGAATGAACAGAAATGATTACCTCACGATCAGCGGCACTATATCCTCGAAAAAGCGGAAGTGCTTTATCCAGTTGTCCCGCCCTCTCAAGTGCCTTGTATAACCTACAATCTTCCTGACGTAATTGCATCCGAGTCATCCCTGACCCAATATAATGTTGTCTGAAAAAATCGAGTGGATTTCCCTCATAGCACCGACGACGTTCCTTAAAAGAGAAACCAGGTATCATAGGAGAAACACTCACAACTTCGCCACCTTGCATCAATCCACGTGTCAAACACTCTAAATCAGCATAAAACAAATCATCAACTTTAAGATGCAAATTTCCACCTGTGTGTGATCCTAAATATGCCCCAACATGTGCCATCTGTGTATCATGGAGTGAAACCTCATCCAAAATCTCTTCAATAGGACACTCAACACCTAAGTAATGAGATAACGGATTTTCTGATGAACCATACGACGCATCTAATGAAATATAGGAACCACCTTTTGCTTCCATCATTTCAAGTCGAGTATACATATCCACTTCCGAAGAACAAGTGGAAGATGATACTGATAATCTAAGCAGTTTTGCTTTCTGAGAAATAGTCAATGAACTAGCACCAATTAAATAATCAATCGATCTCAATTTCATGAAAAAAACCAAAAAAAAGAAA
>CAMAVK010000004.1 GCA_945861715.1 Candidatus Woesearchaeota archaeon | reverse complement strand
AAAGAAAAAAACGCTTACTCCATCATCTTACGAAGACCAGGATTCATATCCCCCATGTGTTGCTTCGCAATTTCTTCATAGAGTTTGTATACAATCATTACAGTAAGCAAAATACCCGTACCTTGTGATAAAGCGCCAGTTAGATCTGCAAGGGCAGCTAAAAGACCAACACACGCCCCACCTATAATAGTAAGAGGCCAAATATAACGAGATAATACCTTCTCAAGTACTCGATCATCCCGTCTGAACCCTTGCATCTGAAGTCCCGATGCCAAAATCTGCTTTGCTTGACTTTGAGCATCCATGCCAGCCGTTTGAACCCAAAATATCGCAAACATAACGGAACCAAGAACCATTACTAAAGTATATAATGCAGCCTGTCCAAGCATCGTCGCACTAAAACTTCCAGTAATAATACCCTCAAGTAGATTAGGAGCACTTAACCAAAAAACTACTCCACTCGTAGGTGACCCATTACTAAACGTTCCCAAAATAGGATATCCCCAATTCTCGAAAAGCCGTGCAAACAACTGAATATTAGCCATAAGTGCAGCAACTAAAATAACCGGCATGTTCGAAGTATACAAAAATGACAAGGGCCATCGAACACTATACCCTCGAACTCGTCCAAAAGAAAGTGGAATTTCCACCTTCATTGCTTGTGCAAAAACCGAAACAGCAAACACTAACACTGTCGAAACTAATGCAGCAAGCATAAGTGCGGCAGTCGTTGCATCCCCATTAGATAAGGATTGAAATAACGCCGGAACTGCACCAGCTGCAATATCAGGCTGATTTGGTGAAGGTAAAAAGTTAAATGCTCGAATAAAAATTTCTTGCGCAACTCCAGCCGCAATAAACAAACTAATACCAGAGCCAAAACCCCATTTAGAAATGACCTCATCCATAAACATAATCATCAATCCGCCAAGGATCAATTGAAAAATCAAAATCATCTCAAATTGAACGAAAGCAGGCGTTCCAATCAGAGTAGAAGAAGGTGCAAGTCCACCCATCAAAACATAAATACCTGCTTCTAAGACAATAAACACAAGCGATAAAATCTTTTGTAAGCCAGCAAACCTTCGCCTACCCTCAGGTGTATGCGTATCAATCTTTAACATACCTGTACCAGCAAGTAATTGCAAAACAATCGATGAAGTTACAAGTGGACCTATACCTAAACTAATAATTGACCCAAATGATGCACCAAGAATAATCGACAAAAACTCAAACTGTTGAAGAGCGTTCTCACCTAGACCAAACAAAGGAATCCGACCAAGTACAAAAAATAACGTTAATGTAAGAAGTGTCCATTTTAATTTTTCCGAAAATCCAAGACGTCCTGTTGGAGCCTTAACTTCCGGAAGTAATACTGCAATTCGATCAAGTAATCCCATGATTCATTCACCTATATGTGATTTTATTAATTGTTATGTTTAGTTGTTATGTTTAGTTATTATGTTTAGTTATTATGTTTCGTTCTGATGATTAACTATTATGAACATAAATCAGTATGAACATAAACCATTATGATAAGAAAGAAAAATGAAACTAATATAAAAAGATATGCAAAACCCTGCATACCTCATTATCATTTACTCAACAATTACTTCGCCACCTGCAGCTTTAATTTTTTCAATTGCTTTTGGACTAGCCCGAGCAACATGAAGTTTCAACTTCGCTTTAACCGACCCAGTACCTAAAAGAGCACCATACCCAAGCACTCCCAAATTAATCTCAACAACCGCACCAACTTGGGTTGCCTTACCCTTAGCAACCAACCGAGTAATACATATTGGAGTGAAATAAGCAACATTAATAGGGGTAATTTTCATAACTGCTCGTCGAGGAAGAAAACCCTTGCTACCAAGTCGACCTAACATTGGAGCCATACCTGCCTTCTTTTGACCTGCACGCTTACCAGTACCAGCCATACCACGACCACCACGAGAACCAGCACCACGTCGCTTCTTTCTCATACCACCACCGTGGTTACTATGTCCCCGATATTTGGCTACTTTCCTTTGTCGATTAACAACCATGATTTCAACCTTTTAATATTTTAATTTTTTTTTAATTTAAATGCTATCCAGCAAGTAACATACTTACACTAACGTATCTAGAGCATACGAAGTACAAGATCATTCATTTTCTCGCCACGGTAACCAAGAGCGCCACCAACACCAAAAGGTATCTTAACTCCTTTACGCCCAAAACCCTTCCGAGGAGGATTTAATCGAAAATATGGCTTAAGTTTCCGTCCATTAAAATCAAGAACCTTCGATTTAACTGTTCCTTTCTTATCTTGAAGAGGCGCCTTATAATCTTCGCCTCTCTTTTCAACAAGACTAGCAAAAGTAGTGTCATTAATCTCGCCATATGTGACCAAATCTTTAACAAGCCTAATCATACCCATATATTGAGGAGTTGCTTTAACAACAACACAATAATTCTTCCGCCGTAATCGAAGCAAATCAAGAGTCTTAACCGAATCAGGATTAGCCCCACACCAACTTCGAACAAGTACTACTGCAACACGTGGTGCTGCGCTAGCATCTACTGAACTTGTTGCGCTCTTTACCTGCTCTTTAGTTTTTGTTGCTGCCATTTGAAATCATACATCTCCGATATTTTCCTTTGTGAATATTGAATTACTTAACAAATTTAATTTAATTTATTTTCTCTCAAACGACCTTCAATAACTCCAAGTTTTGCCACATCGCCCGGTTGAATTTTAACTTTGGACAATTGTTTAAGAGCATCGATAAGAGCATAAACTTGATTCAACTTTGTTTTTGCTTGCCCATCTGTTCTACTCCAGATATCTTTAATACCAGCAAGAGCCAAAACCTTTGCACATTCTCGCTCAATAACGAGACCCTTTCCTGGAGGAGCAGGCATAAGATGTACTCTACATGAGCCACATTTACCAGTTACAGCAAACGGAATAGAATTAGCTTCCCGCGCATCGGTTGCCCAAGACCCACATCCTCTTCGAATTCGAATAAGAGCCAATCGAGCATTTCGTTTAGCTTTATCACGGCTTGGAACAGTTTCTTTACTCTTTCCAATACCGATACCAACATACCCATTTCGATTCCCAACAACAGCAAGAGTAGTAAATTTGATTTTATTACCTTCTTTTGTCTTCTTTTGTGTTTGTCTAAAAATTCGTCGTTGACCACCACCAAACTTACCTTTAGCTTGACCAATTAACAACAAATCTTCTTCTAATCCAGGAACAAGGCTATCAACAATCTGAGCCTCCATAATAGGCGATCCAAGATCAAACACTTGATCGATGTCAGTAATTTTTCCGTCTTTTACTTGTCGTCCAAGATCGGTAACTGGCTTCCACTCTTTGGCCATCTCTGGAACTTTTTCAATTCCAACTTCTGGCTCGCCAGTATGTGCTCCCTTTCTTTGTATTATCTTTGCCATTCTTTTGACCAATTAATTTTATTTTTGTATCTGATTTTTTTCTATTTTTAGTACTCAATTCAATTTTTACATTTCATTTTACTCTTAAACCTTGAGATGTATGATTCACAATCAGTACTTATGTACCAACCAACACCTAAGCCTTAATTAACTTCGCTGCAAGTGTCTTAACTTGACTTGCCATTTGTTCACTTTGAACCTTGTTTTTTAAATATTGTGAAAACTGTGTTCCTTTAGCTTTTCCGACATACGAGGAAATATGAGCCCCGTTAAGACGAGCTTCACTTGGTGCAATTTCAGATCCACTTGGAACTTGTAAACCACCATCAAGCGCGCCCTTAAGCACTGCATAAATTTTGGAACCAGTAAGCGGAGTTTTGAATCCCAAATCTAAAATTGCTTCGGTGCAACCAGCTTTTTGTGCTTTTCGTGCAAGCAAAATACCTGTTAAATAAGCAGCAGGAGTATTTTTCAATGAATAACTCCAACCTTGTTTGGCAAGCTGTGTGGAATCAACTGCAGCTATAACAGTGTCACCAGTAACAGTAAATGCAATTACTTGTGCAATAACACGAGTATTAGTAAATCGAACAACAAATCGAGGCTTACCCCCTACTAACTGTCGTCGTCTTCGAAGATAATTTGTCTTCTGTTCTCGTTTTCGTCGATAATAAACTGTTCTTGGTTTAAGTGATTTCATTGTTTACACACTCATTATTTTATGATTTTATGATTATTCGTGGTGAATATAACTATCCACTATTTACTTAGTAACTTTTTTAGTACCCTTAGCAAGCGACTTCACTCGAGCCTTAGCTCCATCGTCACCAACAGATACTTTCTTACCCTCTGGAGTTAAAAACAAATCGTGTTCAGTAATATACAATTTAATGTGACGTCTATTACGAAAATAGCCACCTTTTGATTTAGCATACAAGTTCTTATAACTCTCTTTCGAAACAAGACTCTTCTCCTTAATTTCAGCAAGAAACTTTCGTTGAACTCGAATTCTCGCCATCCATTGTTCCTTTCGAGGCACAATAGCGTATTTTTTACCTTTCTTAGTACCACGACCAGCTCGACGACCCTTCTTCTTCTGCTCCATAATATGTCGAGCTCTGCCTCGAGATTGTTGTGAATGTGCAACTTCGTAAATTTTTCCAACAGCAATTAATCCACGCATATCGGATCGGGTAATAGCTTTAACAACATCGCTTTCAGCACCTGACTGAATACGAATTTTTCCTGGTGAAGTTTTCAGGATCTTTGCTGCGAGGGTTTTCTTTTGTTTCATGGTTAATCACTCATAGTATAGTATAAACGTTTAGCGCCTACTGCTTTTCTTCTCCTGTAACAGGTTGAACTTTTTCAGTCTCAACTTTAACAGCGCCTGTTTTAGCAGCACCTGCAGCTTTCTTTTTAGCAGCATCCGAACTAGCGGCTGCCTTAGCTTGTTTCTCTTCCTTACTCTTCTCACTCTTAAGCTTTTGCTCACTTTCACGATCTTGCTTCTTCTTTCGTAAATCTTTGGATGACTTTGAGCGATAAGCAACAGCATTTTTAAGCTCTGTAATCTTAGCACTAACATCCTTAACATATAGTACCGGAATTTTTTTCTCCGTTGCAAGAGTGAGTAATCGAACACGACTACGTCCACCAAGACCAGACATTAAAACTGCTGCTTCCGTCTTAACATCCACTGCAAGAAGTTCCTTCTCAGTTCGAATCAAAATTGGTTTCACACCACTTCGAGTTAAACCATATACTGCCCTAGGTGATCCAAAACCGGGACTTGGCATAATAGGTTTCCCTTTGTGACATTGTCTTGTTCCACTGTGTAAACCTCGAGGTAATCTCCACCGCTTCTTAATACGTCGAGTATAATTCGATGCTCGATCAACAAATGGAGGCTTTCGTTTCTTCGCCTTATTTCGTTGTGAAAGTAATTGTTTTATTGTCATGATAACACCATTAAGCAGTATTTTTGTGCGCCTTAAGCGTGATATAAATTCCATCTTGGAAAATACGTCGATCACGATTTGTGATACGGCACAGTTGTTCAAATTTACCGGCCGTTTGACCAGCTAATTCCCGATCGCAACTAATAATAACGATATCAGCTCCCGTTACTTTAACATCAACACCTTTAGCAAAAGTCACTTTGCGAGGAACAGCCTCACCAAGAAAATTTTTAACAATTAATTCTTGACCAGCTGTAGTAACTGTCATTGGGAAATGACCTGAGCAAATTTTCATTTTATACAAATGTGGTTCCTGTACCCCTTGAAGGATATTAACGATATGTGATTCAAAAGATCCAACTTGAGTCTTCTCTCTTTTTGTCCCTTTTAAGGAAGAGACAACAATCTTCTCCGCATCAACCATAATTTGAACACGCGGATGAACAAACTCACGTGAAACTTCTCCCTTTGGACCTTTAACCGTTAAAACATTCTTTACAAATGCAGCAGTAACACCCTTAATAAGAGGAATTTCTCGAATGATATCTTCTTTCATTGTCAGTAACCTATGTGTATATTTTTTTAATCTATTGTATTGAAATCTAAAGGAATTCGCATCTAATAACAGAATGCAAGTAATTTACCACCTGTATTTTTTTCTTTAGCTTGAATATGAGTCATAACTCCATGGGGAGTTGAAACAACAATCACACCAAAATCCCGAGCAGGAAGGTATCTTTTTTCCCACTTTTCATACTCTAATCTTTTTGTGGAAAATCGAGGTTTAATAACACCGCACTTATTGATATTACCAAGGAGATTAACACGAAGGACAGCTACATTACCATCAACAACTTCCTCAAAAGAACCAATATAATTGTGCTCTTGGAGTAAACCGAAAACTCGTTTAAGGAGTGACGAAGTAGGTCTAATAACAACTTCGCGCTTTCCTACTTTTTCCGCGTTCATTATCTTTGCCATTGCTGCTGCGAGCGGGTCATTTAACATTTTGAATCCTCATGATTTTGCATCATTATTTTATTTTATTTTGGTTTTGTACGGGTATTCCGTCCCCGGAATCCGTATACCTCAGGTCCTAGCTAAATTTCTTAAATCCAAGACCAACTGCCATCTCACGAAAACATTGACGACAAATATGAAGACCATACTTGTTAATGTGAGCGCCAAGACGACCACAATTTTGACATTTCCGAAGCGCCCGACCACATGATCGTGCTGCAGGTGAATTAAATTTGATATATTTTGCTTTCTTAATTGGCTTAAAGTCCAACTGTGTAAACATCTTCTTCCAATCGCTTGTCGTCATTTTCAGAACACCTCCACATGAAAGCGATCCGCAATAAATACAGCCGCTTCCTCTTTAGTAACTCGGTGTCCTAAACCAACTGGCGTAGGTCGAATTTTACGAACTTTAACTCGATATCCTGGCCGATCTAAAGTCACAGCCACTTCAAGACCCATAATTTTCAATTCAGGATCGTATTCCATCCCTTCAATTTCAATATATTCTGGAATACCAAACGAAAAACTTCCTTGTGTATCAAAGCAAGACGCAGGTAACCGATTACCTTTCGCAAAAAGTAATCTTTTAAGTAATTTTTCCGCCATTTCACGACGAACAGTGACCATGCATCCAATTGCTAACCCAGGACGTAATCCCCAACCAGGAATTCTCTTTTGTGTAACGGTCTTAACAGGTTTAATAGGAGCCCCAAGAGTCTCAAGTAATTTTACACCTTTCTTAAGATGTTCTTCACTCTTACCAGCACCAATATTCAAAGTTACTTTCGCAATTCGAATTTGTCGCATACTATTTGCAACTCCACTACTTGCCTTAGTACCAACTGCTTTAGCCCCAGTAGAAACAGCCTTTTGCCCCGTTGTCTTTTGTTCAGACGTAATTGATTGTGTATTTGCCATTTTTACTTAGGAACCACCGTGCATACAGGCTTACCCTGTGCACCAACGACGAAAATATATGATCCTGATGTGATAACTTTACCTTTAACTTTAGCGTGAGCTGCTCCATGAGTTTTGTTAGCTGAAGTATACACTGCTAATCCATCTTTAAGTTCCTCAAGAACGCCTACATCACCCGCATGTTTTCCTTGATGTAAGAAAACAGACATACCCTTTTTAGCGGACAATACCTCTTTAACAACAAGTTTAGGAACACTAACAACAACCGAATCCCCTACAGATACTTTAACATCAGATAAGACATTTCGACCATCATGAAGATGAAGTTGCACTTTACCACCAACAACAATACTTTTACCAACAACTTTAGAGACCTTTACTGTGGATTCAGCAGCAGGAATTTCCACAATAGTAATTCTACCCTTTGAGTCCAATACTACTCTATAATGTTTCTGTAAAGCAGGGATGGATAAAACATCAAATAGACCAACCATAAATCGATGTTCTCGTCGAACAACACCATCAACTAGAATCTCTGTAGTAGCAAGAATTTTCTTAATCTCATCCATTCGTTCAGCAACATGTAAAATATCCCGAAGAATAAATCCAAGAGCCAATCCTTTTTCAAGACAATGAGCACCAGCATTTGGTTTGATAATATATTTAGTAACTCGTCTGTCAAGCACCCAATTTTTAGGTGCGGCCAATCGTTTTAGATGATTTTTCATTTTGTAGACCCACGTACTTTTGTTGTCTTAGATTCAGTAGATTTGGATTCAACTGACGTTGATGATTTAGATACAGCAGACTTAACAACGACACCCTTAGCACCAACCTTTGTCGACTCTGACTTTGCTTTAGTAACCGAAGCAACACGTCTCTTATCACTCATATCTAAATCTACAGCAAGTAAATTACTCGGATGAATTGGAACCTTCACTTTATTACCATCTTTCTTAGCACGCTCACACCCAACAACATAAACCCGTGTTCGATGAAGATCAACACGTTCAACCTTCGCTTCACGTGGAGCAAATGAACCCCGCATAACTTTAACCTTATCACCAACTTTAATCTGAGCAGAACGCACTCCAAATTTTTCATGAAGTGCTTTACTCAAATGAACATGAACTAGTTTTTGTCTAATGTGAAGAGGAGCATTATACCTATACTTTCGCTGCTTACCAGGTTTTGAGCTACTCTTCCAATGTGTTGAAAACTTTACCATTTTTTCCTCATTAATATTTAATATGATATTTTTAATTTATATTCCAATATGCTCATACAATCATACGAGCAACTTTAGCAACAGCAGGCCATCTCTCTGCTACTTCTTTAGCAATTGGTCCTTTGAAAATTGTGCCTTTAGGATTTCCTTTCTCATCCTTCAACACAATTGCTGCATTCTCTTCAAATGTAACACGCATTCCATCAGGACGGCGATACTCCATTCTTTGTCGAACTATGATTGCAGGAACTACTGTTTTTCTCATTTCAATTTTTCCCTTTTTAACAGAGCAAAGCACAAGATCACCAACACCTGCAGCCGGAATTCGACCACGACTAGTTTTTGAACCCTTAACTGAAATAATTTTAAGGAGTTTAGCTCCTGAATTATCACACGTAGGAACATACGCCTGGGAAGGCAATCCTCGTGTAACCCGACTTTTAAGTGCTTTCATGGTATCAACAGCTCGCAATTTTATTTTTTTATTTTGATTTTAAATATTAATTTTAATAATCTTCGTATAGGTATCAAAACCCATTAATTTTTCTTTTTAACATCCTTTTGTTCCGCTTTATCAGACTTATTCTTAGCTGCAGCAACCTTTGCTTCAGCTACTTCAACCGTATGACCCACACTGATAATAACGTGAGTTTTAGTCTTACTTAACGGTCGAGTTCGAGCAGCAACAACTTCTTGACCAATTTCTGCGTTCAAACAAGCAGGATTATGCACTCTCATCCGAGACCGTCTTGGTTCATAACGTTCATACTTTGGAACATATTTACGACGAGCCCACTCAATAGTTGCGGAATGATTAACATCTTTACGTACAACCACGCCAGTAAACAATTCTTCTTTAGGAACAATAGTACCGTGAAACGGACATTTTTTATCCGTACATTCCTTTTGTGGTGCTTTAAAGCCAAGGATTTCTGATCTCATGTGAATACCTTTATTTTTTTTATTTTGTTTTTAAATCTTGTTTTTTAAGTTTGATTTAAACTTAACTTAAATTATCATCATCAAAGACAATTAATTTAATACTTCAATCTCTCCGAGCTCCGTCCAATCAAGGACAACCCCGAAACCAATGAACCGTCTTTAAACCGCAACACAACATCGTGTTTAAGGATAATTTTAATTCCATTATTTGTTTGAATTGACAAACTCTCCCTCGTCTCATCAACCACGATACCCTGCAAATGAACAAGAGATGAAACTCCTGATTCCACAACAACAATTGCGCAACCAATAAGTTCATCTTTAAGCGTTCGTCCCCCCACCAAAACATCTTTCTTTTGATGGACCTTCAACATTTTATAACTCACTTTCAAAACACATTGAACTCGTGTTTAACCTTTAATATCAATTGTTTCTTCGGGAAAACCCATATCCACAAGGACCGCTTTCATACGCGACTTATGATCACCTTGAAGTTCAATCTCACCTGTCTTTGCCGTTCCACCGCAAGCAAACTTTGCTTTTAGCCGACGCAAAATATCATCAACATTAACTTCTTTCTTGATACCTGAAACAATAGTATATTTCTTACCAAATTTTCGTTTCTCAACACCGACCGTAATCTTCTGTTGTTCACGAGCAATCGTTTCACAAACACACAAATCTTCTGGCAATCCACACTCTTTGCAAACACCCACCATCTTATTGGTTGCCAACTCCTTTTTGTCCAAGTATAGTCAAAGCCCGTGCAATATTTTTCCGAGTTTGTCGAACCTTACCTGATTCAGTACCAAGAGCACCAGTAGCACTCTTTACTCGAAGCTTCATAAGTTCTTTTCTCATTTCAGCCATACGAGTTTGCAACTCTGGTACACTCAAATCCCTAAGCGTTTTTGTAACTTTCATTATTATCAACCCATATACTTATTCTTGTGATGCTTCCTTAACAACAACAGGCGGAGCATGTTCAGCTTTCGCTGACATCTTTTCTGATTCTACCTTATCCGTTCCTGTTTTAGGCACAGCAGTTTTCTTAGCTACAGACTTCTTAGCAGGCGCCTTTTCAGACCCGACTTTCTCAGATCCTGTTTTCGGATTTGCTGCTTTACGAACTACTTTTTTAGGCATATCATCAACAGACTCAGGTAAATCTTCTACATGAACTTCATGAATCGGAGCTTGAGTACTTGGATCCAACACTCCTACATAATCCGGAAGGACTAAATCAGGAGGCATAATTGAAACTTGTACACCAATAACACCAGTCTTTAATACCGCTGTAGTTTTTGCTTTTCGAACTCCAACAACAGCAATATCACCACATTTCTTTAAATATCCTTGATAAAATCGCCAGCTTTTAGCACGAGCACCCGGAATTTTTCCGGACATCTTTACTTCTACACCAAGAGCCCCACTATTAAGCACGTTCTCCATAATCTTATGACCAATACTCTTAAACCGAGCAGATCCAAAGCGTTCAAGCGAACTTGCGATACGTTCAGCGACAATTTTAGCATCTAAAAAGACGTCCTTAACTTCATTAATTTCAAGTTGCGGATTTTCTAATTTAAACTCTTTTTTGAGTACTTTAGTTAAATCTTTAATATTTGCTCCACGCGAACCTACTAGTAAACTAGGTCTACTCGTGTACAAGATAATTTTTTCCCCAAGAGGAATTTTTTTCAGCTTAATTTGGGAAATACCAACACCCTTGAGTTTACGCTCAATGTATTGTTTAATATAGTATTCCTTTGTTTTCTGCACAATGAAATCGCGCTCAATCATAGGTATCACGTCTTAATATTATTTTTTGGTACTCTCAGCCTTAGGAGCTGATTTCGATTTTGCTGCACCAGCAACGCCAGCAGCTCGAGGAGCACTCTTCGCCTTTGGAGCAACTTCACAAACCTCAATTTCCAGGTTTGTTCGCTTTCGAGTGCCTCGAATTCGACCAGCACGCGCAGGACAAGCACCCTTGTTAGATACTAATTTAATAATTTTCAAATTTGATGTATTAAGCCCAAGATGAAGAGCATTAGCTTCAACAGAGTTTACTAACTTCATGAAATGAGTAGCTGCTTTCTGAGGAAAGCGACCAGCACCAATACCTGGTTTATGACCAAGATCTTGATCATAACGAGTAAACTTAATTGGTTTCTCAAGTGTAACAAGACCTTCAAGCACTTTCTTTGCATAAGTAATTGTTCTAAATCGCAAAGCCTTGCTAATCTCAACACTATGTTTAGGTGAAATAGGCAAATCGAGCATGCACGCTCGTACCACTTTTTTTGTTGTTTGAATTTGAGCCATAAGTTCCCCACTAATTTATCGAGCTGATACCGCCTTACTTGACCTTGTTGCACCAACTCCAGCTGCACTATGTGACACAACTTTACGAGAGTGTGAAAACTCACCTAATGTATGACCAAGCATCTCAAGTGTAACATTAACCGGGAAAAAATCCTTTCCACTATACACCTTAAGAGTCTTTCCAATCATAATTGGGGTTATAATAATATCACGAACATGAGTTTTAATCTCCTTATCACCTGCTTCCAAACGAGCCATAAGACTCTTTTGTGCAGGAGTGTATCCACGAGTAAGGGATCTTCGAGCTCTTGAAGGAACAAGTTGCATGAATTGCTTCATATCCATCTTAAGGACTTCTTGTTCACTTTTCCCATGCCAAATTATTTCTTTTGCCATTCAGTTTTCACCAGTTAGTATTAATTTATCGTCGTCTACCCGTCCTCTTAGGAGCAATCTTTCCAACCTTACGTCCAGGCGGAGCACTTCGCGGAGATTGTGTAGGGCGACCCTTAATATGTGAACACTTTCCACCAAACGGATGGTCTACTGCGTTCATTGAAATCCCACAAACTCTTGGATAAAGTTTATTCTTAGCCTTCATCCTGAAGAATCGAGTACCTGCCTTAAGGAATGGTTTCTCCGTTCTACCAGCCCCGGACAATAACCCAATCGATGCCCGACAATCAGGAGTAAATATCTTCTCCTTTCGTGAAGGAAGTAAAACTCTAACTTCTTTCTCAGATTTTGAAACAAGCTTAGCAAACACACCTGAACTTCGAACAAGTTTTCCACCATCTCCTGGTCGTAATTCAAGATTATTAATAAGAGTTCCTTCAGGAATATCACGAAGCATACGAACATCCCCAAGTCGAGGTTTAATTGATACATCAACTACCCCACCGACTGACAATTCATCGCCCACTTTAATTCCTTCTGGAGCAAAATGTAAACCAACATCACCAGTATCATAAGACACAGCCATAAGAGGTGCACTATGACCTGCACAATGAAGGATATCCACCACTGTTCCTGCAGCATCTACAGGATAATGTTTAACCTCGCCTTTAAAGCGAAAGCTAGGCGAAGTATATGTTTTTGTGCCGCGTCCACGGCGTTGTTGAATAAGATTCTTACCCATGCGTTCACCTAAATTAAACCGAGATCAGCGCTAACATCACTTGCCAGATTTCCTGGTGCAAGTTTAACGTATGCCCGCTTTTCCCCGAGTATTGTATTTTGAATATTTATTTTTGCAACTCGTACTTTAAAAAGTTGCTCAACTGCCTTCTTCACATCTGCTTTACAGCATTTAGTATTAACAACAAAAACAAGTTTATTTTCAAACTCAATTTGTCGAATACTTTTTTCTGAAGAGACTGGTCGAATGATTATTGAATACGGATCAAATGTAGTTGCAGTAGCCATGTTATTTACATATAGAGATTATTTTTCCCTAATGCCTCCACCGCTTTTTGTGTCCAAAGTGTAACTCTTCCTGCAAGAGCACCCGGAGCAAGTACTGCCGCGTTAAGCGCAGACACAGCAACAACATCAATACCAGGAATATTAACTGCTGATTTAACTAAAGGACAAATTTCACCAACAACAATAAGTAAACCTTTCTTCGTCACATATCGTCGACCTCGAATCTTACCTCGTCCTGCTCGTACTTTAATAACACTTGTTCTTGCCAACTCTTCAGTAAAACCAAGTCCTTCAAGAACCTTACGAACATCTTGAGTCTTTGTCAATGCTTCAAATGAGGAAGCAATAACAAATGGATATTCAACAGGAACATGATGACCACGTGCAGTTACAATCTTTGCAACAGCTGTAGCAGCAATTGCCGACCGAATTGCTTTTCGATTCTCTTTGGTATTGATTTTTTGTTCCCATACTTTCTCACTCTTAGGAGGATGAGCTCTAAAACCACCTCGAGTATGTGGACTTGTTGCACCAACCCAAAACATACGAGTACCACGATGTGACAATACTTTTCTGTTTACACGAGAGATACCAAAACCATAAGATCCTCTCCAATCACGTCGACGCTTACTTACCGACGATGAATAACGCTTACCCGCACCAACATGTGAACCATAAGCTTGACGCCCTGAACTAGCAAGAGCAAGCACAGCACGTTTAATAAGATCAGGTCTAAATGCCTCACTAAACTGAGCAGGTAATTCAGCGTCCCCCGATTTCTTTTTTTGCGTATCAAAAATTGCGACTTTCATGATATCCTCATTCATTATTTTCTTAACACATATTAAGTGTGTTTTATCAGTATTTAATAGGTAATTTCCACATCACTCGAAACTTATTTAATCACCTTTACAACATCATAACCATCTTTCAAAATTGGTTTATTTTGTCGAATAGTGGAAGTAAGCATAACTGCTCTTCGTTGTGCACCAACAACTGATCCTTTAAGCAATACACAAGGATTTCGAACAACCCCGTATCGAATAATTCCACCAGTTGGATTTACTTCTTCTCCAGTCGCAATCTTCAAAATACGCTTATTGTATTCAGTACGAAGATGAAATCCCATCTTTCCTGATTGAGCAACCGTAAACTCAACTCGTTTAGGAGTCCAAGAACCAAGAGTTGCAATACCTCTCTTTGTCTTTTCAGCTTTATGTTGACGAATAGGAACACCAAACCGCTTAACAGTACCTTGAAATCCCTTACCCTTACCAATTCCGTGAATATCAACTGCTACACCACGATCAAACACATCATTGATAGTAAGTTCCTTTCCAAGTTTCTCCTTAGCATAACCAATCTTATCTGCTTTAGAACCACCAAGAGCAATCTCAATTACTTTTGGTTTCTTAGTTTGAATACTTGGAACCTTGTCAGACCCCGAAGCAACAATGATTCTTAAATCATCAAAATCAGTAACACTATCTACTCCCTTCCCTGCAACTTTAGGGACAGGAAACAAACGAGAAACAGATTTAGCAAGAGTCGGAGCAAGAATACTACCAACTTTACGAAGACCATTTTCAGTCTTTTTATAATATGATACACCAATAACTGTCATTGGAGGACATTCAATCATCGTTGCAGGTAACGCAATTTGTTCTCCCTTAGTCATTGACTTAGGATGATTATCTTGAGCCATAACGTGAGTCATTCCAGCTTTAAACCCAATAAACCCAAGAGGTTTTACCTTAGACTCTTTAGCCCATGTTCGAATACGTGCAAGTAAATATTTTGCGCGAGCCCGTGGCCAGTACTGCATACTTCCTCTACGTGGATGACTTACTTTTGGCATTGTAAAATATAGGGATATTTCCCTTCCTCATTACGTGTGTAACAGCCTATTTCGAGATCCCATCAAAGAATAAACCTCGATGGTCACTTTTTCAGGCCAATCGCTTTCAACCATTTCCGTCCGGATTTTCCAAAGACGCAGTGTGATTGACGCGCTAAGACGCACTAGGCGTCAGATCCTTGATGCTCGAACCTAATTCGTCGAAACGAACCTATGTAACCCTGCAAAAATGGGTTTTATTTATAAATCTATCGCAATAGGAACATAACCTTCCCCAATAAAAAATAGAGGAAGAATATAATCAATCATCCAGCTAAGTTAACATCCTATGCACAAGAAATAAGAGAATTAAGAACAAAAAATGTAAACAAAAGCAAGCAAAATAAACAAAAGTAACTTACTTCTTCAACCTTTTCAACGTCTCCAAAACATCCAAAGCATGACCTTTAACTGCAACATCTCGCCAAATAAATGCTATCCTCCCCTTAGGATCAATTAAAAAAGTAGTTCTAAGAACTCCCATATACTCCTTTCCCATAAACTTCTTCTTAGCCCACACCCCATATAATTCCAGCATCGATTTTGATTCATCAGAAAGTAAAACAATACTCAAATTTTGTTTATCCATAAATGAACAATGACTCTTTGGACTATCCGGACTAACACCCCAAATCACCACCCCCAACGAATCAAACTCAACTTTAAGACGAGAAAAATCAATACCTTCAACTGTACACCCAGGTGTGTTGTCCTTGGGATAGAAATACAAAACAATCCACTTTCCTTTAACTTCACGAAGCGTGTGCAAATTAGAATTATGATCTAACAACGAAAACTCAGGAGCATTATCACCAACAATTAAATCAACCATACAATAAACATACCACCATGGTATAAGAACCTTTTGCGACCACCGAAGAATTGGAACACAACCACCTACCTAAAACACAATCACAAAATTAAAATATAATCTTAAACTACACCAACTACTTTCTCTTTACGTCGAGGCTCAACAATAGTATACAACTTATCAAACTGAAAGATAGCCTTCACATCTTCTATTTGAGTCTCTAAAATACTTCTCCTAGGCCCAAACTCATCACTATTCAAAGTACCAGGATCAGCAACACAATTACATGTTGACTCTAAATGAGTAGCCGCACGAAGTACACCATCATCCCAACTCAAAGGATACAACCGGCAAATAGATGGAACTATCTCTTTATCAATACCCGAAAATGCAAGTTGATACAACGCACACCCCTTACCATCTGGGATATGAAATACACAATATCCATCATTTCCAACTCGGGAGCGAACAGAACCACCACCTAAAAAATCAGACGACAACGCAACGGGACTAGACTCAAACCATGCGTCAAAAGAAGAATGAACAATCTCACCAATAGAAGATGCATGTTGTTTAATAAGAGCATAACTAGCTAAATCAACATCCGCACCATATTGACAACACGCATCATGACAATTCGTTCCAAAACATCCTCGAGAATCAAAACCTCGTTGAGTATGACAGCTAGAATCAATTGTATGAATAGGAATGTGTGAAGAAGTACCAACAGCCACACCCAAACTAGGGAGTATAGTATTTTGTGTCATAGGTATATAAAAAGCCATTTCATATTAAACATTCCTGAAAAAAAGAGAATAAAACAAATTCCTATCTTTCTCTTTCACACACTCGTTTCACCAATGAATCAATTGATTTAGAAGAAATAAAAGTAGAATCATGTCCAGAACCAAAAAAAGTAACCCGAAATGAATTTGCTTTTCCGCATGACCCACATTTACACACTTTATAATGTAAATAATCTCTCTCCCAACTAGATTTCCATGAACCCCTATCTAATACAATAGAGCAATACGCACACTTCTCATCCCAAAATTGCTTTCTTCCAAGGTCCATCAAAGATCACAACCTGACAACAACCTAACAACCAAACCAATAAAAAAACTTAAGACCATATTAATTCAAAACAACAATTCAAAAACAACCTTTAAATATATTGTGGCAGAATAACAACTATATGTACATTTTCAACCACATCATCGGCTCCTTTCTCGTTGAAGAATCGGGAGTTATAACAGAAGAAGTTCTCATAACTTCAACCCAAACTACAACACAATGCGCAGCCGTTATGCAAAAAAAACACCCTAAAACTCCGGCAGCACCAGCTGAAATAATCTCAAAAATCCTAATCTCTCTAAAAGAAAGAAAATACATCTCACTCTATCAAGTAGCAAATGAGCAAACCACAACAACGGCAATCAAAGCAACTGTTAACGAAGATTTCCTCATTATCCAAGCAGTAGGTCTAATGGACGAAATTGACAAAGCAGTAAACATCTTAGCTAAACGATTACGAGAATGGCACGCATTATCATACCCCGAACTAGAAGATAAAACCCAAGATCACTTCTTCTATGCAAGACTTATTTACACCAAGACAAACCAAGAGATAGAAAAGGAATTAAATTTGCCAAATCTATTGGGCCATGAATTAAGTGAAGTTGACCGAGCACCGATTAGACTCCTCTCAAAACAGGTAATGGATCTTTTCGAACTACGAAAAGAAACTGAAAACTACATCCAACAGGTAATGGTAAAATACGCACCAAATTTCACCGAATTAGCTGGACCAAATATAGCCGCAAAATTATTGATGTTTGCAAGATCATTAAAACATTTAGCCATGCTACCCGCTTCAACAATTCAACTCTTTGGCGCCGAAAAAGCATTATTCCGTCACATAAAAACAGGAGCACGTTCACCAAAATATGGAATCATAATAAACCATCCAATTGTTGCCAACGCCTCAAAAGATAACAAAGGAAAAGCAGCGCGACTCTTAGCTGACAAATTATCCCTCTGTGCACGCTTGGATTATTTCAAAGGAGAATTCAAAGCAGTTGAATATCGCGCAGATATTGAAAAGAGACTTGCTAACTAAAGCATTAACCCCATCCATAAAATACAATAACTATCAACACCCAAGCATCAAAAAAAAACAGAAAACAACCCGAACCCCCTAATCATGGCAATCTTACCTCATAAAATATTTGAACTATTCTCAGATTCAAGACGACTATTTACCAAAAATCTAGTTCCTGGAAAATATCCTTTTGACGAAAAACATTTCAAAGAGGGTTCAATAGACTTCCGCGAATGGGACCCAACAAGGTCAAAAGTCGCTGCATGTATCGCAAAAGGAGTCACAAACATTGGTCTTCGTAAAGGTGATATTGTACTGTATCTTGGAGTATCACATGGATACACTGCGTCATTCATCTCAGACATGATTGGCTCCGAAGGAATTATTTTTGGTGTAGACCCAGCTCCACGCGTTGTTCGAGACTTAATATTCCTCTCACACGACAGAAAAAACATTGTCCCACTTCTTTGTGACGCAAATCACCCAGAAGAATATCAAAATAGAATCTGTGAACCAGACATAATTATTCAAGACGTTGCCCAACGTAACCAAGCAGAAATATTTCTCAAAAACTGTGCACTCTTAAAAAAAGGTGGTTACGGCTTACTCGCAGTAAAAGCCAGATCAATTGACGCTAAAAAACCATCCAAACAAATATTTGAAGAAGTCAGAAAACAAATTGAAGAAAAACTAACGGTAATAGATTTTCGAAACTTAGATCCGTACGAAAAAGACCACTGCATGATCATCATTAAAAACGAAGCACCGGGGAGTGCAAAAGCAATGAACCAAGAAAAACATACACACACAAGTCCAATTACAACAAACCACAACAGAGCAACAGAAACAAAATCTATCCCTACAGAAACCCAACCCCGCGAACAAAAACTATCAATCAAAAAAAGAGAAGCAAAACAAATGGCAAACGAACAAAAAGAAAAAAGTAGTAAATATTTCAACGCAGAACGCGTTCAAAACGCTCCTGTCGAGATACAAGCAAAAGACCCATCAAAACCAAAATTTAAAGTTGAAAAAAAGAAACCAGAACAAGAGAATGTATACCAACCACGTGATAACGTTGTACCAGCACAATTTGTAAAACCACAACCATCAACTCAAAACGCAAGACCTAACGATTCAAAAAGAAGTGAATTGGAAGATAGAAAGTCAAAACGAAGACAAGCCCAAGATACTGAATTTGTACAAATTCGCTCATACTCATCAAGACCAACTCCATACGCACCCGGACGGGACCGACCATCATTTAACGAAGAACGCGGACATCGTGAACACGCAAACAGTCGAGAAAGTCCTCAATTCTCCAAACGACCTCAAGAAAACAATTCCCCTAGGAGAGAAAACGCTCAAAGTAACTCATTCAACTCAAAACCAGAGGTAAGAGATAACAAATTTGAACCAAGAAATGCTGCACCACCCTCCAGATTTAACGAACGAGCACCCCAAAGATTTGAATCAAGACCACCCCAAAGATTTGCTTCAAATACACCATCACGTTTTGAACAAAGGGCCCCTCATCAATCGGATTCAAGACCCAAAGAGCGATTTACATCACCGCCACAAGCACATTCCAACAACACCGCGCAACCGAGAACAAATTCCACAAACAATGAATCCAGTGGCAAAACAGGTGGAAGCTCATTCAAAGATTGGAATGCAGCACAAGACGCACGTGGTGGACGTTCAAGACGACCAGCTGGTCGCGCAGGATTCAAACAAAAACCATTTGAAAACCGAACTTTAGGAAAACCAAGACGAAGATAAACCCAAGTAGCATATGGGGCATGATAATTATTTTTATTTCAAGCCATTTTATTTTATTCTATTTTTTTAACTCAACATTTTTGATATATAACCAAAAAAAATGAGCATCTACTTTTTTTAAAGATCTAAATCAGAAAAAAATTATTTCCAATAACTCTCATGGTCGCGCGTAAACTCAACCAAAGAAACAGAATTAACACCCATCACCGTCTTATAATCGCGTGAAACAACCGATAAATTTCCAGCACGAACTGCACTCCACAACTCCAGCATAGCGTCAACATGCCACTTAGACATACCTGCTCCTTCCATACCAGAACGTGCTCCTTCTTGAGAGATTGGAACATATTCAATCTCTCTTTTAAGTTGCTTTGAAAGAAGAGACACCACAATATTCATACTTACCGCATCCGACCCTGTAAGAGTATAAATTCGATCAGTATGTTTCTTTACAATCATCTCAGCCAGAATTCGAGCAACATCACGCGCATCAATCCACGGAATTTTACCCTCACCAGCCGGCGCATGAATCGCATTATCATTCTTTATAGACGCACCAAACATCGTAACAAGATTTTGCATAAACATTGTAGGTCGAACAATTGCAAACGGAATTCCCGAGTTTGATACAATCTCCTCTGCTTCACCATGCAATTTTGCAAGAGTAAGAAGTGAATTTCGAGACGCACCAACACTTGACAACTTCACAATATGACGAACACCAACACGTTGCGCCTCAACAATAAGTTGATCAGTAAACTGAACCATACGCGAATCAACAGGAGTAATGATACACAACCGGTCTACACCTTTAAACGCTGAGCGAACACAAGTTGGCCGAGCATAATCCAACTCAACCACCTCAGCGCCCAAATTACGAAGAAACGCCGCCTTTGAAACGGACCGAACACCCGCTCGCACTCGAACTCCTCTCTTAAGCAACTCAGCTACTACATGACGACCAACTGTCCCAGTAGCCCCCGTAACGAGAATTGAACCATCAAATGGAACTGGTTTAGCAGGAATAATCATAATTGAAAACCAGCCTCAAATCTATATAAACATTCCTTCACTCAAAAAGTAGTATTAAAACTATTATCAAATCAAAACCATAATAAACCCTAACACCACTACAACACTCATCACTACATCACTCAAAAAATCAAAATCATACTATGTCAAACATTAAACGAGAAGCAGCCTATATGTACCTCGACGCACGAAAACTTCTCAAACTAAATGAAAAAATAAAGAAAGCGTCAGTTGATGTGCACTTACTTCAGGCTAAAGTCATGCGAACAACAGACCCCTATGACAAATTAAAACGTCATAAAGAATACGAAAAAGCAACAAAACATCTTCATGAACTCTCAGCAGAACATAACGAAATTCTAATCAAATTAAGACACCACCATCTCAACTTTGAACATTTTCTACGAGTAGAACATAACGCTCCAAAATAAATGAAATCAAATAATTGAAATAACCATTCTCACATACTTTCGCGTTGACGTAATTCATCTTCTTCAATAAGACATTGTTTAACCACCCCAAGATAGGGGTTAGAAGTTTCTTTCATCGATCTCCCAGAAATATCATAATCTAAATCCATCACTGAGTGTAATCCACTCAAAGCCACAATATCATCCAAAAAAGGAACCACAATTCTTTGGCGATGAAAACTTGGATTTGTAAATAAAATCTCAAGAGGAGTTGAAAGAGGATAGTCAAAATAGATACTTTGCTGCGTTGCACCATACACTCTAATACCCTCAGTCGCCACCCCAAGACTAAACCGTAATGGTCCCATTTCTATGCCACACCCAAAACATCGGCAGGTATTATATTTTGGTCGAACAAAAAAAGAAGGAGTTCGTTCAGAATGAAACGGGCATACCCCAACATAATTTTTGCTAATTGGTCTTCTCTGAAGCCGGTCTCCAAGAACATCAAGACATACCTCAACCATATCGAGCGTTGACAGAAAAGTATACAACGTTTCTGGAGAATAATGAGTTAATCCACGAGAAAGAGCAGAACTGACTTCTCCACTAAATAAATCAAGTTGTTCCATGTCTATCACAATAACTCGTATTGACCTTACTTTTTCTTCTCAACATGAATAATATTCACCGGACAACAATCAGCAGCCTCTTGATTTTCCACCCTATCACTTTCAGTAACAATCACAAGCTCGAAATGATCCTTCACTTTAACACTCCCAATCAACTCAGCCATGCCTTCTTCATCCATCTTCCAAAACGTAGGACTAAGTGCAGCACACGCTCCGCATGAAATACACTGGTCCCGAAAATGTTTTACAACATACTTATCCATTAGTACACCAAAAACAATCCATATTTAAGAAACTAACCCCATTTTTAAAAACACCTAAACCCAAAAATCTATAAGTCAACTCAATCAACCAAAATCCATGAATTGGATAATACTAGTCCTCACAAGCGGCGCATTCTTTGGTATCGCAAACATCCTTGACAACTATCTAACCAATCATCACTTCAAAAGAATCCCAACCCTCATTTTCTACTCATCACTTCTAAACTTACTATTTACCCCCCTCATCCTTTTAATACAAATGCCAACTTGGCCTCCATTATATTCTTGGCCAATCTTAATAGGGCTAGCTATCACAAATCTTCTCTTTCTCTATCCCTATTATCGTGCACTCCAATTAGACGACACATCAACGGTAGTTGCATTATTTTCCTTAGGAAAAATATTCGTTCCCATTGTCGCATTTCTATTTTTAGATGAAACACTAACAAAAACACAATACGTCGGCTTCATAATTATTGTCATAGCTAGCTCTCTTTTGACGATAAAAGACATCCGAAAAATGCAATTCAACAAGTCATACATCTACATGATATTATGTTGTCTAGCCATCACAGCCGAAATTACCCTCTACAAAATATCATATCAATATCTTAACTGGGCAACTGCATTTATCATCAGCGGATTCATCGCAACACTTCTCGTTCTCCCAATATTGCTAATCAAAAAACACCGCAAAGACATTACCTCAAATTACAAAAAATTCAAACAAAAAATTCACATATTCATCACCCTAGAACTCGCCGCATTTATCGCCATGGCCCTCTACACGTACAGCCTTGGGCTTGCACCATTAACCTTAATTGAAACTGTCGGATCATTTAGCGTATTTTTCCCTCTGTTCTATGCAATCCTCCTACACAGATGGATACCCCACTTCAAAGAACAACTAAATCTAAAGCAAATAGCATACAAAAGCACGATTTTTCTAATCATGATACTCGCAGGCTACCTAACTCTCAAAGGCTAACCCTTAAACAAGTAAAACAACAAACAAACCAAACCGCACAAAATCCACACACCCTAACCACAAATCTTATAATCCCTACATTCTCCCTAACCCCTATGTCACAGAGGTCTAGATGTCAAAACACCATACTTCTTATCACCCTAACACTCACACTCCTAATACTAACAAGTTGTTCCGGAGGAAGTGGCTCAACTCCTCAAGATGCCCTAAGCGCAATGAAAGAAGCACAAAGTGGCACCGAGGGAATTGTAACACGAACAGTACCAAATTATCTTCCATCAGTTATCTTCGACGGACAACAACTATCCTTAATGATGGAAGTAAAAAATAAAGGCTCAACCAACGTAGAACCTCAAGACTGTTTTATCCACGTAACTGGCTTCGATCACAATATCATCCCTGGTGGTCTTGACGTACCAAGATCCTGTGGAGACAACTACGGAACACTCGATGGAAAAAACATTTACAACCTAGATGGATCATTTAACCAACTAGTAATGGAAAGTTCAACTATAAACCTTCCAATAGGTGTAAATGAATACTCACCAAACTTAGTAGTTGATACCTGTTACCGCTACACTTCAACCGCAACTGCAACTGTATGTATTGACCCACAAAATTACAACTTCGAAACCTCTCAACAAGCCTGTACACCCGGAGCAGTAAGTCTAGGTGGCGGACAAGGAGGACCAGTGGGGATATCATATGTAGGTGTCACCATGGCTGGTCATCGAGCGACATTTGATATCAACGTGCAATCCTTTGGTGGCGGTACAGTTCTCTCAAATTCAGCTGAAATTCAAAATTGTGGATTTAACAATTGGAACTTTGAAGATTTAAACCGAGTGATCTACAGCGTGAGATTCGGAAATGGCCAACCATTGGATTGTAAACCACGAGACGGACTCGTACGACTTGCTGGAAACAACGGAAAAATTATTTGTAGTGCTGAAGTTCCAAGTGGAGCAGCATACGAAACACCCCTTATAATAGATCTAAGTTACGGTTACAAAACATCAACAACACAAAGTGTAAGAATTGTCCGAACACCAGAATAGACCAGGTTTAATTTCTCTTAATTACTTCAAAATTAGATAAAACAACCAAATCTCACCGACACCAAGCCCAAAACTTTAAATAGCGATTTCTCATTACCTCAATAGATATCAAGTAGCAAGAAAATCAGCATCGCATTCATGCTAAATGAAAATAGCCAAAATAATCAAAAAAGAGGGATATGATGAAAAAAGCAATAATTACATTTCTAGTAATAATCAGTCTTTTTGTAGTAGGATGTTCAAATCAAGCTCCTGCTCCAAAAGGCGGTAACGCGTTCATAGGTGGCACAGAAGGTTTACAAGCATCATTTGAACCATTTAGCATCAAAGAAGACGGAGTATTCACCATCTTTGACAGCGAAGATTTTCCAATTGACGTATTATTAAAAAACAAAGGTGAAGACACACTAGCTCCGGGTAAAGTATCACTACGACTCCTTGGACCAGCCCCACAAGATTATGATGGAATACCAAGCTGGACAATTCCAAACAAAGAGAACATCGAAAAAATTTCTGAATTCAACCCAACAGGAGGAGAAGAAACAGTTACCTTTACAACATCATCAAGAGCAAAATACAAAAACAAAGTAACGGGTATATCTGATGTAAATTGGAATCTTGAATATGCCTATGATTATCACACCTATCTCATTGTAGACGATGCATGTTTCAAAGGGGACATAACCGACAAGAACGTATGTGAAGTAAAAGGTGCAAAAACATTTAGTGTCTCAGGCGCTCCAATAACTGTAACCTCCGTAACCCAAGAATCAGCAGGTAAAGGAGTGATCGTACTTCGAATCGCAATTAAAAATGCAGGAACTGGAAAATCAACCACACCCGGTGCAGAGTTTGATACCAGATTCAATCAAATTGGATTCACCATTGACGAACCAGAAAAATGGGAATGTAAATCAGGCGGAAGAGAAAACGAAGCACGATTAGCTGAAGACGGAACCGCAGAAGTTCAATGCCGCTTAAAACAATCACTCGCTGAAGCTGATCTCTACACAAGATCCGTAAAACTAAACCTTGAATATACATACAAAGAATTAATTCAAGAAAAATTACGAATCAGAGAAACGGTACAATAAGCAAGTAAAACTTTTTTTCTTTTATTTTTTTCATTCTTCGATTTTTCCCCACTAAACCTTCCTCACTCTAAAAGAATATGGTTCCACACTTACAATATCTTGAAATCAACAAGTCATACCAAAAAAATATAGAATTCCCAAAAAAATACTAACTAAACTTTTAAAGAAAATCAAAGCTTCCAAAGAATATGACCTTAGACAGCACCATCTTAGAATTATACAAAACAGCTTCTAAACCAAATTACAACTCTATTTCAAACAAACTAGTTCTAGTTGAAGGCACAACATCAACAGCTGTCGGGTTAACAAGTATAATGATAGGTTTAGAAGAGCCAAACACCCTTCTTGGCTGTATTGGCACCCTCTATGCTGGATATGGAACCTACTTACTATTCAAATCAAAAGAAAAAGATAGTAACACCCAAAATCCACTTCTATACAAACCATTTCGCCCAGCACTATTAGCCGCAAGCAGCATCGCCATCATTTCCGCAGTCATTCTCGAAAAAATAATACTTGACAACTCAGACCTTCTCCCTGCATGGACATACACCACTCCATTACTCTTCGCAAGCTTTGCCGCGAACATCTTCGCAGCAACATCAAGAACATACCTACAAGAATTACAAGAAAAAGATACACCCATTAAATAAAAAATAAACAAAAATAAAATCAAAATATCAAGAAAATACACAAAACTTCTAAATCAAACTAAAACTAACCGCACCCGCCATCGCACTATATGACCCAATGACAACAACCTTAAACAAAAGTAATCCTGACGCAGGCAACCCGCCAAATAAAAACAGCGCAAGAACTTCCATCGCAAGTGCCACCACGTACAAAAAAGCAAGTTTACGCCACACCACTCCAAGACCATCTCGAGCAATAAAATCCTTCTCATTCTTATACAAAAGCAAAGCCGAAATTGCAAGAACAAACACTAAAATCCCAAAAATATTCCACCACGCAAGACTATTAGCAAGCCCTTCCATATTCAGCAGTTGTCGACCTAAACCAACCCCTAGAAATGAACCCGCAACACCTCGAATAACTTCAAGCATATGCTTACGTCGAAATGTGAATTTACCTAATTGAAACATCGCTTGCTCAAGTTTCTTCTGCTTAGCTGCAATTACATCTTCCTTGGATTCTATCTTCTTCTCTTCAGCAACAACGCGAGAATCAACCTTTTCCAACTTACCAAGCCGTCGCTTAACCTCACGAACTTCATGAAGAAGAACTCCATCAACATCAGCCCGACTACCTCGACGCATAGTCCGTTTCACCGTTTTTTTAACCACTACCACAATCTAGACAACACAAACTACAAATATAAACCTATCGACGCAGCCAATCTATCCTACAAATAATCTCACACATGAACATCACATAAAATATCACAGATCCAACCAATAACGCCAAAAGCAAATCAACAAAAACATTCAAAAAGCCACACAATAACCGTTCTAACCATGAACATCTTACTTACATTCATTTTAGGTACTATGGGAGCAGTATCGAGTTACATTGGCATCCGAGCATACAACACCAAAAAACTTATCCAAGACCTCCCCACATCTAAAATTCGCAGTGTAGCTGTAGGCATCTCAGAAATAAAAGGAAAAACCACACCTCTAACCACAATTCTAAAGAGCCCATTCACAAAACAAGACTGTGTGCATTATCATTACACTATTGAAGAATTCAAACAACAAGGAAAAACCAAAAAATGGGTTATCATACTACAAGAAAAATCAACTACCCCCTTCCTCGTACAAGATGATTCAGGAACCATGCAAGTAAACCCAAAAAATGCAGAAATTGACATCCCACAAAACGTTCAATATAAATCAGGTCTAGGTAAAGACCCACCAAAAGAAATCCAGGAATTTATCAAAAATCACAACAAACAAACAACAGAATTAACAACAGCAACAACTGGGATAGTTGCTGGTTTCGTAAACAACATATTCAAACTATCCTTTGAAGGACTCTTTGGTATCAACAAAACTATGCGATACACAGAATACCTCATAAAACCAAACACTGAAGTATATATTCTTGGACAAGCCTGTATACCAACCACAGCACAAACTTCGCCGCCACAAACCCCCCTTACCCAAAATTCTCCAAAACAAACCACCCCAACAAAAGCAACACAAAAACTCCAACTTCAATTTCAAAAAGGAACTCCCTTTATTATCAGCAATAAAAAAGAAGAAAACATGACCAAAAAATACAGCATTGAAACAGCAATCTTTATGACCATTGCAGTCCTCCTTTTCGCAGGCGCCCTATATTTCCTCTTTCAATAGAGATCGAATAACCTCCCAAAAAAACACTGAACAATTAAAACAAAAAGAAGACTAAACCGGTGACTCACTATGAACACATACCTAACATACCTCATTATTATCATCAGCATAATTGTAATAGGGTACATCATAAGCATCTTTAATCGCCTCATACAACTCAAAAACAACATCAAAAAATCTTCCGCCAACATTGACGTACTTCTAAAACAACGTTCCGACGAAGTACCAAACTTGGTAGAAATTGTCAAAGGATACATGAAACATGAAAAACAAACACTCCTTGATTTAACTAAAATAAGAACACAACTCACCACCTCACAAACCATAAACAAAAAAGCACAATTAAGCGGTGAAATGAGTTCAACCCTCAAAACAATATTTGCCGTTGCTGAAAACTATCCCAAACTCCAAGCAAATGAAAATTTTCTCAGCCTTCAAAAAAGATTATCTGAATTAGAAGACCAAATCGCCGACCGACGAGAGTTTTATAACGACAGCGTCACAAATTATAACACCAGAATTACCATCTTTCCTGACACCCTCATCGCAAAAATGTTCAAATACCAAGAAGAATTACTCTTTGTAGCGTCAGACCAAGAAAAAAAGAATGTCAAAGTCCAAAGAAAATAAACTTCAATAACCCCTATTCTTCCTCTTTAGATTGCTCATCATCAGCATACTTAGAGATAGTAACCTTCTTTTCGAGAATTAAAACATCACATAAAAAATCACAAACCACTTCCCGCATCAAATTATATCCTTCCCCATTAAAATCATTATCAACACCACGCAACACATTTAGAGTAGACCCTATAATCGCAGCATGTTGCGCCTTCGCCTGCTCAAGTGGAACAACAGAATCCGCATCCCCATGCACAATACAAGTAGGACAAGTAATCGTGGGTAATACTGACATAACATCATGACTGCGAGCATCAATAACAAAATCCCACTTCACACTCATCCCCCCCCATTCATCTCCAAACTGTTTAATCCCATTAACATGCCAATCATCAAGCGGCCCAAAACAATGTTCCAAATCCCAATTCAAATCACTCACTGCAGCTAACACACAAAGCGCAGCTATACGATCACTAGACGCACAATACAAGTATCCGGTTAACCCACCTAGGGAATGGCCAACAATAGCAATCTTTTTCGTCTTTACAAATTCTTGCGAACACACAAAATCATGCACCGCAGCAAGTACCTTAACTTGAAAAGAAACAGTCATGTCTTCTATAGAAAATTCAGTTAGTCCATAATGATGAGAATAAAAATCAAAAAAGAACGACGCAATCCCCCGCCTAGCCAAATCCACGCACAACGCAGACTTACCTCTCTCAAACGTCCCTCCCCCAAACCCATGTACAACAATTGCAAGAGGGTATTTACCTTCACCTGGTACATAGAAATATCCACCAATCTTCTTACCTTCAAATTCAAAAAACGCTTTACGAATAATCATGTAACCCCTCAGACACTAAATCCAATAATAAACCTATCGTTCACTTCAAAGATAAATACAAAAAAAATTAGACCAATTTACCGACTACCAACCAGCATCACAAACGCCAAAAAACTTTCTAGTTGAATATACTCGTCACTCCCTTCAACCATTCGAAATTCCACTTCGCCGCACTTATCAACTAACTCCACTTTCTTGCGATCGCTTAGATCTAAATTCCAAATCTCCTTCTGAATCTGCCGAATAATATCAAGACCAGATAGACCATATTCAAGCATCACTTCAAGCAACTTCTTGCGAGATTCAAGAAAATTTCCACGAACTGCAAAAGATAGCAACTCTAAAACTTCCTTAGGTTTTGCAACCGACGCCATGGAATACACCACTTCAGCGGTAATAGTGGAAGACAAGGCAGAACAACTCTGCATAATATTCTCAAGTCGCCTACAATCCCCATCACATACTTCAAAAAGAGCCGCACGAGCATCATCAGTAATAACCAATCCCTCCTGAACAACAATACGATCAATAACTACCTTCACATCAGCCACTTCAAGTGGCTTAAACCGAAACACTGCGCATCGAGATTGTATAGGATCAATAATTTTTGAAGAATAATTACATGACAAAATAAATCGACACGTTTTCGTAAAATTTTCCATCGTACGACGAAGAGCTTGCTGCGCTTCGCGTGTGAGCGCATCACTCTCATCGAGATAAATTAACTTAAATGGAACATCACCAATTGCCCGTGTACGAGCAAAATCTTTCACTTTCACACGAACAACATCAATACCACGCTCATCCGACGCATTAAGTTCAAGAGTATTTTGTTGCCAATTCTCGCCGAACAACTCACGTGCAATAACAAGAGATAGAGTAGTCTTTCCAACTCCAGCTGGACCAGAAAACATAAGATGAGGCATATTACCTGACTTCACAAACGCCGAAATCTTTGCAATAATATCTTTTTGACCTACAATCTCAGAAAATTGTTTTGGCCTATACTTCTCTGTCCAAATAGTTGACTCCATGCTACTACACATCTTGTGGTCTTTAAATAGATTATGGGAATCAAATCCCACAAACAAAAATATAAATAAAGTACATCTGTATCACCACAAACTAATTCCGCTAGCCCAACCCATAACATCATTCCAAGAAATACTAAAAATCAGAACAAGCAACAAAACCACAATAAGAACCCAAAAAAGCGCCTTCAACAAAAAAGGCATAATCTTAACGATAACGCCAAGTAGTATAACCCCAATAAGTATTGTAACAATAAAAAACGGATCCATAAATTAAAAGAATCATCAAAATAATATAAACATTATGGAGAAATAGTCTTACAGCAGATATTCATTACTATTGAGCAAACTCAATACCCAACTTCTCATTCAAATACTGTTTATCCATCCCAAAATGAATGCTTGGATGAAGATGCCTCAGTGAATCTAAAGCGTTGCGTCGTTGATAATCAGACATAGAAATAACCGATTCAGGAAAAATCACAAAATCAGCGACTCGAACATTCCTTTCTATTTTCTCAATCATCTCCCGTTGCCGCTCAAAAAAACGAAAAAGACGTGTCTCAGGATTTATAATAACATCAATGACCGGTTGCTCAAGACAAGTCCTTACCTGAAAAGCATCCGAATCATGAACATATGTAATAGGTGAACCAACTTCTATACGAGAATCAATTCCATGTAACACATCCATCATCTGTGCAAAACTTCCCAACCCAAAATTTTTAGACATAACGAAATCTTTTCGAGAGAACTGAACAACATAACCAATCCGATTTAATTTATGATCTTCAAAAAACGTACGAACCCGACTTGGCACAGGCAATTGACTAGTGGGCAAATGATAAATTTCAGTTAACTCGCACTGAATTGCACGTATTTCACCCACTCGATAATGTTCTGCAAGCGCACGAACATAAACTTCTTCAGGCATTCCTTTAAATAAACATAAATTAGACTCTAAATATAACACCGCCCGTCTTGCCGCGTCATCGGTTAAATTTCCACTTCCTCGATCCGCAACAAACTGTTGCAACAAATTAAATCCAAATTTAGGTAGAGATACTTTTAATTGTGCCATACTAGGAATAAAAAAGATGCCCACTTTTAAAGATTATCACTCAAAAATAGAAAAAATCACTCTTTAACCTTAAAAATTTGAACAGACTTTCTTGATGAACGCGAAACTCTACCCGCTTTAGACAAAAGTACCGTCTGTGTCGGAAATGGTATTCCAATCTTTGCCTTATTCAATGCGTTATAAATTTTCTCCGTAGCTTCCACTTTCCGAGGAAACTCAAGCCCCCACGTCTCAACCCAAAAAGTAGCCCTAAATTTAAGGGCAAAATCTCCCATCGACAAAAAATTAACCGCAGGAACAGGTTCTTTCTTAACCCCTTCAATAGAATCAATCACCTTGAGTACCACTTTTTGAACATGCCCTACATCAGACCCATACTCAACCCCAAAATCAACCTTGACCCGAACAGACGGATCAGGTCGGGTATAATTACGAACTCGAGAGTTTGCCATATACCCATTTGGAACATACAACACTTCATTATCATACGTCACCATCTTTGTACTACGAAGTCCAATATCAGAAATCTGACCAATCTCACCATTCTCAAGCGCTACCTTATCACCAACTTGATACGTCTTATCAAGAAGCAAACTAATGCCACCAAGAATATTCTTCAGTGAATCTTGAAGTGCAAGACCTAAAATAATACCCGCAATACCCGCTCCAGCTAAATACGGGGTAATATCAACGCCCCAGATATGAAGTAACCAAATAATACCAATAATGACAAAAACCGCCTTCACAATCTTATGCAGGAAAGGCAATAAAATTTCATCAATTGGAGTATCAGTTTTCTTTGCAACAACATCACCCCACGTTTGAATCGCAACATCTGTAACACGAACAACTAAATACAAAAAAATCATGGCAAGAGCCGAATCAATCAAATTAGTAAAAGAACCAATGACACCAACATGCTCAAGAGCCAGACGTACTCCAAAAATTAAAATAAACACAAATAACGGTTGTTTTGTCTGATCAAAAATAAGATCATCAAATTGAGTTGTCGTGCGCTTCGCGAGATGTCGTAAATAAATATTAAAACCTAACAAAATTACTTGTGCCAAAATAACAAACATGCCAACAATGAAAAGTGCAGCATAATACTGATTAGCAAGAAAGGTAAAACCAAAATAATTCTGACAAAAACCAAGCAACATATCAAGTAAAAGAGCCATAACAAGCAAAAAGAGCAATCACTTTAAAAAAACTATGAAAAAGAAGAGTAGTATCGCAAAATAGAGCTTCGCTAACACAACACCCCCGCGTTGGTCACTAACATCTATCCCGCAATATGAAAAGAAAAATCAAGTTCGTCAAGATCCCCCTGAACATATTGATAATTCAGGAGGTCTTGAGCATACTTGTGATAGCTCATTCTGATGAATCCTCAGGATTTCCAGAAGGAACAGCACTTCGAGAAATAACCAATACATCCCCAATTGCTTTAACCAACTGATGAGGTACTATTACTCCTTTAGCCGAACCTAAAACACGAGCCAAATACGAAGTCTTTGTAGCTCGAATCTTCCAACCAGAAATCTTATTACCAGCAACAAGGCAGTCATCGACATCGCCAAAATAGTCACCTGAATCAGTAAATACTCTTAAATCGTACACTTCAGAAACTTTCTTCATCTTTAACATGATAATTCACCTCGACTTTAATCGAGAAATAGCCATTCCCTACATTTATATACTTTTCTATGCTCTATTAACGCTATGCAACTCCACATAATAGGTACATCCCATATTGCAAAACAAAGTATTGACGAGATAGAAAGCGCATTCAAAAGCTTCGCTCCAGACATCATAGCTATTGAGTTAGACATCAAACGAGCTCACGCACTTTTAAACCCAAAACAAGACAAAACCACCCTTTCACCAAAAGCAATCTTTGAGTTAGGTCTCACAGGCTATCTATTTGCTCTTCTTGGCCAAAGCGCCCAACAAAAACTAGGAAAAGCTGTTGGGGTAAACGCAGGTGATGATATGAAAGCGGGCCTAGACCTCGCAGCCAAGAACAAAAAAGAAATCGCATTAATCGACCAACCAATAGAAATCACCCTCAAAAACATATCAAGGGGATTTGGATGGAAAGAAAAAGGAAGATTCGCATCCGACATCATAAAAGGCCTCGTACGACCCAAAAAACAAGCAGAACTCATGGGGATTGATTTCGATCTCAAAAAAGTCCCAGAAGACGAACTCATCGAAAAAATGATGACCTACATGGAAAAACGCTATCCATCGCTCCACAAGGCCATTATCGAAGACCGAAACAAATACATGGTCAAAAAACTCATTCAAATAATGCGCAAAAACCCCGAAAAAAAAATCATGGTAATTGTTGGTGCAGGCCATCTCAAAGGCATGAAAGAATTATTACTAAAAGTCGAAGTCGTGATTTAATACACACCATCAAATACAAATACTTAAAACCCAAAACGCATTTTTTCTAATTATACTAATAAGAAAAATCATACAAATCGGAGAAATAAAATGGAATTACAAGAAATAAGAAACGGACAAGGACTTTTCAAATGTACACCAACAGAAGCACAAAATATCGACATACTTAGTTCTACAGAAAGATATAAAATTTCAGGATTATCTCGATATCCTTGTGACAATCCACCAATAAAAACAAAAGCATTTGAACAATTTTCGACTGCATGGTTGGAATTACTTCCTGATTATGTAAGATTTCAAATAGTGCAAGAAAACCCATCATCAACATACTCAGTCAATATAAGCACAGGTGACAACCCCTCAAAAAACACCGTAAGATTAATTCCTGCATATTTAGAAGGAGACAGCCGTAAAGACCTACTCACCCCAAATATCAGAATATATCCAAATCCTGAAACACAAGGATCAGATACCCGAATCCTAGCTCTTGGAATTCATGATAGTACCCTAGAGAAATATCGAAATGTAGATGAACGAGATAATATTAGATCACCCGTAATAATCAGTCTTTACTCACTTTTAGCGCCAAGAAATAATCTGACCGAACCAGTATTAACCTCACAAGGAATCTATATAATCCCAGAAGTTCACCAAATTGACGATATTGTACAAGCCTTTCATCAAGCAAAAGATTTCATGGTAAACACCCCACCAAAACTAACCAGAAAATTAGACTGTACTCTCAAAGAGTTAGATCACGAAGTTAGAATAGCAGCCAACTCCGCAAAAAATCCGTTATGGCGCTCACAAAATACCACCTATTTTAATGAAAGAATGGAGATGATAAGTGAGTATATAAAATCTCAATAAAGAAAACCGCACACTTTTTTTTACTTTTTTCTGTTTAATAAAAAAACACTCCTGCCACACAACAATAAAACGAACTAATAACATTTTTTTAAATTTCCGCACAAATCCTTAAATAAAACACCCCAAAATAGCATATTGGTAGTAGTGGCAGAAAGCTTACGCAAGCTTTAGGGAATGCAATAAGTCCCATAGATCAGTAAAATGATTTAGCCTGTGAGGAAAGTCCGCCCACCTAAAAAAAGGGACTGAATACAATGTCAGACGGAGAAATTCCGTGGCTCTGGCTCAGACACGACACGTCCACAAAAATGGAATGACCTGGCGAAGTGTATGGCAACATACATGAGATAACCCATCGACGTCTTTTGTGGGAACGATGAAACGGTGAAACCCCCCTGGTGCAAGTCGATTCGACGCTAAGTAGAATGCTTTCAATGGCTATCGGAAAAACATATATGACGGTTTTTCTTTGGGCCTAACAAAAGGCGGCTTACGCCACCCTACCATTTTTTTTAAATCTTGAAGAGATAAAACAGGTACAGCCACATGATATCCAATAACGAGCGGAATATGAAGAGACGATGATTTCATAAACAAAAAACTCCAAATAAGAACCTAACCGCCAAAAAAAGAAGAAACTTTCCAAAAACTATATAAAAGTGCCGTCTCGTCATATCGAAATGGCTCAAAATAATCAAATCCAAATGCCCTCCGGTCAAGGAGGATTAACACGTTTCTCAAACGAAAATGTCTCAAAATTCAGGCTCTCACCTGGCGTTGTATTCATCCTTTGTCTTATGATCATGACTATAATTATTCTACTCCATTTCTTTGGAAATAATTTTATAGGACAATAAGAAAAATAGATCAGCCTTTAAAATAAAAAATAAACCTCAAAAATTGATATTCCCATGATGAATCCAAAACAAATGCAACAAATGATGAAACAACTTGGCATCCAACAAGTGGAAGTCAAAGCAACACAAGTCATCATCAAACTTGAAGGAAATAAAGAACTCGTTATTGACAACCCCCAAGTATCAAAAGTAAATGCAATGGGACAAGTCACATACCAAGTAGTAGGAAACGCGCAAGAAAGAAGTTCAGATGACATCGTAGCAGCAATTGAAATTACCCAAGACGACATCGATACTGTCATGGAACAAACCGGAGCGAACCAAGACAAAGCATTAGCAGCGCTTGAAGAAAGCGAAGGTGATTTGGCTCTAGCAATAATGAACCTCAAAAAATAATTAGACCCATTTACTTCGCAATGAATTCAACATATCAGCAAATCCAATTCAAATTAGAACGTGCAGAGCAACTTCTTCTTGAAATATTTCCACATACAGAAGATCCACGAATATTTCTAAGCATCTTATCCCTCTTACAAAACATAACTGAAGAATTAATCCAGATAATCCAACAACACACCCTCACCCCCCAAAATACAAATAACAACTATCAGTCTACTTTATTGAACCAATTAAAAACCATCCAAAGTCATATTCAAAACCTTCTCTCAACACACCACTCATGTCCAACTGAAATAAACACAAAAGATCATATAATTATGTATACCAACGAATTTCAACAAAAAACAACCATCAACAAAAATGACATTCAAAACATCATAATCCAAATAAAACAAATCATCCAAAACGTAAACAACCAACAAAAATAAGGCAAAATAATCCAAAATAACAGAGAACTTTGCAAGAATAAGCTCAAATGGAACCATTGCAAAATTCTCTTTGATAATATGAAAATGAGCAGCGACTCATTTTCTATGCAGAAAGATAACAATCTTTCTTCAGTTTGCCTAATTTTTGAGAAAATATGCAAACTTCTCAATAGAAAAGCATAAATAGGCAATACCATATATACAGTACTTACTTAACGGGGGTAGTCAAATTAATGGAGGAATATCTTTTCGAAGCTAAAGAAGAATTAAAACGCATCGAACACATAATTTATGTATCCCTCAAGTATACAAGAACCGTCGACGTCATTCTAAACGCACTCAATCGTATGACATCAACATATGATTTAATCATCGAAGCATACCTCGAAAAAGCAAAATTGGAAGGAAAAATCGAAAACCTTCCAAAAAGTCCTGCATTACGTTCAACCAAATTAGCCGAAATGTATGAACACGACGAAAACATGCTGCGATATCTCACTTTCTACACATTTCTCAAAACCGTCTTAAAAAGTCCCCAAGGCAAACGCGAAGAATATAGACGGCACGTGACTTTAATTGTTCCTCTTGAAAGTTCAACAGCAGAGATCTCCATTGACACCTTAACTAATTGTGAAAAATTCTTACACGCCTTCTATGAACACGCAAGAGACGAACTTATCGGCAAACCTGATGAAGACGATATGTGAATACCCATTCTTAATTGCCTCGCTAACAATCAATCATAATCCGCACAACTATCATCTTCCTTCAAATTCAGATCTTTTCGCACTTTATCATAATATTTATGATCCCCAAGATGGAATTCTACATAAATAGAATTTTTAACCTTAACAAACAAAATTCGATATTCAGTGTTCTCAATGCTAAATGGATAACGAAACGTAAGCAACTCATTAACCTTCCAACCTTTATACGGTTTCGTTGAACCAACCAGAATCGGCTGAACCTCACGTTCAATAACACTTCGGATCCAAATATACATTTTTTCTGCCTTAACGTCACTTAATGATAGAACAATCTGATCAAAATTACCACCTAAGAATTCTACATTATAATCTTGTGAAAGAAGCAACTCAATATTTTTCTTAAATTCAGCAGAATCTACCACACACTACACCTCCCGACCAAGAACAATTTCATGTGTTAAAGTATATAAGAAATCCTGTGCCTTATAATCTCGCATATCCTTATAGAAACCAGCCTGGGTATAAAAAAAACGTTTCAAATAGGAAATTTTAGCCCCCTTGGCAAAAATAAAAGGAACCTCACAACGAACATAATTCAAAACATCAACATAACCTTGAAAAGAATCAATTTTCTGTGTCAACTCGAACGTATCCAACACGTTTCCCGTCTTAAAATATTCAGTATAAAGAATAAGAAAACGAATATCTTTATGATACATATCCTTCTGATTAAAAATAGTAGGAATTGCTTCATTAATTACATGCCAATAATCAGAAAGTGTCACTTTCAAAGTATGTTTTGGAAGAATATTTTTTGCGATACAACTCTTAGAAACAGAATAATAAAACAAAGAGGAAAGATCATTAAAATCAATAACGGTCAAATTAACCTTTGAATTATCGAATGTAATTTTTTTCTTTGTGCGACTCACAACAAAAATATCAATATCGCCATATTTTTCTTTATACAAAAATGATCCAGAGACAAAACAATGGGGAACCCCCGTTTGAGAAAACATGTCTTCCACGACCTTCACACGCTTTTCCAACAATCGCTGACTACGAGGATTATAAATAATCATATATTACTTAAAATATATTAAACATATAAATCTTACCCTAAATATTTGAAAAAATACAAAAAAAGTAACAACTAAAAGATCAAATTATATCAAAAACCACCCTCCAAATCAATTTTTAATCCTGGGGGGGGTAAAAAATCTTTATAACGAAACTTCCCCTACTTCTCCCAAAAAGAGGTGCATACTAATGCCAAAATCAAAAGTTAAATCCAAAAAAGAGCAACCAAAAACAACAAGCACGAGTCACATTGTTTGGATAATCGGAATAGTCGCAGTCGTAGCAATAATCGCAATCGTATTTGTCAATACTAGACCACAACAAGCATCCTTAGAAGTATCAGCAAATACAGACGATACCGCATTCGCAGGTCAAGCAATCAAAGCAGGACAACAATTAAATCTCCAAAAGACAAAATGCCCAACCTGTCCTGCTGAATTAAAATATTATGAAATCACCGCAGCATTTGAACCAACACCACAAGCAGGAAATGATTTTCAAATGAGTCTCTCCATCAATAATGAACAAGATACGTTATCTCTCCCAACTGGATATCGATATGTATCACCCTCAGGATTTCAAGTCACCCTCCAAGATGGTTTATATCAAGCCTATGCGGGCGGAATCAGAAGATTTCAGTTCACATTAGAGAAAGCATGTGCTAAAGGATATCTAATCAAAGCAACCGACCTAGCACCCAGCAATTTTGATCCGATAACATTACAGAATCAATGGCAATTTTGGATGGATGGAGAACAATTCAATTTAGCTATTGGAGAAAGTCACACATTAGCAGATGGAACAAAAATTATCTTCCGAAATATCGTACAACAAAATTTTGCAGGCGGGATGTACGTAATAAACTTTGATATCCTCTGCAAGAGTCGATTTAACTAATCATTTTTTTTCTTTTTAATTTTTGTACAAAAACAAGGAAAATAAAATTAATTCTTAAGAAAACTTTAACAAAAAAATCAAAGAAAAAATTAAAAAAAAACAATCAAACTCCTACAACTTATCTTCTGTTAAAATCTGAATCTTCGTTGGATCCTTATTCTTTGAACTTGAACACACAAGATAAGTTACGTTAATCTTCTCAGCTAACTTAACAAGTTCAGTTTCAACCGCGCCATCAAGAGCAATAGCATACACACCGCCATTCAAACTCTTAATAGTAGATGGAAGTTCAGACAAAGGAACTTTTCCAAGAATTGCAAGTTTATGATCAAATATGCAAGCTCCTCGAGTTCCAAACATATCTTCAAGTGTTGCTTTAAACAACTTCTTTTCCTCATCAGACAAACCCGCCTTCTTAGGAACAACAACTTCCTTAATCATCTCACGGGGTCGAGAAGCACCATTAGGAACAACTGGCCCACCAACGCTTCGAGAAGAATTCACAGCAACACTCGATTGCGGCTTTACAGGAGCAACCATTGGAGTAGAATCAACTTTCTCAGTTTTCTTTACTGCAGCAACCATACCCTGCGCAGAATGAGCAGCATATCCCATTTGACCAACTGGTGAATGCGATGGAGCAGAACCAGCTTGAGCGTGGTAATTCGGGTTAATTTGAACTGACCCAACATTCTTTTGCGTTCTAAAAGGTTGATGTCGAAGAGTTTCCTCTTGATCTTTAAGTTGACCATGCTCATCAATACCCAAATCCATCTTAGCTTGTTCAGCGGTAATCCGTGAACGAATCGCTTTATGAATTTCCTTTTTCGCCAGTTCTTCAACTTCTTTCCCATCTGGTGCTTTGGTAACGAAATCAATTTCTGCATTCGCAAGCAATTCACGAACAATTAAATCTCCGCCACGATCCCCATCAACAAACACGGTAATCGTCTTTCGTCGACTAAGTTCACGAATCGTCTGTGGAGCAGACGTTCCATTCATTGCAATAACGTTCTTGAAACCATGTTTTAATAGATTCAATACATCTGCTCGACCTTCAACAAGAATAACCTCATCGCTTTCTTCAATAGCCGGGCCACACGCAAGTCGTTCCTTACCATATTCGCCTACTTCCATCATACGAACTGATTGAGCAACTTCATCTGCAATTTCTTGCGAATCTGGAAGAGTTTCCTCAGTAAGCTCACGAAGAAGTTCCTTAGCTCTTTCAATAACGAATTGTCGCTTCGATGTACGAACATCTTCAATCTTATGAACTTCAATTTTCGCGTTACACGGACCAATACGTTGAATAATCTCAAGAGCAGCCGCAACAATTGCTGTCTCAGTCTTATCTAAACTACTTGGTATAATAATCTCACCAGTTGTCTTACCAGAAACCGTATTCATATTAACTTCAATACGTCCAATTCGACCACTTCGCTGCAACTCACGTAATTCTAAGTCTGCACCAAGCAATCCCTCAGTTTGTCCAAAAATCGCACCAATAACATCTGGTCGATCTACAATACCATCAATAGTGATAGTTGAATGTACAATATATTTTGCCGCAACTGGGCTAATCTTTGCCATAAAGTCCTCCACGAGCTCTTGCTCGAAATTTTAATGAAACAATATGAAAACATCTCTTAACGGAAATGAATCAAAATTATACTCATGTGTAATCGGTTTAATAGGTATAGTTCTAACCATACCTTCATAAACCAAACAATCCACAAAGTACTTCCAGAAAAAATAAACCTAGCTATACCAATTCTAACCGTCTTGACACTAACCTAAACGAACTACAATGATATATGATGAATGTGATAAGGATTTATTTTTTTTGCAAGCAATGACAACAACATATCGTAATCGAAACAAATTTGTTATTTTTATTATCGTATAACCAAACTGAAAAATGTCAATCTAATTATACAATGTAACTATGGATATTTGGTAAATGACGCCCGCACCACTAACCCCTGCGTTCATGACTTGGACCATGCCGTAGGCTCCCACAGGTACTCTCTGTGCCGGGCAAACGAGTATAATAAAGCCTATTATATAAATGTGTCGGTACAAAATAGAAAAAACCAAAATATAACTTTATTTGGTGAATCAAAGGTAAAAATGAAGTGATTGACAATAAATCACAAAGCAAGAAAAATAGGAAAAACCCCAGCAAACTAATAAATCAGTTCGCCGAGGAAAAGAGGTGGTTTTTAGGTGTTAACTACTATCAAAAGACAACGACTATATAAATCTTTTGCTAAATATGTCACTTTCAAGTACTAACTAATCCTCATTTGCTTAAAACATGCTTGCTATGAAATATCTTTCCAAAACCACAAATCCAGTTTAAAATGAAATCATTATACATAACATGCATTGGTACATTACAAATATTCGTCCAACCCACCCAATCAAAGGCGACCAAACAATAATCACCATTCGAGAATTCAATCCTAAAACAATGATTGGTGCAACGTATCACCTCCTTGCCAACATCCCTCATCGTTTTTTCACAAGTCCAATTTCAGATATAGAAGCAACCAAACTCAAAACATCACTTCAAGAATTCCTCAAAGGCACTCCATACACAACCAATGAAATCCCATATTATCCAAATCGCATTCTTACCTTAGATACAGCAAAGGACACAAAAACCCTTCTTGACGCACCATTCGTAACGAAAAACCCATCATACCACACCCGACATCTACAATATCCCCCAAGTACCTATCTTCGCTACCTCTACCCACCCTGTACCACCATAGAAAACCCCTCGCATCTTCCACCCACAATAATCACCCCACCCCAATACAACCTCCACCCACCAATAGAATCCATAATCAACGACACACATGTCACATTAGACATCGAGCTCGATGGATGGAAACAAGGAAAAGACCAAATTTTCATGGCCATCTACCTCTCACAAAATCACCACATTCTCCTCCACAATCTCCCCTTCAACCAAACACAATTAAGAACCATTCAACAAGCAAACAAGAGCCCTGATCTAGAAAACATAACCCTCCTCCGATATCGCACGCAGCAGGACCTCGGAGAAATTCTAACCGAACTGATACACACTGACGACCCCTTATGGATCTTTGGCCACAACATCATGTCTTTTGACCAAATCAAAATAAGAAACATCACAAAAACTTACACTCCAGGAACGCAAGGAAAACGCCCCCTTATCAAATCAGTGCAAGGCTTAGGAAAAGTAATAACACAAGGACGCTTCACCCTTGACACACACAAATTTGCAAAAAATCACCGATCCTTATTTCAAAACACAAAACTAGAAACATTAGTAGGGTTCGAAAAAACCATAGACTATGACGAACAAGAAATTCTTCTAGCTCAAGCAAAAGCAGGGAACCAGCAGGTTTTCGAAACCCTCGCAACATATTGTATCATGGATGGCATTCACGCACAAAACCTCGCCCTTGAAATACGTCCAATCGTGGCTAACCTCGCTCATTTTTTCGGCCGAGACCCCGATACAATCAGTGCAACATCACATCCTACCATTGTAAACGATTTTCTTGAACGCCAACATTTCTACACCAAAGGATACCCTTCTAGAAAAAATATTCACACAGGAATTCGAAATATCCCCGCGAAAGAATATATCCATAATGCAATCTTAACCCACACACAAAAAACTATTGAACAAAAAACAACGACAACACCAAACCAAGAAAAAACAACACACCCGCATACCCAAAAAACAACAACAACACAAGCACTCAAATTCAAACAAGGTTTCATAGAAACGGCATATGTGATATCACTAACGCCCGCGCTCCACGCAGCACAAGAATTTCTGCAAAACACCACCCTATACCGCGCAGCGCAAGAAACCAACGACCCAATAATAAAAATGGATTATTTCAACAGCCTTCAAGAAATCACAAGACCATTATTTGAACAAGCAACCAGACTCAAAACCAAAGTCCCAACTGACGAAATCACCAACGCGCTACGAAATCTAAGCAAACGTTACGGCCTCAAACCTCAACAAATACAAAACTTCATGACTAACCTCACAACCAACATTCAACGTGTGCATGCAAGAATTCAGCAACAAGGCTACATCAATTCAAGTCCTCTTCTCTACCTGCTAGAAAAAGAAATTGACGCCAGTACATTAGAAAAAAATGGAATGGGAGTATACCTGGGTTCAGGCCCAGTACTATCCCTCTCACCGGGCCGATTCGTAACGGATCCACACCCCATAAACTTAGCAGCACAAACACCATATCCAAGAATATATCAAGGAATAAACGCAACCTTTCACACCCGCACAGATTTTGAAAAAGTTACACTTCAAGCCATCATTGACCAATTCTTCAACCATGAGTCACACCCAAAAATACTCCACAACTTAAACGAACAACTCGAACAATATTATACAGGACAACTCCCAATTGCAGCATACTATATCACTCAAAAAACACGAAGTTTCTATAAAGAAGAATTCAACCAAATCCTAAACACCTCCACTGCCTCATCGGAAACAAAAATAGCATTCCAACAAATGAAACATCGAATTCATGACCATTTCTCACCGGATGCAAAAAAAGAACTCGAAGTCATACTAAGTCAAACAAAAGACATCTATGCACACGCCTACCTCATAGAACTGCATGACAAAATAATCAACCCCTACCCCCCCAGCATGTACGTAACCTACGCCGCTGGAACACAACATATACACACAACCAAATCAACAACCGGAGTCCGTGCCATACTAAGGCCAATAAATGAAGGACATCCACCTGCTTTAGATATATATCAAACCAAAGCAGAACGAACATTTGCAGACATCAAAAGAATATTGGCCCAAAACCAACAATTAAATCTGATATAATCCTATACTCTCAAAAAATATTCCAAAAGAAAATCTAGAAGAAATCTCTACAAAAATATCTAGAACAATCACTTTAAAAAGAAGTCACCATACTAACATCTATATCAATACATATATCAATACACATACCACCACCAAATCAATACAAACAATTCATCACAAACAACGAATCAAACAAAAAAATGGTCACTCTCAAATATCAGGAACGATTCAAAACAGACAAAGGAGTATTTGACGAATTTACCAAACGAAACCTCTTCGAACTCCAGTCACGCGATGTTTTTGAAGAACCATTAATCCCCATCAAAGTAGGTAAGGAATCCAATGTGTTTGTAGCCAGAAAAGGAAGAAAAAATATCATCATTAAAATCTACCGATTACAAAACTGTGACTTCAACAGAATGTATGATTATATTAGAAAAGATCCACGGTATGATTATCTAAAAAGTCACAAACGACAAATCATTTTTGCATGGACACAACGAGAATTCAAAAATCTCCACAAAGCCTACGCAGCAAAAATCAACGTACCAAAACCACTCAATTTCATGCAAAATATTCTCATTGAAGAAATGGTAGGAAAAGGCGAACCTGCAAATACTCTCAAAGATCAAGATCCAAAAAATCCCAAAGATTTTTTTGACCAAACTATAGTACAAATTAAAAAACTATACATCGCAGGACTCGTGCACGGTGACCTCTCAGCATTCAACATCTTAAACGATGAAGAAAAACCAATTCTTATTGACTTCTCACAATCAACTCTTACAAAAACACCTAATTGTCGAGAACTTCTAAGACGTGACCTTGAAAATGTATGTAACCATTTCAAAAAACTTGGTCTAAAAAATGACCCGCAAGAAATCTACGACCAAATGATGACTGACAGAGCCACACGTCAAAAAGACACCGAAACACGAAAACTAAAACGAAATAAATCCAGACCAGTAGATTTAGTATGAGATTATTCTAAATACACTTTTAATAATTATCAAAAACTCCACCCAAACCTTTAAAAGTCATCGCAAAGAAGTAAGAACAGATGGCTTCAGACGAATTTTCCTACGACATAAAAATACCACAAGAACGAGTAGGAGTACTTATTGGCCCAAAAGGCGAAACCAAAAAAGAAATCGAAGAAGCACTCAAAGTTCAACTTCAAATCACAACCGAAGGTGAAGTAAATATTCTTGGTGACGACGGAATGAACCTTTTCACGGCTAGAGAAGTGGTCCAAGCAATTGGTAGAGGATTCAATCCAAAATCAGCTCTTCTCTTAACCAACACTGAATACACATTAGAAATTATTAATCTAAAAGACGCCGCAGGAAAAAACAAAAACGTTATGGAACGTCTCAAATCACGAGTGATAGGAACCGGTGGAAAAGCACGTGAAGAAGTAGAACGCCTAACTGACACCCACATCTCAATTTATGGAAAAACAATTTCCATCATTGGTGACACCATGAACGTATCAACTGCAAGGGAAGCCATGGCTATGCTAGTAAACGGTGCAATGCATAAAACAGTATACCAATTCTTAGAAAAACGCCGTAAAGATAATCTGTTTGAAGGAAGTTGAATCAAATTAACAACTAATGAGATATCAAATTACCTTAATCAATAACAATATCCATTCAATATTACCCAATCAAATGCCATTTTTATTGACGCTATCACCGCCACATTTCACTCTAAATACAAAACATGACAAATCATTCAGTAAGCTCAATTCGCCAAAAATATTCACCCACTACTCGAAACAAAATTTTATAAACCCCTCGCAATCCCACCCAACACATGGTTCAAAAGAGCGCTGAAGAATTAGCAACAAAACAACGAGATATTTCCATAGCCGAGTTCTTCGAAAAAAACCGACATCTCTTAGGTTTTGACAACCCACGTAAAGCTCTATTAACAACCATCAAAGAAGCTGTTGATAACGCGCTGGACGCATGTGAAGAAGCGCGCATTCTACCCGAAATAAACGTAGAGCTCATTCAACTTGAAGAAACAAGATTTCGAATCATCGTCGAAGATAATGGTCCAGGAATTATCAAAAAACAACTTCCAAAAATATTTGCAAAATTATTATACGGTTCAAAATTTCACAAACTCTCCCAAACAAGAGGTCAGCAAGGTATTGGAATCTCAGCAGCCGTTCTTTACGCTCAACTAACCAGTGGAAAACCTGCAACCATCCGATCAAAAATTGCAAGTACAAATGAAGCGTTCTTAATCAAACTTAAAATAGACACCCAAACAAATGATCCTATCATCCTCGAAGAACGAGACATTGATTGGCCCGGAAAAACACATGGTATAAGAATAGAATTAGACATGGATTCCGCCTATCAAAAAGGACGACAATCAGTAGATGAATACCTCAAACAAACCGCAATTGTCAATCCGCACTTAACAATTATTTATACAAATCCAGAAGCAACCCAAACTATTTATTCCAGAGCAACCGACATCCTTCCAACTGAAGCAAAAGAGATTAAACCACACCCGTACGGAGTAGAACTTGGTCGTTTAATCAAAATGTTAAGTTTAACAAAAGCAAAAACGCTCAAAGAATTTCTCATTATCGAATTCTCCAAAGTAACAGACGGAACTGCCAAAGAGATTTGTGAAAATTCAGCCCTATTACCATCAAATAATCCCGAAAAAATGTCCAGAGAACAAGCTGAACAATTATACAAAGGAATTCAAAAAAGTAAAATTCAAGCCCCTCCAACAGAATGTTTAAGCCCTATTGGACACGAATTACTTGAAAAAAGTCTCAAAAAAGAAATAAATGCGGAATTTTATTGTGCCGTCACAAGACCAGTTTTTGTTTATCGAGGAAATCCATTTCAAATAGAAGTGGGAATGGCCTATGGTGGAAATCAACCAAAAGACGAACTTGCAACACTATTTAGATTTGCAAACAAAGTACCCCTACTCTACCAACAAGGAGCATGTGCACTAAGTAAAGCCGTTGTGACCACAAATTGGAAACCATATGGCCTTCAACAAAGCAACGGAGCTCTTCCAACTGGTCCATTAACTGTCTTACTCCACATCGCATCAGTATGGGTTCCATTCACCTCTGAATCCAAAGAAGCACTCGCATCATACCCTGAGATTATAAAAGAAATCAAACTTGCACTCCAAGATGGAGGACGAAAATTACAAACATATGTCCATAAAAAGCAAAAAACCGCAGCCCTCCTTGAACGAGCAAATATGTTTGAAAAATATATCCCAGAAGTAGCAGACGCCCTCGCAAGATTAACTGGCGCAAATAAAAATGAGCTTATTGACAAACTAGAAGAAATGACAGCAAAAGAAACAATAGTAGAAAAGATGGCCCAAATGGAATCACTCAAAGGAGAAGTCGATGAAAGTCAAGAAGCGGTCAAATTCACACGTAAACCAAAAACACCCCTAGATGACAAAGAACATAACAGCGAAGAAGAAGATTACATGTAAATGAGTTATATGTAACAAGTCAATTATTCACCCTAACACAATAAAAAAACAATTAACACAATAACATGGCAGCAAAAAAAACGCAAGAAAATGGACAACAAAAACTAGATCCAGCCAAAGCATCATCTAACCAAACGGGCGATGATTCTCATCACGTCCCATACATCCCAGCTAACACTCCCGTCACAAAAGAACTCGTCAATATTGGAAAAGAAATTGTAAAAGATATTCAATTAGGAAATAATCCCAAAATTGAATTATCAGTAAGAGGCTTAAGCAACGTCATCTATGACAAGGAAAATAAAACCCTCACCCTCGGGGACAAAAAAGCACAACGATTCTTCTTTAACGCATCCCACACAAAAAAATTCTTGCAAACAATAGAAGTGGCATCTATCTGTAAAAATCTTCTTGATGTAAAAAAACATGCTAGTCTGCGAGACGTATTTTATATGGCGAAGCGTACCATCCCAAATACCAAATTAAACGTAGTAGACGAACAAACCGAATCTGATAAAGCAATTGAAGACCTTGAAATAATCACCAATTTCAGTCGTGAACAACTGCACGTCAACGCAAACAAAATGGGCTCCGTTGCAGGAAAAGTAATCATTGAAGATTCAGGAGATACCATTGATTGGTCCAGATTAGGTTCAGGTGGATGGTCAATCCCAAGTAACGTAGAAAATATAAAATTCAAAAAAGTAGACGCCAAATACATTTTGTATATGGAAAAGGCTGCCGTATGGGAACGTTTGCATGAAGACCGATTCTGGGAAAAACAAAGTTGTTTAATCATGTCATCCCAAGGACAAACCACAAGAGGTATTAGACGACTTCTCCAACGACTAAGTAACGAACACAAATTACCCATTTTTGTCTTGGCTGATAACGACCCATGGGGATGGTACATCTACAGTGTAATTAAATATGGATCAATCTCATTAGCTCATATGGCCTCAGAAATGGCCATCCCTGGTGTAAAATTCATTGGGATTACCTGCGATGACGTAATCAACTACGACCTTAAACGCCACTTCATCAAACTAACAGATCAAGATACCGCCAGACTAAAACAAATGCAAAACTACGAATGGTTTGAAAAAAACAAAGAATGGCAACGCCAATTCAAAATGATGAAAGAATTCGGCAACAAAGTAGAAATCCAAGCTCTCTCATCCAAAGGAATTTCCTTCATCTCAGAGAAATACCTCCCTGAAAAGATTAAAAACAAAGAATTTTTAGATTAAACCAACTATGATAGAAATTTTATTTTTTTCCTTCGAATATCCAAACATACTATTCCTTCTTCAATAACCGCATGCCATTCCCAAATCGTCTCTCCACTTCATTCTCATACCCAAACGCCCGAATCACTGAAAGCTCAAAACTATATTTTTCACAAAAATTCTTTATTTCAAACAAATCTTCAAATGGATAATCTGGATCCTCAGAAACCGCAAGAAGAACATCCAAAGAACTCAATCCAATGCATGGAACTCGAACATGATACCGAAACTCAGTCAGAGCTGGAAAATCATCCGTAACCAGGTCCACATACAACGAATCATGCAACCGACAAAAAGAAACTCGTTCAATATATGCATCACTACCTAAACGTCTCTCCAAACGTGCATACAAATGACCATCATCAAGACAATCAACTAAAAAAGAATATCGTCCCGTACCCTCAGAAATATGACCTAGTAATTGTTTCACTTCCAACCCCTCTCATCGCAATACTCAGACATCACACCCAAAAACATCCGAACATACAACTCTACTTTTTTCCAATCCAATTGTTTCAAAAATACTCCATCACCCATCTCACATTTACCGCGAATACTCTCAAGTAAAGTATAATCTAACTCTAACCCAGGAAAGCGCACACAAAGTGCCAAATACAAATGCGAATCATCAACCTCAACTCCAATAGAATACAACAACGCGCGCGCATAATCTTGCAACACCCCATTAACTTGAACCAGAATAGGAAAGTAATTATCCTTGCTCTTCAAAGAAGCAATATGTGTGGTAGCCAATTCAGCGCTATCCTTTGCCACTCGAACAAGTGTTTTAACTCTCTGCTCATCCACAATAACAACACAAACATATCCAGAAATAACTAATTCTTCATATTGACGTGAAATATCCATAATTACCAAAACTAAAACACCTATTCAAAAAGATTCCGGAAATAATACACATTCAACCACATAATAACATATACTCAGTGAATACCCTGAAAAAACTCTAGAGCAACACTCTAAATACCCCAAATAACAACTAAATCAAATGAAACAATATTTCCTTCCCCTCATACTATCAGCATGTGCAAGCCAAACTCCGATAATCACAAATCCACAATCAAACGTAAATCCACACCCAAATGCAAACCTAACATATCAAAAAATGCCGGAAATAGGACGAGTAAATGCACAATACACAACTCTTAAAGAATCACTTGCAGAAATAATTGTTTTAAGTGCAATCGACCAAGGCGTCTTCAACACAACATGTATAACAGGAGATGTACAAGGTGTTGGTCGTCTCAGACTCATAAAAAACCCATACAATACAAAACAAATTGAGGAAGTACTCCAAAACAGTCTCCCAAAAATAGATCAAAATAAAAATTATTTTCTAAGCAAATCTGAAATAACCCAATATAGCAATTCCGTCATCAGCCGATATTGCACATTAACAACAAATAACATGCCATAGTTCATGTTGCACTTCATAACAGCAACCAAACTTCTCCAGAATACACACTACAATAGCACCTCCTTTGTCAAGGTATCTTTAAATATATCCAAACACAAAAAACAGAAATAAACTTAATATATCTCAAACTAAAAGAGACAATAGCAAAAAAAGGTGAAAGTATGGACATCCGCAAAACAAAAACATGTGATAAATGTAAAGCAAACGTACCTCTTGAAATGGTACGATTATATCCAAAACCGATGGGTGGAAATTTGGTTCTCTGTGAAGCATGCCTTGAAAAAACGAAACGAACAAAAACTCATCCTGACATTCCAAGCAGAGCACCAAGACTGCCTTCTTCGGACTACTTCAAATACGATTGCAGACGCTGCAAATACGAATTCAAAGTAGACGAAAACAAAGCGAACATCACCTACAACCTTGTTTGCCCATATTGTGGAAAATCAGATAAAATCGCAAGAATTTAAAAGGAACCACAACTCCTAAAGAAAATACCAGTGCGTTCAGCCACTAGTTGCAAAAAGAGGGTGAAAAAATGCTATATATCCATAAACTAAGTCAGTTCAATCAAAAAGCATCCGATTTAGAAAGTGTGTACCTTATCCGCGAACTAAAACAAAAAACTCCTTACCCATTTCAGGACGCACAAATACAAGAACTTCTCTCAGACTTCTTAGTATCCGACACAGACAAAGCACATATTGAACAAGCACTACCAATCATTGAACCAACTCTCGAACTTGTAAACAAGTTAGTCGAAGAGAAAAACGAAATTCACGAAAGCGCTAATTGTATCAGAACAGCTCAAATTTTACGAGAATTACCCGTTCCCATCCAAAACAGCCTCATGTATGTATATGAAGTACACAACTGGCAAAAACAATTCACCCAAGAAATAACACCTCTTTTAAACAGCTTAAGCAAATTACGAACACCAGAACAAAAAAACCTTGCTAACAGCCGATTAAAAGACATGTTCAAAAAAATTCTTCGCAATGACGAGTTTGTCTTCAAATACCCCGATCTCGTAAATGAAGGAGAAATAGCGGCAGTTGATGGTTTAATCGAATCACTGGACCGAGGATTCCTCTTTCACTACAGCCTAGAAGAAGAAATCAAAAAATCATCATATACCGACATTAAACGGCGACTCCCAGCACAACACCTCGAAGAAGCAGAAAAGATTAGAGCAAACATGCTCATCATCAAACGAGGAGTCGACCGAGCGCAACAAGTTAACTTTCGCATGATTAATCTTGCAGTGGTTCTCTATGCGTACATAAAGTGGCTCACAACCCAAGTATAAACTTCTATTTTTATCATCTTTTTTTTACTTGCCTTTTTTAGAGCACTTTACCATGAAAATATGAATTGCCAGAAATAAACATGCACAAAAGAGAGTCCTCTTTTGATACGCAGGAGGGAAGAATAACCTTCCTTCGAACTTGTTTATTTCTGTACGAAAACAAGAAAAAAGGAAAACAGATTATTTTGGGTCAGAAAATCTATGATTTTTTTAAATAATAAACTACAATTCATTTCTTGTGTGCAAAGTTCTCTTTAGAAAATTTCAAACTATATACACCTAAACTAACAAGTCCAACTGCAAAAAGTATACTACTTAATGTAAGAATATAACCTAGCCCTACTGTAACCGAGAACGAAAGAAGCAAGATAGAACCAATCAACCCAACAAAAAACATCCCTAAAAAGAACCGTGGCAAATAAAATAATTTCTTCTCCTCATGCCAAAAATGATACACCCCAATGGCAAGTATTGAAAGAAAAAACAACAGAATGAACAAAAAATTAACCGTCAAATCAAAGTACTTATTCTGGAAAACAAACACAAGCATTACGTCATGAAGAACACTCAACACGCCCGTACCAATAGCTATACTACTGTATGCCTGCACAAATCGAGTATGGACCATCAATAAACACCTAATCTTACGTACGCTGAAGCAATACCACAACTTGCATTTATATGAGTTTTGGCTGCCCTATCAACGATGACTAGAAATCTTTATAAAGGGCCCCCATTTTTTGTGAGCTATGGCACGTATTCGAAAATTCAGCGCATATCAAAATTTAAAACGACCGTACACCCGTATCAGTAAGTTCAACAAGCTTAACTTTGTACGTGGTGGATTCCCGCACATTAAAATTATTAAATTCGACATGGGTAGCCCCCAAAAAGAATATGATCAAACAATTCGACTTGTAACCACAAGAGACCTAAACATCCGGCACAATGCTCTAGAGTCAGGCCGTATGGTTTGCAACCGAGTTCTAGAAAAAGCAATAGGAAAAGACTACCATCTACGCTTAAAACTATACCCTTTCCACGTACTACGTGAAAATGCAGCCGCAACCGGAGCAGGAGCAGATCGTGTCAGTACAGGTATGCAGAAGGCATATGGTAAAGCAATATCATGTGCTGCAAGACTATTTACTGGTCAAACTATCTTTGAACTACGAATCAACGCTGTAAACTCCAAATTGGGTCGAACCGCATTACAACGAGCAGCAAGTAAAATGCCATGCCCATGCAGAGTAGTTGTCGTTGAAAAAAAGAAAGTAGCAGTAACTGCAGCAGCGTAGAATTTTAATTTGATATTTTTTTATCTCACTTTTTTTTCATCGTTTTTCATCCACTTTTCTCCAATCCAACTAACCCAGGCATCTTTTCCCCTGATAAAAAGGCCAAACTCGCTCCACCACCCGTCGAGATATGAGTAAACTTAGAGCCTAAGCGCAACACCCGAACCGCTTCTGAAGTCTCACCACCACCGCAAATAGCAACCGTTCCACTCCGTATTGACCCCAAAACCTTCTTTGTACCAATATGAAATGGCTTCTTCTCAAAATAACCAAGAGGCCCATTCCAAACCACCGTCTTCGCCCCATGTACATACTGAGAAAACAACGCAACAGTGGCAGGACCAATATCATATGCAAAAACGGAATCATCAATCAAATCAGCCTCAACAACCCGAACTTTACCAGTCATCTTATCCAAACAATTAAAATCCACTGGCAACACAACTTTAGAAAACCCACGTGAAGCACGTAACTTCGCAACTAACCCCAACGTCTCAACATCAACACCCCACGGATTAATAAGTGGTAAACAAAGAGCTCCACCAAGTAACACATGCTCTGCATTTTTCAAAGCACTCAAAATAATCCCTATCTTACTCAACTTCGCTCCACCAATCACCCAAACAGAACCACGTTGAACACCTCGACCTGAAGACAACCCTTGTGACAGCGCAGTAACCTCTTTCTCAAGAAGCAATCCACCATACGATGGTAAAAGTGTAGGCAACAGCGATACCGACGCATGCGCCCGATGTGACACAGCAAATGCATCATTAACATATACATCACCAAGCAATACCAACTCACGAGCAAAACCAATATCACCTGCAACCTCTCGCGAATCAAAGCGAATATTTTCAAGTAAGACGACATCAAATCCACAAGAAATACCAAAGGAACCTTTCTTCAAATCAGCAAGAGTAGAAAACATAACCTTTTTCTTCAACCGCAAAGACAAAGAACCAAGAAGAACCTTTGAAGACAAGGCAGAATCTACCCCTTTTGGCTCACCTAAATGAGTTATAATAATCACCCGACAACCAAAAGAAAGTAGCATCCTTATCGTCGCAACAGACTCCCTAATTTTTCTATCATCCGTAATCTTACCGTTTACAAGAGGAACATTCAAATCACATCGCAAAAGAACTATTTTATCTTGTAATGCACGAACTTCACGCACACCAAGTTTTGAAAGATATCGCATACCATAACTACCTCAACTGCATATTTAATTCTTCCGACATTAAGAAATTCACAACCAATGGATGTCAATGGCTCCGTGATGGATTTGATCAACAATTCGGAGCAGGAAGTTCAGGTCACTGTGATTTCCCAGGAGCTCAATGTGGAGCACAAGGGCGAAATTCTGCAGGATGTAACGCAACTGCAGGATGTTCATTCCAAACCGCAAGTACACCATTATGTATGCAAAATGAAACACTCTTTAGTTCCTGTTTTCAATCCCAGAACCTATCAGCATGTACAACAAATACCGCATGTGGTTGGAATAGTGGAAGCAGTGGTTTTTCAGGACCAGGAGGACAAAGTGGATGGTGTGAACCAGTAGTCTTCTCACAATGTAACAGCAACGCAAGCAGGCGAAATAGTCAAGCTGCTTGTGAAGCAAACTTTAGTATTGCAGGACAACCAACACAAATCTGTTCATGGAATACACAATTTAACCCAGCTGGTAACTGTCAACCATCCTGTTTTAGCCTAAGTTCATCAAGCTGTGCAAACACCACCATTACCAAAGGACTCTGTGAACAAATTTCAGGCACATGTGAAGCAACCGCATTTAGTGGAGGATGTTTTAACGGCAATGGAAATCAAACAAAATGTAATGGTCAAATGAATACCACATGTACCTACTTTGTAGATCAAAAAGCCTCAAACAACGTAAGCTCATCTGAATTCCCCGGATGGTGTCAATCAAAATCAGATGCTAACTTCGTAAACCAACTTGGAAACAAACAACCAACAATTTTGGGAACAGACAGCTCAAATAATACTATTTATCCCCATTTAGATGTGTTAGATGTAGGATTAATGGACGACTTCGACAGATAGATGATTGGAATGACTGTAAGTAATTTTAGTTTAGCAGCAACATGTAAAAATATTCCAGTGCGCCCTTCCGGTTCTGATGGAGACGGTGGAAACTTCATGTTCCAACCTGGAACAGGTGATAGAAACGCAACGTACATCTGGTATTTTGACGCTGACGGAAACAGCACAAACCATTGTGCAAGTCGAGATAATCCAAACAATACAGGGTACGAATTCTCATTTAAATACTCTGGAAAATGGACAACCAATTTACAAGAAACCAAAGCATCATATCAATGTGTGAATGGTTCATGGGGACCAGTGCCAATTCCATTAGGTGTAAGCTCACAATTAATGTGTGGCAAAGTAAGCGGACCAGTAATAGGAATTGAAAAAACAGAATTATTCAAATTTAGAAACTTGTTCAATAAATCAAAAGACCTCCGCCTCTATATTACCTCTGGGAACAGTTCAAATGATAGTTTAATTGTAGATAATGACGGACCATATTATTACACCCAAGGATCATTTGACTTTAAATTTGAAGATTGTGAAAACTCCGGTGGAGACGCAGATGGTGATGGATTAATAGCCAGTATGGATCCTGATTGCTCAAATTTTCTTAAATTTGGTTACACTCCTAATGAAGTAGGATTCCAATGTGGTGATAATATTGATAACGACGCAGACGGCTTAACCGATTGTACTGATTCCGGTTGTAAAACTGATTCCTTCTTTTGTGGTGGAACACTTGCAATTGATCCAAACGATAAAACAGCACCAAAAATAACATGGTTTAAATCTGATACATTTCCCGATAGTGCCTTCATTACCTATGATACCAGTGAACCTGCAAATGGTACTATCCAATTTTATTATAACGATAGTTCATGTACTACCCTAAACGCAACGATTCTAGACAATGGATTACTAGACTCAGGAAAAATAGACTACAACACATGGCATGATGGAACAATTGATAGCTACAGCTTCAACCCGCAACGTCTCCCTTATACTTTGACAAATGCAACAACTTATTACTTAAAAACCAAAGTATGTGACATCTCAAGTAACTGTGCGATAAGTGGATGTTTAAATTTTACGACCAAAAACAGTTTTGCCAGTTGTAAATCTTGTTCAAGTACGTTTACATTTCCCTTCCAAACACAAAATGGTGCTATAGCATCTGATCCAATGGGAAATATGAAATTTACATTTGAACTGCCAGATGGAACAAAACAAGATATGAATGCCAATACCTCAACAGGTATACAACTAAACTACACCCAATCCAAAAGTTTCAACATGATAATTGAGAATCCAAATTCAACAGGTAGTCAATATTGGCGTATAGTATTAGTCAACGCAAGCCTGGGAAGTAAAGTAAGCAGCTCAGCCCAAAACTTTACAGCAGGAAACGACATTGCCTTCAACTCCACATCAACTGGGAAATTCATTGGTCTAGGAACATCGAAATGTCAAGAGCTAATAAACTCATTTAGACCAACAAAATTACAAATTGGAATTCCAGGTAATGTAAGTGAATTATGGCAATGTTCAGCAAGCCTTGGAAACTGTACCAACAAAACTTCCAGTTCAACGAGGTTATTGTACAACACAACACTAAACACCACTATATGGCAAGTGCCAGCAGAGTGGGGATGTTAAAATGAAATCAAGACTAAAACAAATTGCAGCATATCTAATCCTCACACTATTAGTTGGTGGAGTAGTATTTGCCGCATATGGACCAGCTTCACCTGGTTCAGGCAGTTCATCGAGCAGCTCAAGCAGCAGTTCAAGTTCATCAAGCAGTTCTAGTGGTGGCGGAGGATCATCAAGCAGTTCAAGTTCATCACCAACCACCGATAACACTGCAGACATAACCACCACACCAAGTAGCGAACCAGCACCTGAAAAGACAACTCCTGCACCCGCTGTTGAACAACCTACAGTACCAACTCAAGGAAATACGCCAGCACCAATTGCCCCAACAACAGAACCAAGAATTCAACATTTGCAATTTAATAATCAAAACAACAATCGTGCAGCCGCAGGAAACGCAATCGCAGCAGAAAACACTATAGAAGTCACAGCTTCTATTAAACAAGGAGAAAAAGCGGATTTTAACATCCCAACCTCAAACTCCAATATAGAAGAACTCCACGAAGTAACAATAGATGTGGTTACCCCCACAAGTGCAACCATAACCGTTCGCAGTAATCCACAAACAATAACATTAAACATAAAAGAGTCAAAAGATATTGATATTGATCTAGACAAAACAAACGATTTACAAATAACACTAAATAGTGTAAACCTTCAAGATCAAGAAGCAGACATAACAATTACTTCGCTTATAAACAAAAACGAAAGCACCAGAAGTAATACTCCTTGGATCATTGCAATAGTATTGGTAATAGGTGGAATAATTGGATTACTGATATTACGTAAACGACAAGAATCCGAGTAATCAAACAAATTATAATTATTTTTTTATTTTATCCAATATTAATATCTAACTGATATATTTTAGAGACATTTAGCATAAAAAATAAATTATCCACAGTGCTCTATTCTTTTTCTTTCTCTTTGTAACTTCCCCTAATCCCCCGTCTTATTTCCATGCGTCTTCGATTCTTCCCAACCCGCAGCCGTGATTTGCATAAACTCCGCATTCTCATGCATCTCCAATACTGTTCGCGCGCCACAATAACTCATTGACGACTGTAACCCACGAATAAGACCAAAGATTACATCAGCAACTGGCCCCTTATAATCAACAAGCACTGACACACCTTCAACAAAGGTGTCAAACCGCTCTTTAATCACCACTCCTTTCTCCAACTCCTTGCGCTTATGTGAACTCTCATACGACGCACTGCCATGATACTTCTTGTACCGTTTCCCCTCCTTCATAATTATCATACCTGGAGCCTCATCACACCCAGCAAAAAATGAGCCAGAATACAGAGTAGACGCACCAGCTGCAATCGCTTTACCAACATCGCCAGGATGTTTCGCTCCACCATCTGCTGTAACAGGAACTCCATAAGAGCGCGCAACAGCTGCAACATCCATAATCGCCGTAAGTTGAGGAACCCCCGCACCCGCCATCAAACGAGTCGAACAGACCGGAGACGGACCAATACCAACTTTCAACCCATCCGCACCGGCTTCAATGAGATCCCGGGCCGCTTCAGCTGTTGCAATATTTCCCACCATCACATCACAAGAAAACCGACTCTTTAACTCACGTAAGCGAGTAATCACTAAGTCAGAATGTGCATGCGCAATATCCAGAACTAAACAATCCGCACCCGCATTAACCAACGCCTCTCCACGCTCAAGTGCATCCTTAACACCAATAGCAGCAGCCACAAGAAGCCTACCCTTCGTATCTCGACTCGCTTGCGGCCATTGTTCCAATTTTTTAATATCTTGAGTAGTAATCAAACCCATAACTTTCCCAGATGCAGTATCGAGTAAAGGCAACTTCTCAATACGATGTTGATGCAAAATATGCTTTGCCTCTTCAAGCGAAACCCCAAACGGAGCCGTAACCAAACGACCGCGAGGTGTCATTACTTCCGCAACTCCTCGATCCCAATTTTTTTCAAACAAATAATCACGAGACGTAAAAATTCCTGCAAGTTCACCATCTTTCATAATCAACAAACTCGTAACACCCTCAGTTTGCATCCGAGTAATCGCCTCACGAATAGTAATTGAATAATCCCCACATAGTGGGCGCTCAATAATTGAACTAGTTGACCTCTTCACAAGTTGTATCTCACGGACCTGATCTTCAATCGATCCAAATTGGTGAATAACTCCAATTCCCCCATGCCGCGCAAGTGCAATTGCCATCTTATGCTCAGTAACAGTTGCCATATTAGCTGACACAAGAGGAATAGATAAAGTTATATTTCGAGTAAACATCGTTTTTGTAATCGCTTCGCTTCGAGAAGCTAGAGGTGTTCGCTTAGGAACAAGAAGAACATCGGCATACGTCAACCCAATTCTCATATACACATCACCGATATCTCAAAACGCACAAAGAACTATTTAACCCTTATGCTACTACTAAAGTATACATCATAAAAAGTATAGAGAACTTTGCAAACACAAAATAAAGCAGCGACTTTATTTGTGCACAGAAAGGATGAATATCCTTTCTTGTGAAGCAGTTTGTCACATTTTAATTGCACCACGAGGTGCAAAAATTTGCTTAAACTGCGCCGTTGCAAAGTGCTCTTTGATAACTTTGCCTAATTTTTATGAATTATGCAAAGTTCTCTATAAAGATAAATCAAATTACAAAAACACAACAAACATTGCAAGATATAGCCTCAAGAAACACTTTTCTTATAAACCATAAGTCCCTCTTCACAAATTATGAAAGACTATCAAAAGTACCGTCACAAAATATTCATCCTCCTAACCGTCCTTCTACTCCTCTTTTGCACCCTATTCATCGTATCAATTGTAAATCCCACCTTTCAATTAATCAACATCGGCCTAAGCAACTCGCAACAAAGCAAAATAACAGCATTTTTTTCATTTTTAAGCATTTGTCTCATATTATACGACATGAAAAAATTATAAATATTATAACAAATCAGAAAAGGAATACAAAATGAATAATCCATCTCTTGCAATTAGTGAAACACTATATTTCCTAACCACTAAAATTCACACCTCGCCTCAAGGCATACTATTCCTCTACCCCAACCAAAAATTGGAAGACGGACTAGATAAACACCTAAACGACACTGAGTTTAAATTATCCCCTGCCCAGCAAGATAAAGTATTTCGCTCCTGTTATTATCACCTAACTGGAAAAGAGAACTACATTGAATTTTCTCCAGATAGTGCAGACTTTCTAAAACTTCCAGCACCACCTAGTGGATTTTATGATACCGCCAACCAAAATGGAAACTGGCACCCAGAACATCGAGTGCACAACCCACCTAAAAACCAAAAAGGAGAATGGCCAACAATGTCAATGCGACTAAGAAATAAATATCATACCACACTACTTCCAAATCACATCGAACCCATCATGAAAATATTGGATGGATACAAAGTATTTTAATAATCCAAAACCAAAAACACCCAATGCCACTCTTCACTACCACCTATCAACCAAAAAACACATCGCAGATATTTGGTCAAGATCTCTCTTTAGCTCAAGTCAAGAATTTCATAAGTACCTACAAAACACAGAAATATCGAGCAATATTAATTGAGGGACCTAATGGTTGTGGAAAAACAGCAAGTATTGTAGCACTCGCAAAAGAATTAGATTATGATCTTCTCGAATTAAACAGCTCTGAAGACCGCAGTGAACAAGCAGTACGATCATTTCTAAACAACTCCTTAAACCAACAATCACTATTTTTCCGTCCAAAAATAATTCTTCTCGACGAAGTTGATAACGTATCGGGAACTCTTGATCGTGGTGCTGTAAGTGCAATAGTAGATTCAATAACCAAATCAAAATTTCCCATCATCTTAACCGCAAACGACACAAGTGATAGCAAATTCAAACCGCTCCAAAAAGCGTGTCTCAAAATACAATACAACGAATTAGACTACAAAGCAATTGCCCACACCTTGTTATGGGTCTGTGAACAAGAAAAAATAAAAACGGACGAAAAAACCATCAACTCCCTGGCAAGACAATCAGGTGGTGACCTTCGAAGCGCACTTATCGACCTTCAAATCCTCAGCGATAGTGGTCAAGTAACCTATGACCGTCTCTCAACGCTCACCCCAAGAAAACGCACTGAAACCATTTTCAATGCTTTAACACTCATCTTCAAATCATCAAAAGTAGAAAATGCCTTACCAGCACTCGACGACATGGACGTTGAAATGAATGAAGTATTCCTCTGGCTCGACTACAACCTCCCATTTGAATACACAAATGCAGAAAGTCTAGCCAGAGCGTACGAATCTCTATCTCGAGCTGACATCTTCCAGGGTCGTATTATGAAAAGACAACATTGGCGATTCCTAAGTTATGTAACAAACCTTCTCACAGCAGGAATCTCAAGCGCAAAAGGAGAACGGAACACCGCATTTGTGCAATACAAACAAACCATGCGCCTCCTCAAAATTTGGCAGATGAAACAAAAAAACGGGAAACGAAAAGAAATCGCACTAAAACTTGCGCAAAAATGTCACATGAGTAAACACATAGCTTTCACCCAAGTACCGTACCTCTCATTCATGCTCAAAAAGAACCCCCAACTCAGTGTAGAACTAAGTCTCAGCGCCGAAGAAACAGACTATCTCGAGGAGAATATACCAACAACTCATCGCGCCGCCATAAAATCACTTCAAAAATAGCAAGAAAATGAGCGGCTAAGCCCAAAAACTTTATAAATAACCCAAATTCTAACCTCGACATGACACATATCTTACTTGTAAATCCATCTGATCTTGTTTCAAAGACCGCTGATGAGCTCAAAAAGCAAAAGTTAGTAACTCCTGAAACCTGGGCAAAATTCGTAAAAACCGGTCATCACAAAGACCGATTACCAGACCAAGAAGATTGGTGGTTTATCCGAGCAGCAGCAATTCTTCGAACTGTTGCGCGCCTTGGTCCAATTGGAACTGAAAAACTTCGAACCAAATATGGTGGAAAGAAAAACCGAGGACACAAGCCAGGAAAAGGTTACAAAGCATCTGGCTCACACATCCGATCAATTCTTCAACAACTTGAAAAATCCGGTTTAATTAAACAAACTGAAAAAGAAGGACATAAAGGAAGAATTTTAACACCAAAAGGAATGTCCCTTCTTGACAAACTCGCTGTACAAATGGCAAAAGAAGAACATAAAGAAAGTAAGCAATAAATAGAAATCAACGAATAAAGGATCACACTATGGCACGAAACAAACCAGTCGGAAAAAAGAACCGCTTAATCAAACTATCAAAACAAACAAAATGGGCTCCTTTTTGGACTGTATTCAAAGTACATGGAAAAGGACGAAAATTCCATCCAAGTGAACATACCGAAGTAAAAAGAAGTTGGCGAAGAACCTCAACAAACGCATAAGTGTAACATCACACACTCAATAAAAACAAACAATAGGTAACAATTCATATGGCAGCTGCAAAAGAATCAAAAAATACTGAACGAACATACAACGTCCCTTTGCGAAAAGAATACCTCAAAGTAGCAAACTGGAGACGAACTGAAAAAGCAGTAACTGCTGTAAAAGAGTTTCTAGTAAGACACATGAAATCCAAAGAGGTTAAGCTCAGTAAACCCCTAAACGAAAAATTGTGGGAACACGGAATTAAAAACCCTCCTCATCACATCAAAATTACCGTAAACAAAGATGCAGAAGGCGTTGTTCGAGCAAAACTGTATGGTGAAAAAGACGAAGCAGCAGTAAAAGTAAAAAAACCAGCTGCTAAAAAAGTCGCTCCTAAAGCAACAGAAGCAAAACCAACTGCAGCAAAAACACAATAAGCTATTAATTTCCTTTTTTTAACATTGTCATTTTAGCGATCCAATCTAAGACTACCATGACAAAAACAATTCTTCTAATCGAACCAAATGTAACTTATAGACAAATCATATGCAACATCATAAACGAAAGCGGGTTTAAACCCAACATTCAACCCACCCCTGACGAAACCATACTTTATCTTCGCACTAAAAGAGTGTCTGATTTTCCCCATGCATATTTCGTTGAACCATTAAATGTAGGAACACACTATATAATACCAGAAACAGAGACTCAAATCACCTCACTTTCAGTACATACATATCTCAAAGGACGAAACGCTAATACTAATAGATTCTACATTTTAACTGACCTAATTAGTGTCGAACCAAACACAAGAAAGAAAACATGGGAAAACACCTCTCTAATTCACGCACTCTCAGAAGACGACCAACAAACATTTCGTCTACTAGAAACACAAAACCAAATCATCGCAAAAACTCAAATCGACGAACTATTTGAAATATTAGAAGAAGTTCAACGACAATAAACTTGAAAAAGTAATAAACAAAAAAAGACGCAATTACATCCTTCCTCATGCAAGACCTACTCAAACGCCTCGAATCAATCGAACAACGCAACATCCGAGTCGAAGCAGATAAAGCCTGGGAAACCAGCACGACAAGAAAAATAATCATTGCCCTTCTCACCTATATAACAATCACTCTTTTCTTCCTCGCAGCCAAACTACCAAACCCATTTATCAATTCAATAATACCAAGTATAGGATTCCTCTTATCAACCCTCTCTCTTCCACTATTCAAAAAATGGTGGCTAAAGAAACAAAAATAATCCAAAATCAAACTCCCAACCAGCCCCATCATCTCAATTCCACCCGCAAACTATTAAAACAAACCCCATTCTAACCACTTCGCATGCTACCAAAACTCTCCACCCAACTCTTCATCAAAAAAAAGGACGTCCAAGGAACATATGGAAAAATCCCAAGTGAGCGCACCTTCGAAGAAAAACTAAATTACGCAGTTATCAACCTCGACAAACCAAAAGGCCCAACCAGTCATCAAATAGCTGAATATATCAAAAAACTTCTAAACGTTCCCAAAGCAGGACATTCAGGAACCCTAGACCCGCAAGTAACAGGTGTCCAACCAGTAGCAATAGGAAGAGCCACACGAATAGCGGAATACTTACTAACCGCACCAAAAGAATACGTATGTGTCATGCACATTCATCAAGTTGTCCCCGAAACACTCATGCGCGAAACCGCAAAAAAATTCACTGGCAAAATTCGCCAAATGCCACCAATAAAAAGCGCAATTAAACGCGAAGAACGAACCAGAGAAATCTATGAGCTAGAAATCCTTGAAGTCAAAGAAAAAGACATTCTCTTCCGAGTTAAATGCGAAGCAGGAACCTATATTCGAAAACTCTGCCATGATTGGGGTCAAGCTATGAAAGTAGGCGCACACATGGCCCACCTCAGACGTACCCAAGCAGGACCATTCACTGAAAAACATGACCTTGTCACATTAAACGACATCCAAGAAGCACTCTACTACTACAACGAAAAACAAGACTCAACATACCTTAATCACATCTTGCAACCAATAGAAAACGCCCTCACCTACATAAAAAAATGTTGGGTACACGACTCAGCAATTCTCTCACTCACAAACGGCCGAGCACTAGGAGTACCTGGAATTGTCAAACTAGAAAACTTCCACAAAGACGAAGCAGTTGCCATCATGACATTAAAAGGCGAACTTATCGCAATTGGAAGCGCCGTAATAAGTGCCGTGCAAATCAACAGCCAACCAAAAGGCATCGCCCTAAAGATAGAAAAAGTGTTTATGGAATCCCCAGTTGGACCAATTGAAGACAAAGAAGACATACCAACAACTACACCATAAAAAAAGCAACCTTTCATTTTAAAAAAATACAACAAGTCCAATAAAAACTACTTCGCAGCCGCCACAGCCGCTTCAACCGCTGCTTTTTCTTCAGCTTTCTTCCTCGCATCTGTTGCTTGTTTCTGCGCAACTAAACGTTGATACTCCTGTTGCAATGCGTCAATTTTATCAAACATAGATTTCTTCTTTGAAATAGCTGCAAGTTGCATCGCTCCTCCCTTCTCAATTTGTTCAAGCAACGCTTCAGTCTGAGGAACATATACTCTCTCCGCATCCACCATCCACACTTCGAGCTCCGTAAAAAACATCCGAAGTTCATCCATACCCTTCACACGTGCAACCTTTTTGAGTTTCTCTCGTACAGACTTAAGCATCTCTTCAACCTTAGAGATATGTGCCTCCTCAGCTAATACCAAACTATCCGATGTCTTCAGAATTTTTTCATTAAGCGCAAACAAACTCAAACTAACATCCTTACGAGCAGTAACATTTGCTTGAAGGTTCGCTTCCCCCTTAACCTTTGAAAAATGTCTACCAAAACTTCGAATCTCTTTCTTCAGTTTACTATTCTCATCCTTTAAATCGGTAAAAACCACTTTCTCAACTTTCAATTCGGACTTCAGTGTATCAACCACAAGAAGCATATTCTCAATAAGTTTCGCAGTACGTTCTTTATTTTGTGTAAGCAACACCTTAATTTCCGCTGTATGCGCAGGAGTTTTATCCTTCACAAACGCTTGAATTTCCGCATTCAGCGGACGTAGATTAGAAGTAACCTCTCGAAAACCAGCTTCAACACCTACTATAGACTTACGAGCCTTCATTCGCCGTGACTGCGCAACTTGCTCATCAGCTTCAATACGTGCCTCATTTCTTCGTGCACGCTTTTCAAGTCGCTCTTCGGATTTTTCAATCCCACCGCCAAACAACTTCCAAAGAAGATAAATGAAGACTCCAGTCCCAAGCAAAGTCCATAAAATAGACGGACCAACATTAAGAACCTCACCTACCGTCCAAATCATACCTCAAAGAAACCAATCTACCCTAATAAACCTAACGCAAAACGACAAAACCATAAAATGGATAGCATAACAAATCAAGTATTACAACCCAAACAGACATCAAACTATTAATAAACCATATTCACAAAAATTCATTTGAAAGTAGTAACATTTATAAATAAGAAGCTATTTCTTAAAAAAATGGGAAATGCGGCTTTGTTGAAAAGTAATTTTCAACTATGATTACAATAATCATAGTAATTTTTCTTTCTATGTTAAATAGAATCACTTTGATCCTCAATTCTTTTTTTTGCGAATCAATGCTGCGTGTTCGCAGCCAGCTGCCATATTTGCGCTTCAG
>CAMAVK010000003.1 GCA_945861715.1 Candidatus Woesearchaeota archaeon | reverse complement strand
CTGAAGCGCAAATATGGCAGCTGGCTGCGAACACGCAGCATTGATTCGCAAAAAAAAGAATTGAGGATCAAAGTGATTCTATTTAACATAGAAAGAAAAATTACTATGATTATTGTAATCATAGTTGAAAATTACTTTTCAACAAAGCCTTACCAAAACATAAAGTTATAGGTATGGAAATTGAGGATAATTTGGTTAAAGTGAATCCGCTTGGTGTTGGTTTTTCTATTACGGATGATATTTCAGAAGCTGGAAAGTATGAGGTATCCGATGTTAAACCTTACTTTTTTTTAAGTTTGGATAATAAGGAGGAGTTGTTTGCATCATATAAGCGACATGTTGAAGCGTTGCTTAATTTTCATTATAATCCACATATTGCAGCATCAATTGAGAGACATGGCGGTGTATTAAATCCCATTCAACCTCTTAGCCGCATGTTGCTTGTTCGGATATTTGAAAATAAGGGAGAGATAGTTATTGGGGATTTGGACAATATACTCTTTGAAGAAAAATAGGGAGGCTGCAGGTGAGATTTATGAGTTGCATAGTTTCATTTTCGAGATATATTTTTTAATTGAATTCATGGAATTATTTAGAGAGGACAGTTGATTCTATCCAACTCTTCGTTCAACACTTCTTTGTTCTCGCTATAATCAATTGGACATTCAATTATAACTGGACATTGAAGTGTAAATGCTTTTTGATACATATAGAAGATAAAGTAGCGGTATACAGTTCACAAATTAATTATCCAAACAACCATCTCAGTATTCTACTCACAAACGAGTCCTGCCAATTGAACCTTTGAGTCTCTGTAAATAATTTGTTAATGTGAGGAATATCTTGCGCGACTGCAGATCTACTTCCCAATTCAACATCATAATCTCGTGTGTATACTCCAGAAGTTAGATTGAGATCTCCTCGCCAAATGCTTACATCACTCTTTGATTCCTTGACCAACATAAAAGTTCCGATAGAAACGTCAGGGTCATGCGAATGAACTTCAAACACAATCTCCCCGGGTTTAGATGGAAATTTCACCAGCGTATACTGAACTGATTCTTTTCCAGTATTTATCTGCAGTTGACCTGCTCCTGCATTCCCATATTTCTGTGGATCGCCAAATGTGCGCAACCACAATACTTGCACCAAATATCCTTGAACATCATTTGTAGCGAAACCTTGCGCGTAGTAAGATCGGATAGATCCTGTTGAATTCTCATCAATAGAATTGGTGTTATTACTTGGCATATCCCACAGCATTGCTTCTTCAATGAGTGCGATATGACCAACTTCTAACGCAAGACCATCGTGAAGCAGACCTAAATCACGCCATTCATTTCCGTTCCAACATTGCGCCACACTATTTTCAGGAGGAAGATTCAGACGGAACATAAGTGACGGTTGTGCAAAGCAACTATCGGGAAGGATGTAAAAGGATTCTGTACTGGTAAACGAGTCAATATCATCCCCTGTAACTGACCGGAATTTCAGTTTAAAGACACTAGTGGAAAGTGCATCTGAAGGTTTAGAATAATTAACCGTGTATGTTCCGTTCACTTGCATCGGATGCGAATAGTTCCAATCACCATCATTCCAAAGACCCTGTGAACTGTATGTGCCTGTGGTAAGTCCACCACACTCTGTGGCTTCCTTGGCAGATTCCTGATAACACCAATCGCCTTCATGAATGGGGGGTTCTGGATCATCATTAGTAATAATGCAAGTTCTATTCTCTCCAACTGCAATGTTTCCTGTACATCCTTCAGAATACGCAACATAGTACTCAGATCCGCGGGGAGCGTACTCAAAGATACTATATGAGCCGTTCAGAGTATACTGCTCCCGATCTGTGATTATCCATTCAGGAATAGAAGGTCGAACATCAGTACTAAATAAGGGCCACGTTTTGAATTCATCATAGGACATAGTTCCAAAATCATCATTCGTTATCGTTGTGAAGATGTTAATGCGCATATCGTCCGCAGCAGATACAGCGTAGAAAGTACAACAAAGGACCAATCCAATAATCCATGACATTTTGTTCATAGATCTATTAAGGACTTTTGCAATGATAAAGATTGCCGATAGGGGGCATATAGAGGTACAGTGAAATATGAGAATGAATTTGAGAAATGATTGTTGTTTAAACCCAGGAATTATTTAGAGAGGACAGTTGATTCTATCCAACTCATCATTCCATACTTCTTTATTTTCTGTGTAATCAATTGGACATTCAATTATAACTGGGCCTTGCAGTGTAAATGCCTTATGAATGGTTGGGAGGAAGTCATCTGCATTTTCTATTTTGAATCCATGTGCACCATAGCTCAGGGCGTATTTTACAAAATCAGGATTTGTATAGTCGAGAGCGAAATTTGGGAATTTAGATGCTTGCTGTTTCCATTTGATGAAACCAAAGGCGTTGTCATTTAAGATAATGATGACGATATTTAGTTTGAGACGCATTGCGGTTTCAAGTTCTTGTGAGTTCATCATGAACCCACCATCACCACATACTGCAATAACTTTGTTTTGAGGGTGGACAAGTTTTGCCGTCATTGCGGAGGGTAGTCCTGCCCCCATAGTTGCTAAGGTATTGTCTAAAAGATATGTTCCGTAGTGATATGTTGGATAGTGTCTTGAAAACCACAGTTTGTATATGCCATTATCAAGGCAGAGAAAATCGTCGTTTCCAAGTGCTTTTCGAATGTCTGAGACGATTCTGCGGGGGCGCATGGGATATGATGGGTCATTATGTTTAGTTTCAAATAGTTTAGTTTGGAGATTTTTACGTAGTGTTGCTTCATAGGATCCAGTGTGATGATATTGACCTACTTGTGTTGCGATGTTTTGAAGCGAGGAGTTGATGTCACCAATTACTTCGCAGATCGGATTGTAGTAAATATCGGTGTCTGCGCCTTGATAATCGATATGAATTATTTTTTTATTGAGTTCTTTGTTCCACACGCTTGGAGGGTGTTCTATTGTTGAGTATCCGATGGTGATTATGAGATCTGCTTTGTCTATTGCGCAGTGTACATAGTCTTTTTTGTGTATTCCAAACGCGAATAGGGAGTTTTTGTGGTTATCTCCAAGTATCCCTTTTCCTAATTGGGTGTGAATGACGTAAATGTTGGTTTGGTTGCAAAATTTTTTTAATTCTTCTGAGATAAGTTTTCGCTGCCCACGGCTTGAGATAATAATAATTGGCATTTTTGCTTGGGTGATTAGTTGGGATGCTTCTTTTATCGATTTAATGTCTGCTGATGGACGTCTGGTGTGTGGAGGTATGTGAGGAGTGAATTTGTCATCAACTTGTTCATGCGCGATGTCTTCAGGGAGTTCAATATGACATGCACCTTGGCGTTCGGTTGTTGCTGTTTTGAATGCTTGACGAATTTCTTTTGGTATTTGTTTTGGCCCGACTATTTGTAAAGCACGTTTTGTTATTGGTCGCATCATTCCTACAACGTCGAGTACTTGAAAATTTGCTTGCATGTTTTCTCTGACGGCTTTTTGTCCGGTAATTGCGATGAGGGGCATGCCACCAAGTTGAGCGTGTGCTATTCCTGTTATGAGGTTGGTTGCACCTGGACCTAGTGTAGAGAGACATATTCCAGGTTTGCCGGTGAGTCTTCCATAGGTTGCAGCCATGAAGGCACTTGCCTGTTCATGGCGGTTTATGATCATTTTTATTTTGGATGTTCTAAGACTCTCAAGAAGGTCGAGGTTTTCTTCACCGGGTACTCCAAAAATATATTCTACACCCTCTGTTTCAAGGCATTTAACAAATAGATCAGACGCTTTCATGGATTGGCCTCAATACTATATTTTGTGAATTTTTTTATGATTAAAGTATTTTAAAATCTACTTGGTAAGTTCTGGGTAATGTTTTATTTTGTTATCATTGGTGTTGTTATTTTTGTTGCTCGTGTCTTGTTCTTTGATTATGGGTTATATATGTTGATGGCTTTTATGTTTACAAATTCTTTAATTCCATACTCTGAAAGTTCCCGCCCGTATCCGCTTTTTTTAATTCCGCCAATGGGGAGTAGGGCGTGGCTTTTTGATGTTGAGTTGATGAATACGCCGCCGGCGTTGATTTGTCTTGCAATTTTTTCTGCTCGGCTCAGATCATTGGTCCAGATGGTGGCACCAAGACCAAACTCAGAATTGTTTGCTATTTCTATTGCTTCTTCGTCTGTTGTAAAGGTTATTATGGGAGCAATAGGACCGAAGGTTTCTTCAGTGATGCAGCGCATGTCTTTTGTGGTTGGATAGAGAACGGTTGGCTCGAAGAATGCTCCATTAGCTAGGTGTGGTGGTAGACTTGTTGGTTCTTTTCCGCCGGTGAGAACCTTTGCTCCTTTTGTAACAGCGTCTTGAACAAATGATACCATTTGAAGGACTGCTTTTTTATCAACGAGAGGGCCTATTTGTGTTTTTGCATCAAGCGGGTCACCCAGACGTAGGGTTGATATTTTTTTTGCAAAAAGTTCAGCGAATTTGTCTGCTATGCTTTTATGAACAATGAATCGTTTTGAGCCGATACACACTTGACCACTATTGCTGGTTCTTCCGCGTACAGCTGCATCAGCCGCTTTTTCGAGATCGTAATCTTCTAGAATGATATGTGGGTCTGATCCGCCTAGCTCTAGCACCGTTTTTTTAATGTTTTTTCCGGCATGGGCTGCAATGATAGATCCTGCTTGAACGCTTCCTGTTAGTGAACATCCTTGAATGATATCATTTTCAAGGAGAAGGGAGGATGCTTGGTGATCAGCTATTATGCTTTGAAATACACCTTGAGGAAATCCTGCTTGTTGGAATGCTGACTCGAGGGCAAGGGACGAGCCAGTTACGTTGCGGGCATGTTTTAGTATAATTGTATTTCCTGCGATGAGGTGAGGTAGAGCAACTTTTATTGGTTGCCAAAATGGATAATTCCAAGGCATGATGATGAAAATTGGCCCAAGAGGGTCAAAGGTTATGATATGTTTTATACCGTCTACCTGTTTATTTTGGTCTTGAAGCCATTCGGGGGCTTTTTGTGTGAGAGTTTGTGCTAATTGGGCGCATTTTTCTATTTCTGCAATTGATTCACTAATTGGTTTTCCCATTTCGTTCGTTATGAAGTTCGCATATTCTAGTTTATTTTTTTCTAAGACATCTGAGAGTTTTTGGAAAAATTTGGAACGTTCTTGGATTGTGAGATTTTTCCAGTTTAGATAGGCACTGTGACTTTGCTCTGTCATCTTATTGATTGTGTCTTGACTCATGAGGTCGTAGGTGGCTATGAGTTTGTTCGTTGCAGGGTTTTGGGTGGTTATCATTTTTGAGCTATGATTTGTAATCCGTTTGTATTTGAATATTATTTAACTAGGTTTTTATTTTATTGCTGAATGTACTTAGTTGTGTTAGTTTATTTAGGTTTGTATGATTAAAGTACTCATGTTTGTATGATTGAGATACTCTTATTACTTTTTTTTGAATTTTTTATTTTAAAGTTTTGTTGCATTTAACCTTGTTTTTTCTGTTTTCATTTTATTTTTTCCGTATTTATTTTTCTTAGTTTGAATTTTTTCTATGATTTGATTAATATTTTTTTTGATTTTAGTTTTGTGGTTTTTGATTGAAATGTTTTATCATTTCAATTTACAACTCTGGGTGAATGAACAATCTTTAAATACTACTTGTGTGTTGAATACTTTGTTTTTTATTTTTGAGAAGGGGGGTGTAGAGATGGTTGATATCGACGTAGAATTTGAAGACTTCGTGCAGAAAAATTACACGATGTTAACTGAAAATCAAAAGCGTTTGTGCGAACAAATGGGGATTAAGGTTCCTTTTGCTTAGGTTTTTTTTATAATAATTCTTGGGTGCATTGTGCTGCATCCAACAATGTTTTTTTCTGGATTGAAATTTTTTTCTCGTAGACTTTGGTGAGTTTAGGTCTTTTTAAGTTAGAATTTAAGTTTGTTAGTTTTGGGGAAAAAATTCTTGCGTGTGTTTGATTTTTATGAATAAATTTTGATTATGTTTGAATTAAGAGGGAATTATTTATATTAATGAAGAGAGAATTTAATATTGTTAGGGTTGGTTGGTATTATGTTTTCTTGGTTTCCATTGTTGATTATGATTTTCCACATATGTATTGAGAAGCAGCTCTGTTCCACGAGTTAATTGATATTTTTTGAGTGCATTTTGTGGGGTTGTCCATAAGTGGTCGTTGTAATTTTTGTTGAGTCTGAGATTTGGTTCAATTGGTGAATTGTGCTGTAGTTGTGTTAAGTATGGAATTTGGAGCCAATGTTGGCCACGGGTTATGTGGGTTAGAATTGGTGCTTGATGATAGGGGTTTATAATTAAGGTTGTTTGTGTTCTGATTCCATTACATATGCATTCTAAAGGCGTGTCTTGAAATTCAAGATTACTGCTTGGTAATTCATATAGGCCTGGTTCTATTATGCTGGTAAGTGAGCGTTGAAGTAGAAGAAGTAATGTTGGTTCTTTTGGTTTTGGTATGAGTGCAACACATAGTATGCCCGTGTAATCTATTCCTGCTTTTAGTGCGGTTTTGGTTGGTTTTGAATGGGTCATTTTTGTTTTTGCTGTTAAATTTATGGTGTTTTGTCTATTTGAGCATTTAAGGATTTAGATTCTAGGATGGGTTTTTTCCCACTTGCCATGGTTATTGATTTATTTCGAGGTTTGATAACAGTAACGTTTATATATATTGTTTGTGAGATTTGATTTGGAAAAGAGGCTGAATTAGGTATGACTATTATTACCCGTATCACAATAAATGGTTTTAAGAGCTTTGCTGCGAAGACGGATATTGATTTTAGTACTACGTATAATTGCATTTTAGGCCCGAATGGTTCGGGAAAGTCAAATATTGGAGATGCTATTTGTTTTGTTCTAGGTCGACTTTCAGCGAAATCAATGCGAGTTGAGAAAGCTGCAAATTTGATTTTTAATGGTGGCAAAAATAAGAAGGCTGGAACAGTTGGGCGAGTTGAAATAGCGTTTTCAAATGTTCCTCGTGAATTTCCAATTGATGCAAAAGAAATTGTTATTTCTCGTGAAATTCATAGTAGTGGATCTAGTATCTATCGCATTAATGAGAAAAAAGTAACACGTACGGAAATTGTTGATTTGCTTGGTTATGCTCGTATTAATCCTGATGGATATAACATTATTTTGCAAGGTGATATTACTCGTTTTGTTGAGATGGCGCCAGTTGAGAGGCGTAGAATTATTGAGGAAATAAGTGATATTGCTATTTATGAAGATAAAAAACATAAGGCGATGCTTGAACTTGAGAAAACAGAGCAGAAGCTTAATGATGCTGAAATTATTTTAAAGGAGAGAAAAACCTATTTACGGGAGTTGCAAAAGGATAGAGATCAGGCACTTAAATATAGAGAATTAAAGGTTCAAGTTGATTCGTTTCGCGCTACTATTTTGAAAGTTCAAATTGATGAGAAGGAAGCAGGTTCTGTGGAGTTTACGGCTCAACAACAGAAAGCACAAGGACTATTGCAGGATGCCGAAGAGCAAGTAAAAATTCAACGAAGTCGTGTTGGTGAGTGTCGCGATCGAATTCTTGCAATTAATAATGAAATTGAAGAGAAGGGAGAAAAGGAACAGGTTGCGGTACATAAAGATATTGAGGATTTGAAGGTAATGATAGCTAAGGAGCGGAGTCGTTATGGCACCTTGAAGGAGGAGTTAGTTAAAATTAATGTGCGACGTTCTCAGTTTAAGGGAGAGTTGGATGAGATTGAGGACAAGTTTGTTCGAAGTAAAGCAAAAGGTAAGGAAACTGAAGATTTAATTGGATCTCGGAAACAAAATTTAGCTGAGACAGAATTTAAAATTGCAGAGTTTAAGAAAAAAAATAAAATAGAGTCTTCTGTTGAGATGGAGAAGGAGATTGAGTTGCTGGATGCTTCTATTGAAGCAAAGCAAGAGGAAATTAGCGTTATTCGGCAAAATCAACAACAAATGTTGCGTGAGAAAGATAAATTAGAATACCAAGTTCAAACGGTTGATGAGAAAATTTCTAAGGTTAAACAAGTTGAAGATGGCCATAAGGATCAGTTGGTTGTATTAAGTAAACATAAGGCAGAATTCAAGAATGCTACTCTTCGGTTGAATACTTGCTTAGACCAAGATAGCTCGTATGCATCACAATTATCGAATGCTCGTAAAAAATTAGTGGATATGCAAGAAAAGCATGCTCATCTTCAGGCTAAGGCTTTTTCTGTTCGAGCAGGGGCGGCAGCCAATCAAGCTGTTGCGGCAGTTCTTGAGCAAAAGAAAAGGTTTCCTGGTGTGTATGGAACGGTATCTGAACTTGGGCAGGTAAATAAAAAATATGCTCTCGCTTTGGAGATGGCGGCGGGAGCGAAATTACAAAATATTATTGTTGATTCTGATAAAACAGCTGCTGAGTGTATTGAGTATTTGAAGGCGGGTAAATTCGGGTCTGCTGCGTTTATTCCATTAAACAAAATTAAGGCAACGGACATAACTGAAGATGATAGAAAGGTTGTGAAGAGTGCAGGAAGTGGGGTTCATGATTTTGCTTTATCATTAGTTACATATAGATCAGAACATGCGCGCGCGTTCTCTCATGTGTTTGGAAATACGTTAGTTGTTGATTCTATTGAAGTTGCTAGGCGAATTGGTATAGGGCGCCTGCGCATGGTGAGTTTAGAAGGTGATCTTGCTGAGGGGTCGGGAGTTATGCGTGGGGGATTCAACGCAGTTCGAGGTTCGTCTGGGTTTAAGGAAAAGGATTCGCTTGAGGAATTGGAGAGACTTGAAGGTGAGCTCTCAGAAGTGCAAGGCGTTATTTCAAATGTAGAAGTTAAACGTCAGGGTAATGAGCAGGAAATTTCATTTTTACGAAATAAGAAAAGTGAAGTAGAAGCTGAAATAATTAAACTTGAGAAGACGTTACATCTTGATACTGGCGACATGGATGCGTCTGGATCGCTTAAGAAGGAGTTGGTTGTTCAATTGGCAGCTCTTGAAGTACAAACTGAAGAGATGTCTTTTACGGTTAGCACAATTAATCGTGATCTTGCTGATTTGAAGGGTCGTAAACAGAATTTACGAAATCAAGTTACGGAACTTCGTAATCCTCGTTTGCTTGCACAGTTGGTTGCATTTGAAGAGAGTAGACAGCAGATTCGTGATGATTTGGTTCGACTTGAGAGTGAGTTGAAAAATGCGGTGGGAAGTGTTGATTCAATGCTTAGCGCAGAGCGGGATAAGATTCGAGAAATTTTGAAGCAACAGGATAAGGAAGAACAACAATTTAGTTCTGAAGTTGCTATGCTTGCTAGTGTTGTATTGGAAAAAGAGAAGTTATTGTTGGTTAAGGAGAAGGAAAGTAAGGAGTTCTATGCGATGTATAAGGAATTATTTGCGCAGCGTGAGAAACTGAACTCTGAAATTGTTATGCTTGAGAGTCAGACGGAACAAACACGTGAAAAAGCGCGTGGATTTGAGCGTGAGTTAAATTTGTTATCTTTAAAGAATGCTGAGGTTCGAGCACGTCTTGCTGGGTTACGTGAAGAGTTTGAGCGATATAAGAGTGCGCCGTTACTTGAAGGATTTGAGAAAAAGGATGTTTCTAAGTTACAAGAGGAGATGAGTAAGATTGAAGTGCAGTTAGGTCAGATGACAGCGGTTAATATGAAGGCTCTTGAGATTTATGAATTGGTTGAAAAAGAATATAATGAACTCGTTGCGAAAAAGGACGGTTTAGGTGTTGAGAAAACAGATGTCTTAACTCTGATGAATGAAATTGAGACAAAGAAGAAAGAGCATTTTATGAAGACGTTTACACAAGCTAATACTAATTTTATTCGCATCTTTAAAAATTTGTTTCGGAAGGGAGAAGCGTATTTGGAACTTGATAATCCAGAGGATGTATTTGCTGAGGGTCTCTCTATAAAGGTTAAGATTACAGGAACTCGGTTTATGGATTTAAAATCGTTGTCAGGCGGGGAGAAAACACTGACTGCTCTTTCGTTTATTTTTGCAATTCAAGAGTATCAGCCAGCGTCGTTTTATATTCTTGATGAGATTGATGCGGCACTCGATAAACATAATGCGGAGTTGCTCTCACAGTTGATTCGGGAGTATTGCAATAGAGCGCAGTATATTGTGATATCACACAATGATGCAATTATTTCAGAAGCGGATACGCTCTTTGGTGTTTCTATGCTTGATGGTGTTTCGAAAGTGACAAGTTTGAAAATATAATTTTAACATTAGTGTGAATTGTAACTTTAGTGAGACCATATTTATATTGTTCTCTTGATTTTTGGTATATATGGCCATGCCTCATGCAACGTATACTTATCGGATACCAAATGGAGAGATTATCCCTGAAAGACTCATAAACTGGTGTGATGCGGGAAATCTTGCGTTGACATTTTCATCTGAATTTCCTCTGCTATTTTTTGGATCTAATCCCGTTGATGTCCTTGATGCTACTGCGTTATTGCTAAGGAAGAAAAGGGCGCCGTTTCGCCCTACTTTGTTTCTTCAATATGGATCATCTGTTCTTCCTCTTTATAATGCTACTCCGGGGTCAAAAGAGAACATTTGCATCCCAGTTGCTCCAAATTTAAAATTTGAACTTAACGCTTGTGCGCTTCCGGTATTTAGATAAAATTTAGACCGAATACAACATCATTTAGGTAACTTAGGATCACTTAATATTGGGAACTCTTCAAACATCTACCTGGCACATGAAACTCGAGAAAAAATACGCGAAGATGACTTAGAAAAACTTGCACGAAGCCAGCAGTAAGGATAGTGAGATTCTAAATGGCCTATTGATCAATGAATATTTTTATGCGGTTATTTGTTTTTTAAATGAGTATGTTAAATGCACGTTTCTTTGGATTTGTTTTGAAATACTATAGGGAAGATGTTTAGAATTTTGGCGAGTAAACACTAAAATACCTCTTGCAACCTCTAGATCTCATTGTACTAAATCAAAACATTTATAAAGCAAAAAAGTTTATCTATCCTCTATATTGAGGTGATGTTTAGGATGGCTAAAGCCAAAAAAAGTGTTAATGTGGTAGTGAGTAAATCTAGTTCACGAGTAACAGGTTTGGATGTTTATGCGGTTGCATATGCTATTGCAATTATTGCTGCTGTTAAGGTATTGATTTTGAGTGTTGCAACTCGTATGGGTTGGTCATCAGCTGGAGAAATTCTTAGCAAAGTGTTAATGAGTTGGAATACTGGTGTATCAGGAATTTTAACAGGGATGGCAGAAGCTGCTGTATGTGGTTTAATTGTTGGTTTCTGTGGCGCTTGGTTATATAACAAGTTCGCGTAAATTTATTCTTTCTTTTTTCTTACGTTTCTTTTTTAAATTAAGTCTTGTTTTGTTTGGTTATGGTAAAAATTGTTTCTAAATTTGGTGGGTCGTCTATTTTACAATTTGATAGAGTTAAATCAATTATTGAGGCTGATGCTGATCGTCGCTTTATTGTTGTGTCTGCTCCAGGAGATAAGGATAAAAAATATCGTGTTACCCAGATGCTTATTCGTTTAGGGCAAGAGACGATGGGTGGTAGGGTTCGAGAGAAGGAGTTTAACGCCTTAAAAGATAAAATATTAGCTAAGTATGTCAGTATTTTTGGATCTGAGTGTGAAGGAATTGTTGGTGAAGAATTAGGTAGGCGAGTAGACATCTTCGGTCATATTGGTAATGATGCGTTTATGGCAAATATGAAGGCGTTTGGCGAGGATATGACTGCTCAGTTAGCTGCTCGTGCGTTAGATTTTCAATATGTTAATTTGAAGGACATTATGTTAGTTAATGGGCCATATGATGCTGCCCAAGTTCATCCGATAAGTTATTCACGTATGAAGATTAATTTAAGTGAGGGACGGTTTGTAATCCCCGGATTTTTTGGGTATTCACGCGAGGGAGAGGTCAAAACGTTTGCGTTTGGTGGGTCCGATAAAACGGGTGCGGAAATTGCGAAGGGAGTTGGAGCTGATTTGTATGAAAATTTTACGGATGGTCCGATTCGCGCAGCAGACCCTAAGTATGTGCCAGACGCTAAGCGGGTTACGGAGTTGACTTTAAATGAGCTTCGTGATTTGTCGTATGCGGGGTTTGGGATTTATCATAGTGAAGCAATTTCTCCACTTCTTGAAGATCGAATTAAAGTTCATGTTAGAAGTACAACTAATTTTCCTGAAGATGGTACTATGGTGTATTCTGAACGTGTGGCGGATGCTACTCGACCAGTTGTTGGAGTTGCATATCGTGAGGGTCTTTGCGCGGTTACTTTAGCTGGTGTGGGCCTTAATGATTTGCATGGTGTACTTGCGGCTACCACAGGAGTGCTTGCTAAGCATAAAATTGCCATTGAATTTCCAGCAGTAGGAATTGATGATGTGTCATATATAGTTCAGCAGAATGGATTAACATCTTCTGTTCTTGCCGAGCTGAAATCTGATTTGATTGATGCAACGAACAAAGGGAATTTTTCTTTTTATGAGAATCTGGCATGTGTCGTTCTTGCAGGCAAGGGTATTGCTCGTGACCCACTGGTTAATGCTCGGGCGGAGGTTGCCCTCGATGCGGCAGGTGTTTTTGTTCTGGCATCATCGATGGGGTTTGAGCGACGATGCATATTGTATGCTGTGCATGGGGAAGATGGACCAAAGGCAGTCAAAACGTTATATGATATGTTTATTGCGTAGATTAAATTTTTTTTTCTATTATTTCTTTGTATTTCTGTATAATAGGTATATAGAAAGCTTTTTTAATGATTAGGGATTCCAAAAATTTGGGTTAGTAGCAGAGTGACTTTTTCTTAGTTATTCGAAAGGAAGTTGGCAATTAAATTGGTGGTTAGAGGTATATTAACAATGCGTTTAGGATTAATATTTGGATTATATGGTGCGTTACAATATGGTAATGCCGCAGCACAAGATAGCAGTTTGATGTCATCTATTCAAAGCTCTGGAGTGGATGAGAAGTTGTATTGTGAGCAACCACGTGGATATGATGAGTCATTTGGTCTGCCAACACATGGTAGGTTACGTAACGGGGTGGCAATTGAATCATCTGCATGTTTAGAATCGATGAGTACAAATCATTTTGGTACACAAGAAATTGCAGATTTACTTCAGGACACAGCATGTCATATGTTTGAACAGACGGGGGCTAGGCTTCGTGTTGATGATGTTTCTCAATATGGCGGAGGAAAATTTCGACCTCATAAGAGTCATCAAAATGGGTTAGATGTTGATGTTGGACATTTTTATGCGGGTGAACGATATATTAAAAATTCCACTGGGTCTATCTCAGGAAACTCTGAGACGATGGCTGTGACATGGGAATTTGTTCGGACTCTTGGTAATCACTCTACAGGAATTGAATATATATTTTGGAGTCCTAGAAATATTCAAAATCTAAAACGTTATGTAGTGCAATCAATTGGAAAAGAAGAGTGGGATCAATATGGTTCTGTATTTCATCCGGAACGACGCCATACTCGACATATGCATATTCGAATTTTGAAACCACGGCAGGGGATGGCAGTGGCAGCGAAATCTCAACAGAGAGGAAAGCAAGTATGGGACTAGATTTGTTCTTTTTCATGAGGTTATGAGAGGATAACCTTTAAAAAAGAGTGAGTCTTGAGGTTGTTTATGGATCCTAAAACGCTTCGTGAGAAATATTTCGCATTTTTTGCTGAGAAAAAGCATGCTGTTATATCATCTTCTTCTCTTATTCCGGTGAATGATTCGTCGGTTTTGTTTACAACTGCTGGTATGCAGCCACTTGTTCCGTATCTTCTTGGACAAAAACATCCGCAAGGAACACGACTTGTCAATATTCAGAAATGTTTGCGGACGGTTGATTTTGACAATATTGGAGATAATACGCATCATACATTTTTTCAGATGCTAGGAAATTGGTCGCTTGGTGATTATTTTAAGAAGGAATCAATTGCGTGGTCATGGGAATTTTTGACGTCGCCAAAATGGATGGCAATTAGTCCTTCGATGCTTGGTATTACTGTGTATAAAGGGGATTCTTTGGTTGCGCGAGATGATGAGTCGGTTGCACTGTGGAAAGAGCAAGGTGTTCCTGTTGGTCGTATTGCATTTTGTGGCAAGGATAATTTTTGGTCAGCTGGCGACACTGGTCCATGTGGTCCGTCCACGGAGATCTTCTTCTGGACAGGAGATAGTAAAGCCCCTGATGTGTTTGATGCTGAGGATAATCGATGGGTTGAGATTTGGAACAATGTTTTTATGTCTTACAATCGGTTGGCTGATGGATCACTTGTTGAACTTGCTTCGAAGAATGTTGATACTGGTATGGGTTTTGAGAGAGAACTTGCGGTGCTTTCTGGTCAAAAAAGTGCGTATGAGACTGAACTTTTTATGCCAATGATTCGGGAGTTGGAGTTGATGTCTGGACGAGATTATATTGATTCTATGAAGGCGATGCGTGTTGTTGTAGATCATATCCGAGCTGCGACATTTATTTTGGGTGATGATGCGGGTATTGTTCCAGCAAACGTTGACCGTGGGTATATTTTGCGACGTTTGATTCGTCGCGCGATTCGCTATGCAAAGCTAATTGGAATTGATTCGATGTTTGCGGTACGTATTGCTTCTATTGTTATTGCTGAGTACGGTGGATATTATACTGAACTTGTTCGCAATAAAGAAAAAATTCTTGCTGAATTGCAAAAGGAAGAAGATCGTTTTACTCTTACACTCGAGAAAGGTTTGCGTGAGTTTAATAAAATTGCAGAGCAACCAGGCGTTGTGTGCGGTAAGGATGCGTTTTTGTTGTTTCAGAGTTATGGATTTCCAATTGAGATGACGGAGGAGTTGGCGGGTGAATTGGGTAGGTCTGTTGATGTTGCTGCATTTAAAGTTGAGTTTGAGCACCATCAGAAGTTAAGTCGGTCGGCTACTGGTGGTATGTTTAAAGGTGGACTTGCTGATCATGGGGAACAAACGGTTCGTTTACATACGGCAACGCATTTGCTTAACGAGGCTCTTCGACGTGTTCTTGGTAACGATGTTCATCAGAAAGGGTCTAATATAACTCCTGAGCGACTTCGGTTCGATTTTAATTTTAGTCGCAAATTAACTGCGGAGGAAGTGAAGAAAGTTGAGGATGAAGTTAATCGTGTGATTTCCCTTGGGGTTGCTGTGGTGCGACGGGAGATGCCCTATGATGAAGCTGTTAAGTTAGGGGCTGAGATGGAGTTCGGCGTGAAATATCCTGCCACTGTTTCAGTGTATTTTGTAGGGGAGTATAGTAAAGAGTTCTGTGGCGGACCTCACGTAACGAATACATCTGAACTTGGTCGTTTTGTGATACAAAAGGAAGAAGCGTCGGCTGCGGGTGTTCGTAGGATAAAAGCGACGGTGGTTGTTGGATAAAGAATTTTCTTGATTTGTTTTTAATATTTATTTGTTGTTACATAATAGGAGTATTTTTAAAGTATCCTATTTTTTAGGTAGGTATGGATATGATTGATCATTTATATTACAAGGAGCAAAGTGGTACTTCATTTAGTCAAGAGGTGGATGTTCGATTTGGAATTTCGTTGCTTAATGCGTATATTCAATGGGGTAATTCTTTTCCGATGGGCTCTTCAACACCATTTAATGGACGAAAAGGGGAATTTCAAATTTGGAATGATTTAGGTGTTTTTGTGAATCATGTTAGTTATGCTGGTCGAAATGTTGGTGTTGATGATGAGGGTTTTTCTTGGTTGATTCATAATCCAAGACTATGTTGTGAGAACATTGATCTTACTCGGTTATGTAATAAAGGTTATGTGAAAATTGAAGTGATAGATGATAGAAATGTGTATTTTCTTACGGATAAAATTTTTTCTCATACACCAAATATTGTGAAATAACATGGCCGCTATTATTGGTTTTGAGTCTCGTATGTCGGGTGAGACGGTTGAATGGGGGGGGTATCTTTCTTATATAACTCGTTGGGTGGCATATGGTCATATTGCCTTTGAAGATGATTCTGGGCAGATTTATGGTTTTTCTCCTGATCCATTACCAGAAGTTATTGATATATGGGAGAAATATCCCGCGTGTTATTCTAATCAAACCAGGATGTTTTCGATCTTACAAGGAAAGGTGAAGATTGAACGGTTTGCGTTTGATATGAACTGGTATGATGAAGCGTATATGCATCTGAGATTGCGTGGTAATGAATCAGGGTTATATTGTATGAGAGCGCCGATTCGGGGACCACCGTATAATTGCATTTCGTACTTGCGAGAAGTGGTGGGTGTGGGTGAGTTGCCTCAAACGAATTTGTTGGCAGAAGTTTTTGCAGTTCTTCGAGCAAGAAAATAGAAGAAGAGGAAAATAGAAGAATAACGAAAAACCGTTCATTTGGGGCTAACTACGGACAACGTCTGTGGTCTTAAACTATACACCATTTCTAATAAGAAAAAAAAGGTTATTTTATTTACTACCCCAATGATATCCAGTGAAATCTTTTTGTGTTCTTATATCGGTTCCGTTAGGTTTACAAACTGATTGTTCCACAGCGATGAATTTTTCTTTGATTGGAACGCTGATGTTTAGAACATTTGCAAGAGTTGCTGTTGCAGTGATACAGTTGTCTGCTTTTATCTCGATTAATCCGCCATGGTAGGTAACGTTAGGGTTTACCGGTTTTGCGGTGTTTTCTGCTGCGAATTGTGCAGATGCGGCAACTGTTGCATGTAACATTTGTGGGTCTGGATTTCCAGCAAGTTGGGTGATGATTGATGCTTCTAGTTCTCGTTTTGTTTGATCTTTTAGTGCTCTTAGATAGGTGACCTGTTGTTTTTGAATGTCAGCGTTGCTTTTTCCTAATTTTTGTAGAAGTCCTGCGGCCATTTGGTATGCTGGAAATCGGTATTGTAGGGTGTCTTGTACTTCTTTTGCGTGAGCGGGTATCGCGTTCCATGCGTCAAGTGTTCTTTGCATTGTATGGAGTGCGTAGAGATTACTTGTGGCTTGTTCTGTGGCTGTTTTTTGACGAATCTCTAGGTCGTCGCTTAATGTCCAGAAATTATCTACAAGTGCTGTTTGATCTAGAAGTGATGCTAAGGCAGAGTCAGTTTGTTGTATGGCACTTTCAGCATTAAATTTTGCAGAGGTTAGTTTTCCGGTTACTTCGGTTAATTTTGTCTCTAGGGTTGTTACTTTTTCTTGCAGTTGTGCTGTTTGTTCTTCTGCTGTTTTTAGTTTTCCTGCTACTTCTTCGTAGGAATTATGAGCATAAGTGATGCGATCTTGTGCTGATGCATGGTTTGTTTCAAAGAATCGACCTGAATCTACATGGCCTTTTAATCCCCAGGTGAAGGCGATTGCAAGTGTTACTGCGGTTGTACCTATTCCTGCACCGATGAGGGTGTTTCGTATTCCTTGTTTTTTTATTATTTGTTTTTCTTTTTTGAGTGTTGAAATTTCTTGTTGTGCGATGTCGTATGCGTGTGCTCGGAATGCTCCTACTCTCCATTCTTCTGTTCTTGTACCAAGTGATGGTTGATAGGCAATGATTTGTTCTACTCCGGTTGGATTAAGAGTTGTTGCTTGGCCTGGTCTACTTGATCTTACAAGTGAATATATACCTGGAACAGGGTTTGCATGTGAGGGTAGGTTATCGATTGGGATGTTGAGTTCTAACGCTTTTATGGCATCATCAACTGAGCTCGCTGGTTTTCTTCCAATATAGAGTGCATGGTATGTTAACGTGGGAAGGAGTGCGCGTTCAGGAGATGGAGGTGGTGCTTGGGTTGGTTTTTGTGAAGCTGGTTTTGCAATTTGTTGTTCTGCTGTATCTTTTGTTTCTACTATTTGTAATTCTCCGGTTGGTAAAGTTGGAATGTTGTCTGTTACTGGTGGAATTGGTTGTGGTGGTACGGTGTTTTGTGGTAGATGAGCCATGTTATTTTCCTCTGTGTTATTTTTGATTTATTTTTTGTTTGGTAGAATATAATCAGAATTATTGCAGTTCAGATTCGTTTACCCATGTTACTGAATTTGGATTTTGACAGGTTGGTGGGATTAGGGTGGTGTTAGCAGGTAGTTGTGCGGGTGCTACATAGCAACATGGACCACCGAGGTTATCACAACTTGGAATTCCTGCGTCGATTGCGGTTACTTGATTCGTTGCGTCGTATACGAATGCTTGGCAGGTATCTCGTACAACGGTTTCTAGTCGCACACATTGACCAATTCTTGCTTCTGGGATGCTTTTTGGATAGCCTGGGGCCCAGTTTCCTGCAGTACAGGCGTCGGAAGGTAGATTTGATGTGTAGGATGCGTCAGGATCTAGGCAGCATGGTGCCATGTATTTGTCACAGCCAAGAATTCCACCTTCATTTATTTCGTTTGTTTGCGTATTTGTTCTTCGACATACAGGACCATTGTCTCCGGGAAAACCGTAGGCAAGACAGAGTGGTTCCCAACTTGCATCAACGACTTGTGCGTCAATTACTGCGTCGATTGTTTGTGCGTCTTTTGTTGGAGTAGGGGTTGGATTAGGATTTGGATTTGGGTTAGGATTTGGGTGTGGTGCTGGTGTTTCTACTATTAAACATGCGTCACACCATGGGGTTGATTCAAGTGTTGCTGCTGTTCCGCCGTTATATCCGATGCTCGTATCTAGAGAAGTAAGATCGTTGCCACAGCTCTGAAGAGTCCCCGCCACCAATAATGGTGCTACTATGTAATAGCTACGCATACTCTTAGGTTTTCGAATGTCTTTATTAAGATTTGTGATATAGTAATCTATATTTTGTAGTATCTAGGTGGTATTTTGTTCCAGCAATTTTAAATAGTACTACTCCAAAATAGATAAATTTTTGCATGTTATTGCATCAACAGGTTTGAGGGACATACAATGAATCGTCACAATATTGGTCTTAGTATTCTTCTTGCGTCAGGTACTGCTGTTGCACAGGGTCCTAGTGCGGTTCCTAGTGCTCCATCTTCAGGTGCTGTGCCAATGGAATTTGAACCAGTGTATGTTGGTGCCCCTGTGAGTTCGGCTCCGAGTGCTCCTGCGTCAATGATTCCAAGTGCTACTGCTTCTATGCCGCCTAGTGCGCCTGTTTTGATACCTGTATTACCTATTGCGCCAGCTAGTGTTGCTGCTCCTATTGCACCATCTGCTCCTGCGATTCATAGTTCTGCTCCTACGATTCCTATTGTTCCAAGCGCTGCTGCTCCACGTTCAGCTCCTGTTGCTCCTGTTCATGCTACGACCCTTGATGATTCTTCATTTGAAGAACGAGATCATATTTATGGTGAGAATACATCGATGCAACCACGTGGTTCTACCATGATTGGTACTGTGGTGCAAAATGAGGTTGGACAACAGACACGCGTAGGTGTTCGTGGTCGTGAAGGGTTTGAATTAGGATTTGAAAACTTGAGAGTTCCAGTGGGTGCTGATACATTGAGTTTAGGAATTATTACTCCTTCTGTTTATCATTTATCTTTGCAAGGCAATGTTTCAATGTTGACGGATCAGAGTCGAAATGACGGAACTGTTCTTCTTCGATATGAACCCGTTGCAAATGCTCTTGTTCGAGGCGGACTGGTGTATGTTGATACGGAGAAGAATGCTCTTGTGGGTGGTCAATATGTTGGTTCTCGCTTAGGTGGATTTGTGTTTAACGTTGATGCGATTGCGAACATGGAAACTCAAGATAATGCTCTTGCTCGTGGTGTTGTTGGTTTTACTGGTAAGAATTGGTATGTATCTGCTGGTGGAAATACGTCTGGGATAGGTTCTAGTACGCAAGGATTTTTGCCTAATTTTAATGGGAAGAGTCGTTCTGATGCGCGATGGGGTTTGCTGAATCGAATGTGGTATAGTAGTGATAATGGGGATCAAGGTTTGCATTTGATTGCTGGACCTGCTCTGTCGCTTGAGCCTACTGATGTTGTTGATTTAGATAGTCGTGCTCTTGGTGTTGGAGCATTAGGTGTTCTGCAGGGATGGGAGCGGTTTACACCGAACTATGCTGGTGGATCGGTGCTTTTTGAAATTCTTGCCGAGCGTAATGAAGATGTTGATACCTCTACATATGGCGGTATGGTCTATAAACAAATTCCAAATTCAAATAATTATGGTCGGGAAAATACATTCTTTGGTGCAGGTCTTGCTAAAAATAAAGTTGGTGATTGCAAGGAGTGGATGGTAAGTCTTGATGAATCTACTGCATTTTTGGGTATGTTTACGCAACGTGCGAGTATTAAATTTAATCCAGAATCGTATAGAATGGAAGGAATTATTTTTCTTGGAACAGCAAATTTGTGGGAAAATAAGTGATACTGTAATTTATACTTTTATGTTTAGATGTTAAACCCAAATAGGTTTCTATTTTCTTCGACTAGCATGGTGAGGGCATTTACCCTCACGACGTATTGATGGAGTGCTGAGGTGTTGGGTAAGTTGCTAAAGTGAGGGGTATATTGCATTATTCTGGTGAGAGTTCCAAGACCTCCGGCGTATGCTGCTAACGTCATGAAGCCTTGTTCTGAACGCGGTTTTGAGGGATAGGTTTCTACTATTTTGTTTCTTGAATATGCAAGATATTTTGCCGCACAGAGAATATTATTTTTAGTAGCTGATTTTTGGGTTAATGTTGATTTATTTTTTGTGGCATAAATTGTATGTGGGGGGAAGCCCATCGCTTCAGCTGTTCCGGGCATTACTTGCATTATCCCTAGTGCACCTTTATTTGATATGAGGTAAGGTACACCCATAGTTTCTTTCATACAGATTCCTGCGAGATAAAATCTTGATACTTTGTGTGTTTGTTCCGCGTGAGTAAAATATTCACTTTGCTGCGCTACTCTTTGGAGGGCTTGGTGTATCCATGGTGCACGATTGTATGTATCGCGCGCTTCTTGGATTCTTTGAAGCATTCTCGTTTTGTCTGTAGTATCTGATTTTGGTGTTGCGTGAGCACTATTTTCTAGGAGATAGGTGAGACTGGTTGCGGTTGAGATTTGAAGAAAATTTCTTCTGGTTATTTCCATATAATCTCTTTTTTAATGTTTAATTATAAGAGTATTGGATGAAAATGAGAAGGTTGTTGATTGGGTGAAATACTTTGTGGTAGCAGCTGTCGATGCCCTCATTGTTCACGACCATTTCAAATGCTTCTTAGACGATAAGAAGTTGGAATGATATTTAAGTTATTCTGTTATTAGTAATGCCCTATTCTTCTTTTGGTTGCCAATTGTACACGACGTCATGATGATCAAAGTAATAAATTGTAATTTTCATATTTTCATGATCAATGGTAAAAATCAGTACAAAATGTTTGTCAATATGGACTCTGTTAAAACCAGCAAGAGGGGCTCGTAGAAATTTGTACCCTTGAGGGTCTTGTCTAATTTCAGATATCTTTTTTCCAATAATCTTTAACTGCAAAGGATTCTTTTTTGCAAGCTTCTTGAAAATCTTATCCACTTCTTCTTTGATTTCAAGATCGTACATTTTCCTACCTATTAAAATTCTAAACCGTAACGAGAAGCAAAATCATTAACTTTAATGGATTTCTGTTTTTTAATTTCATCCATTTTAGCAATGAACTCTGGTCGTAGAGATGGTTCATTTTCGAATTCAATATATTCTTCAACAACAAATTTGATAGCTTCCGCTTTATCTTTGAGATTAAATTTTGCTTTCACAACGTTCAACACACGATTAGTGTTTTCATCGAGATCAACTAATGCTTGGACCATAGAGTTATTTCACCTAATTAAAACTAAGTCAGACTTATTTATAAGTTTTTCTGCTGATTGGGGAGGTTTTAGTAGATTTTGGTAGGAACTGCTAAAAACCGGCCTCCTACCAATTTGGTAGATATTGGTAGTTTTTGGTAGTTGGCTAAACACTGATCTTGAAGCATTATTTTTATTATTTAAGAAATTTGGAACTATTTATGAGCCGTCTTCCAAAGAGTTTTAAAATACTGGGTATACGTTTCGGCCAACTCTTTACTTTCGATTGTAATTGCAATTGGAATATCTGACCACATCATGATAGCAACTATATCACCATAAATAAAAGTCGAGGTAGGATGTGATATCTGCTTTGGAAGATATCGAAATTCGGTTTTGGCAGGGTGAATAAGCGGATTTCCCCGCATCGCTGTGCTCATAAGAGTTTTACTTTTGATTTTTAATTGGGCTTTCTTCTTTTGAAACTGGAGAAAATCATGCCCCATTATCTCAGGAAAACGTTCATTAGACCCAAAACCAACATATTCTTTTACATCCAATATTTGGTTTAAAATAGCCCGTATTCCTTTCCTACCTTGGTAAATATGAATCTCCTGATCTTTAGGGTGCTGAGCATAAAGTTTTTCTAATTCTGGAACGATTTGTTGTGCTTTTTTTTCTATTTCTCTGATTTTGGTGAAAATTATCTTAGGAGCAATTGCTTTAAAAACTCGTCTTTCAGCTGCTAGGGTAAACGAAATAACTCCTTTTTCCAGCATTCTTTCAAGAGTATCATACGTAGTTCTACGGTTAATTTGTGTTTTCTTGCTTAGTCCTCCCGCCTGCAGCGGACCAGACGCTAGCAGTGCAAGATATATCTTCGCTTCATTTTCAGAAAAACCAAACGAGTGCAAGTCTTTTGTGTCCATGAACGTGTGAGAACTCCTTTTTTATTTAAATTTAATCGTTTGAGGTAAGTACTCTTACCACAAAAATATATCCCTACTTCTATGCAAATAGATTACTATGACACTAGACGATTTTAAAACTGAGCAAACATTAAGGTTAGTGATTGCAGCTATACCTCTCACTGCCCTTGCAATTGCTGGTGGCGTTGAGTTATATCGTAACTGGACAAACCAACAAGAAAGCACTGTTGTGGTAGAACGATTGGATTCTCAAAGAACTATGAGAGATTATCAATTCTGTATTGAAAACACAAGAAGAAAAATACATGATGGGATTGATTATGATCCCGGAACTCATGATGATGATCTTGCTATTCATTATTTAGCTTCTGAAGGTAGAAACGATGGAACCGATCTATCGCTAGTTCGTGATTACTTAATCCAGAAGAACTACCCGATATCTAAATTAGAAGAAGATGTAAGAACTTTTCACTTTTTTCCTCCTGCTTCTCTCGGGCTTTTTATGAATGACTATTGTAACCGCTTTGCACGAGATATCCTCAAACCATAGACTTCTGCCCCACAAATCTCAAAAACGTCGCATCACACCACAATGCATGTTCCCTCCCATCGCATGATACCAAAAAGCTTGTTCCCGCCGAACGTCCACGCACCTTACTGGCAGTCACGTGCGTAACTGGCTTCTTTATAAACAAAGCCTGAGGGAACATTACTAGAAGGTAAGTGCGGTAGCGGCTGTCGGTGCTTCCACTCCAGACCCCCTTCATCCTGTGCTTCTTAGACGACAAAAAGTAGGGATGATATTTAAGATCTTCTGTTGACTAAGTCAATTTGGCTTAATTAGTCCCTCTGTAGTTACAATTCACCAAAACATTTAAATAATAACTCCATTTTAAACTCTAAAAAGAAGCTTACGAGGAAGAAATAAAATGAATCCAATCCCAGAAAATCTAGTGACCGTTATTCGAGACTTTGAATCATTCGCAAGATCACATGGTGTGACTATTGAAACTGATGGTTCTATTGATTATGGACAAGGGAGAGCAATTCCTCCTATTGAAGTAGAGGAAGAAAGCTTACGAAAACTGGTACCAACCGTATTTCCTGAAGGAATTGTCATTAATCACCGAGAGTGGAAAAATGTATGCAGAGTTGACTCATTGTATACCATTAAACCCGGAGTCGTAATCGTAAATGCAGCTGGCACAAGTAAGCTACCAGCGTATGCTATAAATCGAGCTGGAGATTATGTCACAGGTCTAGATGGTGCTTCTGTTCGTTTCGTGAATCGAAATGGCTCCACTAATGATTCCTGGATGGGAAAACCTGCTTTAGACCAACCATTAAGTACGGTTCTTAGTGTTGGTGGCGATATTGCTAAAAATTATGGAAGAAATGTAGCAGTTCTTTACGATCTACACCAAATTTTAACTGGCCAGAAAGAAGGACGAATCCTACTACGATGAAATACACTTTCTGATAACTTAATTTTTTTTACGTTTATCTTCTTCTTAAGTAAATATGATGAACTAGACCGGAAGGTAAATTCACAACCAGGGGATTGACCCTCCATTCCAGCCCGTATTTGTGCATATTTTCAACTTGGAAAAGAATTTCAATGCATGGTTGGTGCATCACACCATAAAGTATGTTCCCACCCATCGCATGATACCGTCAAGTACGTTCCCGCCAGACGTCTACGCACCTTACCCGCAGTCACGTGCGTAACTGGCTTCTTTATAAACAAAGCCTGAGGGAACCTGACTGAGAAGGAAGTGCGGTAGCGGGGAATCGAACCCCGGTCGCAGCCTGCTTGCGAAGCATGATGAATTTGCTTTTGGCAAGGCCACATACTAGCCTCTATACGACTACCGCTTTAAGGGAAATTCTTGGGTTTCTATTTATTAAACTTTTGGTTGGACTTGGTTTTTTGAAGCTATTGTTGTTTCTGATTATGGATTTGTTGTTCAGCTAATACTTGCTCTTTTGTTACGCAAAATCTGCATTTGTCTCGGCCTTCTATTGTTGGGAAGCCACAGGATTTACATTCAACTACATTAACTGCTTCACTTTCAATTTTGTCTTGGCCTAACGCGATGAGCTTTCTAAGTGTCCTTGTGACGTTGTATTTGAAATGGTCGAATTTTTCTTCCATAGCGTTCATGTGGGTTTTCATTTCTATTTGCATGTTGTCGGTTGCGTATGGACATTCACCGGTATGAACTGGTAGTTTGTTGATGATAGCAAAGAGACGGTTTTCCTTTTCAGTTAAGTAGTAGAGTGGTTTTACTTTGCACACAAGCTTCATTTTCTCATCTGATTTGACAATTGGTCCTACACGTGAGAGCTGGAGCAAGTCTTGGTTTCTGAGATTCATCATTAAGAAAGCTAATTCGTCATCTAGATTGTGTCCGGTTATAACGGTTGAGAAATTGTGTTCTTGAGCGAATTTGTTGAGATAGAATCGTTTAGAGAGTCCGCATGTTCCACAGATGCTACCTCTTATTTTGCCGCAACTGGTTTGCCTTCGTGCTTCGGTTATGGTGAAATGCTCGTCTTTGAAGCTGATGATGTTGAGTTTTTTGTCGAGTAGGGTTGCGAGTTTTTCTACAGCTACTTTACTTTCTTCGCTGTATTTTGTGATGCCTAAATCGAGGTAGACAAGTTCGAAATTTTGAGTGTATTTGGATAGTGCGTAGGCTACGGTTGCACTATCTTTTCCTCCGGAAACACCTACTAGGAAGCGGTGGTTATTGACGTCTATTCGGTCTAGAACTTTTTCTACTCGTTTGTATACATAATTATTGAAGTGTTCAATACAGAGTCGTTCTTTACTGTATATTGCTTTTTCTTTGCAGTGGAGGCAGTGCATTTGGGTTGTGGTTATGGTGTTTAATAAAAACCTTGGGGTTATTTGGCTTAAATGAGGATTAAACTCATTTTGTTTCTTTTTAGTAGTAACTTATTTAAATATAGAGGTGTTTTTTGATTATATGAGCAGATACCAAGTTCGAGGATTTGATTTAATTCCTGATATTAATAGTAAATTTGATCCTGAAACGGCAGGATTTTTAGTTGAAGGAGAAAGAATTAGTCGTCAGCATGAGAGTGGCGAACTTGCAATTCCGGTCATTGAGGCTGAAAAGCTTGAAATTGAGAGACGACATGATTCTGGTTTGTACCGGTTGGTTGATCATGTACTTAGAGGTTGGCAGAATAAAGTTGGAACCGTTCAAGAATATGCACCATTACATGTTGAACCCAAGGTTGTAGCTCATGTTTATGTTCCTGCGGTTATTCCAGTAGCATCTTCTAATGTTGCAGAAATTCCCGTTAGATTGAATTATAATTCTGTTGTATCCGAGGATGCTCCGCGTAAAGAGGATACTCAGGATGAAAAAGATGCTCGATGGATTGAAGTTATGGGCAGAATGCCACATGATTACATGTTTGGTGGGTTTAAAGGTCTAGATGAAGTGCCTCAGTTTAAGGATATGGATTTTTTAGCTGGCGTTGATATAGAGCTCGAGATGTCACGAACCCCTTTTATTCCGAGGAGAGTTGATTCAATTGTTTTAGCAATTATGAGACAGAAACCGGCGGATTGGGATTTGTCTAAAGGTAAACCTGAAGAAGATTTGTGGTAACTTTTTCATAATTATAAAGTTTATTTATTATGGAACATTTCTAGTTTATTATTAAAATAAAAAAATAGCTAATTCTGTCTTTGATATGCGGTTATTAGTTCATGTAATAATCGTACTGTTGTATATCTGCTATTTTGAGTTTGAAATAGTACTTTTGGTGTGTCTTTTAGTCTTTGCGTTAGACTTTTTGCATTTGAGTGTTGCTCGAATCCGTATTGAATTTTTCCATCGAGTGTTCGTTGTAAATGAGGAATTTGAATGGGTAAGGTCAACTCAGCATGCTCTCCAGCTAAATTCACAGAGGTATATTTGTCATACATCGTTATTTTTCTATTTTGTAAATTTACTTCGTACATTTGCTCGTTTGTTGTTTGAAAAGGACTTCCGGCATGAAGCATGGTTACCATTTGGGTGAATAAAATTTCTTGACCAATTTCTTGGGTATCTTTGTTCACTTTTCCGAATTTATCTTCATAGGAGCCATGCTTAATTATGTTTGCATTACTCCGTTTTGTAATCATTGCTGATATAGCTGGTTGCAAAATGAGTCTTGCAATTCCACAATCAGAGCCGTGATAAAAAAAGAGATCTCCTTCTGGTTCCTTGAGGAGCGTTGTTGTTTCATACTCCATGATAAGAACTTGTGGACCTATAGTGGAGAGATTATTTGGAATTGCTGAGATTAGTTCTGGGGTGTCATGTGAAGTTTTATTTGGGATTATTGTTTCCATAATAGGTTTTTTGTGTTGTTACTTTAAAAGGTTATTTAGTTAGAATTTAATTAAAACATTTTAATAGAAAAAAAGATAATATAAAAAAGTATGCTTACTTTCCACCGACTTTGAGATATCGTTCTTCAAGAGGAGCGAAGTCCAAGAATTTGAATATTGCGTCTACATAATCTGCTCTTTTTATGCCAAAGTCCGTGATGTATGCGTGTTCAAACACGTCAATTACTACGAGTGGTACACAAGTTGAGAGGTGGCCTACGTCGTGTTCATTGACCCAGCAGTTTATGAGCTGATTATTTATATGATCAAAGTAGAGGACAGCCCAGCCTATGCCACGCATGGTACAAATTGCTCTTGCTTCTTTTTCCCAATTTTCAATGGATCCAAATTGTTCTTGGATTTTCTTTCCAAGTGGATTTGTTGCTGAGAGTTTTGATGGTGTTTTGCTGAGATTGCTAAAGTATAATTCGTGAAGCCGCATACCATTGAATTCCCAACCTAAGCGTCTTGTTAATTCTGCAAATTCAGGTGTTGCCGTTTTTCCTTCTTTTAGCAAATTTGAGAGCAGGTCTCGTACTTTGTTCGTATTTGTTACATAGCCTTGATAGAGGGTGAAGTGGTTCTTGAGTAAGTTCTCACTAAAGCCTGGTAGGCCAAGTAGGTGTTCAAAATTTTTGGGTTCGTATGCCATGATAGTGTTCTCCGATATGTTTTGTAGTCGTATTTTGTTATTTATTGTTGACACTGAGGATAATGATTATATTTTCCCCACTAAATCAAGACCTGGTTTGAGAGTTTTTGATCCTGGATTCCAATTGGCTGGACAAACTTCTCCACCGTGTGTTCGTACAAACTGGGCGGCGTTGATTTTTCGAATGAGTTCAACAGAAGATCGTCCAATGCTGTTGTCATTTAATTCGTAGGATTTGAGGACTCCGTCAGGATCAATAATGAATGTTCCCCTCAGTGCAAGACCTTCGCTTGGAATATATGTTCCGTAGGCTTTGCAAATAGTTCCGGTTGGGTCGGCAAGCATTGGGAATTTAATTTTTGCAATAGTTGGTGAGTTGTCATGCCATGCCTTATGAACAAAAAGCGTATCTGTTGATACGCTCAGTATTTCTACTCCGAGTTGTTGGAATGCACTGTAGTGGTCTGCCATGTCACCTAACTCAGTTGGACATATGAATGTAAAGTCTGCAGGGTAAAAGAAAAGTATGACCCATTTTCCTTTGTAATCGGTTAGATTGATAGTAGTATCTTTTCCGTTATGATACGATTTGGTTGTGAACGTTGGTGCTTGTGTATTTATTTTGGGTGTGTGGTATTCTTCCATGGTCTTTTTCCTCATGATTTTTGTGGGTTTTGGTGTTTATATAAGTTATGGAATAGGTCATACTTCGGGTGTTTTTTTTGTTAATGGTTTGAAAAAAAACTACAGAGCAGTCTTGTGAGAAAGGCTTAAAAATGGAGGACGGAAAATCTCCTTTATGACGATTGTAATTGGTGCTGCACAGAAGGATTATTCTATTGTGATGGCTGATACGCAGGCGAGTAGTGGACAAGAAAAGCTGTATTATCCTTCTAAATTAATGGTGCGTCCAACAGAACAGGGAACGGAAGTATTAGGGTTTAGTGGGATAGTCCCGTTTTGGGATTTTTTCAAAGAAAAAGATACTAATAGGGGAACTAGTAATGATGTTAGAACTCATTATTTGTCAGTTGCAGAATACTTAGAAATACGAAGAGAATTTAGAAAAACATCAACTATTGGATCAATTTCAAGTCGATCTCGTTATACTCGGGCATCATCAATTATTTCTGTTCGAGCAAACGATGCATATCCCTTGCGTGAATTCACGAGTAAAGGTCTTAAAGTGGGAACAGCATATGTGGCAACAGGTAATGGATCAAATATTGCATTTGACACGCTTGGACATATTGCGCCGGTGTCAGACTGGTCTAAACTTAGTCGAAGTGAATCTATGCTTGCATTACTTCATGCGTATCATAATAGTGTGGAGTCGGTTATAGGTTGTGGCGGAGTTCCTTCAATTTATCTCATTTTTGGTCATCAGTTCATGTCAATTAACTATTCTTCAACTATTCTTATGCAACGTATTGAGCGAGGGTTTACGAATGGACTTTTAGCACCAAAGGTTGCTAAATCTGGGATAGAGCATTTACTTGATGGCGAGGATTATAGAAACGTACGCGAGTTGGTTTTGGGACAGCTTCGTGGTCCAAAGATAGAGCGCGGAAAAGCTTTGTTGGATGGATTTCTTCCCATGCCTAATTAGAGGTTCGTTTGTTGGATTTGTTATGGTTGGTTTGGTTGGTTTTGTGCTAAAAAAGAGAGTTATCTTTTTAAAAAAAGCATTGCCTGAATGGGGTATGACTATTATTATTGGTGCTCGGCTTTGCGATGATTTGGCGGTCGTTATTGGAGATCAACTTATTTCTTGTGAGGAAACTTTACAGGAAGAATCAAAAGAATATACTCCCAAAATACTTGCAGGGCTACATTATATTATTGGGGCATCTGGCAATGCAGAGTGCTGCGATATTCTTTTAGATAGTTGCCAAGGGAATATTTCCATTGAACAAATTGTTGCCCGATATAACTTAGCTAATCAATTTACTCTGGAGAATGCACGGGATAGTTGTTTGAAAATGCAAAAAGTGTTGCCGCCTGCGGAGGAGTTTACGTGTGATGTAGTTGTTGCTTTATCTCCAGGAGATATGTTTGAGTTGGAGTATGGATCATTAAAGCCAAAAAAGATTGATCATTATTGTGCAATTGGTGTTGGTGAAACCCATGTAGCTCGTTACCTTCGCAAAGTGGATTGGAAGTTGTGCAATGCAGAACAACGATTTCTTTATGTTTTGGGAGCATATAATGAGGCAATAATGAAGAATTTATATTGCGATGGCGTGCCTACTATTTATTTGGTGGATACGTTTACTCGTGAGTGGCGTGAAGATACGGGTACTCTTGCGCTGCGCATTGCCACGTGTGATTCCCATGTGATTTCAAATATGTTGAAAGAGGAAAGTCTTGCAAGATTACTTGTAGAAGAGCCGAAGGATGTTTTGGAATTTGCAGAATCAGTTGTGATTAATTCTGGAAATCCTCAGGCAACGAGACGACATTTGTATGGTTTTTCTAAAGGTAAGGTGGTTTAAATTTTAAGTGGATTGAGTTTTAATCGATTGATTTTTTCACTTATAAAGAAAGTTGTTGCAGTAAATTTATAAAGAAGCTTAGTGCTTTATGCTCTTGAAGATAACTGAGGAAATAAGTGGTTTGGAGTCTATTGTCTTACAAAAATAGAAGGTGGTCATTATGCCAATTGTTAAAATCGATGTTCATAAATTAAGTGCCGAGCGAAATTTGAGTGCGCTTGGTGGTCAAGTACGAATTGATAATACTGTTTCTCTTAAAAATGTTGAAGATATGGAGTTTACTTTGGAAGGTAAAAAAGGGCTTAAATTTACTTTCTCGTTTACTTGCACGTATCAACCTGATTTAGGTTCTATTGTTGTTGAGGGTAAGGTTCTTTTTGTTGATGAAACTTTAGTTGTGGAAGCAATTAAGAAGGGTTGGGATAAAGATAAAAAAATTCCTGGTTCCGTGATGGAACAGATTGCTAATGCTGCACTTCATAAAGGAAATATTCAGGCGATCAAAATTTCTGAAGAAATTAATTTACCAAGCCCTCTGCCACTACCCAAAGTGAAGAGTGCGGAAGTGAATTAGGTTGAATGTTTCTTTGATTTTTCTTTTTTTGTATTTTTCTTGAAATTGTGTTTTGTAAATTTGTTTTTAATATTAGTTAGGTTTATTAACTCTGTTTGTGTTAGTTCAATAGGTAGATGTAAATGGGATTTCAATCTGAGGCAGTAAAGATAATAGATAGAGAAAAGCTCATTTTCCTTGTGACTATTCGTGAAGTGGAGGTTATTCTTGCGGAACATAAACGGTGTGAAAAAAGGATTGCTGAGTTAAAGGCGTTTACTACCAATATACATGACAATTTTAGATCATCTGCCGTTACATCTCGTGTTCAAGAAATACTTTACTCAATCGAACTTTTTATTATGCGAGTAGAGAAGCAAACTCATAAATTGGAAGGAGCACTTGGGGCTGATTATCATCAATATGTTGAAATGGTGAATACGGTTGAGGATATGGTTGCAAAGCGAGAAGCCCAATCCTTTCAATCACTAGAATCCCTACGGCAAAGACTATTATTGTTTCTAAAGAAAGATTATTTTGATGGGGATAAGTTTTTTGAATCTCGAGTCGTGAAGCATAGCTATGGTATTGGGGACTCAAAAACTTTTACTCCTATTGTTGAAATTACTAAAATGATTGAGAGTATTCATACTACTCTGCAAGGGGTTTATCTTTTGTTACACGTGGAAGCTGAGTCTTGGGTGATTGAGAAACAGAATCTTGCTAATGCGTATTTGAAAAAAAATACACAACGATACATTGGGCGCATCAAAGCTCAACTGGATAGAGCGTTTCGTGATAAGTCAGTGAGTCATAAAACAATTGTTGTGTTGAACAAAGATCGAAGTAGGGATTATGAAGAAGAAAGACATTATTCACAGGCAATAGAAGGAGTTGGCCTTGCTGGGGAATCTAATGCAGGGCGAGGTTATCTTAACAACGTTCCTAGCGTACAATTGAAGAGAACTGTTCTTACGTATTCAGTTAAGGTTGAGGAAGGGATTAGGGAATGGCTTATTACGATTCAATACCTTTGTACTAAGGGAAAATTTAGTGTAGGGATAGAGAATAGTACAATTCCAGGTGGTATTGAGTTGGAGCCAGAAGAAGGAATTGATAAACTATATGAAAATATAAAAATAGAAATTGCGGCGTCTGAATTTAGTCTTGATGATTTCGTTAGGACAAAGTTTGGTATTCATACTAAATAGATTCCGTACAGTAATACTTTTTTTGATGGAGTGTTTTGTTTATTGGTATTTTCTCATATTAGTTAGGTTTATTAAGTCTCATTTCATTCTTTTTTATTGATAGATTATGGCGGGATTTCAACAGGAAGCGGATAAGATTATTGTCAAGGAACAGATGATGTTCAAACAGACAATTCTAGAAGTAGAAGGTCTTCTTGCTGCTGCTATGACAGCTGAGCGTAACTTGCAGACAATTGAATCGTTACGACGCATTCCTAGAAGTATGAGGACTAAAACGACAATATCAGAAGCTTCTTGGTTGTTTATGCGAATTCATCCTCATTTAGTTCGATTAGCAGAGGATGTTCATAAAATTGAGGCATCAATTGGTGAAATAATCACGGGGGTAGTTCGAAAAAACCCAATAGTGAAAGATCACATGCTTGAGAAAGTTAAGTTAATTTCAGAGCATTTGGAGATTATTAAAAGACTATCGAAGAGAATATTAACATTAAAAGTGACGAATTCAGATGTTCTTATATTGGATGTAAAAGAAGAAATTCTAGATGCAACAGTACAGGTAGATTTGAGGATGTTTTTAAGAGGAGAACCAACACAGTTTGTGGTTGGAATGCTATTGAATGTGTATGCTGATTTTCATTCTCGACTCGCTGCGATTCATGTTTTGTTGCATGTTGAGAATTATGAATGGGTTCAACAACGTCAAAATTTGGCAAACTCTTATTTGGATAAGAATAAGAAAAATTATGCGGTTGCGTTGAAATTAGGTTTGGATAAGGTTTTGAAACCCTGGAAAGTCAAAGTAATTGATCTATCTAATGAGGTTCGCAAGAAAGCGAATGAAGACACGGCCCTATTTGTTCATTCTTTACAAAATATGGGGGAGGCGAACAAATTTATTGAAATTAATTCCCCATTTTTACAAGATGTTCCTGAGATTCCAGTTGTTGTTGCGAAGATAGCCTTTGAAGTTCTTCTTGAAGGTTCAAGTGCTGCGAAGCGAAATTGCGGTGTTTCAGCAACATTCAATTCATCTTGGAATAAATTTGAGTTTCAATTTCGAGGTGCGAGTTTTGCTTCTCCGGATGGTTTAGGAAGGGAGCCAGAGGAAGCAATAAAGGAGTTAATGAAGGATATTTCTCAACGAATCGAAAAAGTGGGGCTTGAAACCTGGATGAATGATGGTTTTAATAACGGAAATGTTCTCCAATTTAGAGCTGCGTAAACAAAATTATGTTTTTTTTAAGTAGAAATTTCTAATGATTGGTACAGGTAAATAAATTAAAAATAATTTATATTAAAAAGTAAGAGTTTATCCCTTGATATTTCCTATCGGTTTGAGGGCCACTACTCGACGTGTGATTCCAGCTTCTTCTAAACTGTCAACGACACTTTCGATGTCTTTATACGCGCACCCTGCTTCTTCAGCAAGTCCTGCCATGCTTGAGCCATGTACGTAAATGCCTCTTTTTTCCATGTCTTTTTGTAAATCTGCTCCTACGATTTCTCGCTTGGCTTTTGCTCGACTCATGGTTCTTCCCGCACCGTGCGCAGTTGATGAGAATGTCATGTCTGCTCCATCAGTTCCAAGTAAAAGGTATGATCCTGTTTCCATGGAACCGCCAAGGATTACTGGTTGACCAAATTTCTGGTATTCTTTAGGTAGATCTTTAATGCGCGAAGGTCCGAACGCTCTTGTTGATCCTTTCCTGTGCACTAAGAGTTCTTTTTCTACTCCGTTAATTTTGTGTTTTTCAATCTTAGCGATGTTGTGTGCTACGTCGTAGATTAATTTCATTTCCATTTCTTCAGGTGTTTTGTTGAAGATACTGCTGAACACTTCACGAATTCTATGGGTTATTACTTGACGGTTTACGAAGGCCATATTTGCAGCACACGCCATTGCTGCGTAATAATCTTGTCCTTCAGGAGATTTGAATGGTGCGCAGGCAAGTTCGGGGTCAAGAATATCTATTCCATATTTTGGCATGGCATCAAGGAAAACTCGTAAGTAGTCAGTTCCAATTTGATGGCCAAAGCCGCGGGAGCCACAGTGTACCATGATGCAAATTTGTCCAATTTTATTGATACCCATGGCTTTAGCTGCATCCCAATCATAGACGGAACCTTCGCGAACCTCTTGAATTTCACAGTAGTGATTACCTGAACCGAGTGTGCCGATCTGGTCAAAGCCACGTTTAATTGCTTTGTCTGATACTTTGGATGGGTCAGCTTGTACAATGCAACCATGATCTTCAATGTGTTCAATGTCTTCTTTCCAAGCGTAGCCATTTTTAAGGCACCATGCAGCACCTTGTTTCATGATTACTTTGAATTCTTCTTTGGAGACTTTGACAAAACCTTGACAGCCAACGCCCGCTGGAATTTTTTTGTATAATTCGTCAACAAGTTGTTTTATTTTAGGCCGGACTTCGTCTATGTGTAAATTTGTTACGATCAGTCGCATTCCACAGTTGATGTCAAAGCCAATTCCACCTGGTGAGATGATGCCACCATTGTTTATATCGAATGCGGCAACGCCCCCTATGGGGAAGCCGTAGCCCCAATGACCATCAGCCATGCAATACGCAAATTGTTGGATGCCAGGCAAGCAGGCAACGTTAGAAACTTGATTGAAGACGCCTTGATCCATTGCGTCAATGATTTTTTTATTTGCTATAATTCGTGCTGGAACGTTCATTCCTTTTTTGTAGGTTGTTGGAAGCTCCCAAATAGTATCTGATATTTTGATTATTTCTTTAGGTGGTCCGATGATTGTTCCTTCTTCTATGTTCATACGGGATGTAGATTGTGGAATAGTTATAAAGGTTTTGCGGCCAAGCGTTGTTCTTTTTTGATAGTAGTAATAGTACGCATATTTATATATAAATAATCATTATATCAATAATCAATTATCTGATTACAATGAATACTACTATGGACACAAAATTTACTCACAGGGAAGGTTTTGATGCTATTTATGAAACTGCTTGGGTGGCATTAGCACAATTTGAGTTGCCTTATTTACGTAAGTATAATGATAACCGTGTAAGAATGGCTTTTTCATATTTGGCAAATGGAACTCTTGATTCTGGTCGTATTACCAAAGAAGATAATTTAGAATGGATGTGTGAAGAGGTCGGTAGACGAAGTGAACTTGCAAATGGAAATGTGTCTATGCGAAGGGCTTCTTTTACTTCGGGAGTTACAGATGATATTTGCCAATTTGAATTGGTTAGTCCTTCTAGAATCCAGAGAGTAACGTTTAGAGTTTATATTCCACAGTTTAGATTTGAAAGTTAGACGTGTTATTCCTTTCCGTGGTAGAATTCTTATTTCTGACAAGAATTATTTTCTGGATCAATATTACTTTGATTGAATATTGGATTGTGGGGTGGTTGTTGGTTGTGCGGGTGCAGGTGGATTAATGTTTTCGGTGTATTTACATCCCGGGAATCCTGAGCATCCGTAGAATTCTCCATAAAATGATCTGCGTTTGAGAAGTGGTTTTTGACATTTAGGGCATGTTTTGTCGGTAATGGAAGCTGGGTTTGGTACCGCAGTAGGGGTTGCTTGTGAGGATGTACTTGTTGCTGCACTTTTTTTTGCTGTTTTCTTGGTTACTTTTTTTGCTGGTTTTTCTACTGTGGTGTCATCAGTGTTCTTTGATTTGACTGTTGTAGATGGTGAGAGCGCGTCTTTTGCGTCTTGTTTTTCTTGTTGATCTTGGGCATACTGCTGCATGGCTGCTTGGTTAAGTAGCTTTGTCTCGCAACTTGGGTTGATGCAGTGTTGCGATGGACGTTTGGCTTTTGCACGTACTTCAACGAGAGGATATGTGCATTTTTCACAGGTTTTGCCAAGGCCTTTGACAATTGCTCCTTGCGGGATTTTGAATGTTACTTTACATTCAGGATATTTATTGCAGGCTATAAAGAAGCCGAATTTCCCTTTTTTCATTTGCAGCGTTCCGTCAGGACATGCTTTACAAGAGCCAATAAAATTCTGAGCGTCACGGGTAACTTTTACGCTCTTTAAGATTTCTTGACCAATCTGTTTTTCTTTTTTATGGAGCGATTCCATAATTGGAGTGAGCGTTTTTTTTACTTCGTCAAGGACTTTTTGTTGCTTCTCTTTTCCTTCGCGAATTTTGTCCATCTCGGCTTCGAAATAGGCGGTGAGTTTTTCATCAACGATTATTGGAATGTATTTTTCAAGTATTTCGGTTGTCTCAATTCCTAATTGAGATACTTTGATTTGTACTCCTTCAACATAACCACGTTGGAACAGGCGGTCTAGAATATCAGCTCGCGTTGCTTTTGTTCCGAGGTTTCGCTTTTCAAGTTCTTTAATGATGGATGATTGGTTGTAGCGATTTGGCGGTTCTGTCTGTTTATCGAATTGTTTTATTTCAGTGATGTTTATTTTGTCATTTATTGCGAGAGCCGGGAGAGTGATTTCTTCGAGTTTAACATATGGTTTGTAGAAAATGTGCCAATTTTCCTGTAATGTTCTTGTACCTTTGGTTATGAATATCTCGGTGTTCACATCTATTTGTGCTTCGATGGTTTCTCTTACTGCGGGCTCCGCAAATGTAGCCATGAAGCGTTTTACGATTAAGTCATAAAGTTTGAATTCTCGTGGTTTGAGTTCTTTTGGAGCGAGGCCCGTTGGATAAATAGCAGGATGCGCTGGATCTGTTTTTTTCCCGTTGTTTGGTTTTAATTCTTTGAGTTTGAGAAGTTCTTTTGCGAGTTCAGAGTAGATTGATTGTTTTGAAATGTTGGTTAGAATTGCTTTGAATCCTAATTTTGGATCGAGTTGTTGGGATGATGTTCTAGGGTATGATGTGATTCCTGCAAGATAGAGTGACTGCGCGATTTCAAGTGTTTCTTTTGGTGTTATTTTGAATTGGTTGTATGACTCTGATTGCAGAGTTGTGAGGTCGAATGGGACGGGAGGAGATTGTTCTCGCTTTGTTTTTTTGAGGTCTTTGATTGTTCCTGTCTTTTGATCCTTAATCTTCGCCATGATGCGTTTTGTTTCTTTGGAATCAAAGATGCGGTCTGCTTGATGCTCTGCTTCGATTTTTTCTTTTTTCGCTTCTCCTATTAGTTTTATTTGGGAGTATGGTTCAGGTTTGAAACTTGATATTTCTCGCTCTCTATCCACTAATAGTTTGAGAGTTGGCCCTTGTACTCGACCGGCGGAGAGAATTTTAAATGATCCGGCTGCTTTGACAGATGCTGTTAAGGCACGAGAGACGTTAATACCATAATACCAGTCAAGCATGTGTCTGGTCTCACCCGCGTTAGCTTGTCCCCAATCAATGTGGTTCATTCGCTGTGCGTATGAGTCGATTAAATCTTGTTTTGTTAGAGTTGAGAACTTCATTCGACTCGCGTCTTTTTGTTTACACACGAATCGTACGACATTGTATCCTATTACTTCTCCTTCTACATCGTAATCGCAGGCGATAGTGAATGAATCCGCTTTTTTGGAGAGGTCGCGAATAGTATCGATGTAGTCTTTTACATACTTTAGATCTTTAGAAGATTTGTAGGATTCTTGCCATTCTATATCATAGACTGGGTATGTCCATTTTCCTTTGTTTTTTTCAACCAGGCCGAAGAGATGACCAACTGCGGATGTGACAATTATATCTTTTCCGTTATGTGAAAGTTCGTAGTAGGATGATTGTTTGGATTTTTTTTGGATAGGCTTTCCGTCGGCTAATGCTTCCGCTACTTTTTTTGCGGAGCTTGGCTTTTCAGTGATGATTAAGTCTACCATGTGAGAGTGGTATTTTATTGAGGTTTTAAAAAGGTTTGTGGGGGATTGGTGTTTTGATTAAGATGTTTTTTGTGCTTATATTTTATAAATGAAGTTTGATTTATCGGAATAGCTAATTTGGATGGGAATTAAAATGACGGAATTATTTAGGTTGTATGTTAGAAGTCCAGAGGGAATAGAAGGTCTTGCTGAAGTATTTGAAGCTGAAGGAGTACTTGTTTGTAATCCTGATGAATTGGAATTAGTAACTTCAAGATCCGTTATTCGTGATGTTTATTTTGGAAAAGATATGGATGGAAGGTATACTCATAAAGGGATGGGGTTACATTTGATTGTAGATGGTAACATCGATGCATGTAGTGATGGTGAGAGTGTGGTCTCATATTTCGATTTAGCTACGATGAATCGTTTTGTTGATGAAATTGGGCTAGGAACACGACGCCATGAAAAGGGGATTGCTGATGTAGTAAATCTTGCTGGTATAATACTGGATAGCCATTATGTGAAACATGCAATTTATGGTCCGGTTCTCGTTGCACTTTCAGCAAATCCTACGCAGCGATATCAGTGTGGTCATGAATCTGTGAAAAGATAATTTAGTTTAATCTTTGTTTTAATTCTTGTTTTAATGTTTAATCATCTTTTTGATGATTAGTATGTTTTTTCCAGTGGTAATATTTCTCGATTATCTCTTTAGTGCCGGAAGACATTTTGATTTTTTTATTTGGTTGATAATAATCAATAAATTTGATTTCTCGTTTAGGAAAAGGAATTCCGCGTGCTTTTACTAAAACTACGGTGTGTTCTTGGCTTTTACTTACGTGACGGAAGATTATTTCGGCATAATTTGCCTTTAAGCCGGTTTCTTCTTCTAATTCTCTTATTGCAGCTCGAAATCTCGATTCCCCTTTATTGACACCACCACCAGGCAGAAGATAAGTCCCACTACTCATAGCTGTTAATAATATACCCTCATCTGTTTCAATTATTATTGTTCCTCGTTTTCTCATTTTTAGATACCATTATTTTTTAATAGATAGATGAAAATAATTATTAGGATTATCCCTAAAATCCACCCCATTTGGTTAAGTTTTTTCTTGACCTTCCATAGAACATTTTGGAGTTTAAATTTTGGACTTCCGTGCCATTTATGCAATGCTTCCTTAAAGGCAAGAGTAGATTTAGTGTCTTCGGTTTCCCATTTCTTGCGGTCTTCTTTAGTGATATGGAATTCATACTCGCCTCCGCTGTTGCCTATTTCTTTGTTTCTATCTTTATTGGCAGGTGCATATTCATTTTCATAAATATAGTTTTGAGAGGTGTTTTCTGAAGATTTTATGTATTTTTGAGAATAGGGTTTGGGTTGATTGTGAATTTTATCCTTTCGCCACTTATGTAAGGCATCTTTGAACTCCCGGGTTGATTCGGTATCTTCTCTCTCCCATTTCTTACGATCTTCTTTGGTAATATGAATTTCATGTATGCCACCCGTATTGGCTGTTTCCCTACCCATGGAGTTTACTATTCCTTTATGATTTATAAAATCGTCTTATCTTTCACGGAGTTAGCAAGGTCATAGTCTTTGTTTTAATTCTTCGATTATGATTTTGAATTCAGGTTCATTTCTTTGTAAGTAGTCTTTTGGAATTTGTAATCCCCTATAGTTGATATCGTTTCTTACTCTTCGTAATTCATCAATTTTGTGTATTTCAAAATCGAAGTCAGTCATTTTCTCTTTGAGGTACGCAATAAGGCAAAGGTGATTGCTACTGTTGTACCCATTTTTGTAGAGGTGAGCAAATATGAGTTCTTTGATAATGTCATAGTATGCTTCTACTTTGAGAGTACTGAACTCATTGGCAATCTTTTGATCCCAAAAAGCTAGGCGTACATTTGCCATCTGTTGCATCTGGTTTGCTCTTTCTTCGTCAGGGTCAGTCCTTGAGATTATTTTTTCTTCCGTACACTCTTTCCAGCTCATTTCGTTTGCCATTGTGAGTCCTTCGATTTATTTTTATGTTTATCAGTTAGCTTTGGATTCTTAATTTACTTTGAGGAAGCCAGATATGATGACTCCGTTGATAATGTTGTTTCGTAGCTCTTTTGAGAGGGTATTTATGTTGGATTCGAATAGAAGGTTGATTTTTTTATTGAGTTTTTTTTCATATTTACTTAAGTCTAGTTTGCCTTGGTTGGCTTCTACAAAAATATCTATGTCACTTTGTTCGGTGAATGTGCCTTTTGCTCCGCTGCCAAACAGAATGATGGATGATGGATATATTTCATTTTGGATATATTCAATTACTTTTGATTCTGTTATCTGGAATGTTAGCCAATTTTTTTTGTAGGATTTGTACTTTATACTTTCTGTATTTGCGTAATACGTGGGATATAGAGTGGTATCTTTCTTTTTGATTAGATTTAATTTCTCAAGGTCAGCCATATACTTTATGATTGTTGCATGGCTGAGTTTTAGATCACGAGCGATTCCCCTTATGGAAAAATCCTTATTTGGGAATTTGATGAATAGCTCGAGTAGGCGATAGGTATTGTTTTTGAATAGTTCATCCATATTAGAGGCATGGTTATTATTTTAACCATGCGGTTATTAATATGACCACCACTTTAAAAATGTTTGGTTTATTCTTTTATCGTTTCATTCACTATTGCAGCACCATATACTTCCATGAATTCTTCCGTGTATAATGTTGCGATGGATTTTGAATGTATGATCATGATGTTTTCATCATTTCTTGTGTTGCCGCCAGCGGATGGATTGAATGAACCTGTGATGACTGTCTTGTTATCAATAATGAACACTTTGTGGTGCATGGTATATTTGTTGCCGTCAAGATGAACGTCGAGGTTTTGGTATTTGAGTTTTTCATATTCAGAGAACTCTGACTCTTGACGTGTTTCAAAGATGCAACGGATGGGAATGTTCTCGGTATGTTTGAGCGCTAAGGCGTTGCCAATAGGGTCGGAGGTGAAGGAGAAGACCATGCAATCGATACTGCTCGTTGCTTTGTTTAATTCGGCTACGACGTGGTCTTCGCAGTGGTCTTCTGGACAGAAATAGTTGCTGATCTTTATTATTGAATTTTGGTTTGTGGGGTCACCTAATATGAGGTCAGGTGTTTTTGTAGGGGTGCCTTTTTTGAATATGCCTGACCACATTTCGTCGAATTCGTCTTGGTAATTGGTGATGAGGTCTTTTGATGTGGTGACGATGACATTGTTATTATTTTTGCCCATATCGTTTTCGGTAGGGTTTGCGGAGCCGGCCAATAGGGTAGAGTTGTCTGCGAGACAAAATTTGTTGTGCATCAGACCGCTTTTATCGGTTTTAACATATGGTTCATTGAATTCTTTGAGATAGTCACTGTCGGTTACGATTCGTACCTGGATAGATAAGGCTTTATTTCGTATGGCTGCTTGTATTTGAGGATGATCGAGTTCGTAGACAGCGCAATCAAGTTTAGTTCGTGCACTATTAATTACATTTAGGTATTGATTGAGACATGCTTGACTAGGGCAGAAGGTGATGTTGAAGTCGCCATTGCTTGTGACATAAGATGTTACTTCTATGCTGGTTTCAATGGAGGAAGCTGTTTCACCTGTGGTGGTGGTTGATTTTCCATTGATGGTATCAAAGGGGTTGTATCCTTTGTAGTGAACGAAGTAATAGTATGTTGAAAGTAATAAGATGGTCAAGATGAGGAGTAGAAATTTATTTGATTTGCGTTTCATTGTATCAACTCAATTATTTTGAAGCGAAGAAGGGATATAAATGTGTTGATTATAAGTAAAGTTTTTGTGAGAAAAAAAGTTTTAAGAAAGATAAAATTTAATACAAAAAAAATTACTTCTTTACGTACTCAGTATATGCGCATTTGCCACACACAATTCGATTTGCGTGAGCAGCCATGAAGTATCCTGGACCACATTTTGGGCAGAATTTGTTTTTTCGAGCAATCTTTGGACCACTTACGTCGTATAATTTTGCGGTGAGTGGGCCTTTTTTCTTTGCTTTTGCTGCTGGTGCCTTTGCTGCTGGTTTCTTTGCTGGTGCTGCCATTTTATTGCGCCTCTTTAGCCTTCTTTGCTTCTTCGGCTATTTTTTTAGTGTGATGAGTAGTTGCTTCAGTTGAGTTTTTTGAAGTTTCGTCTTTGTAAGCAAGTGCGCTTACGTGAGCTTTGGTTGTGCCAAACTCAGTTTTTATTTGTTTTACAACAACATTCTTTGCTTCTGTTCCAACTGCTTTAGCAACAGCTTGAGCTACTTCATTGTTGCTCGGAGTTTGTTTTTCAAAGGTTGCGATACCTTTTACTTCAATTCGCTTTAAGAATACGTTTTCTGTTTTTGATGTTACATTTAATTGCATTGTTATTCACCTAAATTTGATTTTTGTATTGTTTATTATTTATCGAATTCTTTGATTTTATTTATTTGAATTTTGTATGTTTAGTCGTTATATTTGAGTATGGTCTTAGCGAATCTTAATTGCATACTCTCCCTTGGTTGTAATTCCTACATTCTTTGCGATTAGGGAATTTTCAGGATCAGTAATTAAGAGGCGTCCTTGGAATGTGGTTGTAAATGAGGATACACCGCAGGGGCATACGTTTCCTTCAACAAACAATTTGCAGCGTTTGCATACTTTTTTTTTAACCATGGTTTATGTCTCGTTGATTTATTTTTATTCTGAATCTTCTTTTGCTTTTGGTGCGGAATTCATTTGATCTACCCATTCAACACGACCTAGTCCTTCTTGTCGCATGGTTAAACCGATTTTTGGATTGTTTTGATCTTTATATGATACTGCAATGATACGTGCTTTGCATCTGTCGCCAACTTTTACGGTTTGTCCGGTTTTCTTTCCTTGTAAGACTTTTTCTTTACTAAAGGATACGAAATCGTCCATACTTTGTGAGATGTGAACCATTCCTTCAACGCCACCGATGTCGATGAATGCTCCAAAATCAGTGATGTCTCGTACTTTTCCAAAGACAAGTTCGTTTACTTCAGGTCGGAATACGAGGAGTTCGAATTCGGTTTCATAGTAACCAGCGCCGTCACCAGGGATGATTACGCCTTCTTTTATATTGCCAGTTGAGATGACACCAATAACATATCCAAATTCTTTTGAAACGTGGTTGTCATAGGTTGCTTTGATGTTTTTGAGGACTGCTTCCTGTTTACCTAAGTTAAACATAGCGGGTGGTACACGGATGTAGTCTTTGACTTTTACGGTATAGAACATTTTATCCTTGTGTTTTGGGGTTTTGTTTATAAAGGTTTCTGTGGGCCTCGAATTGTGATTTGGTTTGGATTGTTGAAAGTGGGATTTATTAAATTTACAGCTAAAGGTTTAAATTTAGCCTTTCAAAATAGATATTATGACGATTGCCCTGATTATAATATGAATAATTTTTATGAAAATTTGCCTTTAGGGAGTTATCGAGTATTGATGGATGAGAGAGGTTACGAAAATCGTGCGTCCGTTATGATTAGCCTCGATATACTACTTCGATTTGAGCATAAAACTATAGATACAACAGGCATTTATCAAGCTATCCGTGAAGCGAATAAAGCGAGTGTGGAATGCCGAGGAAAGCCGGATCTGTATGCACATGCAGATAGATTAGCAGAAGAAGCCGGTAGAAGGTATGAGGAACTTCGGCCAGTATTTAATCAATTGGTGAAAATGGGCCATGATCCTCTATTACTTTCTCGATAATTAGAATAGAAATTTGTTTTTTTGGTGTAATTCTTTTTCTTAGAGTGTGTGTACTTGAAGTCGAATCATTTCACATACTAGAAGGTAAAGCGGCGTTGCGATGAAATAGATAGTGGTAATTCCAAGTGAGAAGTATTGAAGTGGGATGAGGAGAAGGCCTACAAGTAGGAATCCAATTGCACCAATCATTGAAAGGAATGCAACTTTCTTTTTGTTACTAAAAAAATAGTGAAACCCTTCGCCAATACTTGCCCACATTTTGTGGGAGATAACGAAGTGTCTATAGAGGAGATGTACGAGAATGATGAATGTTGCGAGGAGGTAGAGAAGTACGATGTTTTTGAGGATGCTTGCGGCGATATCAGGGAGTAGATTAAAGAGAGATTGAAATAAAATATTTATTAATGCTAGTACCAGTCCTGCGATGGTAAGTGGTATAATTATAAGTAGATTGAAGGGTATCCAGCGTGCGAGTTTGTTCAGTTTTTGATTTGTTATATCGTTTTCTATGATGCCTTGCAATAGAGAGAAGGTGACTATGCTCGTTATGAAGAGACCTACTATTACCACAATGAAAATGATGAGAAACGATTTTATTTCGTCTAGTGTGGCGGATGCTTTGGCAGGGTCTTGTTGCATTAGATTGCTTAGATCTACTCCTTGTAGCGCTGATGAGTGTGATTGGATGTATGCGCCAAAACTAGTCATTGATACATAGAGCATAGCAACAAGTAGAATGTCAAAGAGGGTGTATAGGTAGAGACGTTTGTCTGCGAATACTGCTAAAACCCCTTTTTTTATTGACATGGTTTGTTGAACGAAGGAGGTGGTATAAAAAGATAATGGAATTGATGTTGATAGATTTAGTTAGATTGGGAATGCGAGGGGTAGTTTTCATTATCAAAATTTATTTTTCAAAAGAGATAGATTAGTTTTTAAAGTTCCTTTCAGTTTCGTTTCATTATGCAACTTCATATTACCGGTCTTGAAGGAATGCTATTCTCGTTTATCCCCTCTGTACCTACCCATGTTATTCAAATTAAACCTAGTTATGCCATCGCAAGTGATGCACGGATGCATGCTAAGGCAGTTGTTCATCCGATGTATGTTTCAAAGAAAATGTATGTGTTTGATGATGTGTGGCCTGGTTTACATAAAAATGACCCTGGTTTGATTACCGCAGAGATTGCCTGTAATATTATTTCTGATTTTGTTGAGGCCCGAAATGCGGGATGCGAGGGACTGGTTGTGCATTGTACTCGTGGTAAAAATAGAAGTCCAGCAGTTGGTATCGCACTTAATCGCATGTTTGAATTGGGATATGATCATGGTGAGATGCGGCAAAAGTTTCCTGAATTTACGCACTACGTGTATCGAACGATTCTTGAAGAAGGTGCTCGCATGGGATACGGGCCAGGGTTTGAGCTTGAGTTTGAGAAAAAATTTGCCTTTGATGCTGCTGCGAAAAATACAATGATGCAAGGGTTTGCTCGAAGGTCGAGTTAAACCTGTTTTAATTTTGTAGGTTGGGTTTCATTCATGCCTGAGGTAATGATTTCCGGGAAGTACAGTTAGAAGAAAATCTTAATAAAAAAAATGTTGTGATGATTGGAATTACTCACTTAAGGATTCTTCGAATTCTTCGGCACAATCTTTGGAGCAGAATACGTATTCTTCTTCTTCAAACTCTTTGGTAACTTTCTTTTCTTCTTTGATGGCTCCGCCACACTCTGCACATTCTGCTGGTTCTTCGTCTTTCTCGTACCCTTTCATAAAAGCGCCTTCTTCCTCAGTAGATTCTTCTTCTTCAAGTACTTCGGGATTAGGGGTACTTTCTTCTTCATCAAATACGTAGTTATCCATAAAAAAGTGTTTTCTCGCTTTGGCTTTTTAAAGTTTGCGAATATAGGGTATATTCTTTTGGCGCTGTACTGATGAGAAGGCTATTTTGGACTATATTTTTACAAATGTTTTTAAGGTTTGAATGGTGTTTGTATCTCAAGTTAGAGAGAAATTATGTTCAAAGGAGGGGTGGGATTGTGGTTACCGTTATTGCTAAAGAAGTCATTAATGTTGTGGTGAATGAAGAAATTCATTTTAAAAATTCTCATGCCGCAGCAATTCTTGTACGTGATCAAGTTCTTTTGTTTGAATCTATGGTTCAACGATTTAAAACGCAATCAGAGTTGGATAAAAAGGTCCGGAAGACCCTTGGGTTAGATATTGGTGAACTGCAAAAAAAAATAGAAAAAGAGCTTAAAAAAGTAGTAAAACTAATCGGTGAGGATTGGAGTGCGTGTTCTACCAAAAATTATGCGCTGACCAAACAAAATTTCGAATTTTTGAGTGCACATATCGCCGCGATTTTAAGTGGGTGGCAACGGTTGAATGTTAAGAACGAACATTGCGAAGCGGATATTTTATCTACAAAGGTCGGCATGAAGGGACTCATTTCTAAATTAGATTATGAAGAAGTATTAACTAAATATTTGCGTGTAAGAGAGCGGCAAAAATGTGGTAATGTCTATATCCGTAGACATGTCCCTGAGATTGAGGCTGCTTTTAAGAAGAAGGTGAAGGGGTGGGACTTACGAATTAGAGAATTAGGTGATATTAATTCAGAATGGGATAATTACTCCGGGGAAAATTTACGGGGAAAATTGCCACCATTTGAAATTTCATTGATGCTTACCAAAGCAGGAAAATTGTTGTATGAGGGGCGAATATTGTATCTGAGTGGGCGGGATAGATTTTTTGGGGCTATACATTGGACTGAAATGAGTCTAGATTCCGGGTTTACCCCCGATGATAGATTTGAATCTGATGATTTGAACACTTTGCTTGGAAAAATGACTGCTACGCTTGATATTCATCGTAGAGATTGGGAAGCGTCAATAGCAAGATCACAAAAATTAGCGATTGAGATTTCAAAGAAGAGGGCAGCATAATAATGCTGTAAATTTATTTTGTTGGGGTGTAGATGAATATGAAACTAGTTTACGCCTCATCTTCGTTCGCGTTATAGTATTCTTCTAGTAAGAGTTTCTTGATTCTGGAAATGGAGCGTTCCCAGCTGAAGGAATATGCTATGGTTTTTCGGGCGTTGAGGCCAAGACGTGCGCGTTCTTTTGGATTTGCTTTTAGTTGTTCTAGTTTTTTTGCGAGGATTGCTGCACTTTGCGCAGGAAAGAAAAGACCATTGTAATTGCGCACAATGTATTTTTGTGCATATCCTACTTTTGATGAGAGCACAGGGAGCCCTGTTGCCATAGCTTCAAGTGTTGCTAAGGAAGTCGTTTCAGTCAAAGAAGGCATGACAAACACATCTACTGCTCGTAAATATTCTTCTACATCAGTTACGAAGCCGGTGATAGTGCAATTGGGAAGTTTTCGTGCTTGCTCGGTTTGTTCTTTTTCTCCGTTGCCAATGAGGAGGAGGTGAGCATTTGGTCCCAATCGTTTGAAGGCGCGTATAAGCGTTTTGATATTTTTCTCAGGAGATATTCGACCGACGTAACCCACCACAAATTGGGATGGGTCAATTCCTATTTTTTGTTTGAAGTTAGCAGGAGAGGTTGCAGGATAAAAACGGTTGATATCAACACCTAAGCGGGCAATTTTTTGTGGGGCTATGAAGCCTTGTGATCTCATGGTGGTTGCGAGGTCACCATAGGGATAGAGAAGAAGGTTTGCGTGGTTATATTCCCGCTGACAAATTTTAAGAATTATATTTGCTACCCATTTTTTGAGAGGATGTTTTACGGATTTTTCATAGAGGTCCCATGGTAGGACATGAAAGTATGCGATGGCTACCTTTTTGTATTTTCTTGCATAATGCAATGCAAGAAGGCTTGTTAGTGCGGGGCCTTGGATAAAGATGATGTCATTTTTTTGAACTTCACGTTTGATGGCTGCGAAATTCTTGAAGGATAATTTGATTGATGGATAATTAGGTAGTGGTGTGATGATTTTACTTGTTGGAAGAAATGTGATTGAGGGGGAGGATAAAGATTTGTTAAATTTGGGAGCGAGAAGGGAGGTATCAAACTGGGAACTTGAACTTGCACAGAACTCTTCGATGAATCGTACTGTGCCATCTACTTTAGGGTGAAAGGTATCTGTTACAACCAAGAGTTTTGGTCTTTGGTTGTTGATTTTTGTTCTGGCCATGGGTGGATGGAAATTGTTTCTGGTTGGGGAGTGGTGGTGGTTTACTATTGGTTGAGTAGTTTTATTTTAGTCGGAAAAATTTTTCTGCGAATCGACTATGAATTCGTAGTCCTTCTCGAAATGCACGAAAAAGGAGTAGGAATACGGGGTAGATAATGTGAATTTGTTGGGAGCTAAATGCGCGAAGTGCACGTAATTTAAACCAAAATGTTTCTTTGATGTCTATATATAAAGAAGGGTTTGATGTTTTGAAGGTGAGCGCATTCCATACGGGATATACATAGAGTTCTGGGTGAACAGGTAAGGATGCGCATAATGCAAGAGTAATTTCATGTACTGCGCGATGGTCAGGGTGTGGATCTTCACTTGAGTGGGTGAATACTTTATTTGGTTTGAGCGAGGTAAATATTTTTTGGAGTTTTTCGTCACGATGGTTTGTTTTGATGTCTTCTAGAAAGTGATTTTCTTTTAAATCAAATATGATTACTTTGCACCCTAGAATTTTAGCTGCAACTTCTGCTTCTTTAGATCGCATTTTTTGTACGACTTGTTTTTTCAACCAAGGATGCGAATTTTCACCATACGAGAAAACTATGGCGGTGACTTTCTTTTTTTCTTGAATGTATTTAGCTATTGTTCCACCGACGCCGATTACAAAGTCGTCGTTATGTGCTGAGCAGACAATAATTGATTCTTGTTTGATTTTTTTATTTATTGGATTTTTTTGCTGAGGATTAGGCTGATAAATAGGTATATTCGTAGTTTGTTTCACATCTGTGCTTTTTACCATCATTGAGGTAATATCCAGGGTATTATATAGTTTGGGGTTCCATCGTATAGTTCTGGGTTTTGATATTATCAAAATTGAAAATTAGTTATTTTTGGCTTTGTTCCTTCGCGATGACTTCTTCGAGTGATTGTTCATGGAATTTTACTGCGAAATGAGGGAATTGTAAACTCAATGTAGGATTTTGTCCATTTGGGTTTGAGCGTTCGAATGGTCGGTTTGGATAGCTATTTTGGAAGTGGTCGATATCAGGAACAACAAACTCAAGATGTTCGAAACCGGTTGGATATAGTTTCTTTTTTGGCGAAGGTAACTCGATGATATTAATTTGGCGAAACGGGTTCCCGGGCACTATAACTGAGTTGGCAAGTTTGAAGGTACTTATTTCTCTGCCATTTACTTGCGCCTCGGAGATCAATGGCCCTTGGGTTGAAAGGAAACTTTTCATTATTTTGTAAAAATCAGCGTTTTGAACTCGATAGCATAGATGATCTAATTGGTAATTTGCCACAAAGAGTTGACTATCTTCAATAATTGTAATCGCTGCCGTTGTAAAGGAGCGAGCTTGTACATAAAATTGTTCAGGGTTCATGATTGTTCAGGTTTTCATTGGATTTAAGAATTTATTTGTTGTGAAGACTTGATTAGAATTAGATACTGATAATAGTTTAAATAGAGTGTTTATCCCATTTTGTTATCGATTTCTTTTGCTACTTCTTCTAGTTCATTGAAGATTTGATCAACGTCTCGTTGCATTTGTTTTACCACACGTTCAAGGGTACTTTCTCTCATCATGAATCCTTCTTTTTCCTTTATAACTAATCCTGCTTCAATGAGTTTTTCTAAATGGTGGAGAACGGTTGCTCGCGATAGGTCGCAGGAGGTTGCTAGGTCATCTGTTGAGAGACTTTCTGTTTTATGTGATCTTCGTACTAGAGCAATAAATATACGAAAACAGGAGCTATCCTTATCTCTGAGCCCAAAAAGCCCTAAGGAATTTCCTAACCATTGTAAATTGTGATTTACATCGCTTGATGATGTTCTTCTCACACGAAGAAGAGTGATATGATGAGTCATATTTTTGTGTAAAGGGTTAAGCTTTTTTAAACCTTTGTGACGAAATGTTTAAATATAAGTTGCCTTTAAACTAGCTTGGTTGACTTTAACTCAACAGAAAATAACTATGGCACATAAAAATGAAGAAGAGTTGAACTTGAAAGTTGAGGACTCTCTTAACGAGGAACAACAATCGGGTCAAGAGGAACAAGTACCACGAGATGAACTCAGTGAGCTTCGGGATTCGCTTTTGCGATCGAAAGCGGACTTTGATAACTATCGAAAACAGACTGAGCGACGAGTAGATGATATGAAAAAGCTCGCTGCTAAGAATGTGTTGTTGCAATTGCTCTCAGTGGTTGATAACTTAGAGTTAGCTCTTAAGGCACATGTTGTTGAAGCCAATAAACACCCGCTCGTTGAGGGAGTGGAACTCATCCATGCACAACTCCAAAACTTGTTATTGAATAACGGTCTTGTGGTTATGGAAGCAATGGGTAAACAATATGATCCGTACGCACATGAGGCGCTCATGAAGGTCCCAAATGCAGCGAAGGAGAATACTGTTATTGAAATATATCAACAGGGGTATATTTTACATGGGGCTGTGTTGCGTCATGCAAAGGTAAAGATTAGCGGTGGTAAGAAGTAGAGATAGATTAAATCTGAGTTAATTGAGACAATATAATTGACAAAATAATCAAATTTGAAGTTCATATTTGGAGGAAATATAAAATGGCAAAAAACGGTGCAACTATTGGTATTGATTTAGGAACCACATTTAGTGCAGTGGCGGTGCTTGAGGGTGGGAAGGCAGTTATTATCCCTAACGCAGAGGGTCAGCGAACAACTCCTTCTATTGTTCACGTGAAGGATACAGAAGTTGTGGTTGGGCAAGTTGCTCGAAATCAAACGGTTGTTGATCCATTACATACAGTTAGATCCATTAAACGAAAGATGGGTACTAATGAGAAAATAAGAATTGATGATAAAGATTATTCACCCGAGCAAATTTCAGCAATGATTCTACAAAAATTGAAGCGAGATGCAGAGAGTTATTTGGGTACAACGGTTGCGAACGCAGTTATTACAGTTCCCGCATATTTTAATGATTCCCAACGTCAAGCAACCAAGCATGCAGGAGAAATTGCTGGTCTTAATGTTCTGAGAATTATTAACGAGCCAACAGCAGCATCACTTGCTTATGGTCTTGAGAAAACCAATGATCACACAATTTTAGTATTTGACTTTGGTGGTGGAACGTTTGACGTTTCCATTCTTGAACTCGGAGATGGTGTCTTTGAAGTAAAATCAACCTCAGGAGATAACTTTCTTGGTGGAGATGATATTGATGAGTTAATCATGAAGTGGGTTATGGATAACTTCAAGAAAAATACAGGTATCAATTTAGCTACTGACCCTACTGCTGTTCAACGACTTAAAGAAGCATCTGAAAAAGCTAAAATTGAACTTTCAAGTAAGCAAAAAGCCGAGATTAATATTCCATTTATTACTGCGGATCAAAATGGTCCAAAGCATATTAAGGAAGAATTAACTCGAGCTAAATTCGAGGAGATGATTTCTGATATTTTACGACGCCTTGAAGGTCCAGTTAAGAACGCACTTAAAGATGCGAAGATGACGCAAACTGACATCAACAAAGTTATTTTTGTTGGTGGTTCCACTCGAATTCCGTCAGTTCAACAACTTGTCTTTAAGTTGGCTGGAAAAGATGGAGATAAGTCCGTAAATCCAGATGAAGCTGTTGCTATTGGTGCAGCTATTCAAGCAGGAGTTATTGGTGGAGAAATCAAAGATGTTTTACTTCTTGATGTTACCCCATTGTCTTTAGGAATTGAAACACTGGGTGGAGTTTTCACTCGACTTATTGAGAGAAATACAACTATTCCTACTAAGAAGTCTCAGATTTTCTCAACAGCGGCTGATAGTCAAACAGCAGTTACCATTCGTGTTGGTCAAGGAGAACGTTCGATGTTTGGTGACAACAAGGCACTTGGTCAATTTGATTTAGTTGGTATTCCACCTGCACCAAGAGGAATTCCACAAATTGAAGTTTCGTTTGATTTAGATGCAAACGGAATTGTGAATGTATCTGCTAAAGACTTAGGAACTGGAAAGTCACATAAGATTCAAATTTCGGGAACTGGTGCTTTATCTAAAGAAGAAGTTGAAAAGATGCGAAATGAAGCAGTGGCAAACGAAGCTGAAGATGAACGCAGACGAACTAAAGTTGAAGCTGAGAATAATGCAGATTCGGTTGTGTATCAAACTCGAAAGGTTCTTGATGAGTTTGGAGCTAAGGTTGATTCCGATACCAAGGGTAGAGTTGAAGCTAAACTTAAACAAGTAGAAGATGCTCGAACTGGGGGAGACCCTGCAACTATTAACGCACGCATTGAAGAGCTTAACAAAGTTGTTCAAGAGATTGGTGCTAAGATCTATGCTCAATCTCAAGCAGGCGATGCTGGTGCTGATGGAGCTGAGGCCAAGGGAGATGACAACGTAGTGGACGCTGAGTTTACCGAGAAGAAATCTGAGGAGAGTAAGGAGAAGAAGAAGAAGTAATTTTCTTTTTTTCTTTATTCGTTTGAGCGACTTTTTTTATTTTTTTTATTATTTAATGTTTGATGTAACTGGTTTTAAGAGATATTTTTTGTGATAATAGAACATGATGCCAACTCAATTGAATATGGGGGAGAACAAACAAGTACCACGTGTTGCCCAGGATGTAGCTATCCCAAGTAGAGCGCAGTGTCGGGAATTTTTTGAGGAGTATCATGTTCCACATAATGTGAGGGTGCATTGTGGTAGAGTGCATCGGGTAGCGGTGGTTATTGCGACATTGCTTGTTGCTAAGGGAGTAGAATTGAATGTTGAGTTTGTTGAGAGACTTGCGGTACTTCATGATTTGTTTAAGATGATAGGAATTAAGGAATTTGGGTCAGGTGCGCATAAGGGCGAAACGTTGAGTGCTAGGCAAATTGATTTTTGGACTGAGATGAAGAAAAAATTTCCAGTCCATAATGAAACTGAAGTCGCGCATGAAATATTTAAAGATGATTTTCCTGAACTTGCTGTGGCTCTCAAGAATTTGGGTGCGAGTACGGTTGCGGATTCATGGGAACAGATGATTGTGCACTATAGTGATTTTCGCGTGTTTAAAAATAATGTAGTTAGTATTGAAGAGAGATTATTATATTTACAAAATCAGTATTCACACCCACCTAGCTGGTGGGCAGCGTATGCAACGCATGTGGTTGCAATTGAAAAAAAAATATTTGAGATTTTAGATTTTAGTGCCGATGAACTTGCACGAGTTGTAGAGTCAGGTGAGATAGAACATGTACAGGTGGTCCCATGAGCAAAAACTATTATGATATGTTAGGAGTTGCAAAAGGTGCAACCAAGGAAGATATTAAAAAAGCGTACAAGAAGTTGGCGATGCAATATCATCCGGATCGTGCTCCAGAAGAGAAAAAGAAAGAGTACGAAGAGAAATTTAAGGAATTCTCAGTAGCTGCTGCAACGTTAAGTGATGATAAGAAACGTGCTCACTATGATCAATTTGGTTCTGAAAGTATGGATCAAGCTGGTGCTCATGGACAGCAAGGATATGATTTCTCCGATATTATGTCCCAGTTTCGCGGTGGCGGATTTGGAGACTTTGATGGAGTGTTTGATTCCATTTTTGGTGGTAGTGGTGGGCGACGTCATCGACGAGGAGCTGATTTGTTGTATGAGATGGAAATTACGTTGCAAGAAGTGTTACATGGTGTTACAAAATCTATTGAATTAAATAAGTTAGATCGCTGTGCTGATTGTGATGGGAAAGGATTCACTTCATTTGAGAAGTGTGGTGATTGTAAGGGAGCTGGCGTTATTAAGCGAACACAACGAACACCATTTGGTATTTTTGCGCAAACTGGGCCTTGTGGAACCTGTCGCGGTACGGGGGAGAGAGGTACAAAAGCGTGTTCAACATGTGATGGGGAAGGAGCAGTTCGTAAACGTAAAGAAATTGAAGTTGCAATTCCTGCTGGTGTTGAAGATAGTATGCGTCTTCGGGTACGTGGCGAAGGACAAATGGGAGACCATGGTGGAGAGTCCGGGGATTTGTACGTTGAGGTCCATTATAAAGATGACAAATTCTTTGAAGTAGATGAACAGGATGTGTTAATCACTATTCCGATTTCGTTTACGCAAGCAGTACTTGGGGACTCCATTGAAGTTCCTACACTTGACTCGAAAGCTGATTTAACTATTCCCGCTGGGACGCACTCTGAGACTGTGTTTAGAATGCGAGGCAAGGGATTACCTTCGGTACATGGTGGGAATCCTGGCGATCAGATGGTAAAAGTTCGAATCGAAGTTCCAAAGAAGGTTACTAAAAAACAATCCGAATTGTTAAAACAGTTTGGTGAGGAGAAACCGTCGGTTGGATTTTTGAAGAAGATTTTTGGATGATTTTTTTGTTTTTTTTACTAGCCACTAATAATAATTTGTGAGTGTTTTTTCGAGAATAAAATATCCTAATAGAAATCCCACTAAAAGATATGCAGATGGAGAATACAGATATTACTTAGAATATAAAAAAAGAAAAAATGATTCAAAAAGATTACAAACCGCGACCGCGTTTTCCTGCTGCGGTTTTTCCTGCGAATACTCGGCTTTGGTTTGATTGTTTGCAAATCCAGTTGATTCGTGGGTCTGCGATAATCACAGGGTGATGTGGGTCAACCAAGATTACTTCAAACCATGCGTGCTTTCCGTCTTTTGCTAGTTCGTATGAATTTAGTACAGCAAGATTTACGTATTTCTTTGCAACTCTTTCTTCAGCTACTTGTTGGTAATTTTTTCTAAGATCAAGTCGCTGGGTGTATCGCTTTGGTCGTCTTCCACCACTGAAATCTGGTCGAATGTGACCACCACGCATAACACGTTGTCTCACAATAATGTAGCCTTGCTTTGCTCGGTATCCTACTGAGCGAGCTCGGTCTAGTCGAGTTGGATGTTGAATAACAAGAGTTACTGGATCCCGGCGCCATTCCATTAATTTTTGTTTAAATGCTTCGCCTTGGTTTTCTCGTGGTTTTTTCCACGCTTCTTTAATATATTTGTATAATCCCATTTTTGCCTCCGTTTATTGGTGCTTTTGCTTGCAACAGATTCAGGGGAGCAACCCTACATGTCTGTTATGTTGAGTAATTGAGGGGTTATTTAAAAAGGTTTCTTGTGTGGTATCCGTTAGTTTGTGTTTGGTTTCGTAAGGTTAATAAGAGGTTCTTATTGGTAGTGTTGTTGAGATGATGACTAAAGTAAAGAGCGATAAAAACAAAATTATTAATGTAAGTGACAATATAGGGAAGAAAGTCCTTATTGTGTTATGTGGCGGGATGACGGATGCAGGTCAAGTTAATGTTCGAAGTAAGATTCGCTGCGATGCTGCTGTTTTGATTCATCATAAGTTTGATTTTATTCTTACGACAACTGGCCGGACGTATCGAAGGGATGAGGAGAATATTAGTGAGGCTCGTTGTCTTGCGAATTATTTGATTTCTTTAGGTGTTCCATCGTCTAAAATTATGTGTGAGGAAAAGTCCAAGGATACGTTTTCTAACGCGTTTTATTCTCGGGTAATGCTTGATGAAATAGGAGTTACAGATTTAACAGTGTTAACAAATAAGTTTCATATGAAACGAACGCGTTTATTGTTTGGATTTGTTTTTGGTGGAGAGAGTGGGTATCGGTTACGTTTTATTTCGTGTGCTAATCCGCCTTTTACAGTGGAGCAGGAACGAAACCATCTAGCTCATGAGAAGATTATTTGCGCATTTTATCGAAAAAATCTAGTTACAAGTTATGGATTAATTGCGGGTGATATAGAAAAGTTGAAGTGGTTTATGGAGAAGGTAAATCCAGCGATGTGTGGCGTATCGGATGTGTATCATTTGCAACTTACTGCTGATTTGAATGCGAGAGTAGCGGAGAAGAAGCTTGGGTATTAGGATTTAAGAAATTATTACTTTAAAAAGTACGACATACGTAAGATATTTAAGGCCTGATTGCTGAGGAGGTATTAAGAGGTTGATGTGATATGATTATTACTAGCTGCGGGAATTCTGAGAAAATTGCAAAAGGGATTGCAAAACAATTGAAGGCGAAATATTCTCCTCTTACTATTGGTGCGTTTCCTGATGGAGACTTTTATTTGCGATTTCATGAAAATTTGAAGGGTCAAGAGGTAGTTATTGTCCAAGGATTTCAACCGAGCCCTGATATGTCTTTTTTTGATGTGATTTTTGCTGGTGAAACAGCACGGGATTTGGGTGCGAAACGTGTGGTATTAGTTGCTCCGTATTTAGCGTATATGAGACAGGATAAGCGGTTTCATCCAGGTGAAGCGATTAGCTCTAAAATTATGGGTAAGCATTTTAGCTCCACATTTGATGAAGTGATTACTATTGATCCTCATTTGCATCGGTATAAATCACTTAATGAGGTGTTTTCGTGCAAAACTCAATGTTTGACAACGAATGGATTAATTGGGGATTGGGTTAAGAAGAGAGTGCGTAATGCAGTCATTATTGGGCCAGATGGGGAATCCTATCAATGGGCAGAGGTTATTGCTAAGCATGCAGGAGTTGAATGTACTGTATTACATAAAACTCGGTTTAGTTCGTCTCACGTTGCAGTGAAGCAATTGAAGCCTGTTGAAATTAAGGGTAAAAATGTTGTCATTGTGGATGATATTATATCAACTGGTCATACGATTGCAGAGGCTGCGAAGTTAGCTAAGGCACAGGGTGCTAAGACTATTACGGCAATGTGTGTTCATGGTTTATTTGCTGATGATGCACTTAAAATTATGAAAAAGGCAGGTGTGTTTAAGGTTGTGAGTACAAATACGATTGGTCATTCAACAAATGCAATCGATGTAACTGAATTGTGTGTTCAAGCGTTGAAGAAGTAGTTTTAGATTAGATTTTTTTATTCTTTAGAAAGTATTTTATTATTCGTGATTATGCGGGTACTAGGTCATCGATACTAAATAATCCGTTTGGATTCCTGTCTCTGACTCCGGTTGGTAGTTTTTTCCATATTGATCGGGGTATTGTGCGATCGAAACTTTCTGGGTGTAGCGTTGCATTTCGTTCTTGTTGTTGAGGATTGAGAGGTATGAAATCTCTGGTTGCTAACCTATCAGATACAAGACGATTGAGTGCCTGATATCGCTTGTAGGTGAACCCAGGAATACGGTTATCTGCATAGTGGATGTCTTGTATTGTTTCAGGATCCTGGAGGCCTTTTGCCTCAAAGATATTTTTGGTGATTTGAGAAATAGTGCGATACTCCACTAGACTGAGTGCGTTGTAGTAATCGTTTAGAGTGAGTTTTATGGACATCTGATTTGGGAGAAGAGTTTTACTATTAAAGATTATGGAATGGTTTAAATGGATAGTATATAATTGATTTTTATGGAACAAATTATTCATATTGGATTATATCATCATTACAAAGGCCAACTTTATGAAGTGCTTGGGGTTGGTAAACACGCAGATACCCACGAGGATATTGTGGTTTATAGAGGATTATATAAATCAGTGGAATTCGGGTGTAATCCGTTATGGGTTCGACCAAAGAAGGATTTTTTAGATGATATTGTAGTGGAGGGAATCGCGATGCCCCGATTTTTATTTGTTGGCGGGAAATTTGTTAAATAAGTAGATTTGTCAAAACTTTTTTAAAAGGGAAGTATACTTTAGTGTTTATTAGTTTTTAATTAGTCTATTTAGAATAGATATGTTGAGGTATGTATTATGGCAGGTTTTGATAAGAGTCTTGATAAGGAAATGTTTTCTGAGTCTATTACTATTGGTCGCTCCAAATTGACAGTAGCAGTGTTTGCATATAATGGTGGAACAGCAAAACTTCAGATATCACGAGAAAATGTGAACGCTGAGGGAGAAGCATCTTTTGCTAAAATGGGTCGACTTACAAAGGAAGAGTTGGACGCTATTATGCCATTTATTGAGAAGGCACGTAAAGTATTGGAAGTTTAATTTATTTTGTTATTCTTTGTTTTTTCTTTCAGTATAGATGCGGATGAACGTATGTCATCTTGTGATTATTATTTAGGCGGATTTCTGAGCTTATAGTTGCATGTGGCTATCACGTTGATTGTGAACTTTTGATGCATAAACCTTTATAAGCTGCTGCTCTATATTATTATTGATGGAAACTACGGAAAAAGTGGGTGAAATTAAGCTTAAAGTTATGGAAGCTGTGCAAGATGATGTTAATAAGGGCATTGTCAAGATTGATTCTAATTTTATTCGCAAGATTGGCTGCGCTCCTGGAGATATTGTTCTGATTAAAGGCGAACGTGTTACTGCGGCGATTGTTGATCGTGCGTATCCGGGTGATATTGGCTTGAATATTATTCGTATGGATGGTAATATTCGTCGTAATGCTCGCACGGGTATTGGTGATATGGTCACAGTTCAAAAGGCGGATTTAAAGCCGGCAAAAAAGGTGATCATTGCTCCAGCTAATAAAGGAGTAATGGTTAAAGCGTCCCCTCAATTGTTTAAATATGGACTTCTTGGTAAAGCGATTGTAAAGGGGGACATTGTATCACTTGGTCGAGCCAAGCGACGAATGACTTCACAGGAGCATCAGATGTCTGATATTTTTTCAATGATGGAAAATCAGTTTGCATCGTTTGGTTTTGGAGATATCAAGTTTGTTGTGGTGGATTGTGTTCCTAAAAAAGAAATTCTGATTGTAACGGAGGAGACAGAGGTTGAGTTTAATCCGCATGCTGTTGAAGCAAAGGAAGAAGAGGCAGTAAGTCTTGGTATTAATTACGAGGATATTGGTGGTCTTGAAGAGGAGATTAAGAAAGTTCGAGAGATGGTTGAATTGCCACTTAAGCATCCTGAGATTTTTGAGAAACTTGGTATTGAACCACCTAAAGGAGTATTGTTACATGGTCCTCCTGGAACGGGTAAAACGTTACTTGCTAAAGCAGTTGCGAATGAAACGAATAGTCATTTTATTATTATTAATGGTCCCGAAGTAATCTCTAAGTTTTATGGGGAGTCGGAAAAGAATCTTCGAGACAAATTTTTGGAAGCGGAGCAAAATGCTCCATCGATTATTTTCTTTGATGAGATTGATGCGATTGCAACCAAACGTGAGGAAGCAAAAGGGGATGTTGAAAAACGTGTTGTTGCACAGTTGCTTGGTTTGATGGATGGCATGAAATCGCGTGGCAAGGTGATTGTTATTGCTGCAACCAATATGCCAAACTTAATAGACATCGCTCTTCGCAGGCCGGGTAGGTTTGACAGAGAGATTGAAATTGGCGCTCCTGATAAAAATGGTAGACTTGATATTTTGAAAATTCATACGAGGAACATGCCTTTAGGCAAAGATGTGGTACTAAAGGATATTGCAAAAGTAACGCATGGATTTGTGGGAGCTGATTTGAGTAGTCTCACTAAGGAAGCTGCGATGATTGTGTTACGACGTATTTTACCTGATTTGAAAATGGAAGGAATTGAGGATGGGCAACCAATTCCTCCTGAGATATTAGAGAAACTTGAAGTTGTACAACGAGATTTCGTTGATGCACTCAAGATTGTTCGACCAAGCGCGATGCGTGAGGTAATGGTAGAAATACCCGATGTAAGTTGGAGTGATGTGGGTGGACTTGAAGATACTAAAGATAAATTGAAGGAATCTGTTGAATGGCCGCTCAAGCAACCTGAAGTATTCAAACGGATGGGAATTCGACCTCCTCGAGGAATTTTACTCTATGGTCCGCCAGGAACAGGTAAGACAATGCTTGCAAAAGCTGTAGCTAAAGAATCGGAAGCAAACTTCATTTTGATTAATGGACCATCACTTCTTTCGAAGTGGGTTGGAGAATCGGAGAAGGCAGTTCGTGAAATTTTTAGAAAAGCACGACAGACGGCTCCTACGATTTTATTTTTTGATGAAATTGATGCCCTCGTTCCAAAACGTAGTGGACAATCACAAGATGGTGGCGCTCGCGCAAATGATAAAATTGTAAATCAGATGCTCACAGAAATGGATGGTCTTACTGCACTTAATGATGTGGTTGTAATTGCTGCGACTAATCGACCCGACATTATGGATCCGGCACTCCTTCGCCCTGGTCGCTTTGATAGAATCATTTATACACCCGTACCTGATTTTGAAACTCGTAAACGAATTTTTGCAGTTCATTTGCATGGAATTCCGGTTGATTTTACCACCCTTGGAACGAATGAGGCAATAGTTGTGAGCACGGAAAAGAAAGTTGTGAGGAAAGTGATTAAGAATCGAAGTAAAGAAGAAGTACAAACAGATTTGAAGTCGGCAAGTGGAGATCCTGATACCGTTGTGGTTGTTCCTGTTGCGACGGTTGAACAAAAAGAAGCGTTTGTGACAGCACTTGCTGAAAAAACAGAAGGATATGTTGGTGCGGATATTGAAGCAGTTGCACGTGAAGCTGCAATGATTGCATTACGTGAAGATCATGGTGCTTCAAAGGTTTCGTGGACACATTTAGAAGCTGCGCTTAAGGTTGTTCGTCCGTCAATTGATAAGGAAATTGAAGAGACGTATAAGGAGCTTGAGAGTTATTTTTCCACAGCTCGGGCAAAACAAATCAAGGAAGAGAAGGTGGGATACTTTGGATGATTCTGATTTGGAGTTGCTAACAACTTCGGGACTTAAGGATGAGATTATCAGATTACGTACAGGTATTCGGGAACATCGAGATGAGAAAGGCCATGGACGCTGTTGGGTTGACGATTTACGTCTTTATGAATTATTGCCAGAGAAGTTGAGCGCAGATACAACTCTTCCCCCTCGTGAGCAGTTTCTTGAGAACTGTGCGCGATTTTATGAGTCAAGGGGTACATGTCCAAAGACGTTTTATAGGGATTAGTTGTTGAGATTATTATTTTTTGTTAATACTTTTTTTAGTACAGGATTTAGAATTTAAGCAGCGTCTCTTTGAAGCGCTTTTTCTGCAGAGAGTGCATCTCGTAATAGAATGTACAGGTTGTTCATTGATGGACGTGTTCTTGATGATCCCTTTGCGGCAGTGAGTTCATTTTTGAGAAGTGTGCCAAATCCAAAGCAACTTTGTTGTGCAAGGTATTCTTGAAGAAGATTTTCAGAAATAATGCTAAAGCTATACACATCGTTTGTGTAGCCAGTATTTCCATAGGCACGTTCGGGATCAGCATAACTGTTTGTTCCACCAGGAAAGTCTAGGTCTATACCAATTCGTCTTGCTTCGCCAAAGTCGGTTATGGCTGCTTGAATACCTTGATTCGTTTGGTGGTATACAATGTTTTCAGGACTAATGTCACCATGCATGATGTTATTTTGATGTAGAACTGTAAGTGCGGATGCTACGTTGTGACATAGGGTTAATTTGTCTTCGTTATTTAATTGGTAATTATTCCGTGCCGTTTTTCCTCCGTAGCGTACAAGCATTGCTAATCCACCTTGTTTATTGGGTAGAGTTATTTCGGTTGTATCATCGGCTCCTATGATCTGTAGTGGGTTGAGGCTTTGAGCGAATTGTGCAATGTGAGCTTCGAGGGTTGCATCAACTTTAGCTTTTCCAAATTGTCCTAACGCGCTGATGTATGGAATGAGCTTTACACCATGGGTGTCTCCTGCATGATGATAGAATATTCCACTGCCACCCGGAGTTGCGTGATTTTTAGTGTATGATCTACCAAATACTTCGATACTTGGGGGGTTCTCTTGATAATTCGGTTGTTCGGTCATGCTAATTTTACAGTTTAAGCTCAAAAAGAGGGGATTCTATTTAAAAATTGCCCCTTAAAAGTGATTCGCATATGTTTATAGTAGTGTATAGATTTTATTTAGGTTTCTTGAAAATGGGAGGAGGATTTTTGGTACGAACTTATTTAAAGAGGGCTTGGAACTAGAATTTTGAGATCATATGTTAACTCCTGAGGCTAGAGCAGAACTTGAACATCAGCAATATCGTATTGTAGGTAGTCATAGCGCGGTTAAGACGTGTGGATGGACTAAGAATATGATTAATGGAGAGGGTGGTTGTTACAAACTCAAATTCTATGGTATTATGTCGAATCAATGTATGCAAATGACCACAAGTATTAGTTGTGCAAATAGGTGTACATTTTGTTGGAGAGGGTATAAGGCACCTGTGGCTAAAGAGTGGAAATGGGATGTTGATGATCCACACATGATCTTTACTGAAGCGCATAAAGCGCATCATGGTTTACTTGTTGGGTTTGGCGGATCACCAAAAGTGAATATGGCGAGTTTTGAGAAATCTAAAACCGTGAAGCACGTGGCGTTGTCTTTGACTGGTGAGCCAATAACGTATCCACGTATGAATGAGCTTGTTGATGAGTTTCATGCAAACGGAGTTTCTACGTTTTTGGTCACAAATGCGCAGTATCCTGAGCAAATTAAAAATTTACGACCCGTGACGCAACTTTATCTTTCCATTGATGCGCCAACAAAAGAGTTATTGAAGGAAGTAGACGTTCCATTGTTTTCTGATTATTATGAACGCATGCTGGCATCACTTGATGCGTTACGTGCAAAAAAACAACGTACGACTATTCGTCTGACTATGGTAAAAGATCATAATGATTCGCATGTCGACAAATATGCTGAATTGATTATGCGTGGCTTTCCTGATTTTATTGAAGTAAAGGCGTATATGTTTGTTGGACCATCACAACAGCGGTTGAGCCGAAAGAATATGCCACTGCATGAAGAAGTTGTTGCATGGTCTGAGCTGTTGGTTGCGTGTTTACCTGAATACGAAATTGTATCTGAACACGTTCCATCGCGTGTGGTGATGTTTGCAAAGAAAAAATACAAACGTGAAGATGGATGGTACACATGGATTAATTTTCCTAAGTTTGATTTATTGTATGCTGACTTTTTGAAGAATGGGGTAGAGTTTGGAATTGATGATTATTTAGTGCGTACTCCTTCTACCGGATTGTCTGGGAAAAAGACTCAAGATAACACTATACGAACCAAAGAAATTCATGCTAAGAAGGATGCAGAAGTAACGGCTAAACTTCTTGACAATCCGGGTTGGGCCAAGATGTACGAAGCTAACAGGAAGAACCATAAGAAGGTAGCAGGAGATATTGGTCATGCTGCTGAGGATGAGTATGTAGATGAAGATACAGATGAGCTTAGTTTCTATGAAGAGAAGAAGGAATAGAGGGGTTACTTTCGATTTTTTCTATAAAAATAGATACTGCAGAATATACACTATTTTAATACTAAAATAATTTTGTGTGACTATGGCCACTACACAACTGGATCTTCTGAATAGACAAGAAAAATTGATGAAGTTATCAAAAGTGGTTTTGCTTGCGAGTAGCGGTGCTGAATCATCCGCACAACATCTTGAAGAAAAGATTCGGAGTCGTGTTCTAAAGGAATTTAATGGTGGTACTGATCAAGAGATTGAAATTATTTCTAATTTGTGTGATGGTCCTCTGAAATTTGGTCCCCGACTGATTAAGCAACATAATGATGGTGAACTTTTTACTCACATACAAACGAATGTGCGCGAGAAAGATGTTCATTTTCTGTGGAAAAGTAGAGACCCTAATTTGGGGATTATGGAATTGCTGATTATGGGTGATAACTTAAATCGAGCAGGAGTGAATTCAGTTACATTGTATGCTCCATATTTGCCATATATGCGACAAGATAAGAAGGATGATGGTCGCGTGCCTATTTCAGCTCGGCTGATATTTAATTTACTTGAAGAATCGTTTGCTGGGAAATTAAAGAGAATTGTTTCATTAGATTTGCACGCTCGTCAGGAGCAGGGGTTTTTTAGTGGACCACTTGATGAATTCTTTGCAGTGCCTGAGTTTGCAGCATGTTATAAACATAAGTTGAAAAATATTCTTGAGGAAGATCCAAGCAAAGTTATGGTTGTTGGAGTTGATGCTGGAAGTGCGAAACGGTGTGAATATTTTGCGAATTTGTTAGGGGTCCAATATACAGTACTAGATAAGAAAAGAACTGCACATGGCGTGGCTGCTCACACTTATCATTCTGATGTGAAATTGGAAGGTGTTACGGTCATTCTTCCAGATGATATCATTGACTCGGCAGGTTCAATGGTGGGCGAATATGAAAAAGATAAAACCGGTCCGGTGCAGTACTTAAAGGAGCGAGGAGCAACTGTTTTGTTGTGTGCAACTCATGCGTTGTTTAGCTCCAAAAATGGGATTACCGCAGAAGAGAGATTAGCTCGAGAGCAGGTCCCGGTTCTTGTGACAGATTCATTGCCGGAAAAATACCCCGGATATTATTTGAAGCATGATCCGTGGCTTGATGTTCTCTCAGTTGATTATCTTCTTGCTAAGGCATTTTATTGTAACCAAACTGGTGCGTCTATTTCAGATTTTTTAAAGCGAAGAGAGACAGAGTTGCGTTCGGACAAATTGGATATCGTGCAACCAACCAGAGCAGATTATCGGGTGTTGGAATTAGATCAGAAAAAGGATAAGTAGAGCTTGGTTTGAATTATTTGGAATTGGTGAGCCATGATGGTGGGGTATTATTGCAGATTTATTAAATAAAATAGGCCGTTGTTACTATTGAATGACATTTTTACGAAATTTTTATAAAAGGAGGGTGAGTTTGATAAGGTATGACACCAAAACCATTAACACCTAATTTCGATTTAATTGCCGGTATGCCTGTTGGATACAAGGTTGCTAAGGTAATGACTCCTGAGAGAACTTTGGTTCCGCTTCAATTTGGGGAGTTTATTACTCGTTACCAAGGGAATAACAATTGGCTAGATACTGTTTATAAGACTCATTTACAAGTGGTTGAGACCCTCGAGGCAGCCATAGTGAGTGAAGATAGATGGCAAGAAACTAAACTTGTGCAACGAGATCAAACAGATTTGGATATAGTTGTACGACAAACTTTGCTTAGAGAAAACTTGGCTCGTGCTTCAGGACTTATTCGACAGTTTTACCTAACTAAATAGGTTTGAGTATCTTTTTTATTTTTTCTTTGGAATATTTTTAAAATGATGTTTCCCATATAGCTTCTCTGTTGCATCATTTTTGGATGCTTTTTATTTTTTGGTCATTGCTCTTTATACTTGATACAAAGGAATGGCATCGCGCATACTGATACATCGCCATATATTAAATTCATGATGGAGATCAATTTTTTGCTGAAGTATTATAATGAATTGATCGTTTTTTATGTTTGATGAACAGTTTATACTTTAGTGACAAATCGCAAGAGGTACTAACAATATTTCAATCTCATTATAATAAAGATGTTGTTGATCTACTCGTTCATGCGATGTTTACATCTGAGTTGGAATGCGTTGATTTGGAGGTTAGGGAACAATCTGCACGGACATTGGAGACGATGTGTAAGATGGGGATCCCGTCTACTCTTAGTTCCCTTGAAGTGGGTGGACCACCCATACTAGCACACTGCGGGTATAATGGGTATACTGCTAAGGAGCCATTTGTGCAAGGTGACTACTCATTTCAGGTTGATTTTAAAAATCAAGATGTATTAATGGGCAGTGCTTTTGTTGGTTCATCTGGGAATGTGTATACCCCAACACTGGTCGCCTCACAAAATAGTAGTTTTCAGAATACAGGGATGAAAAGTGATGAGTTATCTAGGTTATTGATGTATGATCAAGGGAAACTGATAGAGGCGCGTTATAATGTTGTGCGCGCAGAGTTTGAAATTGTTCAAAGCGGAAAATCATTTGACCCAAAACAAGTTATGATTAGGTCAAATGTTCAAGGGCATAGCAAGTATATTCGAGATAGAGAATTGATGGAGATGCCATTTAAGTTTAAGAATGAGGGGTCTTATCCGGATGGGTTTACATTTGTTCCAGACTCTATTCCAAACTTGTTCAAACACATAGGTCGTAGCATTGGTTTTGTGGGATGGGAGTAAGGGTCATTTTATAATCAACTTTTTGTTCACTTTACACGCCGTGGGAAATTGATGCGTCGCATTGCGTCAGGTGATCGATTCCATCCTTTTATTACTCGGGATAAGATGGATAGTTTTTCGTATGCGTCGTATGATGAGATTGCATGTGTTATTGAAGAGTTAGGCAAGAGCTATTCTTGGGTAAAAGGATTAGATAAGGAAACTCGGTTACGTAGATTTTTACTGTATCGCTCTCTTGAGTCACAGAACACGGGGAGTTTAGTTGTTGGTCAAATTGTGGGGGATAGTCACACAATTCATTTTCCGTATGTTAAAGTAGAATCTAGGGAGTGATTAGGTGGCGTTTTGTGATATATATTCTCTTTAGATTTGAGGTGGGTATTAGGTGCAAAGCTTTTTAAAAGAGGAAGGCTCTGTTTGTTTATGGTTGCTACAGATCACATTAAAGAGCAGTATCAGGAATTTAAGGTGCTCCAAGAACATATGGAAAAACTTAATGAACATACCGATATGCTTGAGCGCCAATTGGTTCTTATTGATGATACAAAAGATGCATTGCATGCATTTTCTTCGGTTCTGCCTGGGCAAGAAATGCTTGTTCCTCTTGCAGATGGTATTTTTTTGAAGGCAAAGTTTGCAGGTAATCCAGAATTGCTTGTTAATGTTGGAGCGGGAGCTGTTGTTCCTCGTTCCTGTGATCAGGTTATTTTGATGCTGGATGAACAACGAAATAAAATTACACTTAATATTGGGGAAGCACGTAGGTTGCTTGAACAGTTTGAAGGTCAAGCTATGCAGATTTATCGTGAGGTAGAGAGCCAGAGTGAGTAGATTATTGTGAATGTTGTTTTTGATTAAAATTAATTCGTTGGAGAATATTATGTTTGGAAAACTTCGAGAAAAATTAAAGGACGCGCTTACTGTTTTTTCTAAGAAGACGGAAGAAGAAGCTGAAGTAAAGCAAGTTGAGGTAGAGGTTAATTCTGAAAATGTGGTTGCTTCGTCTGTTGCTACTGAAAATATTGAAACTGAATCGTTGGTGGATACTATTCAGGAAGAGATCATAATTCATGATAAGACTCTGGAAACGAAACCAGTTATAGATGAGATTGTTGTTAAGGATTATGTGAAGGTCTCTGTTGAATCTGCGAAGAAGGGATTTTTTTCTAAAATATTTGGATCGAAACCTGCTGAACAAATGGTTGTTGAGCAAAAAAATGATGATGATGCAACGCAAGCTGAAGTGATTGTTGAGGATAAAAAAAATTCTTTGGAAGTGAATAAAGATGCGGTTGAGCAGAAGCAAAGGACTGTTGAGCAGAAGGAAGGGGTTGTTGAAGAAAGAAGAGTCGACTCGGTTAAGGATGCTTCTGTTGAAATTAAACCTCCTGTTGAGCAAGTAAGACCACAGGTGGTGAAACAGAATGTTGTTGCGTCAAACGTTGATGTTGTTCACAAGAAAGCGGATGTTGTTCAAAAGAAAGTTGAAACAATTCAAAAGAAAGTTGAAATTGTACCTGAAGTGAAGGTAGTGAAAAAGGAAGATGTTGTAGTTCCATCACCTAAAAAAGTACCTGATGAGGTTGTTGAACCGAAAGGATTCTTTTCGAAGTTGAAGCAGGCAATTACCACTAAGACGATTTCAGAAGAGAAATTTTTGGATTTATTTTGGGACTTAGAATTGGCATTGCTTGAGAATAATGTTTCAGTTGAAGTGATTGAGAAAATAAAAGTGGATTTGGTCTCTGAGTTGGTTGATAAACCGCTGCCACGTGATGTTGAAGGTAAGATAATGGAGACCCTAAAGGGTACACTTTCTTCTATTTTGACGATGGATTCTATTCCATTGCTTGAGCGAGTTCGAGCGCATGCTGCTGAAAAAACAGGTAAGCCATATGTTATCGCATTTTTTGGAATTAACGGAGCGGGTAAAACAACGAGCGTTGCGAAGCTTGCTCATTATTTACAAAAAAACGGAAGAACAGTTGTCCTTGCTGCGTGCGATACATTTCGCGCAGCTGCAATTCAGCAACTTGAAGAGCATGCTGTGAAGTTGAATTGTAAAATTATCAAACAGGATTATGGGTCGGATGCGGCTGCTGTTGCGTTTGATGCGATTAAGTATGCAGAGAAGAATGGAGTTGATGTAGTATTAATTGATACTGCTGGTCGGTTACATTCAAACACCAATTTGATGTCTGAATTGGAAAAGATTATTCGTATTACTAAACCAAATTTAAAAATTTTTGTTGGTGAATCAATAACAGGAAACGATTGTATTGAGCAAGCGATGCAATTTAATAATTTAGTTCAAATGGATGGTGCGATTCTTACAAAAGCCGATGTTGATGAGAAGGGTGGTGCTCCGATTTCTATTGCGTATGTGATTAAGAAGCCAATTTTGTTCTTAGGTGTTGGTCAGACATATGATGATTTTGAGCCGTTTGATCGCGAGAAGATATTGAAACATTTGGGGTTGTAATTGGATAGAATTTTTTGCTGTAACCCATTAGATGAAATACTTTATTTTTTCTTAAATTTGTTTTGCAGGCAGGTTTCTTAATACTTCATTTTCGAAAAATTCTATTTGATCAGTTGTGAATTTCGCGTAAGGTGTTATTGGGGGTTCATAGGTGATATGTTGTTTATATATTGGGCCGAATTCACGTCCAACATATTTTGCCATCGCTTGTATACTTTTGAAATCTTGACAGCCACCAACTCGATGGTCTACAATGAACAGAGCGTGCTGTCCTGGCGTGTCATCTTCGTGTATAACTATTCCAACGAACATGTCAATTCCGTAATGGTTTTGGTGAGCCATTATTATCACTACTTACAGGGAGTATTTAAAAGTATTGGTTTGATTTTATTTCTCGAGGCACTATTTAGACAAAGCTTTATATTAGGACCTCTATATTTTATTGATATGAAATCTTTTACAGAACTACCCCTTATAGAACCTATTCAAAAAGCCCTTAAAGAGAAGGGTTATACTTCACCAACTCCAATTCAAGCACAAAGTATTCCAGCACTTCTTGAAGGTCGAGATTTACTTGGGTGTGCCCAAACTGGAACTGGTAAAACAGCAGCATTTACTTTGCCTATTTTACAAAAGTTATGGCTTACACGAAAGCCGGTTCCAAGCCGAGACCCGCGGGTTCTCATTCTAGCTCCTACACGAGAGCTTGCTGCACAAATAGGAGATAGCATCAGAGTATATGGAGCTCATATTCATGTTACTTCAACTGTTATTTTTGGTGGCGTTGGTCAGATGCCGCAAGTGTCGGCTTTACGTCGAGGGGCGGATATTGTTGTTGCAACGCCTGGACGTTTGCTTGATTTAATGAATCAGGGTCATTTGAAGTTGAGTGGTGTTGAAGTCTTCGTTCTTGATGAAGCAGATCGTATGCTTGATATGGGTTTTATTAATGATATTCGAAAAATTATTTCAAAGCTACCGTCTAAACGACAGTCGTTGTTCTTTTCAGCTACGCTTGAACCAAAGGTTGTGGAATTAGCTAAGACGCTGGTTCGCGATCCAGTGCATGTGACCATTAATCCGGAAACACCAACAGTAGATAAAATTGAGCAACATGCATATTTTGTTGATCGAGAACGAAAAGATCAATTGCTCGTTGAATTACTTGGTAATCCATTGATGAAGAGAGTAATTATTTTTACGCAGATGAAACATGTTGCAAATAAAGTGTGTATGGGTTTAAATCATGCAGGTATTCGTTCCGAAGCTATTCATGGAAATAAAAGTCAGCAAGCTCGAGTTGCTGCTCTTGAGATGTTTAAACGAGGAAAAGTTCGTGTTCTGGTTGCTACTGATATTGCTGCACGTGGAATTGATGTTGAAGGTATTACACATGTTATCAACTATGAACTTCCTCTTGACCCTGAAACCTATGTGCATCGTATTGGTCGAACGGCACGTGCTGGTACTGAAGGTCATGCGATTTCATTTTGTAGTGCGTCTGAGAGGACGTATTTGAGTTCTATTGAGAGGTTAATTCGAAAGGATATTCCTGTTATTACTGACCATGCGCATCACAGCGAACATGCAATGAAAGCTCGTGGTGCTGATGCTCGCCCACTTCCTCGTGGAGGAGCTGGTCGAGGTGGTTCTCGAGGTGGATCTCGCGGTGGTTCGCGTGGGGGATCTAGTCGAGGTGGGTCTTCAGGTGGATTTGGTGGGGGTGCATCTCGAGGCGGACCTCGCAGACCACGTACATCATCTGGTGGATTTGGTGGCAGAGGACCTGGAGCTGATTCATCTCGTGGTGAGAGAAGTGAAGGCGGTGCTCGTGGTGGATTTCAACGTGATGGACCTTCAAGTGGGTCACGTCCGGCAGGGAGTGGTTCACGACCAAGTGGACCATCTCGAGGGCCTCGACCGGGTGGGTTTAAACCTGCACGACGTTGAATTAAAATTATAAATTTTATTCTGGGTTTGATTTATTCTTGGATTACTTTATTTTAGAATTTTGAGGGCGTAATACTATTTTAATTTAATGAAGAAGATATATCGAGTGAATTAAAATCCTAATTTCCTACGACTTCCGCTAATAATTCTGTTCCCGTTGTTCTTGTGACTTTGACGTTGAGAATGTCTCCACGCTTTGCTGTGGTGGTGTTTATGTGAACTGGTTTATATGTGAAGTTTCGACCTTGCATGACGCCTTCACGCACTTCTTTTTCAATGATGACTGATCCTACCCAATCCCTCCAGCGTTCATTTTGAAGTTTTGAGATGTTGTTGTTAAGGTCAATGAGGACGACCATTCGCCTACCAAGTTCTTCGTCGCTGAGCGGGAGAATTTCTTTTGCGTCTTTTTGTACGCGCAACTTGGGGTTGTATTGCATGGTGTGGATAATGTCAGGACTCATTTTTCGAAGTGTCGTTTGGAGTTGCCAAAAGTCTTGGTCGGACTCGAGTGGGTGACCAACGAGGATATCTAGAATTATGTTTATTGTGGGGAAGCGTTCTTTTAATGTGGTTACCCAATTGACAAAGTCTTCGGTGTTGTACGTTTTTCCCATGTCTTCGAGCACACTTTGACTTATACTATACATGGGAAACTCTAGGAACTTTCTTAATTTGTCACTTTTTAAAACTGAAGTGAGATCATCTTTGCATTTGAGTATGGTAGTCGGACATATTTTTGGGAGGTGGATGATATAGTCTCCTTCGATTTTGATGAGCTCGCGTAGCAGTGTTGGTAGATTTGTTTTGATGTCAAGTCCATAGGCACCGCCGTCTGAAGTTGCGAGAATTATTTCCTTTGCTCCAAGCATGATGGCTTTTTCTACCTCATTTTTTATATCTGCTATTGGGTATGAGGTGTAAGGGGAGCCTTTTCGTTTTGATTTGCAGTAACCGCATGTTCCTTGACAGGCTCGTGCGATGGGGATTGTTTGTGTGTATGCTACGGTACGAACACGGGGAAGGTTAATTGGGGGGAGTTCTTTGGTGTTTAGAAGTTGGATCACGTTGTCAACTAATGTCTCTTCGACTGCTTCTGCGATTTTATGAATTTGTCTGGTTGTGACAAGGGTGTATTTGTTGATGCGATCTGAGTCGCCTTTTGGGATGCAGCCGGAGATGATTTTTGATTTATTGGGATGATTCTTTTCTAAATCTGTTAAGGTTGCCCAGAAGTCGTGCAAATCTCCTTTTCCGTTTGCGTGAAGAATAATGAGGTCAGCTGATTCTATTGTTTGAGCAATTTCAAACTTCGCGGTTATTAAGACGCCGCGCATTTGTTCGACATCACTGGTGTACAATTCCTGTCCAAAGGATAGTATTATCACCGAAGTCATGTTATTGTTTGGAGTGAGGAGCGATATTTAAGTGTTGTGGGGATGGGGTGGGGGATTTGGTTGATATTTCAAAAGAGGAGGTTTAATTTTTTAAATATGGGTTGTTTTGGAGGTATTATGAATAAAACGCTTCAACAAATCGTTATCTATGGATTGCTCATTAGTTTGGCGCTTTTTATATCTGTTCTCATTTTATTTATTGGAGTTCATTATGTTTCGTTTGTGCGCTCAGTCATTTTCTTATTAATGTTTATCTCATTCTGGATTGGTGGCGCCTTGTCGATGAATATAAGAAATGTGATTAATACAAATAAAAATACGTGGCTCTATTTTGAATTTGATAACTTGATGTTGCTGTTTTGGAATCCATATGCTGATGATTTGGAGATTTCGCACAAAATTTTGCAGCTTCGGGTGAATACAATAGTGTTTTTTGGGTTGCTGTTATTGTTTTTGGGACTTGCGTGAGTTATATTGAATGAGTGTAGAAGGTAATAGTCGTTTATTGTAATTCTCAATGGATTTTGGAAGTTGTGGTGATATAATTAGAAGTGAAAGGATGTGATGGAAAGTGAAAGAAAACTCTTAGAAGGGCTGGATAAATGCTTTTACTTTTTCTTTATTTTGAGATTTAGTTTGGAATCTATATCTGGAAGGGTGATGATTTTGTTTCGCACGTCAGGATTTCCAATAGGGTCGTGCCAATATTCAATATGTTTTTCGCCTACTTTCCAGGAGAGGTGTATTTCTTTTTTGGCGATGGTTGTTCGAATGTCTACTAAACCTTCATCGAGATCGCGAATGATACAGCCCATCTGTTCTAATTCGTCAAGTGTTTTGTAGAAAATGTAACACATGTGATGATAATCTTTATTGAACTTTGTGACTGCACGAATAGCGTCAAGAGATTCTTCTTCTATTTCAATTTCGGTTTCGTCGAGGATTTCTAAGGCTTGTTGCCAAATTTGAAGTTTTAATACGGATACCTCTATTGTGGGAAGCATTTTCTCAGCTTTTTTTAATGGAGTGTGCAGTCTTGTAGAGGTCTTTCTCTTCATCTTTGGTGTGTAGGGCGAGGGGGTTTATAAAAGTTATGAGAGGAAGATAGAAACTACCCAGCAAAGGGATTTTTGTGGTTTTTTAAGCTTTTTAAAGATATTATGTGGCTTTTTTTGATGATGTTACTTAACGGTAAGGTTTAAATAGAATACTGAATGTCCTTATATTGTCTTAGGATGTATAAATTTAGATTGATATATTTGAAGATGTGATTATTACAAAGGGGAATGCTTATGGGAATCAATTTTCTTAAAAAAATAGTGGATAAGAAGATAACAGATGATGTTCATCATTCGTTTTCACGTTATAGTGTGGGTGAATTTAATAAGGAACCATTTGTTGTGAAAGTACAAAAGCTTGATTGGAAAGTGGAAACTGGCTTTGAGCATCTTAATTTTATTCATATGTTTCTTGCTGAACATCTGAGCGGGACGGTAAAGGTTGAAGGTGTTATTGAAACTGTTCGCAATATTTCCGAGGTATTGGACTCATTACAAATCGGATTTTCGTCTGATAAACGATTTGGTAAACCAGGGGAAAAGTATGCTATATCAGAGACTATTCCTGCTGCGTCATATAAGAAACTAGTTACTGCTCTGGCTTCCGAGTATTTGCTTTTTGGGGTTGCCTTTGAAGGCGGTCTTATGAAAGTGAAGGGTAAGAGTACTCCTAAATTAGGTTCTCGAACGGATAAGTTTGTTACGATTAAGCTTCCAATGTCTTTATCGAAGGCGTTTAGTGAGGAATATTTATTTGATTGCCCAGCAGTGTTTAAGGAGTTAATTATTAATCATCATTATTTTATTGAGAAAATTGATGTTGATGATAAGTTGCTTGCTAAGGATCCGGCAATGGCTCGAAAGAAAGCAACTCGCCAAGGAATTATTACCCGAACTATCGTTGTTGATGGGAAAGAAGTTAAGTCAACAAAAATTCCGTTTAAAGCGTAGATACTTTAGGGAGTAAATATTATTTCTTTTTTGTTTCTTTTTAGTGGTAACCTTTTTAAAATAGAGTTATTTCTGATTAGTATATGTTAGAAGAAATACTTGCACCGGTTAAAGCGGTTGATGAAATTGTACACCGCGCGTATGCTAAACCTGTTGTTGCGTATGAAGCAAATGGTGGATCGAAATATACTCTTGCAATGATGGCTAATGCCTCATTGTTTATGAGTGATATTGGATATCTGGCGGCAACAAGCATATTTCCTTATCGTCCTGCTTCTACACACCAATTTCAAGATTTGTTTGGTTCGGCTGTACCTTTTGTTATGAAGGGTTATGTGGGACTTGCTTTAATTGATATTGTACATACTTACTATAAAAAGAGGACAATATCTGAAGATGGCACATCGGGTGCTGTTGCAATTGATTTAATCGAATCAGGAGTACAACATGTTTTTCGGTCTACACGTTTAGGAGTGTTAGGATGTGGTGTTTATGCTACCCTCAAAGGGATTCACAATGCGTTTGATCCAACCTATAAATCCGTGTGGGATTCTATCGATTTTTTGTGGCTTGGGGGACTATTTTCACTTACCGCAAGTTCGATGTACATCAAAGATTCTGACCAGAAAGTGCTTGATAAAAAACCAATGTGGAAGTCGGCATGGGAGAAGGTTGTTGGATTTTATGAATCAGTGAAGCCGCAACCGGTAATGGTACCTATTCCAGTTCATAAGAGGGATAGCGAATGCTAGAAGAAATACTTGCGCCGGTTAAAGCAATAGATGAAATTGTGGAAAGACAATATGCAAAAGTAAGAGGATATTTGGATGAGAAAAACATTAATGTTTGTTATATTGCTTTGCCATTGAATTTTATTTTTCTTGCAACCCCACCACTAAGTGAAAATTTTTCACTGAGAATGTTTGAAGGAGCTTATGCAGGTTTAGATATCGTCGTAAATTTAGAAGGTCTGTACAAAAAGGAGGACAAAGTGAGTGACGGGCCTTCGGTAGCAAGACTTTCTAATGGGAATAGTCGAATTACAAATGCGTTGAGATTACCTGTTTTTCTCACTGGTGCTGCATTAACTGCTTTTGGGACATACCAATTGGTTGATTCATATGTTTCCTCTCAAAATTCTGATAACCATGAATGGTTACGAAATGTCGGAATTGGATTTGCGTGGTTATGTCAGGCATCTTCAGTTTATTTGAAGAATTCTGACCCGAAGGTTCTGGATAAGAAGCCAATGTGGAAGAATGCGTTGGAGAAGGTGGTGGGATTTTATGAATCGGCGAAACCGCAACCGGCGATGGTTCCTGCTCCGGGGCAGGGACCGAATATGAGATTGATTGAGTAGATAATGTTCTCATTTTTAGGATTGAAGTATAGGAATATTTATATTCTGATGAGACTGTTTTGGTTCTAGATTCCGAGGTGAAATTATGAAGAAAATATTTTCTGTTATGCTACTTTTGTTGGTCCGGTTCGTTTGATTGGTGCTATGGATGTCCCCTTTATTGACGCGAAAGTTGATACGGTTGCTTGGACTGGGCTTGGTGAAGTGAAGTTAGGAGACTTCGCACTGCGAGCAGGGGCAGTACAGGATATGCCATTGGATACGATGGGACTTGTTGGGCTTCGTTATGATGGAAATCATTTCTTTTGTGATGTAGATGGACTATCTTCCGGATCTAACATCGAGGGGAATGGATCTGTTGGTGGTCTGATTGGAGATCATCTGTATCTGAGTGTTGGGGGAAATAGTATGGGTCATGTTGTGACGTCATCGCAAGGATGGTTGAATACAGACGGAGTTGGATTTTTGCATTTGGCTTCAGTGGTTCCAAAGGATGATACTGTAAGAGGTAAAATATTTGTGGGTAATGCGTTCTCATACAAAACAGGTAATGGGAGAGCTCGAGATCGGATACGTTCAAATACGATGCATGCACGAGTATTGGATGGATGGGCACCGCTTGATGGTGACTCAACATTAGATTTAGGATTTGTGGGAGCTTATGGAGTTACACCTGTATCGATAAATACGGCTGGGACAATCTACAAAAATTTTGAACAAAATCATTTGGTAGGGGTTGGAGTTGAGTATGCCCATTCTCGCATTGACGGAATTAATACAGCTGCATTGACATTAGAAGAAGCGATGCTGATACCGGGTACGCCACTTGGTCAATGGAGTTTGATTAAGAGAGATTTTGAAACGGGCGCACTTGACGCTACAGTGTATGTCGGTGGAAGTGGGGAGTTTTAGATTATTAGGATTGTTTTTACTTTTTTTATCTCCCTTTCTGATAATGGTTAATGGAGAGATATCTATTTATACTTCGTTGATATTTTATTTTTGTCTTAATTATATCGGTGATAATATGTTTGATTTATTTATGTATGAATGGTTTCTTTTGATTCTTAGTTTGATTGTTCTTGGCATTTCATGTTATACGGATGTACGTACTCGGGAAATTCCTGATTGGGCGTCATGGGGTCTTGTTGTTGGTGCTCTTGGTATTCGTTTTATTGCGTCGTTCTTTGTTGGGTGGGATGTGTTGTTAGAAGGAGTACTTGGTTTTTTTGCAATGGGCCTCCTTGGATTACTTATGTATTATACTCATCAATGGGGAGGGGGGGACGCTAAGTTACTCTTTGGATTTGGAATCGTTGTTGGGGTATCATATCCCTTCTCGCTTGCGAGCATACTTATTTTACTCTTTGTCTTTGCCCTGTTTATTGGTGGCGCGATATGGGGACTTGTGTGGATGGGGTATGAAGCAAGTGTTCATCGAGGGTTTAGACGAGCCTTTGTGAATAGGGTATTTGAGTTTCGACGAATTGTGTTGTTGATTATGGGGATTTCTTTGGTGGGGATGATATTGTTTGGATTGCTTGGATGGTATTATTTGCTGCCGTTTGTGATTTTTGTTCCGCTGATGATGTTGTTGTTCTTTTTTGTGAAAACGGTGGAGACAGAATGTTTTATTCGGGAGATACCAGTTAAAGATGTAACGGAAGGAGATTGGTTATGTGAGCCAATTCGTATTGGTTCAGTTGTAGTTGACTCTCGTACGTTGTCTCTTGATGATTTGGAGACGATTCGAAAGTTGTATCGCGAAGGAAAAGTAACAAAAGTGAAAGTGAAGTATGGCGTTCCGTTTGCTCCGGCGTTTGTGATAGCATATGGGGTTGTACTTTGGTTGAAATATCACTGATTTTATGTTTATATGTATTAAAGCTATGCTTCTTTCTACAAATGATAAATAAGAAAATTAAAATGGATATAAATTACTGTGCGGTTGCGTAATATGTTACGGTAAATCCTTTATTTCCTTGGTCAGCATCTTTTGGTACATGCATGATGAATGTTGTGTTTAACTCGTCGTTTGCGTCATCATATTCCAAACGATTACAAAGCGTTACGTTCGTCGTTGAACTGGGGTCAGCAAGATCAGTATATGTATTTTGGAGTGCTTGTGTACAGCTGCTTGACTCGTCGTTGATAGCTTTTATTCTTATTTTTGCATTGTCACCCCTGTGCGGACAGTTTGCAGGGCCGCATAGAATTGATGTTGCGTTTAGGGTTGTTACACCACTTGTGGAGGAGGACGTGATTGCTGCCTTGACTTGAATTACAGTTGTTCCATTATTTGCGATTCGATGTGCGCCTTTATTGCGTGATTGGTTGTCAACTCCGGATTGATTTACCCAACAACTGGTTGCTTTTGGGTTGTCATCTTCTTTAGCATCAGTATCAATTCGAGAAAAACCACTTATGCACAGAATGGGATAGTAACCACTATAAATCGTTATTTGAGATGCGTTGACAACGAGCGCTGTTGTTCCGGAAACGGAGATAGATGCTGTTCCAGTTCCTTCAGTTACTGCTCCAGTAACACCGCCAGATAGGTATCCCATGGCATCGATTCTGGTTATGCTCGTTACTGTTCCTAAAATAGTGATTATAAGTGCGATTGCTACCAAAGCAGTTATTGTTTTATTTGAAATATCCATGGAACCTCTTTTTGAGTTTAGATAAATTGTGTCCAACATCAAGGATAAAGGATATATTTTGCATTCAAAAAGGTTGCGGTTTGCTACAAAAACACCAAATTTACGTTTGCGAAGAATGGGGGTTTTGCGGTGATGAGAAATACTCCATCAAGATATTGATTATTTTATCTTTATCGCCGCAGAGAATGTGGAAATTTGCAATATCTTCAAACATTTCATGTTTTTGTTGACTTAATTTTTGGAATTTCTCAAGAGTGATGTAGGTAGGTTTGGGAAGATGATACTTTTTGATGATACGCTCCGTTTGATACAGTTCTTTTCCGATAATGATGAATTTGATGATGTCACCTTTTCTTGTGATGATAACCGGAAAATATATGGTGAGGTGCCATGCTGGCTCCGCGAATTTTGGGTGTGAGATGTAGAATTCATACTCGTTGATTGTTTCAAGTGTATTAATTAATGGTCGCTTCATTTTTGTTGGAGTGAGACGATACCCGCTGGCTTGTGCTTCAATTATTTTTTTATTTGCGAGGTGAGTGATGCTTTCTTTAAATTTGCTTGATGTGGTTGTGGAAGAATGATTTTGCAAATTGAGATCTTGTTCTGAGATAGTTGCGTGATAATTAGATAAAAATGGAAGAAGTAGAGAGAGAGGTGGAGCAATGGGATTTGGTTCTTGTGCTGTGCTTGACATTTTGGTTGGGGATTAAATATCCAAGTTGTCAACGAGTTTAGCATTTTTCTCTATGAAATCTCGACGTGGTTCAACTTCGTCACCCATGAGAATGGTAAACATTTGATCTGCAGCTACTGCGTCCTCTACAGCAATTTTTCGAAGTGTTCGTGTACTTGGATCCATGGTTGTATCCCAAAGTTGTTTTGGATTCATTTCCCCTAAACCTTTGTAGCGCTGGATTCCAATGCCATCAGATCCGCCAAGAGAGGAGATTACTCGATCTTTTTCTTGTTCGGTGTACACGTATTCGACATGTTTTCCTTTTTGTATTCGAAATAGAGGAGGCATGGCAATGTAGACGTGACCCTGTTCTACAAGTGGTTTCATGTAGCGATAGAAGAACGTTAGCATTAATGTCATGATGTGCGAACCGTCTACATCGGCATCGGTCATGATGATTACGCGATTATATCTGAGCTTATCCATATTGAACTCGTCGCCAATACCAGTTCCTAACGCGGTGATCATCGCAATTATTTCGCGATTTTCCATCATTTTGTGAAGTCTTGCTTTTTCAACGTTGAGAATTTTTCCTCGCAGTGGAAGAATTGCTTGGAACTCTCGGTTACGTCCTTGTTTTGCTGAGCCACCTGCGGAGTCTCCCTCTACGATGAATACTTCGCACAATTTTGGATCTCGATTTGAGCAGTCTGAGAGTTTTCCTGGAAGTCCTGCGCCTTCAAGAGCGCCTTTACGCCGGGTAAGTTCTCGGGCTTTTCTTGCTGCTTCTCTTGCTCTAGCTGCGTCAACACATTTTCCAATGATCATTTTTGATACTTGTGGATGTTCGCCAAAGTATGTTGAGATTTGCTCGTAGGTTAATGATGAAACGATTCCTAAGACTTCGGAGTTGCCGAGTTTTGTTTTGGTTTGTCCTTCAAAAAGTGGTTCTTGCACTTTTACGGATACTACGGCAGTGAGTCCTTCGAGAATGTCGTCTCCAGTAATTTTCAAATCATCTTTGATGTTTAAGTCTTTTACGAGGTTGTTGAAAATTCTGGTTAACGCTGTTTTGAAGCCAGAGAGATGTGTTCCGCCTTCAATGGTGTTGATATTGTTTACGAAGGAGAATACGTTTTCTTGATAACTTGAATTGTAACGCAGAGCGATTTCGACTACGACGGTGTCTTTTTCTTTTTCAAAATAGATTACTTCGTGGAGAGGGACTTTATTTTGATCAACATAGGTAACGAATTCTTTGATTCCACCGATGTAGTGGAATTTGTCGCTTTTATTTTCTTCGCGTTCGTCGGTTATTTCAATATAAATTCCTTTGTTTAGAAATGCGAGCTCTCGCAGACGCTTGGTCAATACGTCGTAGTGATATACCGTTTCTGCGAATATGGATGGATCGGGAGTGAAGTGAACTGTTGTGCCCCTGGCAGATGTGTCACCTATTATAGTTAAGCCGTTAAGTGGTTTTCCTTGACTATAATCTTGAGTGTGGATTTTTCCGTTGCGATGCACTTCAATTTTTAATTTTATAGAAAGAGCGTTCACCACGGAAAGTCCAACGCCATGTAGACCGCCTGAAACTTTGTACGTGTTTTTATCGAATTTTCCGCCCGCGTGAAGTTTAGTTAAGGCAACTTCGGTTGCGGAGATACCAAATTTTGGATGGATATCTGTTGGTATTCCTCGGCCGTTATCTTGCACACTAATGCTGTTATCTGGATGAATGGTTACGGTAATTTTTGAGCAGTGACCTGCAAGAGCTTCATCAATAGAATTGTCAACTATTTCCCACACTAAATGATGGAGCCCGCGTAGACTGGTGTCCCCAATATACATTCCAGGACGTTTTCGAACTGCTTCAAGTCCTTCTAGAACAGTAATATTTGAAGCGTCGTAGGCATCGTTTTGTTCGGGATTTTGGGAATGTTGGTCTACCATCTTTATCGTCTGCAAATTGTTATAATTTGCTTTGTTTTTTAGTATATAAAGGTATCGGGGATGAAGGCTTGAGGTAGGGGTTGATTTAGGTCTATTTTCGAGTGGTTTTTGTGTGGTTTTGGGAGATATATATTGTATTGTGGTGTAATTTATAAGGAAAAACAGCTTTGACAAGTAACATGAAAAATCAGGTGCCCTATCAGAAAATAACAGTGCGTGCAAGAAGTGATAATGTAGATACAGCTGGGTTGCATGAGAAATTAGCCGTTTCTGCTGGTCTCAATTTGCTATGTGAACAAGTTATGAAGTGGTATGACCAAGCGAGTGGTCTTACACAAGAAGTAGTTATAGGTGGTATTGATACTATTTTTATTAGAGGCGGCTTAACTCAAAGGCAAGGAGAGTTTAAGTATATCGTAAATGAGTCTATATCAGATTGTTTTCTACATTTGAATTGTGCTCCAACACGAGGGGAATATACTGCCACTCGAACAGGAATTTTGCTTAATTCAATTTGGGCTCATCGCACAGATATGAATGATGTTCGTACCTTATTGTACCAAAGTGATGTAGAAGAGATGTGTTTGCATTTACGCTAGGACATAATTTGATTGCAGTTGGAGGGATACATATGGGAAGAATTTCAGATGATATGATGGTTGTTCGGCCTATTTTTGTGACCAAGAGTGATACACAATACTTCTTAGACCTTGATACGGGTCGATTTCAACGAGGAGATCAACTGGAAAAATATGTTTTGCTTGGTAGTATACCTAAAGAGCTCTATAACAAAAGTTTAGGATTATTGGAGGAGCAGGTTTCACAAGTTCCAGGTATTCGACCATCTACTTCTCGCGAGGATGGCAGAGTTGATGTGCCAACTGAGCAATTGCATTACATATTTAACGTTAATAAAGAAGGTTTCACCCATACATTTGAGCCAGGTTTTCATGCAATTGGTCTTGCATGTAGTCCTGCAAACATTGCGTCAATTGGACCTAATTGGATTGTTTTTTCAAAACAGTATTTGGGTGATAATTATGATCTTCGAGGCATTACTCCAGCGTTGACCATTGTTACATCCGCGATTAAGAGCGTGTTGTATCAACCAACTTCAGAGGAGAGAAGAATAAAGTTTAGGGTTTAGAACTTATTTTTACACTTCGTCGGCACGCCAATGAGGCTGCACGCTAGCGTCCCCATATTTTTTAACTTTTTCTTTGCTGTATTTTGATCTAAGGAATCCTTCCCATGCAATCATAGCACCTTGATCGCCTGCTAGATCCATTGGGACGTTGTAGAAAATCGCTTTTCGTTCATTGCACATGATTTGGAGCATTTCACAAAATCGTTTGCTTGCGCCAACTCCACCTACAAGGATGAGCTCTTTTTTCCCCGTGTTTGCTATGCCACGTTCCACTACTTCAATACACATAGCGTACGATGTTTCTTGAATTGAATAGCAGAGGTCTTCGACAGTGGCTTTTTTTTGTTTATAGAGTTGTTCTGCTTTGGTAAGGAGCCCGGAGAATGAGACGTCCATGCCTTTTACGATGTAGGGTAGTTCGATGTACTTTCCTTTTTTTTCTGCTGCGATTTTATCCATAACTGGTCCAGCAGGAAAACCAAGCCCCATTACTCTTCCTAATTTGTCAAACATATTACCAAGACCTATATCAAGTGTTTCGCCTAAAACATAGTAGGTGCCATTTTCTTGGACGATGACTTGTGTGTTGACTCCAGAGACATAGAGATAGATTGGATCTTTTGCTTTGTTTACTATTTTGCCGATGCTTAGGTGTGCACAGCAATGGTTAACTCCGACGATTTCTTTGTTGTGCTCTTTTGCCCACTCTTTTACGATGTGATAGCCAGTCCAGAGTGCGGGGTCGAGTCCAGGACCTGCTGAGTACGCAATGAATTTGATATCTTTCCAAGTCAGCTTAGCTTGTTTGAATGCTTGTTCTAGAATAATAGGTGCTACTTCTTTATGATGTGCTGCAACTTGATCAGGGATCATGCCGCCAGTTTCGGTTTTAAAACTGTCTTTTGCGTTGGCTAGAACTTTTCCTTTGTCTGTTACTATACCTACACCAAACGTGTGTGCTGTTGATTCTACGCCGAGGATGTACATTTCGTTTTATTAGAAGGGAGGGATTAAAAATGTTTGTGCCCACTTGTTTAGATGTCAATCCGGTTGCTTTAAATAGCCTTATTGCTGCTTTTTTTGTATGAAACACGTTACTGTTACAGGTACATATTTTGAGTGCGGGGTACAAGTCGGTCGACAATTTAGGAAAGAAATACAGTGGAGACTTTTGCATCATGGGATTGATTCTGCTGCAATTTTGAAACATGCCAAAGCGTTTGAGTTGATGAAGAAAAAAGTGTTTGATTTGTATCCGGCGTATTGCGAGGAAATTTTTGGTCTTTCTGTAGGTTCTGGGATTGATATTAATTTGATTTATTTTCTCAATTTTGCGGAGCTTAGTCAATATCATCATGGCTGTAGCTCGATTGCGACTGTTTCTGGCATTGGTTTGAAGAAGAAAATGGAGTTAGTGCATAATGAAGATGGGGACGCGGATGAGAAAAAATCTGCATGCGCATTAGTGACATATCATTTGCCATCTGGCTCATTTACCGCATTTACGTATTTAGGAGAACTTCCTGGAAATTCGTTTAGTTGGAATGCTAAAGGGTTATTTTTTACGGTGAATTATATTCAAGTTCGGCCACTGTCTCGACAGGTACCCAGGTATTTTGTTTCTCGTTCACTCCTTGAATGTTCCTCGATTCGCGGTGTTAAAAAAGAGTTAGAGAAAGTACATTGTGATTCGGCGTTTCATTATTTTGTGGGTGATAGTTCCGGTGTTACATCGTTTGAACATTGTTACGATGGGGTATCTCCTGTGAAAGTTTCTAGTCGAATGGTTCATACCAATCATTTGCTTCGGGGTAAGGTTCGGAGTGAAATATATGGGAGTACACTGGAGAGGTATACGCGTGCTTCGGAATTGCTTGGTTCAAACTCTGGTTTGAAGATTTTGTTTGATACTACTAATCGACCAAAGCCATTGTATGCACAGAAGGGTGATGTAAGTCGGACTCTTGCAACAGTTCGGTTTTTGCCCTTGCAGGGTAAGGTTGAAATTTATGAGAACCGGCTTTCTAAAATGGCTTTGGTTTTGAAAATCAAGTGAGTTGAAATAGCCACAAACTTAAAAAAGAGGGGGCTAATATCTTCTTATATTAGCCCCGTGGTGTAGTGGACTATCATAGGGGGTTCTGGACCCCTTGACCTCGGTTCGAAATTGATGTGAGAGCTACACTGTTTTTGCATGTGCGAATGTCCGAGCGGGGCTAGCTTACTTTTAGTATATTATGGAGGACTTTCAGAAAATACTGTTCTCTCTCCAAATCTGCTTCATTTGGTTCATTTGCTTCACCATTTGCAAAAATGAGCCTATTTTTCTAGAAAGTGGTGAAGTAAATTGATACTCCGGTGAATTATATTGCAAAAAGGTGAAGAATAATTTTATTGGAGATATTATTTGTAGAATCAATCGGGGATTATGGCTGGAGATGCACTTAGAGTTTTTTCTTTCTACCTTCCCGATAACAATTTTGACACCAAGTACCTCGTTTAACGTTTATAGGAGTTGCTTTCCAAAGATGCCCTTGATCACAACTCCACCATAAGTTTGCATGAGAGTTAATATAATCTTTTGATAAGCATTTACCTTTTCTTAATTGTGCAATTTTCTGCATCTCTTCAAGATTACTCCTTTGCTTATCCGAGTTAAAAATATCAGCACATTTCTTACAAAAATGTCCATTCAATAAATGGTCATATCTTATTAAAAAATGATGACTGCTATTACAAATAACTTTGAGTTTAGTATCTTTGCGATCTATTTTATTCGAAACCAGGATTGCATTCTTGGATTTTACTATCTCTTTAACTTTCTCAAAAGCAGTCCTTCGTTTAAGCTCATATTTTTCTTCCATTAGACCATTTACTTTACTTCTAGCACATATCGGGCACCACTTCCCCGATTTAATATTTGCAGGTCTAATTTTCCAAATAGTATCACAGATGCTACATTTCATCATTAAGGGAGTAACATTATTAACATAAACTTTGGATAAACACATTGCATTTTTTTTCTCGGCAAATGTATGGTAAAATTTAAGTTTATCTGGAGAGTAAATCTCAAATGTTAAGTAATCTAACTCTTTGTTTCTGAATGGTACTTCTATTCCCACTTCATCACATTTTTCAAGGATATATTGCCCTATATCTTTATGTTGGACACTATATGGAATCTCTATAAGTCTAACACTGTTTTCTTGACATAGTTTTCTTTTGACGGCATCATCTTTCTTTCTCTTTTCAAGACTTGCTCGATCTTTGTGAAATACATCCACAAAATTGAAATGTTGGTGTCCATGATATTCAAATGCTAACTTAAGCAAATCACAATAACCATCCAGTTCCATAAAATTGCCTTTTGAGTTTTTCAGCCATTGTAACCTCTTTGTTGATGGGAATTTTTCATTAAAATAATTCTCAAAATATGCACGACATATTCTTTCACTAATACCTTTAGAGCATTCAGGACAGCCATGACTAGTTTTAATATGATAAAATTTTGTTGTCCATCTATGTCCTTGTTTGCACTCCCATTTTAAAGACTCATCTACAGAGTTGATATGATCGGACAAACACCTAAAACCAAATGATTGAGCTACCTTTTGAACTTCATCGAAACTGGTTTTCCTCATAAAAATTTAGTAATTATTACATCTTAATAATGTTGTTTATTTTAATTGTACTCCTTAACTAGTTTCCCAGTTGAATTACGGTCATTTTTTGAAAAAATGAGCTCAATTATCCAAAAAGTGGAGAAGGAACCCGATACCAAAGAGAAGCAAATCACCAAAAAGTGAAGAATAATTTTCATAGGTAAGATCCACCAGGAATTTATATAAACCAATTAACGTTGTCAAGGTTATGAATAATCATCCAGAATCACCTGGTGAACGTGCTGTTAAAGCTGAATTGGAACATCTTGGTATCAGATATATACAAGAGCATAAAATATTTGGATTGCGTGGCGATACCAAAGCATATCGAGAAGCAGATTTCTATCTTCCAGATTATGATATTTATATTGAATATTTAGGAGAATACTACAAAAATAAAAAGAATGGTGACAAACGTTATGGCCATAAAATGCGAGTATATGAGAATAATAATATCAAATGCATCTATATCTACCCTAACCAACTAAACTATTCTCAGAAAGTGATTAAAGAAGGTATAGAGCGATATGGTGATAATGCTTTTGACCAGTTGAGAAGATACCGTGGGGTAGATTATGCAGTAACTGGTGGGGGTGGTTTGCATTACGTTCTGCGTTATATATAGATATTTTGAATATAGAGGAATTTCTTTTATAGTTTTGAATCGTTCTATTTTGGATGGATAGACAACTGTATAAGGAAAAGCTTGAGCTTATGGATAAAATAGGAAATGTTCCTTTTGCATTTTCTGATGTGCGAGATCTTTTTCCCTATTTGGGTATGACTTCGGTTGCGGATTTGTTTGATGTACAGAAGTTGGAGAATCATTCTTCTGAACGACTTGTGGCACTACCGCCATTGTATGATAGTGGGGTGGTTCATTATATTCGAGCGGGAGCGTATCCAATCTCAGAAGAAAATCCAGCAGGCGTCAAGATTTCGTATGAGGGAGCCACACAACATTTTAATGGAATCTTATATACTCCTGAAGCATTAAAGTATGCGTGTGATAACTGGGGGCAGATGATGGATTTGTATACAGGCCAGTTACTTGTTGAAATTGACTTATTTGGTTCTTCTCAAAAATTAGAAGAGATAGCCAGAACTTCACCAAAATTAAATGCGTTCGAGAGAGTGAAAGTGTTTTCAAAGCATAACTTGATGCTTGGTTTTGCAGTTTATGCGATGTATGTTTTATTGGATGAAAGAAAGGAGACGCTTCAGCAAGAGAAAAACATGGGAGCGCCCATAATCTTGCCTCGAGATGATGTTCTCTGGACAGAGTTAATTGCGGGTATGCCTCATATTCGCATGGCTGCATGCGATGCGGGTACGGAATTAGCAAAGAAATTTGTAGCTGTGTAGGGTCTGATTATCATAATCAATTGCGTCCTCAAACGGAAGGTATTTTTACGAGGTTGCACCCCTCCATTTTAGAATATGCGCGGGATCAGCTTTCATCAGCTGAAGAACTATTCCCTCCCACTTATAGGGTACGTCAGGAGAGGACAACCGGGAACCCTCATAAACTGATTGCGGAAGAGTTGAAAAGATATCAAGGAGGAACATTCTAACAGTAGGCTCATTAATCATGGAACATTTGTGAGCTCTCCTAGAATAGTAAATGGCATAGCATAATGTTCCATCATTTTTGAGATTTACTATAAGGAGTAGTTATTTTTTCTTGTCTATGGGCTGAGATATTCGAAATGTTTTTAATGAGATGCCTGTTGTTTGTTTAAATGACAATTAAAAAATATAAAATAGTCTATGACCGACCTGATTGTATTGGGGCGGGGGCGTGTGCAGCAATTTTTCCTGACCGTTGGGTTATGAACAAGAAAGATGATTTAGCTGATTTGATTGGTGGTACTAAACTCATGAATCCAAATGAGCAATGGATTTTAGAAATTGAGGAGAATGAGCTTTCTGTGATGTTAGAGTCTGCTCAGGTATGTCCGGTGAATGTGATTCATATCTTTGAAGTTGAGACTGGGAAGAAGTTGATTTGAACTAAAGATCATATTTAATTAAAAAAAATATTACTTTTTCTTAGTCTCTTTGTTCTTTTCATTTGCTGCTTCTGCTTGTTCTTCGACGAATGGTTTCATGGTAGGAAACAAAATTACATCACGAATAGATTCAACTGCGGTAAGGATGATTGCCATACGATCAATTCCAAATCCTAATCCCCCTGCTGGAGGCATGCCGTACTCAATTGCGTTGACGAAATCTTCATCCATGGGATGGTTTTCATCTCCTCCGGCTCTCAGTTTTTCTGCCTGCTCTTCAAGAAGAGCTCGTTGAATAACTGGGTCGTTTAATTCGCTGTAGGCATTAGATATTTCCATGCCCATGCAGAAAGATTCGAAACGTTCGATGAGACGTTTGTCGGTTTTATGCGTTTTACATAATGGCGTTGTTTCAACAGGGTGATCGGTTATGTGAACTGGTTGGATTAGGTGGTGTTCTACTAATTCTTCAAATAAGAGGGAGACGGCTTCGCCCCATGTGACGTCATTACTATGTTCAATTTTGTGTTGCTTGAGGATGGGAAGTAGGTGTTCGATGGTCATCTTTTGCGCATCGATGTTGGCGTAGTGTTTGATTGATTCAAGCATGGTCATGCGTTTCCATGGCGCTTTGAAATCAATGATTACTTCTTCTCCCTTGTAGTTATGTTTTACTTTAGTTGAACCATGCATTTGAGTGCAGGCACGTTCGTATACCTCTTCGAGATACTCCATCATTTTTGTATAGTCGACGTATGCTTGGTAGATTTCAAGCATGGTGAACTCTGGGTTATGGGTTGTATCAACGTCTTCGTTTCGGAAATTTTTACAAATAGTATACACTTTTTCGAATCCTCCTACAAGGAGTCGTTTAAGATGAAGTTCTGGTGAAATGGAGAGATACATTTTCATGTTCCATGCGTTGATGTGCGTTACGAATGGTTTTGCATTTGCTCCGCCATATATTGTTTGAAGTACGGGAGTTTCGACTTCCATAAATCCTTTTTGCGCAAAATAATCTCGAATTACTTTGATCATTTGTGAACGCTTGACAAATGTTGTTTTGACATCGGGATTCATGATTAAATCAAGGTAGCGTTGTCGATACTTGAGTTCGATATCTTTTAGACCGTGAAACTTTTCTGGTAATGGTAGAAGGGATTTACAGAGCATTTCTGCTTTTTCCGTCTTGATAGTTATTTCTCCCATTTTGGTTCGGAAGATGGTGCCTTGCACGCCAATGATATCACCAATGTCAGTTTTTTTGGTGATGAGTTCGTAGGATTCTTCACCAAGATGATCTTGACTTAGATGTAGTTGAATTTTCCCTGATTCGTCTTGAATTTGAAAGAAGCTGGCTTTGCCCATAACTCGCTTTAACATAATTCGACCAGCGACGCTCACTTTATCGGTGGTGCTGGCTTCGGGGGCTAATTGGTGGTAATGGATTTGAATTTGAGAAGCGTGATGCGTTTGGTTATAGGTATATGGGTATGGATTGATTCCTTTATTTTGAATTTCGTGAAGTTTTTTGAGTTTGCTTTCGTCTAAAAGGAGTCGCTTGGCCATTTTGGGTCTTGGGGCGGGGGCTTTTATAAATATTTCTTGGTGGATTGGGGTGAGAGAAGGGGTGTATGGGAGTTTAATTTGAATTAAGAACAGGCAGAAATACAAATACTTATAATTAAGTGTGGGTGGGATTTTGCCTATTACTATGTTTTTGAGGTGTTGATGTATGAAGATGGAAAATCCGTTTGTGTCTGGTGTGTATACTGCTCTTGTTACTCCGTTTACTGCTAATGGGGATCATGTTAATTTGAAAATTCTTGAAAGGTTAATTGTTCGACAAGCAGAAGCAGGAGTACAAGGCGTTGTTGTTCTTGGGACAACGGGCGAGAGTCCGACGGTACTGGATTGGGAGAGGGATAATATTATTCGATGCGCGGTGCGAGTGAAGAAAGAGCAGGGGCTTGATTTAAATATTATTGCAGGGTGTGGTACAAATTCAACTCATAAGACGTTTCATTATTCACACTCGGCTATGCAAATGGGAGCAGATGGAGTTTTACTTGTTAATCCGTACTATAATAAGCCATCGCAAGAAGGATTGTATCAACATTTTTCTCATGTAGCGCAACGTGGGCTGATGCCTATTATGTTGTATAATATTCCTGGACGTACAGGTGTTAACTTGGAGACAGAGACGTTGATTCGATTAGTTAAGGATTGTCCAAGTATTTACGCGATTAAAGAAGCGTCCGGAAATGAGGCACATATTCGTGATGTGATTGAATATTCTAGACGTGAGCGCGAGGACTTTGGAGTATTTAGTGGTGATGATGCAATGACACCATTTGTTCTGAATAATGGGGGAAATGGAGTTGTGTCAGTTGTGAGTAATGTGGTACCAGAAGATGTGGCGTTGCAACATAGGACGTACGGATGCGAGGTAGATGAGTTCCATGAAGTTACTCTAAAATTGGAACCACTTATTTCAGCATGTTTTGTGGAAGGTAATCCGTCATCAGTGAAGTATATTGTGAATCGCCTTGGGTTTGATTGCGGTCCTATGCGGTTGCCACTTGTGACGCCAGGTTCTGCAAACCAGCAGAAAATTGATGATGTGTTGCGAGGATATGGGTTGATTCAGTAACTAAATAGTTATGTTTTTATTGAAATGGTAAAATGTAGTGATATATGGATCATTTTGCATTGAAAAATAAGGAACAGTTGCTGGATTTAGCTGTGCGACATGGGACGCCGTTGTATTATTATGATGGGGCTCGTGTCCGAGAGCAGTATAAGTTGTTTCGTTCGTTTTTTTCTTTTCCTCACGTTGGGGTGCATTATGCGATGAAGGCAAATTATAATCCGACTTTGCTTCGCATTCTTTGTGAGGAAGGATGTAACATTGATGCAGTAAGTCATGCGGAAGTTTTACTTGCGCTACAGGTTGGGTTTCGTTCTTCTGATATCATGTATACTTCAAATATGATTAGTGATACGGAAATGCAAGCGGTTGCGGCGCTTGGAGTGTTGTTTAATATTGACTCGCTTTCTCGACTTGAAAAGTTTGGTTGCGCATTTCCTGGGTCTCGGGTGTGTTTACGTTTTAATCCAGAAGTTGTCACAGGCCATCATGATAATGTCAAGACGGGTGGTGATGAGACAAAGTTTGGCATTAACTTAAGGAATATTGATTCAGCTCTTGCAATTTGCTCTCAGTATGGGTTGCGGGTTGTTGGCGTACATGAACATGCAGGCTCCGGAATTCCCGAGACAGTGGATATGGAAGCAGGGATGAGTGCTATTTTACGACTGGTTACTTTGTCTCGATTTCCTGATTTGGAGTTTGTTGATTTTGGTGGCGGGTTTAAAGTTTTATATAAACCAGGAGAAAAGGTTGTTGATTATTTTACATTTGGTGCGTCGGTTAGTGCTATGTTTTCTTCTTTTTGTTCCTCTTTTGGTCGAGAATTGGAGATGCGATTTGAACCTGGCCGGTTTCTCGTCGCAGAAGCGGGATATTTGCTCGTTACAGTGAATACGTTAAAGTATAATGGCGATAGGAGGATTGTGGGTGTTGATTCTGGGTTTCCACAGTTGATTCGTCCGATGTTTTATGGTGCGTATCATCATATTACAAATGTGAGTGCATTGATTCGCAGTGATGTGGAAGTTGAGAGGTATGATGTCGTTGGGAATATTTGTGAGACAGGAGATCGGTTTGCCAAGGATCGCATGATTTCTACTATTTCTGAGGGTGATATACTTTGTATCCATACGGCGGGCGCGTATGGGTTTGCGATGGGCGGAGTGTATAACTTGCGTGCGATGCCAACGGAAGTGGTGATTGATTCGACTGACGGTGTGACGTTTGTGGAATTTGTTCGGAAAGGGTTGAGTGCGCAGGAATTGATTGACTCGGTGTTATCTAAATGAAGTTATAAGAAAAATTTGATCTGTTACCTTTTAGGCAAGAAGTTCTAGAGCCGGTTCTTGGAGGGCAAGTGTATTTTTTAAAGGCTGTTGGTGATAGTCATTTTTCTATTCAACTTGATAGATAGTACGAATTATTTTACATATAGATTCAGCAGTGTCAATTTTAGGAGGTCTAATTATGGTTTGTGCGTCACTCATTTCTGAACGTTGCTGATATCGAATATATTCATCATGGTGACCTGCTAGGGCTACTGCGTGACGGATGTAAATGAGTCCTAATTCCTTCTGATTTGCGTTTACAAAAGAAAGGCCTAATGTTAAAGCAGCGATGGGATTTGTTCTGTATAATCGTTCAGACTTGGTTTGACCTGTTTCAGGTTGGTTTTTTAGAACTTCTTTTATTGCTTCTGGTGGATAGAGGTGCGAGGTTGATTGTGACATGGCAGATGCAACAATGAGACTTGTTACTTTTTGTGGTACAATTGTAACATAATTTCCTAACTCTTTGGCATATAACAAAGCAGTATCGTACTTTCCCAGGAGATAGTGAAGATGAATTTGTGTTTGGGCGATTTGAGCCGTTGTTGGATGTTGCATGGATACCATACTGGATGCAGTCTGATACTCACCACAAAGAGCCATATACGCGGCGGTCATTCCTATCAGTTCGGAGTCTTGAGGGTTCTGTTGCGGGATATCAACGAGCGCTCGCAGCGATATTTTTTCAAGTGCAGGTCGGTCCTTGAATGGCCTTGTTCCATCAAAGATCGCATGCGCGGTTTGTGTTGCAATTTCTTCTTTGGCACCTGGCCTTGAAAGTTCAACTAGCATGTGTAAGATTCTGCTTTTTTGATCCATTTTAAGTTGAAATAGTTCAATGGTTAAAAAGGTTCCTTTTGTTACTTCTGCCAAGTGGGTATTTTTTTCTTTTGTAGGGGTACTTTATAAAAAGATAGAGAATACCTTTTTGGTTTCTGATTAGTGAAGTTTATCTTACGCACTAGAGTGATTGTATTTTACGTGCTTAAGAGGTACAGAGAGACGAAATGTTGTACCAACACCTTCTTCGGTTTGGTGAACATCCAAATCTCCGCCAAGTGTATTTGCTAATTGTCTTGAGTAACCAAGTCCTAGTCCTGAATTTTTTCCGTGCGTGGGAGTTATTCCACTTTGAGCAAACCCGGAGTATCCACTTAAGAAAATTTGAGGAAGGATTTCGGGGTGAATTCCTCTGCCATTATCAGTAAAATCAACGTGGACAAATTCCCCACAACTGGATGGCCCATGAGTTACTGTTACCACATTTCCATCTGCCTTCGGGATATTTTGGAGAAGGGTATCGACTGCGGGAGCTAATTTTGTGGGAAGATAAATGGAGTCTGAGGTATGAACTACAGCGCCAATTTGTCCTTCATAACCTCGTACATAAGCCAGTAGATCAAAATGACCTACTCTATGACCATAATTAAGATGGGACGCGATGAGCTGTTGAATATGTCTTTGTGAATTTTCAATACATATAAGGAACTGATTTATTTCCCCTGCATCTCTGCTTGAAAAACTATCGAGATTAGGCCTGGGTATCTCAGTTAATAATGCATCATAGTGCGACTTGAATAAGGAGGTATTATCTTGATTTTGGGATAGAAGGCCTTGTGGATTTTCAATTGCTATTTGGAGCAGTGTGCCTATTTCTAGAGCTGCTTTGCCTACATTGGATACGATTTGGTTAACTGATAAATCAGGAAAATCCTCTTCTAAGAATGCAGCATATCCATTAATATTTCGTAATTTAGCATCGATGTCATGTTGAAGCATGGCTAATGGCTCACACCGGACTTTACTATTAGCATTAGTGATGATTTGGGACTGGGGATCGTCGAGATGACAGGTATCCAGAAAGGTCATATAATTAGAAAAACGATTTTGGGCTATTTTTTGTACAAATTCAGCTACTGTTCTCTCTAAATCCTGCATATAATTGAAAGAACGTGAGTTGTTTATAAAGCTTTTGTAGTATTTGCCACTTAGTAGTGATTCGCATATGTTTCATTTACTTTTGGATGGTGACGGTTTGGCTTAAGCTCAATTTTGAGATGGATTGACTTTTACTCTATTAATTAGAATTTTAAGGATTTTTATTGAAAATAAGGATGATCAAAGAGAGAGAGAGAGACAAAAGAGATTAATAAAGAGAAGGAGAGAGACAATAAATAATAAATAAAAAAAGGTGTTTTTTGATTTGCTTAACGTCGCAGTTGAACTGTATCTCCTGGTCCAAAATTAAAAGTGCAGGAGTTCCCAAAGTGTAAACCTTCGGGATTTAAGTCGAGTTTTGCTCCCATTATTTTTTTACGATCGGCAATTGTTTGTACTAATTTTTCTGGAGAAAGGCACATATGTTCATCAACATTAGCAAAAAATGCTTCAGAGTTTGCCAAGTTTTATTAGGTACAAACGGAGTAATAATTGGCATGATGAGATTGTCAACAATTGACTTTATTAGTGATGTTGCGGCTGCACCAATGATAAATGCGACAGCAAGTCCAACTACTTTGTATTTGGTTAAAAATTCTTTGAATTCCTGCATTAATTTCATATAGATATTCCTCTTGTGTTAATTGAATGGATAGTTTGACCCATAAAATTAGGATTTAAAAATAAGAAAAAAAATTACTTTCTTTTCACAACGAAATAATAGACGATTGCGGTGATGATACTAAATAAAACAGCACAAACTATCCAGATTACTTTTGTTGATGTTTCCATCTTTTTTTGATTTGTTAGGATATCAATTAATACATACAAGAATCCTGCGATTCCAAGAATCCACCATATTGGGCCAAACATAATTTTCACCTTCCAAACGTTTATTTTCTGTGGTTGAGGTGGGCTGTGGTATTATTAAAGGTTTCTTCAATTCGAAATATTGAATTTGATTAAAGGTAGGTTTATATTTTGGGGGATGCTTTAAAAGAAAATGATCAAACGAATTCTTGCTAAAAGTAGTGAACAAAAGCATGTTCGATATTTGGCAAAAGAAACGGAAAACTATCGAAGTCTGTGGAAAAGTTGTAAGGGGTTGTTTACTGCGAATCTAGGTCATTACACTAATGATGTTGCAACGCCTACATCCCTTGCATTTGCTGCGTTTTGCGCTACACATTTTGGTGCATGCGAGGTCGGTTCTGTTCGATTTTTAGATGTTGGATGTGGTAACGGACGTAACGGTATTGCATTTGCTAAGAAGGGTTATTCATGCATGGGTGTAGATATTGCGCCTGAAGCAATTGCCATTGCTAAGACGAACGCAGCACGTCATTCTGTTATAATGGATTTTGGTAGTGGGGATTTTCTTGCGAGCGATGTTGATGTTGGGGTCTTTGATATTGTGTTTGATTCTGGATGTTTTCATCATTTGAGAAAATCAGAGTGGGAGTTGTATGTGTCGGCGTTGCTATCTCGTACTCATGTGGGATCCGTATTCTTTTTGATGGTGTTTAGTACACAGTCACGGTATTTTCCTGGGGCAATGAATGAAGTGCAGAAGTATTCTGAGAGAAATTGGACTTTACGTAATGGACATTATAGTCATTTTTTTACTCGAGCTGAAGTTGAAGATGTGTTTGGGAAGTCGTTTCGTGTTTTGCATTATGAGGAATCAGGTGCTGAAGGAACGCGAGGACTTGTTTTTCATGTTTTTTATATGGAGCGAATGTGATTCTTGCTCATAGGCATACATGTTAGAGATAATAGTTATTCGTTAGGTACTCCTGGATAGGAGTTATAGTCAGATACCTTTTTAAATTAGGCAAAATTAGCCATGTTATGTACTACTCCCGCCTCATTGAAATTGATTCTTGAAAATCTCATGTCCATCTTATATTTACCAACAATAAGTTACCTGTTTTTTCTGCTCAACGTAAAACCGATCGGGTAGAAATTAGTCTAGGTCTATATGACCGATTGAGTTTATCCTCACTGCCATTAGAGTCCATTGGAGAACGTGTCGATCAGGGGCGAAGTATGGGATTTCAACCGGTGATGATTACCCAATCTGATTTTGGCGCTATTGAATATCCAGAAGAAGTAGATTTGGAGCGCTATCTACATGAGAAAGGGGTTGAAATTAGAAAAGGTGGAACATGTGATTTAGTAGAGAATAATTTAGAGCATGATGAATTTATAGCTCTCATTGCAGATGCACCAATGCTGTCACGGGAGTTTATGAATGGTTACCTATCTTTAGTACACGCTGATTCAAAACCATTATTGATGCAAGAAAGAGCATTTGCAAATGTGAGGATACCATTAAGTCTGTTGGAAACCGTTATAGGAGGGTTGAGTCAACAAGAGATAGAAAAAGAAATAGAAAAATGTGCCAACGGTGCATTGGAATATATTGATTGTTTTTATCACAATCATACTTTTGCCGATCCTGCTCGTGATGATGGAAAACTGGTAATGCGAACGACTAAAGCTAATAGCACGTTTGGATTTACGTATGATGAAGAAATGCATGGCATTGCGAGGGCTACAGTCAATGGTAGTGATTCTATTTATGAACGATCACAAAAAGTTTCTATGTGGGTACGTGAAAATATCACCTACGATTTTATAGAAGCAAAAGAAGAACGTTCAAAGACTGACTTATTTCCAAGAGGATCTCTTGAAACATTTCGAGATCGCAGAGCGGTTTGTTTGGGTATGGCAATGCTTCAAGTTACCATGGAACGCCTGGTTGGAAATGATTCATTTCTTGCTGTTTGCGGGTTTGATGAGTATCTCGAGTCTAATTTAGGTGAACACCCATCTATACAAAGGGAGCCTGTATCGGAATATAATATTCGTGTGAAAAAGGCACATGCGTTTGTGGCAACTGTGCTGGATACAGGGAAAATACTCTTTTCCGATCCGACAAATATGATGTTTGATTTCAATCCACGATCGTACCAGATCCTCTCCAATAGAGAGGTTTTATGTAATTATAATAGGAGCGATTATGGTAATTGAAATTTATACAGCAACAAGCGAAGATCTTCTTACTATTGTTCGTGGATTAAAACCCCAAAGCGAGGATTGTATTTTGGCTTTATGTGCGAGCGGGGATCAAGCTGTTGCACTTGCACTGGAAGGTGCGCGAGTTATTGCGGTAGATACTAATGTAGAACAACTTCGTTATGTTGATATGCGTCTTGACTCTTTAAGGCATGGTGATTTTACTTCATTTATAAATCCAAAGTTAGATGATTTCGCGTGGCAAGGAACAGATTATTATGAGGAAAAATATGAGCGGGAGATTAATCCTAAAGTTCGAAATCTCTATTTTATGGAAAGACAAAATGCGTTTGCTGGGATGGATTGGGATACCAGCGTTCTACTTGAATGTGGAGATATCGTTGATGCGTTTAGAGCACATCCAGAATGTAATAAGGTCTATTTGGGTGATGTGATACCAAGTTTGAAGGTTGCGAAAAAGATGGAATTATTTGAGGTAGCTCTTGAGCGAGGAGCACGTGAAGGGTATGATAGTCCGTTGTATTTTGATTCGCGCGCTCTTGAGACGGTTCGAACCATGCAAGAGAAGGGTAAGCGAGAATGGTTGGTTGATGGACCACTCAAAAGAAAAGGGATGTTTGTTGATGTACTTCCTTATTTTGATAGAAGTTATATTAGCCCACTGTTTCCTCGGTTTTGGAAACCTGCAACATACCAAGTGATACCTGAGCAGATGAGAAGTGATTGAATTTATCTAGGGTGATATAGGAATTCTTTATAATGATTGAATTTATGGGGATATATATGAAATTGAATGTTATTTTATCTTCGAGTCGAGGAGTTACGCAAACTGATTGGTTAAAATCGTTTCATAGTTTTAACTTTAATAATTATTATTCTCCTCGACGTGACGGGTTTGGGTCGCTGGTCGTTTTGAATGAGGATTTTGTAGCTGCGCATAAAGGATTTGGGATGCATGGCCACGCGGATATGGAAATTGTGACTGTAGTGCTTTCAGGAGCATTATCACATACAGATTCAACAGGGGGAAAAGGTGAGGTTAAGTTTGGAGAAGTGCAAGCAATGAGTGCGGGAACGGGAGTACGACATAGTGAGATGAATGCAGGGGATGACGAAGTGCATTTATTTCAGATTTGGATTATGCCAGCAACATCCGGTATTAAACCATCGTATCGGCAGAAGAAATTTGATATGACTGAACTCGATTTAGAAGAAGGAAAGTTTGTTGAGTTGGCTGGGGGTAAGAGTGGTCTTGCTATTCATCAGGATGCATGTGTTATGTTTGGTCGCTTTGATTTAGAAGTAATATTCATTGATGTTGCGGTTGGGCGAGGGAAATATGTGCATGTGATTTCTGGGTCGCTGCTGATAGGTGATTTGAGATTGGGAGCGGGGGATGCTGTTGAGTTGAATGAGGGGGTTCTGGTTGATACACAGGGTTGTGAGCTACTGGTAATTGATGTGAAGATCTGAAAAAGCATTATATAATTCTTTTGATTATGTTATTTTTAATTTACCATTTCTCGTTACGTAATTTGAGTTTGTAGCCTATCATGCTGGAGGCGATATGAAGTAATGGACTAGATATCAAGATTATGAGGACAACACCTGCTGAGGGTACATAGTATATGCAGGATGCGATTATACCTCCAATTGCGAAATCGATTTGGTCGTAGGGCATCCATTTTTTTCCCGCGGGAATTCCTTCTTTTCTTTTGTAGTAGCTTTTTACGAGATCCCCTATTATTGCGCCAAAACCAAGGAGAGCTCCAAAGTAGAAAGGAAAATCGGAATAGTCAATGATTGAGAGTTGAATAAACCCTGCTTGGTATAGTGATTGTTGAACTAAGAAGGTGATTGCACCTGCAAATGTAGCTATAATAATGCCACGCCAAGTTTTGTGGCTACCAAAGACTTTTTCTGAGATTGGTGATGAGAGAAAATTCCATTTCTTTACAAAGATGGGTGCCATGTTGGCAATATAAGCTGGAAGGAAAAAGTAAATAGATGAGAGGATAAGTATTATCGGATTTATTGCCATTCTGATGAAATGGGGGGTTTTGTGTTTATATGTATTTTTGTTTTTGAACTGAGGGCGAGTATATTCTGCAAAATATAGTTTATAGTTCTCAAAGGTTTTTATAGTGGTGTGATGACATATTATTGTTTAATCCGACTTAGCAGGGGAAGAAGGAGAGAATGTGAAGGGGAGATAGAGTGTGTGATATTAGTGAGCCTTCTTGAATTTAATACATGGTGTAGATGATATTAGCTTTTGCTATGTGATATAGTTATACGAATTGAGGGTTATCATTGTATAGATTACATAATGCAATCTTTAATAAATTAGAATTGTTGGATTTATTGTATTTCATGATAATGATGTAGTAGGAGAGGCGTAGTAGAAATAGTATAATGTAGGCACTGTGTTGTCTTGATGTTGATTCGAAAAAAGAGGTGTGATGATGAAAACTAAAATTACTTCTGTTGATAAAGCTGGGCTACAGATCCCTCGATATTTTACGAAGGATGGGGTACATCCGTTTGATATGTATACATATGACCGACGAACGTCCATGATTCGAAATCCGGATGGATCAACGGTTTTTCAGATGGATGATGTGGAAGTACCACACTTTTGGAGCCAGGTAGCAACCGATATTCTTGCCCAGAAGTATTTTCGAAAGGCAGGTGTCCCACTTCGAAATGAACGCGGAGATTTACTTCTTGATGAAAATGGTAAGGTGATTACTGGATCTGAAACTTCTATTAAACAAGTTGCGCACCGCATTGCCGGTTGCTGGAGATTGTGGGGAGAAAAATATAATTATTTTAGTAGTGTGCAGGATGCTCAAATATTTTATGATGAGATGGTATTTATGATTATAGGTCAATATGCTGCACCTAATTCACCTCAATGGTTCACAACGGGTCTTAATTTTGCCTACGGTCTTAAGGGACCTGCTCAGGGACACAGTTTTGTTGATCCCCAGACTAAAAAGTTAGAGTTCTCTAAGGATGCATATACACGATCACAACCACACGCATGTTTTATTCAATATGTCAATGATGATTTAGTGCGGGATGGGGGAATTTTTTCGTTACTTACACGGGAAGCACGAGTGTTTAAATATGGCTCAGGGACAGGGTCTAATTTCTCACGGGTTAGAGGAAAAGGGGAACGTCTTACAGGTGGTGGAACGTCATCAGGGCTCATGAGTTTTTTAAAGATATTTGATACGGCAGCGGGTTCGATAAAATCGGGTGGAACTACAAGGCGAGCAGCAAAGATGGTATCACTTGATATGGATCATCCAGAGATTGAACAATTTATTTGGTGGAAAGTTCGGGAAGAAGAAAAAGTTGCAGATTTAGTATCTGGCTCTCAAATTTTATCGCAACATCTAGGAGCTGTTATTGAAAAAGCAAAAGGAAAGGAAAATCCGCTTGCAGATCCCGAGGTTAGGGTGCTGTTGAAAAAGGCTGCTCGTGAACATATTCCAATTAATTATCTAGTGCGTGCATTAGATTTAGCACGACAAGGATATACGTTGCCATTGCAAAAGTTTGATACGCATTATGAATCTGAAGCGTATTTGACGGTGTCGGGACAAAATAGTAATAACTCTATTCGAATTCCAAATGCATTCTATGAGGCATTGCATAGTAATGCGATGTGGGATTTGAAAGGTCGAACAAATGGAGAAACAATTAGGTCTATATCTGCGCAAAAATTATGGGATGATATTGGATATTGCGCGTGGGCGTCGGCTGACCCTGGGGTTCAATATGATACAACCATTAATGAATGGCATACTTGTCCGACTGATGGGCGTATCAACGGCTCAAACCCATGCAGTGAGTATATGTTTTTAGATGATACTGCGTGTAATTTAGCATCCATAAATCTTGCACGATTTTATGATGAGGCGCGAGGATTTGATATAGTCGGATATCGTCATGCGATTCGTATGTGGACTATTGCACTTGAAATTTCGGTTTTGATGGCGCATTTCCCATCCGAAACTATTGCGCAGAAATCGTTTGAGTATCGGACTCTGGGGCTTGGATATGCAAATATGGGGACGCTTTTGATGTTACAAGGGGTTCCATATGATTCTGATTTAGGTCGTTCTATGGCTGGTGCACTTGCTGGAATTATGACTGGGGATTCGTATGCAACGTCCGCTGAGATGGCATGCACACTTGGGCCGTTTGAGAGATTTGAGACGAATCGCGAGAGTATGTTGCGGGTTATTCGAAATCATCGCAGAGCCGCGTTTGGATCGGAAGATTATGAAGAATTATCTATTCGTCCACGAGCGCTCAATCAGACTTTATGTCCCGAGCCATTGCTTACTGCGACACATGATTCGTGGGATCGTGCGCTTGCCCTTGGTGAGAAGTATGGATATCGCAATGCACAAACAACAGTTATTGCTCCAACTGGTACAATTGGTTTGGTTATGGACTGTGATACTACAGGAGTTGAACCTGATTACAGTCTTGTCAAATTCAAAAAACTTGCAGGTGGTGGATACTTTAAAATTGTAAATCAATCGGTACCCATGGCTCTTACGCGCCAAGGATATAGTGCGTCGCAAATTAGCGATATCATTGGACACTGTTTAGGTCATGCTACATTTGAAGGAGCACCGCATGTTAATCGGGCTAGTCTACGATCTCGTGGGTTATCTGATTCGCAAATTCTTGTTGCTGAGAAGGATTTACGGAATGCAATGGATATTCGCTTTACGTTTCATGTAGGGAATTTAGGTGAGCAGACATATAATTCAATTATGAATGGGAAGCAAAAGATGGACGTATTGTCTGCGCTTGGGTTTACGGATGCGCAAATTGATGAAGCAAATGATTTTATTTGTGGTTCGCAAACTCTTGAGGGGGCCCCACATTTACTTGAGGAGCATTACCCGATTTTTGATTGTGCAAATAAATGTGGTAAGAAGGGTACACGCTACATTCATCCCTATGGACATCTTCATATGCTTGCTGCAGTTCAGCCATTTATTTCCGGGGCGATTAGTAAAACAATTAACATGCCTCGAGACTGGACAGTTGCGCAAATTAAACAAGCATACTATGATGCATGGACGATGATGATTAAAGCAACGGCATTGTATCGAGATGGATCTAAGCTTTCGCAACCGCTTAATACCACACTTGAAGAATTTCCTGAGTTGAAAGAATTGCTTGCGGAGGCAACTTCGGAGAAGGAAAATGTGGTTGCTGAGGTTCGTCATAAAGTTAAAGTGGGTCGGCAATCGGTGATGATTAAAGGTCGCGTTGAAGGAGAGCTTTTGTTATCTGTTGCGCTTACTATGGATGTGTTGACTCCGGTTCAGCAGTCAATGCTTCAGGCTCTGGTTAATAGTGTGAACTTTGGTTTGAAGTCTGGTTTGGCCCCACGAGCGATTGCAGCATCCATTAAGGTTGAAGGACATCCAATCATTGAAGAGTTGTCATTGTTCTTGGAGGACTTTGAATCTGCTGCGGTTCATTTGAATGCGAGTGTATCTGCACCTGTGAAGTTAAACGTGCCTGCGAAGGTTGTTTCATCAACGACCGTGTTTATGCCGAATGCGGTATCAGAAGGAAAACAGAAATGCAGTGGATGTGGGGCTGCACAAATGCGACGCAATGGTACGTGTATGCTTTGCGAAGTGTGTGGCGAGACGAGTGGATGCAGTTAGATAGATTGATATTTTTATTTTTTCTTATTTTTTTCATATTTTGTTTTTTGTTCGAGTTCAGGACAGCGCATATCCAAATTTTCATACGCCGTTCTTGTGAGAGAGATAAATTTTGGTATAACTCTTTCCCATTCATATCCTACTCGTGGTTGTTCAATGAGGTCAGTTATGTTCCACTGATCTTGAATGGTTGGACCCCAGTTTGGATGGGTTGATGCATATGATAGAGTCGCATGATATTTTTGAACCCATAGACCACTTTCTGTCTCGGTATAACTGACTTTGATGTCAGGTGTTTCTGCATCTAGACTGGTGATTATTTGTTCATTTTTTTGAAGAGTTATTCTTGCCATATTTGTTTTTTAGGTTATGTTATTTATGAAGGTTTTGATTGTTTTTACTTGTCAGTAGTCAAATTAATTTATTTTAGATAGATTATGTCCCAAATGGGTGGCGAATTAATAGGAAAGAAGGTTTTTATAGTAAGGGAGGTATTTATGTTTCATGCCTGAAATTACTATTCAAACGATTGTGAAGCGAGATGGTCGCAGAGTTCCGTTTAGTGTGAGCAAGATTACGGATGCAATTTTTAAAGCAGCAGAATCTGTTGGTGGAAAAGATAGGACTCTTTCGGAAAAACTAACTCAAGATTTGGTAATTGAGCTGGAGAAGAAATTTGCGACTCGATCGTTTAGTGTTGAAGATGTTCAAGATTTAGTTGAAAAAATTCTGATTGAAAAGGGACATGCTCGAACGGCGAAAGCGTATATTTTGTTTCGATATAAGAAGGCGCAGGAACGTGAGAAAAGAGCACTGATATTGGGAGATGAGCATCCTGATGACAATTTACATTTTTCGAGTGAAGCACTTACTATTTTGGAGAGGCGGTATTTAGGTAAGGATGCGGCGGGTACTCTACGGGAGACGCCTAAGGATATGCTTGACCGGATTGCTGCAAATATCGCGTCAGCTGATGCTAAATATGGTGCAGATGCGGCTGCTATTGCGCAAACACGGGATCGATTTTATTATTTACTTGCATCACTAATATTTTTACCGAATACCCCAACATTGATGAATGCGGGTACAAAAAATCAATTGCTTCCTGCTTCATTTGTATTGCCCATTGATGATACGATGGAATCTATTTTTGGGACACTTCAAACGGCGGCAATTTTACATCAACGTGGAGCAGGAACAGGATTTTCTTTTTCACGATTGCGACCAAAGCATGATCCAGTGAAACATCACTCAGGCGTAGCTGGTGGTCCAGTAGCGTTTCTTAGAGTGTATGATGCGGCGCTTGAAATTGTGAAGCAAGGAGGAATTCGACCAGGGGCTAATATGGCGGTGTTGCGTGTTGATCATCCTGATATTTTACGTTTTATTGAGGCTAAGCATGATAAGAGGTCACTGAAAAATTTTAATATTTCAGTTGGTGTGACGGATCGTTTTATGAAAGCGGTTGAAGACGACCGTGATTATGTTATTTTTAATCCACGTACAGAAAAGTACGTGGGGAAATTGCGTGCTCGGGATATTTTTTCTGTCATTACACAAAATGCATGGAAGACGGGAGACCCTGGATTAGTTTTTATTGATGAGATTAATAAGCGACATCCATGTAAACATTTGGGTGAAATTGAGACGACCAATCAATGTGCTGAAGCACCTCTGCTTCCTTATGAAGGATGCATGTTTGGTTCTATTGATTTGTCAAAGTTTGTTGACTTGGCTGCCGTTGATATTAATTACTCGGCGCTTGGCCAAGCTGTGGCTACCGCAATTCATTTTTTAGATAACGCGCTTGATATGACACAGTATCCAATTGATTCGATTCGAGATGCTTGTTTGCGAACACGAAAGGTTGGGTTAGGATTGATGGGTTTTGCAGATGCGTTTGTTCGCTTAGGAATTAAGTATGATTCTGAAGCGGGACTGGCGTTTGCTGAGAAGGTGATGTCATTTATTAAAGCAAAGGCGTATGGTGCTTCGCAGGAATTGGCTGCCTCGCGCGGGGTATTTCCTGCATTTAAAGGGTCGGATCATGAGACTGCTGGGCGCAAAATGCGTAACGCAACGTGTCTTGCTCTTTCGCCTACTGGGACGAGGTCTATATTAGCTGGTTGTTCTGCTGGGTGTGAGCCTTTGTTTGCTATTTCATATCAACGAACGGTACTTGGGACCAATGAGATTGTGTATTTGAATACTGACTTTGAAAAGGTGGCACGGGAACGAGGTTTTTATTCTTCGGAGTTAATTTGGAAAGTAAGTAAGGCTGGAACTCTCAAATATATTAAAGAGATTCCAAAAGATGTTCGTGATGTGTTTGTTACTGCTCAAGATATTGAACCAGTGTGGCATATTAAAATGCAGGCTACTTTGCAAAAGTATGTTGATAATTCCATTTCAAAAACAATTAATTTCCCTCGCACTGCTGCGATTCGGGATGTGGAAGAGGCATACATGCTGGCATGGAAGTCGAAGTGTAAAGGAATTACGATTTATCGCGACGGGAGTTATGAAGATCAGGTAATCACGGTTGGCGATGGGATGAGCTGACTGTGGTGAATTACCGGTGTAGGTAGAAATTTAAAATAGGTGAAATGTATGAAGATTTATACGAAGACGGGAGATGATGGGTGTACGTCTACGTTTTCGGGAGAGAGAGTTCCTAAAACAGATCAACGTATTGAAGCAGTTGGTACTGTTGATGAATTAAATTCACTTCTTGGTGTTGCGATGTGTCATGCTCAGTCTGAATGTGGTGAAATCGTAGAAATGTTGACTTCGGTTCAGCATGAATTGTTTTCATTGGGTGCGGATATTTCACTGATGAGTTTAAAGGATATGTCGCGGGTGAAAGCTCCACACATCACCTTTGATCATGTTGCGGAGTTGGAGAGAAAAATTGATGCTGTTTCATCTCGCTTAGTTGAGCAGAAAAGTTTTTTGTTGCCTAATGGGACTCCTACTGCGTGTTCGCTGCATCTTGCGCGAACGGTTGCACGTCGGGCGGAGAGGGATGTTCTTCGACTCGGTTCGGTGTATTCGTTTGATCCTTGTGTGTTGCAATATTTGAACCGACTATCGGACTTGTTATATGTTCTTGCTCGGCTTGCAAATAAAGAAACAGTGACGGAGCAACAGCCGATTTATAGGTATATGAAGTAGGGGTTATTTCTTCTTTTCTAGCCTTTTTCTTGATTCTGGTTGTAGAAGAAAGTTTTCAGGGGTTACGATTTTTTTACCGCTTCTTGCCTCAAGGTCTTCTCTTGCTTTTCCTGCGACAGTACCACCTTCTTGGGCTGCTTCTTGATTTTCTATAAACCCTCGAGCATGTTTACCTCTAGCAATTTGGGTAGTAGATGCTTCTCCGAGCATGCTAAAGATCAGCTCCAAATCACCCATATGGTCCCTCAAATTTTCTTTTTTTAGCCCTTTGAAATCTTTGTATTCACTTGGTGTCATGCCGAAGGTCGCTTTACTAATTTCTGCAGTGAGTATGGCAAACTCTCGGTCGGTTTTCACATCTCTCTTTTTTCATTCACGAGAAATGAGAAAAATATCTCATTTCTGTGCATAAATACAGTCGCTGCTGTATTTCTTGCTTCCGTTAACTCGTCGCGGATTGCGATTCCTCTTATTCTCTTTTCTATCCATTGCTCTGAGTACCCTTTAGCTTTGTAGAGATCTCTTGTTCTTTTTTGCGCAAGCTCAGGGTTTTCTATTTCTTGGATTCGTTCATATCCCACTTGTGCAAGCCATTGCTTAAATGGTTCTGCTTTGGGAGAGGGGATGGATTGGATAAGACGGAAGGCTCCTTTTGTAGAGACACAATTAAGATTTTGATTACCTCCAGTTGTGGAAATTAAAAGGGGGGTGGCAATTTGCCCCCACCCTTGTGAAAATCCTTCATCGCGTCTGCGCATATCTTTAAGATATCCAGTTGGATCCCTGGAATCTGTTAATACTGCAATAATATCAGTCGCAACAAACCACCACTCATCATTAAACCATGTTCGTCTAATATCTTTCCCTTGAAATACAACGAGTGCATTTTTGGAATCCATATAGATGAAGAATAGTTAGAGGTTTAAATACTATTGCCGCGTTTGTCCTGTGCGGGAGTGGCTTTGACATAAAGAAAGACATAATTTAGTTATACATTTGTTATGTCTTTCTAATGATAATCGACGCTCTTAGCACCAATTATCATGTTGCACGAAGTGCTACTTCGATGGGTTTACACTTCTGTTGGTATGTACTATGCAGGATCTGCACTTATGATCTCACTTCCACCCTTTGTGCTTTGCACTAAATATTTTTTCGTCCCATGCAGTCACTACGTTCCGCACTTGCCTTACGGCAAGCGTCTGCGACACGTTGGGATGGTTGCCCTGCGGAACCTGATGAGACACGATACAAACGATTGAACTCATCGTTTGTCTGTGTACTGAAAGATGCAAATTATGATTTGATTTGTTGCGCCTTTCAGATAATAATGGGAAATACTCCGTTATATATTCCACAAACTGCGCGGAATATGTCTGATCCGAACTTCTATTTTAATTAAAATGTGGGAAGTAATCTTTATATAGCTTGCGAATATTGAGTAGATATGGATTCGGATATGCTTTTGGTTAGGAAAAAGGATGTGCAGGATTTGCGCTCTCACTTGCAAGCTAGTGCTAAGCTTCTTGAAGAAATTGAATTTTCACAAGGAGTAAAAGAAGGTCGGAAACAATTGATGTTAGGAGAATCCTGTTCTTTAGATTCCTATAAGGCCAAGCGTGCTAAACGTTAAATTGTTCGTAAAACTTTGATCTTTTTTGAATGAATATGATCTCAACGATTTTTTCTTGTTCTTTAATCTCTACTGCGATTCGATAACCTGATCGTCCTGCTTTTTCAACCCAGGTGTCACCTTTAAGTTCTAGATAATGCATAGGATTTTCTTGCAATTTTTCAATTCGGTTTAGTATTCGTTTGTATTCTACATTATTTAACTGATCTAGAAATTTTTCTACTTTCTTCGAGATTATTATCTGATACATGGTGGTTCACATTTACAAGTTGCACGGGGTGCTACATCGACCGTTGAGATTTGATATTAAATTGGAAGCAGGATATCTGTACTTATGATTGGACAGTGGGAAGTTGTGCCTTGCACTAGATATTCTTTCGTCCTACATCTGCCACACGTTGAGATGGTTGGCCAGCGGAACCTGATGATATGTCGGTGCATGAAAGAGGTGTTCTCTTTCAGCACAGTCATGAATGTGAACTCGTTCATGACTTGAGCCGAATGAATTGGAGCTTTTACAACTCTCCTATCGCTTGTAATAATTTCTCATGACCTCGAATTAATTCGCGAAAGTATGCTAACTCAGATGTTACAAGTTTAGATTTTTCCCTATCGTTTAAATTCTCTAATTTTGCCATATTGTATCCATTCTTTGATTTCTTCAATCTTATAAAAACCTTCTCGTACTCCTAATAAAACTCTTGATAAGTCTGGACTATCAGGGATCTTACAAACAGTATGGTTTTGCGTGAGAAAATCTTTTGCAGCTATGAATGCGGTTCGGCGGTTACCACTACTAAACGGATGTTGTCTAGTAATTCCGGTGAGCAAAATGGCAGCTTTGTCATAGATATCCCCATCATAAGAGATAGCTTTGGCCACAATTTCCCTCAGTTTAGGCATGCTTAAAACTTTGATTTGATCTTTTTTCTTAGCTCTAATTACCGTGAGTATGAGCGCGTTAAGCTCAATGATACGTTCTTCAGTTGGGTACCAGATTTCTTTTGCCATAGGGTTTCACATTATCATGTTGCACGAAGGGCTACTTCGACTTCTTATCTTGGCTTATTGTGTGGCGCAGGATGTGCACTTATGGTTGAACAGTGGGAAGTTGTGCCTTGCACTAGATATTCTTTCGTCCGACGTCTGCTACACGTTGGGATGGTTGACCAGATGATCCTGAGCTGATGTCGGAACCGAAGGGATTGGAACCTGGTGCGGTGGTTGCGAAATCAGTGCAGACTTCGGTTATTTCTTCTCTATCATTATCAAGTATTTCTGTATTTAAATCTAAGGGGCCATTCTCGAAGAGCAAACAGATTTCAGTGTAATCAATAGGGGAATAGGTAATATACAAATCCTTGTCGGTTTCTCCATTTTTTAAACGTAATGTAGACTTACTGCCAAAGGAATCGGCTGGATAAAGATATAACGGACCCTCTGGTCCACCCCGAATTTGTATATTATAACTGATAGGGTATCCGTCTTCATCAACTTTGGGTGTTGATTTTTCATCTGCAGGTGCCTTCACCATCCAATTTATCTTGTACAAGTTTGCTTCCACAACTCCGTTTTCATCATAACAAATTCCATCATCATGACATTCTCCTTTGGAACATGGAACGTCTGAGGCACAGAGTGCAGGAGTTGACGAGGGTGATTTCTCAGCAAATAGTGAAGCTACAGATTGTACTTGTCCTGCACCAACATCAATCATAATAGCAGCGGATCCATCACTGGATACTTTATTATCAAGGTCGCAAGCCCTTGCAGTAACTTTGTCGATTGTTGGCCAATTATTTAAGAAATCCTTAGCTTGTTCTTCAAATAGAACGTTATCTTTTCCAAATAATCTACTTAAAACACCTTCATAGCCTGGACGGACACTCATTACCATACCAATACGTTTTCCATATTCTGGATCAGAGATGTAGGTACTCCAAACAGAATCTTTTGCAAAAATCCCACCTTTTTGTAAGTTAGATCCAAATAAAGGTGTCACACGATCCACGGCCTCAGCGCAATTAGGTTTTCCTTCACAAGGTTGCCAGGCAGCACTTCGGTCGATAAACGGTTTTCCCTCCTTGTCCCTTTTTTCAACGTAACACACATCATGTGAACCAGTACAAGTTAAACCGTCAGATGAAGAATAGATGTTTGCATTGTTATTTGGGGAGCCATCACATTTACTGCTATCCTTGCAGATACCAATAACATTTCCTTTTTCATCAAGAAGTTCATAAAAGGAGAATTTATTATCTCCATCTAGAAGGTCATTGTTTTTTTTGGCAATTACTTTTCCTCCTTCATCGGTAACGGTTATAGATTCTATTTCATTGTCATCATTGCCTTTTGTAATCTCGGTGACTTTTCCATCGGGACGCTCAGTAATTTTTTTAATTTCCCTTTCATCACCAGTCCCATGGTCAATAATATACTGTTTGTTGCCTTCAACCGAATTGAAGGTTACTTTATATTCTTCACCCGTTTTAGCATTTCTAACAATACAATTGCTTTCACCGCTCCCACATGTAGTTAATTGAAATTCTTTATCAAGAGGAGTCCCATCTGGAAGAATGAGTCTTTCTTGAATATTATTAATTTTTATTTGTCTTATTCCCCCCTGAAGCTGATTGGAGGTTATTACTTTTCCATCAATAGTAGTCAAAGATGTAAGGGCGCTTGCAGGAGTACTGACTGAGTAATCTATAGTTTTCCCTGCGTTCAAGTATAAATTACCTGCATTTCCCCCTACCGCATACCTGGCCTTGTTGCTAATTTCGACTAGAAGTTCTTGGGTATTTTTTGAACTAGTATCAATACCTAATTTTTGCGCAACATCTTTAACCATTTCTTCATGAACTTGCTGCACAGTCTTAGCACTCGTTGCGACTGCCTGCGGGATATGATATTTCTCTTCCTTGGGATTCGAAGGCGCACCCCTTGCAAGGCTCGCTTTATTTCGTTCATAAGTTGCGAGATCAATATGATTTTGATCTCCTTTAATTCCAAACACTTCTACAGTCTTATCGGGAAATTGCACTGCATTTCCCCCATCAATAAACCTCATAGATGAAGGCGTTCCAGCTGGAGCATCTGAAACTTTTTGCCATGTGGAACCATCGCCTGCTGGCACCATGAGCAAATCAGTATAAGTGAAAGAGTCTATTTCCCCTTGAGAACAACCGTCAGTTCCACACCTGGTGGTTATTGATGCGCCTTTAAATAGATAGTTTATTTGACTCGGTGGTATGGCAAGGCCATCGCTAATTTTAAGATATTCAGAGGGAGTTGGAAGCGTACTTACGCCGGTACTTGCACCCGTAGAAGTTGGGGAGGGTTGCGGCGGAGTTAAATTTGGAAGCGCGAAAACTGAGATTGCAAGTACCACACAAAATATTATAGGGGTGATGAATTTTTTGATCATAATTTTCTCCATTTGAAATTATATTTGGCTACAATACTGGTCACTTACAGTTCCAGGCCAACTATTTATTGCATTTTCAACCGTTTCCCAAATATCCAGACCATGTACGAAAACAGCAGACCATTTACAACTTTCTGTTAGCGCCGTTGATTTTGCACAATTTATCGCGCAAGGAATTAATAAAGCTGGACGGACTAAACCCCATGGATTTCTGATAATACTTGCTATCCACTGACCAACTGCATCAATAGCAGCTAATGGAGTAAAGTCAAAAAGGGGACCCATCCAGAAACGGCAATCTAGATAATCTGCTAATTTTTTGCACGAATCAAGTGTTGCTACTCCTTGCGGGACTTCATTTTTGTAACACATTATTTCTCTACATCTTACTTGCCTGTATTTTTCAAGATTTTGGAGCATACCTGGAACACAAAGACCGATCATAGAAGTATATAGGTTTTCAGATAGACCTGTTGCACCGGCTCCAATTTGACCTCTTCCACTGGCGCCGTTATAGACTTTTAAGACCATTTGTTGCCAGTTAGAAACCCAACTTGTCTGTGGTGCGTTTGGAGAGCAGCTCAGGATGCCAGTCACAAATTGAATTGGTTCGATGATGACAGATAATACTCCTTGGGTAGTTGTTGCGCCTTCACAAACGCCTATGGCTGCGGCATAACCCGGAGGAACAACTCTTAGTACATCAGTTCCGGAACTAAATGCAGAGATTATGGCATTAATGCTGTTTAACGTTCTTAATATCATCGTTAGATAATTTACCCAGACCAATATTTTATTAATGGTTGTTATAGGGCCCCAATCTGCAAATTTAAAGATCCAATCTTTTGCTCCATCAATGCGGTTCTTTAAATTCTCGTCCATTGCTCCGAGTGAAGAGAATGAAAATGGTACGGTGAATTTGACTGCTTCCATTTCGGGATTTCGGATTGCGTTGCTTCCGACTTTGCTGAATATTTGGACGTTACATACGATTGGGATGTCAATTGTGTTGTCGGATTCTACTTGGTTTTTGAATTGTTCAACGAATTGTTCTTTGCCGTCAAACGGTGCGAATTCGAGTAATAATAGGTAATGTGGAGTGGATTCGCCTTCTTGGATGTCAGGTGTGTTTCCGCCGTATAATATTGTTCGGGAGATTTGTAAATTGGCTGCTGGGCCTGGTGCTTCTTCAGTTACGGCGGTTGCTTCAGTAGTTGCCTCGGCATCAGCAGCTTTTTGAGATGCGGTATTTACTACGCTTGGGCCAGTGGTTGGCGCCTCACCGGATGTATCAATTGCGCAGCCTTGTACTTCAATATTAATTGCTTCGGTTCGTGCGGTTTTAGATGATAAGGTAACATCAATTGGAATTCTTGCGGGGATGAGATTAGTTGTTTCTAGATCAATGAATCCGGTAGCTGCTGCGGATTGCACTTGCCAGAAGTCTGGGTTTTCTTCGTCAGCAGCGAGTCCTAATAATTCGAAGTTGAAGCGATTGCCTCGGCCTTCCATGTTTTTTATTTTGTCGCTGTCGCTTTCATAGTTCCATTTCTGTGCGTCGTTGCCTGCAGTGTCACGCAAGATGAACTCAAATGAAGGATGAGCTGGGCCGGATTTTAGGCCAACAGTTTCAATGGTACATTCCCATACAAAGGTGGGTACTTCTTCGCCGTTGGCATTTTGGTCGACTTTGCGTTCACAATTTGTTTGATCAAAATGCATGTATCCGGTTTTATTTTCAGGTGTGTTTGCAGTTGGAAGGAATTGTTGGTCTGCTTCGGAGAAGCCAATGAGGTCATGCATGTCTATATACATGTCAAGGCCTGATTGCTCCGTGACGTTGAATTTGATTTTAATTCGGTCGTTGGATTGGAAGTAATCTTTTTCTCCAGCATCTGATACGCCAAAGAATGATATCTTATCAACTACTGGTCCGCCGGTATCTACTCGAATAGATGCTTCTCGGGAAGCGCCGACGTTTTCAACGGCGTCTTGGAATTTTGGTAATGTAATTATGACGTTTTTATCTGGTAAACTGTTGGTTTTGATGTCCCATTCGCAGCGATAATTGGCTTCACCATCGGGAATAAAACATTTGTCTGGCTTTTGCATAGTGCCGCCTTGGAGCTGTGCTAGATTTGCTGCTACGGTTTCGGGAGTGATGCCGGAGCCTTGTTCTTGCGCGATTAAGATTACTTTTTGATTGTCATTTGCGTCACTTCGCGTGACGTAACTTTGGTCTTCAAATACATGGTTGGTTCCAAAGAATATGATTTCAGGTGCGGTGGTGTCTTGCACTAAGGTAATGGTTGCGGATGCCGATGCTACGTTACCTAATTCGTCTTGTGCGTGGAAGACTAGGGTGTAGGATGCTTGCGGAGTGAGTCGTACGTTTGGCCAAGTACAGGTATAGGTTGAGCTGTCTGTGTTGACACAGGAGCCTTCTTTATTATCTAAGTCTGTTCCGTCAGCTGAAGCGGTGACTTTGTCTGAGAGAAGATTGGTATCAGTTACGTTTACTTCAAATGTGCCGAAGCGTTCTGTTTGGCCGATGAAGTTTTGTGAATCTACTAGTCTTGCAGTTGCTGTGTCTATTACTGGTGAGATGAAGTCTGTTTTAAATGATGCGATGGGAGGAACGGATGTGATATGACCTAGTGCGTCGGTTGCTCTGACTTTGATTCGTTTTTGACCTTCGCCCGATAGTTCGACTTCGAGTTGACTGTTATGATTGGTGTCTTCATGATATTTGTAGAGTTGTTTTTGAGCCGGTGTTTGTGGTTCAATTGTTTGGAGGATTTGATTGGTATCAGCGTTGAGTACTTCGATGGTTTTTATTCCTGCGCCCGAGTTTGGTTGTTCGGTGACGGTGAAATCCATTAATATATGTGTTCCTTCACTATCTGCATTTTTTTCTTGCTTGAGGGTGAGCCCGGTGACGGTTGGAGCGGAACCATCGGCAGTGATTTGTTTTGAAGCAGTTGGAGGGGCAGCATCAGTTGGAGTGCCCATATATTTTACAGAGAAGGTATATGATTTTTCAGTTAAGGTGATTGGGAGTGGGCTTGTATAGGTACAGGTGAATCCTACTGCACTATCAGAACATGCGTCGAATCGTTGAGATTTTGTTCCTACATTAAGAATGAGTTGTTCGGGTGTTGGAGCGGTCTCAATTCCTGCGATATCAACAACTACTTGCCAGGTATCACCATTGGCGTCCAGAAATCCGTCAACTCCGGCAGAACCAGTGTTTTTGGTAATTTGAATTTGTGCAGAAGCAATGGCGGATGCTGAATAAAATGGCATGGTGAGAACTAAGAAGATGATGAACATTGCCATTTTTTGCGTGGTTTTGGATTTCATGGTGATGATTTTGTGGTTGATTTTTTTTGTGTATAATGATTTATGATTTTTTTGGGTTTTTAGGTGGTTGTTTGCGTGGTTATTGTCTATTTATACGATGGTTCTAATTGTGCTCGTAGAGTTCTGCTCATGTTAGTTAGTCTGCCAATGGCAGCGAGATCTTCTACTACCCTCAAATGCGACTTTTCGGGTACGCTATAGATGTCAAGAGTTGGTATGTAGAGTTCAATTGCTTGTGAGCCGTACAAGTTTTCAGGAGTGATGGTGAGGTACTCGGGCTCTTTTGTCCAATCAAGTTGGCCAATGACCATTTGCTCTGACTTTTGTTCGTCTAAGGTGAAACAGCATCCGTCGCTATCCCCACATGAAATGGATTCCATAACTCCTTCGGAGCAGCGTTCTTCTTTTGGTATGATGAGTGTGTTGGATGAGATGATAAATCCGGTTACTTCGTATACTCCTGGTACCATATCAACTGGAGTTTGAAGTTGCCCTGATTCAAGTGTAGCTACTGCGGTGAAATCTTGTGATGTTGTTTTAGGGTTGAATCCAGAGACACGTTTTAAGGTGATGACTGCTCGTTCGTTTGGTGCAAGATCTTGTTTTGAGCCGGTATAGACCCAGTAATGTGTTGCATCATTTAGTTTTGGTCGGTAATCATCAATTGCTTCGTCAGTTCCTGAGGTGAAGAGTGAGGAGAAATAACATCCATCATCGTTCGCTGTGACCGCGGAAGCTGCCCCAGCATTTCCCACTGCGCCTGCTGCGAGTACTGCTTTACCCGTATTTAACTGGTAGTCATGGTCGTAGTCAATACATTTACCAATCATTTTCTTTTTGATTGAGATGTTTTTAGCAACGATTTTGTTTATTTCAAGAACTGGGTCGTCGGTTCCTGCTGTTGCGTACCCAAAAATGGATGGATTGTCTTTTCTTTTGTATGTATCGATAGGATAGAAGTCGGTGAGATAATCTTGTTTGATTAGACTGATTGTTCCACCGTATACTGCAGGGTAGGATTCATCAAGTGTTCCTTCAGTATTAGTTAAACCCATAACACAGGTGTCTTGTTCAGGGATAGTGAAGCCGAGTTGGACTGCTTCGATTGGCTCTTTGGTATAGCTATCTACTACAAGGGTTCGAATCGGTTCGGTTGTTCGTTGATTTTCATTACATAATAAGGAGCGTTGTGCTTTTGAAGCTATGGGTTCTGGTTGCGCGTCCTTATCTTGTGCCGGTGCATTGTCTCGCACGTTGGATTCCATGGCAAAATTATAGGTATATCCTTCTCCATCAAAGGCTGCGGGGTCGTAAATGGTAACGAGTACCGGGTAAGAGAGGTCATAGACGGTGCTAAATTGTTGGGTTCCGAAGTGAAGCATGCCATAATTAACTGCCAGGCTATTTGGTTCGATGGTGGATGCGCCATCATTTATTTTACTGTACATAGGGAAGTCAAAATAATTGAAGCGCACTTCGAGTTGTTCTGCTCCTGGAATTGGTAAGATCATATTGTCATACGTTTTTTGATATAAGTCTGAGAGATCTTCAACGGGATATTCATAGCGATAGAAGTTAGCGGATGATACGAGTTGAAGGTCTGGTACGTAAGATGTAAGCATTTGTTTTAAGTTTTGTTCGACTTGCACTTTTGGCCAGGCCATGGTGGAGACGAGATCAAATGTTGTTGCGGTGGTCGGTGGAAGTCTTGCGGTGTCGACAGCGCTAAATACTTGAATTAGGTCGAGCGCTTGTTTTTCTAAGAAGGTATAATTTTTTTGGGACTCGGTTATGCCACTTGCGAGTTCGTAGTATTTGGTGAGCTCAAGCGGGATGACGGTTGTGAATTTTGTAAATTCTTCGGTATCTTCACCAAGCGTTGCGGTTATCGGGTGGGTGAGTTCTATATATATAGAGCCATCTCGGATTACTGCTTTGGTTGATGCGTCTGTTGTGCTTTGGATGTCGAACCCTTGGGGAGCAAATGATGCGTAATTATTGAGGCATGAATCAATTTTTTGAGATATGTAGCGTTCGAGTTGTGCTTCCATGCTTAACTCTGCATCTTCTTTTTTGTGAACTTTTGGTTGCGCTGATGCTATGGCAATAGTTGGATCTTGGTTTGGATTTTTGTTATAGTAATAATAAGGAACTTTGAGTGGTTCAAGGTCGATTCCGTCGGCGTTAGTTGGGTCACGTGCAGAAAATGTGCCAACCAGATCAGGATATAGATATCCTCCCTGTTCGCCAATAAGAATAAGACCACGCTTAGTGGTTTGGTAGAGACAGTCTTCAGTATAGGATGCAACTGGTTTGAATATTTGTGGTGCGGTATCGGTTGCACTTTTGGATTCACTGATGATGCTATCTGTCACTGTGGTTTTGGTAAAGTATAGAATGCCTGCAAATAAGAATAATATGAGGATACCTACTATGATAAACACCGTAACTTGTCCTTTTGTGGAGAAAGCTCTACTCCATCGCCTCTTTTTTTCACACATACTACAGTTTTGAGGTTAGAGTTTTTGGTATATAAAGCTTTGGATGGTTGAAGGGGAGAAGTGAGGGTATTTTTGTGGGGTTTTGGAAAATAAGGAATTTTGGTTGAAGGGATGGGTTAGGTGGGGTTGGTTGGGGGGAGTGCATTTAACCCCCCCGTTTTTCTAATTTATTCCATTTGATAACTTGTTTATGAGAGAGGAGTAATTCCATCTGGTAAATTGCTACTTGATTTAGTTTTTCTATCCTTTGATTTTGTGCGATACCATCATTAATAAATACGGAGTTTAGGCTCTCCAAATTGGAGAGACACACTAATTGCGCGGCATTAGCATAATCTCGAATGTTACCGTTCAAATTAGGATTTGTATCTTTCCACTCTTTGGCCGTTTGACCGAATAACGCAACATTGAGAAGATCAGCTTCTGAAGCATAGATGTTATTTTTTTGGTACCCAGTGATTATGTTTGGAATTAAATTTTCTCGAATGGCCTCTGTTTGAAGATGATAATTTATTTTGGAAAGATTCCTCCTTATATCCCATCCCAAGAGTTTATTTTCCTCTTCTTTTAGACGTTGAAACTCTCTGATCAGGTAAACTTTAAACTCTGCACTAATCCACATTCCAAATTCGAATGCAAGATCTTTGTGAGCGTAAGTACCACCATAACGACCGGCAGTAGCTTTCAATCCTATCGCGTTGGTTTTTTCCACCCATTCCTTGACACTGATTTTGTAGTTATTTAGACCAGCTTTATTCCTAATTGTGGCATATTCGCCATAATTAAACTTTGGATTGTATACTTTTTCCCAAATTCCTAGAAACTCAACAGTGTTCCTATTTCTTAGCCAATCAGATATGAAAAAATCACCATCTTTCGCTTTTAACATATCTGTTAGAGAAATGTAATCGTCATTTCCTATATTTAAAACGTTAATCTCGGTTCCATTAACATTAATCTTCACCATTTATATTGAGAGCATAACCTTATTTAAAAGTGCTACTCGCACTTGTCCAGTGCGGGAGTGGCTATAGAGGCAATTGTTTTTAAGGATATGAAGGTAATACGAAAGGAATTATGAAAAAAGAATTAAAGATTTTAACTGATTTGGACTATGTTGGTTTATATGCGAAAGCATTGCGGGAAGATAGCTCTTTATTCACCCAACATAAAATGCTTATAGATTCCCAGATTAAATCGAGTCGAGAATTGTTTGCGAATAGATTCAAGGGAAAAGTGTTTGAGGTGGAAGCGAGGAAGTATTTGAGGAATAGAGGATTGATATAATTTACCTAAGAGCATAGTGCCGATTAAGGATCGTTTAATTCACATTCTTGATTAACGATAATAATTCTTCACCATACTTTTGAATTTTTATTGGACCCATGCCGGTGATGTTTTTGAGGTCGTCAGAGTTCAGGGGCATGTCAGTTGCAATTTGTTGCAATGTGCGATCATGGAGAATCATGTATTTCTCCAGTTTGTGTTCTTCGGCTTTGGCGTTTCGCCAGTCACGTAATATATGAAGTGTTTGAGCAGGAGTTTTGGTTATGTTTTGATAACGCAGGATACTGGGGATGGCTTGGGGCATCGGTAAGGTTGCACAAAGTGCAATAGAATCTTTTGGTAGAAAGTAGGTTGGTGTTTTGGATGCATGTGAGAGGATGAGTTGTTTTTTTGCTCTGGTGATTGCAACGTAAAATAGTCGTCGTTCTTCTTCTTCGGTGTTATAGGATGCAAGATGATCGAGTACGGGATGATCGGACACTTTGCAGGGAAAATATTGTACGGTGCAACCGATAAGGTAGACTCGCTCAGCTTCAAGGCCTTTAATTGCATGAATGGTTGCAAGAGTGATATGGTTTTCTTTTAGATGGATGTTGCGTGTTTCGTCAGTTTTAAGTTGATGTGGAATTTTTTTTAGTTGGAGATAAAAAGAGATGGCTGAAAGTTGTTTGTTCGTTCTTGCAAGGATAAATATTTCGTGTAATGAGATGTTGTTTTGTTGAATAGTTTGTTCTATGTCTCGCACGACAAAATCCCACTCTGATTCTTCGGAATGACATTCGATTAGTTGCGGTTTTTCGCAGCTTGGATGATGTGAGATGAGATTTGGAAGTAACATACTGGTTATGATGTTGTTTGCGAGTTCGACTATGTGTTGATCTGAGCGATAATTTTTTGTGAGGTGGATTATTTTACTATTTTCATGCTTGGTCTGAAATTCATAGAGATAGGTTGGTTTGGATCCTCGCCATTGGTAAATTGATTGCCTAGGATCGCCCACACAAAAAAGATTTGGTGGGGCCAAGAGGTCTACAAATTTTATTTGCATGGCGTTGGTATCTTGGAATTCGTCTACTAGAATATGAGTGAATTGGGGGATTTTTTCTGGATTCTTGGTGAGGAGTTTAATGGTGTCACTGATTTGATCAATGTAGTCTCGCAGATTTTTTTGCGCAGTTAAAGACTGGACGAGGAGACATAGCATATGAAGCATTTTTGCTCTAGATTTATCTTTTAAATCAGTAATTTTGTCATAGAATGTGTCAATAGGTAGTTCTTGATTTTTGTAATGCTCTATGAGGGAGAAAATATCAAAGACGAGTGAAGCTAGGAGTTCGTCTTTTGCTTTTATTTTTATTTGCTGTGGCGTGAAATACGCATCAAAAGCTCGTTGTTCTGAGTTAATTGATATTTGAATTGCAAGTCTCACTAAATCAAATTTATCCTTGAATTCGATTAATGGTCGTTCTGCGTTTTTTGGGTCGAGTCTTCGCAGGAGGTGTTCACATAGGGAGTTGAATGTTTCAATGTGTACGCCTTGTGTTTGAGGAATTTTATCGAGTCGATGGCGCATTTCGTCTCGTGCTTTTTTAGTAAATGTGATGGCAAGTATTTTTTCTGGGGGAATTGAGCGATAGGTGGTGAGGAATTCGATTCGTTTGGTTAGGACGGTTGTTTTTCCGGAACCTGCGCCTGCAACACATAAAATTTTTGATGCGTCACAAATGGTGGCGTGGGCCTGTTCTTTATCGAGATGACTTAGAAAAAAATGTAAGGAATTTATAGTGTCAAGTTCTTTGGTTGTTGCAGGGGATTCCTTAAGCGGGATTATAGGAGTAGATGATGATTTTTGGGAAGAGTTGGATGGTTTGATTTCTATTTTTCCGGTTTTTAATGCGAGACGGCCTTGACCGGTTAGACTGATGACACGTGCTTGTGAATGAAGTATTGGCTTTGTTATGATAAAGCTGTGGGTTTCGAGTGTTTTTAGGTGGTCTCGAATAATGGATTCGTCTAGATGTGAGAGTGCAGCAAAGTTTGGACTTTCGTCTAGGTCGTGTTTTGCAATTGTATCCGTTATTTCACCCTTCAAGTATTTGGCAACAGAACCCATACCCATGGAAAATGGGAGATCGCTTATTGCTTGGAGAATGGTTGTGTACTCTTGAATTTTTTCACCTTCTTTTTTCTCGATGGAACGTTGTACGGTTCTTCTTGATTTTGGTGAAGAAGGTGGTTATTATGGGTTGTGGTTATGGGGTATGGTGAACGGTGCTGTAAAAAGTGTATTAGTTAGGGACATGCATTTTTTACTTTTAAGGGGTAACCTTTTTAATCTTCCTTAGAAATAAGAAAGTAATGGTATTTACTGAGAGTTCCACTAGTTTTGGGATTGGATTATTACGTGATGTAGCTACTGCCAAGATTGCGGGTTTGAGTTTTTTAATTGATCAAGCAGCCACTCATGTGTATAACCCAAAATTAGAGGTACAAATAAGGGGAGTAGGATTAATTTATGCAGAAGTTCGAGAACAAAGAATTGCTTTGTTGGAAATTCGCAGACGTTTTTACCAATATTTGGAGGAGGGTCATTTTGATTTCACCTCGGGATTTCCAAGAATATTTGAGAGTCCAAGAGATGATAAAAATGGATGTGATGAGAAAAAAGAAGAAATTCATATTATGCTACGAGGATTGTTTCGTGTGGCAGCAAATCAATTGGAACGTCCGCCAAAAATGGAAACTAATTTGGACCTACTTTGTTTAATTGCGTCAAGTAAAGTCCATTTTGCTGACCAACGTGAGAACTGGGTTAAGACAGGTTATGGAGCGATGTGTTATCAGCAAGAAACACAGAGACGGGCACTGGTTGATTTAGGGGCGTTGTATCAAGAGAGAATTGCAAGCAAAAGAATAATGTTATCACCTACAACAGGAATGCCTACTGCCAATAATAAAACATCAGAAGAAGCATTGATTTTATCCGCATTGCATTTGTCTTATGAAAAAAATAAGCAATTATATTTGCGAGGACATCCACAATTGCGAGAAGCAAGAGTAGGGTCTGGTTCGAGTTCATCTATTGAGAAGTTAAGATAGAAAGAAGTAAAAAAGAAAGAAATCAGAGTTTATTGAGAACTTTGCATAATTCATAAAAATTAGGCAAAGTTATCAAAGAGCACTTTGCAACGGCGCAGTTTAAGCTTATTTTTGCACCTCGTGGTGCAAATAAAATGTGACAAACTGCTCTTTGCAAAGTTCCCTATTGCTTCTTTGGAACGAAGGCGTGGGCTAATTCTTCGTGGTTATAGCCTTGTGCTTTTCCCGTTTTAATAAAATTGTAGAGGGCTGCGGTGAAAATTCCGTTAAGAGCTGAGGCGATAGTTGCAATGACAATCCAGAGTAAGATGGAGATACTTACCCCAATAAGAATGGCGGTTGCACCTCCTACAAGAAAAATCCCAATTAAAAGTGGAATAGCTGCAATAATATAGAGCAACATGAAACCAAAGCCCATGGTAAAACCTGCTCCAAGTTGTTCTCCCCAAGTATGTTTAATTAATGCACCTGACTCTTTAATTGCACTAAATACCGCTTTGTTTTCAAAAATCATCTTCGGAATTACAAAAAAGGTTAAGACTGCCCATGCTGCGCCAAGAACTCCTGAGACGAGACTTGCAATGAAGGGTGATTTGTCTTCAAGTGAATCTACGATTGCTCTGATAATAAGGCCTACGGTTGCATTGAGAATGGACCAACCCAGAATTTTTCCAAGATGAGAGTTGGATGCTTTAAACCCATCTTTGATTGTTGGATTGCCACCTTCAAGTCGAATTTTTGCGCATGCGATTACTGCAACGTTGAAATAGATTACTATGAAACTGCTTGCCATGTAAAAAATAAAGAGCATGAAATAGAGAAGTGGAGTTCCGAGAGCTGTATTTGCTTGTGCGTATAGTTCTGCAAATACTAAAGGCAAGATGAGGGATGCAAAGAGTATAAGAGTTATGACGCCTGATAGGATTGGGAACAGGAGGAGTTCTTTATCCTGTTTAAGAATTTCCCAACTTTGTTTTATTAGTGTAAATGATCTGCTGATATTTTCGAACATAGGGTTTCACCTGTTGTGGTTTTGTTGTTTTGAGAAGAGGTGGTTTAAAAATATTACTCTTATTGTTTGTGATTGGAACATAATACTTTTAGTTAAGATAGATTAGAGATTGAGATTGTTGATGGGTTTAGTGTGGGCAATAGTGGACTTTTGACTGCTTCGTAAATTAAGAGTGCTTTTTGTCTTGCAATTTCCATGAGTTTTGCTTTTGTTATGTCTTCATGATTTCTTGCGTCTCCACGCCATTCTACTATGTCATCAGCTCGCAGTCGAGTAGGATACACATATTGGTCGTGCATGGGTGCAACGGTTGTTTGATATTGTTTAACTGCATGCTCAAGTGTTCGTCCTCTCTCTTGCGTATCACGCAGAAAACGACGACCCATGGATAATGAAGGGGTTGTGGCAACAAAAATCCGATGGTCGTATAAGGCAGGAAGGTTTTCAGTATGTTCGGAGTTAGGATAGAGCGCATAAATTCCTTCAATTATCCCAACATCCAGGTTTGCTGGAACGGTAATTTTATGTTGGCCGTAGGTATGTATTGAGAAATCGTATTGCGTGTATTCAAACGCTCTTCCCTCCTTTAGGTTTTTTGCGTAGGTGAAGAGGCGCCCAAAGTCAACACTGTTTGGATGATCGAAATTGAGGTCCGGATTGAAACACATGGCGTCACGATCAGATTCTGGGAGATAGCTGAAGTCCCTATAACAGTTATCGGTTGAGACCGTATGAGATGTAAGTCCCCAGAGTGTGAGATGTGCGGTGATTAATTCGGTGATAGTTCCTTTTCCGCTTCCCGTTCCGCCAGCAACTCCTAGAAGATATGTCATGTGGTGGTTTTTTGTTTGGTGGGATTTAAGAATATTTTGATGTGGGAGGAGATAGATGATAAAAGGTATTATGAATCAAAAAAAGAAAAAAAAGAAAATTTGTGTATGGATTAATTCTTTTTGGTGTCGATTTCTGTTCTGAGGTCTTTGATGAAATCTGCTATGTTTACTTCGAATTTAACATCGCCAGCTCTTGTTCTTATGGCAAGACAGTTCTTTTCCATTTCTTTGTCCCCAATGGTTACGATGTAATTTACTTTTTCCATTTGAGCGTCGCGAACTTTCTTCCCTATTGTCTCTTGATCTTCATTAACTTCAACACGGATACCGTGCTTTTGGAGAGCATCTTTTAAATCACGAGCAAATGGTACGTTGCGATCGGTTACAGTTACGATTTTGACTTGAACTGGGCTTAGCCATAATGGGAATTTTCCTGCGTGATGTTCAATTAAGATAGAGAGGAAGCGTTCGAGTGACCCTGAGATTGCTCGATGAATTACGACAGGCCGTTCTTTTTTGCCCTCTTCGTTCATGTAACTTAAGTTGAAACGTTCTGGAAGATTAAAATCACATTGAATGGTTGCAAGTTGCCACTCACGCCCGAGTGCGTCTTTAAACATGAAGTCGAGTTTTGGTCCGTAGAACGCGGCTTCACCAGGAATACGTTTATAGGGTAATTTGTTTTCAATTGCCGCTTCCTCCAAACTCGTTTCTGCGAGATTCCATGCTGCATCTTCGCCTAAGTATTTCGATTTGTCATCACCCCTCACACTTAGGGATACCCAATAATCTTTGTCCATTCCAAGAGTTGCATAGAATTCGTGAATGATGCCTACGATGGTTTTTACTTCTTGTTTTATTTGACTTGTTCGACAGAATAGGTGTCCGTCGTCTTGGGTGATGGCTCTAACTCGTGAGAGGCCGGTTAGCTGTCCTGATTTTTCATCTCGATAGATGGTTGCTGGTTCGAAGAAACGTATTGGCATGTCACGATAACTGTGATTAAATGCGTCAAAAATCTGCATGTGATGCGGACAGTTCATAGGTTTCATGACAAAGTCATCCGTTTTTCCTTTGACTTTGAATAGCTCGTCACCAAATTTATCCCAGTGGCCGGATGTTTTGTAGAGTTCCGTTTTTGCAATATGTGGCGTCCACACCTGTTGGTATCCTTTGTCTTTATGGAGACTCCAAAGGTAGCTCGTTATTTCATTTCGGATGATCATTCCTTTTGGTGCAATCAGAGGTAGACCGGGACCTACTAACTCGGAAATGATGAAGAGTCCTTGTTCTTTTCCAATCTTGATGTGGGATCTGTTTTCTTGATCCTCTTTCTCTTTTTGGAATTTTTCTAACTCTTCTTGGGTTCTGAAGCCTACGAGGTTGATTCGTATGAGTTGAAGGTTGCTTGCATTGTTTTTCCAATAGGCACTGGAGAGGGAGAGGAGTTTTAACGCTCCAATTTCCTTGGTGTTTGCGATGAATGGGTTGGCATAGGTTGGGACGCATTCTACTTTGCTGAGTTGATAGGTGTATGCATCTTTTTTGAGGTCTTGCGCTATTTGTTTTTGTAATTCGTGTGTTGGTGCTACTACTTTTTCGATGGATGTGCCTTTTTGTGCAAGCTTCAATGCGTGTTTTTGGATTCGCTCGAGGTCATCTGATTTTATTTTTACACCAGTGATATCTACATATGTTTGGTTGTGGTAGAATCCGATGGAACCTATCTTTGCTTCTACAAAGAGTTCTTGTATGGCTGCGCCGGTGAGAAGGGCTGCGGTTAGATTTATTTTTTCTTCAACGCTCAGATCTTTATTGTTGATTTCAAATAGTTCATCCTTAGATTCTCGTTTGAGGTTTGTTGAAGCTGGTGTATTTTCCGCAGGTGATGCTTTGTTTACAGATGGAATATTTTCTCCTTGGCCAAATTCTCTACTGAGTTCGGAGAGGGGGTGTCCTTTTGATTTGATGGTGAAGGCTTTGTACCAGCCAAATGGTGCGCGGTATACGTTGTATTTAACGCTGAGTTTTTTTTCTGCGGCTTTCAAAAATTCCTCGGCGTATTGCGGACTTGCTAAGCTGGATGAGAGATGCGCGTAGGGGTAGACAACGATGTTTTTTGGTTTGACTTGATCTGCAACTTTATCCACTTCTTGTTGATATTGTTCAAGCACGATTTCTCTATGTCCTTCGTCGCGTTTTTCCACGCTTGTGAAGATGACGAGGCATTCTTCGACTCGTTCCATTTCTTCTTTGATGTTTGCTTCCGCGCTTTTGAGGGCTTTTTTTGTTGCTTGATATTCAATATAGTCTGCGTGAACTGCTAAGATTTTCATGATTTCACCTTGTTAGTTTGTGTATTCTTTTTTGTGTTAATTTAGATTATTCTTGGGGGTTACAGTTTTGTCTTTTTATGTATGTTGCTTTTTACTGGTTGTCTTTACTGACAAATCATATTATTTTGGGTTCTCTTTTGGTGGGCGGAACCGAAATGAAGGGCCCAATCTAACGAGTAGTAGAAGTAGTAGTACTGATTGTTACTGTCTGATTTAGTTGAGACATTTTAGTTGCGAGTAGGAGGGATTATATAAATATTTGGTGGGAATTTTTTAATTCCTTATCTTTGAAACCATCTTGGTGCTTGTACTTCTATCATTTTAGCAGCGGAAAAAAATACACAAAAGCCTGTTGTGAAGATAGCAATATAGGGGATGCTAAAGTGAAGTGGGGCTAGTGTGAGGATGAGCAGAGTGATGGTTCTACTTTGAAGAATTGGGAGATTCATTTTGCTTAGGAGATAGAGAGTGTAGACTAAGATGAATAATGCACAGATAATATAGAAGTAGGGGTCTTTTAGGGTGTAGGCGATTTTGAGGATTGCAAGAAGGTTTATTGAGGCGTCTGTTATGGCATCGAAGTATTTTCCGAATAGGGTTGATGTTGAATACCTTGCGATAACTCCATCGAGTCCGTCGGCTACGAGATGGGTGATTGCTAAAATAATGAATAAGGCATGATTTTGAAATAAAATGTAAACGGCAGCGATTCCCGTTGCAAGGGAAATAGCCGTCATTTGATTTGCGCTCAGACCTATCTTCAGTAACATCTTGGCAATACGTTCTAGTTTAATTGTCCGATATACACGAGATCGCTCAATAATACCCATATTTCATCATAATGAAAGAGGATTTAAGTAGGTTTTGGATTATTCATGAAAAAAGATGACACAAAATAATAGAGGAGAGGGAACTATCGAAATTATTGAATCAAGCAATCTTGACACCTCATCCATTTCTATTTCTTCGTCTTCTATTCATGGCTCTGGAGTATTTGCATCACGCGCGATTAAGAAGGGTGAGCGGATTATTGAGTATGTGGGGGATAAAATCCGAAAAAAGGAGTCTACTCGCAGGGCACTGCGCGCAATTTCTATGGCGAAAAAAGACCCGTCGCTAGGTGCAGTATATATTTTTGAACTTGATGATACATGGGATATTGATGGGAATGTGGAGTGGAATCCTGCTCGATTGATTAATCATTCATGCGATGGAAATTGTGAGTCGTCTGTTCAAGAGGGAAAGATTTGGGTTGTTGCACTACGAAATATTTCGCTTGGGGAAGAGCTAGGTTATAATTATGGATATGATTTAGAACATTATGCTGAGCATCCATGCAAGTGTGGGAAGGCTAATTGTGTGGGGTATATTGTTGCAGCAGATCAGTGGGATGAATTGAGGAAAATATTGGGCGGGAAAAAACGAGTATAGGTTTATGTTCTGGTGGATATTGAGTATTATATGTGTTAGAAGTGTTATATATATTTAGTCAAGGTTTATATGTGTGGATAGGTATCAGATGGTTATGAAAACTATTTACATTATTGCAATGGCACTTTTGGTGCTATTGGTTGCTGGTTGCTCTGTCCAGAAAATTTCAGAGATTAAGAATGCAGATCATGTAGGGTCTGATGTTACTGTGTCCGGTACTGTGTCAAAGACGATTAAAATAGGGGATTTGTCTGGGTATACATTGACGGATGAAACGGGGGATATCGGTGTTAGTGTTGCGCGATTGCCTGCAGAAGGGGATAAGATAACAGTATCTGGTGTGTTAATAAAGGATACCATCTTTGGGTATTATATTAAAGTAAAAGAATAATAAGGCGTTGATTTTTTTTTACTCTTATTTTTTGGTTCAGGTTCTTCTATTTTGGTGCGTTTGAAAATTCTTTATACAACGCAATTCTGTTTTCCATGAAATATCCATATGTTTTTTGGACGAGTCCAACTAAACTTTTTTTTAACGCTCCTTTGCTTTGATTGTCATCTAATAAATTGTATTCACGGGCGAGATTTAGATCTTGTTCGGTCCAACCGAAAACGGAACTTATGGAGCTACCTGAGGCAGAGGGCCCCTTACCAAGGGCTAATAATTGAAAAAATAGTACCGCACTTGCGGGCAATGATTCAAGGTTCGCACTGGTACATTCGGGAGCGATTGCGTGATAATCAGGTAATTTGTCTAGATATTGCCTTCGAATTATGGTACTTGGAGCAAGACCCTCCAGGCTGCCTTTTGTGAGTGCCAGATATTGCATGTCGCCATTCATATTACGAAGATTGAATCTGGTTGACCACGGATAAACTCCTTGTTCATCTGAATCCATTGGACCTAGTAAGATAGTATCATCATTCTCATACGCGTTATAGGAAATAATTGTTTTCGCAAATGTTCTTGCAAGAGTAATGAGTGGCTCAAGAGGTGTTAATGGCATTGGTTTTTCAGGTTGTTGAATGACAATGTTTGCTGAAGTAATGGGAGAACGCGGAACAGCACACGGCTCTAATTGAGAATCGGGAACTGGTAATATTAATTCCGGTTGAATTTGTGTTGGTTTTATTTGATTGATTACCCTGATAGATGCGCGCGATGCCCGTAACGTTGCACAATATAGTTCGGATACAGCGAGAATAGCATCATGACGAAGAGTTTGATTTTCTCTTGCTTGTGTTTCACTTGTGATAGTACTTTCGAGTGCATTTTCTAAGACCGTAATCTTCTTTTTTCTTGCAATTGATCTTGCTTGATACTTGTCTCTGTCGGTTTCAAGAGCACGATTTGAGGTAATAAACCCCTCTCTTTGTCTCTTGAGGCTGGCGAGGTCCTGTTCTAGGCGTGTTACTTTCTTGATAAGTTCCACCTCTTGTGTCCCAGACATGCTCGGAGTCTTTGTAAGTGTGGTAAGCTTGATTTGAAGTGCGCTGTATTTTTCTTGAAGAGTGTTATACTCACGTTCAATGGTGTTGTGAAGTCCCTGTTCTTTGCGGTGATTGACTTCAAGCTCACTATACTGACCTTGGAGTACACGATACGATTGCTGCAAAGTGCTGTTAGCTTTCTGACCATCACGTAGGTGTCCTAGTGCAGTTGCGTACTCTTTTTGCTGGGCTTCGAGTTGCTTTCTTAGATCTGAGACTAACCCGTTAAGGATGGGATACTCTGCTGCTTTGCTTGGAGATGAAGATTGCGAAGTAGTAGGGATCGATGGAGTTGTTGGGATCGATGGAATTTTTTGTTTAGCAGCTACAGCAGCTGAATCACTCATTGTTTTGATTGTAGATTCTAATTGTTTTATTTTTGCTTGTAGGTGTTCAGGATCATTTTGTTTGGACAATGGTTTTTTATTTGATTTGCCGGATAGACTAAATGCATCTGCGTGTAATTTTTGAATATGATCGAGTTCAGTGTTTCTTGCCTCATAGGTGCCGTAGGTGATTCTTGTAATTGCAATACTTGGGTGATGCAGGCTTAGGCGTGCTACTTCTATGGAAATATTGTCATTTTCCACTATTTGATTTAAGCGACCTTCTAGTGTTCCATCGCCAATTATTAATGGATTGTCGAGTGCGAGGTGAATTTGATACGACGCTTCCGTATGTGTTGCGGTATGTTCACTTTGGTGCGGTTCACCAATAGTGAGCACTATTGGAAAGAGTTTCAGAATGACAGAATTTTCATCTATGCTAGGGACTGGGATAATTCCGTGGTATATATTGGCTGATGATGAGGTAATATTGCGAGTCATTTCTACTTCGAGGAAACGTGTACTACGGATTAACTCTTCAAGGACGGGATTGGATGCCATTTGTTATTGGATTATCGTTTTAAAGCAATTTTTACTTGGTAGTTGGTACCATTATTTTTTAGTAATCGCTATATAAAGTGAATTGGATTATTTCTGGTTATTTTGATTTCGAACTTTCTCTTGCGTAGGCTCTTTGTAATTTCTCGAGTGCTTTTTTTTCGATTTGACGGACCCGTTCACGGGTGAGATCGAATAGCTGGCCTATTTCATCGAGGGTGTGATCAACACCTTCTGACCCAAAACGTAAACTTAGAACTCGTCTTTGCCGAGGGTCTAAATCTGCTCGGTCCATCACTTCGTTGAAACCACCGGAATTTTCAGGATCTGCTTCATCAGGTCTTCGAATTTTTCCAAATCCCTCCATTTCTGGTTTTGTTCCATCTAGAAGATTTCCTAACTCCGCTCCGTCATCATCACCTATTTTTGTCTGTAATGAGGTGGGATTATTTTGGGTTAACCCGGCATACGCTATTTTTGTTAGATGTAACGCAGCCATGACCTCTTCAGGAGATGGGTTGTGACCATGCTCATTGCGATAGTTTTTAGTAAATTGATTAAGAGCATTATATTTTGAGCAGAGATGAACTGGAATTCGTATCGTTCTTCCTTGGTCTGCAATGGCTCTTGTTATACCTTGACGAATCCACCAAGTAGCATAAGTACTAAATTTATTTCCTCGATTGAGGTCATATTTTTCCATAGCATGCAACATTCGGTCATTACCCTCTTGAATGAGATCGAGGTAATCAAGACCTCGATGAAGATACTTTCTTGCTATTGAGATAACGAGACGCTGATTGTATTCAAAAATAAAATCTTTTGTTTTGTCATAGGTACGTTTGGCTCTCGCGTATACATTTAAAATGGATGTGAGCGTTTGCAAATGCTCTGGGCTTACACAATTATTGTTTGGTATGAGGTATTGTTGAAGTACCTCCTTAAGTATTGTTTCTCTCGAAGCTGCGTTTAGTGGAAGCGCGTGGAGTGCTGCACGATAAGATGCGATACTCGTTGGATTTTCCATCACAGATTCTAGAGCCCAGGTTGCTGCGATTTGATTGCGCTGTTGAAATAAAGTGGCTACATTTTGCTTACAAAGCTCGTTTTTGGTTAGAACTTCTTCTACGAGATTTGTTTCTTTGATTGCTGTGTCGTTTCGTTCAGACTCATTTTGAGTTAATTCATTTTGGTCTTGTGCATTGAGGTTAATTTCATCAAAGAAACCCTGGCCTACAAACTGACCGGTTAGGAGTGTTTGTTCTAAGGCGCTAAAAAATATTCCTTTTTGTGTGTCGGGATGGTTGAGATCCTTAGTTGTGTGTGATTGACGAAGGTCAACTCGATAATCTAAAACGAGAAGATCATACATCTGGGTGTACACCTCTTTAAGTGAATGTAGACCAGTGAATATTGATTTTTCTTCATCACGTGAAAATAATGCGGAGTGAATTCCATTATGCATAAGTTGATCAGCACTTAGACGACTATCCGCTTTTGTTAATGGTTTGTGTGTGGGAGAATTTCTGGATTTGGCGGGGACTTTATTTTTCGGGGCGAGATCAAAGTCAACCTCGGAAATACGTTCATCATCTACGTCCGCTTCTCTGTTATCAAGTCCGTCTTGAATACTGTTTTCTTGGTCGCTTTGAGATATTCTTGGTGGCACACCTTTGGTTGTGAGCTTTCTTTTTTTGGCGTTTCTTGATGTAACGGTATCTCGGACTAGCCTGATAGCATCACTTGAACGTGCTAGATCATTGATGTGACCTTGGAGAAGATGGTGAGTTGGGGTGTCATATAGATTTATTTGTTTTGTAAGATTGGGAAGTGGGGTTTGCTCAAGGCAATAGAGATTGAATTGTTCTATTGTATCAAGCTCTGCAGCTATTGATATACGTTTATTTTGTGGGAGAAGAATGGATTCAAATTGTAACTCGGGGAGAAAGTGTGGGCTTAATAAATACCTGCACTCGAGTAAGCCACGAGACAGAGAGTGTAGTGGTTCATTGATTATAAATGCATGATATTTTGAATCGCTTTGAAGTTGGAGAATGGTTTGAGTGCCGAGATTTGTTAGTTGGACCGTGGTGTTTACGGTTTTTATGGCATCGGGAAGAGAGGAATCAAAATACATTAAGGAGATCTGGGACTGATTGAGTGGGAATTGGAATTTCTTGTCACTGATGACTTTTTCGTACAAGAGACCTACACGACTTTCACCCCATTTTTTTGTTTCGGGTGAAGCTGGAATTTTGTATAAGGGAATGGGTACGGTTGAGCTCATATTGGATATGAGAAAGTCCGTTTATTTTAAAGGATATGTGGTCCTTATGTGATATAAATAAGTTTTATATGGTTTAATTTCGTGCTTATCGTAACTTTCCTTCGGCTAAATCAACATGGGCGCACTTTCCGCATTTGTATTGTGCTACAACATCCTCATCAGAATAGAAGCAGCCGATCTCGACTAGTTCGGCCTTATTGAAATGACATTTTGTGCAGACATGGTCATGTACGGCGAGAATATTTTTTCCATCGGAGACTTGAATTGGTAGGGGCGGGAGTGTGTTTTTTTCGGTTATTTGTGTTTTGGGTATTGTTTGTTTATGGCCGTTGGTACATTTTGCACCGGATTTATCGGGTAGAATAATGCTTTGACATATTGTGCAGAACATGGAAGGAGTTATAGGATGAATGCTTTATAGGTTTTTCGTGTAGAGAGAAGGTTATGGGTAGATAGTAGTGAAGATATTACACAAACCTTTTAAACTTGATTTTTTCCAGAGAGGATAGGTGGTCTCTATGGCACTATGGCGTATGTTTATTACGGTTACTATATTGGTTAGTATGTTTTGTGTAGGAGTGTTGGCAGCCGGGGATATTCAAGAAGGGAGTTTGTCAATTCAATCTGAGATTTTGTCAGTTCAAAGTCGAGTGGTAGGATTACCTCTTTCTGGAATGGTGGCATCGTACTTTGGTGATGAAACAATTAATATTCATGTCACAGCAGCTAATGGGGAAGATTTTGTTCTTGGGATTGAGTCTAAGGATAGTGTCATATCAACTTTTGCAATTACTGAACTCGTGAACCCAGATGTTGATGTGTATATGGATGAAAGTACACTAACTGATTTAGTCTCGGGAAAAGATATTAAGTATCTGCTCGGAGTGCATTTAGCAAATGGAGCCATTGAGTATACTGCTCACGGTTTTTTAAATAAAATAAAGTACGCAATTGTAGTGTCTCGCGTGCGGGCATAAATTTTGAGGTGAAAAAATGAATACTTTTTTGAAGAATAAAATGTTGTTTTTAGGCGTTGCATTGTTAGCTTTGCTACTTGTTGTTTCTGGGTGTCAATCTAAAGTTGAACAGGTTGATAAGGGAGCAGATGTTGCTACATCAAGTATAACTGGGGCAGTTGTTGCTGATACTACTCCAGGCGCAGATCAAGAAGATGTGAGCTCGGACTCTGAAAGTGACGAACCTATGTTTGAGGATGCTGAATATGAGATAGTTAAAACCACACCAAAAGTGGTAGGTTCTGCTAAATCCAATAGCACATTCAAAGAAGATGGTGTGACCGAGATTAAAGTTACCAACGCTGGTTTTGTTCCTTCTGAAGTTACCATTAACGCTGGTGAAACAGTTCGATGGGTTAATGAGCGAAGCGGTAGATTGTCAAAAGCATTAATTTTGGGTAATCGGGAATGTGTTGCGGTGCATAGCTCTATCTTTGCTCCAGGAGAATCGTATGAATTTACGTTTAACTCGCCGATGAAGTGTATTATTGCAGAAGGAATTACCACAAGAGAGCTTGGAACTATTAATGTTGAGTAAATAGGAAGCTCATATTTAGAGTAAATTTCTTTTTTTTGTTTTCTTTTTTGGTTTATTTTTCTGATGGTTTACTATCTGGATATAGGTTACATTTAAGTACTGAGATATGCTTATTTCAGTGATGGTGAAGAAGGGTCAAATTACAGTATTTGTGATTGTTGGGATCCTTATTTTAGTTACGTCACTGATTGTTATTTCACTTGAGTCGAATTGGTTTCAAACTTCTTTTGTAGCTGACTCGGCAAGGGAATTGGAATTTAATCAAAAAACTCATCAAGTGGAACTTATGGTGGAATCCTGTATCCGGCAAGTTGCCCAGAGATCGATTTATACTATTGGTGTACGTGGAGGGAAATTGAGGTTAGAAGAGCCGTTTTATAATAGCTCAGTTTTTTCTGCAAATTATGGTTTTTATCTTAATGAATCACGTGTATTGTCGCTACATGAACTCGAAGGTATGCTTGCCACGATGATGAATGTTCATTTGAAAGAATGTTTGCCTGAAATTTTTACGGCACCTCCGGTTATTTCTAATGATTTTATGTCACAAGAACAAATTCTTCGAGGAATTGAAATTAAAAGCGAGGAAGTTAATACAACTGTTCACATTTCTGAACGAGAGGTATCATTTGAGGTTACGTGGCCAATGGCAGTGGTTATTGAGGGTACTGAGAAACACCTTGATCATTTTGCACCGGTCATGGTCCCCGTTAAACTGGGGAAGTTACAATTATTTGTTCATGATTTTGTGGAACAACTCGTTGTTAATCCTTATATTATTGATGCATTTTATTTGCTTGAGGCGAACCTTAGCATTGATATGAGTTTGTATAATCAGGATACGTATGTATTTGTTATTACGGATAATAGCACCTTGGTTTTGGGACAACCATTTTGATATATCTTTGCAGCTAAAATTCCAGTTCCTGAGGTGTATGAATGAGGTTGTGGGTATTCTTTATTGCTATGGTACTCGTTTCGGGGTTGTTGGTTGCGTCGGAGGACAGTGTTCCAACTGGTTTGAGCGCAGATCAGAGTGTTGATTATTCTAACTCAGATTTAGATTTGAATAATCCAAACGCAGATTTAAATTTGGTTGATTGGAGTGCACGTAGTCAAGCAGAGGTTCCTTTGAATCGGATTTCTGAATTGCGAGCAGACATAATTAAGATTGAAGAGATATCTGATAAAACTCGAATAACAGCAGAGCAATGGGCGTATGAATCTAATTTGAATAAGGCAGATGATTTGAGTTTGTATTCTGAACCACGAATCGTTGTTTCTGGGAAACACCCTGGAATGAAAGTTGATTTAATCTCAGGTCATGCTCGATATGAGGATGGAATCCTCACAAATGGAGATGCACCACATATTAATTTGAATGATCAACATTTGATGGGAACTAAAATTTCTTCTCTTCTAGACGGGGGATTTTTGCTCGAGAGGGGTACGTCGCAAGGAAAGTTTGAGGTTGACGGGGCTACATATGATTTGAGTTCTGATATGATGGCAAGTGCCCAAATAAAATCAAAAGAGGAGATTGTTCTTTCAAAGGGAGCACAAATGATTGATACCTTTGGGACGCGAATTGTTTCTGATCAAAATGGTATGAAGGTACATCTTACTGAGAAATCTTTGTCGGTTGAAGGAAGGGGGGTAGTGTATGATAAATTTGGAAATGTGGGAAAAGTAGGGGACGGTGATGCTAGTGAACGAGGCATGTTACGTATCGATTATGACACACCTAAATACACCATGGAACAAGCTTCCATGCTACTTCGAGAGGGAACGTTACATATATCTGATAAAACTGTTTTAGCAGGTGATAATATTGTCATTATGGATGAACATAATCAAAGAGTGCTTGCTGACTCACTTGAAGGTGTATTTCGAAAATTGTCTTCTAAGGGAAAAGAGTGTGATGCAAATGGATGTTCTTATGTAGGAGGGATTTCTGTATCTGAAGTTGTTAAAACCAGTGCAATAGAAAATGGGATTGAGGTTACGCAAATTAAAGAGCAGACCGGTATACCTGAACCATTATCTGTAAGTTTAGCTGTTGCTGGAATGCTTGCAATTAAACAATTTCCAAATCAGAAAACGTTTGAGAGTAAGGATGGAACATTTCGATCAGTAATAGGATATAATCCCGAAGGGTTGACGCCGTATCTTGTTGCTGCAGTTGATAGGAATACAATACGATTCGAACCAGATTCAGGCAGTGGGGGAGTTGCAACAACTATTGAGGTACCGCTCGGAAGCGAGAACACATTATCAACTGAGGTGATACTGTCTCCTTATGTTCCTGACCAGGTTGGACTAGGATTAGGTGTAGGTGGAATTTCTGCGCAATTGGATTTAGCGCAACAGGGATTGCTTACGATGTCATATTATGATACGGGTGCTAAGTCCGGTGTTATTAAGTATAGACGAGAAGTTGGCAAAGTGAGCGGGTCTCTACAAGTTCGTGGCTCCGAAAATATGAACACTAATGTTATGGCAAACATTGATCTTGCAAGAGTATTTGATTAAATGTAGAGCTGTGTTCGAGTCAAAAAAAGATAATGGGATTTTGGTCATTTTAATGAGAATGTTTTTATTATAGCTCTCAAAATAGAGCATTATGGATCTATTTTCAGAACTTATTGCCGCACTTCGTCTTCGTGATTATACTGACAAGGAGTTTAATGCGCTTAAAAGAGATCTATGTACAAAGTATGGCGTGTCACGCATTCCGATGAATATGGAAGTGTTGTTTACTGCCCCGGCATCGGAGTTTGAGTTTTGTAAGACGAAGTTGATGAGTAAGCCTGTTCGCTCAGCAGCTGGGGTGGCACCGGTAGCTATTATGACTCGGCCTGAGCCGTGTCCGCATGGAAAATGTACGATGTGCCCGGGTGGACCTAACTCGTATTTTGGTTCGGTTCCGCAATCTTATACCGGAAAAGAACCTGCTACGATGCGTGGGATTCGCAATAACTATGATTCTTATATGCAGGTGTTTAACCGCTTAGAGCAATATGCCATTATGGGCCATAATTTTGAGAAAGTAGAGCTTATTTTGATGGGCGGGACATTTCCTGCAATGCCAGCAGATTATCAGGAAGAGTTTGTTCGATACGCGTTTAAAGCGATGAATGATTTTTCTACTATGTTTTTTGAGAATGGGGAATTTTTGTATTTAAAATTTAAGGAATTTTTTGAGCTGCCAGTTGAGACGGTTGGAAATAAGGATCGAGAAGATAGGGTGAAAGCGAAATTAATGTTGATGCGCGGAGACTGTGTACTTGAAGAGGAGCAGAAGATTAATGAGACGTCACAGATTCGATGCGTTGCACTGTGTGTTGAAACAAAACCGGATTGGGGATTTGCATTGCATGGACAAGAGTTACTTCGGTTTGGATGCACACGAGTAGAACTTGGAATTCAGAGTGTGTATGATGATGTTGTAGCACACATTCACCGCGGTCACACAATTGCGGACACTATTCAAAGCATTCGCGAGTTGAAGGATTTAGGATTTAAAATTACTGGGCATTATATGCCTGGACTTCCACTGACATCTCGAGAGCGAGATATTGCTGGATTGCAGGAATTGTTCTCAAACCCAGACTTTCGACCTGATATGTTGAAGGTCTATCCATGCATGGTGTCACGCGGTACGGCATTGTATGCTGATTTTGTGTCAGGGAAATTTGTACCCATTGATGCTGCTGAAGCAGCGTTGCGTATTGCGGAGTTGAAAAAAATAATTCCGGAGTATTGCCGTATTATGAGGATTCAGAGGGATGTTCCAACAAAGCAATGGGTTGCTGGCGTTGAGATGACGAACTTTAGACAGTATTTCATGGAAAATTTTAATGTGCAGTGTCGCTGTATACGATGTCGGGAACCTGGTAAAACAGTCATTTCGTGGGATAAGGTTGTTGTAAAAGTGCAGGAGTATAGTGGGTCAAAAGGTGCGGAGTTTTTTATTTCAGCTGAGGATACCGAGCATGATGTTATTATTGGCTTTGCACGATTGCGATTTCCGTTCGAAAGTTTACGTCCTGAGATTACTTTAACTTCTGGTATTTTACGAGAGTTGCACGTGTATGGAACAGCAACGGGTATTGGAGACGCAGGGGGAGTTCAACATAGAGGATGGGGACAGAAATTGATGAAGAAAGCGGAAGAGATTTGTATTGCTCATGGTAAAGATAAGATTGTGGTTATATCAGGAGTGGGCGTTCGAGAGTATTATCGCAAGAAGTTGGGGTATGTGTCGGAAGGACCGTATGTTGTTAAGATGTTAAAATAGACATTGTGATTTGTTTATTTATTTTTTCTGATACTATGTGCATTTCTCTTCTTGAACTTCAAAATGTTTAAATAGGAATAATTAACTTTTTTGAGTATGATAAGAAACGAACGATCTATTTTGCATTTTGGTGATGCTATTTTGAATTTTGGTGATGCGCGAGCGGAGTTAATTCTGGTGCTTGAAATTATTGCGGGGGGATTAGGCCCTTATGATGATCCAAGAATTATATTTGATTGTGTGAGTGCGGTGCAACATCTTCCAAGAACGTATACCAATGCGGATTTAGATCGAGTGAGGTCACAATTAAAAGAACTTCATGCTATAACTGATCAGTCTGAGATACAAAAGCAATCCGATGTGGTACGAAATAGTCAGGTGGCAATATGGCAGAGGTATAACCCACTTAAAAAAATCAAAGAACTTCAAGAGAAAGCGTTGTGGATTCGTGAACCAATAGTGCGTCAAACGCGGGTTGATGAGGCTCGAAGTTTGGAATTATTTGCTCGTGTGTATGGTGCAAAACTAGGAATTGAGGGAGTTACAGCTCCAAGTTATGGTGAATGTGTGTTAGGGGTAACTGGTTTAAGTGTTGATCCTACGCCAACAATTTTGGAGATGGATTCCATGCGAGCTGATATCATGAATCAACTCAACGGTTTAGGTTTTACAAATGGTACGTTTTCTGAACGTGTCGCAGAAATGCGAACTAAGATGGAAACAGTGCAGGGAAAGGAGGCGTATTTTTCTGGGTATCAAGAGATAGGTAATGCACTTATTGCGTATATCAAAGAAATTGATCCTCATTTTCCAAAAGAAGCACATGTCAAGTTTGTTGATTCCTCAAAAGCAAGTGAAGGTACTGGGGGATCATTTGATTATGGACGAGGAAATGGCGCATTTCAAGCTCAATCATTTATTGTACCTCATGATAATGGAACAATTGCAGATTTATTAATTACAACGGCTCATGAAATTGGTGGTCATTTTCGGTTAACGGTGTTATGGGACCAATATGCTCGTGAAACTGGAGATGCGATGGGTCATATTGGAACCATGGAGACAAATCAATGCTGTACTCAAGAGGGCATGGCTGATCAAGGAATTTCTTTCTATCATGAATTTGCGGGGCGATATATTGATCCAAAGATAGTGGATGTCGAGTTGAGTTTATACCTGTTGAATCGGGCATTACTTGGCCATCAAGTCGCTGCGCACTTTGATGAGAAACCACAATCATCAGATGAGATTATAGCCCAAGGAATTTCTTATGGGATGTTGCCAGATTCTATTGCACAACGTGCTCGTGGAATTACGTCTGGACGACGCGATGAATTTATGAAATTGTATGGTGGTCCTGCGTATCATCCTGGTTTGCAACGAGTATCTAAACTTGCAGCTGAATATGGGGGAGATGCGGTTTGGCGAGCAGTTCGTGAGCCGATGAGTTTGACAGCACTTGAACTTTTTATGCATCAGAAAAAATAATTAGGTGACATTTTCTTTATTTTATGCATATTTCTTAGCCCATTGTTCGATGGATTTGAAACATCCAATTAACTCCTTGCCTTTTAGCGTGAGGCGATATTCTATGCGGGGAGGCGATTCTTTGAATTTTGTTTTAGTGATGAGGCCCTGTTTTTCTAATTCGAATAGTCTTTGGGCTAGTGTTTTCGAGCTGATATCAGGATAATCCGTTATGAGTTGAGTGAAGCGTCTGGTTGGATGCGTGTTTAGGTCGTGGAGCAGAAGAAGAGTCCACTTCTTGGATAGACCTTCTAAGGTTTGAGCGATCGGGCAGGTTTGCATTTTGTGATTGATTTGATTATTAGTTTCTTGGTGGTAACTAGTGCCTTTATATATAAGACTTTCTTTTTAACAGTATTAACAGTGTTTTTTGTGAAGTGATGCTCCTGATGATAGTTTTAGGAGATATAATGGATGTTTATGGGTGAAATAATGGAATTTAAACAAATTGTACAACAACGCTATGCTGCTCGAAAGTTTGATGGACGAAAAGTACCGGAGACGACATTTTCTGAAATTGTAGATATGACACTTGCTGCTCCTACATCATTCAATATACAACCGTATAAGATGGTGGTTGTTCGGGATTCTGCGATGAAAGAGAAATTAGCTGTTGCGGCGTGGAATCAACCTCAGATTACGACTTGTTCACACTTGATTGTGTTTTGTGCAAATACTCAATTAATGGCCCATGTGGATAAGCTTGCTCTCACGATGCCTGGCGCTACTCAATATATTGAGATGATGCGAGGATTTGTGAATGGACTTGATAGTGAAGGTGCAAAAGTGTGGGCACAGAAGCAAACCTATATTGCTCTTGGATTTGCACTTAATGGTGCAATGTCGCTTGGTATTAACTCTTGTCCTATGGAAGGGTTTAATTCAGTTGAATTTGCCAAAATTTTGAATTTGCCTGCTCATATAGTTCCAACGGTGTTGTGTACCATTGGATATGCTGATGCTCCAAAAGGTACGAAGTTTAGATTTGATAAGTCTGAGATGGTTCTTGATAAATAGGACTGGATTATTTTTTGTTTTTTTCCCTATTTTTAATTAGTTGTAAATCTCCATATGAGAAAAATATAGAGCGCGGTTTTTTAATTAAAAGTGGATTTTACTAGAATATGAAGGAAGAGAGTATTCTTGGCACAATTGATGAATACAAAAATCGATTTCCACATAGAGTTCATCACAGGATTAATGTAGGTGACACTCTCTATCGAAATCTACATCCAGGAATGTTTGTGTATACAATCGACTCATTGGATGTAGATTTGAAGATAGCAACTCGAAACGCAACAGAGTTAGAATTTTTAAGTGGACTGGCTCCATTACACCCGTTTAATCAAGAAGCATGGAAAACGCTTTTTATTCCTTCTCGACGTAATGAAGTCGGAAAGATGGTATGTCCGTTGTCTGAAGCGGTTGATCGAAAATATGGTGAATGCCTTGAGAAATCATTGTTGTATCATTTACATGAACAAGGAAATGAAAGAGAGGTGTACACGATTTGGGGTTTACTTCAATACAATGATCCCTCCTCACATCAAGAAATATCAGCACCCCATGCATGGAACATAGTTGAGCGCGAAGACGGCATGTTTTTAGTTGATATGCACAATCTTATTGCGTCGAGGTATAGAAAAGATAATCGGGCATGCATTGGTGAGAAAAAAGTGGATCTAATACCGCTCATGCAAGAAATATCTGGAATAAAGGATGGGAGGTTTGTATTGCCACACTTTCGGAAGTGGAGTTATCGTTTTTCACAGTAGAGCTGATTTTAGGGGATATATTTTTTTCAAAGCGAACTCTTATAAAAACGGGGATGTTTTGATTCTCTATGACGCTTTATTTAATTGGACTTGGTCTAGGAGATGAGAAGGATATAACAGTACGTGGTCTTGAAATTGTGAAGTTATGTGAGGCTGTGTACTTTGAAACATATACATCACTTCTATCTTGTTCGATTGCGGATTTAGAGAAATTCTATGGTAAAAAGTTGATTCCGGCTGACCGTGCCATGACAGAGCAGGGAGAGGATATTATTATCGATTTAGCTCAGAATAAAGATGTTGCATTTTTAGTTATTGGAGATCCGTTTTCTGCAACGACTCATATTGAAATGTATCGAGCGGCACTTGAGAGAGGAGTGAATGTTGAAGTGGTACATAATGGGTCTGTTCTGAGTGCTATTGGTCGTACGGGGTTACAATTGTATAAATTTGGGAAAACAACTTCTATACCATTCATTGAAGACGTTCCGCAACTGGAAGGGCCGTATCATATTATTCGAGAAAATCATATGCTAGGTGCTCATACGCTATGTCTACTTGATTTGAAACCCGGCTTAGGAAAGTTTATGACGGTTAATTCGGCACTTACTATTTTAGAAGGTATTGAGAAACGACTTGGTGAGGGAGTGATTAAAGATTCTACTTTAGTTGTTGGTTGTGCGCGACTTGGTCGCTCTGACTTCATGATTAAATCCGGTCCGCTTGGCGCTATTAAGAAGATTGATTTTGGTGCGCCTCCACATTGTGTGATAATTCCGAGTAAATTGCATTTCATGGAAGAAGAAATGTTAGAAATGTGGAAGTGAATAAGAGAATAAAATTATTTTATAGAGAACTTCTTTAAAGCTTAAAAAAATAAAAGAAGAATACAAAAAATCTATTTCTTTATGCTAAGCTTTCGAACTAAATCTTCGCCAAACACAGCATTAAGTACTTCGATCCCACGATCTCGTTTTATTCCAGTCATATAACCTTCGAGCACAGGAAAACCATGAGTTGAGTTCTGCTTTGCTTCATTATATTTAGTGATGAATGTATCGACCTTTTCTTTTTCTTGAATAAAGTAAGAATCAGTTTCTTTGAATTCAGAAGCTCCATCAGCATTGAGTGAGATAAGGCCGCTTATTTCAACAGGATTTTGTGATACACGTTCTAGTTGGAAGAGTGTGGATAAACTTCTTTTGAATGAACCTAGGTGACTCATTTGTACGTAGGGCGTATACACGCCATTCTTTAACCGAAACTCCTCAGAGTTAAGTAACGCTTGACAAACATCTGGACCGCCAAAGCATTGTACGTCACGAAGAGCAAGATACCCATCTTTTGGATAAAGCGCATGATTTCGTCCACCGGAATCACCATATAAGACAACTTCTTCTAATTCGTCGGAACGGAAGCGTTTTTTAAAGGTGGTGTGATAGTCACTGTCCAAAGCGTCGTGTTGTTGAACAGCGGTTACGTTTGTTTGAATTCCTGCAAATATTACCATATATCCTCAAAATGAGGAATTATTTATAAATCTTTCTCCTCGTTACTACTTAGCAGTAATGTATTATTTAGTATTTAGAATGTTCTGCTGTAATTTACGTCGCCTGTTACAGCGTGGATTCGATGAAATAATGAGAGAAACTCAGGGTTGTATTGGGCCCAAGTCGCGAATCGTCTGCGTTCTTGTAAGTCTAGAGCTTGGATGTTTCCTGTGACTTGGGCGTATTGGATGTCTTGCAGTTTGCTGTTTGCTTCTTGCGTGGTCATGGTTTCGGATGCAGTGGATTTTTCATCTTCTTCTGTTTGTTTTTTATAGAGGTTTGGTTGTTCTTCAGGTGATTTTTCTCTTCCATATTGCACGTTTAGTTGTTCTGCTTTTGGAGGTTCTTGCTTTCCGTAGGTGAGTGCGCGTTCAAAGTCTTTTTCGGTATAAGAAGGGTTGCTGTTTGGTGTTGAGGATTGTTCAATAATTGTTTCAAGCGCAATTGTTCCGTCTACATCTAGAGGTGCGATGAGTGTTGTTGGCGTGTTATTCTTTGTTTGAGGGGAAGAATTTGTCTTGGATAGAGTGATATCTGATAAAGTTTTATTTTCCGAAGTTGGTTCGACAAGGCTTGCGGCGATAGGACTGTTCATTTAAGAGGGATGAGAGGTGAACGTTTTTAAAGATTGCCTAACAAGAACTAACTTTATGGATAGGTTCAACGCGGTTGAAGATTTTTATCGGGAACAGTTGTCGCGCTATTCTCCTGAGGATATACGTTCCATGGGATGGGACGATACAGTAGAGTATGCTTTGAGATTTAAGTTAGCTTGTGAGGTAGGTGTGCTTTCGGGTTGTTCAATATTAGATATTGGATGTGGTACGGGAGGGTTGCTTTCTTATTTGAAATCATCTCAGGAACAGGTGCAGTACACTGGAGTGGATATTTTGCCTGAAATGGTATCAATATGTCAAAAAAATCATCCAGATGCGCGCGTATTGTGTGCTAATATTTTGAAGGATGATATTGAAAGAGCGGACTATGTTTTTTGTATTGGCTCTCTTAATATTGAAGAGCCAGGATTTCATGAAACGTTTCTTTTAATGGTGGATGCGATGATTGGTCTTGCCGGCACGGGGGTCGTGTTGAATTTTTTATCTGATATGACATTTCTTGTGCCAGGAAAATACCATATTGAAAGCTCTGCCTTTGTAAAAAAATATGTGGAAGAGAAATTTGCTTCTGTGGTTGATAGAGTTGTAATTCATGATGAAGAACAGCTTCGAGGAGAATGTACGATGTTTATTTATCTCAAGGATACGTGAATAATGAAGAACGGGTTATGTAGGGTAAAATGAGTTTATTTTAATTTGTTTTTTTGGGATGCCGCTTTTTTCTTTGCTCGGTTCTCTCTATATGATCTGAATCTTCCTTTGGTTGAGGTAGGTTTGTGTCGTATGTGGTTGCGTGGTGGAACATATCCTTCTTCAGCCGCAGCTATATTTGCTGCTTCTACTTCATTTTTGGTTACGTAATTGAAATCAAATGATGGGCGAATTGATTTAACAGTGTGAACTTTGTATTTCCAATCATGCCCTTTTTTTTGTAATTCGATGTAATGCTTGTCTTTTGGTTTGAGTAATTTTGTTTTAGGATCAAGTATATATTCATCACGCCAGGTGTCGGGATGCATTATTGTATTTTTTCCGACAGAGTCAATTACGTAGTCATGCCGATGCCCTAAGATGTACACATTTTGATGATCATGATTTAAGAGTTTATCATGATTTTTAGACTTGAAGAGTGGGATGACGGATCCTACATAAAATCCGGCGGCACGCGCACGATGAATGAATTCTTCGAAGAGACCTTTTGGGAGAGTATATGTTGGATCTTTGAAATGACGCAACGGATAATAAAAAATGGATTTCATAAAATAACTTGCTGATTTAGATGTTATGATTTTGGCTATTTCTTTATGATGTCTAAAGAGTTCAGATTCTGGTTTAATTCTTTCGAGAAATGGATGAATTTCTTTTATCACCATAAATTTATCCATTAATCCGTAAGAAACGTATGGCAGATTGAGGATCTTATTTCCGCGATATGTGATGAAATGGTCATCATGTTGAACTTGATGCAGCACATCGTAGGCGTCGCCGTGTTCAATGTGTAGACCTGGACGTTCGTAACGTGTTTGAAAATGAATGTTTTTTTTGGATTTTAATTCTTTATAAAATAGTGATTGTACTTCTGGAAATTTGATATCAGGATCATGGTTCCCATAGAGGAAGTAGATTTGGTGATTATTATTTTTTGCAAAGTCTCGCATTGCGGAGATGACTTCATGATGAGCGGAAAATATCAGTTTTGTTTTGTGAAGGGATATTTTTGAAGTTATATGTCTTGGATATGAAGAATGTTTGTTGATGATTACCGGGCATTTTAGATAATCAAAGGTATCTCCATTGAATACCATGTCAATTGTTTCTTTGGTCTTTGAGTATTTTCGAATAACTTTTGAGAGTTCGACGTCAGCTATGAAGTCATCTGTGATGGTTCCTGCTCCGAGTTCGGTGTCGCCAAAGACAATAATTTTTGGATGCATGTTGTATAGGGAGTCTCTTGTCTTTAATAATGTATTGAGGCAATAGGTTAAATCAGAGCTTTAGGCTATGATGTTACCCATAACGGTTATAAACCTAGAAATGGGCTAATGAGATATGATCTCATCTTTTGAAATCCGACGCAAAGTGTTTCATGTTTGTTTAGGATTGATACTCAGTTGCGGGCTCTATTTTGGATATTTTAACTGGATATTGATAGGGGTTGTGACTTTGCTTGGTGGGGGGGTGGTTCTTCTCACATTACATACTCGATTGCCCTTTATCTCCTGGTTTTTAGAAAATTTTGAGAGACCACAGTACATTAAATCATTCCCGGGTCGGGGGATATTTTTCTTCTTTTTGTCTGCTACGCTTGTGTCACTGTTGTTTTCGTTGGATATTGCGGTTGCATCAATTTTGATACTGACGTTTGGAGATTCTGCTGCGCATCTTGTCGGAGCGGGACTCGGTCGGAGGCGAAATCCGTTGTCCATTGGTCCGGTGCGGATGTTTGAGGGATTAATTGCAGGAATAGTATGTGGGATGTTTGCTGCTCTTTTAGTTGTTCCGTTTTGGCTTGCATTTTTTGGGTCACTATGTGCATTAATAGTGGAATCCATTGCAATTCGTATTGGTGGTGTACAAATTGATGATAATTTGTTAATCCCGTTGATTGCGGGGGCGGTAATGAGTTGGATGGCGTTCGCTTTGTTTTAGCGTGGAGATAGAGAGAGAGAATTTCTCATATAGAAGGTGTTTTGTTGGATATGATAAAGTAATATAAAAATAAAAAGAAAAGTAGACTGTATTAACACGTCTCAATGATGTCCTTTACCGTCATGCTGAAGGCTACTCTCTTATTGATTGGATGCGTTATGACCGCGCTTGTTTCTCCAATGCCTAGTAAGATTGCTTCGTCACCTAACACTGTTTGATAGTTTCGCTTGAAGACGGTTATAGGAATTTTTAGACTTGTTGATTTGCAATGTGCAGGTAAACGTTGAATAGTCCAATCAATGGCACCTGCTGCAGTGTAGTCGCCTTTTCCAGGAGGAAGAGTGTAGGAATTACCATCACTAGTTTCTATCACTACTTCTTTTACGGTGCAGAGTTTATCACAGTTGGTATTGATGAGGTCTTTAGGATTAGTGCATGTTTTTTGGATGCAGAAAGATCCCGCGGCACACTCCGAGTTTAGCGTACAGTCAATTTGTGCATTTATGGCATCTGTTGTCTTTTCTTCAATGGTAGTTACATCAGCTTCTACATTAACCACTAGTGGTTGTTCAGGTTCAGTGGGGAGAGTTGGTGCATTGAGATCAACTTTTTCCATAGCTTCAATTTTTTTCTTGCAACCGGCCAACAGAAGGAGTGCGAGTATGGCAACGGTTAGCATGACAAGAACATATTTTTTCATCGTTTCACCTGTAATTTACTATTTATTTTTTTGATGGATGATGGCAAAAGTATTTAAACATTCAGTATGGTGGATAGTGGATGGTTGCTATGGTTACGAATTCTGAAACCAATTGTACACCTATTCCTTTTTCTCTTGGAAAATGTAAGACTCGTGTAGCTTATAGTGCGAAGCCTGCGCGGGCGGTGAAGATTGATTTAGCTGCGATTCGAAAGCTGGTATTGGTTGAAAAGGGAGAAATTATCATTGATACCCCAATTCTTCTTGTGATTAAACTATTTGGAATTGAGACGATTGTGCATGGATTTGGAGAATTGATTTTCAAACAAAGTGATGATATGGATACAATGGAGAAGATTGCGAAATTGATTTATTCTCGTTTGCTTCAAAAAAAATAAGTGGATATTGACTTCGTTTTAAAATGATATATACTTGGTTCGTTATCTTGAGTTTCACTTTCTTTGTTTATATTCGACTCTTGTTCTACGTTTCTCCCTTTCAATCCATTCCCAATTTTTGTTAAGATTAATCATATGTTCACCAACCATCTTGCTATAATACCCAAACTGATCACTTGCAAATGAATCCCATTCGTGTAAAAAACCAATATTAGTGCTTTCACCATCTTTACTGAGGGGGGTTTTGAGATAATTATGTTTGCTTAGATGTTCGAGAAAATGCGTAGAGGCAGTTGTGGCAAGATCTCGCATTGGATAGGTGCTGGAAGGAGTAATGGTTAAAGCAAGATACCGCATATTATCATAGGGATTATTTGTTAGTTCGCTTGCTCTTACAATAATTGCTGCGAGTTCACCATTATGATGTTTCACTTCACGGCCATATCTACTTTCACCACAGCCTACACTGCCCGCAGGAGATAATACGGTGAAAGGTTGTTGGTTTAACCTTTGTAGAAAATAATCCGCTGTGTGAGGGATTACAAAATCGGAGTCAGCATCACCAAAATAGGGAGTTAACGTAAAGGCTTCGATAGAACATATTCCTCGCATTTCATTGAACAATTTATGCCAGATGGTGTAGATAGGGGCTACTGTTTGTCTCCCTTGAAAAAAGAACGGTTCATACATTGCATTCGTTCCCCTATACGAGGATGTTCGTTTAAGCTCAAATGCGTTCGAGTGAGTTATATGATATAATGCTTGACTCTGTTCCGAGATGCTAGTCGAAGGTCTGAAATCAACACCGAGTGTGGCTTGAATCTGATTATAAATACCGGTTCGTCGTGCCTCACCAAAGGAGTCAATACGCTTTAAAAATCTGTTTACCTCGGATGCGGATCTTCCAATTGCCTTAGCAAAATTAGTTTGAGTTTTAAATACTCGTGATATGTACTGATCCAAATGTTCTTCAGGCAGTCTGGTGTAGTCTCTATTTTCTCCTGATGGTGGGAAAATCGTCATATTGGGTTAGATTGAAGGTTATTTAAAAATGTTGCTCCTAATTAGTGATTCTAATTTCGGTAGAGAAACTATTTAAAAAAGGCCCGGATTTAGAAGAGTATGACACTTTATGATGCTGAGTTGAACTCTGCGATTTTGCGAATTAAGGAAGTTGATGCGAAGGTTGTGTGTATTCAATTGCCTGATGGCATGAAACCGATGGCACAAGATATTGAGCGCGCTATAACCGAGGCAACGTCAGCTCGTGTGTTGATTTGGCTTGGATCGAACTTTGGTGCGTGCGATGTTCCATTAGGTCTTCCGAAGATGGGTTGCGATCTTTTGATTTCATGGGGTCATAATCAATTTCATAAGAAAGCGGAGGGATGGTAAGATGCATACTCTTTTCCTTGATGCTCCGTTTACTGGAGATGTTTCTTTGTCTTCGTCTGTGCTTGATTATTTGCAATCGAAGAAGGTTACACGGGTTGGATTGTATGCATCCGTTCAATTTTGTTCTCAACTTGAAAAAGTGTATGCACAACTTGCTTCGGCTGGGGTTGAAGTTGTGACATCGAAAGCGGATCGTACGCACGTTGTTGGTCAACTACTTGGATGCGATAGTGATTTGGCATCTCTTAATTTAACGGCTGCGCAGCATGAGTCTATTGAAGCGTATGTGTATGTAGGAGATGGAAAGTTTCATCCGCTTGCTTTGGTGTATGCGCAAAAGGATTTGGAAACAACTCAAGTTAAGGAAGTTGTATGTGCGGATCCGATGACAAATCAGATGAGCATTATGTCCGTTGATGTGATTAAAGGAATACTGCGAAAGTATCGAGCGTCTCTGATGAAGTTTTTGAGTTGTTCTCGCGTCGGAGTCATTGTAACGGTAAAACCAGGGCAAGAACACTTGAAAGCTGCACTCACTATTGAGAAGAAATTTCCGGATAAAAAATTCTATTTCTTTGTGGATGACAATGTATCGTTTGGGCAATTAGAAAATTTTCCATTTATTGAAACATGGGTGAATACGGCGTGTCCTCGAGTTGGGTTTGATGATCAAGAAAAGTTCGAGCGAGGAGTGATCAATTTGAATGATGCGTTTCTTGCTGCGAAATTGGTTTCGAAGACTAGTTTGATGATGAAGGTTTGATTTTTTTGTGATGCGTTTTTATTTACTATGATTGGACCTCTATTCACATGAATCCGAACATTTTGAAATTGTGTCAGGATGTTTCTTTCCTTCCGAAATATTCTGAATGTCATCAATGATTTGTTGAAATTTCCAATATTGTCCTTTTGCTTTGTCGGTGTATGAGTTTCCAAGAGTAAAATAGGGAACATTTTTTTTTGGTTCAAATAAAGCCGAGGGGTCAATTACTGCTGTGTAACCACTTTCAACTAGGATGTCATGATCTCCTACTTGAACGGTGCCTGCTGTTTCGTAGATTGGTTTTCCATCTACACGACGCAGCGTGAAAAAATCTCCTGTGTTCTTAAGTCTCATAATTCTTAGTTCAAGATTCGATGGGATCGTGATTTTCTCAGATCCTTGAACACCATGATTTTCATATGTGAGGGTGTCATCTTCGAATTTTATTCGTCCCGAATAAGGATTTTGAGGATTGTCGTGGAGGATGAAATTGAGTACGGCTTGATCATGTTCATAAGGCTGATTGCGATCTAAGATGGTCGTTAGGTTATCTTGAAGCGTAATGTGAATTTCTTTACGTGCTGCATTCACACTAAATGATCCTGATACTTGTTCGGTTGATGAAAACTCTCCCGATTGAGTGTTTGGATTATAGATAAAAGAAGAGAAACACCCGTTACCAGGGATTTCCTCAACGTCTGCTCCTAATTGTAGGGGGATAACTTCACCGTCGACGCTGAGTGGATATGAGGGCGTTAATAAAAGGTCTTTACATGGCGCAGCTAAACTTGATTTGACTAATCTGAACCCGTGATTGTACATACCTGTTGGAAGAATAGAGCCGTTTGTTGTTTGAATGGGTTCAGGTTTTTCTGGTGTAAGTATCTTGAAAGATGAGGAGCATGCAGCCCCAACAAGGATTCCATATGAGATGGTATTTATATGCTTCATAAAGCTACTTTTTGTTGCTTTTTTATAAATGTTTTTGTTATTTTGTCACTTTCGAGTGATCATCCATCCCGATTTTGGTCTTAAAAATTATCTAAGATTGGTTTGACAGTATAGGGTTTAATAATAATTCCTTGATTACCTCGAAAACCGGCAATTTTTTCCTCTTGTCCTATGTCTATAGTGTAGATAATATTCGTTGAAGAATGAATTTCGGTAAGAAACTTTATGATAAGCGGTCGTTTGGAATCAATTCCACCATGGGGTTCAAAAAGCGTCACGGGGTCAAATATCACCAAGCCGTATTGACCTTCACGTAGACCAGGTAAATAATTACGTAATTTTGCGGCCTCTCCAACAAAATCTACTCGACCTTTACCAAAAACATCCCAATCTCGTTTGGCATTAAGTAATAATTCAAGGTTGTCTGCAACTAGTATACGTCTTGTCATAATGATCTCCGGACATCATCTCTTCTTTGCAGTGTTATTCTTATTGGATTTTTTTAAATGTTTCTCATGGACAAAACTACTTTTGTAGGATATTAATGTTTAAAAGTGGTTGGTTGGTCGGTAGGGTATGGCAACTCTTGAAGATTCTATCCTTTCTATTGGAACTCCGCTCGTTCGCAGAGTACAACAACTTTCACTCAATCAAAGCGCGCTTGATAAACAGCGTGGGCAGCTGTTTGAGCGCTGCATGGAGGACCCAAAATTTAAAGCAGGTCTTCTTGGTTTTTTAGAATTGTATCCTGCACTCAAGACTCCCGAATTATTTGCATCGCACCTTGAAGAATATCTGGGAAATTTGAGTTTAGGGATAGTTTTAGGCACAGGCGCTGCGCTTGCAGGAGTCGCACCTGCGCTTGCGATGAAAGCAGTACAACCAATTGTGGAGCAAACTGCCAAGTCGTTTATTGTTGCTGAAGATATGGTGGGAGCTGCTGCTGTTGCTAAAAAAATGGTGGAAGACCACAAAGGGATTTATTTCACTCTCGATATTTTAGGTGAGTTGACTGCGAGTCCAGCTGGTGCTGCGCGCTATCAGAGTGCTTGCTTAGATGCGCTTGATGTACTTGGTACATCTTTTGGAGATCATAGTTTGGATAAGTTTGGTGGACCATCCATTAATTTGTCAACGAAGGTTTCGGCATTGTCTGCGCATTTTGATCCGATTGATTATAATGGTACAAAAAAAGAAGTACTCGCTGCACTCATTCCGATTGCACACAGGGCAATGTCCATGGGTGCGTTTCTCAATGTGGATATGGAACATTTTCAATATCGATCGCTGGTTACGGATATTTTTTCCGAGTTAGTTCAAATGCCGGAGTTTAAGAATTATCCTCATTTTGGAACGGTCGTTCAAGCATATTTGAAAGATTCAGAGAAAACGCTTGATGGTCTGCTTAAGGTTGCCAGCAAGCGTGATGTACCATTTACTTTGCGACTTGTGAAGGGAGCGTATTGGGATTCAGAGGTTGTTGTTGCGCGGCAGCAAGGATGGCCCATACCAGTGTGGGAAGAGAAATGGCAATCGGACGCGCAGTATGAAAAATTGACCCAAAAGATGATGAAAAATCATGGACATATCCGTACTGCACTAGGTAGTCATAATTTACGAAGTATAGTGCATGGTCTAGCGTTACAGCGAGAATTGAATGTTGCTGCCGATCAGTTTGAAATTCAATTACTGTATGGCATGGGATGGCCAATTGCACAAGCGGTTGAAAAGGAAGGAGTACAAGTACGATTGTATGGACCGGTAGGAAATTTGGTTGATGGCATGGGTTATTTTGTTCGACGTATTTTAGAAAATACGGCCAATGGATCATTTCTTCGAAAGATGGATGCAAATCAAAATCCTGCGGAGTTGCTCCGAACACCGGGTCCAGTTCAGGGGAGAGAGATAGCACAAGCAAACCAAAAAAAATGGTATGTACAATTAGGTGAGTTTCTGCATTTACGTAAGCCAGATGTACCTATAGAAAGAAAGGTTGAGGGAATTCCGGCAGCGTTATGGAATCATAGTCAAGCGCCTTGGCATACTGCAGAGGCAAGAAGTTCAATGGAGAAGGCGTTGAGTGTCGTTGAGAAACGAATTGGAAAAGGTGAGTATATGGACCGACCATCAGTTGTGGGTGTAAAGGAGGTTCGATCATCTGATATGCTCATGTCATACAATCCATCAATTGATGCGGTTGTGGGAACCAAACATTCCAGTAATCCGATAGGAAGTGTGAGTATGTGTGACCATCGAGAGATTAACTCTGCGTTGATGAGTGCGTCTAAAGCGTTTCCTGATTGGAGCAAACGCTCGGTTGAGAATCGAGCTACTATTGTTGAAAAAATGGGGAAAATTATGTCCTCTCGACAATATGAACTTGCAGCACTGATGTGTTTTGAAGCGGGTAAACCATGGCGAGAAGCGCATGCTGATGTTGCTGAAGCAATTGATTTTTGTACTTATTATGCTCGAGAAGCTCGAGAACTTGGGGATGGTAGACGAAGCCAGAGAGTTCCAGGTGAACGAAATATTACAACGTATGAAGCACGCGGCCCAATGAGTGTTATTGCACCCTGGAATTTTCCTCTTGCAATTCTTGCAGGGATGACGACTGCTGCACTCGTTACGGGAAATACAGTGGTGATGAAACCATCACCTTATACTCCATTAATTGCGTCTGAATTTATGCAGATAGCACATGAGGCGGGTGTTCCTGAAGGTGTCTTGAATTATGTTGTTTGTCGTGACAGTGATGCTCACTTCCTTGTGGACTCGCCTTTGATTCACAAAGTTGTTTTTACAGGCTCCATGAAAGTAGGCACTCAGATTTATGAAACAGTTGCTAAGCGATGGCCAGGGCAGGGGCACTTACGTTCAGCGATATGTGAAATGGGAGGTAAGAATGCAATTATTGTTGATGACACAGCCGATTTAGATGCGGCGGTGAAAGGTATTGTGTATAGTGCATTCGGATTTGCAGGACAGAAGTGTTCGGCTGCATCTCGAGTAATTGTGCTTTCATCTGTTCGAGAGGAGTTTTTATCGCTTCTTGAGGAGAATATTGCTGGACTTCGTGTTGGTGCTGCGACTATTCCGGGTATTGATGTTGGTCCTGTGATTCATGGTGGTGCGTATGCAGGTATCACAGCTGCGATAAAGGAAGCGGTTGCTGCGGGTGGAAAGATGATTGTATCTGGTCAATGCACCGATAAGGCAGGATATTATATAGCACCTACCGTGATTGGAATTGATTCTGCAAACCCTATTTCTCGACGAGAACTGTTTGGACCGGTGCTTGCGGTGATGAGTGCGGATGATTTTTCTTCTGCAATAAAGGTTTTGAATGATACACCATTTGGACTCACAGCGGGATTGTATTCACGCACTCCAACGCATCACAAGCGGTTTAGCTCAGAGGTACAGGCCGGTAATTTGTACATTAATCGCGGATGTACCGGAGCGCTTGTTGAGCGACATCCGTTTGGTGGATTTAAGATGAGCGGAACGGGGCCCAAAGCAGGTGGTCCTGATTACTTACGAGCATTTATGCATGAGAAACATGTTACAACAAACACTGTGCTCAATGGGTATGTTGGAGAGTAGAGGTGTGATAAATAAGTGATAGAACTGAATTTAATTGAGTATATTACGGTTTGATAATAAATCTTGAAGTACTCTATTTCGATGGTCTTCAGGAACAATAGTTACCCCATCATGAGGTACAAAGTCAATTTGATCGTTTGTCCTATGTTCAAAATAGTGAACGGGTACATTTTTTCTGTGAGCTGTCTCGAAAATAGTGTATAATGGATTGGTTAATACATCTCCTGCGAGGTGACCATAAGGAAGGTGAATAGCTTCTGCATCTAAGATGAGGGCGCGATATTGTTCGGTGCTATTAAGTGCAGCAAGTATGTCAGATAAAGTACTAACAGTGTGAATACGAGAATTGATACAATGTGTCGTTGATGATATCGCTAATAAGAGTTTGGTGATGTTTTTGCCTCAGGGGATAATTGTTGTCTTCCAAACTTTCGAGGCAGGTTTTTACTAACCCTAAAGTCTAACCAGCTGGCTTTTCTAAGCTAAACCTTTCCTTACGAATTGGAAGACTTGAGTAATATGTTAGAGGAGTTTATAATACTTGTGGTACTGTTGCTACTGTTGATGGATGACGTGCTTTTTTGGAACTTGTTGAATGGACTATGTTTGGATAGTTAACCCAAATTTGAAAAATAGGTCTCAAGGAGAACAGCATACGTTTCGCAAGCTCGATTCATGACCTCACGGTTTTCCAATGGATTTATTTTTCCGTGATAGAGTGAACGTTCTTGTTCTGTTGGAAAATGTAGACCACCGATATCAAAACGAATTACGTCGGTATCTCGACATAGAGCTTCTAAGTTCGCTCTTAAGGCTTCAAGTGATACGCCAGATCCTGCATTATTTTGCCAATCATGACGTGCAGGAAAATTAAGTAGGACGTCAAGGTCTATACTTTTGTGGATTGGAAGCTCTGTTTCTGGCTTATACAAACTAGGTCCTTGATGAGCACAAAAGAGTTTTGGTTCTTTGTTTGGTCCACACTGGAGAACATCAACATGGGACATATTATTTCCGAGAACCTCAACTGCTTTAGCGTGACAGTAGGAGTGAAGAAGAACTCCATTGTGAGTACATTCATTTACTCCGGTGAGGGCAGTTGTGACCATATCTACATAATCAAGATGAGCATCATCAACGGATTTTAAAAATGGCCGCTGAGGAGACATGATTAAGGAGATATCGTGGTCGGAACCCGTGCCCCAAATCAATGCTGAGTAATCTGGAATACTTTCTTGATCCGGGTGCATTACCGCGGCATATTCGCCTAGTTTCAGACGCGCGATGCGTTGATAATTTAATTCTCGGAAATCCGCACTACTGAAAATTCCTCCTTTTCTTTGAAGGTGTTGAACAACAGCAATTGGTTCAGGAGTATTGAGATAATAGATTATTGGCATGATTCAAGTGAAAAAGGTTGTGATTTATAAATTTAACAAAATATTACTACTTTTAAGGAAGTTCATATTTTTGTTTGTTTCAGGATAACCACAATTAATGGGAATGGAAGAAACGAAAAAGCCACTACCCACTGGACAAGTACGCGTAAGACTATTTAATAACAGCCCTATTTGTTCAGTATGAAACAATTTCTTTGTGCTGCTCAAATCGCCCAGATTCACGACGGAGTGCTGCGAGGCCAAAGTCTTAATCAAATAACTGCTATCCTGCAAAAGCCAAAATCCAGTGTATATTATCAATTCAGAAAAATTAAAGGCATGACACTAAAACCCATGCTGATAGATGACTCAAATCAAGAGTTAGTGGGTGAACTCATGGGACTATTTGCAGGTGATGGCTCATTCTATAAAAGCAAGGATTACAAATACAATATTAGACTTCATTTTTGTGTTCGTGATGAAAAATACATCGCGTTACTTCAAAGAGATGTTTTATCAAGGATATTTTCAAAATTACCCTTTAAGTTATACCAGGAGAACAGGTTAAGTCTTTCGTATAACTCGAAGGAGATGTATCGATTCGTAAGAGAATATTTGGAGTGGGATCAAAAGGATGGTAAAACCTACACTGTAAGACTGCGCAAATAGAGCAGTCTACCGCATTTATTATTGGTTTCTTACGGGGTAATCTTGATAGTGATGGTCATATAGCAAAAAATACAATAATGTTCGCCACAGTGTCGGCTGCATTAAAAGAAGATATCTGTTCTTGTTTGTCAGATATTGGAATTCCTTTTCATTACTATCTCTACTCTGAAAAGAGATTAAATCGTTGTGATATGCATCACATATCGATAAATAAACAAAACATGGCAACATTTCTTGCAATAATTAGGCCGCGAAATATAAAAAAGTAGGACTGGATGCATCGTCTCTAGTCAGACACGCATGCAACTAATGCACCGGCCGGGATTCGAACTTCCGAACGCCCAGTCCTGCGCGTTTCCCGGATGATCGGCTCTCGTCAATTACAACAAGTTGTACTTATTGCAATATGGAAGGCCGACATACTAGCCGTTATATTACCGGTGCTCTAGGTTAAAAAATCAATAAGTAGTTTATAAAACTTCCTTTTCTCTTCTTGAATTTCGAGGGTCATGGTTAAGACAGTGGAATAGAAGGATGAGATATATCATTGTAGGGAAAAGAATTATTAAGGCTCGTAGTTTCAGTTATTATATGTTTAAGGTTGCTTTTGATATTTTTCACGTCGGATTTTGGAGTTCTGAGATTGGGTTACAGTTTCCAGAGCACTCTTTTTCATTTGTGGAGTCTAAAGTAGTTCGGGAGAAGAAATCCCTTCTGGTGATGGTTCATGGTGAGAGTTTACTTTTTTCGAAGATTGTTCTGTTTCTGTCTGGGCGTAAGGGAGTTTTCAAAGTGGAGCAGATTTGGAAAAAGGGTGAGGAGATGTGTCTAAGAGTGTTGATGACTTCACAGTATTCAAGTTTATGGAATTTACCAACTGCTATTGAAGAGAAAATGGCGCCAATTTCGCATACTCGTATTGTGGAAAAGTATGAAAGATGGATGTTTGGTGCTCCCACGAAAATTGCAGCGACTCGAATGTATCAAGCATTGAAGAAGAAGTATAATGTACGAGTTGTTAGTGTTGTTGAGTTGTCACCTGAGAAAAAGGTGATGTTTGAACAGTTGACGTGGAAACAGTTGGAAATGTTTTTGTTTGCCTCGCATCTGGGATATTATGAATGGCCGCGTAAGATTACGGTGGCTACGATGTGTCGTGTATTGGGAGTTCCTAAAACAGTTGTGCTCTCGCATCTTCGTAAGGCAGAGCAAAAGGTTTTGAAAACAGTATTAGATTAGTAAATAGATTCAATTTCTAAGGTATTTTAGGTTTCAGTTCTTAGATTATAGGGAGATGGTTATTCTTTTTTGCCGTATGCTACCGAAATGTTTATAAATAATTCTCAAACCATCAACTCCATATAAAATCCCACTATAAATGGAGGAACAATAATGGCAAAAGCAAAAGAACATATCAACTTGGTTTTCATTGGTCACGTTGATCACGGTAAGTCAACTACTGTAGGTAGATTACTTTTCAACTGTGGTACTATTGATGAACAAACCATGCGTAAATTAAAGGAAAAGGCTCAAATGCTCGGTAAATCTGGTTTTGAATTCGCGTTCGTTATGGATTCACTTAAAGAAGAGCAAGAAAGAGGAGTTACTATCGATTTATCTCATAAGAGATTTGATACTGAAAAGTACTACTTCACTATTATTGATGCTCCTGGTCACAGGGACTTTATCAAGAATATGATTACGGGAGCTTCACAAGCTGATTGTGCTGTTCTTGTTGTTGCTGCTAACGATGGAGTTAACGCTCAAACTATCGAGCATCTTCGCTTATCCAAGATTTTTGGTGTAGGACAATTAATTGTTGCTGTTAATAAGATGGATATCTCTGGAGTAGACTATAAAGAGTCACGCTACAAAGAAGTTATTGAAGATGTTAAGAAGCATGCAGCACAAGCTGGTTGGAAAACCGATTTGGTACGCTTTATTCCTCTTGCGTCTTTCCCTGGTGAAAACGTGAACAAGAAATCTGAGAAGATGCCTTGGTGGACTGGAGATACTTTATTGGATGCTATTAACAAGTTTGATGTTCCAAAGAAACCAACTGATCTTCCTCTTCGATTACCTATTCAAGATGTATACAACATCACCGGTATTGGTGTAGTTCCAGTTGGACGTATTGAAACTGGTATTATGAAGATTAACGATAAGGTTACTATTGTTCCTGGTCGTGAAGGTAAGGGTATTTCAGGAGAAGTTAAGACTATTGAAATGCATCACGAAACCGTTCCTTCCGCTGAACCTGGTGACAATATTGGGTTTAACGTACGAGGTCTTGGTAAGAAAGATATCGCTCGTGGTGACGTTCTTGGTCATTCCAGTAACGTTCCAACTGTAGCTCAAGAGTTTACAGCACAAATCGTTATTATGAACCATCCAACGGTTGTAACTGTAGGATACACGCCAGTATTCCACATCCATTGCTCTCAGATTGCATGTCAATTTATTGAGATTGTAAAGAAGCTCAATCCAGCAACTGGTGCTGAAGTTACTGAGAATAAGGATGTTCTTCGAAATGGAGACGCAGCTGTTGTTCGACTTCGACCTACTCAACCAGTAGTTATTGAGAAGCATACTGTTATTCCACAGATGTCCAGATTCGCTATTCGTGATTCTGGCGCTACTGTAGCTGCTGGTATGTGTATTGATATTGTACCTAAGGTTTTGTAAGTTTTCTTTTTTTTCTTTTTTTATATTTTTAAGATTGTGATTTTTTCGAAATAAGTGGTTTTCTTGGTTGTTTGATTTCGAATAGTATACTATGAGAATTCCCATGAGACAAGCAGATTACATTGATTGTTTAGAGTTACATAATATATTTCAACCAGAGAGCGAGGTACAATTTTCTTTTACTCAGAAAGGGGGGAGAATAGTGGTTTTCTTAGAGGTCCCGCCAATTCCTGGTTCTGAGCAGACCAGGGGAGGAATTGGTATAACAAGCAGATCATCACCCAATATCGGTTCATATGTTCTTCCAGGCTTACAATCCCGCCTACAACTGGAGCGAGGAAAAGTTGGAATGTTAGGCAACGGAATGTCATCTCTCGCTCTTGAAATAGCCAAAGAGTATGAAGATGGAACATTACAAGAAGTACCCGTCCTCATTGATTTATTTGATTATGTTGCGTTGCACTCTGATTTACGTCGCCTTCATCTTACATTTAATAAGTTAGGCCTGTGTTTTCCTTTGTATTCTGCATTAAATACGGTGCGAGATATTGCTACTTCAATTAATGAAGAAAAGTTGAAATTGGTGAAATATTGTGTGGGGTCTGGAAATCCCCCACCAGAAGCAGGTGATTGTAACTTACTCATAAACAGTCATGGTCCTCCACTTTCATCTCTTGATGAGCAAGTCTCCTTCTTAGTCCCCGGTGGAGATTTATATGCGAATTTACAATTTTACCATAATGATCCTATTCCCGTGACATGTGATCTTTTTACTGTGGTTGATAACACTCCGCCAACGAACCTAGAGAGATTTAAGAGTTATATTATTACGCGTACATGCTGAATACGAATAATTTGCTGAGTGATAGAGAAAAAATAATGAGACCCGCAACATATCAAGATTGGAAAGAGATTAATTCTCAATTTAGACCAAAGAGCGATGTTGTGTTTACTATGTTATATAATGCGAATGAGATTACCATTGATTTTTCTGTTGCCTACAAAAGAGGACTAGGGGGATTAGGCATTACAAGACGCCCGTTTGAAGAGATAGAACATGCACTACCCGGAATTACAAACCGATACAAACAGGAGCATGGTAAAATTGGAATTTTAGGGAATGGGTTTTCTGAAGCTGCGTTAGATCTCGCTTCATTACATCGAAATGGATTTGTTAAGGATGCCCCCGTGGTGGTTGATATTTTTAGTTATACCATGGCACATGGAGATTTAATTCGTCTTGCTCGTATGTTTGAAGAGAGAGATTTATGGTTTCCATGCCATACTGAATTGGAAACAGTTGGTATGATTGACAAAGCTACTCAACAGGAGAACCTACGTACCATTTCATATTTTGTTGGGTCAGGCTCTATTCCTTGTGCGTTGAATAATTTTGATTTGTTGATTAATTCACATGGTCCACCGCTATCAACTCTAGATGAACAAGTTTCTATGTTGGCAGCTGGTGGTGAGTTGTATGTGAATTTACAGCCGTATCATCGTGATCCTGCACCAAAAACGTGCACTTCTTATGACGTCACTGACAATACTAAAGGACTACATGCAGTGGGGTTTAGAAGTTATATCATTCGACGGATAAGTTAGAATATATTTGGAGAAGATATTAAAAAAAATTAAAAGAAAAATAGACTCAACTATTCACGCGAAGGCTTTCTTTACGTCTTCACTTAGGATTAAATATCCCAATACTAAAAGACTTAACATGAGACTGATTATGCTTACATAGTTGCCCATGATGATGCTATACACACCAAATGGAACTCCTAACACATGCATAACAATCAGGGTGATTCTTGCCCAATTCTGACCTAACCATAGTCCTCGACCAATGAAGAAGGAGAGTATTCCCATTGCAAATAAGAGGATCCCTAATCCGATGAATAATGTTGATCCAAGTTTTGCTATAAATGGAATCTCTTGAAGGAGGTTTGCCATAAACCCTGCTGCGAGAATGAAGATGAGACCGAGAACCATATTGGCTGCTGCGCCGATAAAGTTGGTTACCGCAAGTACTTTTATGAGGATAGGGATGTCCTTTTTTACCGATATTTTTATTGATGACCCTTGCACTGGTGTTATTTTCTTTGTTAATCTCGCTGCTGGTTTGGTTCTTGTTGATTTTGTTCTTTTTGATTTGGTTGCTGTTGATTTCGCCATTATATCACCACGGTATGTATGTTTTGAAGGATATATTAATCTATTGAATAGGGCGATCACTAATTGAGTACTTCTATTAAGCAGGAGCATATACCGTAGATGTTTGTTAGATAATATAGATTCCCAAGCAAAAGGCTTATAAATAAGTTAGTAAAAATATTACTTAGCTTAGTGAATGATTATTACTATGTGGGATGGAAAACAATGGCACGCGCACGAATCAAATTGGCAAGTATTGAAATTGATAAGATTAATCAAATTTGTTTTGATATTAAATCTATTGCTGAAAAAACCGGTGTAGATATGCGAGGACCTATCCCACTTCCTACTAAAAAATTAAGAGTAACTACGCGTAAATCTCCATGTGGAGAAGGTAAGGCTTCTTGGGAACGTTATGAAATGCGTGTTCATAAAAGATTAATTGAGCTTGGTGCTGATGAGCGAACTCTACGACTCGTTATGAGAGTTCCTATTCCAGAAGGACTGAACATTGAGATAGAAATGGTTGATAATTAGTTTTTTTAGTTTATTCTTTTCTCTCTGTCGATTTATTTGTTGATAGCGTGTATTTTCTGATTTTTTAGTGTAATGTTATTTGACTTGAATGAGTTATAGACAATTATTTATGTGTCACTTTCTAGAAAATTTTTTAAATTTGATTATCCTTTAGAAGTAGAGTTGAAAGTGGAGCGAGACGAGGTAGTTACTGATAAGTAACAAAAGATTTATAAATAGAAAAGATAGAATGAGGTATAATGGTTTTAATCTACTTTAATGCACTTGAGAAGATTGTAAAGGATAGTTTCACCGCAGTAAAAGATTGCACTACAGACAGCGCTACCACATCACCAATTATTGTGGGTGGTATGGCAATACAAGTTCACTGTTATCAAGACCAAGATCTCTTGAGATCCACATCAGATTTAGATTTATTATACCTCCCTAGAATTGAATCCTTCCAACAATTCCAAGATGGGGAAGGTGGTAAAATTTTACGGGCTATACGTAAAAGTGGCTATCAAGTACAATTAAAGAAAAGTAGAGCAAACTATGAAGTTAAAGTGATGGATGGTCAAGGTAATAAAGCAAAGCAATTGTTCTTCATTCACTTTGATTGCTTAAGTGACGAGTTATTTGCAAAAACAGGGTATATTTCACAACGAGAGGTTGAAAATGCAATTTTTCATGAACAAGGCGAATTTGCAGGTTTGTATGTAAAACGACTTGAAGATATTCTTCCTCACAAAGTAAAAAGAGTTCGTGGTAAAATTCAAGCTGGTGCTCAATCTAACCCATTATTTGGAACTCTATATCAACAGGCGGAAAGAATGCTATGGAAAAATCTCGCTCCACTTGCAACGAAGGAATGGTGTAACCAAATTGCAGATATGCAAAACAGTTTCCCATCAGATGAGAAATCACATAGCCCGGTTTACGACGTAAACAAAGATCTTTATGATATCTGCTTATTGGCTCGAAAAATTGAAAGTTCACCCGGAATGTTTAATAGATCGTATTATCTCAACTCTGTGCGTGAGATTAATTCCATTTAAGTTTAACTTTATGCTTTTCTCTTTCCTGCTAGATAATCCATTGCTTTTGCGGCTACTGCAGGCATTCTTGAAGGTACTCCACCATTACGAAAGAGTACATCCATTGGTTGGACTCGGCCGGGAAGAGGTGATACCTGGAAACTTATCGCTCTTGATCTCTCCGTTACTTTACCAAGGCCAGCAAGTCGATAGCGAGTGCAAAGATGCTGCGCAGCTTCATCATCATCGGGATGCGTGGTGAGAACCGATGTGATGTCGTCTTCAGTGATATGATCAATTTTGGGCCCAAAACATTCTTCATGAGATAGAAGCAAGGATGCTTTATTCGTATTTCGAACTGATGATTTTGAGTTCAAATAGCCCATAGCATGTTTTACGGCATCAGAAGTCATCTGACTCAGGCTTGGTTTACAAATCGCTCGATAAAATTCCGGCATGAACTGATATGAAGTAAGGCTACCGTTGTCCTCAACGACTTGTTTGTGAACCTGTTGAAGTAATTCGCCCCATTCACGAGTATGACCTGCTGCAACTACAGCTACGAGACCCCCATATAATTCTTTTAGCTCAGTTGGTTGAAGATCATAGGTGTTTAGCACTGCAGCACCAAGAGTACCCAAGTTACTCGCAATTAATCGAAGGTCTGTTTGGCCTAGTTGTTCTCCTCTTTGGAGTAAACTTTCTGTTTGTTCGGCGTATTGCAGTGGATGTACGTCTACAACAGCACTTAAGGTACGTACCTCTTGATTTGCAACGTATGTTTCTAGTAAATGTGATAATTCTTTTTTGTCAACTTTGTATTTTGCCATTAGTTTTAGCTCCGCTTTGGTAGAAAAATGGATGGGCATATACAGTATATAAAGTTATGTTTTGTGGAGTTAGCAATTGCCTTTACGACCTATCATGTCTTGCCAAGGACTGCGAATTTTTCCGACAAATACTTCTGGGCCACCAAATTGATCAGCAGTGATATCAACGATGACGTTTCTTGGAAGCGTGAGATAGAAATGAGGATGATGTTCATATTGTCCTCTCGTTACATCACCGCCCATGATAAATTGAAGGTATGATGTTGCTATCGTTGAATTATTCTGTGGGAAATCTTGGAGTATTTGAGGAAGAATATCTCTAATTTGATGAAGTGGAAAGTGTTGTTTATGTAATATTGCCAGCAGACGCATATCTACGGACCTATTTATTAATTCGAGACGGGTATCAACCGCCATTTCTGCAATTTCTTCGATGGTAAATACGTTGTAAGCCATGTTATTTTTCTTTTGTGAGGCGTTTAAACCTAAAGCTTTATAAAAATGAAGGTGCCAAAGTGCGATGTGGGGTTGTATTGAGTTATCAATATGACGAGGACAAACTACGCGCCAACATGGCACAATCCGGTACTGCGCAGGTCTTGAATTTTGCATCACGCAAAAGAAGCTAACCTGTCCCTTGTGGATTCCCGGTTCAAATCCGGGTGTTGGCGTTCCTTTTCTTTATAATCATTCAATCTCTTTGTATCATAGCTAACCTGTTTCTTGTGGATTGTTGCCTAGAGGCAACTGCGGAACGTTAGTGACTGCACCCGGTTCAAATCCGGGTGTTGGCGTTCCTTTTCTTTATTACTCTTTGAGTTGTTTTTCAGTAGAGGTTTAGCAATAAAAAAATTAAGATAGTCATTTGTGTATAGATAAAGGGGGGTGCATATAGGAGAACTATAAGTATTGTAGAATGCATCCTTATTCTATCTCAGGTTGGTAATAAGTTAGCATCAATTTCATGTGAGTAGCAAGTTCTTGTCTATTATGAGTTGTAGTAGGGATGATAGTAGGTGTTTTTACCCAATTTATATTCCATGGAATCTCCTCGCTTTACGGCTCAATTTGGACTTGCGTTCGGATGTGTGTTAGTCTTAGCCATGTTTGTAATCAGTAGTTCAGGAGACGTTGAAGCGAGTCCATGGATTTTTCTCAATGGTTCTTCAGAAATTCAAGTAAAAGAACCAAAAACAAATCTTGGTTTGCAAAGAGCTACATGGAATATGTGGATTAATCAAGCACAATATGTAGAGGGTGCGGGGTTAATTAGTAAGTATGAATCAAAAGCAGGTCAGCGATCTTTTCTTATTCGAACAACTCGTCAAAATAGTATTTCAATACTGTTATCACAAGATGGGCTTACGACAACAAGTTACACCTCAACAACAGATAGATCATGTGGTGTTCGACAAGATGGTGAGTGGACGATGATTACTGCGACGTACAATGGTTCGACGGTTATGTACTATCGAAACGGCAAACGTTGCGATATGGATGACGTTGCACAGAGCTCACTATACAACGCGTCGATTCCCATGCAATTTGGTACGGCTGCTAAAACATCATTTATGGGTGGAGTTGATGAGTTTACAACATATAATGAGGATTTATCAAGTGAACAAGTCCTGCGATTGTATAACGAAAGTGAGTATGGTAATGGACTCGGTCAGTCAATTCCCGTTCTAGTGTATCATCGTATTGAGGATGTGGATGATGAATTGATTACCGTTACACCAACATCATTTCAAAGTCAAATGCAGTACCTCAAAGAAAATGGATTTAAACCTGTTACCATGCGACATTATGCGAATTGGCGTAAAGGAACCTATACCATGCCCAAAAAAGCAGTCATCTTAGTTTTTGATGATGGTTGGCTTTCTGTCTACACTCAAGCAAAACCGATTATGGACCAATATGGATTTGTTGGATCCTTAGCTGTGGTGACAGACTATGCCAGTGGTATTAACGGGACGCCGAATTATATGAACTGGAATCAAACTATAGAATTATCGGATAAAGGTTGGAGTATTGAAGCACATAGTGAAACACATTCAGATATGACTACTTTAAATGAATCAGATTTCCGGGCGCAACTCTTACATGCAAAGAACAACATCACATTTAACACTCGAAAAACTCCTCCCTCATTTGTATTTCCCTTTCATGCAACAAATGATACCTACACCACAATTTGTGGGGAATACTATGAGCTATGTTGGACACAAGGTAGCCCAAAACCAACGTACGATTATAAGTCGACTCCAGGTAAGGAATATCTTGGACTTCGACGAATAAACATTATTAATGATACTACTTCAGAAAATTTTAAGCACCTCCTTGGTCGAGATACGCAAAAGACAGGAGAATGGTTGATGAATGAGGGGGCGGGAAACACGACCGCGGACACATCGGGGAAAAAGAAGCTAGGCTTATTGCTTGGAGCAATTTGGGGAATGGGTGAGGTAGCACCTACACTGCCTATTACACAGTCATCTGTTATGGTGAATACGATGAATACATTGGATACTGACACGGATACACAACCTAAGAAGGAGCATGCAACGGAGGAACGTGTGTTAATTCTGCCAACTGATAATTTGTGGCCAGATAATATGGCAATCGAAGAGTAGGGCTTTGTTGGATAGTGATGAGAGAGGGATTGTGAGGAGAGAGTGTGCCATTTGATATAGGGGGGTTTAAGTAGGATAATAGTTTTGGAAGTTTGTTTAAGTAGATAGAGACACAAACACAAGGAGAATCTATATAGTTTCAAATGTTGAAAGAGATGAGTTATAAAAAATGGGATCTTTATATCGCAGCGTATTGAAGCCGGTTTTTTTCAAAATGGATCCTGAGACTGTTCATGAGCGAGTTACGTCACTTGGGAAATCACTCGGAAAAAATAGAATATCACGTTCAGCAATTCATTCATTGTACCATTTTGAGCATCCCAGTTTGCGAAGTGTTGTTGCAGGTATTGAATTTCTAAATCCCATTGGACTCGGTGCAGGGTTCGATAAGAATGCACAGTTATATGATATCTTGCCGGATGTTGGGTTTGGGTTTGCTGAGCTTGGATCGATTACAGCAGAGAAGTGTGCAGGAAATCCAAAACCGCGATTGTTTCGACTTCCTGAAGATAAATCAATTATTGTGAATTATGGTCTTATGAACGATGGGTGTGAGGTTATTTCTTCTCGATTGCGGGGGACTGTATTTCGAATTCCAATTGGTATTAGTGTTGCTAAAACCAATGATAAAAATTTGTTGGAGACGGAAGCGGGTATCCGAGACTATGTGAAAGCATATCGTCATATGCACCCGCTGGGGATGTATACCACAATCAATGTGAGTTGTCCCAATATTAATGATGGTCAAACGTTTGGTCATCCGCATAATTTGCGTAAGTTACTTGAGGCATTGAATTTGGAGAAACATTCCAAGCCTGTTTTTTTGAAGTTGAAACCAGATTTTTCAGAGAAAGAGATAGAAGAGATTATTGCGATTGCTGAATCATATACATGGGTGACTGGGTTCATAGTTAGTAATTTGACAACACATCGGGAAGGGCTACATCGAAGTGTGGAGGAATTGAATTCTCTTTCTTTGAAAGGGGGATTAAGTGGACTACCAACTCAGAAGCGAAGTCTTGATGCAATTCGGTTTCTTCATGCACGCACGTCGAAGATTATTATAGGGTGTGGGGGCGTCTTTAATGGTAAGGATGCTGTTGAGAAAATAAAAGCCGGAGCATCGCTTGTGCAAATAGTAACTGCACTTATTTTTGAAGGTCCCGGTGTTGTGTCAAAAATTAATAAGGAAGTTGTAGCGATACTTCAGGAAGAAGGTTGTGAGAATATTGATGAGTTGAAGAAAAAATATCATTAAACATAAAACACTATTGATGTGATATTGGGTTTGCTATGAGGATTTTAATTGTGCAATCTGACCAGTTTAGTAACATCAATGATGGACATAGTAGAGGTATCGGAACTTGATGATGTCGTTGTTCGAGCAATGGTTACATCTGGGGTTCTTTCATTTGCTAAATCCTGCAGTAAGTTGGTGAAGGTGGTTAGATTTGTTGGAGACGGATTTTTTAAGGCGGCACACAACGGATGATAAAAAGAAGCAGGTACAAGGGGGTTTGCCTGCCTAAATTGAATTTCTAATTCATTTTGATCTATCTTTGAGAGAACGAGGGAAGCGGTTAGCATTTGCATTTCAATTGAGGCTCCTGCTTGGTTACACATTTCAATTATTTTGGGAAAGGGATACACTCCGCTTGCTGTTTCGTACATACTCACAAGCCAAGCCCAAGTATCAACCTCTTGATTAATATGTCCTTTTAATGCGGAGATGGGCATGTAATGAATTGTTCCGCCGAGGGTTATTTCATCTGGGAAGTCAGTCATGAAATCTTGAACACCTTTTGGAAGAATTAATTTGGAATGATGAATTAGTTCCGGACTTTTTTTGGGGTTTGGATAACTTGGAATGAAAAGTGAATCAAATGTAACTTTTCCTCGCATGGTTCTTGCTAAACCTAAGTCAATTATTTTAATTTGGTCACCGTCAATGAGGATATGCTCTGGTTTGAGATCTCGTAAAATTATTTCTAAATCTCTTGTCACATTTAATGCAGTAAGAGTTTGCAATGCAATATGTGCCATGAGATGTGGTTGAAACTTTCTTGCAAAGGATGCACACGACTGCACTTCATGGTGTTCATTTTGTATGAGGGGTGCGCGGATGATACCAAACAAATTACCGTTACAATCAAAACCATAGGTATGCTCATGGATTGGATTGAAGTATTGTGCACCTGGCACTTCCATGCGTTGCGCGAGAGTGATTTCTTTCATGCAATATACTTCGTACCAAAAACGTTGAAGATTGGAGAAAAATTGTTTTGTTCCGGGATGAATTGGTATTTCGAGGGAAATGGGTTTAGGTGAGTGGCATGGTCTAATATCAAATTTTCGCAAGGATTGATACTGGATGTCACAGGGAGTAAGGGAGGGGTGATTTGTGTTAGCTGGTATGTGATACTTAGAGAGAAGGCGTATTTTTCCTAAATGTTTGAATTTTTCGGTGATAACGGATGAACTTCTTTGAACTCTGTACACATCTCCCATGCCGCCGCTACCTACTTTGGTTCTACTTTCGTTAAAGATGATAAGTTCTTCAGGGGAAGTTGGGTGATACATTTGTATGTGACCATGGTGTTATTATTTAAAAGTACTCCTTGATTTGAGAATTATCGTTGTTTACGTATTTCGCTCGTGTTATGTGTGAAAAATATTGATTGCAGTATAATAAGAAATTTATAATATGTGATTAAAAAAATATAATTAAAAATGTGTGACTAAAAGATGGAATTCAAAGAAAAATAAAATAATTAAAAAAATATTGCAAAAAATTACTTTTTTGATTTCTTTGCCGGTGCGCATTTTCCTAGATTGCATCCATCACATTCTGGCATAATCATGCGAATTGCTGCACCAATGATCATAATAACTCCAATCCATGCAAACCAACCATCTATTCCGGTCCATAATGGCCACAAGAATGCATTAACTAAAAGTAGTCCACCAGTTAAAAATCCTTTAAATCCAAAACATTGCTTACACATCATTGTATCCCTCCGTTAATCGAATTCGATGCAATCATTTCTTGATTGCATTTAATCGTAGTAATAGGATATGATTATTTTAACATATAAAAGGCTATCGGTATGTTGGGATGGTGATAATGGAGTTATTAGGCTGAGTTATTTAGAGATGGATTTGCCCAAAGCGACATAATTAGGCTCGCTATCCCCATACATTTATTAAAGGAATGGGTGTAGGGTCTATATGATAAAAGAGAAGATTTTTGTTTTCTTATGGTTAGGAGTATTGTTATCTTTTTGTGTTCTTTCATTTGGTTCTGAAAGTGTAGAGACAAATGTTAAAAGTACAACAGACGATGGTGGGACTATTCCTGCTCATTCCTCCGTTTTCGTTGATGGGGCAATTTTAGAACAATTAGAACAGGGAGGTAGGGTTGAAGCGATTGTCTTTACAACGGGGAATTCTTTAGAAATTATTGAGGATGTTTCTTTGAATCTTGCATCTCGGCATGATCCTATTATTGAAGAATCGTATCACTCTCTTCAGGCTGTAAAAGTTATAATCACACAGAACGCGTTAGAAGAGTTGAAACAGAGGAATGATGTGGTTGGTATTTTTGAGGATAAGATCTATCATATCTCGGATGAAGAGTTATTAGTTACTCCTATTGTGGTGAGGTTGAATACGTCTTTAGCTAATGCAAGTGCTGTTGTAGCTGTTATAGAACAACCGCCGGTGGATTTGGTTCCGGTTGTAGATACACAGATTATGCTCTCTACAAGCACGGTTACCATAGGTGCGGTTGCTGCACGAGCGGATTACAATGCAACAGGTGAAGATGTGTTGGTTGCAGTGCTTGATACAGGTATTGATTATCGTCACCCTGCCCTTGGTGGATGTGCAACAATTAATTCCTCTTGTCGTACAAGTGGTGGCCATGATTATTATAATGGAGATACCAATCCGATGGATGATCATGGTCATGGTACACATGTTGCAGGTATTATTGGAGCAAATGGGTCTGTAGTGGGAGTTGCACCTCATGTTCAGTTTCTTGCGTATAAGGTTTGCTCATCAGGAGGATCATGCCCGACAAGCGCAATATTAAATGCACTGAACAACGTTACCGGTACAGATGCTAAGGTGGTATCCATTTCTATTGGAGGAGAAGCAACGCCAAATAATGGACTTTCTGCATTATCACTTGGTGTTGAAGCGGTTGCGGCTAATCGAGTGGTTGTGGTTGCAGCAGGTAACAACGGACCAAGTTCGGGTTGTGTGAGCACGCCAGGTGATGCTGCATCTGTTATTACAGTAGGAAACTCGAATGATCAAAGTACTGATTCTATTACTGATGATACTATTTATTCTTCGAGCTGTTCTGGGCCTAGTGCGTTTGGACGGTTTGACCCTGAAGTGGTTGCTCCAGGAGTTAATATCAATTCCACTTATTTGAATAATGTAACGGCATTATTGAGCGGTACTTCAATGTCAACCCCCCATGTTTCTGGGGCTGCTGCATTACTTCTTGGAAAAAATAGTACGCTTACATCAACTGAGGTGCGAGGATTGCTTATGCATACTGCATGGATGATGAATGGGGTGTCTGCGTTTTCTCAGGGAACAGGAATTATTAATGTCAGTGCCGCGCTTGCTGATTCACTTCGTATTTCAACTGCTGAAGGTAATGATCGTTTTGAGTTGATTTATTCGTCAGTTGCAGTTGGAGGATCATTGATTCTCAAAAATAGGTTAAATCAGTCCGTGTTGTTGAATATATCGATGGGAAACCTTGTTGATGCTGAAGGGGATAGAACAATGTTAGGTAATGTAACAAGTATAAACTCATCGGTTGCGTTGGATGCGTTTAGTACACTAACTGTACCGTTAAGTGTTACACTTAATTCTTCCATAACTCCAGGGGTGTATGGGGGGATTTTAAATATTACATCTAATGTCTCAGGGCAATATCATTTCCCAATTGTTATCTCACGCATGGTTGTTGAGGATACATCTTGGAATAGTACCGTAGATAGGAAGAGAATTTCATCATGCTCTGGAACACAATGTGGCGATAAAATTTGGTATCCATTTAATTTGTCAAATCAAAATATGTCTATTAATGTGAGTTGGTTAAATTCTGGAAATGATTTGGATATTTTATTGTATAATTCAACGGGAGGGGAGCTTGCTCGACAGGATGGAGCAGTATCTTCCTCAGAATCATTTTCTTATAATCCTGGTTTTTCTTTGGTTTGGCTGTTAATGCAAACGAGTACTCTTGCGAGTGATGGTACAGATTTGGCGTATAACATTACGGTGGACTTAGGTAATGAGACTCGTATTACGTCACCGATTAATTCTAGCCACTATGAATTTGGTGACTCGGTATTATTTAATGCTTTGATTCCGAATCCGACTATTACTACATCGAATCTGCGATGGTTTGTGAATGGAACAAATGTGATAAATGGGTCCAATGGAAACTATTTGCCTGGTTCTGAAGGGATGTATAATGTTACTTTTTTAGCAATTCAAAATGCTGGAAATACGAGTTCGGAAGCGCGATTGAATTATACTGATTCGATTCCACCAAATGTCAGCTCTTTGAGTTATAACTCATCTGTTCACATACAACGTGATGCCACTATATTGTTGAACTTCACTGTGAGCGATTTACGTGGAATTCGAGAAGTTAATGTAAGTTACAACTCACTTAACGGAAGCGGGAGCTGTACTACTGCTAATACGACAGCGTGGAATTGTTCATATAATATTTCTGGCATTGTGCTTGGAACATCAAATGTAAGTATTACATCGCTGGATAATTCTAGCGTTGGAAATGTATTGGTTAAAGGAATCTCGATTAATGGACAATCGTGCTCTGACTCTACGCAAAATGGAGATGAGGGCGGAGTGGATTGTAGTGGGTCTTGTTCTACCGTATGTTCTAGTGGTGGTTCTTCGTCGTCATCGAGCTCAGGAGGAGGGGGAGGAGGCGGAGGAGGTGGTGGGGGAGGATCATCTAAGAAAGTTGTTGCTCCAGTTGAGATTACTGCTTTAGCAACCATTGAGGATCAACTTTTACCTGCTGCTCCACAAAAACCTGCGGTGGAACCTGCACAAATTACCGGAGCCGCAGTTGTGTCAAGCCCAATTGTTGAAAAACAAAATACGGGAGATGCAGTTCAAACACAAACTAGTGGAAATTCGGTATTAAGCCAAGAAAGAGGCGGGGTTGAACCAATAGAATCCGCGACGCAAACTAAGGGACTACTTGGATACGCTGCATGGGATGGAATTGTCAAATTTGGTCGCGTGAATATGTGGGTGCTCATTACGACAGGAATTATTATTGGATTTGCTGGTGGGTTATTTGTTCGGGGACGATTGCGAAGGTCCAAGGAAAGTTTAATAAGGAAAAAATGAGAAGGTACCTTTGCTTGATTAAAATGATTCATCATGCGTTTGCTGATTTGTTATGCTAGTGTTAATTGATGATAGTGCTCTTGAGAAGGAGATTGAATCCAGAATGAAACGAAAATTGGTGGCGGGTGGACTGTTTGTATTGATTGCAGTCGTATTTCTCTATGCTTTTATTGGCGATGCGCCTTGGCAATCATCCTCTTCATCTTCACTTACGGGGTTTGTAGTACTTGATTCTGGGATTAAAGTGAGTACTGAAAAATTAGATTCTTCTTTGGTGCAGGCAATTCAAGCAGGAGATATGAGTCCTCGAGTGATTGTGGTATTAGATTCTTCCGGGATGACTATTGGTGCAACTGAACAAAGTGTTATAACTAATTTGGATAGTTCTTTGGATGTTGGAGTTGATGGAGATGCACAAACGTCTATTGTTGTTGCAGCTGATAACTCTGCGGTTGGTGAAAGGGGGACTGCTGGGGAAATTAATGATATTCGTGTGACCCATGCGTTTGATACGGTGAGCGCGCTATCAATGGAGGTGCAGAGTCCTGAAGCACTATTGGCACTTGCAAATAATAAGAAAGTCACAAGGATTTTATTGGATTATCCTGTGCAATTATCTCTGGATGATAGTGTACCACTGATGAAAGCAAATAAAGTATGGAATTTGAGTTCCCCGTTGTTATTTGGTAATGGATCTGAGAATAGGAACATTACTGGCTTTGGCAATAGTGTGTGTGTTATTGATACCGGAGTAGATTACTCTCACCGTGCGCTTGGTGATTGTGACATAGTATCTTATAATACAAGTGGATTGATTGAAAACATATCTCTTGTTGAATCAGTACATCCGTATGCGAATTCGTTTGATTACACTTGGAAAATTCAAAAAGAAGGGTATTCTTCTATCGCGCTTCATTTTAGAAATATTAGTTTAGAGTCGCAAACAAGCGGGGATACAACAGATAGAGTGTATGTTTATGACTCGAATAATAATACTATTGGGGTATACAAGGGTGAATTGCGTGATGTTTGGACAGAACATGCATTAGGGGATACGTTGTATGTCCGCTTGACTAGTGATAGTAGTTTGAATTCGTTTGGTTTTGTTGTTGATTCTGTGATTAATGGCACAACAAACTCAACGATGCATTGGGAAAATTGTCCGGTTGTAGTTGGGGGTTATGATACATATAATGGTGACTCTGACCCAATGGATGATCATGGACATGGTACACATGTTGCAGGAATTATTGCAAGTCAAAACGATACGTATCGCGGTGTAGCACCGGGCGCTCATATTGTTGCACTTAAAGCACTGAGTGCTACGGGAAGTGGATACTCAAGTGATGTGTTATCAGCATTAGAGTGGTGTAATCAAAATGCAGCTGCACTTAATATTTCAGTTATTTCGATGAGTCTTGGATGTGATGGAGCAGGATGTCCACATTATGGAGGGTATTGTGATAATGACTTACTCTCAGATGTGATTAACCGCTCAACAGCCAAGAATATTTCTGTTGTGATTGCGTCTGGTAACAGTGGTTGGTCTGATGGAATATCAAACCCGAGTTGTATACAAAACGCTATCCCTATTGGTGGGGAGACGATGTCCTCAGGGATTGTTTTTAATAGAGGTGGTGTGCTGCAAATTATTGCGCCGGGTGTGAATGTTCGTTCTTCTGTGCCTGGTAATTCTTGGGCTACGTGGTCGGGTACATCAATGGCTACACCACATGCAGCGGGTACTATTGCTCTTATGCAGCAATATTCTCGAGGCGTGTATGGTCGGATATTGACGCCGCAGGAAATAGAATCTCGACTGGCCGGTACACCGCTTAAGATGTATGATACAGCATCACTCAAAAATTATACATTATTAGATGCGTATAGCGCAACTGTTCCAATAGTAGTAGTGACAAATATGTCCATTGGTATTACCGGTGAGAATGTTTCAATTAATGTGAACTCATCTGAACCAATAATGAACGTTAGCGTTGTGTTGGCTGGAGCTAATGTGAGCAGTATATTCAATACATCATCTGGTAACAATACGGCGATAAAATTTTCTATACCTCTTGAAAGTCAAGGAATTTTTTGGTACAGTGTCCAATATCGCGATGTAGCGGGGAATCTTTTTGCGAGTAAGAATTATTCGATTGTTTCAGAGTCGGCCTCGCTTGGTCTAACCGTGGTAACTCCGGTGAATAATACATTTGTTCGTTCCGAGATTAATCTTTCTGGAATGGCTTCGATGCATAACCAAACCAGGGTCAATATTAGTTTAATTGGACCGCTGGTTAATGGGTCACGGCATAATTTATCTTTGGTGAATGGTTCTGTTGCGAATGGAAGTGTCGTTGTGGGGGGTAATGTTAGCCGACTCTATTCTATGTTGGGGAATGATACACAAAATATTACATTTTCATCGATAGTTTCTGTACGAGGTTTTATGGAAGGAAATTACTCAATGTTGAATTCCTTGGAAGATTCTGAATTGATGAAGTTGGAACATAGAAAAATAGTGATTGATAGCACTGCTCCGCAGCTCATGGTGGTTTCTATGGTGGTGAATTCAAGTAACGTGTCGATTCATGTTAATGCGAGTGACCTCTACTTGGACTCAGTTGTGGTTGAGAAGCTGAGCACAATTTCTGGACCCGTAAACTTTTCTATGAGTTTAATAGGACCGCATCAATATGTATTCTCTTTTTATTCTGTGCCAGGAACACATAATTTTACCGTTTATGCCCAAGACAAATCAAGGAATACGAATGTCACTATTGGGAGTTATACTGTTGATCAGGCAGAGTCAATGATTTCGATGATTAATCCAATTGAGAATGCAACGTTTGGAATTGGTGAAGTTGTTGGGGTTGATGCTATTGTCAATACGTCTTCGATCTATTCCTATGTAATTGATTGGGGAGATAATTCGTCAGTTGAGAACACGAGTAATACATCTATTATGCACGCTGAGAAGATATATACAGCCGTTGGAAATTACACATTGATTATGGTTATTAATGGAAGCGGAGTAGCAGGCAATGTGTCACGGACCATTCAGGTGAGAGATATACGTGCTCCGGTTGTGCTGCTTTCTGGTATTGCGAATCCGCTGCATACTGCTCGTGATACACAAATAGAATTTGAAATAACCGACAGTAGCGATATTGCAGCAGAAGAGGTTCGAGTGGATAATACTGCATTTGCGTCTACTTGCGAGAAAACCGTGGGGTTGTGGACTTGTAGCGCCACCCTTCCGCGCATGACGGCAGGAAATCATGAATTTTCTTTTGCTGTTGCTGATACTTTTAAAAATGAGAACTTGACAACGCTTTTAGTTGCAGTGCAGACGTGTTCAGATACAGTGTTAAACGGTGATGAGGTTGGATCTGATTGTGGTGGTTCGTGCGCTCCTTGTGCTACTTCTACACCAGTTGCTATTCAACAAGAAATGCCTGCACCAGTTCTTGCTGCTCCCATAGTAGGAGATAATGCTACTTCACCTACTACTCTATCATCATTGAACTTGACGGATGATACACACGTGGCGTCATCACGAGCCAAGACACAACAAAATTTATTGTATGTACTGGTGTTTGTTATCGCTGTGCTTATCTTCTTGTATGCTATTATGTATACACCTTGAATGTGATTTGAGAGATATAGAAAACATCCACAGCGTGGAGAAAAAGATGGAAGGAAAAAATGTTAGATAGATTTTTATTTAACCCAAGTCTCCTGTGGGTATAATGTATTAACTCGTTCTATTTCGGTTTGAATTTTAGTTAAATCTACGAGGTTTGTTGCCATGCAATACATGCCATTAAGTTTGTTTGTGTTGCTGTAGATGATTGGTGTACCGTCTACATATTCTACGATCCCGCCAGCCGCGATGGCAATGGCGTGTGGTGCGCATAGATCCCATGTAGATGCTCGTCTGGTGATATTACCCAAATAGAGAGATGCTTGACCTGTTGCAAATCGCATAATTCGTAATCCTTCACTTCCAGTTATTTCGACATCTTCGATTTTGAGTCGCTCAAGTAGTTCTTGACCTTTTATACTTAAAGTTAATTTGGAGTGACATGACATGACATTCTGTTTTTTCCCGATGACACTTATTGGATATGTGTCTTTACCATAGATAACAAATGCTCCTTTTTCTGCTGAGCCATAATAGGTTTTTCCACCGACTGGTTTATGCACTACACCCAAAGTGGGTTGACCTAGGATGGTTTTACCAATATGGACTGCAAATTCATCGTTATGTTGTGTGAATCTACTTGTCCCATCACATGGGTCCACAAACCATGTGCTATCTGAGGAACCAATAATATGGCGTCCCCCATCTTCTTCGCTGACAATTGAGTCCAATGGATATCGTCTATGAAGCTGACTGACAATATAGCGGTTCGCTTCCTTATCTGCAGCAGTGACGATACTATTATCAGCTTTACGTTCGGTTGCAATATTAGGTTTGTAGTGCCCCATAAGGATGGCAGACGCTCCACGAGCAAGAAATATAGCAGTATCTAGATCTGAATTTTGAGACATTACGTTATTTTGGAGGGATTATATATAAGAATATTTGTTTAAAACTGTTATTTTTTTTAAAGAAATCATGAAATGGATTTAAGGTAGCATGAGAAGGAAATAAATTAAGAAAATATAAGATTGATTTATCCACTAAATGGTCTTTTTTTAAGTAGCTCGGCTATTTTTAATCCAAACGCGGTGGATGCTGCTGGACCGTTTGCCGTAATGCATAGCCCATCAACGGTGAGGGCCTCTCCAGTATATTTTGCTCCGGCTTTTGCGAGAATTGCTGATTGGGAGCCGTCTTCATTCCATACGGTTGCTTTGCGATCTTTGAGAGCACCGGCTGCGGCGAGAATGGTTGGAGCGATACAGATTGCAGCAAGTACTTTTCGTTTGGAGTGAGCGTCTCTTGCTATTCTGAGTGCTGCGCTATCTTTGATATACATGGCTGCACCTGGTCCACCAATAAAGACGAATCCATCGTATCTATCTACAGAAATTTCACTGAGGCCAAACATGGCTTGGGCGGTTCCACCTAATTTTCCTTTACATATGCCTTTTTGTTTGGCGGCTACTGTAACGATAACACCTTGTGATTCTAAAGCTGCTTTAGTATCTTTTAATTCTTGGTCTTGGTAACCGTCGGTTGCAATAATAAGTAATGCTTTCATGATATCACCTTCTTTGAATGTTTTGTGTTTGTGAATGTTTTTAAAGATTTAGATTAGGGGAGAGTAGAATTGAGCTTGATTGACAGATTTAGGGCTTGTTGAGACATTATGGTTCGAGAGCAAAATCTTTATAAATAATCTCTTGTGTTGTTGGATTTAGTGCCCCAGTGGCTCAACCTGGCTAGAGCGAATGGCTGTTAACCAATCGTTTTGGCAAGATACCATTAGGTCGTCAGTTCAAATCTGACCTGGGGCGCTTTTTACATATTACATTTATTTCTGATACTCTGCAAAGAGCCAATCACTTATGTTTTTAGACTAGAATTCTTTTTAAATCAATATTTGATGGTAGTGTTATGTCAACTTCACTGGTTAAATTAGGAACTGTTCTTACACCTCGCAGTTGGAGAGTTCATCCACTTGGAGCAGAAGGTATTCTTGAGACCTTGGTTACAATTGCAGATGAGATGGATTCTAATTTTGATTCGTTGCAGTTGATTACGTGGTTTAATCCGTTTGAATGTCATTTTAGTTATGATGTGACCGATATTTGTCTTCGATTGGGTGTTAATGAACCCCATGAAGAATGGCCTTCTCGGTATGAACGTCCGCTATGGTCGTTTAACAAACAACGCAATGATTTTTCTTTGGGTAGCTTGAAGAAACTTGTTTCCCGCATGACTATTTCAAATGAAGATCGTTTTTCTAGGATGAGTGAGGATGAGAAGGTGATGCTTGTTTCGTTTCATATTAATTACTCAATGGGTCAGTCCAAGAAGTATTATGACTCTGCGTATTTGCCAGAGTATTTTCGCTCATATAGAGATGCTGGGCCGACGCGGGCAAAGATTCTTGCTGGAATGCATGAGACTGCGTATAAGGCATTTGGCATGAAGGATACACAGAAGGTGAGTTCGGAGTTACGTACTATTTTAGAGAAGAGTCGCATTACTGCAGCTGACCTGCCGATTCCAATATTTGGAGCGCCATGGAATGAGGATGTGTTTGAGTATAAGGGTAGACCCATTGGACTTCCTCGTGATGGCAAGACGGGAAAAATTCGAGAGGCACATACTATTGATTTAGTGTGGGGCATGGGGTTGTATGCGTTGAAACCTATTGAATCAATTGGGTATGTGCAGTTTAATAGTAAGGTGAATTGTAAGTTACTTAGTCCGTAAGAAGTTTGTTGCTTATTAGAGTGCTATAACTCAGTGTGTCTATTACATTTGAATTAAAAAGAAATCCTAAAAAGAAAAGAAGTAGGTCTTGGTGTTATACATTACGATTTACACGTAAAAACTTTCTTCGTTTCGTTGCTCACGCTCAAATGTTAATCTTAGCGTTGGCGATGCTTTGTATGTGGTACCATATAGTCCACTTAGAATTCGACTTAGCTCTTCACGCTTCTGGTAGATGCTTGCGTACCTTCGACCGTTGGTTTCCATGATATCCCCCCTTCTTATGGTTGACATATACCACCTTGTGAATTGACTTCCATTTCCCCAAATGTCGGTCCGGTAGTGTATATGTGCTTACCAGTTTCTTAGAAGGGAGGGAGGTATATAAGTGTTTTGCAACTGGATAAGATATTTGATTGCATTTCACATAGTAAGGTGCAATTGTTTTTTGCGATGTGCAGAACTTTTTGGTTATGTGAGGAGGGATTGTTGATTCGATGAGAGTGATGAAAATGCGAGCGAGGGATTACCTATCAGATAAAATTTTGTTAGTCAAGATTATAAACTCGGTTTATTTTAAGAGGAATATGGTTGTACAAGAAGATATTGTTGGGAAGGCGTACGGATTTTTCTATTGCAGTGCGGCGGCGCATGAGATTGAATCGATGTTGCCTACGATTCGCGAGATGGCCCAGGTACCATCTGATTTGGAAATATCTCTTATTTTAGGTATGGAAAATGTGCATGTTGATTCTCGTTTAGATAATCTTGCTTCTGAGGCTCAAAAAAACGGGATTAATTATATGCTTCAGGGTCAAGGTATTCGTATGACAAATTTAGATGTTGCAAGTGAACTCTGTGCAATTGTGAATCAGTTGTATCAATCGCCACTATATACCCAAACCAAAAGGGATAATTTTATGGGAGCGGTTTTTTATGAGGAGAATGGCGGGTATATTATTCGAGAATAAGTTAAGGAGTGAACAGTTGAAAACTGGATATGTTGCTTGAGTGATGTGCTTATACAAATTTATATCCGCATACATCTTTTGTGATGAATTCTTTTTCGGTTCTTGGATATTTTCTGCAATTTGGAGGTCTTACGAGATAAATTTTGCAATATGATTTTCCGTCGTCTTTCCATCTGAGGAACGGGCATGGGGTTGGTAACATGCAGCATGCACCACAATCATTACATGCACCAACACGATTTTTTGCTATGGGGAGAACCGAGGAACAGGCACGATTAAATTTTGCGGTCCAATTGTTTTTGCTTTCTTCAGTCATGGTGAATTCTCTGTTTTTTTGGTTAATTCTACAATTACTTCAACATGATTTGTTTGGGCGAACATGTCGAATATTCCGAGACTAGTTAGAGTGTATTCTTTGAATTTTGGTATGTCTTTTGCAAGCTGTTGTGGGTTACAAGAGATATATATAATCTTTTCTGGTTTGAGATTGCGCACATTGGTTATGGCACGAATGTCCATGCCCACCCGTGGCGGGTCGAGGATACAATACGTTGGTCCTTGGATTTTGATACGATCTAGTTGCTTTGCATCAAGACAGAAGGCGGTTGCGTTTTTGATGTTGTTTATTTTGATATTATCTTTTGCGAACTCGATAGCTGGTGCCACTCCTTCTACTATATTAGTTTGTTTGAATAAATCTGCGCAGTAGATTCCAAATGTTCCGACGCCTCCGTATAGATCGATTAGTGTTGCGTTTTGTGTTGTGTTTGGTAGTATGTGTTGTGTTTTATCTTTGTTATGTTTTAGAATGGTGTAGACGTACTGAAGCATTTTTTCTGCTCCGTTGGAATTGTTTTGAAAGAAGCCGTTGATTGCAAAATGATATATTTTGTTGTTTAGTTTTTCTTCAAGGTAGGTGTTTCCTTTGATTGCTATAAGTTTATCTGGGTACTCTTTTCCTTCTTCACAGATTCCATACGCGATGTTTTTGGCAGTAATTATGATGGTTGGAGGAGGAGGGAGGACAGCAGTTGCGGATGCGGTGTGAGGAACAGCGATATTGGTAGTTTGATTTGTTTGAGATGCGATGTTTGATGATATTAGGGGAGCTGATTGAGTAGGAGAGGTTGATGGAGGAAGGGATAATATTGATTGGGTGATAAGTTTAATTATTTTTACAATATTATCGTCGCCTTGGGTAAACTCTAGATAGATACCAGTATCTCCTGCGTTGGTTGCGCGAAAGGTAATCACTCGTATGGCGCTTTGCCAATTGAGGTGTTTATTTGTTTGGATAATAGCGCGCATCTCTTCGATTAAAGATTGTATAATGGGGGAAGCGATAAGACAGGTATCGAGTTCAATATATCGGCTTGCAGAGTTTTTTTCTCGCATGCATATCTTTGAATTCCGAATGATGCAATCTAATTTATTGCGGTAGCTGTATGGTTCTGAGGGGCTGATGATATCAGCTTTGAATTTGAGAGCTTGTTCAATACGTCCGACTTTCTGTCTTATTTGTTCTTCGTAGCTAAGGTGTTGGATGTCGCAGCCGCCGCATTTTCCAAATATCGAGCATTGTTGTTCCATGGGATTTAGAAGGGATTTGATGGTATTTATGATAAATGTTACCTGCTTTTTGCTTATTTTGGGTAAGGAATGTTTATTATCTGAGGATTACTTTTTTGGTTCATGTTGTTTGATAAACAAAAGTTTGGTCATAAGGATTGGTCGTTTCGAGTCGTTCCGGTTGCAGAATATGTTGAATGCGAGTTTGTTGATTGTAATTTTAGTTCTGGTGATTTTACAGGTTCGATCTTTATTGATTGTATGTTTACCTCTTGTAACTTTAGCAATACTATTCTGGATGGATGTCGAATGCAGGGGGCTGTTTTTTTGGGATGCAAATTGCTAGGGGTTAATTTCAGTAAGATGAGTATGTTTCTTATGTCAATGCGATTTGATCAATGCATGATATATAATTGTAATTTTTCTAGCTTGCGAATTCCAGCGACAATTTTTCTGAAGTGTAAGGTAGCGGAATGTTCATTTGGGAATTCTGATTTGCATGGGGGGTCATTCTCTCTGTGCGTGTTTGATAAGACCGAGTTTCATAATTCTAATTTGTGTGGTGTGGATTTTCGAGGGGCAACGGGTTATTCTTTTGATTTAAGAGTGAATAAGGTTAAGGGTGCAAAGTTCTCTCATCCTGATGTGTTGGCCTTGTTGGATTATTTTGAGATTGAGGTTGAGTAGAAAATAAGTAGAAGAAGAAGAAGAAGAGTGCTAGTAAAATAAAAAATTAGTCTAGTTGGTATTGTTTGCTGAAAGCCTCGAAGGTCGATGATGTAATGTACGGTTTTGCAGTAATTGCTGCGATAGTACGACAATAGGTATCTCGAGGCATGCTTTCTTTTTGTGGTGGTGTTACTTCCATATTTGCTGCGTTTGAAGCTCGTTCGTTTAGAGTTTCTCCTTCGATTTTGCGACCGATATAGGTTTCTAAGCGGGTAATGGTTTGTTGTCTAAATGTATCCCATTTTCGATTTTGTTCTGGTTTCGATGATGGGTGTAGATCAATTAATTCTTTGTTGTGTGCATATCTATCCAAGTGAAAGCCCCATAAAAGATCGGTGATTGAAGTTGCATTGGATTGATCTACAACATCAAATGTTCTTCTCAAACGGAAATTGGGGTTGTAGTTCACACGAGCAATTGGGCTCATGACTTGTTGTTCTACATTATTTGGCCCTTGATAATTGCCGTTAAATAGGTGAAGAAGATTTGCATATACATGAAGTCCTTGAATTCGTGTTACGTTTGCTACTACAATATCCATTGATGCATTGATTTCTTGGTCTGATGGGAAGCTAAATGGTCGAATTTCTTGGGTTAAGAGTAGTTCCCCTAACTCTGGTTGATATCGACCTTTTACGCCAAATGTTGCATTTGTGGTTTCTGTTGGATATGGTATCATGTTAAATTCCTCCGATAGTTAGTATTTCAAACTTGTGGAACTAGTTAATTAGTGGTGGTGATTCTTATCACCTCAATATAGAGTGAGGAAAGTCCGTTGTCTTGTGTGAATATGATGGCGGGCGGGACGGTGTATAGATGGTAGAGCCACTCCCGCACTGGACAAGTGCGGCGTATCTATAAAAAGCCCGACAATTTTCTTCTGATATGACCCTCTATGGCATCTTTGGGAGGAGTGCTCGGGCGGTCAATTATCAACTTATTAAGGAAGCGCTACAGTTAGCGCCAGCGCTCTTTATTGATAGTGCTAACTGCACCAACCCACACCTCTTTACGGACTTTGAACTCATTCAACTTTGCAACTTAGAAATTATTCCCGCTGAATCATTGTACAGATTCAAACCGACGATACTGTCGCTTCAGAAGACACGACACAAAATTATTTTCATTTCGACATTTAATCATCTCTTTGATTTTGATGACAAGGTAGAAAATATGAATGTCTTTGAAGCGTGTTGGGGGGTTATTGCACAATTGGCTAAGATGAAAGATGTCTATTTGGCAATTCAAGATGATACAATTCATTGTCAACTTGCAAAAAAGCATGGTGTACGGAGATATGAGGTGAAACAGATGGGACATACGGCATCATCGCAACGCATTGTGACGGACTCGTTACTGCAAGAACTTGCTGACTATGGTAAAGCACTCAGAGCCGATGAGCAACTGATCTACTCTCAGATGCTGAAAGAACCGCTCAAACATTTTGGCTCGATTTCGAATGCGTCATCACTGCATACGTGGGCATTGCTCTTACTCTCAATACAATTAGAACAAGAAAAAAAGATTCATAAGTTAGAACACGAGAAGAACAAATAAGCGTTGTACAATCAGAATAATTACCAAAATAGAAGAAAAAGTTTATATATCAATTGATATACCAAGTAAATATGACTTTAGAAGTAATAGAAAACCCGTACACCCGCTCACCTACTCTGGATACAGTACTTATGGTAGAGCGAACTATAAAGGAATATAGCGGAGAATTTAACCGCACTGAAATATGGAAAAAACTTCCGAAGCAAGTTATGTGGCAAACATTCATTGTGGTATTAGAATATTTAGAAAGCATCAACAAAATTGCAACCGATAAAGAGGGAAAAATCGCGTATATATGGAATCCAATTTTAGCAAACAAATTACGTTCACGTAAAGAAATACAATGATCATAAAACCATCTAAAGTTGTTTTCATCTCCGATGAACTAGAAGAAAATTTTAACGAACTCAAAGAAGATGATCCAATAAAAAAAGCAATGCGTCGCGCTATCCAAGAACTAAAAGAAAATGCGTTCTCAGGAATTCAAATACCCAAGTGACTTTTTCCAAAAGAGTATGTTCAGAAGTATGAAATTAACAACCTCTGGAAATACGACTTACCGCGCGGATGGAGATTAATATACACCATCGCACCAGATAATGAAGTAGAGTTGATATCCGCAATTTTAGAATGGTTTGACCATAAGGAGTATGAACGAAAATTTAAATATTAATTATCTTTTTTATTTCTTAACCCACATACCCACTGGTCAAGTATATAGGTTCTTTTTAAGTAACTTCTACAATAAAAAATCAAAGTGTAGATACCACACTACAAAACAGAAGAGGTGAACTCATGAACTACTGGATCTTCGACGCATACAGAACAGATAACCACATCATTCTCTGGGCTAAAACCAAAGAGGGCAACGTCAGACTAGAGAGATCGTTTGCCACCAAAATCTATATGGAATCCAGTGGCGAAGATTTTTGTCAAACCTATAATCTCCCCTACAGTAAAACTACCAAGAAGAATTATCTCAGTCAAGACGTTGATGTTTTAGAAATTGAAATCACCAATCTCCAACTCTATGAAACCATTGTGAGAAAAATAGAGAAGCTCTCTAAACACTCACTCACCCTCTACAACGCAGATATTGCACCAGAGCAAGAATTCTTCTACAAATACCATCTCTATCCTGGAGTTTATGTAGATGAAAACCTCCACGTTCTTGCTGAGCAACATCCGGTTTCACTTACTACGGCTAGGCTTAAGATAACTTCAGAACAACAAACCATTCAACAAATAGAATTTAACACACAAATCATCCAAGGAACTGAACAAGAGATACTCAAGCAATTTACGCAACTCTTCCAAGAGTCCGATCCTGATGTGTTGATTATGGATTTTGGTTTTGCACAGCTGCCGTTTCTTGCGGCAAAGTTGGAATGGTATAATATTGCTTGTTCGTTTCATCGTTATGACTCGGAACCCATACAGTATAAGGGAGGTAAATCATTTTACAGTTATGGTCAAGTGCAGTTTCGAGATTATGCAATTCGATTGCATGGGCGCTTTTTAATTGATACCAACTCGACTATTGGTTCGCAATGTGATATTGATGGCATCTTAGAATTATGTGAACTTACGGGAGCTCGATTTCAACAGATGGCGTCACGTAGTTTTGGCGCTACATTTCAATACTCTCTGATTCGGTTGATGTACAGTAAAGATATGCTCATCCCATATAAAGAGAAACCGGTTGATTTGCCGCTCTCCATGTATCATCTTCTTAAAGGTGATCGCGCAGGACACACGTTTGATGCTCGCGTTGGATTTCATAAAGATGTGGCAGAAATTGATTTCTCTTCTATGTTCCCTTGGATTATTTATAATAAAAATATATCCGCGGAAACTATACTCTCTGGAGATGCGCCATTTGAAGAAGTGCCCGGTCTTCCCATTACCATATCGCATGCGAAAAAGGGGCTCATTCCTGAAGCCATAAAGCCAATTCTGGATCGCAGAATGTATTACAAGAAAAATAGAAGTAGTATGAATGATTCTCGCGCTCAAGCATTGAAGTATGTGCTGGTTACGGCGTATGGCTATTTACGATTTCGTGAGTTTAAATTAGGTATTGCGACATCTCACATGGCAATTTGTGCCTATGCTCGCGATATTATTTTACAATCCGCGCGGCTTGCTGAATCGCGCGGGTTTGAAGTTGTGCATGGGATTGTTGATTCCCTGTATATCAAAAAGAAAGGAGTTACTTCAGAGGAGGTTAAGGCGTTTTGTCAAGAGCTTGGGGGGCTGGTGGGTATTCCCGTTGCGAGTGATGGTATTTTCAAATGGATTGTCTTTTTGCCTTCTATTAACAATCCTGATCGACCGCTTCCTGCTACGTACTATGGCGTGTTTACGCATGGGGACTTGAAAGTGCGAGGTATTGAAGTGAGGCAACGAAAAACTCCGCCGCTTGTTAAATATTTTCAGCAGGAAGTGCTCAATATGATGCAGCATTGCAATTCTAAGAAAGAAATTGTGGAACAGCTTGAGATGTATTGCTCCGTACTCAGACGCTGTATTCTAAGTATTGAACGATTCCCCGTAGCATGGTTGTTGCACAAAATTCAACTCTCCCAAGAGACCTATAAACATAATATCCCTCAAAAGAAAATAACCGAACAATTGCAAGCAGATGGTATTACCATTCGCCCTGGTATGTTCATCACCTATCTAATGCAAGAGCATAATTGCCCCGTGATGGAAAAGCAATATTCCGGCAAACCAGATAGAATCTACTATCAAAGTCTCTTGATACGGTCACTTTTGATATTACTTCAACCGTTTGGCATTGACCGCAAACGTATTGTGGAATTGGTGGGCATGGATACACAACTCAGGATTACTGATTATATGAATGAAATGCCTGTGTTCTTGGCATTTGAAAACCAGATAAAGGCCGACATAATGTAAATGTAAAAAGAAAAAAGAAAAATCTTAGGTAATTAAAGATTGGGAAAAACCGGTCCCTGTTTTCTTTCGACTACATTCAAATCTTGTGGATGTAATGGTCTCCGGTCAGACAAACCTTCTAGTTCAAATTGACAATAGTGAAGTGAGCCTGAATCAAATCCATATCCTTTTGGTAGATCATAAAACTCGCGTAGTACCACATCTTGTACTCCCCACACAATTTTATCCTGCAAGACCTCTCGTCGCGGGCCTCCCTCATTCCTATTCCAGCCCATCCCACCGTACTGTTCGTAGAGTCGATGACCTGCTCGAACGATTTTTCCAATAAACTCATCACGCACATATTCATCCGAACCGCGCAGACATTGATCCAGAAATGCTCCCCGAGGATTGAAGTTCCAAAGAGAATTACCATCCAGTTTAGATTTACTAAATCTCTCTATATAATCTCCTTTTACACGTTCAATAAATTCGTCACGTGGATTGCCAAAAAGATCAATCAATTGACCAAAAAAACGACTATATGCTGAACCATCACCGGGACAAGCAACATAATCAAGTACCAATGAGGGACGTACCGCTAATTCTGACAGAAAATTAAATTTCGCGAGGGCCTCTTTTGATGAGAAATCAATTTCGAGATTTTGTACTCTTCCCTCCAATATTTTAGATACTTTTTGTTCATTTTTCATGTTCTATTCCACAGTTTAGAGTCTGTCGACTAGGTATGCGATGTATTTGCTGGCTATACGCCACAAATTTGAATCAATTCTAATTCTCTGTCCGTGCAGGAATTTGGATGGTTCAGGCGGTTTACCAAACCAGAGAACTCATCCGCATGATTCCGCGCGTAAGAGAAAATCTTTAGTAAGAAGTAGTAGTTGTAGTAGTAGAAGAAAAGTACCGGATTGCTACAACGTTTTGTTTCATAACCTATTGATAAATGAAGAACTATATAAAATGTTCTTGAATTTCTGCAATATTCATCAATAAGGCAGAAGCTTTTTATGTTGTCTTTCTTAGGGTTTATTCATGTGCGGGAGATTTAGTGTAATACCATCCAAAGAACAAATTGAAGAACGGTTCCATGCTACGATGAACGCTGTGTGGAAACCAAACTACAATGTTGCTCCCTCTCAAATGGTTCCTATTATTACAAACGAAAATCCAACTGAGATTGTGATGGCACGCTTTGGATTTATTCCGTCTTGGGCAGAGGATGCGAAGATGGGTTATACGATGATTAATGCCAGAGCCGAGACGATTGATGAGAAGCCGACGTTTAAGAAAGCAGTTGTGCTGCATCGCTGTTTAGTGATCGCAGATGGGTTCTATGAATGGAAAAAAATGGCGATGGGTAAACAACCATTTCGAATTGAATTGCAGAATGGTGAACTTTTTGCGTTTGCGGGGATTTATAGCACTTGGCAAGGTATTACGACTTTTTCTATTATCACCTGCAGTGCTAATTCTGTGATGAAGGAGGTTCATGAACGCATGCCTGTGATTCTCCCTATGGAGAAAGAACAGGAATGGCTCACGACTAAAGAGCCGCTTGCTATGCTTACGCCGTTTGCATCTGAGAGCATGAGATTATTTGAAGTGTCGGATGCGGTGAATTCGGTTAAAAATAATGGGAAAGAAATTCTTCTACCTCTTGATACTGAATAATTATTAGAAAAATTAATTTTGATATTAGAATAGTTTGTTTAGAGTTTTTTCTGGTGTGCCTGGTTAGGACATTAGGCTCAGAGAGCCACTCCCGCACTGGACAAGTGCGCCTAGGGTATTTAAAGGACTTCGCATACAAAGATGTTATCGAGCACATGTGTGTGAGTGCCTGAATAATGATGTTGAATTGATGAATGAAAAAAGGGGGGATGCGATATGATGACAACAAGAATGGCTATTGATGGACGCAAGGTGGACTTACGAGAATCTACTATTTCACATTTATTTCAAAGACAGGTTGAGGATTTGACTCGGCGCACGGTTATGCAACGAGAAGATTTGATTGACTTTCAATATAGTGAAGCATGGATTTGATTCAAGTTATAAGGTTACATTTTTGGTTTGATTAGGAGTGTTGAGAAGAAAATAAGAAATGAAAAAATAGGTGAAATGATGGCAAACGTTACAAGATTTGGACAAAATAAGGTTGTTGATACAACAAACATGTATAGGGTTCATTTTCCGGTGAAACAAGGAATTATTTTTGAGCAAAAGGAAACAGTACATGATCGTATTTTACATTTACAAGAGAAGTATGAACGTGATCATACTGCACAGACGTATTTAGATGAATATGGAGTTGCTTGAGTTCTTGATTTATTTTTGATTTTGTGATTGTTACTGATATATTTATGATTCTATTTACCCCATCCCTTTTGGGGCGGTATGTTTTTAATGCCGCTCCATTTTTTAATCAATATGGATGAGGCATCGCGCTCTAAAATGGAACAGAAGATTATTTCTCATAGTCAGTTTGAACTTCATAAGGAGAAATATTTGGAGATGATTCGAGCAGGGGCAGTGTTTATTTGTCCGACGGATACGATTTATGGGTTATCATGTGATGCTCGAAATTCTACTGCGGTTGCGCGAATTAGGGACATGAAACAAAGAGATGTGAAGCCGCTTTCGGTATGGGCCCCATCAAAACTGTGGATTTTGAAATATTGCTCTGTGGAAGTGGATAGTTTGATGGTGTTACCTGGCCCATATACATTACTTGTTCCGCTGCGGGAAAAAGTAGGGAACGTCGCATTTTCTGCAGAGGTTCTTTGTGGTTTGGAGGTAGTGGGGTTGCGCATTCCAGATCATTGGTTTTCGTCTGTTGTGGCTGAACTTGGATTTCCGCTGGTGACAACGTCGGTGAATGTATCAGGGCAACCATTTGCATGTGCTATTTCTGAAATTCCTGCTTCGATTTTGGAGAGTGTTGATTTTATTATTGATGAAGGTATGAAGTCTGGTCGACCATCTACTATTGTGAATATACTTACAGGTGAACGTCTTGAGCGCTGAAGATAATTTTGCGGTTGTTGTGAGTTATGGTAATGGAAGAAATTACAAAGCGATTGCGACGGTTTTACAACGCCAAGGTATCCCCGTTATAACGGTTCCTACGCAGCGATGGATTCGCGATCATTACATTATGTCTGCTCATGGGGAGTATTTGCGCTGTGTGGATGCTCGTAGCGGTGAGGGTGGGATGAGTGTGATGTCAGGCGCGAATATGTTTATTTCAGATTGTGTTGATGTGAGGGGAAGAAAGGAATCATTGCCTCGATTTTGGGAACGAATTGAGAGGATGGCTTCAATGGAGTCTGGTTATACTGCGCATGTTTTGCCGACATTTCGCCGAAATGGTGCTTGCCAATTTCATCCCCATATTGATTTGTATACTATGGCTATTGGGGAACATTTGATTGTTGATACACATGGGCCGTATCAACTTGATCGGTCCAAGGATAAAACGAAATTGGTTGCACGTAAGGCAGGAGTTGAACTCATCGAATTTAGTGGGGATGTTGGTGTATGTCATCCGTTGAATTGTTTGATTCTTGGAAAGAAGGTGTTTGGAGATGCGGGAGCGAAAAATCTTGCGTCGCTCGTTACGTCACTTGGCTATTCTTATATTGGAATTCCTTGGGCATGGGCTGCATATGATCCTGGGAAGGTGCGATGTCAGACGAATATCTTTTTGTTGGATAAAGGCACTCCGCTGGAGTCTCTTATTGATTCGCATGCGGATGTTGTGGTGAAACGAGAGAATAATTTCTTTTCTTATACAGATTAAAAAAAGTTATTATGAAAAATTAAAAAGAAAGAGAAGAAATAAGTTATGTGGTTATTACTCTACACCCATACAGCTAAGATTCCACCCATTACTAAGAACGCAACGAAGTAGTATCCGATGTTTAAGAAATATAATTTTTTAGATCGTCCTTCGTAGAGCGTGGATGAGATAGCTGTTGCGACTACGAATCCTAGCCAGCACCAGAGACCTACTTGCATGCCAGCCCAGAATGTTGTTGCTCCAACGTAATCAACAAAATGTGCGAGTACAAAACTGGAGACAAGTGCACCCAAAAGTGTGAAGAGGTGGAAGTAATTTGAATTTTGTTTGAGTTTTTCTACTTCTTTGTCTCGACGTTGCAGAGATGTCATCCAGATTTTTCCAAATAAAAACGGTGCGTACCAAAGTGCGCCCAGTGCCATGTTTACTACTGCAGCTACAAGTACTGCCCAAGGATTAATATCAATTTGTGCCATGAATCTGAAGATGGGGATGGCGATTAATAAAGATTGTTGTTGGTTAAAAACTATTGTGGGGAGTCGATTGGGTGTGAGAGTTTTGCTGGTTTGCTTTTTATTTCAGTTGTCATGCGATCTTGATACACTCTGAGGTCTAGAAGTTCCAACGTAGTAGGGGGATGATCATAGAGGTGACACATGGAGTCTGGGCCGAATTGGTCTAAGAGAGGTTGAACAACTACTGCACCAAGTGGGTACAGTTTGGAGGAAATTTGTTCTAACTGTGAAGAAAGATTACTCAAATCAGCAACAGGGATATCATTTTCTGTTAGTGGGTTTTTGATGTGGGTGAGCTTCAGCGATAGGTACTCTGCTACACCTTCAGCGATAAGTTTCTGTGAAAGTCGTTCAGGTGAGCCTTCAGCGCCATTTAAAGTAATACCACCACAACCACAGGTTTGTGCCATATAATAATGAATCATTTCGTGATGAGCGGTGGCATCTATTGTTTGTTCGAAAGTTGTGTTTGGATAGGGGTTTCGATCCTCTGCTTTTGATTCAAGCAGGAGACTTCGAACATAAATAGTGTTACCGCTTCCAGGATATAGTGCAACGGCGTCTTCAGGAATATTTGGTTGCAGAAGAGGAACATCGAAATTAAATTTGAAATAATTGTCTTGGCCCATTCCAATTGCTTTTTGTTCTTGAATGTATCTTGATTTGTTTTGAGTGATACGACTTTCGACTTGTTCAGAATGACCGGTTCGAAGATGGATGAAATCACCAATTTCATATCCAAGATAGCTGACTACTCCAATTACTGTACAAGGAATTGCTTTGTTGAGGAATGAGTTCATTGTTTATTCAGCTCCATTTTTATCGTCTGCATAGAGATGATTCATTGCGGTTACATATGCGGCACGCAGTCCACAATATACTAGAAGTGGGACGGTGACACTATTATTATAGAAACCCAGATTTGGGATTGCACACATGCCTATTTCTGCAACATAACACGCTGCTTTTGTGGTGAAAGGAATATCTTCACCAAGAGTGCCGCAAAATAATGATCCTGGGAGTAGATGTTCGAGATAAGATAATCTTGGGGGATCATGGTCTTGATCTATTGATGAAATGGAACCTTGCGAAGTAGAACCTCGTGAGTTCAAACCTAATTTTTGTTCGAGATTTTTACCTTGTGAGTCCATATTGAACTAATTAAAAGGACTATTTTTAAAGGTATTGTCTCTTGTTAGTGATAACACTGAGAGATGCATGTATAAAAGAGGTAAAAAATTACTTTTTTCTCAGGACTTTTTTCTTGATCTTTTCCCACCGCGTTTCCTTTTTGCCGGTTAATTTTTCTTTGATTCGATTACGTAATGTTTTGGTTGCGTACTTGAGTTCACGTTTAGTTGCAAGTCCGCTGTCCAAAATTGCTTTTTCAACATGTTCACTTACTTTTCCTAATACGTCGTCACTTGCTTTTTTTGATTTTTTAACGATTTCTTTAGCGAGTCTGGTTGATTCTTTGTCGTCTAAATCAAGTTGAGTCTTGACATGTTTTGCTATCTGATGAGCTTTGTCAAGTGATAGGATGCTCAGGCCGTAGCCAATTTTGAGTGCAATTTTTGCTCGGTCTTTTAGGTTGTCTTGATGAAGTGGTTTCTTTGTCATGTTTATGCCTCGGGTGTTTAGTTACTTTGGTTAGTTTATTTTTTGGGGTTAATGTGTTTTATCAATTGGTTATGATTATGGTGTGCGGTTAATTTCTAACCGTATACCAGATGAGGATGATTAAAGCAATTGCAAGGAAAAGATAGGTGAGGGGAATGCTGAGAATTTGTGTTGTGCCACCGAGATAAATCATTATGGATGCGGCAAAACCAAGAATGAGTATGAGAGCAATCATCATGGATTGTTTAAGGTTATGATACAATTTGTCGTCGTGTTCTAAGAGCTCTTGCCGGGTGATTTGGTTATCATTTTGATGTTCGAGTCGGTTCATTATTTTTATAATATGGTCTGGTAATTCAAGGAGAAGTTCTCGATTATCCGTTAGCTTTTTGGTGGCTCGCTCAAGGATTTTTCGAGGCGAATACATTTTTTTAAGGTAGGTATCTGCAAATGTAGAAAGGCCACTCGCGATTTTGAAACTAGGGTCCAATTTGATTGCGATGCCTTCGGTTTGATACATGGCTTTGGCCATGAGAATATGATTTGGGTCGAAGATTAATCCATGTTGTGCGCCTAACTTGAGAATCTGATACAGAATTTTTCCCGCACTGTTTTCAGCGATAGTATGTACATAGGCGTCGCGAAGCAAAGGAAGCGATTCATCTTTGAATTGTTCAAGGTCAGCATGTGTTGTGTTGCGAGCTAAAGAAATGATGATATTGATACTATGATTTGTATTTGCTCCGTTAATGGAGGTGATGAAGGAGATTATTTTGATTCTGTCTTCTTCGTTCAATTCCCCCATGATGCCAAAGTCAAGGAAAATGAGATTGCCTCTTTTGTCGATGAAAATGTTGGCAGGATGCGGATCAGCATGGAAGAAACCGCCACCTAAGGCTTGTGTGAGTATTGATGTGAAATACCGCATGATGATATCATGGCGTGAATGTGTTTTGAAATTGGATTGGTCATCAAGACGTTTTCCGTCGATGTATTCCATGGTAAGAACACGTTTAGTTGTGTATTCAAGATACATTTTTGGGGTACGTACTTTTGGTACATCTTTTAAGATATTTTGCAAGTGAATTGCACTTGCGGCTTCTCGGGTAAAGTTGAGTTCTCGTCTCGTCCACAGAGCAAATTCTTTGGCAATTTCAACTGGTCGGTATGGTTTTATTTTTTCGATATGAGATTCTAATTGATGCGCAATAGTAAGAAGGATGTCCAAGTCGGTGTTAATTATTCCTTCGATGTTTGGTCTTTGAACTTTTACGGCAACTAGCGTTCCATCTCTTAAAACTGCACGATGCACTTGGGCAATTGAAGCTGATGCAAGTGGAACTTTAGTGAACGATTTGAATATTTTTGATAGGGGGGATTTAAGCTCGGCTTCTATAATTTGTTGCACTTGTTCAAAGGGAAACGGCGGAACGTTGTCTTGTAAACTTTTGAATTCTTCACAGTATTCTTCGGGAACTAGATCTGGTCGGACGCTTAGAAGTTGGCCTAGTTTTACAAATGTGGGACCAAGTTCAATAAATGCAGTTTTGAGATTTTTTGCTTGATCTTTGGGGGTTAATGGGGTGGGAGCAAAACGGGATAATAACGGAAGGTGTGTTTTGAGTTGGGTTGAAGCAAGTTGAGAAGCAAATCCCGATTTTGTGAGAACGGAAATAATTTGCTTGAGACGTGCTAAGTCTTTAATATCTTGAGAAATATCCATCTGTCACCGAGATATAGGTGGGGTGGAAGGTATATAATGGTTTCTCTTGGTTAGAGGTCTGCAAAAAAATAGATGATAAAAAATTTCTGAAAAAAACAAAAAGGTAGAATGTTTATTCTCTCTTCTTTAAACGTGAGATGTACCCTGCAATAGTATTACGGATTTTCTTACTGTAAATACTCGTGTTTTCGTTTACACGTAACTTGTTAAAGGTAAAGTCTGTGGTAAACTTTTCACCGTGAAGTTTGAGAATTTCTCGGGTTTTTCGTTTGATGTAAGTCGTCTTAATTCGTCCCATAGTTGTTTTGGGGCAGTGCTTTATTTATAAAGGTTTTGGTGTTTGAGGGGAGAAAAATTGGTGAGTATGAAAGTGAGGATGATAGGACTTAATTGTCTCACTTTATTCATGTTATTAATAAAGGCGGAAGTATATTTAAAGGCGGAAGTATATTTCAGGTTTGTGATGAAAAATGAAAGACACAAATGAAAAAAATAAAACCTTCAAAGGTTTAGAAGGATTACTTGGGATTACAGACCACTTTGGTTTGAAATCGCCTGAAGGTAAAGGAAAATTAGGAGCGCTTACTGAATTAGCAGGTCTGTATAACAGGTTGCTTGAAACTAGCCCCCTTGGTGCCTATGCACTGTTGCAAACAATGCCACAAGACATGGCAAAGCCATTTTATGCTGGTGTTGCGCAACAACTAGGAAGACAGATGGATGGTTTGCAGAATTCGGGTAAAGAATTTGATATGAAAGGTTCCAAAGAGTATGCAGCACTCACGATGGTGTATGAGAGTGTGATGAAGCAAGCTGGGTATGGATCGAAGTAGAATGTTTCTGATCCGGATTTGGGGAAGAAGAGTATAGGTGTTTCTTTTTTTTGTGATTTTATTCAGCTCTAGTTTGTAAAGTTCTTTACAAGAATTCTATTTGGGGTCTTGTTGTCGACTCTCTTTTTTCATAATTTTTTGTTAAACTTAAGAATGCACCAAAATCAGGTGCTCTATCGGCATTAATGGTTGTGCTCTGGGCTTGCATGCTTGTTGTGGTGGTTTGATCATCGCCAAACATATTCATCATGCTACTCGTATCAACAGGGGCTGATTGGGCTGAGGTTGTGTATGCGTTGTTTGAACGTGAGTTACTTGTTAGTTCAAGAAGAAGTTCACACATTTTACGAATTTCTTCGGGTTTGTCCTGTGTGGTGTCTATGGTTATTTTCATCTTTTCCTCTGTGGTTATTAGGTGTGGCTGCGGGTTTATATAGATAATGATTAGGGCAGGAGATGAGGTAAATAGTATACTTTTAAATAAAAATAGTATTATTTTAATGAAAGTAGTACATAATTCATTTTTAGTAGGATTTTTTTATGCTGAGTAGTGTAAAAATAAACGAAAATAGTAGGAATCTTTTTAAATCCATGATAATATAGACATAAAGTGATAGACTTAGATCGAGTTGCACTTCCGTTGTTACTTGAACAAACACTTCGAGCTATGCACCAGAATGGAACTTTGGAGATTGATAAACTCCTGACCACAGTTCATGCTATCAAAGCCGAAAAAACTATTCCTCTTTCTACCTTTTCTTTAGGACTTTACCCTCTTGAAGCGTTAGCATTTTACTTGCATGATATTTCTGGGTGTAGTTTTGCTGAGATCGGACGATTACTTGGTCGAAACGAACGCAGTGTATGGGCATCATATCAAAGGGCAGTGCAAAAACGGAAGGAAACGGTGCGAAAAAAAGAGAAGATGGGGGGAGAAGGAAATTTTCATGATGCGGTTCAACATCAGGGTGCAATCCATATTCCGCTTACTGTTCTTTGTGAGGATGGTTCTCTGATGTTTTGCTTGGCAAAATATCTTCAAAATACATACCATTGGAATAACAAACAAATAGCCCATGCACTATCAACTTCGAGTAATAGTGTTGCAACTGTACTCAAACGAGGTGCAGCATGACATCTGCAATGGAATTGCGTAAGCAACTGGATACCATTGAAGCCAAGATGACGAAAGTCCAATTGCCGGTTGGGGCATTATTATCGAGCGATTCATCTCGAGCAGAGTTTAGAACATATCTTGCATACAAAAAATTACAGGAGCTCAAGCGAAGGCAGGTTGAATTGACTATTCGAGCTAGGAAAAAACATCGACGAGATTATATTAAAAAGAGGGGCGTTGTGACTATACTTTTCTTGCTGTTCATAACGGGGTCCATTATTACACTTGACTCTGTTGAATATACCACCAAAAATGTACAAGGTGAGGTAGGATCTCTTACTGGAGCTGTTATTGGGTATTCTCCTGCGAAAGAGGGGGATCTTAATGTTGCAGATAGTGGAGGAAGAACACTGGGGATATTGGCTTCCCCCACACAAGGCATTCCTATTTTGAACTCAACTTTCGGAACAAATCTTACCACGGAGAATTTGACGCTTTGGAATATCTCTTCGGCTGACGTGGATGGAGACCGAATTAAAAATATAATCACATGGAGCATTAATTCGAGTCCGTTTACATTATTGGAATTGCCTTTTGAAGGATGATCAAATAGTTCATGGACTAGGGATTATGCTACTGGCAATAATGCATCAGTGTTAGGTGCTGTATATGGAAATACTTCTGGATATGATCGAGGCGGTGCGTATCAGTTTGATGGTATTTCAAATATGATTGTGCTTGAGAATAAGGATTTATATGATACTCGAGGAGCATTTTCGATAGAGTTGTGGATGAATGTAAGTAAGGTAGGTGGGTATCAAGATATTATTGCAAAACATGATGGAGGTGGTGGAGGAGCAGACGCATATTTGATTCGGTTGAATGGTTCAGAAGTGGAGGTATTGTTAGGTGCACAAGATGGGTACTTTCAAGAGAATACAACAAATGCGGGAATTGTTGCGGGACAATTTAATCATCTTGGAGTAACTTATAATGGGGCTGCGGGAGTGGTTGATATCTATTTGAATGGGGTTAATTTGACTACCACTCTTTCGCAGGCTGTTCCGTCATCTCTATTGTCGACTCTTGAAAATATTACGCTAGGAGGATTTCAAGGACCTTCGCCTCATTATTATAACGGGAGTCTTGATGATGTGCAATTACTTAATGCTACCCTTAGCTCTTCACAAATAAAAGCGTGGTTTGAGAATAAGAGTATGACAGTGGTTAATGATTCACTTATACGGGGTCAAGTATGGCAGGGTACTATTACCCCAAATGACGGGACAACCGATGGTCCAACAAATAGTTCTAATAGTGTGGCAGTACTACAACTTAATGTTGCTCCATTAATCACAACACCTCTATTAAGTCCCACACCAGCATATAAAAATAACACCTTACTTGCAAATGTGACGTATTCTGATGCCAATGGAGATTTAGGGACAGTGTATTTCTGGTGGTATCGAAATTCCACAAATGTGTTTAATGATACTAAAACGGGGGTTGCTGCGGGTGAAGTCCTTAGCACACTTTTACCAGGGAATTTTTCTCATTTTGATAATCTCTCGGTTATCGTGGGAGTGTATGACGGTGTGTTGTTTGGAGATAATAGGAGTTCGAGTGTCGTGCAGATCCAGAATTCATTACCTAGTGTGCCATTGTTAATCGCACCAAATGGAAGTACAACGGTTAACCTTACCCCAGCGTTGAGTTTCAATAGATCCACTGATGGAGACGGGGATGTGGTTAGATATGCTTTACTGATAGATAATAATATCGCATTCAATAATCCTGAGGTGAACGTATCTGAGATTACTGATAATGGTGGATTTAATGTTACCACAAACACGACTACCGAACTTAGCGTTGACACCGTATACTATTGGAAAGTTCTTGCGAGTGATGGATTTAATTCCAGTTCGTACTCAGGAATTCTTAATTTTACAGTGTCCTCGTATCTCGTACTTAATGTTCTACAGGGAACAGTGAATTTTGGTTCCGCCCCTGCTGGGAGTATGGTGAATACATCAAACACAAGCATTGCACCGTTTAGAATTGAAAATGGTGGAAATATCATTTCAAATGTAACAATTACAGGGACAAATTATTTTAGTGCTATAAACACTAGTTCACAGTATTACCAATTTAATGTTGAAGCTAACGAATCAAATGCGTTTGATTGGAGTAAATCATCAGTAAACTGGACAAATATGACTTTTAGCTCAGTGGTTGCACATGTTGTTGCATGGGACTTTCATTCTTGGAAAAATGATGCTTTGGTAAACTTGCTCGTGCACGTTCCGGTCAATGAAACACCAGGAAACAAAAACTCAACGGTGACGTTTAGTATTGGATAAA
>CAMAVK010000002.1 GCA_945861715.1 Candidatus Woesearchaeota archaeon | reverse complement strand
CCTAATTTTAGTACTTTGAGTTACTTTATCAAAACACTTCCCGAGCAATTTTTAGCATTGATGTTCAACGCGTTAGATAAGACACTTCCCAAATCAAGGAAGATAATTATCGATAGCACTGGATTGGAATGCTCTTATCCATCCCATTATAACTTCTTATTTCCAGGTAACTCCTATTTAAAAATTTAAAAATTTAAAAATGATAAAATATAATTATTTTTGCACCCAGAAGATTCAGCAAATCAAAAATCTTAACATCCCTTCCACCACATCATAAGAAAAATGTAACCAATGCCCCCTGCATATCCTCTGGCATCTCACATAAAATTTTCTTGCCACCAATCACTCGATCAACAAACACCGATGCAACCAACTTCTTCCCATCAGCTGCATCACACAAAACACCATCCCAAGCCAAGTCAAGAAAGAAACAGTTAAATTTCCATCTTCAAAAAAAACTCCCGCCCTGTACACATCGCTATACCTATTTCCTCTTCGAATATCTCAACTGGAGTTTCCATCATCTAAGACAGAAAATCCTAAAATAAGGTCAATGGCTAATAAGAGATATATTCATACATTTTATATAGCTGTTCACAGACCTAAAAATTCAAAGAGGTACGAAGAACTATGAAAATCCCGCTAATCATCATAACGACAATGTTAGTGTTAACCGCATGTACTCCACATGTCATGATGAATCATCCACAGATCTCAAGTGAAGAAATTTTTATAGCTGAGATGATACCCCATCACCAAGAAGCAGTGGACAGCTCACAACTAATGCTCGAGTCTCGCAATCCTCAGGTTAAGGCACTAGCAGAATCAATTATTTCAGCCCAAGAAAGAGAAATCAGCATGATGCAAGAATGGATACGTACCTGGTATTCAAGTTCCAACTACAAAAACACGTACCAAAATATGATGCCTGAATTGAGTTCCCTCCAAGGGGATGCCAAAGATAAAGCTTATTTGAAAGGCATGATTAATCACCACCAAGGAGCTATCGAGATGGCAAAGCAAGCACAAAAACTTGATATTCGAACTGAAGTACGTGCACTCACAGAAGATATTATTTCAACCCAAGAGATGGAAATTACACAAATTAATCAGCTATTAAAAGAGTCATAATAACAAAGAATTTAAGCTATCATTAATTTTTTTCTTTATGTTTCACTCTCATACGGCTATCCATATACTTGGTTATAGTGTTTTATGGCTAGGTGCGTTATATCTTCTTCGACTTCAATGGCGTTCCAAAGAATCAGTAATTATTTTCCTAAGTATCTTTCTTGCAAGCATTATCGACATTGATCATTTGCTTGCAACACCAATTTATGATCCTATTCGTTGTAGTATCGGATTTCATCCACTACACAGTTATTGGATTATGCCACTTTACATCGCAGGGGTATTCTGGCAAAAGACGCGATGGTTTTGTCTTGGGGTGATCACACATTTAATTACTGATGCCTTAGCTTGTCTCTAATTTAAAGAATATATAACACAAGACACAACACGAATATTAAAAGCACAACCATAAGCAAGTCACACAATATTATTCCTCTCCTCAATCACTGTTTTCATATCCTCTGGCATCTCACATAAAATTTCCTTGCCACCAATCACAATGCGGGCAAGATGCAACATCTGCCGAACACCAACATTCCCCGTTGTAAGATAATCCTTAAACAACTTATCAGACGAACCATACACCTTATCAAAAAGTATCGGATGACCAATTGAAGACAAATGCACTCGAATCTGATGCTGCCGACCGGTCTGAGGAACCACCCGAACCAGTGTATTCCCACCCACCACTCGCTGAACAAACACAGAAGTAACTGATTTCTTTCCAGAAGAAGCAACACACTTCTTCCAATCAATAAAATCACCGGCACACTCACCAATAGGTGTATCAATAACGACATCCGATCTCAAAACCCCACGAACAACCGCAACATACTCCTTAGACGAAATCGAATCAAACAACCCCTTAACAAAAGAACTATTCTTAGCAAACACAACAATCCCAGACGTCTCCCTATCCAACCGAAACACCGGAAACACTCGATACCCCAATCTCTTCTCCAAAATGGCAGTCAAACAATGCTGAACATACAACCCACCCTCATGCACCGGCATATTCCCAGACTTAGCAACAACAATCATAGAATCATCTTCAAATAGTACCGACAAAGAATAATCAACAGCAGGCTCTCCCATAAACATAAAATATATGCCATCAAATAAAAATATATTCTAAAAGATACACAAAAAACATTATTAAATAACCACCTAAAATTATAACAGATGATCCTCTATGATTTCCAAGGAAACAAAGTACCTAACAAACCCAAAAAAGTATTTAGAGGCCTAGACATACTAAAGGATAACACACACGGAATAAGGCAAATAGAAAAAATGTTCAAACGTGGCAGTACACCATCATACGCAGTCCTAATCGACCAAGGAAAATTTGATTTTAATCGTCTCTACCAATATAGAAGCCCACAAGACATTGAACAAAGAAGTATAGAAAAATATATCTCAATGATTAAGCAAAACTCGTTAAACGTATCCGATATAGACGACGAACTTCGCTTTAATCATCTACAAATGCTACCATCACCACTAGTATCAGTGACCACATCAATGATTATAGCAGCAGGATACTCTGGATGGATCAAACGACCAATTGTAGTATATTCTACAGCAAATCTTGAAGGTGTCGATTTCAAACCATGGCCACAAGATAGAGATCAAGAAATAGGGATATTCAAGGAACTCCCAACTCAAAACATAACTGATATCATTTATTTTTATGAAAACCAGACTAAATTACAACGACTCCTCAAAACATTCAACCGATCTGACATCAAACTTCACAAAGGATTTTTAAAACCAGAATTTCGATACAAAACATTCAGCGGTAAATGGGCATTAAATATACCCTATAACCTCGAACTAGACAATGAACTTCAAATATTCTACAAAACATTAGAACAACAAATAACTGCATAAGGAAAAAAGCCTAGGAACAGCAAACTAAACTCCTACCCAAAGCTACTCACTCCAATTTCTTCCCATACACACATTCATACAATCCTAAAACAGAATCACAATTACTCTGAACATATGAACACTCAACCCATGCAAATCGAGTGACCCGACCCACATCCCCAGAGGCCATATAACGAATCATATTTGGAAAAGGAGATGCAAACTGCAAAACAAAATCAAACGAAGGAGTAACAAGACCTGAAAAGCATTCAAGCGTCATAGTTGAATCCCGCTTGCGACTAGCCGAAACCGTACAATCCAACGTATCATACCACCGTCTACAATCAGCAAAATCTAATAGAAACAATTCTTTCAAAAAATCACGTTGCAACTCAACTTCTCCCTTTAATCTAAATTGTCCATTAATCATAGTATTCGCGAGCACAAAACAGAACACCAAAACACACCAAGAAAAAACAAAAAACAAAAAAAACCTACTTCAACTTTGTAATCAACCCAGGCAACCCAGTACCCAAAGGAACTGGCTGGTTAATCATAACGTTCTCAACAACTGAAGTTAATCTATCCGTCTCACTTTCAAGCGCAGCCGAAATCAAATGCTTAATTGGCGTCTCAAAAGATGCACGTGCAAGAACCGAAGCTTTCTCAGATACTACACCATAACGTGTAATTCCCTTAACGGCACCAGTGATACACATAATATCAGATACCAACATGATATGACGAATATCAATATTGAGACCTTGAGATTCAATAACTTTGAAAACCTCATTGATAACTGCTTGACGTGCTGCTTCAATACCTAAAACATTATACACTTCATGAATATCATTAGACATTGTTCGAGAGATATCGACTTCAGGATATTCAAAAATTGCTTCAAGATTTGTTCCAAGTGTCAAAATGATATACTCATCTCCTCTTTTAACCGGAAGTACCTGAGTTATACCTTTTAACCCATCAATTTTAACAGGTCGCATTTTCTCTCGAAGATCATAGAGTTGTCGAATTTCTTCAGGTTTACCTTTATGAACAAAAGTAAGAAAATCATTCCCTACTTCCATATTAAATCCTTTTGATTTAACCTTCACTGCAGCCGCCAAATCTTTAGAACTCAAACCTCGTTCAGATAACAAAGCCTTATTCAATTTAATAGTCATTGACTGCTCAAAAATATTGAGAACATATTCAGCTCCAAAATCACCAAAGACAACTTCCTTAATCTTAATCGCAAACTTCTTAACCTTCTCAAGATCATTATGACTTGGCTTCATATAAATCTCCATCATCGGAGTTTTAATTTCTTTTTGTGCATCAAAAATTTCAATAATACGAGGTAGACCTGTTGTTACGTTCATCTCGGAAACTCCCGCAAAATGAAATGTATTAAGTGTCATCTGTGTACCAGGTTCTCCAATACTTTCAGCTGAAACAAGACCAACACATTCACCAGCATTAACGCGACAGTGCTTATACAACCCAAGAGTAAGTTCAACAATTTCCTTCAATTGTTCCTTAGTTACAGATGCAGGGCAAGTATCCTTTATTTCAGCAATAATACTCGGAGGTAATTGACCTTCAAAAGAATCTACAAACTCTTCATGTTCTTTTCTCATTCTTTCACCTCACCAGCAACTTGTAAAATAATACGCTTCACATCAAGCACACCATTTTTGGTACGAGCAACATCAAGTCCATCTTCTCCATAAGAGTATTGAACAACTTTCCCTGACGCGTCACGTACAGATCCATCATACTCAACTTTCAAATCTTGCATTGCGTTTGACAACCGTCTATACAAATAACCAGATTTAGGTGTTCGAAGTGCCGTATCCATAAGTGCATCACGACCTGTCATTGCACCAAAGAAAAATTCTGACGGGTTTAAACCACTCTTGAAATTATTACGAACAAATCCGCGCGCCATTGGGCTTAAATCTTGTTTTTTAAAGTAAGGCAAAGTCCGTCCACGATACCCTGTATCAATTCGTCGACCTCGTAACGCCTGTTGACCAACAACTGCTGTCATCTGCGCAATGTTAAGTGAACTACCTCGTGATCCACAACGTACCATCACAATAGCACTTGAATCCTTAACCTGCTTCATCGCAAGGTCTCCTGTTTTATTACGAGCTCTATTCAACACTTCTAGAATTCGTACTTCAAGAGTTTCCCGAACAGTTCGTCCAGGCAATGCTTCTAATTTACCAGCGTTAAACTGATCAAGTAATTTCATAGCCTCAGCTTCAGATTTATCCAGTAAATCTTGAATCTCACCAATACTCTCAGCTGATAAATCCATATCAGACAAACCAATGGAAAACCCACGTCGAGTAAGAACAGCAATGCCTAACTTTGAAATAATTCCAAGCATACGAGCTGTAAAATCAGCTCCATAAATCTCATAAATATTTCGTAACATTAAACCGCTTTCTTGACCCAAGTTAGCTTTATCCATAACACCAGTTTTGAGGATTCCATTCACAATCTTAACTTCAGCTCCAGACTTATCCTTGCCAACATAACCAAAGTCAGCAGGTAAAACCATACTAAACACTTCCTTACCATCAATTTTATCTTTATGTGGTAAGCGAGATAAATCATCCACGCCACATGCAAATAAAAGATCAACTGCTTCTTCATGACTTAGCACTAATTCTTTCGTTAAGATATAATTGCCTGTAATTGCATCTTGAATACAACCAACAACAGACAACCCATATCTTGGTGAAATAATTTGCGTATCAACTAACATTAATACTCGAGCTTCGCTTCGAGCTTCCTCTGTTTGAGGAATATGTAAGTTCATCTCATCACCATCGAAATCCGCGTTATATGGATTACATACTGCAGGATTCAACCGGAAAGTTCGACCAGGCAGAACCTTAACTCTATGACACATCATACTCATTCGGTGAAGTGATGGCTGTCTATTAAACAAACTAATATCACCATTAATCAAATGACGCTCAACGACATATCCAGGAACTAACTCAGTAAGAATTTCTTCCTTGGTATCTTCAGAAACACTTTTACGTCGACCATCAGCCTTAATAACGTAATTTGCCCCAGGATACTTCTTTGAACCATTTTGAACATAGGTTTTCAAATAATCAATATTCCACTCAGTTACTCTCTCAGGAATTGTTAAAGTCATTGCCATACTTTGAGGAATACCAACTTCATTCAACTCAATCATCGGGTCTGGACTAATAACGGTACGTGCACTAAAATCAGTACGCTTACCCGCTAAGTTATGACGAATACGACCTTCTTTACTTGAAATACGAGCAGCAAGTGTCTTTAACGTTTGTCCACCTCTATGACGAGCTGGAGGCAATTGTGGAACCTCATTATCAAAGAACGTGGTAACGTGATACTGTAACAAATCCCACAAATCCTCAATAATAACTTCAGGAGCTCCTGCATTAATATTTTCAAAAAGTCGTTGATTAATACGAACAATATCCCCAAGCTTATGAGTTAAATCATCTTCAGAACGTTCACCTGACTCTAAAGTAATCGAAGGACGCATGGTTACTGGTGGAATTTGTAATACTGTCAAAATCAACCACTCAGGACGGAAACTGTCAATCTTATACCCAAACAATTCTAAATCTTCTGAAGGAATCTTCTCAAGTCGAGCACGAATTTCAATCGGAGTTAAACGAATCTCAGCTTCATAATAATTATATGGTTTTTCGAGTTTAATCGGATCTTGTTTACCATTACAATGAGGACAAATATCTTTTCCCTTACCTTTGGTAATCATCTCCTTAATCTTTCGACGTCGAGCTTCATTACCTTCATCTTCACCTAACTTATTAAGAGCACTAATAACCTTTGCCATACCTGCATCTGCAAAAAGAACACGACCACAAGACTTACAACTTGACCGAAGCAAATCCATCACTTGTCTTACAAATTTAATATGAACTACAGGTCTAGCAAGCTCAATATATCCAAAATGACCCGGACATTCTTTTAATTTTTGACCACAGGTCTTACAACGTAAACCAGGATCAATTACTCCGAGCCGAAGATCCATAAGACCACCATCTACAGGGTAACCTTCTCGATCATACAATTCTGGAGTGACAATCTTAGCCGACGCTCCATCTACAACTTGCTTAGGAGAAAATAGACCAAAGCTGATACTCTCGATTTTTTTATGAACATAATGCATCATAGTCTCATCCCTCCTAATACTTGTCCTTCAAATTAAGCTTCGCATAAATACCAATTGATCTAAACTCATCAAGCAGCAATTTAAACGCATAACTCATCTCAATGTCAGACATCTCCGAATTCTCTCCATAAAGAGCCGAGATTGCTCGATTACCTCTACGAGCATCATAAAATCCAAGTAACCCAGATTTATCACAAACAGGTAAAACAACCCGATCTGCATCAAACCTTTCCTTCAAAAGAAGCGACGCACCGTGTGCAATGAAAGTATCTTTTTCCATTTCACCCAGACGTAGACCTCCTTCTTTGGCCTTACCTTCTGTAGGTTGACGCGTCAACAATTGAATTGGACCACGTGCCCTAGATTGCATTTTATTTGCAACCATGTGTCGAAGACGCAAGTAATACATATTACCTACATAAATACGAGCAAGCATACGTTTACCAGTACGACCGTCGTAGAACACTTCCTTGCCATCATCACGCATACCTAAGCTAAGTAACTCCTCACGAAGTTTCTCTTCAGGTTCTGCTTCAAATAATGTACCGTCCACAAATCGACCTTGAAGAGCAGCCATCTTTCCACCCACAATTTCAATCAAATGTGATAACGTCATACGCGATGAAATTCCGTGCGGAGTAAAGATTAAATCAGGAACAACTCCAGAAGTTGAAAATGGAGCATCGCCTTGACTTACCATTATACCCATAACTCCCTTCTGACCGTGTCGTGACGTAAATTTATCCCCAATTTCAGGAATTCTTTCTTCACGAAGTCGCACTTGAACAAGACGGTTACCTTCATCATTCTCTGAGAGAACAATAAAATCAGCAACCCCTCTATCTCCATGCTTCAAAACAATTGAACTTTCCCGACGGGTTCCAGCAGATAAATTATATTCATCAGACCCAGATAAAAACCGAGGAGGACTCGTTCGACCTATAATAACATCACCATCACGTACTTTCGCTTCAGGATACACAATTCCATCTCCCTCAAGGAATCGATAATCTGTTTCTGTACGAAATCCTTTTACTTCTTTATCAGGAACACAAATCTCATCAACTAATCCACCGCTATATCGTAATTCTTCAGCGGCAACTGGTTTAAAATATGTACTTCGAGCAAGTCCACGCTCAATGGAACCCTTATTCAAGATAACTCCATCTTCCATGTTGTATCCATCATAACACATAATTGCAACAACAAGATTCTGCCCACTTGGATGTTCATGATAATTCATAACATCGTGAATTTTCGTTTTAACAAGAGGCATCTGAGGGTAATGAAGAATATTAGCATCCATGTCCATACGTAAATGGAAATTGGCAGCATAAAACCCAAGAGACTGTTTCTGATGTTTTGATCCAATAATCAACCGTGAAGACGGATTATAATTTCCATACGGAACAAGAGCAGCAGTAACACCACTAATGGAGCCAGGAGTAATTTCCAAGTGAGTATGATCTTGAGTTAAAAACTCATCACTATAGGCAACAAGTGCATTCTCTTCTTCAGCAGCGTCAAGATACTCAATAACGCCTTGATGAACAAGATCTGTCCATGTAATCTCACCATCTTCAAGTTGTTTAATATGACGATCTGTTAAAAGTGGTTTTCCATTACGAACGATAATTAATGGTCTGCGAGCTCGACCCTCATCACACATAATATACACTTCATTAGATGCCACATCAGTAAAGACGTTTACATCATCAGCAAGAGTTCCTTTGCGTCGCAAATCTTTAACATCTTCAACAAATGATTTTGCATCATCAACGGTACCAACATACCGGGAGTTTAGATATACATCAACCATTTTATGCTACCTCTCTTAAACCAGCAGTTTTTAATTTAGCCAGAACTTCATTTTCATCAGACGCTTGAGACAAACTACATAACATTGCCATATTCTTACGAAGACCAATGTTCGTACCTTCCGGAGTTTCAAGTGGACACAAACGACCAAGATGAGTACAATGTAATGCACGAGCATCTAAATTTTCTTGCGTTGTAGACAACGGACTTGCAACTCTTTGAAGGTGTGATACCATATCCAAAAAGTTAGTTCTACTCATACGTTGGGATACTCCTTGACGTCCACCAACCCACTCACCTGTTGCCATTGCACTATACAACCGAGACGTAAGCAATTTATCTCGAATAATAACTTTAATCGAAGGTAACTTACCACGCTTGATAATTCGTTGGAAATTATACAAAATATCTCCTACTAAAACTTTAAAGTTAACCCTAAACAAATCAAGCAACAAGTCTCCACTCATACGAATACGTTTATTCATATAATGATCTTTATCGTCTCCTTCACGAGCACCACTTGCAACGTCAATGTATTTTTTTAACATTTTACATAGTGTCCGTGCTTTAGTAGCTCTAAACGATGCATCCATACCAATGTTAGGCAACAAAAACTTATCAATGAGCTCACGCGTTCTCTCAATTCGAATTTCTCGTGCTTGAGCAATTCCCACTCGCTTCGAAACAAAATCAATAGCATCTTCTTGATTTTTAATCTCAACGAATTCAAACAAATTAAGAATTATTTCATCATATGTTTTCTCAGTTGAAATAGACTTCATAATATCTTCATCTTTGATCATACCAAGCGCTTTCAACACCACAATAAGTGGCATCTGTTTAGCTCGAGTAAAAGACAAGTAATACATTCCATCCTTCTTCTTCTCAATTGAATGTGGAATCTTATATGATCCTCTTGACGCAAAATAACGACCAGTAGCTTGTCCTGGACCATCACTTTCAACCATGAAATTATTAGGTGCCAAATCTTCCACGTTAATAATAACCCTTTCTGTTCCGTTGATAATAAAATATCCACCAGGGTCCGTTGGATCTTCTCCGCGTTTAATGAGATCTTCTCGAGATAAACCAGATAAATGACAATACTTACTCTTTAACATAATTGGCATCTTACCAATTTCTGCAATAAAATTTTCTCGTTGTATATCATTAATATAAGAACTCACTTCTAAAAATATAGGAGCATGATAAGAAATCTTTCGCAACCGTGCTTCCATTGGATAAATTGGTCGCTTTGATCCATCAGCCTCAGTAATTTCAGGTTTACCAACAGTAATTCGTCCAAACCTAATCTTGAATTTCTCAATATTATGCGGAATAATAGCCGGTTCTGCCTCTTTATTCTCTTCAATAACTTCTTGCATCCCTTTATCAATAAGGTTATTAAACGAAGCAATAGAGCTATCAACGAATTTTTTCTCTTCAAAATATTTTCGAACTAGAACGGATCTTTCTGTATTAACCATCGATAACCACCCTGTAGTAGAAGCTAACACCCGCGGTCGGGCTCTTCCTTTCAATTTTAATAATATCACCTGCTTTAACCGCAAGTTTTACAAGCGCAGCATCATCCTTGTAGATCTTAGGAAGTTGAGTTGTTGTTGCCTGTAGAGCAGAAAGTACTTTCTCTTTCTCATTGTCACTTACTTTAGAATGCACTGGAACTAATGTATGTTTGGGTATATCAAGTGCCATAATTTTACCAGGGGGGATTTCCGGGGCTTCAAGCCTATACAATATGAGTACTACTCATATGTACCGACCACAGCAATACTCCTGCGGTCACATCACCGTGCACATTTGTGCTGGTGTTTCAAGCATAACCAATCAGAGGACACAAGGCTCCAAAGGAATATACTTCAAATTATCTTCACTCAACTCTATCACTTCAAATAAAGGGAAACGGGCCGGACGAGACATTCCTTGTCAATAAATGACGAACACTTATACGACAAATTCGAACTCGCGACCGCCTGATGTCTGCTAACTGCAATTACATTATCTGCAACTGCACTTCGACTAAAAGTCAGGCGCTATACCAGGCTAAGCTACCGGCCCAAATGGAAAACGCCTTGGCCGGGATTCGAACCCGGGTCGAAGCCTTTTTGTTTTGCAAAAAGAACTTCCGAAGTCGCTCTGCATATCGACAGGGCTTCATGCTAGGCCGAGCTACACCACCAAGGCATCGCAGCGTACAACCTACTATAGTTATTTTAGCTAAATACGACTATTTGTAGAATATACTCTGCCATCCAAGCGATAAAAACCGTAGTTTCTTTATAAAAGTTTCGGATTCCTTCATCCAAAATCTAAGAAAATTCTTTTATCCAATAATTTGGACCTTCTTATATTAGAACATGCCCTACTTTATCTATCTTATTATATTACAACATATCAGACTTATCTTGTTACTTCTTAAAGTGCAACACAATATTTACACTTCTCCCCTCATACAACAGCAAATTTTACTCATCAAATATTTTCTTATGTGGCACTAATTCTGTTTCATCTACCTTGTTTTCCTCCTGAACCTTTACTTGTTGCACCTTCTCTGGTTCTATTTTCTCTTCTTTCATTTTCTCCAGTTGTAATTTAACTCCTTTTCTTTTCTCTCTCTCCGTTTTTTTTCGTTCATTTTCAATCCGTTTAATCTCTTTAGCTTCCTCTTTTTCCAACTCTTCACGCTGTTCTTCATACATCCTAAATTTAAACAAACTATAGTTAGCCGGATTTTTTATACGATGACAAAAAGAATCAGGATGACATACACCAATCCCTTTGTAATACGCTTCAGCTTCACAATTCGGACCCATCTTCTCACCAGGTACAAAATGCGCAAACTGACCCTTCAAATATACTTCTCGCAAAGGTTCTCTTTGACGACTATTCCAATCTTTTACCCACACATCAATTTGCTCTCGACTCCACCCAATTTTTCCTAAATAAGGCATGACACAAAACAGTGCCCTTTTTTTACCATCCTCTAAACCTTCACTAATTCTCTTCATGCAAGGAGGGAAAAAATCAACAGGAATAGCAACTGTTTGCAACAAATCTTTTTTCTCTTTTTCTCGAAGATTCCGTATTTCCTCATTCATATCATCAACTGACCCAAGTGAGAACTTCACTTCAAAATCATATGCTGATGTAAGTAAACGTCGTGCACTATCAGCTCGAACCGCCCCCCGATCCATAAACCCTAACAACATAGTCCCAAGTACATCAGGACTCGCCATGTTACGTTCAAACGTTTTCAGCTGCGCAACAGTAAGTGGTAAACTAAGAAGACCTGATTTTTCATGTAAACTATACGCCAAGCGATATAAATGACGAGACGACAACAATACAGTATCAATTTCTAAAAATTTCTCAACATTCAAAACCCCAACCGCACCGCCATCAGCATTCCTCAGAGAAATAATAATTTCAGAAACACTCAACCCAACTTTAGCCGCAACGCGAGAAATATCACCACCCTCAAATTCTAAAATTTTACGAGCAAGCGCCTCTTTGATATTTTCTTTAACATAAAACGCAATCTTGCGCGGCGCTTCCGGAAACAACGACTTAGTCTCGAGCTCACCATTTCGTGTAGGCAACCGTGCAGGAAATGCTTCAAATGGAATACCAATATGAAATCCTTTATTACCTGAAAATTTAACACTAAACGTCTCACAATCACAAAACGTCAAAAATGCACATACAAGTTCAGCACAAATTTTAGAATATTCAACCGCGCTACAATCAATATCAAGCAACAAATCCCAACCTGAACGCAACGCATCCTGATCAGCACGTTTCATCTCGTTATTAAGTGCCAATGGATTCTTCCACAACTCACAACTTGCATGAAACGAAGTACCTCCTCGCATCACCACTTCAAGAGCATCACGAGGATACGTTAACACATCAGGTCGTTTACCAAAGCCCTCCCCATACCGAAACCCAATCTCCTTATCACACGCCTGCGCAACCAGCGCATCCTGCACATCCTTACGTTTATAGTACCGAAGAAGAGTAGATTTATCTAGAGCCATGCACAAATATCACACGCACTCAACCTTAAAAGAATTGTGGAAACAAATCAGCATTAAAAAATAGAATTAAAATCAACATTAAACAATAGAATTGAAATAACGCTCAAAAAACAGAAAGAACCCAAATCTTTATATTAAAACCCTACTCCTAAAACACTGAGGGAGAGCTAGGCTGGCGCGCTAGTCCTGCGTTGTTACTGTGAACGGACTTCACACAGAGCCGAAACCCATATCCAGGCCGTATCAGGTCGGAGTAGTCCTTATTCAACTCGTCGACGCAGTGTCCTCTAGGATGGTCTTGTCGGGAACCAGGTCAGATCAGGAATGAAGCAGCCTTAACCGTCAATCACCATGTTTGGAGGGTCGCATTGCTGAGAGTCTATAAGGATCAAACTACTTTGGTCTGATGTTGTCGAAATGTGGGTGTGCCCCTAATCCCTTTCTCATACAAAAAAGGATTCTCAGAAAACCAGAGACTTCAAAAAAATAAAAATGATTATTCTAATCTTTGTTTCACACGATTAAATAACTCATCCACCGAACCAACATTATTAGAAAAGGCAATTGTAAACCAATCATAACGTAATGAATCCTCTTTAGATTGCCTAACAAACATATTTATGGCTCGCCCCAGTACATAATCTGCACTAATGCCTATTGGAATTCGATTATCCGTGCGCGATAATACTGAATCAAAAATTGAACGTTCCTCCCCAAAACGAACATATTTCATCGCTTCTTTAGCACTAAGCTCGCAAGGACTACCAATAGACCCGAGACCACCTAAAGCAGATACCCCATCCATATCATATGCAGATTGCAACATTGCCACAAATAACCCTCGAACGGGAGTACCTTCAGAATAGATGCATACATCCATTGGACTTCGACGACCAAATTGATTATTAAAATAACTGAGCACCGTGTATTTCATAGACCTAAAAAAACAAACATTTCTTTAAAAAACATACTTACAGAAATAAATAAAATTTGACAACGAAAATAAAAAGAAAAAAAAACTCTATTAAACCAAATTCTTACTGCAGTGTCATTTGATCTAAACTGGAATCATCAAACATTGCATCATTTTCTGCACTCATATCTTCCAAATCAGACAAATCATCAACACCGGAGCTCAAATCAGCATCACTCACATCTGTTGCTGTAGCAGGAGTAGTGAAAGAAGCACCTTGTTCAGGTGTTCCCTTACTACAACCAGCTATAACCACTAATGCAAGAGCTGCAACCGCAAGTAAAATAAAACCGAATTTCATGAAATCACCACCACTTATTGTGAAGCCTCAGCCGTAACATTAACACTTGCATTCACCAAAGTATCAACCGAAGTATCTACGGAAGTGTTAACTGAAGTATTTACCTCAGGCAAGGTTACATTAACGTCAGCTTCTGTTGAAGCATTTACTTCAACATTATCAACCGCTTCACTTGATTGAGTAGTATGACTCTTCAATCCTTTATAAACTTGCATGAACTCCCGTAATACATCACGAGACTCTTCAAATCCATTTTTTACTTTACCATGTGCTTTAACCCAAATATCATGCTTATCTGATTTTGACTCAGCAACTAACCAAGCAGCACGAGCATCATCCTGATCATTTTTAATGGTAGCAGTTTGTTCAACAAACGTAGCTCTTAATTCAATGAGTTTAGACGCATCACCACCAGCGGAAGTAATCCCATCAATCTTTAACTGCATAGCAGCAGCAAGAGCATCTTGTCGTACAATCATACTATCAACTTTCGAGCTAATAAGCATTACGACAACCTTTCGTTGTTCTTGACGTACATCAATAACAAATTGTTGAAGCTCCTTAACAGCAACTTTTAATTCTTCTTTTGTTGCATTTTCTGGAAATGCTTCAACTTCAATCCTCTTAGCCGCAATTTTCTCTTCAAGCACAGCAATATCAGCTAATATTTGCGTCTTATCTTCAGCTCGAAGTGCCCCAGAAATTTCTACTCTTTCTTTTAATTGTTCAAAACTTCTATCAATTTGGATTAAAAGCATTTTAACATGATTCTTAACACCATGATTAAACTTCACCTTTAGTTCATCACATACAACACCAGAGCATTTTTTATATTCTCCCTTAAGTGCTAGAATTTCATCCCGATTAATTTTCATCTCTTCACGAGCAACTTTTCGTTCTTCATGAAACAATATTCGAGACTCTCGTATGTCCATACGAGCACCTTTCACTTCAGAACGAACTTCACGAACATTTTCACGAGCATCCTTTATATCTTCACGAGCATCTTTTCTTTGATCTCGCATTTCAGCTCGAACACCCATTCGTCCCCGTTCCACTTCTGATGAAGCACTTGCATTAACTGCCACATCATCACCATCAAGAGTAGTACTAACATCTACCCCAACTCCCACTCCAACACCATCAGAATCTGATCCATCAACACCTGAATCATCTGATACTGCTAAAGCCAACGGAACAATGCTCATAACAAAAAGCATGAGCACACCGATACCAACAAACTTCTGTGCAATATTATTCATTTGTACACACCTCCATGTGTTTTTTCCAACCTTTCAGCAAACACCTTTCTTTAAAAGCATACTTATTTACAAACTTTCAAATAAAGCAAAAATAACCCCCTCATACTTTACAAAGCTTGATTTGAACAGATAATCCTTCACCAAGCAAGAAACATACCACCCTCAAAATCAACAAAAGAATCACCTAAAAAGAAAAAATGGAGCACATTCAAATTTAAAACCAAAAAGAAAAAAGAAATTAAACCAATTACAAAACCTAATTATTAACTAAAATCTCAACATCCCGCCCAAAGATATTCTTGATATCATCAAAAATTGGCTCTTTAATAAATACCCGAGCAGGAACAATCATACCTGCAATTGCTTTCTCAAATTCTTCAAGAGTTGCATCTGCAAGTGGACCAAGTGACCCATCCTGGTTAATCTTTGCTTTCTCAATTTTAGGTTCCTTGGAATCAATATCATTAAAGACAAACGCTATTTTATCGAGCAAATAAATCTCACCAAACTTCTCACCATGTTTGACACGAATGCGAGCCCGCTCTAAATCACGACCACGTTTACGTTGCAAATATTCAACTAAGAACTTAATCAACCCACCCGAACCTTTACGAGCGATTTCAATATCACTTTTTGTTAGCTTTTTCTGATCAAACTTCTTCTTCGCATCCACAATTTCTTGCAAATCTCGAACAAACCGAGCCGGAACTTTACCCGTACTTACAAGTTCTTTTTCAAATATCGAAATAATTGCATCATCTGATGCGCGCTCAATTCCTTCAACCTTCAAAACATCGCGAATAATAGTTAACACCTCATCATAAAGTATAACGACACTCTTCTCATCCCAACGTTGTTCAATCTCTTTAAACAATTCCCGAATACGAACTAAAAATTTCTCAGCATCAGTAAGCAGAGTATCAAGTTCAGTTCCAGAAAACTCCTTAACATCCCCATGTTCAATACCTTTACGAACCTTCACATTGCGACGTAAAATATCTACATATTCCTGTTCTAGCAACTTCTCTTTCTTAACAAAAATCTCTTCAAGGACATCAGGCGTCTCCCGTGGCGTAGGTGGAGGTAGCCCATATAACATAATAGCTGCTTGCGAGGGAGTTAATATCGCATAATATGCATCTTCCATAGCCATATCTTTAAGACGTAATTTAACACGTTGAATACTCTGATCCCCCGTACTCATAAACAAATCAATTGCTTCACGGCTTGGCTTAATTCGACCCATCCGAAGTAACTGTTTCCATGGCATGAAAATACCGCGATCATAGAATGGTACACCATCACGAAGTAATGTAAAAATAATTGGATTGGCTTCCTTAAGCGACTCCCAGAAATCCGTCAAAATATAAACTTGAATATTTAGTTTATTCTTAATACCGGTCATCTCACCTGCTTCAACACCCATACCAATGATAATGGAACGCAACTTATCCTTCAACTCTAAGCGAGTCATCTTCTTAACATCAGTATCATCAATAACAATCCAAACATCAATATCTGAGCTATGTGTTGCCTTACCTTGCGTAAGTGATCCAGCAAGAACATAACTTAAGATATATTTTTCAAACTTCTTAAGAACCATCGTCTTATGAATTTCTGCAATTTTAATCGCAGCAAGCATACCTGTATCATAAATCGGAGCAGCAAGAGATATCAATCGATTCAAATCATATTTAGCATCATAACAATTCTGCCACAAATCAGTAAGCAACATACTCTGACACATCATATCCTTGTCAACATCTTCTCCAATTTGTTTAATAATAGTAGAAAACTTTTGATATAACTCATCCTTGGTCATCTTCGTACTGGTGGTATCATCAACAACAACCAGAATCTGAATTTTTTCTTCACCAACTTTCTCCCCTGCTTTTCCAGTAGGTTGACCACCCGCAATAGGTCCAGCCATTACAGGAACCGCAGCATGAACAGCACCACTTGCACCAGCAGGAGAAGGCATTGGAACATATCCTGGACCCATCCCAACACTAGGCCCCACACCAGGTGGAACCATACCCGCTGGCATACCAGCAGGCATCATACCAGGACCAGCAGCACCAGCTATTCCCGCACCGCCAGGTGGCATTTGCTCAGGAGGAAGCAACGCAATACCCACAATATAATCACCAAACTTCTCAAGAACTCTCGATTTAAACAAATCTAATTTTTCCTTAATTGCCTTCAATTTCTTCTCAACTTCAGGAGGTAATTTAGGCATCCCCGGAGGCGTAACAGAATTCAAATCAGGACTTTCAATAAGCTCCTTTGTTTGAGCTACCGGTGTAATTTTCTTCGCTGCAACAGATTTAACCGCCTTTGGTTTTGCCATATAATTTCCCCCATTAAAATGATAATATTAATACAATAACAATCAAATAATACAAAAACCTCACAACAAATAGAACTGCCCATCAAATTAATGAAAGCAATTACTTATTCTCTGCGACATTTCAGTAATATCTACCTAATATAGGATAGTTATACATAAAATACTTCACCCACCCCCTGAGACATTTCTGCCACACTCCATTCACAAAAGAAGAAAATCACAAAGACAAAAAATTTATTGATTTTTAGGTTGTGATGGTAATACATACGGATTTGTTGGTAAACCAAACGGAGATTTAGTATAATTAGCAGGCGAACGGACATGCCCTTTTCCAATATAGCCTCTCAACAAATTCGCCAATGCTTGCAAATTGATCGCTTTATCATCCCCACAATAGAAACTATTACCATTGACTTTAAGAGTAGGAATTTTATCTTCAACAACAAATGAGAAAGCCTCGCGAAGACGATAAAACGCAGCATTCGAAAGAAAGCTGACCGGATTAATTGGCACATCAAATCGAATATCAAAATCAAAACAAACATTTACTTTCAAATTATCTTTATTCGATTCACAACCAATCCAGGTGTATGCACAATTACCATGTAAAAGCATCATCTCATACGCATTCCAAGCCAATGGATTCTTAGCCAAATCAGGTGTATGCTCCGCCTTCTCCACCACTAACCGTTGTATGGTTCGAGGACCATCTCCCCACACTAAACGTGCTTCGAGAGCATCAACAAGCCGACTTCGCTCAAGATCAGGCAAGGACTTAAGCAATTGACCAGCAAGAACATTTAATAATACATCATCATTACATTTAAATTCAACCATAAGAAAATAGTCCTGAACTTAATTTATAAAGATTATCAAGCTCAAAACAAAATCACCAAAACCAAAACCAGTCAAGTTACTACTTGACAGAGACAATAGGTTTATATACTAGCCCCACTTTTAACCCAATATTCATAGTTAAGAACGAAAAAAATCGTTCAATAGAAATCAAAAAGGAGGATGAACAACATGGGAGTAACAGAATATTTAGCAGGAAAAAAAGATACACAGAAAGAGACTGATACATCAAATTTCAATCTTCAACAAGCATACTTAAGTGCAGTTAATACAACCCTAGACGCCAACGGTATGGTTGACTTATCAATACTGGATGACCCAAAAAATGCCGAAAAAGCAGGTACCATTGCGTATGATTCTCTCGTTGCAACAGTAAAAAAGGCGTTTAAATCTTCAACTGATAATACCCTACACATAGCCCAACTTGTACGTGCTAAAATGGGGATTACAAAGTCATTTCTAACAAGATACTTTTCAAGTGGTAACGTTAGTCCACAATCATACTTCAAAGGCCTACAAGAAGATGAACAATTTAACGATGCACTGAACTTTCGAAGAAGTTTTCCAATTCAATATCTAGGAACTTCTCCTGAAGATATCAATAAAGCACTAGAATACTGCGGAATCACCAAACCTGAAGACCAAGCAAAAGTACGCCCACGTGTGTCAGACCCACGTGCACTAGCTCAAGTAGTTGATATTTTTGATTCGAATGGCGTCATTCCACCAAAAACATTAGAACAATTACTAAAAGTAGCCTAAATACCATTTGTATTTATTTTTCTCTTTTTTCTAAAAAAAATCAAAACAAGCTCAGGTTCTGAGTCCCAAAACCGCAAACCTTAATAAACATTAATTCTTCCTAACTAAACATGGCTGATGAAAAACCTAAGATCCCAGAGTACATCACAGAACACAAAAAACATTTTACCTACGCCAAAAAATTTCTAGATACACAAAGCAAATACCACGCTGAAGCATATAATTCCGCAATTGATAAACATTTAATGGATGATGGTCTTGTAAACTTTGAAAAGTTAGAAGACTCCAAAACTCAATTAGATTTCGCAAAAACAATGACTGAGTTCTATATCACCAAAGCTCGAGCACAATACAAAATTGATCCTCAAAAAAACCTAAATAAAATGGAACGAGAACTTTTACTCCAAGCCTACGCAGGTATAACTGAAGGTCAACTAACAAAAACAGTTAGTCAATACGGAAAGCAATTTAACCACGGTAGATGGCAAGAAGAAAGCGCAGAATTTTCCAAAGCTGTCCGAGGACAAATATATGCAGCAGCTGGCTCCCACCTCAATGAGTCTAACATTAACGATATAATCAAATATACAGGACTTGAGGGAAAAGTACAAAACGTTGACTTGCGAGAAGCAACAACCATGCTTCAAGTACATCACGATGAAGGAAGCGTAGCTGACCAAATCCTAAAACAATTCATGCCAAAATACAAAGTTGTCAAACCAAAACCAAGAGATGAAAGACAAGCTGCATAAATCTAATCCTTATTAGTACCACATTCTTCAAATCCCACATCAACACAAATAGCCCTATAAAAATAAATTGAATGTCACTGGTAAGTGACAAATTAACCGCAATCTTTAAATACTTCTCTCACAAAATAAGCCTAAAAGAGATGGCATCAACAATCTATGGTATAATTTCAGATGTACACGAACACCCAGAACACGTAGCTACTGCAGTAGACGCCCTCATAGCTAATGGCGCACAAAAACTTATTTTTAATGGCGACGCAGTCGATGAAACAAAATCCATTCGACAATCTCAAAACAATTTACGTACCACAATACAAACTCTAGCAAAAACGGGTATCGATTTCTACTTCCAACCAGGCAGCCACGAACGCATGGCAACAATCCTTCCAGTAATAAGAGAACTACAAAAACAATATGGAAATCTACACTTTACCATTGACCAACCCTTCCTCCAAGGAGATAATCACGACCTCCTTTTCATCCCCGGTTCTGACTCCTTAAACACTGGAGAGTTCCAAATTACCACTGAACTACCCTCAGGACCATATTTCCTAGTCCCAGATCCAATACAAAAACAGACACGACCAATTGGAATCGGTTTAGATGACCTCACTGATGAACTTCTCAACTTGATGCATCCCGGCCAATCGCAGCAGCGCTACATTATCAACCCAAACGACCTCGCAAAATATATTCGAGATGGTGCAAAAACCATCGCTATCTGTCACGTTCCAAGTAAATCAAATAACAAGCAATACGGAGTGGACGTTGCCTACTTTGGCCGTCAACAGAACGGCGCAATTATTCCAGGCATAGTTCTTGAAAGACAAATCATAGACCACGTCCGAAAACAAGCCAATCGTGATCCAACACGAGAAGAAATATATCAAATCGCACTTCAAAATGGCATCCAACTTCAAATTGACAATGTAGGAAATGAAGATCTCCGAGATTTCTACCAAAAACACGGCATTACAAGAGCAATCAATGGCCACATCCACGAAGCAGGACACCGATCACACACAACTGACGACCAACCTCTAAAGCAAAACGAATGGACAAACAACCTACTATGGAACAGTGGCTGCCTCGACATGAATCAATGTGGCCTCATGGAAGTAGACGGACCAAATGTAAGATATAGAAATATTCAAATCAACCAATCATCAAACTATGGCCTCAATCTACCTCCAATTCAACAAACAGGTGCACCATCATCAAAAATCATCCTGCCCGGACAAGAACCAAGACCACCGCAACCAAACCAACAACAACCAGCTCCAAGACCAACAGGAATCATCACACCAGGACAAATAAGCACCAATGATCTAAAACGATACCAGCGACAATAATCTCAACGTTAAATTGAATTTTTCTCATGACGAGCTAACTCAACTTCTTTTTCCACATCCTTTAGAACACTACCCATAACATCTTTCTCATTTCCTTTATAAGCCGTCTTTGGAGCATATGAATCAAACAATGACCGAAGCTGCCCATACATAAACGCCGTATCTGAAAATATTTCGTTTGCATACCCATCATCCAATTTCCAACGATAAACATACTTGTTAATCCACGCCTTAAAAAAGAATGTATACGGGTTCTGTGTCCATCGATTCTGATAATCAGTCTTAACCCATCCATCAAAAATAATATGAACACTACCTAGCTCAAAACGTTGTTTTCCGCCAACACGCTCCTCAACAACTGAAGTAACATTATCTAAACTTATTCTCATCCTCATCTCCAATTTCAAATAGGTCGCTTTCACTTTCGATGGTCGAAGTTCTACTAAAAACCGACGACCTTCATCTGTATTAATTTCCTCAGACCTTTTTTCATTCTTAGAATACCCCTTATCAGCAAGAACCTTATTAACCAATTGAAAAATATCTTCTGATCTAAAAATCCCCTTATAGTTCAATTCCCGATGATTAATAACAAGTGTATTTTCTCCCAATTGACCTTCACCTTATATAATTCTAACAAACACAAAAGTTTCATAGACCTCAACTCATTGATGATAATTATATTTAAACATATTAAAGTACGTTTTAAGTTTGTTATGTAAATCGTCGACATCACTTTTAACCCATGTCTCAAATTTTGCGTAATGTTGTCTAAAAAAGTATTTATCCATCAAAACAGATACAAACCACAACAAGGGTGTACTGGACCACTTATCTTTTCTATCCGAAATAACATATCCATCAAACATTATATGGACAACACCATGATTCACCTTAACCGACTTCCCATCCACTTCAACTTCAACATCACGCACATCAGTCATATTAAGGCGAATCTGAATTGAAATTTTATAATAATCACTCGCACTCTTCCACGGTGCAAACACCATCTTAATCTGTTTCCCCTGCGATGTTACCTGTTCCTCATTAAACTTCTCATACCAATCCCACCCTTTTTCATAAAAAAAGGCCGCAATAATATTATACACTTCAGCAGAATTAAAGAGTCCTTCATAACTTAATTTAAGCCGATCAATAACTAAATACCGCTCACCCATAAACCGAATAACAACCCGAGCAATAATAAAGCTTGTGGTCTCAATAAGCAAAAATCCCAACCAAATTTAGCTGCAAGGAGCATGAAAACAAGACGTTGCTTGTTTTCTATCCAAAATAGTTCCATCTTTTCAAGATTAAATCCAACTCTATTTAATCGATCCTAGTCATATCCCTCATCTCCACCACCAAAAACTTTAAGAACCAAGCTTCTTACCATTTCAATTCAAAGAGGTGTACTCTCATATGGCCGGATCATTCTGGAGCAATATATTAAGCAAGCTTAATCTTAATCCGTTCGCAAAACGTTCTCAATTAAAGCTAGGTCTATACGGTCCTCCAAATGGAGGGAAATCAACATTAGCAAACCGCATATGCATGGACTGGCTAGGCGAAGAAATGTCCACCGTATCACATGTAGCACACGAAACACGAGAAATAACTATTAAAGAACAAGTAACAATAAAAAATAAAAAAAATAAAGAACTTACCTTCTCACTCGTTGACACCCCAGGAATTGCAACAAAAATTGATTACGAAGACTTCTTGAGAAAAGGCTTAAACAAACTTGACGCTAAAAAACGTGCAAAAGAAGCAACGAAAGGAGTTATCGATTCAATAAAATGGTTAGACAACATGGATGCAGTTGTTGTCGTCCTAGATGGAACAACTGACCCCTACAGTCAAGTAAACATAACAATAATGGGAAACCTTCAAGCTCGGAAAATCCCCGTTCTTATAGTAGCAAATAAAGTTGATTTACGTAAAGCAAATATCGACGTCATTAAAGCAGCATTTCCACAATATCCTGTCGTTGGTATATCAGCTAAGTATGGGAAAAATATTGAAGACTTTTATGAACAATTATTTAACCTTGTAAAATAAATAAAAAACAATTTCACGTCAAAGAACACCCAATATTGAAAATAGTAACACATAAATACTCGAATAAAAACATTCCATAATATATATCAGAAAAAAGAGGTAGAGCATGGTCACATTTCAGTTTGTTCCATATCAAGACATTGTAGAGCTACCCTCTGCTAAACGCATAAACAAACTTCTTAACATTGTAAAAGACAACCGCATCGTAATAATGGAAGGTCGGCTAAAAAAAGAAGAAGAATGCGAACTCATCGCCATGACCATGGGTGAAATTGGTCCCCGCTTCAAAGGCATCGAGTTAAGTGTCATCTATCCTGAAAAAGGTAGTAAAGACGCATTAACAAAAGTTAAAGATGTCGTAACAAGTATATTGCTTGGAAATCGCCAAGGCCTCACTATTATAGGACCAGCATCAATTGTGAAAAAGATTGAAAAAAATCCTGACAAAATTGAACTTCTAACAAAAGAAGCATCACTTCTTCAAATAACTCAACAAAATCAACAAAGAAAAAGGTAAAACAAAATGCCCCACCAATGTGTTCGCTGTAACAAATTCTATCCTGATGGTTCAGAAGAAATATTAAAAGGCTGTCCCTGTGGGTGTAGATTATTCTTCTTCGTCAAACGTGAACACATAAAAGAAGCAAAAGAAGTAGCCTCAAACCTTTCCGATGATGAAAAAATTCAGATGGAGCACGATGTAAAAGAAGTCCTTCATATGGATGTTGATGCAGACAGACCAGTTATCCTCGAATTCGAATCCATAAGAGTTGTAGGACCAGGGAAATATGAACTTGATTTAGTTCACCTCTTCAAAAAGGATCCACTGATCATAAAAATTGACGAAGGCAAATACATGATTGACTTGGGTCAAGCTTTCAAAACTATAAAAGAAGAAGCTGAAGACAAACTATAAATATTGACTTTTCTTTAATAATTACTTAATTCACATAAATTTCTTCAGAGCACTTTGCAAACACAAAATAAAGCAGCGACCTTATTTGTGCACAGAAAGGAAGAATATCCTTTCTTGTGAAGCAGTATGTCATAATTTAATTGCACCACGAGGTGCAAAAATAAAATTAAACTGGGCAGTTGCAAAGTGCGCTTTGATAACAAGAAAATCCAGAGATTTCATGTGCAGAAAGATAACAATCTTTCTTCACTTTGCCATGCGTATATAAATTATGCAATGTTCTCTTCAGTGTCAAAATAATTATAAAGCACATCTTATAACTACAAAATCAATGAACAAGATATTTTCATCCGTATTCTCAATCGCAGCACTGGTAACCTCATGTTCTGCACAACAAATCACAAAAGAAATAAAACATACACCCGAACTAATTATAGAAACAATATGTGAAAGTGAAAACGGAATTTTTCATTATTACCGTTCATACAAGGGTTCTAGCCTACAACCTGACACAGAATTAATCGATCAAAACTATGATGGAACCTTTGACTATCTCCGACAAAATGGCCAATGGAGCCAATTAATCACAAATAACACTCCTGAACTTTTTAAAAAAGGACGAATAGTAACAAAAGTTAATTGTCAAGAACTATTCGATCCCCTCGGAACCCCTATGAAGAAATATTGGGAAAGCAGCTTCTATACATCAGACCACCCTTAAAAAATAACACAAGTTAGTCAATAGAAAACGACAACGAACTAAATCTTACTCTTCACTGCTTTGTCCGATACAACAACACTATGCCCAGTTGGATCTTCAATAATAATTTTGAGAGACTCACGACCAAGCATAACATTTGTCAACTTTTTCAACATAGTTTTACCTTTTTTCTTGATAGTATCGTCTTCTTCACCATCAATTGAGGACTCAACCATCTTACGAACCCGCTCAAGCAAACCTTCAACATTTGTAACAAACCCTTCCGAAGCAGGACCGGGTTCAATAGTAATTATATGAGGAATTTTAACGGTAGCGTCACCAGACTTCACCAATTTAACAGATAAATCCGCTTCGCAAGTTACTTCAAATACATATTTGCAAGGCTCTTTCTTCTCAGCAGGTTCAACATCAGCTTTTCGATAACCACAACCAAGACATTCCATTGTCAAAACAAAAACTTTTCCAAAATAAGGAATGTTAATATCCTCTTCACGAAGAGATAACTTCTTTTCCCCACAAAAATGACACATTTCTCCTTTGATTTCTGACATAAATGAACAAAGACGTTCCATATTTAAAAAGATTTCTTTTCATATCCAAAATAACAAAAAACGAACCTTCCAAAACACAGCGAAAACCCCGTAAAATAGAAATCAAAACACAAGCCTTTAAAAGTCTACAACCTAAATATCCCCCACATGCTTACACCTGAACAAATTACATTCGCAAGAACTACACTCCAAAATGCCAAGACGCCATTATTCATCCATGATGATGACGCCGATGGATTATGTTCATTTCTCGTCTTATATCATATCAACCATGAAGGTCGCAATTTCATCCCAAAAGGCTCAAGACGTCTAGACGCATCGCACGCACAAACCATAAAACAATATCACCCAGATGCCATATTCATACTTGATCTCCCCGAAGTAGAACAAGAGTTTCTAGACGCATTCAGCTGCCCGATAATATGGATGGATCACCACGAACCAAAAATAAGATCAAAAGTGACCTACATAAATCCTCGACTTATTGACAACGCCGCATACTATCCAACAACCGCAATGGCATATGAAATTTCTCAAGACCCAAAATATCTGTGGATTGCCACCGCGGGCGCCTTAGCTGATTATTATTTACCACCATACATTAAAGAATTCTCAAAAATGTACCCACAATTCCTCAAAAAACAAACGACACTCCCAAAAATACTGTTTACATCAGAAACAGGACTTCTCGTAAAATTTTTCTTCTTCATACTTAAAGGACAAACACAAGACGTACGCGACGCCTTAAAAGTTCTCATGAAAATAAAAGAACCATCTGAAATATTTGAAGAATCAACACCACAAGGAAAATTCCTCCATCGACGCTTTACTGGAATCAACGAAAAATACAACGAAATACTTCAAGACGTATTAAAACAAGTAACAAGATCACCCATATTATATTACGAATATTCTGACTCTAAATGGTCATTTACAACTAACCTTGCAAACGAATTAACTGTAAGGTTCCCAAAGAAAGTAATTATTATTACTAGAAAAAAGGACGACGAAATGAAAGCCAGTCTACGTGCACAATTTGCGATAGAACCACTCATTCAATTAGCAATGCAGAATGTTCAAGGACATGCAGGTGGCCATCCAAACGCCTGCGGAGCAGTTATAAAAATTGAATCATGGCCATTATTCATGAATCAATTCAAATCAAATATTAAATTAGTAAAAGAAAAAAAGAAAAACCTATTGAATAATAATGTATTAAATAAAATCTGAGACAATTTTCGTCAAATTCTTAAACCCAACCCACTTTACTGGCTTATGGAAAAAAAGCGAGGAGATTTAGAATCAACCATCAAAGAAAAAGTTCAACCCCTCGTACTTGAAACAATGTCCAAAACATGGGGTCTCACAATTCCTCAAATTGAGTCAGACATAACCGATCAGCTCTCAAAACCAGCCTTGCATCTCTACATACCATTAACCCTACCCTTTAAAGATGCTAAAAAAACGTTTAAAAAAGAATTCTTGACTCGCGAACTAAGACGTCACATTGGTAATGTATCCGAACTAGCTAAAATGCTTGGTATGGACCGAAGATCAATTCATCGCACCATAAAAGAACTCGATATTGACATGGAAACAATGCGCAACCGCTTAGAATTAGACGACCAGAAATTAGAGCATTTCGTTGACACCGCCATACGATCTAAATTAGAGCAATACAAACAAATAATTCACCCAGAAAAAATGGAGCTCCTCTACGATGCGCTACCAAAACTATCCCGTAATATCGCACAAATATTGCCTCAAGAAGTAATGACCTGGAAAGACGCCGAGGATGAATTCGAACGTCAGTTTTTTAACCACGCAATAAAAGAACACCATGGCAACATATCTAATACTGCTAAAGACCTTGGCCTCAGAGCAGAGACATTATACCGAAAAATAAGGGAGTTACAAATTCGCAATTTAGAAAAAATACAATAACAACAAATCACCTTCCTAAAGATTCCTAAAGCTAACTCAAACAAAGCCTCAACTCCAACAAACAACAATAAAAATGTCAACTAAAAAAACAAAACAAACGCGTCAAGTAATCCATTTAACACAGCGAAAGCAAAAAATAACTAAACTCATCCTCCCAACAGTATACTGTTCTGCCATATTTCGAAATAGCACATTTTTCATTCTCGACGACGCCATGATACTAGACGAAGGGTTCCAACCATTAGAACTCTCTGACGTCCTGCACGAAAAAAAAGAAAACGGTGACTTCATATACCCTCAATTACTCAAGGAGAGTACACAACGTCGTGGCGTATTCTTTTGTCAAGCAAAATCACAACAATCTGCAACCACATTTTTACAGAACGTCCGAATACCAACACCAACAACAATAGCACCCGATGAAATAATATATGAATTCGACAACAAAATTCTCGTCAAATTCAAAAATAACATAGACATAAACTATATTTTCAACAGAATCAGCACATTACTCTCCAATCTACAAAACAGTGAACTTCTAAAAGCATGGAACATAGAAACAAACAAATACATAAAAATACCAAAAGAAGAAGAAGAAACAAATGCTGACGATCAAGAGGAAGATACATGTAAAAAAGCATTTAATGGAATAACTTTAATGCATGAAAATTACCGTCTGGCCTTCGGACCCCTTTTTTATCCTGTTTTTGTCTGCGCAAAAATACAAAAAGAAGAAGTATAATCAAGATCAGACATAAGTAGAAACAAACTTGACATAACTAACAAACACCACAAATAAATTTTTAATCAACAACCAACAACCTTTTTCTCTGACGAATGGTGAGATAAGGTTTTACCAATCTTTTCTTCAATTCACGATCTTGCGTTAATACCATATCTCCTTTTTGTGAACAGATAACCAACTCATTATCCACATTATCCTCTAATGATGGAATAACCGTAACACCAGACTTCGCAAGAACCTGCAAAGCCACTTTAGCACCGGTCTTAAAAGCTCCAGATTGCGTATCACGTATCTTCTCCAACTCACCAATCGTACCTGATAAAACATACACTTTATGTGCAAACAAACACTCAGACGCAATAACACCAAATACATCAATTCCTAACTCTGTAATTGCCATTAACGCATTCGTATCTACTATAATGCGTTTGACCCCAGATATCATTTATCTTCACCATGATAAGACAAATACAAATAACCCCAGCGAACCAAAACAAACCAAATAATACCAAACAGCACAACTCCAAGAGATAACAACACAAAACCCATATCAAACAAAAACAAGTGGAGATAAACCAACGAAGTTAAAACAGCACCTACAAGCAAAAAAGACACCAAATAAACAACCCAAAATCTAACCTTGCGAATTCGTTGAACATCAAAACCCACACTCAGCCACAACATCAGAAATAACAGTATCAACCAGAACATAATGGGCACAAACAATATTGAAGAATCAGCATCTGCTTCAAGTGACATCCAATTTGAGTTTGACCAGCCAAAAAACCAAAATATCCCTACAAATAATACCAACACCACCGCAACATATATTATTTGAAATAGATATAACTTCAAATACCTCATATTTTTATCAGAATTCAAATAACTCTTATTCTTATCAGAATAATGACTATTCTTAGAGTAATCAGAGCTATGATCTATTTTATTCGCATATTTCACACTCAAAAGCTTCCAACGCATAATGGTAACTAGTGCACTATCACCAAACAACAATAAAACCACAAAACCAAGAACAGAAACCGTACCTACATGAACAACAAGATCTTGTGCCCCGCCCAGATTGTCCGATGATAATATACTCATGGCTTGATTAACAAACCATATCACAATAAATAAAGCAAGACCGAACAAAATCATGTGCGCTAAAACGTGAAGTAAAAGAAACCTAAAACGTCCCCGATATATGTTCCTTAGTGATATCATTCAGAATACTATACTAAAGAAAAAGCTTTGAATATATAGATTTAACGAAACAAACAAACAAACAAACAAACCATAACAAATCAAAGCTTCTAATCAATATTTTGAATAATACTAAATTACACCACCATATTTATATAAGATTACATAAATGTATAGTTGGATTATACTTAATATCTGGGTATAAGGAGGCACATATATGGAATACAGAAAATTAATCTCATTTGGAAAAAACAGTTTTGTTATTTCCATTCCAAAAACATGGGTCGTTCAAAACAAACTTGTAAAAGGTGATGTAGTATGCGTTACCGAAGCTGATACCAATCTTGTTCTATCGAAAAAAGAAATGGACAAAGATGAAATAGAAAAAGAAATAACCATCATTGTTGACAAAAAAAGTGTCGTATACATAGCAAGAGAAGTTGTTTCCGCCTACATTCTAAACCATCGAAAAATCGTACTTAAAGGAAACGAACTTAAAACCAAAATTCGCGATCTCCAAAATATCATTCAAAACATGATTGCACTTGAAATTATGGAACAAACCTCAGATTCCATGGTTGCAAAAGATTTTCTTAACATGGATAAAGTATCAATTACTGAATTAATCCGGAAAATGGATGTCGTAACACGAATCATGTTAAAAGACTTAACGACTATATTTCAAGAGGACAATTATGAAAACATGAATGATCGAGATAGAGACGTAAATAGATTATACTTTCTTCTTTACCGTTCAGTGTTATACAATCTCGATAATCCATCTAAAGCAATTAAAAACTTTCACCTAAAAGCAATTGACCTATTACGTATGAAATTTGCTGGATTCCACATCGAAGCAATAGCTGACGAAGTGAGACGTACCGCAAGATTTGCAAGAGCCTTAAAACTCACAGCGGAAAAAAGAAAAGAAGTCGAAAACATATTTAACAAATTAAACAACCTATACCTCGAAACCCTTAAAGCATATTATAACCAAGATACCACACTTGCGTTAAAATTAAGCGACGAAAAACAAAGTATAGATCTAGATATTGAAAAACTTGAAAAAGACATCATGAAAGTTGATGGACTCGCAAAAGTTACCACACGACTAAATCGCATGGTAAGCTCGATACACAACCTTGGTCGAGTGGTGTATACTCTACCCTAAACTTGTAACCAATTAAAAACAAGAGCGCTAAACCTACTAATTTTATTCTTCTTTTAGGTTTTTCACCTCATCGGTTTGGTTTTTCACCAATTCAAAAGTTAATTTTATATACTACGAGCAGGAAATCCTACTCACTGCATACTTGCCGGGGTAACAAAGCCTGGTCAAATAGAAACTCAACCAAAACGTGAGATTCTAGACTATATGTGCAGGACTTAAGAGACCGCCCATATTATGTGGGTATAAGCAATCCTGTCTCTTAGTGGGTTCAGGAGTTCAAATATTATCGCCCGACAACTTGTCGAACGACAATGAGAATGTCTCCTCCCCGGCACTTTTTCTATCACAATTATATATAAAAAACCAAAAAGGCTCAAGTACCTAAAATACGAGCCAAGGCATCAAGATCTTCAATTGAAATGGAACATCTACTATGATCACGAACCATAAAATCTAAGGTTGCATCAAACACCTCAAAATAATTCTTCAACTGAGAACCACGATGCCTCGCAACATCAACTGCGCTATACCAACAAGTATCATATCTCATCAAACCATTTTGCCATAAATCCTTCTGATGCTCCCGTGGAACACCAAAAAGAGTCACTATCTCACTCAAATCAAACGAGGCAATAGTAGACTGAACTTTTGGTAATCGTGTTAGTTTAAGAACATGAGCTGCACTAACACCACCTTTAGAATGAAGTCCATATCGATGAACATAACCTCGAGTTGCACTCACTGACTTGCCCAAATACACCGCTGCCGCAGAATATGACAATTTCTCATCAATCCTAAAAAACGATGAGGAATCTAACTTAATCTGAAGACTATCCTTTTCAACAATTACTCCTTCACTTAAAAGAGCATCTTTCATCCAATTCAACCACAAATCATCCATACCATCAAAAAGAAAAACCTCTTTAAAAAAACTCCCAAACCAAATAAACAATAAATCAGAAGCATACCACATACAAAACTTTTTAAATACCAACAGAACCAAACCATCTTATGCCCCTGTGGCTTAGTGGTAGAGCGTGTCCTTGGTATGCAAAAACAAGTGCAACAAACAGGACAAGGTCACGAGTTCAAATATTGTCGCCCGAATTAAATCGAACGACAGTGCGAATGTCTCGTCAGGGGCTTATTTTTCTTTTTTACAACTTACCACAAAACCTCAAAATATCCAAAACCCCATGTTCAGCAAAATTCATCACATTCTAAACAACCAAGAACAACTTGAAAACTCAAAAAAACCCGTACAACTTCAAATAAATAACACCTTCTATCTATTTGACTCACATAAATTTTCTCTTATTCAAAATACAACCGAGTCCAATGCAAACACAATAACCTACATCGATGGAGGTTCTGCCATACTCGCAAGCGGCGCAACATTTTCATTAAGTTTCATCCGCATCGCAGCATATACACAATCCACACCAACATCCACACAAACATTTCAAGTTCGAGAGTTTTTTCTTTTAACTCTTCCAAAATATATCCAAAATGAATTTCTCTTTGAAAACCACATTTTTGAACACAAAAACACCCTATCTAAGTCAAGCCCACCACTAAACGTTTCTCACCTTCAACTAAAAACCACTGACGAATCAATTAAACAAGGAATATCACAAGCACCTCCAACAAAAATAATAGATCTCGCAAGACGACTCGCAGAACTCCAACTAACCATTGATCTTCAATCAACCTATACAGAACAATCAAATATATTCGTGCTCGATGGAACCTTAACACCCTCCTACCCATTTGAATTAGAATATATTAAAAGACTCTCAGCAACCACATGCTCCATCGCCAAATCATCTACCCTCTTAACCACCACAAACGAATCCATCAACGTATTCCTTAAAAAGCATGGACCAACACAACCCTGGACATACTCCATAACACCAACACTGCATTTCACAAAATTGCACGAAAAAAGCAACCATATATTCAGAGCAGAAGGAGCAATAGAACACATCTGCAAACTGTCAGTTGTAAGTAATGATGCAACATTCCCAGGCTATCCCTACGGACTAATTAAAATCGACCAACTAGCTAGAATCACAAATGAAGAAAAAAGAATTCTCACAACTAAATTTCTAAGCCACAAAGATGCGAAAATCATAACAACCCTTCTCACCACACAAGACAGTCACTCAATTCTAGACAATATTAGATGACCTTATCCAAATAATATGATTTATCAAAAAGACCAAAACAGCATTTAAGAAAAAAATAGAAAAAAGTACAATTTAAAAAACCAAAAGAAATATATCACCTCATGATCAAAAAAAGTACCCAAGAAGCATACGAAATCTTAGAATTATGGCAACCTACAAAAAAAATTCTCAACCCTGAAAACATCATTTCTAAGGACAATCCCTATTTTGAATTGATGAAAGAAATGTACCATAAAACAGAACATCTCTATCAATCATTACCAAAAAGAAAAAACGGGGAACACCCATTTATTCACCCAATAAACATTATCAATTTTCTTAAAAAATCAGGTATACAAAGCCCCATAATCATCTGTGTTGGTTTGTTACATGATTACATTGAAGAACAAGTAGATTTGTATAAAAAAGAAAGTGGAATTGAAGAAAAAGAAGAAGGGATTATACTTCTAGATGAATATGAGGAGCAATGCATCCAAAAATTAAAAACAGAAATACAATACCTAACCAAGAAGTATCAGCTAAATACAAAAGAAACGAACCTCATAATCAGCTCAATCCGACTTCTTACCAGGCACAAACGCGACTATTACTACGCCTCAATTTCAGGAATTTTTGATTCCAAAGACGAACAAAGCAAAAGAATTGCCATCCAAGTAAAACTAGCAGATCGAACGCACAATATTCTGTGTATAGAAGGATACAACGAAGAAGCAAGATTGTTCCAATGTTTCAAAAATTTGTTTATCTTAAATAATACCAAAAAATATCTCCAAGAAAACAAAAGAAAACTAAAAAGAGCAAAAAAAGTAATCAAAGAAGATACACAAGAAATCGAACATATTGAACGACTCTTCAACAAATGTTCTAAATCAACATATGTCGCATTTTTAACCCTACTACATCTTACCCAATCCAAAGGCATCATGCAAATTGTACCCATGTTACAACTTGCTTTCAAAAAATACGCGCTAGAAGAGAGCGGCTTATGGGCAGTTACTGAAGTAAATAAAAAAGACCCTCACCTCACAAGACTGTATCAAGGAATTGTTCGAAAATGGGATGCTAGACTTCACCACGAATGGGAAATATTTGAAAACCGAAAAAAGGAAGAGAATACATTTGTGACCAATTTCTTTAAGCAAGAAACATACACCTCGGACCAGATTAAAGCAATTATTGACTACAAAGATGCCTACTCCCTAAAAGAGGTAATTGCACATTTACTGTATGATGAAAACTACTTTATTGCAAAATTTACACATACAGATTTAACAAAAAAAAGGAGATTAAAACAAAAATAACCCTACCAAAAAGAAGGATAACCAAAAACAATGCAAAAAACAGAGCTCCACATTTGCCCAAAATGCAAAAGTTTGAATTGGAAATTTCCCAATTCCACAATGATTGGGGATAGCATGATAAACCTGCCCCCAATGATTAACAATGTGTTGGAATGCGCAGATTGTCAGTATATTGGCATATTCTTTGTAGCAGACAAAATACCATCCAAAAAATAAATTAAATAAATCATCTAAAACAAATCTTAAAATAAACTACTATCATCACTTCTGTAAAATCCCTGTTAAACTTCGAGATAGAATCTGACTCACCCGACTCTCAGAAATCCCTAATGAAGTACCAATATCTTTCATCTCAAGGTCGCGCAAATAATAATCATAGAAACATTGTCGATCCCGCCTTGGAAGGTGATCAATACAATCAAAAACATATGATACATACAAGTAATCCTCAATAGGCCTACGAGTTCCTTCAAGTGTCCCAAAATAAATCTGGCTTGCATCCTCTAGATTAGATTCAAAAGTTCCCTCCTCAAAATCCACACCGTGGTCTAAACTAAAAATCGTTGCTTCTGCAAAATAATCCAGATAATTTCCCTTTCCAATTTCAACTCCAAGAGCCTCTGCAACATCAAAATCTGTAACATCATAAATTGACCTACCTGAAAGCACAGCATCGCGACCTAATTTTTCTCTCATCACCTTAGCTGATTTCCTACGATCAAGAACAGTACGAGGAATAAAACTAAGTGATCGCAATTCATCGAGAATAGAACCCCGAATTCGAAATATAGCAAACGGTCGGAAATCAATACCCCGACCCGTATCATATTTCATTGCCGCTTCAATCAAACCAATAATGCCTGCACTTCGCATGTCCTCAACATCAACAGAAGCAGGATATTTTCGTGCAAGAGTCCATGCAACAGAATATGGTAAACGAACATGCTCCCGAATTAATTCTTGATAATTATCAGCCATAAAAGCATAATCCCCCACCTATCAATCAACCCGATTACAACCAACAAAAATGAATAATTAGTTCCAATAATAATTTGCAAAACATACAACAAAAAACGATTGCAACTAAACTACACAACTACGCATCCTTACCAAACACTCGAATGTAATTGTTCCAAATAGCTTGTGCACACGCCTCAATTGAAATTCCCTTTATCTGCGCAATCATGCGAACACTTTCAACAACATTGGCAGGTTCATTACGCTCGCCAGGTACAGGTCCCAACCATGGCGAATCAGTCTCTGTAAGCAATTGATTTAAATCAACCATACCAACAAGCATTTGAAATTGCTCACTTTTCACAATATTTGCAGGAATAGAAAAAAAATGACCTAGCCCCGCTGCTTCAATAATCACCTTTTTACCACCAGAAAAACAATGATTAACCACAAATATTTCTTTATTCTTAATTTCCTCACTTAAAACACGAATACATTCTTTCTCCGCTGCACGAGAATGAATCACAAGAGGTTTTTGAATTGATATAGCAAAGCGAATAATTCGTCGAAAATTATCCTCTTGTAAAACATGTTCCTCCTCCTTCTTAGACCAATGAAAATCCATCCCCACTTCACCTACAGACACAACATGATCTAGATTTGCACGAATAAACGCAAATTCGGAATCCAAATCAATTGGTCCATCATGTCGAGGAAGACCCGTCCCATCACATGGCAAACCAATAGCATCAATAGGATAAATACCAAGAGACGCCTTCAACATAGGATACTGAGAACACAACTTCAAAACTTCACGATTTGCTTCTGGATTAACCCCAGATAACACAATAGACTTTACACCCACAGCTTGCGCACGCATCAATGTTTCTTCAAAATCATTTTTAAACAACTTTGAATTAACATGACAATGAACATCAACATACCGCAAAGATTTCATAATGTAGCGTATGAATCTTCTAGTTTATTAGAATTACCTCAAAATTTAAACAAAAATAACTCTCACAACAAACTAACGCTCAAAACCTATTCTCAAAACTAACACTCAAAACCAACACCTTAATAAAGAAAATACCCGAAAACCCCATCCTCACCTAAACTAAAAAGATAAACACACAACCTCAGGAAATCTCACCATGACTACAAATTCTCAATACGAAGTCAGTCTTGCAAGTATTCAAAATCAAAGAAAAAGCAATCAGGATAGCGCACTTGCGTTCACCTACCGCAATGAAAAACTACATTTTCAATCAACTTTAACAAACCACAATCAACAAACATGTACATTAACCAAACCCCCTAGATACATCGCCGGCGCAATTCTCTGTGACGGATTGCATCAGAACGGGGATCAATCTTCTCAATTAACTATCGATCTTTTCCGAGAAATAATTGAAAACCAAACAACGAGCAAGAACTCAGCTATTGAACGTTTTAATTTAAGGTCATATGCACGAATAAAACATATTGAACACGGTGCAACCACTGCCCTTGTATGTCTAATTGACAGTGAAGAAAAACTGCATATGGGTTATATTGGAGATACCCGATTATATTTTATTCCCAAAAAAACAAACGACGTACATCTCCTCACCCGCGATCACAATTACCAACGGCAAATAATGCAAGAAGAGGCAGGAATCCAAGCACTAGAAAAACCAGAAAACATTGACTTTTGGGATGACCCCGAAGAAATCGAATTTATTCACCTAAAAGGAAACCTTATACCTGCAACATCCCGATTAACCAAATCCATTGGATATCTCATGCGACATGATCTCGACGAAAAAATATACGAAATACCAACTCCAGCAATCATAGATAAAGGTGATACACTTGCCCTCCTAACAGATGGAGCTTATGAAGGATTTCGAAATAAACGTGCTACTCTTGGCGACCTTATTCGTAACATTACATCTTCTGAAGCAACAAGACTGATAATAAACATCGCCGAGGATTGCACTGATGACAACGCCACAGCGATAATACTGAAAAGAACAACCTAATTCCGTAATTAATCCCACCTAGTCCATTAATTACCTAAATCCATTAATTACCTAAGTCCATTAATAGAAGAACCTAATCCCAAAACAAAGCGTTCCCCTCAAAAACCAAAACTTTTATAAATAAACCTCAGTTTTTACCATCTAAGTCCAAGTTAACGCGCATAGGACCAAAGTACAGAATATTATTAATAATAAGTCCTGTTACCTACCTTCTATGCTTATTCTTGGAGAATACACATTCGTTAAAAAATTGACAAAAATGGTAGAAAAACAAGTTGAAAACAAACAGTTTCGACACATTGTTCGTGTTGTAAACGTCGATATCCCCGGAAATAAACAAATCCGTTGGGCGCTCACTGACATAAAAGGCGTGGGCATAAATTTTGCAGACGCCATTTGTAACATCGCACACATTAGTCGCGATACCAAAGCGGGGAACCTCGCTGATAAAGAGATTGAAGCAATTAACACCATTCTTCTAAATCCACTTAAAAATTCTATTCCTGTTTGGTATGCAAATAGACGAAAAGATTTTGAGACTGGTGAAGACAAACATCTCGTAACGAACACTCTCAATTTCACACAAGAAAATGATCTAAAAAGACTCAAGAAAATCAAAACTCTTCGAGGGATTAGACATATTCATGGCCAACCCGTGCGTGGTCAACGAACAAGATCAAACTTCCGACGTAACAAAGGTAAAGTTGTTGGCGTAAAGAAGAAATCTGAACCCAAAAAAGGGGATAAGAAGTAAACAGGTGAATAATCATGGGTGACCCTCGAAAATTAAAAAATAAGTACAATACTCCATTAAAACCGTGGCATAAGCCAACTATTGATGCTGAAAAAATCATCATGAAAGAGTACGGTCTAAAAAACAAGCGAGAAATTTATCTTGCCAACACTTTCCTGAAGAAATACAAGGATATAGCAAAAAAACTTATCGCAACAAAGACCGTACAAGCAGAAGTTGAAAAAAAGCAAGTTCTTGAAAAATTAGAACGATTAGGCTTTCTTCCTGCTGGCTCAAAATTGGATAACATCTTAAATTTAGAATTAAAAGATGTCATGGAACGCAGATTGCAAACAAAAGTTGTACGACTTGGTTTTGCACGAAGTATCGATCAGGCAAGACAATTCATAACACATCGACACATTACCATTTCCGGAGCACAAGTAACTGCTCCGTCATATATGGTACTCGTATCTGAAGAATCTGTCATTGCCTTCAAACCAAATTCATCTCTTGGAAATGTTGAACACCCAGAGCGAGTAAACATCGTAAAAGAAGTTCACGCAGAAGCTGCTGCCGTAAAACCAAGACCATCAACATACTCAGACCGACCTAAACAAGGATCTCGAGGCAAAGAGAGAGGTGGAAAATGAGACTCGACAAAATGCAAGTAGAAGAAAGAGGACACGCACCAATAACTGCAACCAAAATGCGTTGGGGAGTTGCTCATATCTACAGCTCTTATAATAACACAATTATAACCGTAACCGATATTACCGGAACTGAAACACTCGCAAGATCAAGTGGTGGACAAATTGTAAAACAAGACCGACTTGAAAGTTCACCCGCTGCAGCCATGGGAGCAGCTAAAAAAGTAGCAGAAATTTGCCGCGAAAAAGGAATTAACGGCCTCTACATTCGAGTAAGAGCACAAGGTGGCCACAATGGATCAAAAAATCCAGGTCCAGGTGCACAAGCTGCAATCAAAGCTCTCGCAAGAATTGGCATGCGAATTGGAAAAATCGAAGAAGTGACACCAGAGCCACATAACGGCTGTCGCATGAAAGGCGGAAGACGAGGACGACGTGTATAAGTCTCTCAATAACAACAACGCTTCACAACAGGTCAAACCATGAAAATAGAAAAACTCTCCGAAGATAAAAAGGCGGGAAAACTCTCGCTACTCATCGCAACAGAAGAAGTTTTTGCAAATACAATACGACGTATCATTTTGGAGGATGTTCCAACCTTAGCCGTAGAAGACCTAGAGTTTAAAGACAATTCGTCGGCCCTCTATGACGAAATGGTCGCATTACGCCTTGGCCTCATCCCCATAAAAACAGATCTGAAAAGTTATAACTTACCTGGAAAATGCAAATGTGCTGGTGCCGGATGCGCTCAATGCCAACTTCAAATCACCCTTAAAGCAAACAAAAAAGGGTATGTATTCGCTGAAGAAGCAGTAAGCACCGATCCAAAATGTACATTTGTGTTCCCCAGAATGCCAGTAGTTAAGCTTCTAGCAAAACAAAAACTTGATGTCACCATGACCGCAGTACTAGGAATTGGCAAAGATCATATCAAATGGGCTCCTGGCTGGGCATACTACTACGCAGAACCTGTACTAAAAGTTGGCAAAGTGGAAGATCCAGAAAAAGTCATGGAGAAATGTACTGACGGTGTCTTCACATTAAAAGGAAAGAAACTAGAAGTAAATGAAGACAAAGTAAAAAATAGCCAACTCCTTGAACTATACGCGGACCTTGATAGCGGAATAACCTTAGAATTTACGGACAAAATAGTATTTCACCTTGAAAGTTGGGGCGCACTTCCCTGCAAAGAAATTCTAGCTAAATCCGCTGATATCCTAATTGAAAAAATTGAAGAAATGGAGAGTATGATCTAAAATGACAAAGCGAACCGGTCCAACAAACTACCAACTACAGCAACTCATCGCTGAAATTGAACCACATGCTAAAAAGAGCGATCTTTGGCGACGAATCAGTGATGATTTACAAAAACCTACACGAGCACGCAGAACTGTAAATGTGTATAAAATAAACTTATACGCACTCGAAGGAGAAACAGTAATCATCCCTGGAAAAGTATTAGCAACAGGAGACATTACAAAAAAAGTAGATGTAGCAGCATTTACCTTTTCATCAGAAGCAAAAAAGAAAATTACTGATGCAAAAGGAAAAGTGCTCAGCATCACTGAATTACTACAACAAAATCCGCAAGGCAAAAAAGTGCGGATTTTGGGATGAGGTCCTACCAATGAAAATCTACAACGGTGAAGGAATTATTATGGGTCGACTTGCAACACTAGTTGCAAAAGACGCTCTTATGGGAGAAGAAGTACATATCATCAACTGCGAAAAAGTAATGATTAGCGGACGACGAGAAAACACTATTGAACGACAACAAGACAAAAGAGAACGCGTAGGATATCCTCTGAAAAGTCAACATCATTCACGAATGCCCGAGCGAGTCGTAAGACGTGCAGTTCGAGGAATGCTCCCATGGCATATCAACCGAGGAAAAATTGCCTTCAAACGAGTCATTTGCCATCGAAGCTCAGCCCCAGATGACGTGCCAAAGCAAACACCAATAGTTGTAAAAGATGCGAGTATGCATAAATTACCAAACTTGAACTACATCACTATTGGAGAATTATGCCGAGCAGTAGGAGGCAAACAATGAAAACTATCAATACCCAAGGAACCAGGAAGCAAGCAGTAGCTAGAGCAACGCTAAGTGCTGGAAAAGGAAAAGTAACCATCAATAAAATTTACTTACGCGATTTCCAAAGTAAATCAGCTCAACTTCGAATCAGTGAACCAATGATTTTGGCTGGCGCTACAGCACAAAAAGTCGATATTGACATCCTCGTACAAGGCGGTGGAGTAAATGGTCAAACTGATGCAAGTCGAGTAGCAATTGCGCGAGCACTTGTAGCACACGACCCGACACTTAAAAAAGTCTTCACTGAATACGATCGGCTACTATTAATCCCCGACGTACGACGCAAAGAATCACGTAAACCAAACGATTCCAAAGCTCGTGCTTCAAGACAAAAATCATACAGATAGTTCAACATCTGGAGAATATTTTTTTTCTTTTTTAAAAGAAAAAGTATTCAAAACCCCGACTCGGAGGAACCCCCATGATAATACCCATACGCTGTTTTTCTTGTGGAAAACCAGTAGGTCACTTAATAGAAGAATTCAAAGAACGCCAAGAAAAAGGCGAAACCATGAAAAAAACCCTTGACGCAATTGGCCTAACTCGCTACTGCTGCCGAGCAATCTATATGGGTCACTTAGAATTAATTGACATCGCAGGCGAGTTCAAAAAAGGATAAAACAACTATTTTAATTATTTTCTTAACTTTTCTTAATCTTCACCAATTTATATCCCTTCTCATTATTACTTTCATCAAATAGGCCACCCAAATATTAACATCACCGAGATAATACACCATAATTATAAACACACCACAAGAATTAAGTCACTTAATAGTGACAAACATTTATAAATAACACGCACTTTAATAAGGTATGCACAACACTTCACGAGGATTAACATTTCTTCTAACTGCCGCAATTGGTTGCAGTGCTCCCGAGTATAATTCTGCTGCCCATAACATCATGCAAATCAAATCTCAACAACCAACATTCAAAATTACAGACCAGAAATACCTCCAAGCAGAAGTAACCCTAGGCACACCTGAAATAGAAAACGTACCGTACTTAAACGAATCTATTCCATTACTAACCCTTGTAACTCAATACAAACAACAACACCCAGGCCTAACCCAACCCGTACTCTACATAGAAAAATCCAACAGAACCCTCACAACCTACATGTGTATCAATCCAAACATACCCTCTGCAATTAGTACACCTCAAAACGACCCTCGGTGTACGGCCCTAAAAGTATATCCCGTATCACTAGGTTATAACCCCGTCGGAGATAAGCAATGTCGTGGTGATTTCAAAACCCCCGAAGGTGAATTCTACATCACCAAAATAAAACAACCAGGAAAGTCAAAATTCCATGCAGCAATGCGCATAAGTTACCCCTCACCCGCTCAAGCCATAGATGGAAAACAATGCAACATAAAAGATAGCACCGGAAACCAAACAACAAAATTTGTAACACCTGCGCAAGTAAAACAAATAAAACAAGCATACGAAAACTGCACCACTCCACCGGCAGACACGCCTCTTGGAAACGAAGTTCAAATCCATGGTGCCGGTGGAAACCCATCCGACAATTGGACATGGGGATGCATTGCTCCAAGCAGTGACGCACTAGATGAATTACTTGACCCGAAAATAAATTTAATCAAAACCGGATGTTACTTCCCTCAAGGAAAACGAATAGAAAAAACAAAAGTAATCATTGTACCTTAACAATCAAATAATAAAAATAGAACAATAAAAATAGAATAATAAAAATAGAATAATAAAAATAGAATAATAAAAATAGAATAACAACAACTAAACTCTAACCCGGCCCCATACCCGGCCCCGTTGATGCAACCTTAGGATGTGCAGTATACTCCTGTTTCTCACCCATACCATCCCAATAAATCCATTTCCCATCTTCATTTTTAACTAAAAATGCTCGATGACCGTAATCCCAATTTCTATTAACTGCAACTCGAGAAGGGATTTGACTTGCTGAAGTAATCGTAGAACTAAGAGACTCATGCAAACTTGCTTTGCCGGTCCACCCTTGAAAAATCACAACCTTTGGATATCTGCTCAATAAACTTTGCATCCCCGGGTACTCATAAGATGGAGGTAAAACTGAATTACACGCACTAAAACTAACCGTCTTCACATTAGGAGCATTAGGCAATGAATCAAAATTCGATCCGGCAGGTACTCTACCAAAATAAATCCTATCTCGCGCATTATGACCGGCCCCCATATTTGGTGCATCATGCCAAATACTATCAGCTGCTTCATCATGATGACCAGTTATTACCATCGAGGTCACCGTTGAATCAATTTCGGGAGGAACATCCCGACTATGGATAATTGCACACCTCTCAACACGACAATCTCCTTGTTGTATACTTTGCGCAACTCCCGCATTATCCCCACCAACAATAATCACCTTCGAAATTGGCTTCGAAGGAGGTCCAACCAATTTCCCAAAATTTTGCGCAAGTAAACTTAAACAATTCACTCCTCGCTCACACGTTACAAAATGATCATTTGGCGTACTAAAATACTGCCTGGTCAAATCCTTTTGAAACCCATCTGAGGACCAATGTTTCAATAAAGTTGGACAATTCGACCCAGAACACGACGAATCCTTGGGAACTACGACATCAACTCTTCCCGCAAAAGAATCGCGTAATACTCCTTGAACACCAACATCACCTTGATGAACATGAATGGATGATTTTGAAGCACCCCAAGTACCCGTACCTAAATCATAAGGATACGAATCAAAATATGCATCACCCTCAATATTCTCAAACTCAGCATTAAAATAATAGGAAGAACTTCGAACTCGCACAGAATTCCCCGCCTTAACGCCGCTAATAGCCAACCTTGACCTCACAAGAACATCACCTGGAACAGGGGTATTCACAACACAAGCTCCATCTTTTTTACAAAAAGTTCCCGCACTTCGTGAAGGTTCCTCAGTATAATAGGTCTTACTATTCTTACTACTGCCCGTAATCTCAACAACATTACCACCATCATCACCGACAATCTTTCCAGACCCAAGCATGATAAACTCACCTGATTTTGCTTTCTTGGGCTCAAGAATACGTCCAAATATCTCTGATGAAGAAAAACCCACATCACCGCCATCAACATCACGCCGAAATGATTTACCAAGAGGAGTAACCAATAACCCAATTGATGACCCTTCCAAAGTTACGCCACCAATATAATTAACCTGTGTTACATCTCTTCCATTATCCTTATGCTTCACAACTGCAGTACCAGTCTCACTCACAACCAAAGAATAACTTGCCTTCCCTAACCCTTTACTTTCAGGTACGACAACCTCACCGGATTCCATATAGATAACATCATGACCATCTTCTTTACTCGTAATCAAAGACTTACATCCAGAAAAAGTCTTATCTTGAAATACAAGGCTACCATCACGCAAAACTTTCGCACCAGGAAATGACGCAACATCAAAAGTCATCCCATTAGTACCCCCCGTTCGCACACGCGTACCATCATACTGCTCAATGACCGCACCACCACTCTTATCATCATCCGCAATACCATATACCGAAAACCATTTCCGTTTGACATCCACATTTTGATTCAAAATGGTAGGATCCTTCTTAACACGTTCATTCAACTCAAAAAACACTCCATTGGGAATTCCAACATCAGTCATAAACACTGTCGACTCCATAAGGGACGGATCAGAATTAAGTGCACGAATAAAATCAGCATCAGGCAACTTTGAAGCCAATTCCGGATGCATTCGCAAAGCTTCTACCATATCTTGCGTTGGAATTTGACTATAATCACTCACCTGACCTTGCTCAATTTGTGAAGCAACCTCTTCACCATTTGCAATAACCATACTACTGAATAGTACACTACCCACAAACAACAAAGCTACAAAGAAAAATATATGATGGAACTTTTTCATTTGAACTCCACCTCAAAACGATACCACGTATTCCAGCTAGAAGTATACGCATTAACTCGCACAGAATAATTCCCCGCATCCTCACCAATTGCGCGAGCAGTCAATACCCCAGTCGCACTATCTATTACAAAAATGGGAGGCGCATCAACGCTGTATACCGCCTCTTCAAAAATATCCGCAACTTGACGATGTAATACAACTGGAACTTGTAACCTCGTCCCACGCTCAACTATCTGTCGAGAGATAGGAACAATAGCCGGAACCGTCTCATTTACCACTCGAACATTCAAATACAACGGCTGAGACGCAATGGAATGAAACTTATCTTCAACCGTAAGAATGAACTCATACTCATCATTAGGCAACTTCGATGAATACGCCGTCATTTCCCCAGTAACAGCATCAATCTCTATTGCTTTTGTATCCAAAGAATAACTCAAACCTTCTCCTCGAACCGTTGGGGTATAATGAAACACACCATTCTTTGAAATATTCCACTCGGGAAGAAAATCCATTTCAATCACAGATCGATCGATCAAACCACTATTATCACTTAAAATAGGTTTAATCTTCTCCTCTACCAACTCATCCTCATCAAAATCATATGTTAATCCAAACTGATATACAATAGGATTATCAACCGCGGTTCTAAACTGCACCAACACATCACGACCTTGATCGCCTGTTTGAGAAAAACCAAAAGAACCACTTGTGTTCAAAACTGCATCTGATAACCCAGTAACCAAAAACTCAGAAGGAACCATACTCTGATTAACTAAAAACTGCCGAACTGCATTATATGTTTGTGGAAACGCAAAAGACATAGTATATTCAAAATTATTTAACTCTTTGGTTGAACTACCTAGTGTAACAACAAGAACATATTGCAAAAAGACTTTTGTTGCACTCGACTCAAATTGCAATCGTACCAAAGGGTCAGACGCTTCAATGGTATACCCTTGCATCTTAAGCGTCTCAAAAGAATCCACACAACGTAAAAAATCCCGTGCAACCCTCTCTTCGGCATTATGTTGAATCTCACTTAAAGTTGGAACGCGAACAAATCCAGCATCAAAATAAGCAGGGAGAACTAAAACATCATCGCCACCCTGAGGAAACTTAAGAACCGAACCAGCTTCAAGAACATCACCATATCCCCCCTGTGCCAATACCTCACGAACACCATGTTCAGAGCTCGTCGCAAGACAAGAATCAATAAACAATTGTACATTGTTAAATGACTCAACATCAACCGACGAGTCTATATAATGAGAAAATAAATCCGTTAAAAAGTAAATACCACCAAATAACGCAAGAATACAGATACCTATGATAATAAACACCGTCACCTGCCCTTTTTGAAACATAACACCCTTTTCCAACATAACCAAACGTACATTTTGAGATATATAAACCTAACTCTCACTCTGCGCAAGGATAACTTCAGAAGTATCCAAAATAAAATCTAAATGACCCTCATTCGTACCTTCAACAAAAACTCGTTTACCATCCGAACTAACCGCGTCCCCACCATTCTTTGTTCCAGTAACCCCCACCGAATTATAATGAACTGCAACAGTATCAATGGAACGAGAACCCTCAACAGTCGCACCACACCAATTCCCATAGCATGAATCAGCCATATAGTAATGAACTGGAATATCAGCAGTAGACTTGCCACTAACTGAATCAATACTTTTTAAACCACCACTACTAACCATATTACGACATGCTTGACCACCAGCACTATGACACACAATATTCACCTTCCCTTCTGTAAATGGAACTGGACTCATTTCGCGAAGAACATTCAATGTATCTGTGTGTAAAGCCGAAATGGAATTCGGTCCACCCTTACCACTCATCCACTCACCGTCTCCTCCACCCGTACCTCGTTTACCCGCACTAACTGGATATACTAAAATAGTATTAGCCGAAGACTCAACAGCCGAAATCCCATTCGGAAGCGTTACTTTTGCAGTTCGCTCAACATCACCAAGACCATGGAACAAATACACAATATTAACTGGTTTCGCAAAATCGACTCCCATCGGAACATAAAACTCAACATCACGCTTCTCATTACCACTCAACTGAGTCACAAAAGATTTACCAGCAAAATTACTTTTTGCAGCAACTGAACTAGTAATAGAACTCAATGTGTTTGCAACTTTGCTACCAGAAACAGAAAAGCTCACCGGTTGTCTTAAATTAGGAGTACCAGTAGAAACTTTCACAGGAATACTCACAATCTCCTCATTAACTCCAAGCATAGAAGAAGAAGAGGTATCAGGTTCTATCACATCAATATCAAGTACCTCACACCCTTGCGAAATATCACCCACACACGGAACCTGCTCACGAATCTCATCAACCATCTCATCCGAAGACAACACAACACCACCACCAACAATAGCCGCAACCGCAGTAAACGCCAAAATACGATCTGAATCCGATGCAGAATTAGGCAAATGAACCGTAACCGCATTAACACCATTTCTCTCAACAGAACCAGCAGAACTAATAGAAATAATCTTTCCATCCGCCCCCGCAACTACTTCAACCTCATGTGTACCAGAAGGAGTTACCAGACCCGCCCCATTAACTTTAATAGTAGAAGAAACACCAACCTCAGGAGGACGTTCAATTAATTGTTTGGTGTTCAAATCGACCACCTCAGGATTAATTCCAATTCGATCTACACCAATTCGATCTACACCAATTCTCATAATTCCCTGTTCAGAAGCACCATTGGCAGAATCTACTACTTTCGTAACTGAATCAGTAGATGTAACCCCAATGATCGCACAAGACTCATCTGCTTTCCCAACATATGCCTTCCCTCCAACTGGTAATCCAGGAGTAGTACATCCCATCGCACGAACTTTCGAAGCAAACTCCTCCCTGGAAATCGTTGGATTTTCTTTTAACAAAGCATTTATGTCAGCACGTACTTTTGCCCAGTCTAAATGAGCAGGCACAAATATCTCAACCACTCCTCTTGAATCCTTAAACCCAACTGCTATATCTCCTTTCTTTTGCATTATTCGTGGAGGCTCATTAGTAACCCACGTAATACCTCGCTTACTAACAGAGTCCTGAGCAGTCTTAAACAAAGCAGGATCATCAATAACAAGAGTTGTAGGTACATCTTCACCACCAAACAACTTCCTCTTGGTCCGAGCAAAGAATCCTTCGGACATTTTATCTTGCGCAATTATCTTCATTCGTAAATACTCGTCTGCTAGCTCTGCATTACCGGCAGCACGAGCACGTATTGAAAGAGAATCAAACAAATCCACCTGCACAGCTCCATCAATCGGCACGGATATCTCCATCTTTGTAATTAATGGTGTTTGAGGCATCACCCCACCACATACACCTCGATTCAACTCAAATACAGAAGATGAACAAACAGATTTAAACTCCTCAAGCGATGGTGCACGTGAAGGCAGCAAATCTTTTTTCACAATCGTTCCTTGTCCCATCCGCGCGTCAGACTCAAATACAGAAAGTACACGTGCTTCTAAATCGCGCTCAGGAATGCCATAAAAATCAACCAGTGGTTTCGAAAATGTACCCGAAAGTAAATTTGCTTCATATGAGCCATCAGCAGCGATTTGTAATTCACCCGCTGCCTTTACCTTTCTGCCATTTGCTAAATGGAAATGCTTGACCCCAAACTCCAACCCATTTTCCACTTCACCAAACACCATCGTTCCATCTTCTAAAACAACATAAGTATATGATTTTCCGCGTGGAAGAGATGACGGTAACACTTTCTCATACAATTTCCCACGAGAACGTGCAAATTCTCGATCTGCTAAGGTGTATACAATCTGCTGAACTGAACCATCAGTTAAGCGAACTCCTTTGGTCATATCAGCCGCTTGAATATGGCCTTGAGATTGAACAACGAAAATATCACGATTATTTGTTACTAAATCATCAATACTAGACACTTTCTTTGCCTTACTTTGACCAATACCCAAAAGCCCACATAACCCAACATTCGAATTAAGGAAATGACCAGCACACAACTCATCTAATTGAATAGTAGAAGGTGGCCCATGAGGAAGGAGCGTAGACGTTTCAAACGAGGGTATAACACCAATCTGATCTTTCACAATAGCTTCAAATGCCTTGCGAGCTCCAGCCTCAGTTGATCCTCCTTCTCGAATAAGAGGATTCATAAATGTATTACTATTCAAATTATAAGTGAGTTTCCCATCCATTCCAACCTTCAACTCACCTGCTACCGTAACCGGCCGACCATTAGCTAAATGAAGATGTTTCACACCAAATTCTAAATCATCACTTACCTTACCAACAACAACCGTCCCATCATCCAACACCACATAATTATAACTCGCACCACGCTCCAATGAACCAAGATTCGGATTTTCACGAATCAAATTGTTTGCAACTGCAAAGTCTCTATCTTCCATTCTAAACACAACGGGAAACCTTCCTTGTGTTCCAGAAGGCATTGTAAATATAACAGACGAAGAAACTGCCGAGTCAACCGTTCTACTAGGTAGGCCTGCTACCTTAGCGCGATTGGTACTTAACGACAAATCTAAGACCACCGTCTCAGCTTCAACAGAACCAGAAATAGAATACCTACCTGAGGCAATATCAACTTTAGGAACAGAATGTAATTGATTATCCGACCCTTTAATATAAACAAAAATATCATCCTCAGATAAATAACGTCCAGATATAACTCCCTCTGGTGTTGAAACGGAAACCGGACTATTTTTAGCAAATCCTAAGTTTGATTCATAAATAGAAAGTTCAGTAACTGACCCCGCATCAATTCTACTCACACGTGCAACAGCAGCTTGACCCCTCTCATTAGTATACAATAATTTATCTCCACTAACCCCACCAAATTTACCTTCGATAACCCTACCATCAACGGTAAACCGAATAGGTGTATCCTTATTCATACCACCAAGAACTTTCGCCGGAGCTAAATCAGGGTTAGCAGAGAAATCCATTACCACAGTTGAACTAAAATCTTTTCCACCGACATGTAAAGACCCACCAACACTTCCATCCACTGCAATGTTTGCTGTAGCTTCTGGCTCTAGCGTAACATCCACTTGAGATTGACCTGACGTCCCACTGGAAATTGATTCACCACCAGCAATTGATTCAGACGGACCAACATTTGCACCAACTTCATGTGGCCCTGTTTTTAATTCATTACCAAATCGAACCGTTGAAACATCTTTATTAGCAATACGTTGCATAGAAAGAGCACCACCTTGCTTAGGGGGGATTATATTAATAGTGATCCCAGCAGCATCCTCATCCAAGAAATATCCCTCTGAAACAGTACCATCCGAATGAACAACATGAACCTTCTCACCATATGCCGGCGTACGAGCCTTTTCCATATCCAGCACATCAACAGACAAAATACTATTTGAATCGATTGGAAATAACTTACCATTAGCATCACGAATGATAATGCCTTCGTCGGTTACTGCAGAATAAATAAAGGTAGGAGATGTCCCATCAACTAGATTAAATGTACATAGAGATCCACTCTCAACATCTAACCCATCAGGCAATTTCATATTAATTCCACACTGACGACCAACAGCATTACCAACAAATCCAACTGAACATGAAGGACTTATCGAAGCAGCAACAGGTGCCTGAACCACTATACTTGATGGTAGTGGGTCTATACCTGGAACCACATCGGCAACATGTCGCTCAGAAGAGACAGGAATATTTAATGTATTAGCATCAATCAATCCTTCAGGTGTTACAAGACCACCCTCAGAACTAAAATCACCTTTTACCCCAGCAACAACACTATGGTCAATCTTACCAGCATCAACACCAATCTCACTTACCGATGCCACAGCAACCTTGGCATCCCCCAATAATATCTTCTCCAACTCTCCTTCGGCAACAACTGACGGTTTAACTGGTTCTCCACTCCACCTTCTCTCCCACCACTTACCAAAAGCACCTTTCTGCTGATAGGCTTCATAGCGATTCAACTGGCTCAACTTAGCAGCAAACTTCTCAGCAGCAGCATCAGCACCTTTAACACCAGTTACAATGCCATCCCTCGCCTGTGCAAGTGCACTCTCTAATACCGCTCGATCAGACACTGTTTTCAAACCCAATGCTTCAACCGCTGATGACCCATCCTTAACTAACTCTACACCGTTTAATATTTGTGTATCCTCAGGAACTCCATTCCCCTTCTGCTCGAGAACAACAGCATTAAACTTATGAGCAAACTGATCATCATGATTTTTTCGAACAACCCCAAGCGCAGATTGCAATCCATCCTCACTCGCAATAGTATTAGGAACCCAATATTCAATGGTAGGAACACCATCCACTTCACCTACATGTATTGTAATACCACGTGAACTCATGAAACGAACATACTTCTCAATATTTTCCGCTTCGCTCTGAGACACAATGGGTAAATCAAAACCTTGAACTCCTGACAAATCATCATAACTAGCAGCAGGTGGTGCTGTTACTGCAAGCTGTTCAGGACTAGCAACAGCCGGTAATAATGACTCAGATGACACAACATCAATATCTGTTACTTCATGTATCTTAGCATTCTCAGGCAACGGAGGAGGACTTTTTTTAACTGTAACAACGGCATCAACTTCAGAAACCGCCACTCTATTCCTATTCACCATAGCAAGCGACTCATCCAACCTACCTCGAACAGATTGAGGCATTCCATCATCAACAGCAACCCTAAACTGACCAGGGACAATATCATCAATAAGACTGACACTATATTTTCCATTATCAACCACATTACCTAATTCATCAACTTTGACCTTAACATAGGAACCAACAAAATTCTGATTTGATTGACTCTGTACCTGACGTTGATACAATTTAGTACTGATTGCATCCTCTAAATTTCGCTCTGATGTACCTGTCAGAACAATAGTACGTATTTGAGAAGATGAATCACCAAGAGCATCTACGTTCCGAACAGTGGATGGAATACCTGGTTGTGTTACTCGCCCAGGTGAATTTACAGGAACACCACGAAGTGCAACCGGAGGAACTGCAACTGGCACCACAACTGGAACTTCAACCTTCCCAACCCCACTCTCAGTAAGACCAACAACAGTATCGTCCAGTACCTTTCTCGCTTCAGCACTCAAACCCCGTGACGACGCATCAGATACTACAACAAACTGACCGGTCTTCAAATCATTTCGTAATGTCACCTTAAACCCATCCTGACCAACAGGCAACAATTGACCATGGCTATCAACGTCAACTTGAACATAACGCGAACCAGTCACAGAATTTACAGTATCAGAATGAACAGTCCAAAAATCATCCGCACTAAAACTCTGAATATTATGATCCACTCGACTTTGTGGAGTAACAGATTTTACAATAGTCTTCTCACCGACTACCGGTAACACCCTCGGAGATCCACTCTCAGCTATAGGTGCTCCACGCAGCGCAACTGGATCCACAACACCTATTCTAGCCTTGGATCCATCACCACTCACTTGGGCAACAGAATCAAAGCCATTCACTTTCGCCTCAAGCCCAGGTGCAAGGGAAGAATCAATTAAAGATCTCTTTTCTGTACCACTTAAACCAAATTGGCCAAATAGACCCTGTAACGGAACATTCTTATCTAAACTCTTAGCACCCGTAGCAGATTTCATTTCACGAAGAACACCATCACCCGGACTCTTGAATTGAATCTCCGTCACACCTGCTTCCCGCAAAGTTTGTCTAGCTCCTACTGATAATTTACTCTCCCACGTCCCGGGATTATTCACCTCGATAATCAGCAATTTCTTATCGCGACTCACATGCAATTTCGCTTGCTGTGAAGCAGGAATATCGTGAACAAAATTCAACACCTCTTGTGCCTTCTCACCATCAATGGTATTCCTTCCGCCAAAACGACTAAACTCTAAATTTCGAACATCCCGCACACCAGGTGTTACAGAAACTCCTGATACAGGAACAACTCTGCCGCCACTACTAAGATCAGCAACCGGCGTACCTCGCATCGCAACTGGACCGACATCTCCACTCACCTGTACATTCTCCCCATTTAATGAAAGTTCATCAAGAGCACTTCGAACTTCAGGGCGTATACCTTGAGAACCAGGTGCAACTCTCACAACAACTTCTCCCTGAGAACCAATTGACACTTCTATTCCTAAATCCTTACTTCGCGCTTTCAAATCAACAACAATCTGCTCATTTCGAACAGCAGTAGAAACAGCGCCACCATCAACTACCCCTCGCACGGGGAACTTCACAGCAGGAATTTCAACCGTATCACGTACAGGCGTTGGAACAGCAGTAACTAATTCATCCAAACTCTTCCCACTTGCTTTCTCATACTTGATTTTTTGAACTCGAAAATTCAACGCCTTGAAATCTTCATTAGCATCAGCAAGAACAGCCATGATTCTATCACCATCAACAGCCCCAAGATCATTCCCAAGCAAAAATAAATCCATATCCGACTCAGCTTCTAATAATTCTTCAAAACTATGATCAGCCAATCTACGAGCACCATCAGGAGTCACGCCCGCTTGCTCAAATTTCGAAATCAAATAATCACGAGTATGTTGATCATATCGTGCAACAAACGCACGACTTCCAGTATCAGACCCATCAGAAAGCGCACGCCGAGCATCAGATACAATACTTTCCAAGTTTGTGTCAAGTGGAGCATTCAAGCTACGCCAAGTAGATAACATATCTGGAGAATCAATAAATCGATTCATATCAGAAGACATCTGGGTAACAAATGCTTCTTTATTCAACCCTTCAAGCGCTGCAGCACCATCCCCTTTATAGATTTGATGAGCCTTTTTAAATGTGGTAAACTCATCTTCCCCAATAATATTTTTAGCTCTTGCAACTTCAGCAACAGCTAAATCAATAGAATAATCAGCTACTTCAGGTGGAACACCAATAACACCATTTTTAGCCGCACGATCAAATGCTTGGGAAGTTAATGTATTTCGCAATGCATCCAGCTCCGCATTCACACGAAACTTTTCAGACATAGCTCTGACATAATACTTAGATTTTGTTCGTAAATCTTCAGTTTTTTCAAACCCTGTCATATGATACAATAATTGTGAAAGTGCATCTTCCGATGATATCTCTGCCTTCTGACCATTGAGTCGATACAACCACTCTCGAGCGTTTGGCATAACCTCAGGATTAAGAAGAGAAGCCCCATCAAGTCTATTTGAAGCAACCTTTGTAGGATCAAGACCATTCTTAGACAAAGGTAATAACTCTAATTGCGGACCTTCTGTCTTAACAATCGATCTAAATCTATCACGCAACGTAGGAAATACATCTGTCAATACCGAATCAGGACCAATTAAATTTATATCTGCATCGCTAGGCAGTCCATCAGACCCTATTTTTTTAATTTCAATATTATCCTTCGCAAACCTTACAAGCAGTGCATCATCAGACATCTTAGGATTCAACAATTTCAATTCTCTAAACTTCTGTGAATTTACAATTTTATTAACTACAACTGGATCATGCAACAATAAATCATCAATGACATCACGAGCCGCAGTTACTCGCAACTTATCTAACTCAGTAGCTACTCCTTCAGGAATAATTCCTTGCTTAACCATTCCTTTAAAATCAAGTTCATACAACGCATTGATATCACTCATTTTCTGTGCCTTCAACTCACGAACTTTATTTTCAAGTGCAAGAACTCGAGCAACATCAACATTACCACCTTCTTTGAGACGCGCAATTTCCTCAGCCGTCTTTTGAATATCAGAATCAATTAAACGTAACCTTGTATTAATAGGAGTATATGCATTTGCAAACGCAGCCTTATCGCCAGCCGCTCCAAGCACATCCACCTGAGCACCAATTGGATCAAACACACGAACCCTTGCTGCATCCAAATCAGCCAAACCTAATGTTGGTTGGATCGCAAACTCATCTTTCCACGGTGCAACACCAGCCAAAACAGATTCAGTATCGGTCATAGGACTAGAAACTTCTGAATTTAACTCGCTAAATCTTTGAAGAACAATTTTATTCTCAACAACACCAGACCCTGATGAAATAGCACTAGCCGCTTCCGGGCCTCGAACTAATGTTCCATCCCGGATAATCGCAGGAGAATAACCAAAAACATGCCCATCATAATCTAACAATGCACTAAATAAAAGTTGACCATCTTTCAACCCTGCAAGTTCAGCTTCAGATGTGATAGGAACAAGCTGATTATCTCTTAAAACAAAATGAGCAGTAGATTGTTCAATAGAACCACCCTCAGCACTTAATTGAAGTGGTCTAAAATTACGATCCCGAGCAGCTAATACTTCTTTGTGAGTAATCGGTTCAACAAGAGAAAAATCAGAACCCGTAACCTCATCAGGAAAACTATCCGATGAACGAATTGGAGGACCATCAATATTATCTAAACGAGAATCCAAACTATCAGCAACACTCGAATCAAACCCTTCTGGAGCTAACCCCTCAACCCTTGGAGTAATCCCATTATCAACCTTATCAATAGGTTGTTTAAAAGCAACAACATTCGTTCTTTCTCCCGAAACACGCTCAGCACCACGTGGCCTAACAATAGGAAATTTTTCTTCGGGTAATCGAGGCACTAAAACAGCGGCACTATTTCCTTCAATAGCTACTGCAGACATTAAATTCCTAGGTCGAAGTATGACACTTACAGGTGGATCATTACAAGGCACGGGCAAAGCATCAGCCATGCCAACTGAGATTGCAGTACCAGATAATGCAACACCAGCACTCACAACTCTCAAAGGACAATCACTAAATGAACCCACCGCACGCGATGATAACGCATCCGAGGTAGCAAGTGAGCTAGCCGATTGTACCTCAATATTTTTATCCACATTCAAATTTATTCTTTCAAGTTCTACTCCTAATTCAGCTGAATGACTGCGCAACAGCGCAACTTCCGCATCCACATCACCTAAAGAATTAAATCCTTGTTTCACCAAATTATCCGATACTTCTCGAGTAACTTCTTTAACCGACCCAGAAGATTGCAATTTCGTACGCATATCAGAACTGAACTGTTCTAAATTGGCAATTGCTGCTTCATTTAAATTAATAGAACGAGCCAACGTAGATTGTGCAGTAATGGAATCCATATTCCTTGATAAATCAGTTGGAGTAACACCGGCCTTTTGTTCAATACGTACAGCTTGAATAGCAAGTTGACTCGCTTCTTCTCTTAACTTAGTTGCTAAAGAAGAGTCAATACTTTCAACATCAGTTGCTAAACCTAACATATCTTGAGCTTTGCTACGTACTTCATCAGATTGTTTAACCACCGTCACAACCTGCGAGTCTGGGCTTGGTACTGAAAAAACAGAAACAACACGTTCCCGAAGACTAGGTTTTTCACTTAACCCCTGAGCCACTCGAATTGCCTTTGACGCCTCAGCAATCGCTTTTGCTTGAGCCTCTAATGCCCTTGCGTTTACTTTTTCTACCTCGTAAAACTCTGCTTTCCTACGTAATCCCTCTGCCAAATCAACACGACCAGCTGTTTCTGCCTCCGTTGCTTGCTTACGTAAAACGGCGGGATCCTTCACCAAACCTTGAGTTTTCTGTCTAATATCATCTTTAAGTGTTCTACATACACCCCCTTCGCAAAAATTAACTCTTTCAGCACTTCGAAGCGCATGTTCCACTGCTGCATCGACTTCTGCACGTTCAGACACTCTACGTACTTCTTTTAATTGATCAAACGCTATTTCTGCTCTAGATAACTCAACTCGCGCATTAACTGCATTCTCAAGCTGGCGTGCTCGAATAGAACTATCGGCTGCCACATCAATAAGTCGTTCAGTTTCCCGCACTGCTTTTTCAGCCTTCATCAAACGACGAGTTGCAGCAATATCTTCAAGTCCTACCTTACCCGCACCCACCCAATTTTTAATTGCAAATGGAATCTCCTCAACACCTTGAGCAATAAACTTTTCACCAAACATAGGAGCTAATGCAACACTTGCAACTTCAACACCCGTTAACCCCACTCGAGCAATATAATCACCAGCACCCTCATCGAGAGTTTTTTTATAAATAGCAAGAGCTTTTTCTCTATCCTCTTTCTTGGCATTAACTCCTGAACCATAATTTAAGGTATTTGATAGTTGTTTTAAATCATCAGCCGTCTGAAAACTTGTTTGTTGCTTTGATTTGATAGCCACTTCTTGCGCCTTACCTTCAAAACAATCAACCTTATCTAACTTACACCGATAAGGTGCATATTCTTTGTATAAACTAGTTTCACGAATGTTACAATCAATGTTTTTTCGACAGCCTTCCCACTCAGAAGTCCATCCTTCCATTTGAGCAGCATTAGCTAATTTTCCATTATGAGCTCTTTCATTTTCATTTTCACCAATCCAATCCGCTAATAACGTAAAACTAAGGCGTTGAGCACCTGCCCATCCCTCGCGAACAATAATTTCACCAACCGATAACCCTTCTTTATTGGCCATGGCCTCGGCTTCCTTCCAATGACCCATAGCAATTTGACCTTCAAGAGTATTTGCATTATCAACAGCATCCATCCGATCTCGAGAAGCAGATAATTTCAACTCTGTAACGTAATCTGAATCTATCTCAACATCCCGAACCTTTAACTTAAGATTTCTAACTTCTGGAATAGTAACATCAAGACCCTCAACCACCTGAGCAGCTTGATCCAAATATCCTGCCTCAACCATACTCAATCCCATAGCAGCAGCAAACTTTTGCTTTGAAACAGCATCTAACTTTGTAACACCACCTAAAGAAATTTCTAAACCCTCATCGGCCTCTAAATCAGATTGTAATTTTTGATAAACTTTTGTAGCACCAGCAGCATCACCAGATATTCGCAACATTTCTGCTTTTAACAACTCATCTTGTGTTTGTAAAGCAAGAGCATCCCGCCTAATCTGTAATTTTCCTAATTGTTCATTGGCATGGTTATAACGATTCTTTGCAAAATGGATCATATTTCGCAAATCTTCTGGATTCTCCACACCTTCTCGCCAACTATTGTCATCACTCAACACCCGCAACGTTGCAAGTTTTCTCTCATCCTCACTAATTTTAGCCCAATTAGCACCCATCCTAAGTTCCGCACTTAAACGTGCTGACTTCTCCATCTTTTGATAACGTGCTTCATAATCACTAATCTCGGCTTGAGCAATAGCTCTATCCTGAGCCGCCTTTTTTTGCAGTGTACCGATTTCTTCGGCTTCAGAAAGCACTATTTCTTCTTCAGGAGTATAAGCATACTGTTGCAAGCGCTCAATGCCAAGCTTTCGACTTTCAATTTGATCTGACAAAGTAAGTGCTTCTTCATGATCATACACCTGTTTCAAATCACTTGTATCTTTACCATTTGCTTCACGTAATGCCATCTCAGCTGCTATCATCTCCAAACGCACACGAGCACTACTAGCTCGAAGCGCAACAAGATCTCTATATTGATCAGAACTTGTATCCAACTCAGCAACTATTACAGAACACTCAACACTAAGACACGCACCCTGAGCATCAACCACTATACCATTATCGATAAGAGAATTTTGTAGGCCAGGAACTTGAACAGAAGAAAGTGAAATAGACTTCTGCAAATGCAATTTATAATTTTCATTTCCTTGATACTCATTCAAATCAATACCAGATATCTTCGCAACCAACCCAATTACTTGAGGATCACTTACTGGAGAATCTAAAACCCCGCCGCGTTGTATAAAATCTTCAAACAGTGTATAGGCCTTTTCAGTTGTATCATCCTCTACCACAAGATACTCTCTTCCCAAGCCTTGCACCGGATTCGTAGTCACAGCAGCTGCTTGCAGCACACCATTTTGAGATGTCTCATATACGATTTGACCATCAATAACTCCACCACAAGTATCTCCCCCATAACAAACAATTGTGGGCGTAATAACATTATTCTCCTGTGCTTGAGCAATATCATCAAAATCAACTTGCGGATGTATTTTTGAATCACTACCCATTACATAATCAACTGTAACAGAACCGCCTACAACACCGGCGGTGATCCCCCTATCTCCACCAATGGCGGGAATAAAACCAATCTCTGTTTCAGAGGCAAGTGTTTTTGTAGAGACTGTAAGAAGAGAATCCCCAACTCCACACCCACTACATTCTGTTTTGAGTACATCAAGAGTAGATGACCTTGCCTGACTAATATGTACACCTTTTTGTTTCGTTTCAATGACCTTGGAACTATCCTCAACAACACCACGGCCAGAAATATCATACTCCACCCGACCTGCTTCTACCCGAACATCACTTTTAAATTCAGAGCCCTTACCGGTTACAGACGGAAGATCAAGCGAGGTACCAAATGGAATACCCATTGAATCCACATGTGATACATGGGACTCTGCAATACCCCGAGTAGCAATAATTGTCGAACCAGCATATTCCTGCCTATAAACTCGACCTGTAAGTTCGGAATCAGAAAATGAATCCACTCCACCACTTTTTCGCCCAAATACTGAGTCAGTTGGTAAACTATTATCATAAAATGCTACTTTCCCTCCCTGAGATGAAACCGAAAACGCCTTTTCACTTCCTTCTTCAACAATACTTACTTTAGATTCTTTACCATCATAACTTTCTAGCAATACGTCATTTCCTTTAGTTTCAAATCGCCCATCAAGATGAAGCATCCGCTCAGATTCTCCTTCCTTACGAACAACCCTTATAGTAGCATCATCAGCTTTCACATCCCCAGAACTTTCAACCGTTACCGATCCAGAACGAGAATTATACGAAATATCAGTACCATCAGCAAGCGTTGTACTTCCCCTAACCTTTCCTTTAACCTTAATCGCACCAGGCGACAAATCTACATCGACAGAATCACCAGAACCACTACCAATTCCACCCACCCTTTGCTCAAATTGAAACGTATGCATAGAACCTTGACTACAGCCTAATGACCGCTCTTCATCAGATAATTCAGTATCAGCACAACTCTTACCTTCATGAACCTCATACTCACTAGGTGCACCTTCAACAGTTGTCTCAACTTTATCAATGGACGCCTCACCAGTACCACCTATAGAAATCTCATTTCCAGTTGCTTCTTTGATTGTAACAACCTGCTCTGAATATTCCACCGTATCATCTTGTTTAAATTGGGTTAATGATACTTTTTTATTTGCCGCGACAACTTGCTCTTTAACAGGGTCATATGATTGAACCTCAGTTTTCTCAACGTTTACATTCTTATTTGTTTGACGCTTAACAGACTGAGAAAAAGCCTTTTTTGCCATATTGGCGCGTTTTGCTAATTGCTTAGTTCCCTGAGTACTATCTTGAAATACAGTATCTGCTACTTGACGAAAATTTGGATCAATATACATACCCGGATCATCATCCATAAATTGGACAAGTGCATCGGCATTCTCCTTAATCAAATCCGGACGCTGAACTAAATTTTGAAATAATTTCGATCGATCAATATTTGGATCACTAAATGCTTTAAACACGTCTTGTGCTGTCCACTGATTAGTTGGTGTATTAAACACCTCATTACCAAATGAATCAGATCCGGCATTTGCATTTGGATTATCAACAGCACCCGTTCCCACATCACCAAAACTAACAAAGGCAAAAGAGAACAGAATAAGTAGAACCAAAATAATTCCATATCCCCCCCCCCTTAACTTCATGAAGAATCACCCCATGAAGAACCATCAATTGCAAACAACATATATGAAGGAACAGAATTATCCTCAAAATAAAAACTCAGAATATACTTTTCATTTCCAATCGACATCAAACGAGTATAACCCTTATTTTGAGCGAGTACCGCTAAATCCAATTTTTTCGACTGAGATAGCGAAGAAACAACTTCATTTGCTTGTTCAATACCTAACCCTAATGGCGACTGAACACTGGTAGTAAAAGACTCTATTCTAGAAACATCATCTCCCTGCTTAATCTCAAGAGGAAAAACAGTATCAACTCGAACTGAGTTGGGACTAATTTGTACTTTACTTTGGCTTTTAAAATCTGATGGCAAAAAACCTTGAGTTTGCAAAAAGGCCATGTCATGTTTACTATTAACACCAAGGGAGACAACTCCAACCGATGTAGAAGAAAAAGAAGAAAAATTACCAACACAAGAAGGCAAAGACATATCCACATATAATGCAATAGATTCCTCAAACATCACCTTATCCACATTTTTCATTGTTGAAGAATAAGCATATTTCACAAAATTATCAGAAAGAAGAACGGAATCACCATCAACATGAAATAATGTACCTCCATGACGAGAGGTAGCATCAAGAGCGAGAATTAATTGCTCATTAATGCATTTTTCAACAAACTTCACAACTGAATCTTTAGATGAAGAAACATCACTCCCACCCGTCTCACCCTCAACGGATGAAGTCACACCTGAAGAAACCAAAAAATACACTCCAACAAAGACTCCTAGAACTAATAGACCTATAACTACAAACACCGTCACCTGACCTCGTTGGTACATAACTAAAATAAGCTCATTTCCCTTTATAAACATTACTTTTTAACAACATCCATTTTCACGTGCAAAAAACACCAAAACAAAACCTATTTAAACCCTTAACAAAGAAAAACCAACTTTTCGCATCAAAAAAACTACTTAACACCCATCTCTTTTACTTCAACAAGTGTTGTGGCATCCGTAGCCTTCTTCTCCCGAAATTTCAAAAACCGGGGAAACCGCAATGCAAATCCCGACGCATGTGATGGACTACGAGTAATTTCCGCACCCGATATTTCACACACCACAATTGGCGAAAACCACACATCAGCAATAACACCACTCTCAACGTTCTTAGGCTTCTCTTTCACCCTATTACCATCAAGCACAGTATTCAATCCCTCTAACACCGTATCCGTTAAACCAGTACCCAACTTACAAAACGATAAAAATTTCTCAGAACCCGAATCATACACCGCACAAAGCAATGCACCATACCCACCTTTACGTTTGCCTTTCCCATGAAACGCACCAATCACCACAACATCAAACGTATCAACTAACTCACCAGCATAATCCTTCTTCCATTTGATCCAATTCCATCCTCGATGACCCGCTTGATACGATCCATCAAGACTTTTCACAATGACTCCTTCATAACCAGCATCCAACATAGAACGAAAATAGGTATCAATTTCATACACATCATCCATGACCATATTTGTAGCAAGCTCCATCGCTCCACCAGGCAAAACAATTGCATTTAACCACTTTTTTCTCTCAACCAATTGATGACCCATAACAACGACAGAATCAACAAGCAACACATCAAATAATTTCAACACCACCGGAATTTTAGAAACATAATCAGCAATATCATTCTTACGTCGTCGCTGCATCAACGTTTGAAATGCAAGTGGCCTACCATTTTCACCAAGAGCCAAAATTTCTCCCTCCACGATGCAAGATGAACATTTCAAATGAGTAGAAACAGCTGCAACTAAATCCGGAAACTGCAACGTAATATCTTGCAATTGTCGAGAAAATAAACGCACCACCCCTGAATCTAACTTATGAACTTGAACCCGCTCACCATCATATTTTGCTTCCACCAACACAGACCCCGGCATCTTCTCTTCAATTTGATCTAAATCTGTAACTCGCTGTGCAAGCATCATCTTCACAGGCCGTCCAACAGTAGCAGTAATCTTAGAAAGCCCACCAACACCCTGCGATTGTAATACAGATGCAATATATCCCAAATCAGGACACACCATATACGCCCGTTCAACATCTACCTTATCTTTCTTTGAACCAATAAATGCAATTGCAAGAGAATCAACAACAGTCATTTCAGCAATACCTAAACGAATAGTTCCAAGCGCAATACGAACAACATACTTGCATTCAACACCGCTACATCGACCAAGTAGCGATACCAAAATATCACTTTTCGCTTCAACACTTCGAGACCCACTAACATGAGAAATCTTAATCAAACCAGCATACAAATCATGAATAGTTAGAGACTCAACCGGCACGAGTGTAGTTAACTTGCGAGCCAAAACCTGCTCTGCAACAAGCCCCGCATCCCCAAGCGTTACCATCAACGAATCAACTTTCTTCTCACTCACCCCACTCGCCCGAGAAAGCGCCTTCAAGACTGTCTTCTCAGCAAACCCTAATACTATATCATCATACTCAGGACCCAAACGACCCAAACAAAGATACACCACAACAGAAATTTCCTCCTCAGACAAATCCTTCAAAAAAGCAGAAAGCAAATCACGCAAATCATTACCGGATGCTGTTTTCTCAAGCTCTTCAAACAGCAATGCAACCTTCATAAATTCCATAAACGACAAAGAAGAACAAATCTATTTAAACATTCCTTTACCAAAAAAGAACCAACGTAAAAGACGACAAAAAAAGAAAACAAAAACTATAGTTTAGCAAATAATCGATGTTTCTCTTTACCATCAATCTCAGACATAATTCGTTTAACTAAAATTTGTTTCGGTTCAGGCATTAACTTAACACGCGCACGTAAATCGTCATAACTCTCAAATGGCTTATTTTTCCGAGCATCCAAAATTTCCCACATATGCTTCTTACCTAACCCAGGAAGTAACTCCAGTTGATGCATTCTCATCGACAATGGTTGACATTTATTGAAAAACTCTAAAAACCGTGCAGGTTGACTCTCAACAACAAACTCAATTGCATGTTCAAGCTCATGCGCAGCCGTACTTGTCAATTTATCAGGTCCAATCTTACCCTTAATATGATGAATCTCGTCCCGTCTTCCTTCACCAATATAAACCTCCTCTTGAGGCTGTAAAAAGATATCTTTCTTCGGGACAAGTTCAAGAAGTGCCAAATGAGTAATCCCTAAGGCTTGACAAATAGGAGTTTTTAGTCCACCCGACTCAGACGCGTACCCATGTGGCAAGAAATCTAATACAATAGCTTGATCTTCACGCTGTTCAATTCCGTTTTGGTCTGTGGTCATCATAAGAAGGATATCCGCCGAGTTAATAAAAATTCCGGCGTTGGTCTACTTTAAAAATTCACCAACAACGCTAACAATTGCGTCTTGGTCTTTTTTGGGCAAGCTCAGAGGGTATGCCGCAAGAACTACGCGAAGTTCTTCCACAGATTTAGGAAGAAAATCAACGATTTTCATTATTTGCTCTTCTTTTATTCGAGTAAGTTCCAAATGTTCAAGTTTCTTACACAAATCATCACGCTGTTTAGTACTCAAAACTGGTGGGAACGACTCTAAAAAATCCTTTACTTTAGCAGCTCGATAACCTAACTCCGAGTCACGTTTTTGCATGGAATCTAGCGCTGCCTTAACATGAACTAATGAAACTGATTTACTCTCAATTAATTTTGCAGCAGTCATGAATATCCCCAAACGAACTTAAACAAACTCTTAACAAATCCAAAGATACAACCATAAACCTACCTAAAATCTGGAAAAATCTATCCTTTGGTCATATGAATTGGATGTACAAACAAGATTTTAGCCTTATTCATATCGTTAATTTTTACTTCATAACAAGTACCCTTCATCTTACCCGTGATAGTACCAGTCATTCCGTAAAATCGTCTAAAAAATTGCCCAAAAGCAATATTTGAATTAGTCTTTAAATTAACCTTATCACCCTCAACAAACGTAGCAAAAAATTTACTTAAAGGAACTTTACCCTTATCCCGAACGGAACGAGTGAGCATATAACGCGTCTTTCTGCGTCGTGAACCGATTCTATGTGTCATACAAACACAGATTTAAGGGTAATTTATAAAGCTTTCGGGACCAGGCACACCAATTCCCAATAATCAACGAAGACCATAGCTTCAAAATAGCAAACCAAAAACACATCAAAGAAATATGCCTTCTAATCGCCATTAAATGCATCCCCTCGCTCTGATTAAAGACTATATGATTACAATGAGAATAAGCACGCTTCAGTTTGAATAACTAAAACAGTCACACCCATATGACAATCAGCAAAGTTAAATCACAGCAGATGAACAAAAAAATACCAAATACATTATAAAAAACCAAATACATTATAAAAAATAGTAGCGGGGAAAATTCCCCGCTTTATGCGGACGACAGGATTTGAACCTGCGTAGGCACTAAGCCAATGGGTATCTTCTAATGATTGCATCACTGCAAAGGTACTCAATACCCTTAACCTAAGCCCATCCCGTTTGACCACTCCGGCACGTCCGCGTTGTTGTGGATGTGACGGTTCAAAAATGCACACTTCGCATTTTTTCTCACCGGCACATCCGCAGTAGTTTAGATTTAATGGTCAAAAACCTATATCTTGAACTCTTTAAAAAAGTATCTGAAAAATAAACCAATTCAAAATTACACCAATAAATATCTTTATAAATGTCCAACCACTCCCAACACACATGAAAAAGAGGAGAATAAGTGCAACAATAGTTCTAACAGTTGTATTTACTGCCTTATTTATTCTAGGTCTAACTCAATTTCTAAACCCTAACATGGAAAATTCCATTACTGGATTTGCAATAGCACCAACCATGCAATTAGCGATCCCAACTGAAAATGAAATTGCAATACCAAACCAAACAACCATAATACTCCCCCAAGAAAACATAACACAACCACCCGCAACTATCAATCAAACCCCACCCCAAGATATCCCACTTCCAATAACCCTCAATCCTTCTACTCAACCAAGCATATCAAATCAAACAACGCAATTACCTTCTCCAATAGGCATCCAAGCAGGATGTAGTGCTTGGCCATGTACCTGCGGTGCAAGTGTCACAGCATCCATAACCATGACAAGCAACTTAGGTGGATGTAATGGACACGGCCTTGAAGTCGGAGCAAGCGATATTACAATTAATTGTAATGGATACAATATTTCAAGTGGTGGAGCAGCGAGCAATGGGTATAGTGGAATTGCATCAGAATCTCGAAATAATATTGTAATCAAAAACTGCAATTTTAACGGATATGGCCGTGGAATCACACTAACTGGAACGACATTTGCAAATATAACAAACAACAATGCAACAAATGTATCTTACGGGATTGCATTACAAAACTCAAATTCTAATAGAATAATTAACAACCGGCTATTTGCAACAAATGGATACACCACCTATGGAATAAACATGCTTCTCTCAGGTGTATTCACTTCAAACGGTAGCCTCAGTAATTACAACACAATTGCAAACAATACCATTCAACACTCAAACCATGGTATTTACTTAAAAGATTACTCTCGATACAATAACATTACTAATAATAGTTTATTTAACATATCAAACAGCGCCATAAATGCACAAAATGCTTGGGGAAACAATATCAGTTTAAACATAATTAACCGAACTCAAGATGGCCTGCTATTTGCAAATGGATACGCAGCATTATACCCAATAAGTTATATTCACCAAAACACAATTGATAACGCATCACAATACGCAATCCAACTAAGCAACGATGGATATTACACATTTTATAACAATACAATAAGAAATAGTAGGTATGGGTTTTATGACTACTTTGGTGCTGGATTTTGTAATGGATGCGGAGCACACCATAATTTATCCTACAATAATTTCACCGACAACACGTATGCATTATACTTCTCAAAAAATATTGAATGGCCAGCTAATTTCAACAACAACATCACTGAAACAAATACGATAAATGGCAAACCTATTTTCTACAGGTATCAAATAAACAACTCCATCATAAACCAAACCGTAGATCCCGCAACGATTTATCTTATTGACTCACATTTCACCCAAATCGCAAACATTAGCCTCGGTCAAAGCACCTACTATGCAACATACCTATACTTCTCAAACAACACCAATATAACAAATGTGACGATTAACACATCATATACGGGAATGCTCCTAGAAGCAAGTGGAAACACAACCCTTCGAAATGTGACACTTACCTTAAACACTCAAGAAGGCTTGCATTTACTAAACGCAACTGGAACAAAAACAAACAATGTAACAATTACATCAAACAACATCACTGGACTTTACGTCGAATCTAGTCCAAAAAACAATCTCTCAACGATTACAATCTCAAATCACACCTACAATTTTAGAATAAGTAGTAGTTCATCAACGGATTATTACAACCTTTACAACCAAACAATTGAAAACACCACAGTAAATAGTCGATACCTCACCTATTTCTTCCAAAGAGCAAATGAAGTAATAAATCAAACCAATAACACTGGTAATGTGTATATCACATACTCATCCAATATTAATATATCAAACATAAACGCCTCTGCAGGAAACTATTATGGTGTATTCTTTTACAACTCAAATACCAGCAGCCTCAAATACAGCTCAACAGCTGACAATTATATAGGGGTACAAATTGAAAACTCACATAACCTCACAATAAATCAAAATTCGTACAATAATACACAATATATTTACCTAAATAAAGGGATTTATGCAACAGGCTCCCCCAACCTAAACATCTCCCAAAACACACTAAAGAACGCAACCAACGGAGTTTATATCACGGGCAGCCCACAAAACTTAATTGATTCAAACAATATTTTCTCCATGAGCTCAACGGGAGTAAGTGTACTCTCAAGTAGCGATTACACAAATATCACGAACAACTCCATAGAAAATCAAAGTTTAAATTTAATCTATATCGAGGGATCCACCTTTTCAAGAGCCATTTCAAACCGAGTACGATCCGGCCAATACGGATTACAATTAGGGTGGGGAGCAACTGAAAGCTTCATCCAATATAACAATGCGTCAAATTCGAGTTCAATGGGATTTTATATATCTACCAACAATAATATATTATTAAACAATCTTGGCACCAACAACGGATACGCAGTGTATATTTCAACACAAAATAACACCCTAGCAAACAACACGCTACACAACAACACTAATGGACTCGGCATCAGTTCATCTGGCAACTCAATTTTAAACAATTCTATTAAAGGAAGTATTGATATAGGAGTATATTTTAGTGGAGCTTCACAAAACAGTTTCAATAACAATTTCTACCAAAATAACTCAAAAGTATATTTCTTTAGTGGAACATCGGGGTACAATAATTTTAGTCAAGAAACTATCACCAACAACACTGCAGGTGTTACAAACTACATAAACACACTTGGTATGATGTTCCTAACAATGAACCAACCAAATTTAGGCAATACGTGGTACAATTCCAATTTCTCACGAAATACCTATGATCTTAATCTCACAGGTAGCCTAAAAGGAGACACATACTATTTTGCTAACTCATCCTATAATAAAACAGAAAGTAGATCGGGCACCATGACCAAATCGTTCTTACAATGGTACATCGATGTAAACATCACCAATAGAAGCAATGGTGCCCCTATAATTGGAGCCAATGTCTCAGCATATCTATTTAATGGATCACTAGATTACAGTAATCTTACCGGCACAGATGGAACTGCTCGCCTCCTATTATCAGAGCAATACAAAGAAAGTAATATCAACTATATCTTAACTACACATACTATCCGCGCATTCAAAGGAGGATTTACAAAAAACAGTACAACAGCCAACCTCCGAAATGTAACTTCAAATTTAGGTTTCATCAACATTACCCTTGGTCAAGTAAGTTGTGGCGATACAATCACCAGTGATTTTATTATGGGTGAAAACTTGTATTGTGAAAATAACGGGCTACATTTAAATGCGAGTGACCTCACAATTGATGGAAATAATTTCTCAATATATGGAAAACAAAATGGAGTTGGACTAGACATTCAAAATCGGTCCGGATTAAATATAAACCTTCTTCACATTCGAAACTTCACAACGGGCATACATATATTCAACGCAAATTATTCCAACATATCCAACGCAACCTACACCAATAACACCTATGCAATCGTGTTCAATAATTCAAAACAAAATACAGTCAAAAGCCCCCACTTTGCAAACAACTCATGGAGTACGCTTGCCATAAGTACACAAGAAACCAATAATACCCTATTAAATGCAACAATAACTCAAAATAATGTATCAATTTCCGGCTTAGCAAATGTGTTTAGAAGTTGGATATCAACTGTGCACGTCCTCATCTCGGGAACAACAATACCACTCCAAGGAGCAACAATCAACGGTACCTTTAATCTCACATCTACCTTTGATTCACAAGCAACAACAGGTTCAAATGGAATTGCATACATCCAACTAAAAGAAGCAAAATGGAATTCAACAGGATTCATGAACCTCACGCCACACACCATAACTGGCTTTATCAGCGCCGGCTCAAATAACCCAATTAACAACACATATACCAATTTGACTTCTGCAAATAATACTGAACCATACTTATACCTCGCGCTTGACTGTATTATCCCAAGTACAGGTATGCAAATCAGCTCAAGTACCACTCTCTGCCCAGGTTCGTATAATACTGAAAATATGCAATTTACCGCTAGCTCAATAAACCTAACATGCCTCTCAACTAACTTTGTTGCACCATCAAGCACATCAGAATTAATTGTATCATCCGGACAAAAAACCAACATTGGAATAATTGGCTGTGGTATCTCCGGTTACGCACGTGCCCTGTATGGCTATGTAAGCGACGGGATCATGCTACAAAATAACACATTTTCAAATTGTGGCTACAGCCTTTGGGGAACATATGATTACAAAAGATGTATCGAAATAAGTCTATCAAACAATGCATACATCCAAAACAATTCATTCTCAGCCTCAACTCTCTATTTTTACATCTCACACGATGCCTTCATCCATAATAACAGATTTGAAGACAACAGTGGTAACTATGCCCTAGAATTAGATCACAGTGACCGCATGAACATAACCAACTCCACTTTTGACGATAACACTGCGGGAATTCGATTTGCATCCGGATGGGAACAAATTCGTTCCAATGAAACAATCATATACAACAACACATTCTCAGACAGTAGCACATATCACATCAGTTACTACGGCGGACCAAATGATCCCGGATCACAAGCTGACTACATTCGAAACATCACCAACTCATTCAACCTCACTCAAAATTGGAGCGTAAATATTACCACACGTGGAAACGCATATGACGACTACTGTAATAAAGGTAAAGACAACAACGGCGATGGATACGCCGATACAAATTTATCAGGTACAGACTACCCAATGAACAGCACCGTAAGTACTAAAATAGCAGGTTTCGCGCAAGATTTCGGACCAAAAATTCAAACCTGCGTCACTGAAGTCCAAGTGGGTGCACCCTCAAGCAGCACAACAAGTGGAGGCGGAAGCAGTAGTAGTTCAGCAGCAGCAATAGCAGCACCAGCTGAAACCCCGGCAGTTGCACCAGCAGCACCACAAACTGAAAATAAGAATCACCAAACCTCTGAAAACACGAAAGAAACAACACAAGAAATATACACAGCATCTGACACAAATAAATTCCTGAAACGCGAAATCAGCTCCGCAAGACTAGATACAAAAAGTCTCGAAGTTCAAATTCAATTTGAAAATACTGGAACAAAAGAGATGCGACTCTTACCTGAATTATTTCAAGATATAGACGACCCATATTATATCGTAACCAAAAAAACACTAGCAACAAAAGGATCCTTATCAGAAAAAATATCCAAAATCAGTTATTCAAACGATCCTATAGCAGGCCGACTTCTCAAAGCAACAGTCGTAAATCCAGAACAAATTATCTTGCAACCTGGTGAAAAGATAAACAAAAAAATAGAAATCAAAGAAGGACTAGGTTCCCCAAAACAAATCAAAATACAATTCACCACGCTGGGAGAAAATGTATTTGAAGAAGACTTGACAGAAAAAGCACAAAAAAAATCATTTACCGGAACAGCTATTGATTTAGATACAGACAAAAATGTAATTGATATCTACGCCTTATTTGTTCCAGCTGACCTTACCGAAAAATTAGAAGAGTATTATGCCAAAGAATCCAACAAGATTACTGGTGGAGCCGTTACAGATATTAAAACACCAGATCAGTTCTTTTTCGAACTGCAAATTAACCCCGTCATCCAAACAGACATTCAGAATAAGAACCCAGCTTCAATGCCGGGACTCTTTAGCATCAGCAAAACATTCACCAAAAACCAACCTGAAACCAAAACCGCATTTTCAGATTTATACGGACCATATGATTTAAAAGAAAAACAATCATTTATTTTCGCACAACAACTATCCTACCAAGAATCACAATACCACGGTCCTCATAAAGTAATTGCGAGAATCTACAAAGGAGACATCATGTTAGTAGAAAATTCATTTGATGTAGACTTCGAATAAAAATAAAAGAACTCATTATCTCAACAAACCCGAAAAATCCATATTAAGACATCAATTCTGCATTCTACACTACAACAAACAATAAATACGACCTACCTAATAGCATATACAGTTGAGACCTTTGCAAATATGCTAAGCTCTCAGTAAAAGAGGAAAAGATGATAATTACTATTTCAGGAACTCCCGGTTCAGGCAAAAGCACCATCGCAAAAATTCTAGAACGCGACCTTAAAGCAGAACGAATCTACGTTGGACAAATAATGCGTGAGAATGCAAGAAAACAAAACAAAACACTACAACAATATATTGATGAAGCACAAAAAAACCCATCCATTGACAAGGAGATAGACAATCAAGTCGCCAGGTTAGCTCTACAAAAAGATGAACGATCAAATATCATCATCGTTGAAGGGAGAATACAATTCCACTTACTACACAAATCAATAAAAGTCTTTATTACCGTATCCCCCGAAATTGGGGCAAACCGAATATACGAAGACCTCAAAAACAACAAGACAAACACCGAGCGAAACGAAGGCAATCCACAGAGCATTGACCAAGTTTTAAAAGCCACCATCAAACGCATGCAAGAAGATAAAGAACGTCTCTTAAAACTCTATGAAGTAGACTACCTAAATCCCAAAAATTATGATTTAGTCATCGACACAGGATCAATAACAGCCCAAGAAGCAGCAGATCAACTAAAAGAATATTTAGCCTAATTATCAATCCGTGCAGTCTAAATCGTAAAAAAACATCACAACTACTGGACTTCATAAATACTTAAAATGCAAACTGTAACTCAAAAATAGAAATGACATCAGCACCGCCAACAATCCCAAATCCAATAACAGCAAACACAGATGCAAACACAGAAATCTACGAAACAATCGATAATTTTTTTCTCGCAATAAGGGACTACGTGTCAGATAATTATAAAGTAGACAAAATAGGATTCCAAATTGACTCCTATCAACTCGCACGAGATAGTCAACTCGTCACCGATAACCGGATAATGTATGTATCCTACCGTGACATAATTCTAGCCAATGTTCTTGAAACTCGTACCATATCAAATTACATTAGATTCACCTTCTCTTTAAATCTGGAAGCCCTCTGTGAATTACAGCTAAAAAGTGCCTGCTCTAGAGCAGACGAATAATAGACGACAAACCACCACCAATCACCATCATTTCGCATAGTACATCGCAATAAACCTTATAAACAAAACCACTCTTAAAACAACAAGGAGAGGTACGAGGATGGATACATATATTGACGATCGACAAGTGCTCAAGCGTGGCATAACTACTTCTGAAATGGTTCGTGGCAAAGCAACTATTGAAGTCGACGAAGAACTCGAACGCCTCATTGCTTCTCAAAAAACTCGTATTAAAGTAATCGGATGCGGCGGCGGTGGAAACAACACCATTAACCGAATCTCCGAAGTAGGAATTAAAGGAGTAGAAACCATCGCAATTAATACCGACGCTCAAGACCTTCTCTATACCTCATGCGATAAAAAACTGCTCATAGGAAAAGAACTTACGCACGGATTAGGCGCAGGATCAAACCCGAAAATTGGTGAAGAATCAGCAAAAGAAAGTGAGCAAGACATAAAAAAATTATTAGACGGCTCAGACTTGATTTTCATTACTTGTGGCCTTGGTGGTGGAACAGGAACAGGTTCAGCCCCATACGTTGCCCACATCGCACGAAAAATGAACATTCTCACTGTTGCCATCGTAACCATGCCATTTAGTATGGAAGGCTCACACAGATTTGAAAACGCCATGATTGGACTTGAAAAACTTGAACAAAGTGTCAATACCCTCATTGTTATTCCAAACGAAAAACTCTTAGAATTAGCTCCACATCTACCACTACAAACTGCATTCAAAGTAGCAGATGAAATATTAACTAATTCAGTTAAAGGAATCGCTGAACTCGTTACTAAAACAGGACTAGTCAATCTCGATTTTGCCGATGTAAAAACCATCATGAGTGAAGGTGGAACCGCAATGATTGGAGTAGGCGAGTCAGACGGAGAACATCGCGCAATGGAATCAGTGACCAAGGCTCTTGAAAATCCTTTAATTGATATTGACATTTCAAACGCAACAGGCGCGCTTATCAATATTTCAGGTGGAGAAAATCTCACTCTTGATGAATCACGCCAAATAGTAGAAACAATTAGCAAACGACTCTCCAAAAAAGCTAAAATCATCTGGGGCGCCCAAATCTACAAAGACTTGGAACGAACCGTAAGGACAATGATTATCATCACCGGCGTCCGATCAGAACACATCTTTGGAGAAGTAAATTCTCATCAAGATAATAGAAAAGCCAAAATGTCCAATGAACTCGGAATCGACTTCATGAATTAAGATCAACTATAACTAAAAAATACTTTTTTTTCTTCTCCAACTTTATCCCGCCTAGCAAATTCACCTAAACAACAACTCCTATTTTCACAACCTTACAAACCTATATCCCACAAACTACCTTTTCGAAACCTTTTTATAGGCAAAAATAATCATTTATCCCTAAGTAACAATAAAAAAGAGGTATGCAGATGATATTTCCAAGAAAATTTTCCAAAAAAGCATCACTCAATCTATCCATAGAAGCTATCGTAGTAGTCGTAATCGCATTTACTGTTCTAGGACTTGGTTTAGGATTCGTTAAAAACCAATTCAAAAGTTTTTCCGATACATCAACCCAAGTATCAAGTCAAATTAAAGACCAAATATTAGAATCCATGAGAAGTTCAGGGAAAAAATTATCCGTGGACCGAGAAGTAATAATGGAACGTGGCGACTCAAAAGCAGTCAATATTGGTGTTGTTAACACAGGAACAACCACATCCAAATTTGGAATAAAAATCGTTGAATTAAAGAAACAAAATACAGACGGCACCCCCGGATTAAAAACGGATATGCCAAATGAAGTAACTTTCTTTTACAATGATGTTGTGGACAAGGAACTATCTCCAACCGATGGTGATGTAATCCCAATAACAATTACCACCACCGGAAGCGCATCTGGAAACTATTTATACCAAGCTCAAGTAATCTCCGCCCCAGTTGGATCTGATTGTACATTAGGCACAGAAGCAAGTTGTATTGCATACGACTCAACCACCTTTTTCGTAAAGGTCAGCTAAATAAAATAACGTCAAATCAAACAACGATCCATAAAATCAAAAAAGGTAAAACTCATGGCAACAAAACAAAAACAACGATTCGCATCCTTTGGAAAAACCGATAAACGAAAACTCACCGAAGATCAAGAATTTGAAATAATGAAATTAGTCCTTGATAAATTCCTCTGGTTAGGCTTCATCGTAATGGGTTGGGGAATGTATAAATCCTTAACAGACGCAAGCATCACATCTGGATTATGGTACATGATAGCAGGCGGAGTACTCTTAATCATCTTCCTACTATTAATTGTAAAGGAATACGAAATCTGGAAATAAATATAACATTAACTATATTTTTTATTTAACCTTTTATTCAAATTCTTAAAAAAATTCAAAACATCCCACAGAAGCAAAAACTAAAAAAGAAACAAATTCTAATAATTAAACCTTATCACTTCTACCATCTGATTAGGTCCCACTTGTCCATTAAACATACTCACTTGACCACCCATTGCAAGACCTACTCTAAATGGAATAATTCCATCATTTCCACAACTCTTGTAATGATCAACAGTAATAATATACTGCCCTGATACAGGAGTGTTAAATAGAATATTTTCAGGTGGTGTAAGTGCATCAACATCACAATTAGAACGTGCATCGCGATCTAACACACCCTGGCCACATTCCCTATCTCGAAACGAAATATCACATCCATCTGGAGAACGTACCTTCAAATCTAAATCAGGAACACCTCCCCAAAACAACGTAACTTGAAGATCCCCAGTTCCAACTAGACCTTCATCAATTTGCCCATCACCATCATCATCTTGACCATTTAAAACTTCAACTGCCCGTTCAGAACAAGCACCGTTTACACAATACAAATTCCTTGAAGTATCACACACTTCAATATCTCGAGAATTACCACAAGAATCCGTTTCAACAACACGATCATCAATACAACTTCGACCCTGAACAGAACATACAGTACCTGCTCGATCTACACAGTGACCATCGCGACATACCATACGATGATCCTGAGCATCACGCCGTTCATAACAATCATCAACATGAACAGATTCGCCACACGCATTCGTTCCAATCACTTGGGACGAAGCACAATACAAATCCCGAATAGTACTATCTCGTGCACACTCAGGAACTCCCTCATCATCTACACTTCGACATCTGCCAGACGAACAAATCTCTTCAAACCCACAGCGACTCAGCTCATATTGAGTCCCACATGCATCTCGCTCAAATACAATAGAATTATTTACACCGCCACACACTTTACCAGCAGTATAAGAACAATCCGAATTATCCCCCGGTGAACAACTTCCAACAATACTCCACACACCCGCTCTCTCTATTTGCGATCCAAGAAAACTAATCGAGCCACCATACAACACCTTCGTCACAGGATCTGATATAAATTCTGGAGCATCAAACGCCACCGCAACTTGAGGAAGAGACACAACATACCCCTCAACATCACCATACTCTCCAAACTGAGGAACCATAGCTTCAAACATCATACCCTTAAAACTAGAAAAATAACCAGCAAACGTACCCACACGTTCTCCTAAACCAGCAAAATCAAGAATCGCATTTGGCACAGCCACAATCGAATGCTCTACTTCAGCACGCGTCATACATACTTTTACAGTATAGCGAGAATCACGAAGAACAGTACCCTGCCGAGCATCTTTCAGAGCAGTATACGTATTGCCCAGTTCCTCAATCGTCTCAAGACTAATAACTGTTTCAGCCCGCACAGCTTGTAGCAACATCTCAAACTCAGAATTCTGCTGCATTATCAAAGCAGAACTCGCGTTACTCTCTGACACTTCAACCGGAACCGTCACCATATTTGCAACATACGAAGAATCCGGAATCGCAATAACATCAGACCGCAGACCATTAAAATAAGAAACAACACGCACATTAGAAACACCAGCATTTTTGTGAACAACACGAACAGCAATATCACCAAGCATAACGCGTCCAGCAGAATCCGTCACTCCTTCCTCAAATACCAATTGTTCAAGTTGAGAAGGACCTTCAGCCTCACCACCAGAACACGTACCAGAGACACAGACCTCCTCACCCGGACAATCTCCATCAGTTTTACAACCAGGCTTACCCGATGAGCCAGACCCACTACAAGACATTGCAGCAAGAGCTGAAATAAAAGCAAGATTTTGAGGAAAAGAGGTCGTTTTCATAACCCAAAAATAGTACTAGAAGTTTATAAACATTATGACCCTAAATCTAGTTTAGACCAGAAACATGCTAAAAAATAAAAAACATCCAAACCATGAAACATCTCAATCAAAAAGGAGCAATCGAGCTATCCATCAACATGATGGTTGTAATCATCCTCTCATTAGTAATAGTAGGTAGCGGAGTAACCCTCCTCTACAAATTTATTGGCAGTGCAACCGATATTCAAACAGATCTAGATGGCCAAACACAGCAAGAAATTGAACGTATTTTAATCGATGAAGGACGTCAAACCGCAATGCCAATTCAAACAAAAATTGGCGAAGCAGGAGGAAATCTACTCTTTGGTTTAGGAATCCGAAACACCTTAGATATGGAGCAAACATTCACCATTCAAGTTACCTTCGACCGCATGACTACTCCCGGTGGAACAATGTACACCATTGACGACAAAGAAATGGAAGGAATAGAAATGACCCCATCAGACTGGCCTCTTTACAACGACCAACTAATTACAATGCAAAGTGGAGAATATACCAAAGAAGGAATTAATATTGCAATCCCAAAAAACGCTCCTAAAGGAGAATATGTATTCAAAACTAAAGTAACTGACATCCAAGACCAACCATACGGTAGAACGCAACCCTTCACTATCCAAATAAAATAAAAAAAACAATTTTAATTAAAAAAACAGACTTTCTACTATCCAAGTAACTCCTTAACAACCTTCTTCGGATTTCGTGCACCAACAACAATATGACTTAATAACACACCATCACACCCAAGCATCCGAGCACCAGTAACATCAGACACAGAATGTATACCCGCACCAACAAACATCTTAACACCAGTTCGTCGTGATACAGCAACAATACATTGAATCATATGCGGATATTTCTCAATGACCGACACATTTTTTCCAATGAGTTCATGAGGTTCAAATGCCACAGCATATGGATTCAGAGAAACATACCGAATAATCTCCCCCATCGTTTGCGCGCAAATAATTACTTTCAATTTCTGCTTCAAACAAAGAGCTACCGTTTCTTTCAGAACAAAATAAGGCAACCTGTGTTCACTATGATTCAACAAAACATATCCCACACCCAACTTCTTCAACTCAACTGGAGACACGTACCCAGTAAACGCACCCGCTACAACCGCATCAGCATGCGGAGCACAAACGCGACCAGGCAACACATTAGCAACAGAAGAAAGCATTGGAAGACTAGGAATAACAATAACTGATTTTTCCGAAGCTAAACTTCGAGCAAAAGAAACCCCCTTAGAACCCATTACCAAATCGTATTGCTTACAATTCACAAACAGCATAAATCCCACATCAACCACCCCAAACATCATACTCCACGCAAACTAAAAACAAAAGCAAATAAACAACCTACAAGTAAAAATACTTACTCCTTACTATCAACAGTAACTTTCTCTTTAGCTTTATCCTTCACTTTATACTCTACATCCACCACTTTCTTAACCGATGCCGCTTTTCGCTCAGCTGCCGACTCCTTCATTGTCTTCTCAAACTTCGTTCGCTGCATTCGCTTAAACAAGCCAACAATAATTGCAACAATCGCAATCAAAATACCGCCAATAATCGCAATAATAAACAAATTAAACAATACAACCAAAACGACAATGATAACAATTAGTGCAATAAAACTCACAATAACTCTTCGAATAAATCCCATATCATAAAGAAATACAATTCCTATTAAAAACATTTCCTAAAAATAGCCTTAAATCAACCTATAATAAGTACTACATCACCATATCCACCACCAAAACCACCTCTGATAACACCTACAATTCATAAACAAGAAAAAGCTTTATAAATTACTCACGAAACCTAAACTATAGCCCCCTCTTAGTTTAGCGGCTAGAACCCTCGGCTGTAGCATATTGTGCGATTGGCATCTAGGATGCTTGGATGAAACACGATCAGCCGATACCGAGTGATCCCCGGTTCAAAAACTATCGTCTAAAAAACTGAACGATACTTGACTTTCCGGGAGAGGGGACTCTTTTATTTTCTGACTAAACACACAAATTCAACATGGCAAAATCCACTTCAACCATACCAGAACCAGTCGAACTCACCTCAATTCACCACTTCGCAGAATGGTCTGCAGCGAAAAGAATTCTGTATCCATACGATTCAATAACAACACCACCAAGATTACAAACAACCTTCTCCGATACAAAACCATATCTGGAAGTAGAAATAGGTATTCGTAACTCCTTAGAAATTTGGAAAGATAATAGTCTACAACATCCTCACCCAAACACACTACAATACCCCTATCTTACACAATGGCGTCTCGAACGATTTCTATTAGACACAAATCTACCAACAACAAACACAAACACTCTCTACGAAATTATCCAAGCAAAAACACCATACACAAACACCTCCCCAGAAATCCAAAATCTCGCAGACCAAGCAATAGCTAACATGCAAAGAAACATTGACGCAGACATCGCATTAGACAGATTATTAAACTAATAACAAACCAAAATCAACATAACTTCTTATCCTATTCAGTTTTTTCTCAAATTTCACAAGTTCAGATCTTCTCAAATCGCCATAGACTAACATCAATCTTCTCAACCTTCTTTTTATGAAACGCAAATTGTGCTCGAAGAGGATATGAAAAACGTTCTATAACCGCAGCATTAAAAGAATAATCACGCGCAATCGCAAGTACAAATGATGATGTCGTAAATTTATGCAAACTGTAGACCAACGAAGACACACCAAACGCTTTCTCTAAAAAGAATTTATCCGCATGTTTTACCTTTGTTCCAAACGGCGGATTCTGTACTACCACATCAACCAGAACTTCAAATTGAGTAATAGAACCAACAATAAACTCAGCCTCGCCTAACTCATACTCCAACGCAAGTGCAGCATACTGCGCTCGAGATTGCTCAACACAAACCGAATCGCAATCTACAAAATATACACGTTTAGCCCCAAGAAGTAAACACCCAAGACCAATAATCCCAGGACCACATCCTGCATCAAGCACAACCTTATCTTGAATCTCATCGCGCATTGCCATGCCCCATAACCACGAAGACACAATAGACGCGGGAGTTGCATACTGTTCAAGCCGCATTTGAGGTTTCGTAAAATCAGCTACTTTAGAGAGCACTAGTTCAAATTCTCGCTTCGATGAAAACGACATATCACATGAAAAGAATGAATACATTATAATTATTACGCTTCAAAACTAAAAGTACAAAAATTAATAATCAAAAACTGAACGCACTCACTGATACGGACAACTATATCGCTCCGTCGCAGGCAACAAACTAGGATCAACTCGTAAAATCGGCATCCGTGCATGAATAGTAAGCGCAGTTGACAACCCCTTGGCATCAAAATACAACCCAGCAGGAGCACTTCCCATACGAGACACCCACTTCATCATAGAAACCGCACCACTTAAAAAACGTTCACGCCCCTCATAATCAATACATTCCTCTAAAGAATTTCCCTTAAGTTCAAACCGAAGACGCTCACGACCTTGACCGATATATGTATCCCCACCCAAGACTAAAGCTCGTATTTCATCAGAAACAATCATCATATTATCTCGAGCTACACCTCGTAAAATAACATCATACTCAACTGCATGACGAGTTTGACGCATGTAATCATAAAACAAACCTCTCTCAGCAATAGAAACAATCCGAGGAAACGAAGTAACAGCCATAACAAAACACCACCCAACCCCATTTATAAAGGTTAAGAAACAAAAAACCCGAAATCCTGCCCAAAATTGAATCAATAAAGTTAATAATCAAAAATGAAACACTACGCTGCTTTACGTGAAATCAAACTTTTTACCGTCAAATCATCAAGCATCAAAGACAACTTAGAATCACGAACCTTACATTCGGATACAAATCGAGCAGAAAAATCAGAAAAATCCGCAATCGTATCTGGAGTATACTTACCTGTAGTAGCAAGGCTTCGCTGCATACTATTTCGCATGCGAGCATAATTTGCAACCCAAGACACAAATGATCTATTACACTCATCACAATATTCAACCACCCTCAAAACTGCAGGTTGAGTTAACTTCGCAGTGCTAAGTGACTCTTTATAGTCTTGATAGGCTCGAGCAGTAAGTGATATAGCCGCCTCAAGACGAGAACTTTTAGAAAGAACATTAAGGGTAGTAACTCTCTCAAAATCCATTTGCCAACTCGCTGCCTCGCGACCATGTTTGGCAAGTTTAACCTTAATCATAACCCCAATATCTTGTACCCGCTTTGCTTCACCCAAACGACTTTCATCATGTCGCATATGTAAACATTCAGACATCAATTTATCACAGCTAGCGTCAATTCGGTTTAACCCTTCATAAACAATTAAGCCCACCTCTTTAACATCTAAGTTTTTCTCAATGTCTAACATAGCACCAAGTTTAGCTAACTGCAAATTAAAATAATTTTCCTCAATAATTGCCGAAGGAAGTGAATGATACATCCTTAGTCCTGTAAGACCAGAATGATTACGCATTTTCTTCAGAGTTCCTAAGTAAGATAATACGACATAATCATGATACCGTTTAATTAACGCACGTAACACCGGAGTACGATACTCATTTTTTATTGTTCTATCAAAGCTAATCCGATACTCCTTAGATGCTCTAAGTGAATATTCCAAAAGTGATTCTGCATACAAAACATAATTTTTACTTTGGGCAACCGGATTTCCACTATGAGAAGAATTTACAACCACCTTCTCATCAACAGATGAACTACCAATCCCAAGAAATGATTTTATCGAGCTAAAAAGACCCATAAAGAAAAACAATATTTCAACCCCTTATAATCTTTTTGATTACATATTTTACAAAATAATAACAAAAATGCATGTCACAGAAAAGTACTCATACTCACTTTGCGAAATCTATTTAAACCATAACAATGTAATTATTATTGGGGTGTACATGCAACAAGCACCAAATTGCATGAGAATCAAAAGTATCAGCCATTGAATCCTGAAGAGAACTTCAAGACTCTGAAAATACAAACATTATCCAAGTAGGTGAAACTATGGAACAGCAACTCAACGATATTAAAAATGTACTTGAAGAACACCTCAGTGCAATTAACGATAACAGTCTTGAAATACAAGCCATATTCGACTACGTACACGAAGTAGAAACTAAACTAGACAAACTAAAAGATCGCATGGACCAAATGCAACTTGCACACGGTCAACCAATACAAAAACAAATTATTGCTCCACTCAACAAACTCGAGCGACAAATATTTCTCGTTCTCTATACTCAAGAAGCTCCACTAACCTTTGAAGAAATTGCAAAGCGAACAAATCTACCAACGCCCTGTATCCCAGAATGCCTCACCATGCTCGCACAAAAAGGAATTCCACTACAACGCTCATATATAGAGTCAAAATTATTCTTTCGCCTAAGCCCACAATTCAGAGAATTACAAGCCAAAGAAAACCTCGTCAACCTCTCCCTGCAAAGCTTCATGGAATAAGAAGATAGTTGCAATGCGGTGAAGTATTTCACCCCGAACTCTTAAAAAGTACCCTTATTCTTAACACCAAATGGATACAAGTATCATCATTGGAAATACGAGATATAACCTTCTTCGAATCAATAACACATTTCCAAACAGCGAACAAATTCAAGTCCCTTCTCTTCTTGATGAAATAAACAACTTCTTCCCAATATACGAATGCCAACGCATCAATCAAACAGAACGCAACGACCCAGTAGTATTCAAAAATTACAAGCAAATCGCAGCACTCAACACATTTCTACAAGGCAACCAAGACAAATACAACGGACTGCGCCTAGCAAACCCCAGAGAGACATGGGACTACATCCAAGCCATAAATGGGGAAATCCCGCTAAATCCAAAAGAACCATATATGCCACGTCACGTTCCACTAGGATTAATCATAACCGCAAATAGCACCCAAACATACCTAGACACAAAACTTAACAGTGATGTGATAGCATGGGACATAAAAACGGATCAAGAAACAAATGTGGAAAACGACAAACTAACAAAAACAGTAATAAACACCAAAACCGCACGATACAAAGAAATACCAACATATCCACAGCAATATGTCTCACCGCTTCAACCACTTGAAAACATCTTATCTGTAAACCCGCGAAAAGGAGACATACTCCGTGAGCCAAACCACAGAATGGATAAAAGACTACACATGCTGCAATCTCCAACATATGAAAAAATTCCAATCGGGCTAGGTGTATTCACCTACTCTCTATCTGAAAAAACCAAAAATATGGGAACTGGAAAATACACAAAAAGTATACCCATGCGAGAAATGAAACTAGGCCCAACAATGGGTTTAGTAATGGATAGTTATGCCATCGTGGCACAAGATAATATTGATTCAAGTCAATAACACCAACAAATTAACACACTACCATCCACTATCTTAACTTCTTCATCCTCAGGCCTCTCATCCCCAAATACTTCCTCCTCTCATCAGCATCAAACTTCTCAATAGCATATCGTAACATTGTCCGCGGCATCAGCACGGCATGCTCATCTAAAAATCGGCGCAACACCGATGCATCCTTCTTCCCCACTTCACGAAGCATCCATCCACACGCTTTATGCATTAAATCCTCTTTATCATCAAGCAGCAAAAAACACAACTTCAAAATTTCATTAAAGTGTCCGCGTTTAATAGCATAATACTGTGACACAACAGCAACACGACGAGTCCACATTCGTGATGATCCTGCCCACTCAAACAACGCGCCTCGTAACTCAGGATGACTAAACAAATACTCACCCACAACAACAGGAGCCGACGTATCCACTAAATCCCAGTTATTTACACAAGAGAAATGAGCCACATAAAAATCATAACATTCCTTCTTCACAACCAAATCTCCTTTAGTATATCGAGTACAAAGCAACGCCAACCCTACATACCGATGCTCATGCACAACAGACCCAAGTAACTTTGAAATATCATCAAACCCCAGCATAGGATACCGCAATGCAACCGAACGCAACACCGGCACAGTAATTCCCAAAAATACATCTCCTTCACCATACTGCCCAGGGCCCGTCTTAAAAAAAGAGGATAACACTTTCTTCTTCGACTCAGACTTCAACCCTTCCAACTCAGTAACCAACGAAGCATATCCCATAATTAAAAAGGAAATAATTCAAAATAAAAAACTATCGAAAATAGATAATAAAAAAATAGAACACCACTAAAATCCAAACAAAAACAACAACAAATACAATAACGGAACAAGTATAAACATCGTGAACTCTGTCCTCCGATGTATCTTCTCAACCAGCTCAGTTTTCTTTCTCTCTTGCAACTCAAGTAATGTAATATTAATCACAAACGCAAGAAGCAACACAAAATACGTTAGTGCCATAAACTTATCCGCAAACGTCAAATACCCAACTGGTGGAATTTGATTTGTAATGGATATATGAAACATAACTGATGCAATCAAAGACGATCCTGCCATAGCCAGACGAGTCGCAACCTTATCTGGATCCAAAATAAAACTAAACAACACGATGAGCACAATAAAAATAACAGGTAAAAACGTCTTCAAAAAAGAATTCCACATAATCCGACTAATTGGCAGCCCAAATTCATACTGCGAATACGTCTCACCATAAATAGGATATTCGTGCTCACTCACGGTCGCATCAAACCCCTTCAAATCCCAACCAGTAAACGCAATAGATGGATCAATTCCACTTTGATTCAAATCAGCAATATACACCAACTCATCAACCGTCTTCTCTTTATCTTCAAGTAAAATAGTCAACCGTTGCGAATCAAAAGGAAACTGCTTCAAATCAACGCGATTATTCAAATTTGCCTGAATTCGATAAAACTTAGAATTTGGTTCATCTGTAATCTTCTCAACACTCGATGCGCGGCCATTCATAAACTCAAACTTTGGATCACATTCAGTCTCACAAGTAAGAGACATGTAAAAATCCGCAGTGTACGAACCCGAGGACACATCAAACTTGCCAAGATTTAACAGATAAAGTCCAACCTTAACTTGCTGCGGCTCTAAAGATTCAACCACCGCCACATCTTCTGACACAACTGCACCGTCACTCGAATTAACATCAACAGAATCAGCAGCTACACAAGCGACAACTAAAGTAAGTATAAAAGCAAACAACAAAGCTCGTCTTGACATTTTCATGAAGTTCACCTTAACGTAAATCCGCTCTAACGCTCTGAGAGGATTCCGTCATTCCAGAGATAATACCTTTTCCAACCGACATCGACATATGTGTTACAACACCAGACAAAATATCAAAAAAACTAGGATCTCTTTGATATACCTCATATGTAATTGAACTATAATTTCCTCGAGTTTTCAAATATTTCTCAGCCTCATCTTGCCCACCAAGTTCATCAACAAGTCCTAACTCCTTAGCTTCAACACCTAAATAAAACTCTCCTGTAGCCAATTCGCGCACAGCTTCAAGGGTCATATTTCGATTTTTAGCAACTTCTTGAATGAAAAACTCATGAACTCGATCCAACTTTGATGTCATTTTATTCTTTTCCTCATAAGTTAATGCCCGATACGGAGTACCCATATCTTTATACTCCCCAGCTGTCAACTGTTCATAACGAACACCATATTGTTCCATCAACCCAGAGAATTCTAAGTATGACGAAATAACACCAATACTTCCGGTTATAGACATTTTATTTGCAATCACATAATCTGCTGAAGAGGCAACCCAATACCCACCAGACGCTCCTGCTTCACGTATAACCGCTACAACTGGTTTATCCACTTTCAAAACAGCAGATGCAATCTCATCAGACGCAACTGCCGACCCACCTGGGCTATTAATTTCCAGCATGATCATATCAATTGTAGGATCACTCGCTGCATCTTCTATATAACTCACAACATCATCAGACCCAACATAGGATTCTCCGAAACTAGACCCCGATGAAGTCATAATAACTCCATCAATAGGAATTAATGCAACCCTACCTTGTCCATGCACATCTCCCGCTCCAAAGTAAGTAAAGAAAAGAACAGGAAGACCAATGAACACTGCAAGAACTGCAAGACCAATGAGAATATAGGAAAATATAGATTGTTTTTCAGCTGCCATCTTAAAATTTTAAAGAAGAACATATATAAAGCTTACCCTCAAATATACTCTTAAAAATACAGGTTAAAGTCTCCACAAACTCAAAATATTAACAAAAATACAAGAGATAACTCAAAACATGAAATTCCACGCAGTCGAACTAGCCCCCAGAAAAAACGCTAAACCAAAAGCATGGGAAGGAAAACATCCATTATACTTCGAAGCTATTATGCAACTACGAAATGTACAAATTGAACATGTACAAAGAGCAGTAAATATCCATGATAAAGCTAAAGTTCCCATACCAAAAACAGTAGAACAAAAAACAGGAATAGACCTCTATTCAGCAGATGCTAAAACTACCAAAGCAGCCGCAAAAAACCTGCAAAAAAAATATGGTGGAATATATCTTGTAACAGCAAAATTATTCTCAGAAAAAGATGGCCGAACAATTTACCGACTCACTGTCTTATATCGAGCACCACACTTCAAACGCGGAGATTTAGTTATGTACAAAGGCGAAACGTACGAAGTGAAACTTCTCCAAGATAAAGTAGTACTTCAAAATCCTAAAACGGGCAAGAAAATCCAACTTAAATGCAATGAAAAAGACATGGCTCTCATAAAAAATTATCGGGAAGAGCAAGAACAGAATTAAATTTTAATTGAATTAAAATTAAAAAAAGACAAGTTAATGCCATATATCGTTAAACATGATATATATGACAAAAGTCAATCAAATTAACACCCGAATAAAATTCAAAAAAACTATTTCTTCCATCTATACCTCTCACGTTGTTCTCGTCTAAATATTCGAAATTGCAACAACAGATACACTATCACAGAACAAATTATTCCGAGCCCAAAACCAAATATTGCAAGGTACCTTTCCCTTGTACTCAGTATGGGGATAAAATAATCCTTTACAATACCCACATTACCATTCGAAGAAGGAAAATATAACGACAAATCACTTAACTCCAAAGCATATTCCATATACACAAGTGATGTAAACGGATCAGTAGAACTCAAAGTTTTTGCATATTCGTAGTAGGAATATCCTAAAATAGGGAACTTTCCTTCCTCAGACTGTAACGCAATAATCTGTTCCACTGCACGTTGTTTCCCTAATATAAAATCACGAACACTAGAATGCGATAATCCAATAGAAGTAAGAATCGCATTAGAATCAGCCTTTGCTTGTGATGCTATACTTAAACACAAAGAATACAATCCATTATCCCGTGCCGTAACAGCAAAACCTATTTTCTCTCGAATCCCGCTTACCATCGCCGGAGGCAAAAACAACTCAGTATATTGTATTCGCTCTAATGCTTCTGTCAACTTGGCATTACAAGCAAGTATGAGAGTATTTTCATCAACATTGACTTTCTCACCCTTCATCATAAAAAAATCTTGCCAAATCTGCGCTGTTTGAAAACGCTCTATCCCATATGCAAGCAATCGCACATTTTTATCAGGACTAGAAAGAGTATTTGATACATCATTAAGACGTTCCTCTACTATCATTTTGGTCTGCAAATCAGAAATAGTATGAATGGTTCTATTTCCAAGTTCGCTCCCGAAAAGAGAAACATTTACAGCCAATCTTGAAAACCCATCATCCAATGCATCAACGGATAAATTTTCATATTCAAGCAACTGATTTTGCAGTTCTATATTAATCCCAAAACAAAAACTAGCAGCACTATAATCATTACCTAACTCTTGAGCAGATATTGACTTGTTAAATCGTTCACTAATTTGTTCTTCAAAAGTTTTGAAAACGGCTAAACTAATATTTGTCTGATTTTGATTCAATGAATCATTTTCACTTTGTAGAAGAGCATTTTGCAAAGGCACCCTAAACTGCAAAGGCAGCTGAGAATAAGATAAATTCAACATCATTGACCGAGCACATAATTTCTCGCGAACTTGACCCATAATCAATGAATACTCATTATTTTTAACGACATCGGAATGCGTTGAAGTAATGTTCTTACCTGTCAAATAATAAACAACTTCTTGCAAAGATGTAACTTCAATAACTTCAATAGACAAATTGTCATGTCCATACTGCACTAAATCAAGATATGAGGTTTGATTAGTAACATTAGAATACGAGCTATCATTCGCACTTCCTTGTGAGATTAAAACTTTTGAAAGACCAACATCCGACGCTGCCTCAATCTTTTGCTTAACTCCCCCAACTGGACCAACAATCCCGCCACTATTAATAGTACCAGTAACAGCAACATCATCTGAATAAGGCAAGTCTAACAATGCAATCGTAGTAATAGCACTCACAGCTGCACCCGCACTTGGACCTCCGATAATACTTGTTTTAGCTTGAATAGTATACGTAAAATCAAACCCAGAACAATCAACACGAGCAATCTCGCACGCAATATCTTTAGCGTAACGTGTAGAGATTTGTGTATCCATTTTCGTTGCGGGATATGTATCTAAAAAAACGCGTCCCCTTCCTGGCCTAACCTCTAAAAATACATCCGCGTCCGTTCCATGCATAACACCAGCTCCATCCTCTTCAACTGCAAGAAGTTTAAGATGATACTGTTCACTCGACACCGCACTAACGGAAGTCACAATACATAGTGAGGTCAAAAATATACAGTAAAGCATTAACACAAAAGGAGATTTTTTCATCATCAGGTGAGCACCAAAGAGAATAAAATAAAGAGGATTATAAAGATATTGATGTCAAACTATAAATTAAGATGAAAACGCCGTGCCACAAAGATTTAAAAACCCAAAAAATTACAATCCATTAAAAATGATTATATTTGGTGTAGATGTCCCACTTGCAGAGTTACTATTAGTCCTGGTAGTGATAATAATAATACTTCTCATTGAAGCACTTGTGATCATATTCCTTCTGATGAGTCAAACTGACAGATCTCGCAGACAAACAGAACTTTTAGAAAAATTATCTCAAACAATGTTGGAAATTAAAAAGGCGGAAATCACTGAACTTGAAAAAATTAGAAAAAAATAATAATAATAGAGCATCTTCTCCACAGATACATACTGTATCAAAATCAACTAGATCATAGTCAAAAACGAATATCCTAATTCATAGCCTTTCGGCAATACCTACTGGGATACAGAAAAGTTTATAAGAGACCGAGCGCCCATTTTTCTCAACTAACAGTCAAGAGTAGTCAAAAAAAAAGAGATAGGTGAAGAGAATGGATGAGAACTTTTCTGATTTAATAATGGATTGTAACAACTGCCACTTAAAGTTTTACGCAACCGAGTTAAAACTTGAGCCGCAAAGTAACATGTTAATGTGTGTAAACTGTCTATCATTTCCAAACAGTAGAATGAAAGTTCTTAAAGACAAACCACTTGCGGAACGAAAAGTATCCGTTCCTGCGCCAACTTCAACAGCGTCACTTCAAAAAATTGTACCTCGACAAGAAGATAGAATGACTGAAGTCGCTTCAGGTTACACAGCATATAAATGCAATGTATGCAGTTATTCATTCCAACGAAAAACCGGTTGGCAAGGTAACTGCCCATATTGTGCTAAAGGAAACATCAAAGTAATCCAAAAAAATTAATTTTTTCTTTTTAATTACCTTTTCTAAGTTTATCTTATTTACCGATGTGTGTCTCATCAAAATACGAATCCGGCAAGTACTTTCGGCTATAAAAATCATATATCTCCATGATGTTAAAACTTTGAATTATATCCTTAAATTTTTCCCGAATTTCTAAGGTCAAAAAACGAATGCGTGACTTATCTAATGCTTCAATATCAACTTCAACATCCCAATCCCCAATGGTTTTACTCACTTGCACAACCTCTTTACAACGAGAAAAATAATGATTTAAATCGCTCTCACGCTCAGCACTTACGTTATGTAAACTCAAAAACAGTCGAAAATGATAACCTCCCAACTTAGAAATAGCAAGCGTATACTTATATCCACGAATAATCTTTTCCTTCTCTAAATCATGAAGTAATTTAGTTGCAGTTTTAATATTCAAACCAGTTTTAATCGCAAGCGAAGAATATCGAATTTGTGGTTCAAGAGATAAACACTTTAACACATTTCGCGCATCAGCTGTAAATTCAACAACTTTTCTATCTCCCCCAACAATGACTTCATTTCCAACTAATTCAACTAACACAGGATTACGAGGCAAATAGAAACGAGGATAAATATGCGTCACCACAGTCAACAGAACTTTATAATTATTTAATGTGGGAATAATACTTGCCAACTTTTTTATTTCCTTATTAAACCGAGATGGGTTTGGAGTCATAAATTCAGCAACGAGATCATACTCACCCTCAAGTTCATAAGTTGCAGTAATATAGGGATTTTGAGACAATTCTTGCATAATTGCAATTTTATCTCGATCACTAATATAAGCCCCTTTAAAGTAAACCCGAAACAACAATAAACCACATTGGGAATAATCTATAATTGCATGTGGCAGAATCAGCACAGAAGAATGTACCAAACGTTCTGTGGTATGTTTTAGCAACTGAGAACTTTTTTTCAAACCCACCGCTAAATCCTTTAATTTTATACGCGCATTCTCACCATATAAAAATAAAACATCCCGATTAAACTGTTTATCATAAATTACCAAAAAACCACCAAAAGCCCAAATTATTTTACATTTTATTAATTTATCGATTTATTTTACCAAAAAATAAAACAATTAGCAAAGTAATCTATAAATAGAACCTCGGCCACTGAAATCATATGGTTTTGGATATGTTCAATGCATTGGTCAATTACTACCTAGACCAAAGTCTCCCAAATGCCACAAAAAACATACGCGATGGCAGAGTACCAGACATATTAACAAACGAACCACACGAAGAAGGAGGTGAAAACAAATATATTCAAGGAATAATAATATTTGCTGATGGAAATACCTTAGCCGACCGCTTAGTACAAGATAGAGTGATTAAAGATGTATCATATCCTCAATTTGAACACGTTCCCTCACAACAATCAATGAAAAATTACTTTACCGCTGCACGTAAACATGATGGTGTATTTTTTTATAATGGAACCGAACAAAAAATTGCCAGAGCGAATTGGGTAAACGACGAACCAGATGGGACACCAGAAATAAAAGCAAGATATAACCAGATCGCTCCGAAACGCCATCACCTAGTGCATCCTCAATTTGTAGAAGAGCAAGGGACCTCACTTTCACTGCCAGATTTAGAAAATAAAATTGGGCGACGCACTTCATTAGCCCTTATACTGCCACATGTATACAGTACAGTAGACTCCAACGTCCAAGCCTATCAAATCAAACAATCAGCATATGGCGAACTAGGTATGGGCACGGTAAACCACTACACCCCTAACGGATTAACACAACGATTCCTCCTAAAACACGAACCAAACACGTCCGGACCATTTATTGATGAATCACGTGGGCTCACAGGATATCTACAAACCCTACGTCCTGTAAACGACCAAGTACAAATAATTGAACAACAACGAGTACCACGAACCTTATTTCAACAATAGAGAACTTTGCAAAAATCGATTTGTCACATTTATACAGCGCCATGAGGCGCTGAAATAAGATTAAATCGAGCCATTGCAAAGTGCTCTTTGATAACTTTGCCATGAAAATATGAATTATGCAAAGTTCTCAATTAAACAACATCCTCAAAAAAATAATCAACATCTTCCAAAAAATAAAATCAGCAAAAGTAAATCACCAAATTCAAAAATCACAGTTATGGCGCACCGGGATACTAACCCCCCTTCCTTTCCGGTGTACCATTTTCCCCACCTGCTGCGGCAGGCCAGGTTTTTTTCAAACAAGTAAGCAATAATTTATTTTTCACCAGATTCAAATAAAAAAACTTCATCTATTTTTGACTGCAACGCACGAGCAATCATAAACCCAAGATCAAGTGAAGGAGAATACTTTCCTGCTTCAATAGCCAATATCGTCTGACGAGTAACACAAACTAACTCCGCTAAATTCTCCTGAGTAAGACTGTGACGAGCACGAAGTTCTTTCATCCTATTCTTCATAAATTCATCCCCACCGAGATTTTATAACAAATGTAATCCCAAATACCAAAAGGGCAAAAAGAATAGAACCAGAGGCTAAAGCCAAGGAACCAATATCAATCACCCAAAATTGATAAAAGTAAATATACAGAGTAAGAACACTCACAAGAACCATCAAACTAACAGACGCAGAATACATATGACAATACCGAAGTCGCTCATCTTTATCAGCATGTTTTCCGTACATTTTATCTTGAACGGAATAACCAAACTTAAGATAGAGAAAATAAATAACCGGAATTTCAATAACCATCATAATAACTGCCCAAATCCATCCAAAATCAACAACTGAAAAAGGCAAACCAATTACACTAAGCAAACAAGCCACTAATAAAGCATACAACTTTTTTTGTTCCATAGTTTCTCCAAGTCAAATTAACACAACTTAATGTAAAGAATAGTTAACATTAAGTATATAAAACTTTCCACCAAAAACGAATACCTTAAAGAAATATTTAAAATTTAACACTAACAAGAAATTCCTAAGAAAAACTTACTGTACGCGCTCCATAATATACTCCTTATACACTTTCTTAACATCACCAACTCGAGGAACTTCTGTATCTAACACTAATTTACCAATTCGCACACGACACAAATCTACTACTTGATTATTCACAGCTTCAAATGACCTGCGAACAACACGCTTCTTACCTTCAGAAATAGTAATCTCAAGTGAACACGCATCACGACCCATAGTGATTTTGGCTGGTTTCGTCTTATACTTAAAAACCTCACCATCCTCCTCCAAAACAATAATTAATCCTTCTTCAATTCTCGCTCTCGCTTCCGACGATAAGGGTTTATCAAGCACTACCCGATATGTTTTCTCAACAGAATGCATCGGATTGGTGATAAAATGATTCAATTTCCCATCTGATGTAATAATCAATAACCCCGTTGTATCTTCGTCCAATCGTCCAACACACGTCAAACGATTCAAATCCTCAAAAGAAGTTGATACGGGCAAAATACTAAAAATACTTTTTTTACCAGCCTGTTTCTGTATTGCATTTAATTTATGACATACATACCCAGCCGGTTTATGCAATAAAAGATACAAATGTTCTTCTTTACCAGATACTCTCTTTCGATCAACAAAAACTTCTTCACGCAACTTGAATTGATACTCTGGATTCTTCACAACAACACCAGCAATTTCAACTCGACCAGCTTCAAGCACACGAAGTATTTCGCCCTTTGAAGTAAATAGTCCACTTTCACGTAAAAATTGATGAATTTTCTGCTTTTTAGACATATGAAACCCTACCAAAAAAATCTATAACCCACAAATTGCTAAAACGCAACCCTTTAATCGCCTAATTTAGTCTTCACAATAAGCAAACTATATAAATTAATATGCCCATCCTATACAACACATGAGTAATCAATCAACAGAGCCAAAACCAACCTGGTGGGAAAAACTCTTCAAAAAAGAAACAGAAAAAAAGAGAATCAACATAGATACAGATATTGATGCCATACGAGAATTCTGTGACGACGCAAAAAGAGACCTAAAAGAACTCGAAGAACTTCTCAAAAACTTTGAAAACCTTCATCGTGAAAGTCACATCACTCGCCACACAGCATCCAAAATGAATGCAAAAACAAGAATGACTCTATTTGAAGACATACTAGAGCGATACTCCTCATTTGAAGACGACGTCGAAATCAACAAAGAACGACTCAAAATAATTGCAAAACATCTCTTAGACGACGCCGCAAAGTCCGGCCACAAAGACGAAGCAGAACTAAAAATGCAAGATCCACTATGGAAATTTGAATGGTAAGTATAAAGTTAAAGTTCAAACTTTTTATTCCAACTTCACCACCTTCTTCTCATTTGCAAACGACTCCATCAATAAATGAAACTGTTCACGAGTAAACTCAAGTGACGCAGTATTAATGTTAGGATGAAAATTAACCGATGCAGCATCCCACACATCATGATCAACAATTACGACAACCTCATGATTTGTATTGTTAATAAGCCCCAATGGAGACACAGAACCTGGAGTAAGTCCCAAATAAGAAAATAACTCATCTGGACTACCAAAAGTCAATTTCTTAACACCGAGTAACTTTGCAAGTTGATTAATATTAAGTCGTTTAAACGCATCCATCACAACAAGAAAATAACGAGGGACCACACATTCCTTTTCCTTTAAAAATAGATTTTTACAATGCATCCCTTTAACGTGTTTGCAATGAATTTCTGCTTCATCGACGGAAAACACCGCAGGATGTTCATACACAACAGGTGCCAAATTACACTTCTTCAAATATAGCTCAACTTCGGTATTCATCACAATACCTCCCGATAATCAATATATAAATAATTCTCACCAAAATTACTCAATAAATCCGTAAACCAAAAACCAACCAAGCAATTATAATTCTTTCGACGTCGGCTCATCCAAATTGCACTAAATTAAGAGATATAAACACCCAATACCAAATCAAAAGGGTGGGGTAACGACGTAAAATTCACAAAAAAGGGTTCCTAAAAAATACCAAATCCGAATATGAGGCAGTTTACTAACCAATAAACACCATGTTGGGTATCAAATCCACTAAAACAAAACGAGAAAAACGTTGAACCAAAACGCATCTAAAAGCAGAGCTCTCGCTACATAAAATATTTCTCAAGAAAATCATTATGTTCAAAAAGACACCATAGCTAAAGCTACAATAAAATAATGATTAATAACAAAGAAAAAAATGATGAAAGCCATAAGTAGATTGTAATGTGAAAAGATATGGGCGTTAGTAAGTGCAGGCTCAACACGTCGTTGCCTTCGTGCGTACACCTCACTTCTATCAAACGGCTGTTCTTGCCGTGCCCTAGGGTATCTCATTTCAAGGTGTGCTTCATGCTTAGATGCGTTCAGCATTTATCACTTATTGCGTAGCTGCCCGGCGTGCCTTATCAGACAACCGGTACACCAGAGGCAACGAACCTTCGTTCCTCTCGTACTAAAAGATCCTTCCTTTCAGATACCCAACATTCCCAGTAGATATCAAACAAACTGCCTCACAGCGTTCTGAACCCAGCTCACGAACCCTTTTAATGGGTGAACACCCCCACCCTTGGCAGCTTCTGCACCGCCAGGATAGGATGAGCCGACATCGAAGAAGCAAACCGCGCCGTCGATATGAACTCTCGGGCGCGACAACTCAATTATCCCCGGAGTAACTTTTCAGTCATTCCTGGCCCTCATTAAGAAGGCACAGGAGTTCGCTAAGCCACGCTTTCGCGTTTGGAATTTGTTATGTTTAAAGTCCAATCAGGCTGACTTATGCCTTTGCACTCCACTCCGGATTTCTAAACCGGATGAGTCAACCTTTGGGCGCAATTGATATCCTTTCAACTGCGTGCCACCCCAGCCAAACTGTCCACCAATCGGTGTCCCCTTATCGGGTGAGTGATGTAAATTCTGGAGAGTGGTGTTACATTATCGCCTAAACCACCAGCTAACGCCTATGGCCTCAAGCAGCTCCCACTTACACTATACAACAAAATTCACACCACAGCGACAGGCTACAGTAAAGTTTCACGGGGTCTTCGCTTCCCACTGGAAATCTCTGGCCTTTACACCAGAACGGAGTGTTCGGGAGACACTAGTTCGGGACAGTGGCAATCTCGTTACACCATTCATGCAAGTCGACATTCAATCGACAAGGTATTACGCTACCTTAAGAGAGTTATAGTTACTCCCGCCGTTTACCAGCTCTTCACCCCGTTGAAACGAAGCTTAAAGTACTGGCACTGGGCAGATGTCACATTCTATACACAGCTTCACAGCCTCGCAGAATGTTAAGTTTTTGTTAAACAGTCGGACCACCTTGGTCTCTGCGCCCTACAATCGCACTCATACGAATACGAAATTAGGGATCCCTTATACCGAAGATACGGGACCAATTTGCCGAATTCCCTGAACTAGTTTAAACTCACACGTCTTAGGCTTCTCACCTAGGGGCACCAGTGCTGGTTCTGGGTACGATTATCATCAATTTATTTTTATTCCCTTTTCAAGGACTCCAGAAATCAATTGAACGAGTCATAGACCCGCTCGTCCGCGCTTTATGCTGGTTCTCATCATTACGATACTCCCCACCATTATTCGCGTTGGCACACCAGACAAGATGTGTCAACCTATTCCGAAGCGTCAGAAATAAAACTTGCGTCACCGCACATATGACAATAGTAGCGGAATATTAACCGCTTTCCCTTTCCCCTTCCTCAGTTACGAGTTAGGTTAGGATCGACTAACCCTTGGCTGACAGACATTGCCAAGGAACCCTTGCCCTTACGACGGCAGTGATTCACACACTGCTAAGATCCTACTACCACCAGGATATTCATTGCTTGCAGGTCCACCTCTTCTTACGAAAAAGCTTCTACCCTACGAGCACGCCTGCCTACCTCCACTTATCGTGGCCTACAGTATCGGCAACCGACTTAGACCCGTCAATTTTCCGGGCCCACGACCTCAACGAGTAAGCTGTTACGCACTTTTTAAAGGATGGCTGCTTCTAAGCCAACCTCCTCGCTGTCTCAGATCACGGACACCGTTCACCCTTTATCACTGAGTCGGTATTTAGGGGCCTTAACTGTAGTCTAGGTTGTTCCCTTCGCGGAAATGAAGTTTACCCCAACATTCCCTGTTTCCCGGAGTCTACAATGTTACAGCATTTGGAGTTGGACAAAGAGCCGACAGGTTTCCCCGCCTAAGCCCCCTATCCGTCGCTCTACAACCATAACCATCTCGTCCGAGACTTGACTAAGGTCAATTTCGGCAGGAACCCGCTATCGCCGAGCTCGATTGGCTTTTCACCCCTATTCCCAAGTCAGAAGAACACTTGCACGTAGAACCTCTGCGGCCCTCCACAAGGTCTTACCCTCGCTTCAGCCTGCCCAGGAATAGATCGCTCGGTTTCGGGTCTGTCCCCAGTGACTTATCGCACTTTCATACGACTCCCCTCGTTACCTGCGGGATTTTGCTTTCGCTTCGGATACCTCTTTACGAGTTATCCTTGCCACTGAAGAAAACTCCCTGGCGCTTTATTCAAAAAGCACGATAGAACCCCAAAGGGCCCTATCATTCTATAACTGCTAGATTTCAGATCTTTTAACACCCTTTTACGGGTTCTTTTCAACTTTCCCTCGCGGTACTGATATGCTATCGGTCTCAAGACGTATTTAGTTTTAGAGATTAATGCTCCCCAGATTCCCACACCAATTTCAAGGTATGGTACTCAGGATACTCTTACAACCAACTTGTTTACCTCTACGGGACTATCACCCTATACTGTGCTGCGTTCCAGCAGACTTCGAGTCAACATGTTGGCTTAAAAAAGAGTCCACAACACCACATTCCCGTTACATTACTGCAACGGATTCGGTTTGAACTGAGCCGCTTTCGCTCGCTGTTACTAACGGCATCTCAATTGATTTCTTTTCCTGCAGGTACTAAGACGCTTCAATTCCCTGCGTTCCCTAACCCATACGGGTTCTTAAAGAGAAGTCTCATTCGGACATCCTCGGTTCAACGCCCACGTTCAACTCGCCGAGGCATTTCGTAGCTTGTCACGTCCTTCTTCGGCATCTTGAGCCTAGTCATCCATCTAGCAGCGTACGTAGAAAATTTGTGATTTCTCACATTTATTCAAACACATTACAACCTACTTATGGCTCATCAATATGAAGTTGGGATGGATTTAAACAGTGCTCACTCGACTGCAAATCACTCATATCTAACCTACGTCGCCAAGAACTGCCGTTCTCGAAGACGTTTTGGCCCTTTTGGGACCTTTACTTTCCTTTCTCAAGGAATGGACCCGTCGGGATTTGAACCCGAGGCCTCCTGCTCACTTAGATGAACAGTAATATTATTCATATTATTCACATCCTGCAAGGCAGGCGCTCTACCCCTGAGCTACGGGCCCAAGAGTACATGGTTTCTATTTACATTTAGACACAATAAAGTAAATAAAAAAAAAGGAGGTGATCCATCCGTAGGTTCCCCTACGGATACCTTGTGACGACTTAACCCACCTCACCGAATCCGGATTTGATACAGCTAGAAGCTGGATCTCACCCGAACCCAACTCGGTTGGTTTGACGGGCGGTGTGTGCAAAGAGCAGGGACATATTCACCGGGCCGTGATGAAGCCCGATTACTAGGGATTCCGTTGTCATGAGGGTGAGTTACAACCCTCAATCCAAACTAAGACCGGATTTCGAGGTTTAGCTCCACCTTTCGGTGTTGCATCCCATTGTTCCGGCCATTGTTGCGCGCGTGTAGCCCAGCAGATTCGGACCATACAGACCTACCGTTGCCCACACCTTCCTCTGTGTTTCCACAGCAGTCCCCATAAGGTGCTCAGACACTCCAGAGAGCCTGTTAGCAATTATGGGCATGGGTCTCGCTCGTTACCTCACTTAAGAGGACACCTTACGGCACGAGCTGACGACGGCCATGCAATACCTCTCGGCTCGTTGGGTAAGACATTCAACCTGACCTTCATCCTGCCGTCGCTGCTGGTGAGATTCACCGCGTAGAGTTGGATTAAACCGCACGCCGCACCCCTTGTGGTGCTCTCCCGCCAATTCCTTTAAGTTTCAGCCTTGCGACCGTACTTCCCAGGCGGTGAACTTAATGTCTTCACGCCGACACTGCATATTCACGAAGAATACGCAACATCTAGTTCACAGCGTTTACGGCTAGGACTACTCGGGTAATTAGTTAATCATCCTCATTAACGATAATCAGTTTTTCATTTCACACTTCGTAGCTTTGCAAACTATGTGAAAATACTCTTCAGAAAATCTAGCAGGATTCTTAATATCTAATCCGGTTTGCTCCCCTAGCTTTCGTTCCTCACCGTCGGACTTGTTCTAGTCGGGCGCCTTCGCCACAGGTGGTCCTCTCGAGATTATAGCATTTTACCGCTCCCTCGAAAATACCCCCGACTCCTCCCAATCCCTAGATTTGCAGTATCCCGAGCACGCCGTTTTGTTAAGCGCAACGATTTCACTCAGGACTTACAGATCCGGCTACGAACGCTTTAGGCCAAATAAACGCGAATGCCACTTGTGGCGCAGGTGTTACCGCGGCGGCTGGCACCCGTCTTACCCACCACTTATTCGCCAAGCTATTTACACTTAGCAAAAGCCCATGTAAAACATGAGCACTGGGAGTTCCCTTCTCGCGCTTGCGCACATTGGAAAGTTTTCGCGCCTGCTGCACCCCGTAGGGCTAGGGTCAGTGTCTCAGTACCCTTCTCCGGGCAACCGCTCTCACGGCCCGTACTGATCGTAGGTTTGGTAGTCCGTTACACTACCAACAGCCTAATCAGCCGCCAACTCATCCTTAGGCTAATTTTGAATAAGAAAACATTCCAGTATTCCTTACCTATCGGGTTTTACCCTCAGTTTCCCAAGGTTATCCCCGACCTAAGGGCAGATTATTGACGTGTTACTGAGCATTCAGCCTGGACTCTTGCGAATCCTCTGACTTGCATGGCTTAGCCGAACTCCCATAGCAGCACTCCCCCGCAGGATCAACGGGAACTAATTCTCGGATCCTTCGGTCGTTTCTGGTCGCTACTAAAACTTAAAGTTTATTATTTCTACAAGTAAATTGGATCACCTAATTCATACTCAACTTTCATTGAGCACACACATGTAATCCTCGAAAGAAACAGGGTTATTTATAAAGTTTTCTATTCGCAATACTTTATAATTTGAATATACCTGCAACAAAACAAGGTATAAACAGCATCAATAAAAACAGACAAATAACTAAAATGCAAATGATACATCACATTTCACGTCGAAAAAGAAAAATAAGCATTAATATCAAACTCTAAAAAAAGAAATTATAAAAAAATAAAAAACAATAACAGTAAAAAAATATTTGAATTAAAAACAAACAATAATTATTTAGATAATTTAATTGTTTAATGTAGAAGAAAAAGAGGATAAGGAAAGAGGAAAGGGTAAATTTAATTGATCCTCTAACCCGACAAAATTTAAAACTTGAAACGCAAATTGAATGTCGTATCTCCATTTCTGTAAATAATTCTCCCCATACATAGAAACGATTTCATCAAATTGATTATCAAAAAAAGGATGAGTGATGACAGACGTAGCATACGCAAGAACTACCTGTGATGAAAGATCTGAAATATAACGCTCAACTTCGGTTTCAAGTTGAGCCACACAAAGTACAACCGGTTCCCGATAATATCCAGCAGAAAAAGTGTTAACAACGTGCAATCCAGATTCAGGGACCATAGACCTAAAAGGAAATTTTCTAACTGGTGAAGAAATAAAGAGATTATCTAGAGCATAATTATTAGTTGAAGTGGGCCAAAACTGAGAATTTACAAAGGCACCATAATATGCATCTTTACCCAACGTAACAAATTTAGTATCCATTCAATAAAATGTGAATCATAATGTTATAAAAGTTATGAAATAGAAAATAGCAGCCCATAATACATAAGACAAAACGAATAAAAACATTAAGAAAAATAAAACAGATAATACTATAAGTAAATAAGCAAAAAGCAATAAAGAACCACCCAATAAATAATATACTAGGAACTAAGCAGCTTGAATTTTACGTCTGCGTTTAGCTTTCTTAAGCTTCTTGCGCTGCCATTTCCAGCGCATTTGACCTTTCTTTTTCCAGCGTCGTGAACTTCTCTTCATCTAAGCTCACATAATAGGGTTCTTTTATAAATCTTTCTGAAACCCACACTATACATCAACAATAAAAAATTCAATTCATCCAGCATTACAACCAAATAATAATCCATACCAGTTACATTTAATTTCCTACAAACAATGAAGACAAAACGAAACTAGATTAATTATCCCCAACGGTGATACAAAACAGTACCTCATAGTACAATTAATTGAAAAATTTAATCAGCACAAGATTAAAGAAACTCGAACTCTACAAAAAAGGAAACAAGGTTCAAACAATTTTCCGACGTCAAACATAACGAAAAGGAAATTTAAAAAAAATAATCATTATTCAAATAAATTTTCTAAAGTACAAAGTAATTTATAGTAGCAGTACTTAACAAAATTACAAAAAGTAAAAAAATGATTCAATAAAGGGGTGCTAGAAATTACAAATGCAACGAAAGTATCAGTGGTTACCCCAATTTCTAGCACGCCAACAATAGAAAACATCAAGAAAGAAGAAAAAAAATTCCCAGTACCACAAGAGATTAACATTTCCGAATTACAAGAAAAAAACATTTCTGAAAATCAAAATGATACAACCCCAGTTGCTAAAAAAACCATCAAGTCAATATCCACAAAGGTAATAATTGACGAGAAACCAAAACAAAAAGTATCTCTTAAAATAAGAATCAACAGATTATTCAAACCAAAAGTATTCAATATCAATACCACTATCACCGAAAAAGGATTACATTTCTCATTCAAAACGGGATCGCAACAACACGAATACGATATCAATTTCCCCGAAGAAACATGGAAAGAATTCCCATACAATTACAAACTATTAATGCGAGACAATTTAGCACATCTCTCATTTCTCGACCTAGGCATTATGCATAACATCAAAAAATTAAGTTATGATACCCCCTTACCCCTATTCAAATCATTTTTCATGGAAGTCATTTTACGAAACCTCCTATTCTATGGGGATTGTGACTCAGTAAAAACAGTAGAATATATCACACGACTGTGTAATTTAGAACTCTCATTCAAAGGAAATCACTCACCTCCATGTACATTTGGAAAAGAAACAAAAGAACGAAGCATTAACACCTTAACATTTGGCAAAGAAAGTCTCCTAGGGTATGCGTTAGCTAAAGAACTCGGGCTCGACCCCGTCCCAGTAACTATAATAGAACCCGACTTAAACACCATGACAAATCAAGGGGAACGCATCATCACCTACGAAAACAAACACAAAAATGCCCTTATTCCAATATTCGAAAAGGAATTTAACACTAAAGTATACAAAATTATGAACGACTTAGGAGAAATCCGCTGCTACGCCAACTGGGGTTTTGATGAAACCGATTTAGGTTGGTCAAGTATTTTAACGCAGTATCTCTTCTTACTATTACCTATACATTACAAAGAAGAAGCCAAATACATGATATTTGGAAATGAAAACGATGAATGTTATTACCTCACAAAAGACGGATTCAGGTGTAATCCATCATATGAACAAACTAAAGAATGGATGAAACACATGAATACCATGCTTCATAATGTGACCCAATCTGAAGTGCAAGCAACATCACTAGTACAACCACTTCATGAAATTGCTGTCTGTAAAGTATTATATCAACGCTATCCTGAAATTGCAAAATACCAAATGTCATGCCCAGACGGTGCAAAAACACAACGCTGGTGCACTAAATGCTCAAAATGCGCATGTTGTTTCATCTTCATGAAAGCACTTGGGTTTGACCCAACCCTAGCTGGTCTTCCTGATATGCTCTCAAATGAGTACAAAGAATTATTCCCCCTCTTCACAGACGTAAAAGAAGGACGAACATACTATTCAAGTGGCCTTGTCCGCGACGAATTATTATTCGCGTTCCACCTCGCAGCTAAAAAAGGAGCAACAGGAGAATTAATTGACAACTTCAAAGAAAACCACATAGAAGAAGCCACCCAACGAGAACAAGAACTACGAAATTATTTCTTTAGTATATCAAGACAATTCAACATCCCCCCTCATTTGTGGAAAAAAATGAAACCAATCTTTGAAGAAGAATTAGCCAAAGAATAATTTTGTAACTTACAGTTTTTAAATAAAGTATAACTCGCAAAACAAATGAATGCATATAATGACAATCCAACATATTATCAAAGAACAATAGAAATAAAACCAATAATTGAATCAAACAGAGAAATTCTAACAACTATTGAATATAATATACAAAAAATTTACAGTCAGAAAATTGTTTCTAAAAAATCGATATTAGGGCAAGGAACTATGCACACAGTCTGTGCGATTGGGAAAATTGATATCTCCAAAGATCAAGAATTATACCTTGCCTTAAGGCAGCGATACAAATACCACCTCACAAATCAGTATCCCCTTGCATATGAATTAGGAGCATTTGAAGCAGCATACCTCCAAGGAAGAAATCCCCCTTATTTTGTCTGTGCAATCAGAACCAAAATAAAAGAACAAGACGTATACGCAATGATTACAGAAGATCTATCACTCGGAAAAAAAGTAGACATAATTGATGGACCAAACCACGAAACATGCTGGGTTAGAACGGAAAACTACCGAGAACTTCGGTTTATCGACCCAGAGGACTACACAGAAGAAAACCAAATATTAGGCGAGAAATACATACAAGAACAATCTATAATTGATCTAACAGCGCTTCTAAAAAGACGCTAAAAAAAGAAATAAAAAATCACCATATAAAAAAAACCACAGTAATAGAAAAAGTAAAAACAACTAGTTTATCTTAACAAACACTTTCTCCTTATACCATTTCAACTCCGCAATCGATTCCTTAATATCTTCCATTGCGCGATGGGTATTCCTCTTCGTATACACATACGCAGCACCATCCCACCGATGAACCAACTCTTTTATAGTGCTCACATCAATAATTCGGTAATGCAACATATTAAATGTTTCAGGCATATGCAAACGAATCATTTCACGATCAAATGAAACAGAATTACCACATAATGGAGCCACCCCAGGAGCTGAATATTCGAAAATAAAATCTGACACCTTCGAATCAACTTCAGCAACAGTTAGTTTGGATTTAACACACTCATCCCACAAACCTGAAACCTTATGCTGTTTAACTGGCCATTCCTTCATCGCACTCAGTCTTTTCTCATCGCAATGAATTACAAATGGACCACAAGAATCCACAATATTCAATTGATTATCAGTAATAATACATGATACTTCAAGAAGAATATCTGACTCAAACTCAAGACCAGTAGCCTCAGTATCAATCCAAACAAGATATTTTGATTTTATTTCCTTTTGTCCATCCATAAAATAACCAAATAGAACAAGTATAAAAACATAGCTAAACATTGACAAAAAATAACCACATTTCAACTATACAACAGCGAGATAAGTTATTGTTAAAAATATGATGAAATACTCCTCTTTGTTAATTAAAGACTTAACGCAAATATAATTCATTAATATACTTTAACTGATAGGCTGTTTCAACGCAATCCTTAACCACTCCAATTTTTATTTGATTTTGTCTGCTAGATTGTAAAAATTTAACCATGTTATGTACAAAAAAGTGCCAACAATTTTGATAATCTTTAAGTATCAGGATGTCTTAACTGAATATATGGGACAGCAGGATTGGTATAGAAAAACTAGCTGGTCCGAGAATATAGAAAAAGAATTCTATGAACGATTTAATAGAAGCAAAGGAGCCTTCCACAAAGCGCAATACCTAAGAATTCAAGCGACAATTTTAATTGACACTTCTAAACTCCCAAATATTCACAAAGGGATTCAATTACTGGTGCTACTAGCGGATAAATACCCAGATGAAGCATCCCTTAGTAGTGCATATTTGGAACTTGCTCAAGCATATTATTACCTTAAAGATTGGAATAAATCTGAAAAGTATTTTAAGCTCTCAATTGAAACTCAAAAAAAGTTTCCGAACAACCGAACAAATGCAGTCATTCTTTATTGTCAATACATTCTTGAAAGGAATTTAACTAAAAAATTTAATGATGCTCTTAGAATGGCTGAATTATATGAAAAAGAACAACCAATTTATTTAGCCCATGATGATTTTTTAATAAATAGTGTTAAAGCTATTGTTTATGATTTTAAAAAGGATAGTGAAAAATCAAAATCATTTGCTATAAAAGCACACAACGCCGCAAATAGAACAGATTCAGGGTTTAAATATCATAAATCATATGGACTGGTGAAAAATAAGAATTCTTTTTTATATCGGAAAATTGAAACTATAATTAAGAAAGAGTCATTTATTGATAAAATAATCTCTAGAATTAGACTTTCTCGCTAAATTGGTACAACAAAATAAAAGTTTTAAGTCAAAGGCTTTTTATAAACCGCATGCCTTATTTTTAACTGATGCTCCATTTTTTCAGAAAAAAGCCTAAAGATTCGAAATTACATATTCGAAGAACTAAATTTGATAAATTAGAAGATTCTGATAAATGTCAAAAAATCCATGAATACCTCATTAATACCTTTTGGAATAAATCTAAGAATAGGTTAGATTTTTCACAAATGAACGATAGCCAAAAGATTCTTAGTTCTATTTTCATCATCGTTGGGGATGTAGGAAACGGAGGGTTTGTTCAATTATTCCAAAATACACAAGATGAATATTTTAAAGATGGAATAATAGCGTTCAAGACAATTAATGACACTAAAACTGCCAAAATATTCGAAGAGGCCATTAAAATATATCATGAAAATATAGATTTCCTTTCAGGTAGAAATCTTAATGCACCTTTTTCAGAGAAGGAAGATGCTAAATTAGCTCAACTCGATAAAAAATTTTACAAGTTTGATGATAAAAGATATACTTCACTATTTAAATTTGTAAATTCACATGTTGAAGACTTTGTTATCTTTAATTAGGTATACGAACCACAGAGTTTCTTCGATCATCCTTAAATTAACTTCACTCACCCCTTAGCACACCAAAAAAGAAAAAAATTAACCCCAGAACCTAAGGTTTAAATCTCTCCGGATTCCTAGGAAACGGTATTGCATCCTTAATCGTATCAAATCCACACACCCAACGAATCACGCGTTCAACTCCAAGACCAAATCCTCCGTGCGGAACGGATCCATACCGGCGAGTATCTAAATAAAACTCATACTCCTCCGGCTTTTCACCTTGTTCAACAAGTCGTTTCTTAATCTCTTCAAGATCCTCTTCACGTTGCGATCCACCAATAATCTCCCCAAACCCTTCAGGCGCAAGGAAATCACAACCCTGAACCGTACGTGGATCCGCCGGATCTTCTTTCATGTAAAACGCCTTCACTTTCTTCGGATAATTGGAACAAATCACCGGCACATCATACAAACTACTCAACCGCTCTTCCTCAATAGTTCGCAAATCCTTGCCCCATTCAATATCCATACCACATTTCTCCTTCAGTATCTTCAATGCATCCGTATAAGTCATATGAATAAATGGTTTTGTTACTATTGGCTCCAACTTAGACACATCGCGACCTAAAATCTCAAGCTCACCTCGATTCTTCTCAAGAACCCGAGTAAAAATATGCTTCAACAACTTCTCCCCATGCATTTGAATATCAGCAAAAGTTGACCATGCCATCTCCATCTCCGCATGCCAATACTCCGTTAAATGACGTGACGTCACCGATTTCTCAGCTCGAAACGAAGGAGCAATAGTATAAATCTTCTCAAGAGCAAAAATCGCAGGTTCAGCATACAACTGCCACGTTTGAGCAAGAAAAATATCTTTGCGACCAAAATAATCTACTTTAAACAACTCAGAACCACCCTCACACTGCACTGCTTGAAAAATAGGAGAATGATATTCATAAAACCCTTCCCCTTTGAAATACTCATCAATTGCGCCAAACACAGTAGAACGAATCTTAAGCATAGCTGTCATCTTACGAGATCGAAGCCACAAATGCCTATTATCAGCAAGGAACTCAACAGACAGATCTTTTCCTATTGGAAAGTTTTCAGATTTTCCAACAACAGTAAAATCCGTAACATGAATTTCATATCCTGTTGGAGCCCGTTCATCCTTCTTAATCTCTCCAGTAATTTCGAGAGCTGCCTCAACTTGGATTTTATCAATTTCCGACCAACGCGACGCAAAATCAACCGCTTCAAACACACATTGAATAACTTGGGTAGAATCACGAAGAGTAACAAACTTCAATTTATTTGAACCACGTTCACGCCAAACCCAGCCATGAATTGAAACAGATCCACTACCTTGCTGCATTGCTTGTAAAATTGAAACATATTTTTGTGCCATAACGCTTCCTTCCCCATTGACTATTAAAATATTACGCTCCTAGCTGATATATAATTACCTCAAGATGAACCAACGCGCATATCAACCCGACGAACGACACCTTGCCCAAATTTTTCAACGAGCAGGGAATACAAATCCCCATATCGCAATTGAGCCGAAGTTCGCTGAGCAAGTTCCCCCCTCCCTCCAAGGGAAATATCAACCACAGTATCATCTAAAGCAGGTTCATCATGAAATAAAATGTGTTTAACCGGAGTGGAAACATCACAACCATAAACCAACGGAGTACACGTTCCCCGCTCCATCCCCGTTGGAAGTACATCTTTAGTCGAATATCGTTTCGCGCAACTTCGACTCATACCCTCAATCGCCTTAGGTAAAACAGACCGTTGATTAATTTTTCCAACGCTCATCGGAGCAATGAGTCCAATAAATGATCCAGCATCTTCCAGATATAATGCGCACACCATTTGTGACAGATCCCAACCCATAACTGCTGCCTTCGCATGACCTGAAATATATCCATCCTGAACAAGTGACGCACCATAAACTCTAGTCGTAACAGCAAAATCTCTACCACTTGCAGCATATTCTTGTTCCGAATCAAGCCAAGCAGGCATTCCTTCAAAACGTGAACCAATATCAGTCATTTCCATTGTTATCTCCACATATCATTCTCTAAACCAACATTTCAAGACCAACACCGATTAATAAGTAAATCCCAAAATAAATGAAAAAAACATAGAAAAAACCCAAAATTTAATAAAGAAATGAAACATATGTTCCATATGACCACAATAATAGACGAAAAAGACCAAAAAATCCTTGAAATATTAAAAGACCATGCGGAATACACCACAAGACAGATTGCTAAAAAAACACTTCTCCCTATCACCACTATCCACAATCGCATCAAAAAACTAAAAACAGAAGGTATCATAAAAAAATTCACCATCAAGCTCAACTACGAAAAACTAAATCAAAACTTCCGAGCCTACATCCTCATTACAGCCAACCTCCACATCCTCAAAGAAAAGAAACGCACCCAGCACGACCTAGCACGTGACCTCAGAAAATTCCCATTCATCGAGCGCGTTGACATCGTCTCCGGTGGAACCGACATAGTAGCGATTGTACGAGTAAAAGACGTCAAAGAATTCGATGAAGTCCTATTAGGTAAACTCCAATTAGTCGAAGGAATAGAAAAAACCCAAAGCATGATTGTGATCCACTCGAGTTAATGAGCCTCAGTCCACAAGTCAAAAAACATAAAACCAACCCCCGCAAAACATTTATATACGCAAAATACCGACCAACCATAAAAACAGGTGATATGTATGACGAGTGATGACTACGAACTTCTTCCTCAACAAGTAATTCAAGATTTAAAATACGAAGTAGAAGCGCTAAAAAAGCGACTTTCAGCTCCAGACGCTAAAATCAACGAATTAATCCTCGAACTTGAAAGCATGAAAGAATCCATGCATGACTTGCATTCAATCTTCCAACAAGCATTAGCTGAAGTTAAGGGCGATGATAACACTCATAGTAAGAAACTTGATGACTCATCATCCAAAATTGACATCTTAATGCAACAAAACGAAACCATCGCAAAAGGTATGGTGGCTATTGCCGACAAAGTAGATGACTTTGTAAGCAAACAAAATAGATCACCTATGCAAATGCCAACCCAAGGAAATTTCCAACCGCAAAATTATACATCCCAATCACCATCCCCACAAATAAACATGGGTATGCCACCTATGGGCGGTCCCTCTCGCATGGCCCCACAACCTAACTTTGCAGAATTACCACCCCTCACCCCATCAGCATCAGGACAGGACGAAGATGATTTTCCGCCACCACCGCCAGGAATGACGAGTGGACCCAAACGACGTGGCCTATTCAAATGAATACCGAGTTTGCAAAACGTCTCCTTGTACGTTCAGCCCAACTCTATGAAAGTAAATCAAATGCTCTATCCAAAGTAGAAATCACAAATAAAATCAATGAAATTAAATATCTTGCAGATCATAAAAAAGCATCCAAACAATCCATAAAACACGAAATTCAATCACTTGAGAACAAACTAGAAGGAGTATTCGACCTACAAAAAAATCTCGGTGACGAACGCAAAAAACAATCTCAAAAAGAATCCCTTCTAAAAAAACGGATTGCCCAATTAGAGCATCAACTTGAAATTGGAAAAGACAAAGCAATCCATAAAAAAGTAGAACGATTAAGCAGTATATTAGCCGAACATATCATTAAAAAAAGAGTAGCACAGGACATCCACCATATACGTTCTTCCAAACAAATCCACCAACAATCAACACAACACACCTCATCAAATCAACACAACAAAGACAAAGATCACACCCGTTCAACTGTACTTCAACAGCAAGTAGACAGACTAAAAACACAACTAGAGTCTAAAAAAACAATCCTAGATCAAACATCCATTCAAATTATAGAAGAAAAAATCCACTTACTAGAAATAAAATTGGGATTACATATCAGACCTCATTGGAACAACCCCATACTAAACACCACATCAACAAACGTCCAAAGTGAAGAAAACCAAACTATTCCACCCCGACATCCTCTAGAAAGGCAAACAAATCTATCTCCTCCTCAAAATATTCCATCACCATCGCTTACTCATCTTCCACCACCTCAAAAATCAGAAATAAAACATACCATCCTTCTAAGTACTCCACCACCCCCGTCACAGCCGGACGGAATTCCAGCATCGATCAAAGATAGGGCGTCAAACAAATCATTTTCTCTAGCTCCACCACCAAAAAAACAAGTGTAGAAGAGAATAAAAAATAACACCTAAAATAAAAACTATCACACACAAAAGTTAGAGATCCCGAGCCATGACTGTTCGTCGACTATTTTCCTTAGCCCGATTAACAGATCGAATAATCATCGCTTTCACTTCTTCATCAAGTCTTTCTAAGAAATCAGACGAAATATTATCTACACCAAGACCAGCTTCTTTTAATATTTCTTTGACCTGAACACGAACAACCAGCATAAAACAATCTAAACAACCAACCTATAAAAAGGTTTTGAACAGAATCTGATGAGAAAAAACAATACCACTAAATATCAATATTGCATTTAATCAAGGAATAGATAAGAAATCAAGGAATAGATAAGAAATCAAGGAAGACTAAACCAAAGAACTTTCTATTCCCGTAAAATAATTTTTATCCCTAAGCGAAAAAACTTTTGTCTGACTATAACCTGGATATACACAAAACGCCGCCTCTAAAATTGATTCTTTTCCGGTCACCCTTTGAACTTGACATAGCCCTCGACGAGGATGAGCAAAATTAGCCTCCTGCAAAAAAATATAGACCAACCGATTCTGATTACCTTTGGAATAATCAATTCCTGCCATCACAGCATCGGATCTAAACACATAATCAATATTATTCACCTTTACCTGAAACGGAGCAGACATTCGATAACCCACATCTATATCTCGAATAGCAAGCCCCCATTTAGAGCGACATCTATCCAGAATAGGATTACTCACATCCTTCAACGTTGCCTCAACCCTATCACTAAGAAACCGAATAGAACTATTAGCATTAGTCCATGTATCGGCTGATGAAATGACATTTGTAAGAAACGGAACACTTACACGCAGAGTATCAAACGTAAAAAGTCCTCCACGTTCAGCAACAGAAAAATAAGGTTTAGTTAAACTAGAATTTCCATTTTTAACTGCACCTTTATCCTTATTTCTTAAAATCGTTGAAATAGAATGATACAACCTAATAATTTCCGGATCTGTCGCTATAGCATAACCACCAGTCATATACATCCAAAAGGACAAAGAGGTATAAAAAGATACGCAACATAAAAACATCAAAAAATATAGAGCACAATGAACGAAAAGACTATCTAAACCTTCAGAAATCACCTAATCCAACATCGAACGAACAGCCATTGTGGCATAAGAACCCTTTCCAAGAACAAAAGATACTTGAACAGATTGTTGACCATCAAAAAAAGTATCTTCACATGCATCCGCCACTATAAGCGATTGACAAACACAAAAAATATCTCTCATATTCCCTTCACATGATATCTCTGGAAATGCTCGAATAAGAAATTGTTTTTGCTGTATTCCCTCTTCGACAAATATTTGTCCATACAACTCCCGCACAGCCAAAGGCAATTCAAGCATAGAAGTAGCAAATCCCATCAGTGGAACTTCTAACAAATCCATCTTCTCGCAAACAACCCCTAAATCTTTTGGGAAAAACAAATCCTCGCGACCAATCACCATCATCTTTCCTATATCAACCTTTGTCATTATTAACCGTGATACCACACGATTCCAAAGTAAACTTTGATATGCATTCACAAACATACGAAGAAGTTTTGGAGGAACAATTCGAAGTGCCCTAGCACCATCTGTAGGATATAACAATAAAGACTCCTGCACTTTTTGAATATCAACGAGTTTCGCTGCATCCAAAAAACGCCCACCTAAAATATGTTTGCCAATCTCAGCATTATGCTCAGAAAAACGTTGCTCATCAAAATAATTCACAAAACAAGAAATAGAATGAACTTTCTGGGCTCGATCTAAATTCCGAACAATAATGTCAAAACCATTACCCTCCAAATCACCTAAAGAAATAGGTGTTGTACCAAAGCCAAGTACCTCAACTAAAATTCCATCTAGCTTTAAATTCTCAAAACGATCTTTCTTTCCAAATCGTGCTGAACAATATTGCATCGTAATCGCATTTTTATCCTTGGTCCCAGCAAAACCAAAATCTTTTGGATCAAGTCCAACTGCAAACGCAATCTTACGTAGTGCATCAATAGTGTTAAAGTCACATTTTGTCAACTTAAAATACAAATATGGTCCTTTATCAAGTACACCATTTGAATTCATACCAGTTGCAGTCACACTATTAGAACCCACACGTTCAGAGTTCACACCATGAGAGTTCACAACATCGACTTTCACACTCGAAGTAGTTTGAAAGCGAGCACTAATCTCAGTAACTTTAAAGTCAGCAGGAACGTGTTTCAAAACATACATAGTAAGTCACAAGGCAAGAAAAATGAGTATTATTCAAAAAAGTATGCATAATAAACGGTCTTTACTGCATGAATATCATCAAAAAAAACAATGCCACAACATGACTTGAAAAACGAAAAACCACCACCATGTTGCTTTTTTAACTCATCACGCAGTACAATCTCACAATCAAAACCACTATCTTGTTGTGAAACCGATATAACAAAGCCACGCTCTCCAAAATAGACCTTAAAGACCGCTCCAGGTAAGCCACTATGATGCAATATATTGGCACCAGCTTCACAAACAAAATAAGATACCTCATCATCCATTCTCTCAAAAAGCCAATTATACAAATCAGGAATCCGCAACCCAGAAGCAACTAACCTCTCTCCATAGAGTTGGCGAATAGACTCAACAATTACCCACTTCGCTTCACCATACTCAAAATCAACCGAGTCCACAAAAATATCAACTGTATCAATTAACCCGATCCGTTGCAACCCAAGCGACAATGAATAAGAAAAATCCAAAACCATAAACAATCATGAACAGAGCAAACCTTAAAAACGTTTAGAATCTAAAAGAGAGATGGAACCAAAAACAGACTGTATCTTCTGCAACATTATCGCCGGCCAAATCCCCTGCCACAAAATCCACGAAACACAACACACTATCTCATTTCTAGACATTTACCCACACGTTAAAGGTCACACTGTAATTATCCCAAAGCAACACATCGTGCTCTTAGAAGAAGCAACCGAACCAATCCTAACCCATATCATGCAAGACATCCAAAAAACAATGAACATTATCAATAATACACTTCATCCTGGTGGGTTCAACATCGGATGGAACAACGGAAAACTTGCAGGACAAGTAGTACCTCATCTCCACATCCATATATTTCCTAGGTATGAGGGTGATGGTGGTGACAGTTTCCATGCCATCATAAAAAATCCCGGCCCAACACCAGTAGCAGAAATAGCCAAACTATTCTCCAACAAAAACTAACACCAAATTCACATAATACAACAAAAGATTGAAAGATCATCAAAAGAATAAAGACTTTCAAAATAATAAGCAACCAAAACATGGGAAATCGAACCACACTCAACCGCGCACTTTCAAAATTAGGACTTTGTTCTCGAACTGACGCAATAAAATATATTCAAGATGGCAAAGTAACCGTTAACAATAAAGTTGTAACAAAATCTCTTGCGTGGGTGGATATCGAGTTAGACAAAATTAAAATTGACCAAGTAACAAATAAGAGTTGCACCAATTCACAGCAACCCCAAAACGGGAAAAAAAATATTTACCTTGCAATGTACAAACCAAGAGGATTTGTCACAACCAAATTAGACGAACACGGAAGAAAAACAGTATACGACCTTCTCCCAGACAAATATAAAACCGCCTGGCTCTTTCCTGTAGGCAGACTCGATAAAGACTCTCAAGGACTCCTCCTATTCACAAATGACGGAGCATGGCAAGATCAGATCCTAGCCCCAGAAACGCACTTAGAAAAAACCTATCTTGTGTGGACCGAGGATCCCCTATCCCCCGGATCTATTGCGAAACTACAACGCGGCATTCGACTCGCCAACGATGACTTACAAACGTGCGTCATCATACCTCAAGAATACAAAAACGAACCAACAGCACCAGATCAAAAAGAACGTAAAATACCAAATGTCTATAAAATCACAATTAGCGAAGGCAAAAATAGGCAAATACGAAAAATGATGGCCTACATCGGAACAACAGTTGTAAAACTAGAACGTATTCAAATAGGAAAACTGTCCCTAGAAAACCTCAATTTAAAACCAAGAGAAGTCAAAGAAATTAAACCAAGCGATATCTAAATCAACTTACCCTTCTCCCCTTTAAATAATAAGGAAAAATAAAGTTAACATCAATCAAAAACAACCTTAACAAGAGAATATAATCAAAACCTTTTTATAAAAACCCCATCCAATCCCCCGTGGCGAAGTAGCTTAACCTGGTTATAGCGCCACGCTCATATGAAATGAGCAATGAGAACAATTGTTCGATGACTAGTACGTAAACTGGGTTACGTGGAGGTTGGGGGTTCAAATCCCCCCTTCGCCATGCTTTTTTCCAATTTTCTCCAACATACATTTAATTGACCTGCCAACAACCTTAAAAACAACAACGCAATCACAAACAGATGGCCAAAGCAGGATTTCGCATCGAACCAGAATCATCTCTTCCAATGGAACACACCCTAGATTCTATTGAAAAAACAATCCAAAATGAAATATACCAATTAAACAATTATGAAGATCAAATTCGCAGACAATTAAAAGAAGTATCTGACTTACAACACAATTTCCAGCATACCGAAAAATTAGTTGAATCAATCGATAAACTCAACAAAAAACGAGAAGAATTAGTACACAAAATACGTTTCTTAAAAACAAAACGTACTACAGAAATTGATGTAGAAAAGATATACGCCTTATTTGAACTCATTAACCGTCTTGACAAAGAAATATCACCCATGTTATACCGTGCCAACCAAGAAATTCAAAGGTTGATCGTAGAAGAAACACATTTATTATATTCAGCAGATAGAAACACAAAAGCAATAATGGATAGAATAAATGAAGAAGCAAGGAATCTTCAAATAAACATCAAAACAATTGAGTCTCAATACAATGCCGTGTATCAAGAACTTCAACAAACAAGCAAAGAAATTGGACAAATACGTCAAGAACGACTCCAAGAACAAGCTGTGAAAACAACTACCAAAGTAGGATTCTAATACATCAACCCTATTTAAACTCAAAACACACCAAGAGAAAACATTCTACTACTCTTTCTCATATTACCTCATCATATCTGATAGTTACATATCTCAAATTTAGCTATAAATGTCCCACTTTAGCCATAAGACTTATATGTCTCACTTTCTTAAGGGACTATATGTTTATGCAAACGTCACATGGTCTGCTCACCCCATCAAAATCAATTAGCAGGAATCGGATACCTCGCAACGATCAACGCGTATCGAGATATGCCAATCGCTGCACCGCAATTCCAAACATCATACTCACAAGCAACAACACCAATATTCGGATATCGGAACCAATCACCCTCAAGCGATCTGTCCGGTAAAGTTCAAGCCTACAAACAATTTCAAGATGATTCTAAAGCATACGAGGTGCAACGAATTTACATTCGTGAATACATCACCACCAGGACATCTCCATTTGGCTACATGCCAAATCCCCAAGAAACAACAGGAAAAGGTGGGCAAAGTGAAAATCAACCTACAGGGCCAAATAAATCACTGGATAGCATCCTTCAAAACCTTCCAAAACCCAACCAAAAACAAGCAACATCACACACAACACAATCCACTCACACAAACCAAAATAGCAATTATTCATATCGCAGTGAAATTGAATACAACCCACGAGCCACAACACAAAGTACCCATCACGCGCAAATACCACGCCCAATCACATCACAAAACCAAACTACACCACTTCGGGATAGAATAAAAGAATCATTACAACAATTAATCCATCAAAATGTTGCCGAAATGGAAAATAAAAAACCTACAAATCAACAACAATCAGTTAACCAACTAAAACCAATGCGAGGTCTACTCTATGTGTAATACTCACGACGCAAATACTCACGAAAAATTAGCCAAAATTCATCTTGAAAAAGGCAACGACCAAAAAGCGCACGAACATATGCTAGAAGCCGCAAGTATTTACACACTCGTTGCCGCACAAGAAAAAAATACTATCTTGCATCAAAAAGCTAATCAATGTTACCAAAAAGCTCACCAAATAATTGGAACGCAAAAACCAGAACTTACCATACCAGAACTTGCTCGCGCAACCCTGCATGACTTGGATCATGTTAACAAAGCAAAAACGGATCATCAAAAGGCCCACAGTCATTCAACACCGCATCACCATTAACAGCCCATATAAAGACTTCACTCAGATTATCAAAAAAAATGAAATAATCAAAAAAAGCAACCAACATCAAACAAAAAACATTTACCATAAAAAAAAACTAAATCAAATGACCATGTGCGGAAAAGAAACAGTAATGCTCCATCTTGAACTAGCCAAGGAGTTAGAAGACACCAACAAAGTAGAAGCAGCTAAAGAATACCTTCTCGCAGCACAAGCCCTGATGGATTCAGTTACAAAAGGAGACCAAGAGCAAGTAGAAATGATGGCTAATAAACTATATGATAAAGCCATGCTCCTTCAACAACCTCAGCAGGCCTCACCGAAATTTCAATCACAATCTAATGAACATGCAATACAAGTTCAGCAGCAAACGACCATAACACAAACAAAAACCCAACACTATTCAAAAAAGAAAGGCATCACCTTTGCTGACATTGGCGGATTAGAAGAACTAAAGAATGAAATAAATTTCAAAATAATTGAACCATTTCGAAATCCAGATTTATTCACCTACTACGGTAAAAAAGCAGGAGGAGGAATCCTCATGTACGGGCCTCCAGGTTGTGGAAAAACGCTCATTGCAAAAGCCACTGCAAACGAAGCCGACGCACAATTTCTACACATCAAAGCCTCAACACTTAAAAGCAAATATGTTGGAGAGACAGAAAAAAACATCGACGAACTCTTCGCAAAAGCACGTGAAGAACCAACCATCATCTTCTTTGACGAATTTGAATCATTGGGCCAAGACAGAACAAATTCCATGCCGCATGAAAAAAACTTTGTGGCCCAACTTCTAACTGAAATTGATGGAATAGAATCTAAAGATCAACAACTCTTAATACTCGCAGCAACCAACGAACCATGGTCAATTGACCCCGCATTACGTCGTGAAGGACGATTTGGATCCACATTATTTATTCCCCCACCAGACCAAGAATCAAGAAAATCAATACTTGAACTCCATCTCAAAAATAAACCAACAAAAGACATCAACTATGACTACCTCGCTGAAATAACCGAAGGATATAGTGGAGCAGACTTAAAATCACTCTGTGAAAAAGCTATAGATAGCGTTTTACAAGAAAGCATCACCACAAAGAATAGAAGACAAATAACCACTGATGATCTACTGCGAGCTAAAGTTAAAACAAAATCTGTCCTGAAAGAATGGTTCAAAAAAGCACGTGACCAAGTAAAAATGCGCGGACTTGAAGAATCATTCCCAGAATTATTTGAATACAAATTGGCAAAAAAGACTATCGCACAAGTATCCGCCTAAACGTCTAAAATTAAAAGAGAGAAATCTTTATATAACGCAACCTTAAAAAGAAACATTAAGCCAGCGTGGCACAACCCGGTAATGCGCAAGACTGGAAACTTGACAAGGGCGTACAACAAACCTAAAACCAAGTGAAGAGATCTTGTTCCGCAAGGAACTCCCGGTTCAAATCCGGGCGCTGGCGCTTTTTTCTAACGAGATAAAACCAAAATCATCATCATAAACTAAAAAAATAAAAAACAATTCACCTAAACCTACCAACACCATCCCATCCTTCATGATCCGCATCCAATGAATCCAACGCCGGCGGTTCAACACCTGCATATACTTGCACTAAATTCTCAAGTGGTTCGCAATCACGTCCATTTTTGGTAACAAGATCCATCGAAGCCTTGCCCTTATAATTAATTTTCAAATGCAATTTCGTTACCTCATCCCCCTCTCCAAACAACGCACGCACCTTACACAATGTCTTCATTTCTTTGAAGGTAAAATATGCATCCGCAGGATACAAAACTCCATTACTACCGGTATACAACTTAAATGGAAATTCCCATGCACCCGCATAAACCGCATAAATACCATTATCAACAGAACGTCCTGCCCCATAGCATTTGTGTTGCTGTAAAAAAGACGGAATACTCACTGACAAATCACCACCGACCGAATCAACATATTGCACATACATAGGTTTTGAAATACTAGGGAATGATACCGCTCCAGCATGCGTAGCAAAATCCAACTCGTTACCACCCCATAAACTCAACATTTTTTTCATATCTTTCATTGTATCCTCCAAACACCAAAACAAACCCCACCATCTCAGGTTCATAAATCACAAAATATATATATACATAATGTCTATAATTATACATATGGACAATCCAACCGCCTCAATAGTAAAAGAATACATCAATCAAAACCCACTTCTTCAAAACTATCTTGAACAAGGACTCATAAATTACTCCGCTCTAGCGAGGCAACTTCTTCCCCAAGTACAACAAAAAAATCCTAAAGCAAGAATTGAATCAATCATCATAGCAATTCAAAGAAATATCCCAAAAAAATCCATCAACATCAACAACCAAATACAACAAATACTAAAAACAACAGAATTAACTATAACAAGTAACATCAATCAACTAGTGTTTGAAAAAACCAAAGATAACCAACACCAACTCCTCAAATTTACACAACATCGCACCGATTCCAGTTTAAGTATCCTTACTGAAAATCGAGATCAAATCAGTTTATTTGTAAGCGAACACCTCACAACAAAAACCACCTTACCAAAACCAAAACAGACATACTCATCCCTTGCCGTCCTAGGACTATATGAAACAAACATAAGCAAAAAAAGTAACTCAAAAACCATACCTGGCTATCTTTCCCATTTAACCATTTTATTTGCAACTCATAACATCAACATAATAGAATTAATAACTTGTCATAGCCAAATACTGATATTTATACAACAAAAACAAGCAACCATTGCGTATGACCTCATCCAAAATCACATTTCCCAAATATAAAGTGAAAATACCAAACTGAACTTCTACTGACTACGTTGCAACTAAGTCTGTAGATTCCAGTTAAAATGTTCCTAGCGTGATGAATCTCACCACTTTACCAGCGATAAGAAAGTGGCTCGAACAACTATCAAAACTATACACTTACATCCCCGACCGAAGAAGTCAGTTGCACATGTCACAACGCAGGTGCTAGATTTAGACTCTAAAATGTGAGAAATATATTCTTCATAAATTATGATTTTGATAATCTAAGTTTACGTGAATCTCATTTAGTATATACTCAATTTGACATATGTAGGTAAATCCTATATAGTCTTAATGCGTAATAAATATGTTATTTACTTTTTTGCAAGCAGTTATATCATTATCATTCTTTACTATGACAACCAAACATTTTATTCCCCGGACTGGTGTATTGCATCTATCGGTTTTTTTACTACTCATGGTAATAATAATAATAATAATAATAATTGCTCCTTCCGTTTCCGCATCAAGCTCGATTATGCTCAACGGAAGTTCGGAAGTAAGAGTTAACGATGCACCTTTACTTGATGGATTCACTAGTGCTACTTGGAATATTTGGCTGCGACAAAATCAATATGTAAATAATGGTGGTATTATTAGTAAGTATACTGCGCGAACTGGTAGTCGGTCTTATCTCATTCGAACATCATCTACCAATAGTTTGTCTATTGTTCTATCTCAGGATGGCAATTTGACTCGTGCTTATACTTCTGCTGTTGAGAGAGCGTGTGGTTTGCGAGATAATAATGAATGGACGATGCTTTCAATTACATACAACGGCACAACGATTCGCTATTTTCACAATGGCAAATATTGTGATACGGATAGCACCCTGTATTCTTCACTGCGAAATTCCAATGCGCCTCTGCGTGTGGGCAACGGATCTGGGATTTATTTAAAAAGTGCAGTTGATGAGTTTACGATGTATAATAAAGCCCTCACGAGTGAACAAATTCTTCGTTTATATAATGAAAGCGATTATGGGACTGCTCTTGGACAATCTATTCCGGTTTTGGTATATCATCAAATTAATACTAGTAACAAAGAACTAACTATTGTAACGCCTGATCAATTTCGTAATCAGATGGCATATCTTTCTCAAAATGGATTTAGAACTGTGAGTTTACGACATTATGCCAATTGGCGAAAGGGTACTTATACAATGCCAAAAAAAGCAGTTATTATTGTTTTTGATGATGGCTTTTCCTCAGTTTATAATATAGCTAAACCCATTATGGATCAATATGGATTCGTGGGGTCAGTTGCGACAGTATCAAATTATGCCACGCGTGGTGGTCCTTCCACGAGGTATATGAATTGGACTCAGATTGAAGATCTTTCAAGTGATGGTTGGAGTATTGAATCGCATGGGATGAGTCATTTGCATATGTCGATGCTCAATGAATCCGCCTTTCGTACTCAACTTTTGGATGCAAAGAAAAATATAACAACTCATACAGCCAAAACACCCTCCTCATTTGTCTTTCCTTTTCATGAATCAAACGAGACATACACTCGGATTTGTGGAGAATATTACTCGCTTTGTTGGACGCAAGGCAGCATGAATCCCACATATAACTTCATTTCAACAACGGGTAATGAATATCTTAGTTTACGTCGTATTAATGTAGTAAATGATACTAGTATGGCATTATTTCAGAGTTATTTTCTTCGCGATACAAATAAAGTTGGAGAATGGCTTATGAATGAGGGCCGGGGGAATACTACGGTGGATACTTCTGGGAAGAGATATACCGGACATCTATTTGGTGCAACATGGGGATCTAGTACAGCTGCAGCCTCTGAAAATCCAACTATAGTAAGTGCATCAGTTAATCGTGATTATACGAGTCCATCCGATCTGCAAACGGATTCCGTTGTGTCTAACCCCAGAGACCATGCAAGAGGTCATGCACCACCTGCGCTACCTGACGAAGTACCAATTTGGCCAGATAATATGCCTATAGAGAAAGAATAGGTTTATTTGTAAGCGAACATATCACAATCAAAATCCACCCGACCAAAACCAAAACAAATATACTCATCCCTTGCCGTCCTAGGACTATATGAAACAAGTATGAATAAAAAAAGCAACTCAAAAAACATACCATGCTATCTTTCCCACTTAACACTTTTATTTGCAACTCATAACATCAACATAATAGAATTAATAACTTGCCAGAGCTAAATACTGATCTTCGTCGAACAAAAACAAGCAACAACTGTGTATGACCTCATCCAAAAGCACATTTTTCAAATGTCAAAGTAAACCCTCCCAAGAAGACCACCACAGCACTTAAAAACCCATTCTCCTTTCTAATATACATGAAGAAGAAGATAGAAAAGCATCTCAAAAAAATAAAAGAGGTAAGTCCAGAGGTTCACAAATTTCGCGATTCTAAACTAAAACACCGTCTCTTCGACCATCCCGTCATAAAATTCATCATTTTCATACTAATAAACCTCACCCTCACCCAATTATCAGGATACTATCCAGAAAACAACATTATTAGTATAACCTCAATTATCATCAACATCACTATTGCAGTTTATTTTGTAATGGGTATAATTTACATAGTAAGACGAGAACTAAATCGACTATTAAATCCAAAAAATACCCTTAGTTTAGTTGGAGCATATGCATTTCTAGTCATTATGGTTATACTTATATTTGCAACAATATTTAGTATTGTAAACCTAGGAAAATTCGGTGCCTTACAATATGGAAGCTGTTCTGACTCCTATGACCCACACTTCCAAATCCCAGACAGTATCGTCTCACACGACTACTTCTATTTCTCAGCCGTAACCTTCTTCACTGTTGGCTATGGAGACATCTGTCCAATGGGAATCATGAAATACGCAGCAATACTCAACGCCCTTGTGGGTCACCTCATCTCAGTAATAGTTGTCGCCCTCATCTTAAATAACTACATGCGACTCAAGGAAAACAAACCAGAGGAAGTTAAAAAAAAATGACCCTACACAAACACAATGTTGCATCACTATCAAAATCCTTAAATGCTTCCACAGCCCCTACCACAGAATGGAACAATATTTCCCATTTGATGACATAGATCTAGAAGATCTAAAAATAATCATCCCAAAAGAAGTAAAAACATCTTGTTGCAAATCGTACCTTACACCAAAAGGTCGCTGCTTTACTTGTTTTGAACAACCAAAACAACAAAAAGATTAAGACACAAACCAATTCCAATAACCTAACAAAACCACAAGCAACATGACACCATCTCCTCTCAAACTCATCTCATGGAACGTAAATGGAATTCGAGCCATTCTTACAAAAGGATTCGAAGAATTCATAAAAAATGAAGACCCCGACATTCTTTGTTTACAAGAAACGAAAGCACAATCATCTCAAGTTAATACCCTCCTCACACAATATCCACATCACTTCTGGCACTCAGCACAAAAACCTGGATATTCCGGAACAGCAATCTTTTCCAAAACTGAACCGATCCAAGTAACCTATGCAAATACTCTCTTAAACGACACTGAAGGACGTGTTATCGCAGCAGAATATCAATCCTTCATCCTCATCAACGTCTATACACCAAACGCCCAACGTGAACTAACACGTTTAGAGTTCAGGCAAGATTGGGACTCCCGATTTCTCATCTTCCTCAAAACACTCGAAAAAACAAAACCGATAATCATCTGCGGAGATTTAAACGTAGCACACACCGAAATCGACTTAGCTAGACCAAAAAATAATACTCAAAACGCCGGATTCACCCCAGAAGAACGAAAAGGATTCCAAAACCTAATTGACAACGGTTTCATCGACACCTTCCGAGAATTCGAAAAAAAAGGTGGTCACTACACATGGTGGAGTTACATGATGAACGCAAGAGCAAAGGATATTGGTTGGCGAATAGATTATTTCCTGATATCAAAAACCTTGCGCCCACACCTAATCAGCGCCAAAATACACAAAACAACCATGGGATCCGACCATTGTCCAGTTGAAATCATGATAAATCCATAACGCGTACTGACCAAAAAACCACCTTACACAAACCAACAAAAAATAACATTTATTAAGGCAAATAGATACATTCTGATATATGGATTTACTCATACATCATAAAGAGCTTGATACAGCTGACAGAGTTCAACTAGTAATATCCTATATACTTCAATTAATTATTGTTAGTTCAGCAGCATATTTATGTTATAAAGAACAATGGCTTAACGCACTTCTTGTCATAGGAATCCTCCTCCTCACCCTGATCCCAAGTATTGTTCGAAAAGGATACAAAGTAATGCTCCCCGTAGAATTTGACCTTATCACAGTTTGCTTCATCTTTCTTGCGTTATACCTAGGAGAAATACACTCCTATTATACAAAATTTTGGTGGTGGGACATCGTCTTACACACAAGTTCAGGTTTTCTGCTAGGCATTGCAGGATTTGTATTAATTTACGTACTAAACGAAGAGAAAAAAATTAACCTTATGTTTAATCCTAAATTTCTTTGTCTCTTCGCATTCGCATTCGCAGTAGCTATGGGTGGCATATGGGAGATAATAGAATTTACACTTGATCAAAGCATCAATACCACTATGCAACACAGCAGCCTCTACGACACAATGTGGGATTTAATAGTTGATACCGCTGGTGCCACAATAATAAGCATCCTAGGTTATTTCTACATCTCAAAAAGAGGTTTTCTCCTATTTGACCGTATGCTACATCGCATGGTAGATAACAACCCTCAATTATTTCGAAAACGAAAAATAGTTGAAAAGGTCAGAAACGCGAGTGCCAACCTAAAATACAAAATAAAACATAAGATACACCAATCACGAGAAAGAATAAAACACTCAAAGAACAGATTACTACGCCGAACAAAAAGAAAAAACAAAGAGTAATAAATCAGAGTAAATCTCAATTCTAATAATTATTTCCGCACCATAACCTTTTTAAAAACAACCCCCAATACCAAACGAAATGGGCCTGTAGTCTAGCCTGGATACAAATAATTGCCAGAGAGGACAGTGGGCTTCGGAAGTTTCATCTGATGACACCCGCGAACTCCGGTTCGAATCCGGACAGGCTCATTTATCTATACCCACTGTGTCCAACAAGAAGTATAAACTAGATCAAAAGTTTAATTCTCAAAACATTTATAACAACCTACAACATCAAGAACAGATGACTGTTCCAAAAAATATTACTATTAACCAATCCGTTGCAATTCTATGTGATGGAAACAACATCGAACGAAGTATCCACGACCAATCCGGTCAAGCAAACACCATGGTCAACTTTGACACACTCATTCCAAAACTTCTCGATGGCAGGGGTCTCAATCGACTAATTTATTTTCGAGAAGGACAAAATATCTCCTCAAAACTTGCAGAGCGTTTGCACGAACATTACTATGGCTCTGTCGTTGCATGTCATAAATCCGCTGATATTCCACTCTCAATTAAAGCAACACAACTATCATCAAAGGTTGACACTATTATCATCATGTCTGGTGATTCAGATTACGTTGAATTAGTACGGCATTTAAAATCGGAAGGAGTACGGGTTGAAATCGCAGCCGTAGAAGACACCACTGCAAGAATTTTAATTGAAGAGGCCGATCATTTCCATCCAATAACACGTGAAGATTGGTTCACCTTTACAAGTCCAGCAGCTAAACGTCGACCTTTTACAAATAGTAAAACGCCACCACCTTCACGAAATTCATAAGATCTTTCCAATTAGCTCGGATAATAAAGCCCCATAATTAAAACCAAAGAATACAGTTAATTCTTAATTAAAAAATCCCAACAATAAAGGTCGAGGTGACTACTTCGAAGTACTATCAAAAAGAAAGCCTTTTAAAGAAATCTAGTAAAATAAGCAAAATGACATTCCAGCAGGACGCACAACGTTTTTCACAAGCCATTACTCAAAGTCAAGAATGTCGCAATCTAAGAATTGGAAATGATATTTCAAGACAAGCAAATGAAAATCTATTTAGTGGCGATCCACGAATGTATGGGCTCATATCCGCTGGTCTTGCGAAGGGATATTGTCCTTCTGCACTTTCCCACCAACTTGGAATAGATTATAATGAAGTACAAAATGTTCTCTTCGAAGCTGGAGTAAGAGAATTACGCTTACCTCTTTTTAATGCATCTGATGTACGTCAACATAATCTAGAAGCAAACCTAAAAATACTACCAAAAGAAAGAATAAATATCATGATGGGAACCACTCCTAGTGGTGAGATCCATATAGCAAATATGTATAGTCTTGCAGGCGGTGCTCTAGTTGCACGCGACGTGTGCCACAAATTAAACAAAATTCCCTTATTTACTCTTGGATTCAATGATTCTCTCGTGGAAAAAACCCAAATACCACACCTTGATGGAAGGCTAAAAATAATAGAATCATTCGTTCGAAAAATGGATGAGATATATAGTATACCCATTGAAATTATTCCCTTCTCAAAACTCCAAAGAGAAAAAGAATTCCGAACAACATTAAGCGAATTACAAAGAAACCATGTTCTTCCCACATTAGAAAGATCACGGCAAACAGAACACCAATATACAAATATTGGAACGAACAATGTAGATTTCGCAGATTTAAACTGGAATTATCGCTCCGACCTCCTTGGTCTTATAGGTTTACGTGCTTACCATGGAAATGTTGATGTATACATCCTAGGTGGAGACCATAACCACTCAGGAAGAGTCTTTGATGTGTTTAGTCGCATGAGAAAAACCCCGCCCCAGCTCATCTCAATGGGAGTACTTTTTGGATTAAATGGTCAAGAAATGCATGTAAGTAACGGCAATGGACTCTTTCTAAGTGAAATGAATCCAAACTGGATTGACCTATTAGGAAATTTAGGAAATACACCATCAAATATATTAGGACCACTTGATTACTTCCAAGCCATACCCAAATCAAAACAATGGAATATGTATGGTGTCAATCTCAGCCAATATCAAAAATAAGCGAAGAATTATATGTCAAAATCTAATTAATCAGCTCACAATGTTTATAACTCACCCCCCCTTTTTATAATAAAATGGTCCTAGAAAAACTCGGTGAATCACTAAAAGACACACTAAGTAAAATCACAAAATCTCTCTTTGTTGATGACAAATTAATAAACGAACTCATCAAAGAAATTCAGCGAGCACTTCTACAATCAGATACTAATGTACAACTGGTATTCTCCCTCTCAGAAAAAATCAAAATAAGAGCAAAACAAGACCCACCTGCTGGAATCACCAAAAAAGAGCAGCTAATAACCGTTGTATATGAAGAGCTAACAGAATTCCTCGGAAAAGAACCTAAAGAGATAAAAATAGAGCACAAACCCACAAAAATAATGATGGTAGGTCTCTTTGGTTCAGGTAAAACAACTACTACAGGAAAACTGGCAAAATATTACCGAAAACGTGGCTACAAAGTAGCCGTAATCCAAACCGATACATGGCGACCAGCTGCATACGACCAACTAGAACAATTATCTAAAACGGTAGGTGTAGACTTCTTTGGAAATAAAACTGAAAAAAATCCAACCACGATATACAAAACATTTGAGCCAAAATTCAAAGAATATGACGTAATCATTATCGATACTGCCGGTCGTGACGCGCTCTCAGATGATCTCATTGAAGAATTAAACACCCTAAACAAAGCTTCCCAGCCACACGAACGTTTACTTGTAATATCGGGTGATATCGGTCAAGCAGCACAAAAGCAAGCACAAGCGTTCCACGACACTTGTAACGTAAGCGGGGTAATAGTCACAAAACTAGAAGGAACAGCAAAAGGCGGAGGAGCACTCTCCGCATGTGCTGTAACAAACGCACCAATACTTTTTCTAGGAGTTGGTGAAAAAATCGACGACCTCGAACCATTCAACCCGAAACGATTCGTTGGCCGCCTCCTTGGAATGGGAGACCTCGAAACACTTCTTGAAAAGGCACGAGATGTAATCGATCAAGACAAAGCTCAAGATATGCAAGCCAAATTCATGAAAGGTAATTTCAACCTTATGGACTTATATGAACAAATGGAATCCATGAAAAAAATGGGATCATTTGGAAAAATCCTCGAAATGATACCGGGTATGGGGTCATTAAAACTACCTAAAGATGCCCTTGATGTGCAAGAAGAAAAACTTGAAAAGTGGAAACACGCCATGAACTCCATGACAAAAACAGAACTCGAAGATCCCGACATACTGGGTTCAACACATCTTCAACGAATTTCAAATGGATCTGGCATCTCTCAAAATGACATCCGTGACATGTTAAAACAATACCGTCAAAGTAAAAAAATGATGAAAATGATGAAAGGCGAAGGCGACATCAACAAACTAATGAAAAAAATGGGTGGCAAAATGCCAAAAGGCAGGTAACAACCAAAGAGATACATCTATAAAAACATATAATCAAACCTAACCTCTAGCAAATAAGAATCCTTTAATAAGCAACTCAACGTTTAAACATTATCAGAATAAAGGAAAACAATATCAAAATATAAGTTTCAAAGACATCAAGGTGAAATCATGGCCACTCCAGAAGAACGTGTAAGTTTAACATGGGTAAATGAACAAGACATTAAAAATATCCGATCGCTCATGAATAACCTTGAATCATTAAAAAGAAAAATCGAAATTCTAAGAGGCCAACTCAATTTTGTTGACACCGCCTACAAACAAGGAAGCGGTAAAAATGCAGCAACATTTGACAAACAACACTTCGAACGCATAAAAAGCGACTTACGTGATGTTGAACGTCAAAGTAAATCCATGACCCGAGTAATAATAGGTGATTTACCAACAGTACGACGTGTACTCAACAAAATGCGATAAATAATGCATTTACATTTCTTTCAGTTTTGGTAGAAATAACTGTAAATCAGGTGAAATCTTATATTCTTCAAGTCTTGCAATTGAAAGATACTCTAAATCATCAAACAATTCAGGTTCATTAATAACAGCTCGACCTGAAATAATATGTGTAATAAACTTATGCGCAATCGCTAAACGACCATTGGGGATAGTAAATTCAACAGATCCAAAGTATGATAATTTCTGACATGTAAACCCCGACCCTAATTCTTCATACAACTCACGTTCAGCTGTTCTAAGAAGATCATCTTCCGTAATGTTATAGCCATCAACGCAATCCGTCAAATCAACTTTTCCACCAGGAGTCTCATAATGAGCATGGTCTCTGCGATGCAACAACAAAATCTCTTGCTTGGTGTTAATTATAAAACATCCAGATAAAATCAACCTATGTGATGGGGAAGTAACCATATCATGAATAAAGGAGAATTATTTATAACACTACCCCTCATAATAACATTGTAACAAAGAATACCAAATTCAAATAAAAATGACAAAAAAATAAAGTAATCTAAAACAAAAAATTCTATTTAATAAAATTCATTTATTTAGTTCAAGGGTAATAATATCTCCATACAGTTGACGAATAGGAAATTTAGTCAAGCATGATAATAAATCAATTGAAAATTTATCCCGTGTAAATTCAGCAAAAGGCAATTCCAAAACCGAATATGAACTAAGCACATATTTCTCCTGATTATGCTCAAAAAAGGAAGAAATAGAACCAAAGCCCATAGGAGCAACATTCAATAACAAATCACTTAAAACAATTTCTCGAAGTTTGGGACCACCACTCAAATCTTGAACTAACGCTACCTGGTCAGCTGGTTGTATCCCAGAAATGCCTTCATCACCACTTGACCTATAGTAACTTTCTATAAGATACAGTCCAGTTTTTGGTCGTAGAACATCTCCCCCTATATCAAGCAAATGGCTAGGCCGATTCAAAACAAGATTATGAGACTCTGAGATACCATGTTTCTCAACATATGAAATAATCTCGCAGGCGTTCCATGCCTGTCGGTAAGCACCTAATATCTCTGGCAAACTCAATTTGTTATCCAAATCCAATGTGATCTTCCTAGACTTACTTTCAACATCCACCATATACTCCAATACTTCACTTTTCTTAGTTTTAGTAAGGTAGGATAGATGATCAATACCAATCATAGTTGCGAATTGGTATGGAGTATCCACAAATTTTATTTTAAACCTAACATCCTGACTAAAAAATCCAACATTAGGATCATCATATCGAACAATCTCCGTCACAACCCCAACTCTACCCCCAATACTTGCACCAAAATCAGGCGAAATGGTAACAAACTCCCCCGATAAACTAAGCGCTTTGTCACGGTCTAAACTACGCAAATTTTTCCTTTCATTTGTTTTTTTCATAATAACTAAAACTCAAAGGGTGTATATAATCAAACAGAAACAAAAATAAGGTATATGAACACAGAAAACAAACATCTATTTAGAGAATAGAACAAACACCCATATAAAAAAATAATAACAAACTATCAAAATTTAAACATAACACTACAACGCTTTCTCGAATCGAAACCCACACACTTTACAATACTGCATAAAGAACATTCCATCTGCAAATTGATGCTGACCTTCATGAAGTTTTCGTTTGCAGTCCGGACAATTATATAACATAAAAACAAGTATATTTACAAGATTTAAAATACTATCGAAACGAGAACAAAAAATTCATCCACAATATTATCATCACAAAAATTACTCTCAAAAAGCGATCAAACCTCAATAATAATTCCTTTCTTCCCCACATTCACAACGCGTGTCTGGCCAATTATTTCTTCGATTCCCTGCGTTTCATGAATATGCCCACAAACATGAATATCTGGCTTAAATTCCATGATCGCACGACGAACTCCTGAACTTCCAGGAAACATACCAAGTCCTAAAATGCTCTCGCTCGGCTGAACATGAGTCACCATCAGTGTCTTCTTAACCCCACTCAATTGCGCTCTAGCATGTTTAAGTGTCTCAAAAAACTGTTCTTCGGTGAGTTGATGAACACCAATATCGCCATAACCGCAACCAAAAATTCCTACATCACCAAACTTCTTCGCATACCCATGTAAATTAATAGCCTGATATTTATCAATAAGAAAACCAATCTCACCCATCCCCTCATGATTCCCTGGCAACACAGCAACTTCAAGACCTTTTGCTCTAAATGGCCCAACCATCCCATCAACACTATGATTCTCATCCGCCACATCACCAGCAAGAATAACAAGATCAACCTTCTCTGTTAACGCCCTCTCGGCCATACGCTTAATAAAAGACCGATCTCCATGAACATCAGACAATGCAAGTATTCTCATAAAGAATTAGAATCAGAACAACATTATAAACATTACCAGCAAATAAAAAGGGCAAAATATTAAATAAAACGAAAACAAAACAAAGAAATGGACACCATCTACATTCCCACTATCGCTTCACATCTACGACGTAATAGACCATATATCAAAGCAAACAAAGACCTCCTCCAATTCCCCGCACAGATAAAAAGTGTTGTTATCGTCGGCTCATCTTGCACAGGAAAATCCACATTAGTTGACGCACTCCGACAAGGACGACTAGCAAAAATAGGAATTATAGACATTCCAAAACGATATGTAACAAGGCCATGCCGACAAAACGATAACACGGTTGAAAACACATTCTTAACACATCAAGAGTTCAATCAGTACATAGAACAAGGAAAAATTGATCTCACATGGGACCGTGATTTAGGAAACCGCATTGAACAATATGGCTTTGCTCCCGCAAAACGAAATGCAGAATTAATAGTTTATTCCGCTAACAATGACCTTTACCATGCCCGGCATCAACTCAACCAAGAAGGGATGCTCTTTCTTGAAGTAATCGCACCATATCATCTTCGTGTTGAACGGCTCAAAATACGTTCACCAGACATGAACCCACTTGAAATCTCAACTCGTCTAGCAGACCACCCATATCTAACAACACAAGGCCCAATGTTATCAAACCCATCCGATACTTTTCCAAATTCAAGTGATTATCCACAAAACTTACCATCTGGATTTTTTGACCTGCGAAACGAAGTACATCTAAGAATCAAAAATTACGATGATCCACAAGAAATAATCACAAACTCATTTGTATATTTTATTGAATCATTAGCCGAAATTCAAAACCACTCATTACTTCCCAAAAATGAAAACATAAAGTATGTACCTTTATTAAATTAAAATGATGTCTTAAACACTAAAAAAATAAGTTTAAAGAAATAACTCCCTACCGCTCCCCATCAATTCTACCGCGCAATTTCAAATCAAGCATCAAATCCTCTAACTTTCGAAGTTCATACTTAATCGCATCCACTTTACGACGAATTTCATTATCTCTGAAATCAAACTTCAACATCTCACCATAAATAGAATCAACAATATCTCGAATCACACCGACTTCAGTAATCTTGCCCTTCCCAGCTAAAAACACTGCGCGACGATTAAGTTCACCTGGCAAATCACACAATCCTAAAATATAATGCTCAGCCAGAACATCAATATCAATTAATTTACCCGTCTTCACAAATGAAAAATAAAGAGCTGCTTCAACGTACTCCTGAATTGCAATTTTATACGATCCCTCATATGTCATCTTCGCATCATGCATCGCAATTTTATCAAGTTCTTTACGTTCTTTCTCAATTTCCTTCATCATTCGCTCAGCATCCTTTAACTCATCTCGATGCACCGCATAAATGACCTGTTTACTCAACTTCAAAACATCTCGACTCTTTTTGATGAGTTTTTCACGTTCTGAATCGTATTGCGCAAATTCTTTTTGTAATGTAGAGAAGTTAACCATAGTATTCAAAACATATTTCAGTTTATAATCCTTTGTACTTCCCAATCAGATGTAATATATTATCCTATGAACTACCAACCGAGTTTAACCAATTTTAAACAATACAAATCACAACCAACAAAAAAGCTAAATCATAAGAAATCATACTAAAACCAACGCCAATATCCCAAAATACTCCTAGCCAAGCAAAACATTTATATATGAACCATCGTAAAAAAGGATATTCGATATTATAGGTGAAAATTATGGAAGAATCACGACCTCTTGACGCATTAAATCATGCACGAAATAAAACCGTAATGGTTGACTTAAAGAACAATTTCCGTTATGTTGGAAAATTAAAAGCATTTGATATACATATAAATACTGTACTTGAAGATGCTGACGAATACTACAACGGCGAGCTAAAAAGAAAAGTTGGAACAGTCTTTATTCGAGGAGACACCATCACCATCATCACCCCAGCTTAAGAACCAAAAAACACTACTGAGGATCGACCATGAAAGGCACACATAGTATGGGTAAAAAGACCGGAAAGGTCACCCACATTCCATGCAGACGTTGCGGAAACCATTCCTACCACATTCGAAAGAAACGCTGTGGATCATGTGGATATGGTGCAACCACAACCATGCGAAAATACAGTTGGAATAAAAAGAACTGCGCAAAATAAGTTTTTATTTTTTTAATATTTCTTTGAGTAAGACACTTTTCTTAGTAATATTTTTATGGGAGTAGCATTATTGTTTGTTATTGAGGTTACTATGTATGCCAGTTATTTGTGATGTTTGTCGTTCAGAGATGTTATCAACTAAACAGAAGTATGTTTGTCCTACTTGTCACCATATTACCCCTTGTTGTGAGGGTGATATTTGTAATTAATAATGGTCACTAACTTTTTTTCTTTTCTGGAATAATGTGACCTAAAAACTTAAAAATAAATAACATAGTATTTTCAAAAGTCTGTCCAAATTTGCAGCTCCAGTGCCTGCGACTTGTGAAAGGTTGTTAACCTGTTTGGCTGCTTCTAATAGGTGAGTTAATACTATTAGTTAGATTGGTACTGGTTTGATACCCTTTATTGGTGAAACATTTTTTGATTGTGAGCGATTAATAGCTTAATTATTCTATTCTATGATCACCAACTATCGCATCAATTCTGTATCTAAGTGCGTCATTAGGTGCATTAAATCTATCTAGAAACTTTGGATCATCTTTGAGTATTTTGTCTGCGATTTCTGTTCTTCGTTGTAAATATTGTATATAATTTGGATCGGACAGTAATTCTTGCGTTGCTTTAATTCTCGCGGCAAATGATTCATTGAGTGACCTTTGCCTGGCCGCATACGTTTCATTATCTGATCTTTTCTTACAGTACCAGAAATGTGCTACTCCTACTGCTCCTGCGGCATAAATGATTGCTTCAACAATATCAGTGATTTGTGGGTCCATGGTTTGAATATAATAAACTTCTACTTAAATGTTAGTTATATAACTCCTTAAAAGTGGTTACTTCATTTTAGCCAATTTGGATATCTTGTATGATTTTAAATTTCAGTATCATATAAGATAAAAAATGAGTCATAAAATCTGGATTATAAAAACATAAGATTTGAAGATGATATAACCACGTAACCCGGTGTACACTTTATTATGTATCTCTTAAACTCTAGACGTTCTATTTCAATAATACACTCTACCTTACAAAAATTAAACTTTAAGAAAGGAAAAACAATAAACCTACTCACTTTCACGACGAATAACCTTAACCGCATCCATTTTAACTGTAATCGGAATTGGAACAGCTGATTCAAGAAGTTCAACAACAATTTCTTCCTTTTGTTTATTGACACGCATAACCTTTGCTTCTTCCCGTTTAAATGGACCAGCAATGATTTCAACAATGTCATTCTTCAAGATATTCATCTCAACTTTAACTTGTTCAAGCATATGCTCAATCTCAGCATACGGTACCTCAGCAGGAAGCAAGCCACGAGCATAAGGAACTCCAGCAACAGCTACTTCAGCTTCAGCTCTACTGGCAGCTTCAACAAAAATATATCCTCGCATACCATGAGGTCGAACAACCGCAAGAACACCCATATTATTTTTATAAAGTTTTGAACCCATAAAATCTACAACTTGATCTTCACGATTTGCTGCTGTTCTGAGTCCAAAAAGATGTGTTTCCATTTTTAATCACAATTTAATATAGATATTATGCATTGACAATTCTAAATTTATTTAATAAGTAACTCTTTAATAAGGAATATTACAAACCCCATAGCTCCTAAAATCAAAACACCAATTCCAGTTACCTTTAATAAGTTTTTATACTCTTGAAGTGTTGGCTTTCGCGTCACATGAATTACTCTAATCGATTCACGAATAAAACGTCTTACTTTCCCAACTTGTTGTACTTCACCTTGTTCATCCATAACCCTTCTGACAACCCCTTTATTTATAAAGCTTACTACTACCTTTAGCCCCATGACCACGAACATCAAAAAGTGAATAAACAAAACACCAAGAGCCAAAAACCAATCGAAAAACATCAATAAATGCCCATACTTCCATAAACCTTAAAAACTAAAAAAAGAGAAAGTCACTATGACAACTGCAAAACACACAAAAATAGCATTAATTATACTCGCCGCATGTTTACTTATACTAACAGCATGCAATAACCAAACTAATCCAAACCAAACTGATTGCCAATCAATGTCAGGACAAGCAAAAGAAAATTGTTATTACGAAGCTAAAACATGTTCTGAAATGCTCGAAAGTGATTTCAAAAATTCATGCATCGTAGAACAAGCTAGAGACCAAAACAACTCCGCAACCTGTGAAACGTTAAACAATGATAAATCAAAAGGATACTGCTTGGAACAAATCGCGCTTAAAAATCAAGATAAAGAAATGTGTACCAAAATCAACGATACATATTGGAAAGACAATTGTAATTATAACTTAGCTATCACATTAAATAAAGAAGGGTTATGTTATCTACTACAACCAACGAACGTCGAACAAAAAACCGACTGTTTCATGAAAGTAGCATTATCAAAAGGCAAAGTAGAAGTGTGTGATTTCCTCCCCGGTCAAGGTCGAGAAAGCTGTATTTTCCAAGTTGCTGTAAAAACTAAAAATGCTGAGTCCTGTGATCTTATGCAAGACCAAATAAACGTTGGAGCCTGTAGACTAAAAATAGCAAAAGTAACAAACAACCAGGATTTGTGTGAAACAATTAAATTTAAACAAGCAAAAGATGTCTGCACGACCTACTTTGAGCAGAAACCTGAAGAAATAACCAACAACAATACAAACAACACCATCTAAACTACAATCCGAAACCAACACATTTTTTATTTATTTTTGGTAATTTTATTAACTAATATTTTCACTATTAATTATTCTTAATAAATCGTAATTACCCAACTAATATCAAAACATACAACTACCTAGGATAGATGTAATTTTTCTTTTAATATATTAGCTCGAACAGACCAATATTTTTCTAATATAACTAAAGCATCTAAAGCAATAATTAAACTTCCATGACAATCATAAGAACATGGAAAGTGTGATATCAAACTCAACCCTTCTGCTCGAAGCGAAATATTAAGAGGAGGTAAATAACTCTCGCGTGACAAATCAACCTTCGCCTCCGAAAAATGCAATAGGAAATACTCAATACAGCATGGTGGATATCCCAGAATTATTCCTAAATTTTCATTATCCAACATCAGATCATAATAACATGCTAAATAAACACTCTGTTCGTCCTTTGCAATATAAACAAACTGCATACCTATGCGAACATCATCCAACCTAACACGTAAACCACCTTCTGAATAACCCTCCCTAAAAGGGACAACTTTAAAGGAAGACACCACAGCAAACAAACCCAAAGAAGAAATGACACGTAGAAAAAGGGGTAATTCATCCACATACTTACCCTGTCGGCACACTAATTTTTTACCACATAAAACAAATAACAATTCTTGTTTATGAAAGTCTGACAGTGAAGAATTTAGCAAAAGCCCGATTTTTTCTTCCATCAACATTGATTCCATAGCATGATATAAAAATACTGTGGAGAACATTGCCGTAAAAATACATTCTATGAAAAAATTCCGTCATGGAATAAAAATACAAAATGAAAATATTATAAAAAAGAAACTCACTCAGCAGAACCCAATACAGACGATGAATCAGGTATAGTATCTTCTGGAGATGGTTTATGCCATTTAGAATATACATCACTAAGACATACACGAACATCATCTACAAACCCATTAAATTGCTCGCCTGCCCTTGATTTTTTATAGTTATATTCAAATTTTCCTTGCTCGCTATCAAATCTTGAATGATACACCACATTTGAATAATAAGCATGTTTCTTTCCATTATTATAATCATAATCTCTTATTTTTTCCCAACGACTTGCAATACCTCGTACAACATGAGGATCACGTGTTGGACAAAAGCCAATGGAGGAAGAACCTCTCTTACGAGATTCATCACTATGGATTCTTCGCAATGACTCTGCTTGCGGACAAACTAACTCCAAGAGTAAAACTTCTAAACTACTATTTTTTGCCAAGGAATACATCGCTCGACGGGAACTACGCTCTTTAAAGGTATCATCAAGCACGACCCCATAACCCGCACTTAAAGCAAGATAAATTTCACGTATAAACTCCCATTTCACTTCATGTGCATGACTTCGATTATAAACCGCATCTTTTTCCTTTGCCACATGATCTTTCACTGAATCAAGAGAAATCACTTTATATCCCGGAAAATCAGTCATCCCTAACTCTAAATTTTTTCTAGTAGAAAGAAACTCACCAAGCGCATTGGCATATGTAGTCTTACCAGTACCTGGAAGACCGCACAACATTACAATTGGATGATATGACTCGTAGCTCACGGCATCCCCCTTCCCATAAGAGACATTAAGCCTAAAAAGAGCAGGTTCTTTATAAATATTTCATCACTATTGAATAGTATGATTTGTGCCTCTCTTTTTAAAAAAAGACAATCATCAGAAATCTTAGCTCACCAAACCAATACGTTCAGACATTGTTTGAACATGAGATTCAATTCGACCACTAACAATCTGTTCATACACTTCTCTTGCCTTTACCCCAGTGTTCATCAGATTCCAAACATAATGACATGCAACATCATGTAAACCATTATGTGCTGGATTTTCAGAGATAAATGAATCCCCCAGCCCAGCAATATCATATTTTGATATAACATCCATCCACGCAAAAGAAAATGCAAATGCCTTCGCCTCTTCCTGAACACTATTATTGAGAGCAGGAGTCAACACATGACCAATTTCATGACCAACAGTTAGCATGACACGAGCAAGTGATCCAGCACGAACAAACACATCAGATAATAAACCCTGCTCACAGCGATTTATAGCAAGGCCAAGAGTACCGGCATGCGAGCAAAGGGCATTAAATTCAGAATCTCCAAGCACACTTACACGAATGGAATCAGGAAAAGCTCGACCCATCATTAATTCAAATGCCTCCTCAATAAACCCTTGAACAGCACCGGCCTCACCAACAAAACGACCCTCACGACGTGGCTTCAAAAAAACAGAAGGATCAAACAAATACTCAACTTGCATAACACCTATTCTAGGAGAAAACAAAACATCATTATCCCTCTTTTCACCATATACCACCACAAAATCAGTTTGATAACCACCCTGAGCATGACGCGATACACCCCCACTAATGTGATACAATCCACTCACTCCACTCAATCCACTACCTTGAGTCGAACCATAAATTGAAGTCGTATACCTTATACCACTACGAAGCGAAACTGAGTTCCCCAGATTATACTGTTTCACATCAAAACATCTCTCAGAATTACTCATCGAATCAACATGTGCAACAACACGTTCCAATCCACTATCAGTTGAACCTGATCCTCTAAATACGGAATTCACAGAGGTATACCCACGAGTACCAAAATCACTATGACTACGTTCAACCAATCCATACGAAACAGACCTTCCTTCATACATGTGACAAAATCCTCATACACTACAGAACAAGGTAAAGTAAAATAAATAACTACCCCAAAAGATGAGACAAAATTACCTAAAACCACCAAAACAAAAATACCACAACTAAATCATCCTCCGCTAACTCTCTTCATCCCAGTATGGGAATACTCAGGAGCTCGTCATAGGATCTTGACGTGTGGTGCCAAACCTAAATTTGACAAAAGCGAGCGGGGGAAGACTATCACTGCAAAACTATCAGAGACAGCATTACAAATTTGAACTCCCGACCTACAGCTTAGGAGGCCTACGATCAATTGAGTAAACACCCAATAATTATCGCCCTATATACCATCAAATTACATATCCAGTTAAACTGATTATAATCTAAACCAGGCTAGGCTACCCGCTCACAAACTTGAGAATATGTGGCTCTATTTATAGTTTCTTTCCATAAATAATTATCATGTTCACAATAGTTGTGGCATTACACCTCAATTTTACATAAAATCACGAAAATATTAAAAATACCCTTGTTTAATTCCTTTATATGGATTTCATCGTTATCAGCTTCTACCGTTATACTCATATTGCTAACCCAGAAGGCCTTTGCAATGATCTAAAAGAATTATGTCGAACCTCCAAGATATTAGGGCGGATTTTAATAGCTGAAGAAGGGATTAATGGGGCTGTATGCGGCCCGAGCGCTAGTATTACAAAATTTAAAGATTATATGGATAATATTGCTCTCTTCAAGGATCTTACATTTCGTGAACAAACATATCCCAAAAATTCATATCATAAGCTTGTTGTTAAAGTAAGACCAGAAATATGTTCTTTCAAAGCAAAAGTTGATCCTCGAAATTCTGCCCCTTATATTACTCCCTCAGAGTTAGATGCTCTGTATCAACATCAAGAAGATTTTATCATGGTAGATGCACGAAATGATTATGAGTATGAAGTTGGAAAGTTTAGGAATGCCGTTTCAGTTGACATTCATAACTTTCGCGAGTTTGCAGATGCTGCTCAAAAACTTGAATCTCAAAAAAGTAAGAAAATAATACTTTACTGTACAGGGGGCATTCGCTGTGAGAAAGCAAGTGCGTATCTTCAAGAACAACAATATCCTAATGTCTTCCATTTGAAAGGAGGAATAATAGAATATCTTAATTTCAAGAACAAGAATCAGAACGTTGCTGACACATCAAACCAAGATAATAATAGAAATAACAATAACAACAATAATAATTGGGAAGGAGGACTGTTTGTCTTTGATGATCGGTTGGTTTCACCATCAGATAAAGTAATAACTACGTGCCGGCATTGTGGAACTCCAGCAGCACAATATTATAATTGTACTAATCTGGACTGTGATACTTTGTTCATTTCGTGCTCTTTATGTTTGGAGAAATATAACAAATGCTGTTCCAGTTCTTGTCAAGATGCACCTCGCAAGCGAAAAGAGTTACCTCGATTTGAACTAAAAGGCACAGTTGAAAATTTTTATCCAAAAAAACAAATTGCATATATCAAGGCTTCAGCTACCATTAGAATTGGTCAAGAAGTATTAATTAAAGGAAAAACGACTAATGCAATTACTAGTATTACCAACATTTTGAATGATAAAGGAGTTGCTATTGAGATGGCTGAGCCTAATGAGTACGTCACCATTGAGATACATACTCTCGCACGGAAAAATGATAAGATTTATGTTCCTATTTAAAATTCACTCACTTCAACCCACAAACAACTAAAAACCTTTTCCGATCTTGAGCATAGTGATTCACATACTCAACAAATCGTTCTACCTTTTCAAGTGATATAAGAGAACAGGTATTGCCTTTGACTGGAACATACACAAAATTTCCCGTTCCATCGACAAAAACATCTCGACCTCCCCAGGTAGGATCCCAATCGGATGAAAAATCAAAAATCGCAAGGGCACCAAATTCTCCTCCAATCGTACCCAAACCATTCTTTTCAACACGACCAGCATCACCATCATGTAAAATGGTATAATCACCAACACCAAAAGAATACGCTCCAAGAACAACCAGAGAGGTAAAACCAGTAATAGAACAAAGTACACCAGAAACTTGTTCATGAACAAATACTGCGTCCGACACACCAAGACTACACCATCCAAAACGATGTACCATTGGATCATAGAGTTTCTGTAATTGCAAACCCAAAACGCTCTGACGTAACGTTGCATAAAACTCACTTGGAAAAAAATCATACAAAGTAATACTTGATGGATCCATAGAATCATAATGGTTTTTTGCTTGTGTTAGTAACAGAGCATGAGAGTAGGGTGTAATAATGGTAGGAACGGACTTCATAAATACTCACCTGCTTTTTGAGTACCCTTCAACACAAACCAGCCACCAAGAGTATATCGCTCGCCAGTTCCTATTACCTCTGAAACCGCGTGAATACTTGCAGGTGTCACCTCAAAAAATACAAAGGAATTAAAGTGTGGTCGAATCCGTACCTTCTCCGACACCACTTCATCATTCTCCATCTTTCCAAAAAGAACTAGTTCACCACCATTATTTTCATTCATATCACTAAGATAATACAAAAACGCAATCTGTCGACCTTCTAACTGATCATCATGTGGCAATAAATAACTAGTGTCTTCATATCGAGATCCAAACAATGTAATCTCTGAGTGAGACAAGTCTATACCCGTAATAGACATCATGTACGCTCGAAACGGTGCACTCATAAACAGAGTAGTAAAATCAGAAATAACACCTTTAGATAACGTCATCAAATCCCCACTCTGAAAAAATTCAAATAGATCAGACTTTTTAAGTTCAAAATCTAAATCCACAACAGCCCGTTTAAGAGCAACTGCGCTAGGATGCAACAGAAAATCTCGTAATTCTAGAAACCGAAACGGAACAGCAGAATCAAAATCAGAACTATATTTCAAAATTCTACGTTCATCAAGATGTTTACCATTAAGAAACTTGGTCAAAACATCCACTGAACTCTTACTTGCCCCATTTGATTCGTTAGAAACAACCGCTGGAGTAGCATTATGCAATTTCGTACGTCCCATTAACTAAAAGAACCACCATTAATTTATAAAACTTAGTTACAACAAACGAACAAATAAATAAATTCATCAAAATAATTCAAAAATACACACTTATCAAACCGCAAGTAATAAAAACTTAAACCAATAAACCACATACCATGACATCACAAAAAGTTCGATCACTAGGAGAAAAAATCTTTGAATCAAACATATGGCGATTCCGATACCTTACAATTATTGTAGTATTGGGCCTTCTCTTTTCTTCACTCATTGGATTTTATCTAGGAATAAACAGTTTAAAACACGCATTTATCGCAACCATTGCAAATCAAAGCACTGAGGAAGTCATCGTACATCTAATCTCAGCTTTAGATGAATTCCTGTTGGGAATAATTATGATTATCTTTGCCTTTGGCATATACGAATTATTCATCTCCAAAATTGAAGAACTAGAAGAAAATCAAACACAAGGGCTTAATTGGTTAAAATTTAAATCTTTAGAACAACTTAAAACTGTTTTAGTTAAAGTAATCATTATCATTCTCATCGTATTTTTCTTCAAAAAAGTCATCACCATGCAATTTACAAAACCACTTGATATACTATATTTAGCGGGGGGAATTGTACTACTAGCGGTAGCCCACTATCTTTCTCACCATAAAGGAGCAGAACAGATACCATAATCCCTTCAAAAAAAAAGAACTCTACCACACTAAAATTAAGTACGACCTAAAAATAAACAACTTAAAAAAAATACTTAAGTAAATAAGTTTATAAGAGGCTAAAAGCGACACAAATCATATCTCTTCTTCATCCCGTTCATCTACTCCCATATCCTTCTTCATAACTCCCGAATTAACAAATGCCCCTGCCACAATTAAGGGGAATGCAATAGTAGCGTCACAATGTACCTTAACCGCAACCGCATCAGGTTTAACCTTACCCCACGTGATCGCCTCCTCAACTCGAGCCCCACTGTCAGACCCATCATACTCCTGGGCGGTATTGATATAGACGACAAAATCAAACCCTTCTTTGAAAATATTCGCATTCAATGCAAAATGTTTACTAATCCCCCCACCTAAAATAATCCCACCTGTTTTCTCTGAGTTTAATACTAAATCAACGATCTTCTTCATCTCAAGAGTTACATCGAGCATAAATTCAGGATGGCTTTGCTTAAAAAAATACATCAAATCTCCAAGTGACCCATCAATAATCCCAGGACAAAATACAGGAATTGAATTTCGACTCGCCCAGTATAAAATACTTTTTTGATCACGAACAAACAAACCTAAATCTGCAATAAAGTCCGAAGGACACAAAACCTTTCCAGTACTTTTCTGTTTCTCTAAAACCTGCTCAAAAAAAGGCTGCATGTATTGCTCAAAATAGGCAAATCGATCATTTGGAACAAAAATATTTCCCGTACGATTGACCCCATTCTCAAAAAGCATCCGACCTGGAGCTTCAAACTGGCCAAGAACAAACGGCTTTAACGTTTTAATCACATCCTCCTCAATGCCACCAGCAGATGTAATTAACACATCAACCAACTTATGTTTTACAAGATAGCAAATAATATCACGAATTCCACTACTCACCATATTTGAAGTATACGCTAAGAAGATCACCGCCCCTTCACGCCGCATTGCCTTAATTGTTTCAATAGCCGTTGCTAAATGAGTTGCTTGAAACCCAGTAGTTGCATAAGCACCAAGAAACGCATTAAAATCAACCTTTCCATCCTGAATACAGCTCTCAAAATTAAAACCAGCAATCACAGGATACCCATCAAGAGTCATACACTCTTTTGGTGCATATTGAATATGTGTATGCTTAGATTCTACACTCTTACTTTGCCCATTTGATTTAATCATTTTCTCACTATGTTCTCTTACCATATTATAATCCCCCACAATTGGATTTTACCAAAAACCACAATGCAGTCTATAAAAATAAAAAATGCAAATTTACTATTCATATTAATACAAAGACACATTGAATTATAAATACCACTGCAACGAAGAAAAAACTTTACTAACTCCCACTACATCGAACAGAATCCATATCTTGAACAAAAGAATAACACTATAAAAAGCTACTCCTTAAATCAAACTAAATTATTAATAATAAGCCAGAATTAAGAATTATAAAAATATAAAAAAACGAAGAATAATACCTAACTTCGATACGATGTTCGCGGACCATTAGATTGTGGTCTTCCACCCGGTGCAGGACGACTATCGCGTTGTTGATAATCTTTCTTATCCGAACCACCACGGTATGCTCCATCACTATGTCGGCCAGTACTTGGCGCACTACCAGTTCCTTCCATTCGACCATAACTTCCCTCACGTGGCCTAGAATCTTCACGATTACCACCATAAGAAGGGCGAGATTCCCCACGCGGACTGGATGTTCGACCGCCACCATAGCCACCTCGGCCAGAGTCACGACCACCTCGACCACCAAATCCACCTGAACGAGCGTCCCGCGGACCTCCTCTGAAATACCCATCTTGTTCAATGCGTCGATTGAATTCTACTCTCTCAAACGCTGGTACTTGAGCTTGTTCAATATTAATTGAATTATCAGATAAAATTCGTCTAAAATTATCGTAATCTCTTTGAGTTAACAATGTAATAGCAAGTCCAGCTGCACCTGCTCGAGCAGTTCGTCCAATTCGATGGGTATAATCTTCAGAAGTTTTCGGTGCATCGTAATTGTAGACATGTGTCACATTTTTAATATCAAGACCACGAGCAGCCACATCAGTTGCAACCAAAACATCAATACGAGCGTCCCGCAATGCATCTAATGCTCTAAGTCGCTGATTTTGACTAAGACCACCGTGAATTGCACGAGCAGCAACACCTAATTTCGATAAGTTATAAGCAACAATATCTACTTCATCACGTGTAGCACAAAAAACGAGTGCAAGACCAGAAGTATCATTCTTCAAAAGATGAGCAAGTAAGGAAAACTTATCTCTCATCTCGATATCATAATAGGTTTGTCGCAATAATTTAACATCAACGGACAACTCACCTTCAATTCTAACTGGATGATACAAATGTTTCTTCAATAAATGCTCAACACTTGTTGGCATCGTCGCTGAAAACAACATCATTTGACGTTGATCAGGAAGATATCCAATAATTTGTTCAACATCTTCAGCAAACCCCATCTCAAACATTTTATCTGCTTCATCTAAAATAAACATCACTATCCTCTCGAAACGAATCGTTCGATGTGATACGTGATCTAAAATACGTCCAGGCGTTCCTACAACAACATCACATACTTCTAAGTCTGATACTTGTGGACCCATAGCAACTCCACCATATACCTGACAAACTCGCACGCCATTAGCACGACCATATTGTGCAAGTACTTGTCCCACCTGAACACATAACTCACGTGTTGGAACCATAATCATTGCTTGTAATCCTGCACCTGGTTTAACCTTATCTAATAAAGGCAAGCCAAATGCCAATGTTTTACCTGAACCCGTTCCTGATTGACCAACAACATCTTTCCCTTCCAAAATAAATGGAATGGCCCTTTGTTGAATAGAGGTCATTGTAATGAATCCTGCTGCAGCACATGCTTTCTTAAGTTGAGGACTAATTGTCAACTGTTCAAATTCTGTTATTAATTCTGTCATTTTATTCTCTAATTGTTACTAAAGCTAATCCTATTTTTTTGAGATTGTTGCATTCAAGGTCGAATCTCAGGATTAACACTTTTTCAAGTGCATATACCGAAAAACAGTGTAAATATCAACATAATACAACTGCCAATATCACAAGGAACCAATCCTTAATTAGAAATACCCACATATCGAACGAACCCTACTTTGGATCAATCCATAATTGGAAATTTCATAACACGCTGCTCGGAGTTCGACATATACAAATATGTCAACAAAGAAACCCAACTTACCCACACGAGCAGTTAAATTTCTTGACCTATAATAACAAAAACCAGCTTTTCTTTATAAAATATCTGGAAAAATAGCACAAACAAGATTTTAACAAAATATTAGAAATCATAAAATAAAAAAATAAAAAAACACAACCTCAAGACGAAGCATGCACTTTCTTATACCACACCTGACCCTTCATCAAATTAAGCCAAGTCATAAAATGAGTATATTTAATCAAGTCAATTTTTGCCATCTCACAGTATCCTGTGGCAGCAAGAAGAGCTATATCAGCAAGACTTAACTCATTTCCAACAACATGAGAACCATGCGTTAGTTGTGCATCAATAATAGGCATAAATCGTTCGATCTCTTTCATACCCGTCTCAATGGATTGCTCATTTACTGGCATCCCCATCATTGGTGCAAATACACGATTAAACGCAACTTTTCCAATTGCAGGAGCGAGATGAAGATTAATAAAATCAATCCACTGATCCATCTGTGCCCGACCTTTAACTTCATGAGGGATAAGTTTTCCACCATGCTTCTCACATAAATATCGAGCAATCGCTCCACTTTCAAACAGAATAAATCCATGATCATCTAAAGCCGGAATTTTACCTGCGGGATGAATTTTCAAATACCACTCCGTTTTCAAATCTTTTGTGAAATCAAGTTGTTTATAATCAAATTCAAGATCTAAAAATCGAAGAACATACTCCACCTTGACACAGCTACCTGATTGCTTATTTCCGTATAATGTTAACATAGTTTTTCCTCCAATGATAGGTTATTAAATCACCTCTACTTAAAGGTAATGCCCTACTAAAAAAATTACAACTACCTTCTATTGAACGAGAAAATTATTGTCTAAGACATGTTCCTTTGCGCAATAAATAATAACACCAACCCCAAAGTCCAACACAACAAATTATCAAAAATCCAAGGCCTACAAAAATATTAACATCAGTCACACCAATAAAACCATATCGAAATCCATTAACCATATACAAGATAGGATTAAACAAAGAAATCGAATACCACGGTTCTGGTAACAATGAAACCGAATAAAATACCCCACCCAGATATGTTAAAGGAGTCAAAACGAATGTGGGGATAATGGAAACATCATCGAACTTACGCGCAAAAATGGCATTAACAAGCCCAGCAAGCGAAAACACAAGAGCAGTTAACACAGCAAACACTACCACATAAAATACATGTGCTACCACAATATGAGTGAAAAAAAGTGCAACAATACTCACAAGCACCGCAATGAGTAATCCACGAGCTACTCCGCCTAGCACAAATCCCAAAATAATTGCCCAAACAGGAGTTGGGGATACTAAAATTTCTTCAATACTTCTCTGAAACTTCATCCCAAAAAAAGAGCTCGCAACATTTGAAAAAGAATTAGTAATAATAGCCATCATAATAATACCCGGAGCAATAAATGAAATATAGGAGAAACCACCCATATCAGAAATCCTCGAACCAACAATTGTTCCAAATATAACGAAGTAAAGCGTCATGGTAATTACGGATGGAAGCAATGTTTGCATCCAAATTCGCAAAAAGCGAGTTACTTCTTTGCGAAGAATTGTTCCCATTGAGACCAAATTTTGTTGAAATGACGATTTTCCCTCTCCAACTAAATGGATGCCAGGCGCTGCCTTCATTGTACCACTCATTTTTTTACCTCAACAAATTGCATAAATAACTCTTCCAAACGATTACTCGCTGGACGAATACTCTTCACTTCATATCCTTCCTTTCTAATCGCAACAAGTAAACTAGTAAGTTGTTGTTCAGAATTAAGAGAAACCTCAAGTAACATGCCAGACTCCAATACTCGAACAGTATAACCCTCTAAAACTCCACGAAAAGACTTATCTAAATCCAAAACATACGTCTGACTCTCAAGTTTAGATAACAGTTCTTTCTTAGTTCCATGTTCAATAACTAAACCCTTATTGATAATCGCAAGATTTTTACACAATTGCTCTGCTTCTTCAAGATAATGCGTAGTAAGAATAATGGTAACACCAGACTTATTTAGCTTAGAAATAAACTCCCACATTCCACGACGAAGTTCAACATCAACTCCCGCGGTAGGCTCATCCAAAATAAGTAACCGTGGTTCATGCACAAGTGCTCGAGCAATCATCAACCGTCGTTTCATACCACCTGAAAGTGTACGCGAAGCGACATCACGCTTTTCCCATAACCCTAACTCTTTCAAATATTTCTCTGCACGCACACGTGCAACCGAGCGAGGAATCCCATAATACCCTGCTTGATCAACAACAATATCAAACACCTTCTCAAAAATACTAAAATTAAACTCTTGAGGCACAACACCAATTAAACGACGAGCAGCTTCAAAATCATTTGAAATGTCATGTCCAAAAACTTTGACTACCCCCGAACTCAAGGTGACAAGACCAGTTGTAATACCAATGATAGTAGTCTTACCTGCCCCATTAGGACCAAGTAAACCAAAAAAATCACCTTCTTTAACCTGCAAACTCACACCATTTAGCGCCTTCACACCAGTAGGATAAACTTTTTGCAAATCAATAATCTCAAGAGCATTCATAATATTCATAAAGTTGAGATTCATTTTTATAGCTTCTTACAAATAAATAATAAACAACAAAGTAACAAACAGAATAATAAAAAAGATAACCCAGAATTCTCCAAACATTTTTATATTGAAGTAAACATCAATTCCACATGCAAGATCTTGGTTTGAAGTGTGGAATAGAAATTCATCAACAGTTAGAAGGGAAAAAATTATTCTGTAATTGCCCAACGATTCTACGTGACGACCTACCACATTTCAACATAACTCGAAAACTTCGAGCTTCCGCTGGAGAATCCGGAAAAGTAGATATCGCAGCAAAACAAGAACAAACTAAAAAAAAATCATTCTTCTACCAAGGATATCATAATACCACCTGTCTAGTTGAAACAGACTCCGAACCCCCACACCCAATCAATGAACAAGCTCTCACCGCATCACTTCAACTCTCAAAACTAACAAACTCAAACATCAACACGGTAATCCAAGTAATGCGAAAAACCGTTGTAGATGGATCAAACACGAGCGGATTCCAACGAACTGCCCTGGTTGCGCGAAATGGAAAAATCGAAACGAGCCAAGGGACAGTACGTATCGAAGGAATAAACATCGAAGAAGACTCCGCTAAAAACATCGAAGAAACAGCAACACACAGAACCTTCCGACTTGACCGTTTAGGAATCCCATTAATTGAAATAGGAACAGCTCCTGATATTAAAACACCAGAACAAGCATTAGAAACCGCAAAGAAGCTCGGCCTACTCCTTAGATCCCTTTCGAACTGCAAACGTGGACTTGGAACAATCAGGCAAGATCTCAACGTATCAATTACAGGCGGAGAACGTATTGAATTAAAAGGTGCTCAAGACCTCAAACTGATACCACTTTATATTGAACTAGAAGCAAAACGTCAACATGAACTTCTCAAATTAAAAGACGAACTCAAAAAAACTAAATTAAACACACTAGAAATAATCGACATCACAAAAGAAATTTCCGTCTCGCAATCAAAAATTATCCAAAGCACTCTCGCCAAGAGCGGCAAAATTCTAGCAATTAAAGTTCAGGGATTCAAAGGATTAATTGGTCGAGAATTACAGCCAAAATACCGGTTAGGAACAGAACTCTCCGGTCGGGCAAAAATAATTGCGGGCGTAGGAGGAATATTTCACTCCGATGAACTACCTAATTATGGAATTATCGAGTCAGACATTATAACAATTACAACAGCACTCAAAACAAACCCAACAGATGCCTTCATTCTAGTAGCCGATGACGAAGCAAAAGCAAAACGAGCTCTTGAAGCAGTCCACGCTCGACTAAGCGAGCTCTGGATAGGAATCCCAAAAGAAGTTCGTAAAGCTAACGCTGATGGAACGAGTAGTTATATGCGACCAATGCCCGGTGCATCACGAATGTATCCCGAAACCGATGTTCCACTCATCTTCCCAAATACAAAATCCATCATTCTTCCTGAAACCATCGAACAAAAAATAGAACGATACCAAAAAGATTTCCAACTCGCAAAAGACCTCGCTGAGCACACCGCAAAATCAGAAATGATGCCTCTCTTTGAAGAACTCACAAACAAATACTCCACCATCAAACCTGCATTCATCGCTGAAACAATAACCTCAACGCCAACTGATATTAAACGAACTCATAATCTTGACGCAGACAAACTCACAGATGATAATTTTAGAACACTATTCAAACACTTAAACGAGGACAAAATCCACAAAGATATTGTCATTGATGTATTAATTGATATGATTAAAGAAACATTTGACATCCAAAAATATGCATCGCTCTCAACCGAACAATTACACCACGGCATCATGGAAGTCATAAAAGCAAATCCAAATGCTCCATTCTCCGCCTTAATGGGCCAATGCATGAAAAAATTCCAAGGCAAAGCATCAGGCCAGGTAATATCTCAAGAACTAAAACGCCTCGTTGAACACGGCCATAAATAAAAATTACCATCCAAAACAATCCTTAACAAAATCCGAACAATTCATACACTTCTGTAACATACATCTTTAAAAACACACCCCATTTTTTGACAAATAAGATGAGGGATAGCATGAGATTTAATGTAGCAATAGTAACAATAACAATTTTAAGCATAATTCTAAGTATAGGAGTTCTAGCCCAAATACAAGTAAATCAAAGCACGGGGTCAGCTCCACTCACGATAAATTTCTCATCTGAAGAAAACGCCAGCACATATGCATGGGATTTCAATAATGATAGAACCATAGATAGTACAGCATCAAACCCAACGTATACTTTTATCGAGGCCGGCTCATATCTCACAACCCTCCAAACGGATAATGGCAGTTATAATATTACCATTACTGTAACTGAGCCAACCACTCAAACCCCAGCACAACAAACGCCCACGTCTACTCCGTCTTCTTCCGATGCAACACAATTACAAGAAATAACGGTAGCAGCAACAGCATCAACACAAACTGGAAACATCCCACTCTTAGTACAATTCACTGCAATCAGTGCCACATCCGACGTCACCTACACCTGGGACTTTAATGGAGATAATAAAGTTGACAGTATCCTTCAAAATCCATCATTCACGTATGAAAAAGCAGGTTCATATAATGTAACCGTAACCGCCATAAGTGGCAAACAAAGTGCGGTGAAAATAATTCCCATAACCACTACAGAATTCAACTCCAACCTTATTTTGATATCATACTTCCCTAAAAATGTAAAGCAAGGAGAAAATCATATCACATTTATCATCCAAAATAATGGCTCCGAAATGGTCAATGATATCAGCTCAAAAGTGATTGCCACCGGTCTCCAATACGCAAGTTCTAGTAGCATCAACGAACTCCGACCACAAGATCAAGACTCATTGACTGCAGTCATAAATGTAATTCAACCAAACGGAACAATAAGTGGTGTTGTAAAAATTGCAGATAAGACATTTCCTATAAGTCTTGAAATAAGCGCGCAAACAATCTACAACGCAACAGAAATTACCACCCGTCTTGACACCACCAAAAAACTTCTTGATTCGCAAGAAAAAATATACACTGAAAAAAAATCACAAGGATTCCTAGTACAAGAGATATACGACTCTATAAAATCAGCAAAAAATAAAATTCAAGATACCGAGCAACAAGTCTTAACAAATAAACTCGCCGAAGCTGACGTAAATCTTAATCTTTTGGACACCATGATAACAGACATCCGAGAAAATCTACAAGACGCAGTAAAACAAGAAGTAACAGCGCTTACTTGGATAAAAGACAACGCAGTAGCAATCGCAGCGGTTATTGCTGCATTAGGAACCATTAGTGGATTTGCCATCAAAGCAACTAAAAGTGTCAAAACCAGTGCTGAGAAGTTAGGAGACAGCGTCAAACAAAAAATGAGCAAAGACAACAATAACAAACCAAGTGAAACAAAGAGCTCGGCAAATCCTGAGCCAACAAAAGAAGCGGATAAATAGGCTAGAATACTCAATTACACAAATAAAACAAAACTTGCACAAAGATAGAAGATAACTCTTAACCACTTGAACCGAGGGTGATTATCTAAAATTTTTTCCAGTTATAATCTCAACTGTATCATCTATTCCATGATCATAACCAACTCGATAGTTAACTACATCAGTGATAGAGAATAATAATTCCTTATTATTATCATGTTGATGCCTCAGACCAAGAACCGCCATACGCATAACAAATGTCAAATCACCTTCTGAATCTACAACTTTTAAACCATCATCAATACCCCGATTATAGCCTTCAATATAGGTTCCATCTTTCTTCTCTACTTGAACTATACTTTTACAACCAGTAATATAATTCCTCAGAATGGAAGTATCCATCTCAATAACTTTCATAGTAACTGAAACCATAAAATAATATAATTATGAGTAATATATAAAAGAACACCTGCTAATTAACCATTTTGAAAAAAACACTGATTACTAAATTTATTAATTAACACCAACAAAAAATCACACCACCTTTCTTGCAGCCGACTTCTCAAACTTAATCACTTCAGATACTTCAGAAACACCACGCGACTGCAAAATACCAAGCATAGAGTTAAACACCTTAACAGTAGCCTGAACATCACCCATAGCTCTGTGAGCCTGTGAATTCTGAACTCCTAAATGTGAACAAAGCGAGGACAACTTTTTAGAAGGCAACTCCGGAAACAATCGCGCAGCAAGTTTACGGGTACACAACTTGGCAGGCTCAAACGAGTGCCCATGTCGTTTCATATTATTTTCAATAAAACCATAATCAAACGTTGCATTGTGAGCAACAAACACATCCTTCCCTAAAAAATCAGAAAAAGATGGCAACACTTCCTTAATCACCGGAGCATCTTTTACCATAGAATCACTAATACCAGTTAATTTCGTAATAAAATAGGGAATACGCGCTTCTGGATTCACAAGAGTAGAATACGTCTCAACAACCTCACCCTTTCGAACCTTCGCAGCAGCAATCTCTGTAATCTGATGATACCCCTTCGAGAGACCAGTTGTCTCAATATCCACCACCGTGTACATAACTAAAAACACAACATAACCACTTAATAACATTTTCGTTTCGCAAGACCTACCCTTAAATACAATACCATCAAACCAAAATTCCCATCCATAATTCTTATATAAAATCCATCAAAAACAACCGGAATGACCACCTATTACGTTGAAACATATGGCTGCGCGCATAATATTGCAGACTCCGAGCGTATGAGTGGCATACTCAAACAAAATAATCTAGATCCAGTAAATACCCTCATACAAGCCGATGTCATCATCATCAACACCTGCACCGTAAAAGGACCAACAGAAAACGCCTTCTTCACCCGTTTAGAAAACATCAGCAAAGAATTTCCAAACAAAGCCATCATCATTGCAGGCTGCATTCCACAATCCGACCCAATTAAAGTAAAAAAATACACAACAATAGGACCAAGACAATACCAAAATATCACAAAAGCAGTGACCGAAGCACTCAACCACAATCAAGTACATCTTCTTGAAACCGGTGAAATGCCACCACTCAATCTTCCAAAAATAAGAAAGAATGAATTAATTGAAGTCATTCCAATAAATCTTGGCTGCATGAGTCACTGCACCTTCTGCAAAACAAAACAAGCACGAGGCGACCTCCTCTCCTATACCATCGAAGAAATAACATCTGTAGCTGCACAAGCAATCCAAGACGGCGTCAAAGAAATCTGGCTCACCAGTCAAGACACCATGTGTTACGGATTCGACAAGAAAAGCAATCTTGCAAACCTACTAACCTCCCTAACCGCACTCGAAGGTGATTTTAAAATACGTGTTGGCATGGGAAACCCGATCCACTTCAAAAAAATAAAAGACGAAATCACAAAAATCCTCTCCCACCCCAAAATATACCAATTCATCCACCTTCCAATTCAAGCAGGCTCAAACAAAGTCCTCAAAGACATGCGACGAGGAAACACCAAAGAAGAATACATCGAACAAATCAACACCCTCAGAACATCAATACCCAACATAACCATCGCAACCGACATCATCGTTGGATACCCTACAGAAACCGAAGCAGATTTTCAAGAAACACTCGAAGTAGTAAAAATCACAACACCAGACATCATCAACATCTCTCGCTTCTGGCCACGCCCAAAAACACCCGCCGAAAAACTTACCCCCTTAGCAACAGACATAGTAAAAGAACGTACGAAACGACTCACCGAATTATTCCACACAATCGCACAAGAGCAAAACCAAAAATGGATTGGATGGACTGGCCAAATCATAATAACAGAAATGGGTAAATTACCTAACCAATGGATCGGTCGGAACCAAACATACCGCCCCATCATTGTTGAAGGAGAATTCAACATAGGTGACAAACTAAACATAAAAGTCACCAAAGCAACAGTCTTCGACCTCAGGGCAGAAATAGTTACTACAAAGTAACAAATAGGAAAACCTTTATAAAAGAACCCTCATTTTTAGTAAATATGAAATTAAATTATTTTCACACTTCGCTTATTGGACTCGCCATGACTCTAGCTACACACAGCTATGTAAACGGTGAAGTACAATTTTCCCGTTCAACAACACAAAATGAAGTAACGAAATACAATGTTACAGGAAGCACCCCTTCAAAATCACAATTAGCAGAATTATTCAACGTCGCTGACCAAGCAACATGCCCAGATAACCCCAGTGATGAAGGCTGTTACAGCCACACAAATGCAAAGAATATCACTATTAAAAAAAATGCCACCTATATCACTGTAAAACCACTTAACGGAGAAAACATTGATACAATTCATTACAAAATTCCCGGGTTAAGAACAGAAAGCGGCCTTACATTCAAAAAAACAAAACCCAACACCTTCAAAGTTGAATACACACCCCTAACAGCACGAGACATCTCAGACCTCTTCGACGCATGGGATTTAACAAAAGGAAATCACTGTGAAAACACCGGAGTAAATAACTATCATCAAGACAATGCTTCCCAATACATTGAAGCAAATTGTACCGCCAAAAAACAATCCACCAAAGATTATACACAAATAAACTACAAACACCCCGCAGTGCAAAAACTACTTGCAAAAGTTACTCTACCCGGTGCATATAAAACCAAAAAAGTACATGGCAAAGTAAAAGTCATAACCGATAAACGAACACCCGTTCGCACTTTCTTACACAATCTTGAAGACATGTGCGGTAGATTAGACATGAACTGTCACGGCCTCCTCAACGTCATGTACTTTGAAACAGGTGGTACATACGACCCACAAAAGAAAAATCCAGTTGGAAGTGCTACGGGCCTCATACAATTTATCAAAGAAACAGCTCAAGATCTAGGAACATCAACAAAAGCACTCAGATTAATGTCAGCAAATGAACAACTAAAATATGTAGAAGCATACTTCAATGAACAAAGAGACAATATTAAAGACGCGAACAGAAAATGTAATTATCAAAACCCACTAGACATTGCCTTAGCCGTCTTCTACCCGGGAGCAGTTGGTCGAACGAAAAATTATGTTATTGGTGAAAAACAACATTTTAAAACAATAAAAAGCAAGAAAGGAAAACCCGTTTTAATACCACAAATCACAAGATACAGAGCAAAAGCCTACAAACAAAACGCAGGTTTAGATAAAAACAAAGACGGAAAAATAACCGCTTCCGAATACGCCCTCCCATCCCTCACACGAGGAGGATTCTAACGTGAGCCTCAAAAATCATCCAATACTCACCCTCGCAGCCCTACTTGGATTTACAACAACCGCATACACATTAACTCCAAGTGATAACCTCACAAAACATTGTAATGAAAAAGAGTTAGAGAAGTTTGAAAATGACGAAAACCTCTGTTTTGTACATCAATACAAAGATATAATAAATAAAGCCGCAAAGAATTATCAAATACCGCCAGAACTAATCGGAGCAATTTTATACCAAGAAAACGATTGGCGAATGAAAACTCAAGACCTTGCAGACATAGCTTCAAACCTTATAGGAAGAATCCATACCGCTGGACCAGGCCAAATTCAAACAACCACTGCTCGAAATTTGGATGACCCGACTACTCCTATAAACACAAATATAGTACAAGAGTACCACTCAATTTTAAATCAACCAGAAACTGCAATAGACTATGTAGCACGTGAGCTACATCGCCTCCAAGAACAATCAAATCTGAAAGCGACTTCATTTGAAGGTATTGATCTTCTGGCATCACAATATCGAACAGGATTACAAAAAGGACCAAAGCCAAACGCTCACGGATACGACGTATTAATTATTTTAAGAGGAGAAAAAATACAGCGCGCATTAGAAATCCCAACACCCCCTCATAATCGTCAAGGGATACAAGACTATTTAAACTCAACAACCAGAATCAGAGTTGAATAAATGATAGCAGAAACAACTCTCACACAAAAAATCATTGAACTTCTAACACAAAACAAAGTTGAGTACATTATAAAAGAACACGCGCCAACCCCAACAAGTGAAGACTCTGCAAGAGAACGAGGAGAATCAAAAAAGATAGGGGCAAAGGCACTTCTATTCAAGATAGAAAAAAAATTCATCCTCACCATACTTCCAGCAGATAGACAAGTAGACTCAAAAATACTAAAAAGCCTCTATAAGGCAAAAAACATACGCATGGCCACACTTGAAGAACTCCAAGAGCTAACCGGTTGCGAAAAAGGAGCAGTACCTCCCTTCGGCCTGCTTTTAACTCCAACTGCAAACCAAGAACAATCAGAAATCGACATGATCATCGATCAAGCACTCTTTGATGAAGAATACATGGCCTTTAACGCCGGATCCTTAACCACCTCAATCAAAATGAAAACAAGCGATTACAAAAAAATACTTAACCCAAAAATAGAGAATTTCACAAAAGAAAATAATACTCAGCAACCTTTAAATAACAACTAAATCTTGAATAGAAAACACGAGGTATAACCATGAAAAAAGAAACAACCCCAAAGCCAGTATCTGATGCAAATACTAATGTTCAAACAGGTGACGCAGTAACACTTCATTATAAAGGAACTTTAGGTGACGGTCAAACATTTGACTCATCCGAAGGGCGCACTCCATTGACATTCACCGCAGGAGAAAATCAAGTAATTCCTGGTTTTGATACCGCAGTTATGGGTATGAAAATAGGAGATAAAAAAGTATTCACTATCTTAACTGAAGAAGCTTACGGACCAATTCGTGCAGAATTAATGAAGGAATTCCCAAGAGCAAATCTTCCTGAAGGAATGGAACCTAAAGTGGGCATGCCACTTGCCATGCAAGGACCACAAGGTCAATCAATTCCGGTAACAATTGTAAAAGTAACTCCTGAAAATGTTACTATTGACTTAAATCACCCTCTAGCAGGAAAAGATCTCACATTTGATATTGAAATTGTTGCCATCAACGACCCTCAATATACATCTTCAATGGATGAGGAAGAAGAGGGAGGCTGCTGTGGAAGCGGATCATGTGGTGAAAGTAGTGAAGGAAGTGAAGGCGGATGTGGAAGTGGTGCATGTTGTGATGAAGAATCACCTAAAGAAGGTGCATCCTGCTCAACAGAAAAACCAAAGAAAAAAGGTGGTTGCGGATCAGGCGCATGCGGTAGTCAATCTCACGAATAATAATAATAATACCATCAACGGCATGATTCAAAGCAAATTTTCTCCATGGATACAGCGAGGAATTCTTGGACTTGCCGCATTATTTTTTTTCATTCTAACTCTTCTAATATCCTATGAGGTAACAATTCACACGATACACAAAACGCCACCTCAGCAAGCAACAATATCATATCTCCTGTCCGATACAGCATTACCTCCGCATTATACCCCAAACGAAATCGATCATTTACAAGATGTAAAGCAGATCACCTCAAACATCACATTCGCTTTCTATAGCCTCATGACAGTACTAATCAGTCTAATAATTCTACTGGTATATCTCACCAAGAAAACACTGAAAGTAAAAGAGAAAGCTCAAACTCTCATCCTCTCCATAGTATCCAAAATATCAATGCTAAGTATTATCTTAGGACTCCTCTTCACATTAATAATTATCATCAACTTCAATCTAGCCTTCACTTACTTTCATTATCTTCTTTTTCCTCAAGGTAATTGGCAATTTCCCTACGACTCACAACTCATAACCACATTTCCAGAAGCATTTTTCAATACTATAACTATCCGCATAGCGATTATAACAGTACTACTCCAACTTATTGCACCTATAACCATGATGATTATAAAGAGAAGAAACTCTCAGAAAGTAAAGAACTAAAAAGATCCTCACAAAAATTACGTATGAAAAGATATCCAATTCATTAAATTCAGGCTATTACTATAAAAACCAATTAAGATCACATAAATGGTTTCTAAGAAGAGTAAAAACCCCAGGCAAACTCGAAAGCTCGCTGGGGAAAAAGAGGTGATAGATGTTTAAGTTATTACCACAACTGCCAGTATTTAAAGCTTTTGGTCAATTTAGTATTTTTAAGTAGTGAACCTATTTCTCCCTTTTCAACACACCAAATATTCCTGAGAAGACATAACACCCAATAAGTTTTTAAAAACAAATAAATAAGACGATATTATATGAAAATAAAGTATTTTATATTATTTACTCTCCTGCTAATGCCAATAGCATTAAGTGCAACCATCCAAGGAACAGTATACAACAAAGATCTAGCTCAAGAATCTAATATTGTCATAAGCATTAATACTACACCAACCCAACAAACATTATCAAAAACCGGCGAATTCATCCTAACCGCACCACCTGGAACGTACGAATTAAGTGCCAAAAAAGGAAATGTAACCACCACGGACATACTTGAAGTAAACCAGGAAGGCATATACACACATGACATATTCATGCTTCCCACTCTTGATGATGAAGACCTTGTTGTAGACACCACAGAACCCTTAGAAAATATTGAAACACTCACCGCAGACAAATCAACATCCACATGGTCATACATCCTATTTGGAATAATCATCCTCGCTCTTCTCATCCGTGTCATTTATACTCGGAAAAAATATGGTCCTCTACCCCTATTTAGAAAAAAAATAAAACAAGAACAACAAAAAACAACCGAACAAATTATCAAAGAAATCAAAGCGGAACCCTCCATTCTTGAAAAAACCAAAGACTTAATCAAAAAGCATGATGGAAGGATGTATCAAACCGACCTACGAAAAGAATTAAATTACCTCTCAGAAGCAAAAGTAAGTCTTATTATAACCGAATTAGAACATATTGGTGAAATTGAAAAAATCAAAAAAGGACGAGGAAATGTTATAATTCTTAAAAGTAAAACCCCTCCATCAAATCCATAAAACCAGATTCAATAACAAAAAGCACCATCAAAACACAAAACTCTACCCTATTTCAATTCCACCACAAGTAAATATTTAAAGTACGATTAAAAACAAAATACTATGAAATTCCAAACTTATAAAGCCCAAGAAACCGAACTTGAAATTTTAAACCATTGGAAAACACTCAAAATCACCGAAAATATTCGAAAACGAAACGAAAACGGACCAACATTTTATTTTCTAGAAGGTCCACCCTATACCTCAGGACGAGTACATATCGGAACAGCCTGGAATGTATGTCTTAAAGATATAATACTTAGATACAAACGAATGCAAGGATTCAACGTATTCGATCGTATGGGCTATGATATGCATGGTTTGCCAACTGAACAAAAAGTAATGGTTAAACTAAACTTAAAAAACAAAGATGATATTATCGCCTTTGGACTTGACAAATTCATGAAAGAATGTCATCAATTTTGCATTGAAATGATGCTTAAAATGAATGAAGATTTCGAACGTCTCGGTTCAACCCTCGATTTTACAAATCCATATCAACCAATAAGTAAAGAGTTCATGCAAGCAGAATGGTGGTTAATTAAACAAGCTCACCTAAAAGGACGACTATATCCAGGCCTTCGAACCATGCATTGGGATGCAGCAACACAAACTGCGGTCGCTAAACACGAACTTGAATACAAATCGGTAAAAGATACGGCAATCTTCGTAAAATTTCCTGTGAAAGACCAAGCAAACATGTTTCTTCTCATTTGGACCACAACCCCATGGACTATACCCTTAAATCTTGCAATAATGGCCAACCCAAAATTGACCTATGTCCATGTAGAAGTAACAACCGAGACAGGAAAAGAAACATGGATCTGTTGTAAAGATCTCGTTGAAAATCTCATCACCAAAGCAAAAATAACCCAGCATAAAGTCATAAAAGAATGTACGGGTAAAGACTTAGAAGGAATAAAATACACTCACCCGTTAAACGTAGAGCAATATTTCCCAAAAGAACTCCAACAAAATAAAAAACTTCACACAGTCATCTTGACTGAAGAGTATGTAGAATCATCAACGGGAACAGGATTAGTACACTGTGCCCCTGGCTGTGGTCCAGAAGATTACGAAGTAGGTCACCTAAATCATATTCCACCATTTAATTGTGTTAATGAAGAAGGATTCTTTGAAAATTTAGGACCACTTACAAATCTCAAAGCAAAAACAGATGATTTAAAATTCATTGCAAAAATTAAAGATGCCGGAGCACTTGTTGCAAAAGAATCATACATACACGATTACCCCCACGGTGAACGAAGTCACGAACCAATTATCTTCAGAACCACAAAACAATGGTTCTTCAAAGTTGAAGATTTAAAAGAAAAGCTGGTGAACGCAAATAAAAAAATTACCTGGAATCCCCCTACTGCAAAAAATGGATTCCAATCTTGGCTTGAAAATTTAAGAGACAACTCCATCACAAAACAACGTTACTGGGGAACACCAGTTCCGATTTGGGAATGCAAAGAAACAGGAGAATACATCGTCGTTGAATCCATAGCAGAGCTCGAAACACTCTCATCACAAAAAGTAACAGATATGCATCTGCCAGAAATTGATAAAATCACCATCACCAAAGATGGTAAACTCTACAAGCGCGTACCAGACGTACTTGATGTGTGGATTGATGCAGGAACTGCATCATGGAATGCCCTTGATTATCCAACCAACCAAGAATTATTCAAAAAATGGTTCCCAGCAGATTTTATTCTCGAAGGAAAAGATCAAATTCGCGGATGGTTTAATTTACTCATGATTGCCTCATTCCTCGCATTTGACGCACCCCCATTCAAAAATGTATACATGCATGGATTTGTTACCGATGTTGGTGGACAAAAAATGTCAAAAAGCTTGGGTAACGTCATTTCACCTGATGAGCTAACCGGAAAATATGGCGCTGACACCCTCCGGTACTATATGTGCCAAACAAATTCCGGCGAAGATATAAATTTCAGCTGGGATGAATGTGCAACCAAACATCGATACCTCTCAATTCTATGGAACATCCACAAACTAGTTTTAACAAGTATAGAAGAGACACAAATAAATCCATTCAAGTTAACAAAAAACATCATTGAAAATCTCTACACTGAGCCAGAAAAATACATCATCTCAAAGATGCACAGCACAATAACTCAAGTAACCACACTTCTAGATACGTACCACATAGACGAAGCAATAGAACCAATTGAAAATCTCTACCTCGAATTATCAAGAACATACATACAAATGAGTCGAGACAAATTAGCTCAAGGTGAAGACCAAGACAAAGAAGTAGTCATTCACACCATGATGGAAGTACTCATGAACATATTAAAAATGTTTCACATCATAAGTCCATTCATGTGTGAAGCCATGTATCTTAACATCAAAGAAACATGCAAATTAGAAGCAAACAGTCTAAGTGAATTTAGCTGGCCAACACCAAACACCAAACTAATCAATAAAAACTTAGAGAATCATATGGACATAGTAAAAACAGTAATGCAAGCAACCTTAGGGGCGAGAGAAAAAGCACAACTGGGAGTACGTTGGCCAATAAAAGAATTGATTATCCAAACAAAAAACCAAGAAACAATAGACGCAGCTAACTCACTTTCTGGGATAATCAAACAACAAACAAACATTAAAACAATTAATATTGTCTCAAAGCTCCCAAACATAAAGTACAAAATAAAACCAGAATACAGCAAAATTGGTCCAATCTATGGTGAACAATCCCCTCAAATTATCACCAAGCTCACCATTGATAGTCCAGAAACAATTTTAACCCACCTAGAAGACGCAGGAAAATATTGCTTCAATTTAAACGGACGTGATGTTGAAATAACTAAAGACATGATCAATACCGAGCGTGAAGTTCCAAAAGGATACATCGAAGGACTCGCAAAAGGATGTGTTATTTACATAAACACTGAACGAACAACAGAACTGGAAGCAGAAGGATATGCACGTGAAATATCAAGAAACGTCCAAGACCAACGTAAAAAAATGGGACTTCAAAAACCAGATCGTATTGTATTAAAGCTGTTAGTTAGTCCAGAAATGAAAGCTATGTTACATAAATTACAAGATGACATTGCTGAAAAAGTTGGCGCAACCAATTTAGATCTGATGCTGAGCAACCCTCTCAAAACTGACAACACAACAGAATTTAAAATAAAACAAGAAACAATTCAAACCATTGTTCTTCGAGAATAAATTATCAGCTTTTCATTTTTTATATTTTTATAATCATTTTTAGGTACGAAACATCAGTGCCACAATTTAATACTATAAACAGCAATTTCTCAAGAATAAATCCCCAAAACAGATAAAAAGTGAATTAAAAAACCACCTTTTCCAATAGCCTTAAATATATACGCCATATGTCACCATAATTAATATTTCCCTATCAGAACACAAATAAAAATAACCAAAGTGACCTCCAAATGCATACCCGATTAATACTTCCTGGTGAAATTGTCGACGTCTTAAGTGAAGACCACAAACACCCTGAATCACAACAATTAGCAGGTTGTCGAAATATAACCTATATAGCACAAAATACCAATCGACATGGGATTATATTTTGGGATCAACCAACCGCCAATACCCACACAATACAGGCTTTTATTGCTGATTCTCAAACTGATTTTACCTATTATCACCAAATAAAACACGAATCAAATCATCACAATGCATCATTGCTTTTTAACTATATACATGATTATCTTCGCAAAGAACTAGGCGTTATACATCACATCCGGGCCAAAATTGTCCGAGATCATTCATTAGACACAGGCAACATGTTAAACGCATCTCCCACAGAAGAAGCATGTTCAATAATTACCCAAATAAATACGCAACCATCACAGCAAATTACAAGCTATGTTCGAGAACTACACTACAACAACCGTTTTTTAGTAGCAGTAACTGCCCTACCTATAGAATTAACTCAAAAAGAGCAATTCTCTCAAATTTCATCAAGTCCATTGAAAAATGTTCGAATAAAATTAATGGAAGGAAGCAAAAGTCAAGCAGCCACCTATGCAATGAAACTCGCAAAGGAATACCAGGACAACACAAACTAAAAAATATAAAAAAATAAGCATCACCCCCTTACCCAAACTATATATTTAAAAAGCCAATTCTTCATCTAGAACATATGTCCAAAGATGCTAAACTTCCTCAGATGACCTTAAGGTACAGTGGCATTTTTGATTGGGATGGATTATACGCCGCAATTATCGATTGGGCAAAACTCCATTCATATAAATGGACTGAAAAGGCCTACAAACATAAAGTCCCATCCCCCGCAGGTGCTGAAGAAGAAATTGAATGGGTATTAGAAACAAAAGCAACAGAATATCTCAAATACCACATTACTATTAACGTCCATACATGGGATATGATAGATGTAGATGTAGATGTCAACGGCAAAAAACGAACATTAACCAGTGCACGTGTGTACATTATCATTGATGCAAAATTAGAATATGACTGGCAAAATAGATTTTTAGGAAGTAAATTCTTACAAAATCTAGCTGACAAATATTTTTTTATCTCCGGCAGTGTATATCATTGGGATACATTATATTATAGGGTATGGGGACTTCACGGTATGGTCAAGAAATACTTCGATATGCAAAGCAAAAATAACCATTACAAAAAATACTTGGGCGAAAACTAATCTCAACTCCATCCCAACCCATGTAATTCATCAGGCTCAAAACCAGAATACATAAATACCAAAGCGTTCGCAAACATACCATGAGCCAAAATCTATTACCACAGTTTCAATTACAAGAATTATCAACCTCTCCTAAATTAAACTCCATTAAACCTATACAAAATAACATTAACCCCAATAAAACTCACATCACCCTAAATGCATCCTTAATAAATACCTTGCAATCAGAAATACAAGAATCATCTAACCAAAGAGCACACGAAATAGATAACCACATTCAGTTCCGAAACAATCTCACAACATTTGAAATGGCATCAAGCGTGATGAACGCACGAAATCATCATCAAAGAATAACGATCTTAAAAACTTCAGAAAACCCCATTACAACTGCAAAAGAATAATCTCCACTTCTCTTTGATTCTGATTAGTTTTAGGTTATAATTATATTAATATCTGCTTGTACAATAATAGTTATATCATACCCCAGCTATAAGCCGTCAATCAATTAAAAATTAAACCAGTTTCTTCACAAAAGTCCATAGCAACACAGACAAATTCTCTAAAAACAATAATTAAAAAAACATAAAAAGAAAAAATAACCTAATAACTCTTTCCAAAATAGTGGTATCGAATAGCAACCGAACTGCAAGCAAAACATTTCTGCCCCTTCTTAAGCGGTGACTGATCAAACGGAGCATTCAAAGACTTAATGCCACTCTTCTCCTTAAACTTCTCCTCGCATTCCTTTCCACCACACCACGGAACAAGAGCCATTTTCTTATTTCCACATGCTTTCTCAACCTCAGCAGCACTCTCAGCGCGTACAATACTTGACTCAAGCAGCTGCGAAGCCTTAGCCAACATGTCAGATTGCATTAGTTCAAGCATACGAGGAATCTCAACTCCAAGCGAAGCCAACGCAACTGCAACTTTCAAACCAGTATCACGTCGTACAACCATTGCTTGATTCTTCTCTACATCCTTGGGACCAATTTCAATACGAATTGGAACACCCTTGACTTCCCATTCATTATATTTCCATCCCGGAGTATAGCCTTCTCGATCATCAACATGACACACAACACCAGCAGATTTCAATCGAAGTCGAGCACCTTCGACGGCATTCTTCACTTCAGCAGAACCCTTGTCAAACAGCAAAGGAACAATAACAACTGGAGTTGGAGCAACTTTGGGAGGGAGAACTAACCCTTTGTCATCAGAATGCATTAAAATACAAACTCCAATTGAACGAGTTGTAATACCCCATGAATTTTGATGGCCAAACTGCTTTTGTTGCTTCTCATCAACAAACTCAATCCCAAAAGCTTTCGCAAAATTCTGACCTAAATAATGAGACGTACTCCCTTGAATTGCTTTTCCATTTGGTAAAAACGCTTCACAAGACAATGTAAAATCTGCTCCTGCGAATTTCTCTCCTTCAGATTTTGTCCCTAAAAGAACCGGAACAGCATACATCTCTCGAAACACTCGCTCATAAAATCCTAAAATTCGACGTGCCTCAGTTACTGCTTCATCCTTCGTTGCAAAGACAGTGTGACCTTCCTGCCATAAAAACTCCCGTGAACGTAAAAACGGAGTGCAATGCTTAAACTCCCAGCGAACAACACTGCACCACTGATTCAAACGTAAAGGCAAATCTTTATGGGATCGAATCCACTTCGCATACGCATCATACATAATAGTCTCAGATGTAGGTCGAATAGCAAGACGTTCACCAAGTTTCGTGTCTCCACCATAATCAACCCACGCAACTTCAGGAGCAAACCCTTCCACGTGATTTTTCTCCTTTGTAAGCAAGGATTCTGGAATGAGCATAGGGAAATAACAATTCTTAACGCCATCATCCTTAATCAACCCATCAAAAAAAGCTTGAACCTTCTCCCAAATAGCATATGAGTTTGGTCGTAAAATATAACATCCAGATACTGGACTATATTCAATAAGTTCCGCCTTCTGAATAAGCTGTGTAAACCACTCTGAAAAATCCTCATCTTTAGTCGCTGTAAGCCCCTTAATATCCTTACCCGAAGAACTAGCCCCACCAGCTATTACTTTAGGGGGGTTAGGTACTTGTGAAGTAGGCTTAGATGAAGCCTTAGATTGTACGTTAACATTTCCGTTAGAAACGGCACTCCCCGTAGGTTTAGATGAAATTCCCTTTGTCATAAAAAATAAGAATTTCAATGAGATTATAAATATTTGGAGTCAAATTCCAAACTAAATAAAAAAATTATGAAAAAATTATTGTTTATCCGCTTGAATTTTAACCCAAGGATCCTTTGCTTCAGGATTAGATGCATAAACCACGGGAAGTGATTTACCCGCACCCAACTCGATCTTATAGTCCTTAGACACAAGAACAGCTGGATTTCTCAAAGTATCAACAAGATCAAAACTAGTAGCATACTTTGGAGACCGAACTGAAAATGATTCTGGTGATACAACAACTTCAAGTCCATCACATGGAGTATTATTCTTACCAACAAACCGAGAAATCTTATCAGTATCAGCAGATGCATATTGCATACAAGATCCAATTCCAAAAATCTGACCATTTTGCGCTTTCTGTGCAAGAACCTTTTCAGCATCTGCACGAGCCTCGTCTTGACCCTTATACTTTCCTGCTCTGAATCCTTCGTCGTGAATAAAACTACCCACCTTATAAATTCCTCCAACAGCCAAACCGCCAGCCACAATAAATCCAGCTACCTTACCTACTGTTGCCCAACTTTCATTTTCCATTTTATTCTCCTCCATTTCTCAAATTGCACATCTATGCATTCTTGAATTAGTTATTATGAAGTAACAACATGACACAAGTTATAATTTACTCATATTAAAAATATAATTAATATGAAAATAGCAAATATTATAAAGAATAAAGCCAATTTAACCAAAAAAGAAAAAGAACATCACCCAAAAAACAATCCAAACAACAAAAAATGAAACGCAAACTCATCAAACAAGGTCAAGGCGGTCTCACCATCACTCTCCCTATCAAATGGATTCGAGAGTACAACCTAGATTCAAATCCATCGCAAGAAATCGAACTCACTCAAACACCACAAGGTATTCTTATCACTGCAGAAATTGCCAAACGTGAAAAAACAATCAACGTCGACCTCAAAAACTATGATAAACGAATGATATTAAACATCCTAAACCAATCATACCGGTTGGGTTCTGACACTATTCACATAAAATACACAAAGAACGAACAACTAAAAATAGTCGAAGAAATAGCCAGAGACGTACTATTAGGATTTGAGATCACAACCAACAAAGATAAATTTTGTATTATTCAAAACATTGCCGAACCCGACCCAGAAAAATTCGACATAATCATGAGAAAAGTCTTCCTTCAAATACTTGAATTAAGCACCAAAACAACAGAATCCCTCATCGCAAAAGAAAAATCGCATCAAGACAAAAAATCAACCAAAAATAAAGAAGACTTCGCAACCACCAAGCATCAAATCGATAAACTCACAAATTATTGCAGACGAACCGTACTTAGATCCCAACTCTCTAACCCCAAAACGGTATTTCTGTATGACATCCTCTCGAAACTATCATTAATAAGTCACGCCTATATCTACCTGTACAACACGCATCACAAGAAACCATCACAAATCCCAAAAGAAATAGAATTTCACATCCAAAAGACAAATACCTACCTCAGACAATTCTACGAAGCATTCTATAAAAAAGATCTAGACCTCTTAAACAACATTAGCAATGAAAAAGAACAACTTCAACACGAAAACGACACCCTTTTGGAAAAATCAAAAGGCACACAAAACATCATCCTCGCCTACGCACGAGAAATTATCAGATTAATACACATGTGCTCACCAGCTGCCATTGGATATTATCTAGAATAAACAACCAAACCTATTTCGCATCCCGACTTTGAAACCACCGTGATTCACCCTCTTGATACAAAGGATGACACACAAAAGGAAACCGACGACCAAACGTAGCTTGAGTAATAGCCTGATCTAACTTATTCACATCCCATCCCTTCCCTTCACCAAAAGAACCATATTCACCACGCGCAATAAAACTAACAATAGAAGAATTAATTTCTATTTCATCAAACGCAGTTCGAAACTCAAAATATTGCTCTAAAAACTCAGGATCGCGAGTACGAATATAACCCCGCTCAACATCATGTACAAGTGAAGCAAATAACTCCCGACTATCCTGAGTCCTATATCCCGCATGCATTGCATTCGTATGAAACATCGACGCCATCAATAAATCATGATATTCTGTATCCAACATACCATCAACAGTACCACAAACAGAGCGCACCAACTCTTGACCATCCAACTCCGACAACTCAACAGTACTATTGAATAGATACATCCCCAACATCGCACCCTCATCCATCTGCTTCAATCCATAGCGTAAACTATTGAAATCAAACGGAATAACGCCAACCCCATCTTTTCCAATTGCATTATTACGAATACAATTATCTGTAAGCCAAGTCCCATATTTAGCATGACCAGAATCCAACACTGAACCAACAGTTGAAGTGTACAACTCTTTAAAGGCATTATCCGTAATTCCAAGAGCCCCCATCACGCGATATGCCCATTTATGTTTCTCCAATTCAGAGTCATCCACGACATACCCCATCAATTGAGCCGTTCGCTCTCGAAGTTGTTCCTGAGCACGAGCTGTAAGATACTCTTTATCCGAAGAAGTAAGAGCAGAATTTACAACAGCACTCACATCAGCTCGAACAGAAACAAGATTCTGAGCATAAGACAAACTTCCCAAATCAGCCTCACCTTCTCCAGAATGTAAATGATCCGAATACGTCGGACCACAATCTTCCACATAAAAAGACGCAGCGTCCGGTCCAGCAAGAGTAGTAGGAATACGAACACCAGAAGCCCTTAACCCAGAATCAGCTCGAAGAGCATCATACATCCGAACCTCTAAATCAGTCACACGTTCATCATCATTTCGCTTCAAAAAGTACGAAGTTTCACCTACTTGAACTTTCTCTACCCTCCCCGTGCGACCCTGAATAACCATACGTCTACAAAAGAGCCTATTCTTTATAAATATTTCTAGTTTAATTACTATTGAGGGACAACACGGTAGACCAAAGACATTACTCACAAACTCCAAAACTCAATTAAATATCTATAGCACATATCTAAATCTACCCAGACCATTAACAAAAGTATGTCCCTCACCACGCTCCTGCTCGCCCAAACTCTTGCAGCAACACAAGTAAGCACACCTACCCTTCCACTTCATAAAATTCACAACATCCACACCATAACTGAAATCCAAGAATTCTACCAAAACCAAGAAGTGATCTACCCACAAGTAAACTCAGAAAACTATGATATCGCCTACTTATCACTATACACTTCCCCAAACACTACCCTCAAAAGAGGCTTCGGAATATGTGACGATCTTTCCATGTTAACTTCATCCATGCTCCTTCAAGTCCCCTATATAACTGAAATCCAACTCATCCAAGTCGCAGCCGATGTCAATGGCAACACCGCACATCACACATACGTAGTTTTTAAAGACAATAACAACATGTGGGGCTACGCAAATAATACTACGGTTTCAGACACCACCTATCTCACCAAAGGCCAAGCACTACTCCAACCTATCAAACGAAGTGGGATGAACATTAATACCCCCACCTTTTCGATAAGTCAACGACAAATCACCAAACCAGGCCCATGGCTCTACAACGATCAACTGGCTTCCAGACTAAACCCCACGCAAAAATCCTACCCTTAACATAATACTTAGTATCACAAAACAAACTAAGAAAAGACAAAAACATTCAAAAAAGAACACAAAAATAAGCTTAAAATGGAACTATTCACAAAAACCATCATTCCAACAGCAGCACTCCATCTCGGCCTCGTATACATTTCAAATCAAACAACCAAATTAGAAAACTCAAGCCAATTCACCCAAAAATCAATCGCACTTAGAGAACCAAGTAATGACATACCAACCATCACATTCAGCGAACACCTTCAAACACCATTCCCATTCTTTGAACCAAAAAATCCAATACGCAGCTACAACCTCTGGAAAAGTAATACTATTGTAGACCCATCGCCCCAATGGAACCTCCCAAATCTGAGAACATTTCTAGGAACACAAAATATAATCTACCCTGAATTAGATTCAGCCGAATTCGATTTGGCCCTTACAACCCGATTCTACCCACCAACAGAATCACTCAAATTAGGGTTTGGGGTATGTGACGAATTTGCCCTCCTCGCACTTTACGGATTACTTCAAATACCTGAAATACAGCAAACGTATGTAGGTTTAGTATCTGGTGACCAACCGCTAGGACATGCCTTCACCTTATTTGAAATGAACAATTATTGGGGCTTCACAAGTAATGACGAAGTATCACAACCAATATTTCCAACACCCCAAGCGGCTTTAGAAAACATGCTCACAGCTTTCCCATTCGATCCAATCACCTCTTATTTTTTTCTTCGAAAAGTAGATAGTCTCGGACCCTGGGTGTACGATATAAACGCCGCCGAGCACCTCTCCCCTGATAAATCCATCACCATCTCCACGCTTGACACCATCCTCCAAACAAACAACGAATTCTAACATTTGTAAAAGCACAGCTAACCAAAATTTCAAAAATGAAGCAAAACTTTTTGAAAGAAACCACAAAAACTATAGACATGTCAACTCTTTGTGAAAGAATCAACCAACTGTATATAACTTCAGTAGGCAATCGCGTAACCGCGTTAGGTTATATCACCTTAGCTGGAGGGACTGTAATGCTCATAGAGCAACAACCAACAGACCCATTAGCCGCAGTCATAGGTGTTGGCATGACCCTCGGTTTTGGAGGATTTTGTATTTTAGCAACCGCAGCTGGTTGTCACACCAATGAATATTACCTTCGAACTAAAGATCACATTAAAGAAAATGGAAAATTTGATGACCGCTTCCTCAAAGTAACACTTGAAAAGAAAAAAGGAACGGTAACATACTGCATCCGCCAAGGTGTCTACCTCGCGGCAAAGGAAACAGGGCACCTTGACCAGTTCAACGAAGCCAAAGCAAAATACTCACATGGCACCTTGCCAAACTTCTAAAATAGTTCTAAAAGGGTAATCTACATTCACTCTCAATTATAAGATAATAACATCACTAAGCGAACGCCTAACACAAAATCAGGATTAGAAACTCCAATCAACAAATCATCGAGGAACTAATCAGGAATATAATTTAAAATATGAAATGTTGAAAAGCCAAAATACTCCACATCATCAATCACATCATGAAACTCTGTCTTAAGTTCATTAATAACCCGCAACAAATCCTGAAAATTTTTGACAATGACTTCAATTTCAAAATTAGCGCCACCAATTGACTTGTTGATCTGATAAATATATGAATGTTGTTTACAAAACTCAAAGAGCGCCACATTTTTCTTCGTTGAACACAACTCTAAATCAACTCGATATCCCACATATCCCAAGCTATGTACATCAAGTCCAATTTTATACCCACAAATAATTTTACGCTCTTCAAGTTTCTTGATACGTGCTCGCACCGTATCCGCACTGACTCCTAACCTCTTGCTCATTTCAAGTGAAGAAAGTCGCACATTTGCAGCATAAATCTCAATAAGCCGTCGATCAAGATCATCCACAACTTCCGGAGTACCACCTCCATACGTACGCACAATAACCTCTTTTTTCTCCGGAACAAAGAACGTCCGATTAAAATTATAGATTGGCGCATACACTGCCACATTATAGCGCTTAATCTTTTCTTTGAAGTGAAGCATAATTCCATCCCATATTTCATGAAATTCCATAATCGTTTTCACTCCCAAAAAAAGAGCATAATCCCATTTCTCATGCATTGTGGTAATCGTCCAAACATGCGAATAGGTATCTTTCACAAATTTAACAAACGCCAAGCTTTCCTCTGCGGTAACTGCTTGTAATTTGAAATAAACACGAAACGTAAAGTATCCTAACTTTGACATATCCACAATGGCATTATACCCCGTGATAATCCCTTGTTCCTCTAATTTCTTCATTCGATAAAGTATGAACTGTTTCGAGCGCCGTACCTTCTTGGCGAGATCTGCAAGTGGCAAATTGGCCCTTTTATCTAATTCATAGAGGATGAGTTGATCATAACGGTCCATAAATGGAATAATTACGATTATAGTTATAAATTTTATGTAAAAATAAAAATTTCTAACAACATTACTTTATAATTAACAACAGCGCAATGAAGGTTATTACTGCAAGGTAACACCAAAATGTCTCCACCTCCCTCCCAAAAAAAAGCTCTTCTCCTACGCTTGGCCTATCCCTATGGTAAATCTCAAACCTGGCTTCCTATGGACTTATACAACGTAGCAGCTAAACTAGATGCAACAGGAATCAACACTGAAATCATAGACCTAAATTTTGAAGCATTACCCAAAAATATCGACTTGTATGACTTCATCGGTATAGGAGTAGTAGGACCGCCCTACATACCCAGCGCCCAAAATCTCGCTGCCAAGATTTATCGTGAACATGGTAAAATTCCATCGTTAGGCGGACACGGAGTTGAATATTTCACACCTGAGCAATTCAGCACTATATTTCCAATAGCTCACCAAATGAGAGATGACGCAGATCTAGCCAGAATACTACAGCAAGAAGTACCGAGTATGTATCAAGCGAGCATTGGACTACAAATCAAAAATATGGAGACTAACAAAGCAGAGAAATATTTACAATCGGAATTTAGTTTTTTTATATCACAAGGCTGTAAAAAAGCATGCACATTTTGTGCAGCACCACGCAGCCGAATAGGAAAAAGAGTTACAGAAACCTTTAGCCAGACAATACTACCAGACCTCCACACACTTTGTGAAAAAGCCATTCAACTCAAAATTCCTCACTTAAAAATGTACCTTAGTCCACTTGATCTTTTTCAAAACCCCAGGTCCCTCAGTCAAGTACTACAATATTTTGCTCAAGCACGCAAAGAGTACAAAATGGACATAACCCTACGCGGCTTAAGTCGGGTTGATTCATTTCTTAATGCACTAAAACAAGAACCAGCCCTCCATGATCTCATCCCAAATGCAGGACTAAAAATCGTCGGGTTTGGAGTGGATGGAACAACTGAGGAAGTGTGGCGTAGCCAACATAAAGGAAAAATGAGTCTTACTGCAGTAGATAACACCTTTGCTCAATGCCTCAAATTAGGAATTACGCCTGAAGCACTGTTGGTCATGGGTTTTCACAACCAAAATGGTCAACCTGTTGATACACCACAAAGTCTCCAAAAAAATGTAGAATATGCGATTCACTGTACTGAGCAATATGGAGTCGTAGCACGTCCTCATATCGCAAAAGATGTCGTGCCAGGAAACGATGGATGGCTGTACGAATGTTGGGAACCACAACGACAAATGCTCTTCAATGATACAAAATTATTTTACAATCTTGATTTTGTAGCACTCGCTTCCCCATTGACTCACCCGAACGCCGATTTTCGTCAGGAAGTAAACCAAGCATATCTCGAGATTATCAGAAAACTTTCCCCAAGCGGCCATTGTGTCACCACCCCATTACTTCCTGTTGTATCTTCCCTCGATGAATTAATGGTTAAGTCCAGCCAATTAGTTGAAATTTTCAATATGCTCGTACCATTTGATCGATAAGTAAAAGTAAAAAACACCACTCAAAAAGAACTTTGAAACACAATAAAAAAAGAACTAAAAAAGAAGGAAAAACCCTGCCCGCAGGGGATTCAGAATCTACAGGGGGTGTAGAGGAGAAAGAGCGTGGCAGAGTTTTCCTAAAAAATAGGAAAAGAAAAGAGAAAGAAGGCAAAACTCGCCTTCTTTGCTCATTGCCACACACTTAAACTAATTCGATTCCAAGCTCTCGTGAGAGAGACTTAGCTCGTTGCTCGCTCTTTCTATTGTCTACCTTACCAAGGATCCATGGGCTGTTAACACCGGTGATAATGGTCATAACAGTCAACTTACCTTTCATCTCATCAGCTACACGAGCTCCCCAGATAACGTTTGCGTCATCATCAAGAGACTCAGTAACTAACTCACCAATACGGCTAACTTCATCAAGAGTCATATCAGGTCCACCTGTGATATGAATCAAAGCACCAGTTGCGCCTTCGTAGTTGATATCAAGAAGTGGGTTTGACAATGCTCCCTTAACTGCTTCTTCAACTCTGTTGTTAGTGTCTGAACTTCCAACACCAATAGCTGCTACTCCACCATTTGACATAATTGCCTTAACGTCTGCATAATCCAGGTTAACTAAGGAAGGAACTGCAATAGTTTCAACAATACCCTTAATCATGGTTGCAATAAGTTCGTTAGCTACAGCAAATGCTTGTTGAATTGGCAAGTTACCAGCAATTTGAACAAGTCGGTTGTTATCAATTACAATAACAGTGTCTGACACTTGTCGAAGTTGTTGAAGACCAAACTCAGCCTTATCACATCGAGCTCTTTCTATGTTAAATGGCATAGTTACAGTTCCAATAACAATAGCACCTGTGTCCTTAGCTACTTGAGCTACAACTGGAGCAGCTCCTGTTCCTGTTCCACCACCCATACCTGCGCAAACAAAGACCATATCTGATCCTTTCAAAGCTTCCTTAATTTGGATAAGTGACTCTTGAGCAGCTTCAGCTCCTTTGTTAGGAAATCCACCACAGCCAAGACCTCTTGTACAGTCTTTTCCAATAAGGAACTTTCGATCAGCTCCAGTGATGTTCAAGTGTTGGTAATCAGTGTTAGTTGCAATAATCTCAGCGCCTTTGATTCCCTTCTTGTATAGCCAGCCAACCATATTGTTACCAGCACCACCAACGCCAATAACTTTAATATTAGCTTGGTTCATGTTCTCAAAGTCATACTCTGGTGCGCTTTGAAGCGCCTTCTCTACGATAAATTCCATGTTCTTTACACCCCTATTTTTCCCTTATTTTTTTGTTTCCTCTCTCTTCATGATGTGAGGATCGTGAACTGTACCAATAAATTCCCTATGGGAACTAATAGTTTCTACTGACGTTAAATGCAATTATATTCCGCAGTATACAAACTATTATATACTAGTACATCTTTCTTACTTCTAGAACAAACCCAAACCGAGTACAAACTAAACATCGATAATGTGCAGAAAACAACTGTACACGAAACTTTTAACCTAAACCTGTAAACCCGAACCCTAAACCCAATTTTACAGATAGCAAACTACTATATAAAGTTTTCTAGAGGACAGTATATATTTCAACAAGCTTCTTAAAACATAAACATTCAAAAAACAAAATAGTTGTGATTGCATTTAACCGCAAAAATAAAACAATTAAGAAAAAAGAAGCCAAAAATAACCGATTTAAATATTACTTTTTCTCACGTTGCAAGACCTTAGATACAGATTCAACAACCTTCTTAACCGCACTAGAGGTAACAGAGTGAACATCACCTACTTTACGTTCAAGAATAATTGCAACATCATGAGTATACGTCGTGAAATCACGCATCTTACCGCGCCATCGATTCAGGTATACGACGGTTTCAAGTGGATATTTTGGTGGCTTTGGCGGAACATCACGTGCATAACCAATAGGTATAATAATTTGCGGACGTACTTCCTCAGGAATTCCTAACACGCCTTTCACCGCTTCTTCATCAAATGCGCCTATCCATGCTGATCCTAAGCCTAAAGAATGAGCTTCTAATAACATATTTTGAGCTGCTGCAGCACAATTTTGAACTGTATAAAGTCGCTCACCACGCATACCATAATAACGCTCGGCCTTCTCAGGCTCTGCACAAATAATGATCAAACAATGAGCCGAAACAATCTCAAATTGCTCGTAACACGCATCAGCAATCGCCTTCTTTTTACCCGCATCATCTACGACGATAAACTTCCAGTTTTGCACATTACCACAACTTGGCGCATGACGCCCTGCATCAATAATACGAGCAATGTTTTCCCATGAAACATATTGAGAAGAAAAATTCTTTATTGTCCGTCTGGACTTAATAAGATCAAGTATATCTGCCACCATATCACCAAATTGAAAGGATTAAACACCCCTTCCATAGGCAAAGAAAGCCCTTTTCCTTAATATATCTTTGGATTTGAAGGGGGATTTCAAATGCTGAATGCCAATTTCAAAAATGAAATCAAATACCAAAATAGAAATTCAATTCCAAAAAAGAAAACAATATAAACCAGTGACCCCAACAGAACCCCATGGTGAAAAAAGAATTACTAGGAAAACTCATCGATCCAAAAATCGCATCCATACTTCGCATCGTACTTCGAACCCAAGAAGAATTGACCCTTCAAGAAATTTCTCAAAAATCACTGGTGTCCCCAGCCTCCACCTACCGCATACTCCAAGACCTCGCTGCCATGGAAATTCTCAACCGCCGGGAATGGAAAAATTCCAAAGTATACAAACCCCATGAAAACGAAAAAGTTGAATTCTTACGAACCCTCTTTGATGAAGAAGTGGATGCCGTAGCCGAATTCTCCCAGGCAGCCCAAAGCATCCCGGGAGTCCAAAGTATCATTTTATACGGTTCCGCTAAAAAAGGAAAAGCCAACATCCTACTTATTGGAGAATCCATAAACGCCACATCCCTTGAACCACTAAAGAACACCCTCAAAGATCGGGGAGCGGACATCAGCTACCTAGCCTTAACCAAAGAACAATATGACCGCATGGTAACCATGGGACTCTACAGCGGCGAAAAGAAAATTCTAAAATAAAACCATATCACTAATTAACCAAGTAATGCAGTTGGAGGTAATGCGGATTGGACAATTGAGACTAAGTTCTTTAGAAGCGGGAAAGGTTGAGAAGATACGCTCAGACCAAGTTGTGAAAAAATGGCTCAAATCTATGGCCCAAGTATCGATATCTTTTTATGGAGTCATTTCCAACCTTAAAATATGGAATACTCTAAACCAATTATCTTTCAACTTTTACCTGTTGCTTCGCGAGGTTCATTTAATACTTCTCTTGTGAATGCTTTGATGAATCGGTCATCAAATCCAATTTTTATCGAAGCCAATAAACTACTCCACCCCCTTTATACCAGGCATATTAATGCATCCATTCGTGAATATGTTCTATTAAAGGCAAATTTGAGTGATTCTATTGTGAGTGATTTCCCTAGGGCCTTTGATGATGAAATTCTACCCATATTAAAGAGAGATGTAGATTCATTAAGAACATACCAGGGAAAAGGTTTAAGATTAATTGAGGATCCATCTCAGGATAGTCGTTTTCTATGGACACTTTTGCATGATGTTGGTAAAATCAATTTCAAAGAGAATGTTTCTCAAAATGCCATAACCCTGCTTGAAATGTATGGCGGACCTAGAGAAATACGTTCTTTAGCTGAGCTTGCTGCCTATGCAGGTTTAGAGAGATCAGTGGGCTTTGGAGGAAGCGTTAAGGTGGCCGTTCAACCGGATGACGCATGGCACCGAATTAGTAAGCTATACTTTGATCCAACGAACCCCAAAGAATAACGAAACAACCTAAACTACTTCTCACCCCCATTCACACAACCCCTACATCGCATACCCCGACTCCACGCCCCACAACAATGAGTTGGACGCTTCACAGCATACAACCGCACCGAATCAACATTATACATAGCCCGAACCGAAGAATCATACCCACACGTACCTCGTACAGAATCATCAATAGAATACATATCCTAAACAAAGAAAGACCAAGCTATAAACCTAATGGAAAAAAGAAAAGTAACGTACTCTAATCAAGGAGAATCAACTAAAGAGTCAATTGAAGGATCATCCCAAGCATAATTCTTCTTTTCCGTAAGAAAACGAAGATTAGGTTGCCGATTAGATTTCAAAAACTCACTCTGCAGAGTAAGAACACTATACATTGCATACAGAACTGACTTTCGAATATGTTCTGGATCTTCTTTATACTCAGGAATATGGAGTCCCCTATCCGCAAGTCTCGCATTAAGTTCAGCCTTAGTTCGAAGTTGTGGTCCCTCAACCGCATTTAACGCATGTTGAAAGAAAAACCGAACATTCTTAACTATAAACTCAAAAAGAGCAGGACGTCCCATCATCTTATCAGGATAAGTATAAGCCCAATTAAGCGCTCCTGCAATAGTTTTAAGTTTGATGTAAGCGTGAGATACACCCCTCTCAACAACCTCGTCCTGACGCACCTTAATAAACGGCATCTCACCATACAACACTTTCGTATGTTTCAAAAACTCCCTTGAATCATGCAAAAATCGAATAAAACGAAGCATATAATTATCATCTTCTGGAAACAAATGAATACCCAAGTGTTTAGCTCCCTCAGGATGTTCACCATGAGTTAACTCTACCACCTTACCACCAACAACAGCAGGTGAAGTATTAGCTAAAATTCGTTGGGCTTTAGCAACATCTTTAACACGAACCCAATTATCAAAATCAGAATACCCCGCAGGATCATCAGTTCGAGCAGCAGACCCATACAATAGCACCCCTAAAAGATCATCGCCTAACTTCTCCTTAAGCCAATCAACATACACATATCTTTTCTTAAGATCCTTACTTGTTACATCAGGTGTCCGCACACGGAGTTCATACCATCTCTCACCTAAAGAAACCTCACTTACATACTCAATAAATAACTTCTTTATACCAATAAGAATATCATCCCAACGCGCTAGATTTTCAAAATCTCCTCCAAAGAGAAAAGGATACGCATCAGTTCTATCTGACAAATCCTCATGTAATCGACCAATATTATAAATACGATTTACTAAGTGCGTTTTGTTAATAATTCCACCATAATCCTTGCGGTTATGGATTATTGCCGCATCAATAGTAGCCGATTTAGCATCTAATTCAGACTGCAACTGCAATAAAACTCGATCACGTTGTTCTTTTTTTCCGGCAGGAGCACCAAAATAAGAACTAATTAACTCTTTAGGCATATCTTTAGTAACCATACTAAACGTCGTTGGCACATAATCCTTAAAACCACGCACTACATCAACTGACCACGGAGCACACAAAATTTTATCTGTTCCTTGTGCTAAAATCTGTTCTAAATCCGATACCGATGGCACATCCGAAGTAAAGAAAACATGCACCAAATCATAACGACTATCATAAGGAATACTAGGAATTCTTATATTCTGACCCACTTGCTCATAAATTACATTTGCCACAAAACCACTTCCTTTAAGTTCAATAAATTTTGACCAAAATCAAATAACAACTTCCCACCAGACTACGTTTATAAGAATTATTGTTTTTCAAAAGGATACGTAACAAAACTGTGAATTATCTCCTTCACACACGAAATCATTAAAAGCCCACATTTGAGTTACAAAAATAAAAAATAATGATATTAACACCCCCTATAGACACACTGTGCACACTTTTATCTCAAGAAAAACCTTCATGGGGAAAAATACAAGAAAGATATAACCAATTACCTTCCAATATCATAGCAGCACCACGATTACTACAACAATACACTCAAGATTTCAGTGAAATTTACCTTGATTTAATAATTGAAAACATAGCAAATCAAGCCATGTCTCAAGAAATAGAATTATTTCGTGATTATGCCAGATCCAAAATAAATAAAAAAGACGCCCTATTTCGAAGTAACGGTAACCGAATAATTCTAAAATCAAAAACTCACGGACTGTGGGAGTATGACCAAATAATCAAAGTTGCTCAAACACCAGTCATATTAGAAATGAAACTCCGTGCGTGGGATAAAGGAAAAATAAGAAAAAGAAGACAAGCTGATGGATCATACACACTAGAAAAAGGTACCTGCACCAAAAATAATCTAAGACCAGATTTATATCAACGAAAACTTAACCCAATTGAAGATTTCTTTGGCACTGCAGTAGGATATATTATCATTATTTCTAAAGATCAATATCAAAAGATCACTCAAGATACAGTAGACCCCACCGTAACACAATTTGTACAAAATAATGGAAAAATTGTCCCCTTCTACACTGACCGAATAACCTTTAAGAACGAAGTTGCAAAAAAAGCACAGGAATGGGGATACCAAATAAAACCAGAACCACTTCAACACACTAAATACTTCCAAAATCAACCTTCACAAAAAATAGAATAAAAAGAAAAAAAACATCCTTTCAAGCTCTATTTAGGAGCTGGTCCTTCTATATCATAATCCTTATTATCTGTTGCAATTTGAACATCCTTCTCATCAAATAATATCGCAATAATTCGAACACTCTTCAAATCACCCGCTGTAAGTTTATTATAAGCAAAACCACCCGGAACCACAACAAACAAACTCTTCGTTTGACCTGCCTTAATTGCAACCGTCCCTTCTTCAACCAAAGGCACTTTCTTATCATAATCATACCCTTCCACATTAATGGTAATATATTTAGCCTTAACCGTTCCTTCCGCATTATTTTTAAAAGATACTTCCAAGCGAGTTATTTTGCCCCAAGTATCAAACCATTCTTTTTGCACATTCACAACACTAAACGCGAGCGTCCCAGTAGGATAGGCAGTAAGAACCGTTTCCTCACTCGCATTTGCTACCACAACAGGAGAACTATTAGCAACCACAGGAGCAACAACAGGAGCTTCAACAACTGGTGCCACTGCAACAACTGCAGAGGCATTCGCGGATGATGAACTATTCAAACCCGTACTATCAGTGTCATTATGCACCACACTCACAGTAATGCCCGATTGACTACCTTCAGAACTCCCTCCGAAAATCCTCGAAAAAAATCCCGGCTCAGATTTAGATTCAAGGGAAACAGCTTGTCCCGCAACATCATTTGAAACAACTGGGTCAACACTCCAACGACCTAACAGAAATACACCGGTTAACACCGCCACCACTAAAATTATTTTCAAAAACGCCCCAATACTAAATTGAAATGTAACTTTTTTATCCATAAGCCCTTTTTCCTCTTTATGATGAGGAGCATCCCATTTTTCATGTGTCATAATTAATCACCTTATCTTAACATTTTTTAACATTCTATTTAACATTATTTTAAACTGAGAATATGTAAAAGCATTCATAAACCTCATAAAACAATAAACAATACCACTGATGTAAGCAACAGAAAGAGACCAAAAAACAAACACACAACTGCTACCTTCTCATCTGTATCCGCATAGGAAAATCCACGTAAAATACCATTAAGATATTCCATAAACCCACCTACTGCCAGTTGTATATCAGCCACCATATCACCAATTCACTAATTAAATGATACATTCAAGATGAGTATAAAAAGTTTTTGCGCCTCAAGAAGCCTTACTACAACAAAAACGTCAAAATGAGAACATAATATATCATAAAAAAAGAAAGTAAAAAAAAGAAAAACAACCTTAATTCAACGAACCATCAACTAAAAAAATTACTTCTTAGAAGCAGGCTCATGAGGAAGAGCTTCTGGACCTTCCTTTGTTACTTTCAAATTAATTTGTTGAGTTGAGCGAGTAACAGCATCTCCACAAACGGTACGTCTGCGAACAAGACCAGGTTGCTTCTTTCCATTTCGATCGTAACCACTAAAACCTACTCCTTTACCAGTCAAAATTCGCTTACGCGCTTGAGGAATACCTCGTCGCATAGGAAATCCTGCATTATCAGATCCGCCAGTAATAAGAAATTCATATCCTGCAAGGCCAAATTTATCGCCAACAACAGCTTCACCAAGACGCTTATTAACAAAGAAATCTCCTGCTTCACCAGTTACCTTCTTTTGATAACATTTGCCATCTTTGGCACCCATTACAAGTACAATATCCATAATAAATATCTCCCAAGACTAAAGGACCTTAACAAGCCCACGCTCAAACGGCGGCCTCAGCAATTATAACCTAAAAAACTAATCCTAATTTAAAAAGCTGTTGGTAAAAATATCTAAAACCCGAACTTCCAATATAACAAATATCAAAAAATACTACCGTAATGTTCGTGCCGGAACGATAGTATATCTCCCCTCAGCATGAGCAACTTCAAACCCATAAGAATCACGCAAAAGAAAAAGAAACAAACAAAATTAAAAATTCAACTTTCGTGTCGGTCGCATAATCACTGATGGATCAATCTTCCACTCATCAGACACATCAACATACAACTCAACCTCATTCCCATCCGGATCCATGGTATAAACACTTTGCGTAACATAATGATCCGCAAACCCACCAATTGGTTTTCCCTTTCTCTCAAGAACAGTAATAGCATCCTTCAAATCTTCTTTAGTTGTTCCAATTTTAAACCCAATATGATATAAACCCGGTTTAACCCCTCGCTTCTGCTTCTCCCCACCTACTTCAACAAGAAGTAATTCATGATGCGTTCTACCACCAGAAAATGCCATCATACCTTTCTGGGCAGCAACCACTCGAAACCCAAGCACATCGCGATAAAAAGAACCAACAAGTTCTACATCAGTAACATATAACACCACATGACCTAATTCTTTGATATTCATAACAAATAAACAAACTCCACTCCTTTATAATAATATGTAACAACTGTTTGACGACAATAAGGCCATATATACCAATATTCAAAAACAAAGTAAACAGCAAATATATATCAATGATAACTTTAATAGCAAAAAAATGGATGAAAAAACGATTGAAAAAATAGCACTTCTAACCACCATCATTGGACTTCTTTTCCTCTACATAATAGCTCAAGATATTATCCCAAATGTACTTCCAGAAACAAAATTAGACCAAACAACAATAACCACTATCAGCGGAACAATCACAAAAATGACAACCGTTGACAAAGCATTATTTCTTGAGATCGAAGGACAAACGACCCAAACCAAAAAAGTAATTGTGTTCACAAGTGAACCAACAGGTGTAAAACAAGGCGACCATGTAGAAATAAGTGGAACAACTCAAATACGAAACGGACAAGAAGAAATCCTAGCAACTGAAATAAAGCTCAAGTAAGGACACACAAAATCAACCCTAAACGCATTTATAATTCCTTTCCCTACAAACCAAACAAAAATGAAAGGAATTCTATGTGAAATTCCTAACAAATATGAGAATTACGAGGGATTTCATTATAAATAAACCCCATTCTCCATATTACAAATGACAATTGATGAACTTCTCTCAAACGAACCAGTGAATGTCCAGAAAAAACACCACCAAGTAGGCCAATTCATTAAAGATTACACAATTGCAATAACTGCTGGAAACCTTTTTTATACACCTATAATGGCTGCCCTAGAACACTTCATAGCATCCAAACCATTTCATGAAGTAACAACTTCAAGGATTACCGCTGCAACACTTTCACTCGCAACCGCATATCCCCTCACCAAATTCGCAGATTATTGGCAACAAAAACACAGCTATAACCAAAAACCATGGCAAAGCCAATGTGCAATTGACATCTCAGGACTCTTAATACCCCATATCCCTTTGTACAGCGCAATTCTCGCAGCCACATCAGATTCCCTTACCACCTCAACAACCGCCTTACTAAGTAGCCTCCCAGTCGTTATTCTCTCAGCATACCCATATAGAAAATTCTTGCATCAATGGCGAAAACTCTGGAACGCAAGCACTCACAAAACTGCAATATCAGAATAAACTCTTTAAATAATTCTTCGAGGGATAACAACATTATCCCCAACCATATCTCCACCCTGAAGAGCTAACCGATCATAAACAGCAACATTGGAAGGTGAAAATAGAGAGTGAATAGGCATCGAACCACGACCACTACGAAGAAATTTATAAATCAAGTTAGTTAAATTTCCAACTGGTTCCCCAACATCAACCGTCTGAGTTCTATGACAATATGCAACTTTAGATGGAGCACTAGCACATGCAACCGCCATTGAAGAACAATCACGAGAATTATAACCACTCATCCAAACCCCAGAATAACAAGAATCAATCGAAATAACCTTTCGCTCTGCCATTGTACTCACCTTTCGTAAAAAATAATCAGGGAGAATGACATTGAACTGGGTAGCAAACCCATCTTGAGCACCATGTCCATGAAAATGAACCCACAAGTCATCAATACCACCCTGCGAATGCAAACGACCAATAGTATCAAGAACACTTTTGGTAGAAACTACATCTCCAATCAATGGGAGAAGCGTATATCCACGAGAACGAAATTCTGGTTCAAGAAGCGACATCCCAACCCCTATTGATGAAGATATATTCGAGTCAGATCCACATACAAAAACAAAGAAACGACGAGGAACCTCACGTTCTCCAATAATTTCAAAACGAGATTTCCCAAGGGTAAAAGAATCTCCTATCTCAAGTGGATTATTTTCATCAGCTGGCAATAAACATTCTAGGCCGTTTTTCGATGTGACATAACTCCCATTCGTGCTGCCTAAATCTCGTACCCGCAAACCACCATATAATCCACGTGAAATACGAGCATGACATGATGAAAGATAAGGATCAGGCAACAAAACAGCACTTTCTACCCCTCCCAAATACATCTCCTTGCAGAAACGATCCTTAAGATCAAAATAGCCATAATTGGAAAACCCCCCAACAAGTGCAGATTGAGAAAGAAAATAGCGACGAGTTCCCAAGTTATGTGGTTCAACAACAGAACAAGTCACTTGTAATTCAACAGCGACAGATTTTCCCATAAAAGGTAAAACAAACACCATATTTATAAAGTTATCACTTAAAAAAGACAAAATAACTAGCTTTTATTTCCCACTTACAATCTCAATAACATCCCTATGATGCAAAATATGATCACGACCCACTGTTCGTTTTGTATGAACGTCCTTAGCACAAATGAAACCTTTACCTAAATCTGTATGTAGCCGATATGCAAAATCGAGTGCTGTCGACTCACTCTTCATCAAAAAGCAATCTGGAAGCACATTTCCATCCTTATCTTCAAGCTTTGTTACACCACCTGGAAATATCGCCATATATTTTAACACATCCAAAACAGCAACATCAATTACTTTTTGAACTCCCGTCCCACCCGGAGCAGAAAGTACTGTCTTCTGTATATCGTCAAGAGCAGCAATTTGTTTCTCATTCAACTTTTCAGGATGCAAAATATCAAATGACGAACTTCCAGGGATATATGAAATCAATCCTGCCTTATTCGCTTCTTTAAGTGCAAGTTCATAATCTCCACTACACGCAATAAAAGTATACTGAGGAAATTGAGTACAAAGTCTGTTAAAATTCTCTCGAGCTCCTGGCAAATCAACTTTATTACATGCCATAACCATAGGTTTAGTAGAACTTCGTAAAAATTTCGCCAACCGCAATAGATCGTCATCAACCCACAACTGCGGCTTTTCAGGGTTAAGTGCTAACTTTTCCACCGCATCTTCCATCAAAGCTTCATTAACTCCAAGACCAGAAAGTTGCTTTGCTAGCGCAATGTTAATAGAGACTTTTTCCTGCACAACAGTACGAGCAAATTTTTCCCAACCCTTGGTAAGAATGCCCAAATACCACATATCCAACTCTACCTCAAGAAACGTAACATCTGCAGCAGGATCATAAGAACCTAACGCAACCGTCTCACCTTTCTCATTCGTTGATCCTGCAACATCAATAACATGAACCAAGACATCCGCTTGACGCAAATCATCAAGAAATTGATTACCCATACCAAGACCTTCATGAGCCCCAGGAACAAGACCCGCAACATCAATTAATTGAACAGGAAGAAAACGAAAACCACCTACACAATACCCCATACGTGGATTACATTGTTTTTGAAAATCTTTATCTGCACAATCAATCTTCACAAACCCAACACCAGAATTAGGTTTAATCGTTGCAAACGGATAATTAGCAATAAGCGCATCAGCGAGCGACGCGGCCTTAAAAAACGTACTTTTCCCAACGTTTGGTTTACCCACAATTCCAACTAACATAAAAAAAGAGATAACCAGCTTTATTTATTAGGCTTTCGCGATAAAACATTCCAATTAAAAACAAAATTACCAAAAAACACGAACAAAAAACAGATTTCAAACCAAAATAAATTCACCTGCAAACATCACATATTTAAACACGTAAAAAACTCCCAACCCATGTCATTTGCCTCAGGTCATATCATCGGTGGATACACCTTCGGTAAAATCTACGAAAAAATAAAACATCTCAAAATACCACAAAGTGCGTGGTTCTTCATAATCTTTGGTGCACTTTTACCCGACGCAGATCTTATAATTGAATGGGTCTTCAAAATCGATGCTCATAGACTACTCACACATTCCTTCCTATTTCTAATCGCAACCCCTTTGCTAATCTTAGCAATCTTTCATCTAATCAAAAATCCAAACAAAAAAATATTCGCTCTCGCCCTCATGCTAGGAATTGCATCACATCTAACCCTAGATTTTTGTACAACCCAAGGAATTCCATTACTCTATCCAAACCTCACCCATTTCTCAATATATGGAATAAATGAAAACGCACTAACAAATCCCAGCTTCTTACATCAAGGAACAGCAGGATTACAAACATCCCTAAAACTTGCCGTAGTAGACATGGCGTTAGGAGCAGGATTTTTATTTTACTTATGGTGGAAGAAAAGAATCCAATTCTAATACATCATAATAGCGACTTCGATAATTCATCTTCATCTCATTATCAAGACCATTAATTCAACTTCAACAAACACAAACACTTTTAAACCCCAAACACCTTAATCAACCGGGATAGAATGATATTACGCGAACAAGATAAACATTTTTTATGGTCTATCTATGTCGCACTTGCCGTAATTTTAACATGGAAAGGAGTAAGTCAAGGCTTTGCAACCATTCCATTTCTCGACGACCCATGGGTTGTTCTATTCATTAGTTTTAGCATTCTTACATTTTCGGGAATAATCATGAGAGACTACGACCCTCTTGGCAGTCTTGAAAAAGCCAGCAACAAAGTACTGCACCACGTACTACGATCTCAAAATAAAAAAGAATATCAAATAATATACCAGGACGACTCTCTAAACCAACAAGTAACTTTAAGTGCGGAAAACCTCATCGAAATTGAAAAAGGCACTCTCATCTTTGAGAATAAAGTACAAAAACAAGAATTCTTCATACCATCGAACAAAGTTGACGAAATAAAATTCAAACAAAGAACATTTTGGAGACAATAAATGGTAGACACAGCAGACCTCAAAAAAATTGGATACTCCATGGTGGGTTTTATTGCAATTGTTCTCTTTTTTGACGGAGTATATGGGGGCATAGGAGGACTACCCATCATAGACTATTGGTACGTTAGTTTAGTTATTGGTCTTGTGATGTTAGCATGTTCAGGTTATATCTACAAACTAAGCGCAACCTTTGAAACTATTGAAGAAATGACAACCAACGTCCTAAAAGAGATACATACACACCCTGAAAAACACGAATTTCACATTATTTATGATGACAAAATTGCACATAAAAAAATCCCCATTCATGCAATCAAAGTAAAAAGAATAGAAAAGGGATTCCTTGTAATAGAAGGAGAACAAAATCACGAGTTATTTATCCCCTTAAGTAGAATTTCCCATACATTATACAAGGGACAACCACATTGGTTAAAACAACAAGCAGCAAAGTCGGAGGATGACGATGAGTAATAAAAAACATATCACTTCATCACGAACAAAGCGCAAAGAAAAGTCAATTCCCTCTAAAAAGAACCTCGGACAATTCCAGTTAAACAGAAAGGCAATTACAATAATAATGGGATTCGCTCTGCTTGTATCTCTTGGCGTTGCTGCAGGATCTGTCGTAATGAAACTTGGGAGCGCACAAGTAGAAGACCAAGCCGAATGTGCTATTGACATCAATCTAAAAATCACCCAACTAAGTGGTAAAGATCAACTCTGTCTAAACACTGCAACCAAAACAATCGACTTCACATTAGAAAACGGAAAAAATATCAAAGTTGAAGGTCTCTTAGTAAACACCCTAGGAGCTAAAAAAGCTCAAACAAGTGAACTAAACGATGCCATCATTCCAAAAGCAGGCATGTACGTAGGAAATGTACCTTATAACCCAGCAATCGCAGGCCAAATAAAACAAGTAAAAATAATACCAAAAGTGAACATGTACGATGAAGAACAAATTTGCACGGAAAAAGCAATTATAATAGAAAAAATTCCTCCTTGCTAAACAGCACCCAATAAAATTAATGAATATCAGAAACAAACAAAAATTATTTCTTAATCTCAGACAATATCACTTTTTTCACATCATCCACTGATTGTAACCCTCGAACAAAATATCCTTTAGGATACACACAAGCAACTGCACCAATCTCATTACAATATCCTAAACAACCGGTTTTTGTCACAATTACTCTTCCCCCAAGCCCACGTTCTCGCACCCACTCTTTCAAAACCTTAACTCCACTCTCACCAACAAGCGAAGCACAACAAGGCTTAGTATTTCCAGCTATACCAGACCGGTCATTTGTACAAACAAAAATATGCACTTCAGAAGAATCTTCAAAGGTATCCATATCATACCCTGAAATGATTCCACATAAAAAGATTCCTCTCAAATAAACAAAAAAGTCCGCCCCCACCAAGCACAATCCTTAAAAACCTAAAAAATTCATCACATATCATGTTAAACAGTGAATTTTGGAACAAAGTAGAACGATACAACAGTAAATTGATTCCTTTTTGCATAGCTATTCTTCTAGTGATTATCATCCTAGAAGTATTTGTTCATCCCGAAGATGAACAAATAAAATTAATGTTGAAATTCGCAGATATAATCGTCATTAGTATTTTTATTATAGACCTCCTATTCCTCTACAAACGAGCACACGAACAAGGACATGACAACAAATTTTTTATTAAAAAATATTGGCTTGATATCCTCGCAGTGTTACCTTTTGGCTTAATGGTCCAAGGAATAGGAAGAACCGCCATCGCCGTGACCGCAGCAGAACAAGTAACCCTAGGTCAAGGAGTAGTACATGAATCAATTGAACTAGGTAAAGCCGCATCCAAAACAGAAAAGCTAGCTAAAATAGCAAGAGAAGTAAAAGTAGGAGTGAGAGTAACAAGAGTAATAAGCAAATCCATAAACCTTAGACGATTCAAACGCAACATCGCAAAATATTTCTAATCACTTATTAGAAATGGTGCAAGACAGGGTCGTTTCACTGTCTGCACAGAAAGCAAAGCTTTCTTTTGTTGGTCTAAAACCACGGACGAAGTTCATTTATAAATTACTCGCTCCGTTGCAAGCAACGGAGTATTAGACCCAGCGAGTAATAAAACTATCTTGTTTGGTCTTTGTCGTAGATGTTAATTGATTGAATCGTACTAGGTACTTTGAAATCCACCATAGTTAATACTGCAATCCGAGCAATGTCTGGTTGATCATTATTGTAGAGTATATCTAAAGAATGAGTACGTGAATCATAGGTATGACTAAATACGTCTCCTTCATCAAGTGATACTGCTACTTCCAATTCACTAGGAGATACATCTCTCATTATTCTGGCTTCCAAATGGAGGTTGTTCTTGCCGTGGTAACCACCGGTGAGGATGCGGTCTTTTCCGGCTAAATCCATAAAAAAGGTGTAAGGTATCATGATAATGAAGGGGGAATGTTAGTTTAAATAGATTTGTGTATTGAGAAGGATAATACTGAGGTGAATTTAGAAGTGAATTTAAAGGTAGATTTAGTGGTAAATTTGAAAAATAAAGTCCGTGGTCGACCCCGAATGAACGGTTTTTCGTTATTTCAACAAGGACAATAATAAAAACACTTTCATAGAAAAAGTACACAATAACTCACATAAACCAATCAAGCTATTCACTTCAAAATATGCACTTTTTCAACCTTAGAAATTCGCTCAACTACGTATTTATGAGCTAAAACCCGCGAAATAAAATCACTCAAATCACGCACTGTATGGTCAACGCGCGCATATAATATCCCCCCTTTCTCAAACGCACCAGCATGTTGATCTTTAAAATCACTTGCAAATTTAACTTTATCAACAGGAGGTCCAACTTGTTCAAAACTCTCTGGCAACTTCATAACACCAAGAACAAACCAAATAATCGCTTTTCTGCCTTCAAAAACACAACCCTTTGCGTGAACATCAAAATGTTTCAATGCTCTCTCCATATGCTCCTGAGCCTTAAGAATTTTCACTCCAACAACATCATCCTTTCCTGAGAGCATCACAACTTCAATTGCGAGTAATACATCTTTTTTATGTTCTTTTTTCAAAGATTCCACTGTAACCGGATTCTGATCAAACATATGACTATCATGTGTTTTTAACCACTTCTTCGCCCCTTGTATTAACGTGAAAAACTTCTCATCTGACAACGCAGCCGACGCATTTCGTGATTTATCAACAGGATCAACCACCACTAAAGGTGACTGTAACTTCGACTTATTCAACTCAAAAAAAACTGTTTTTTTAGGATAATAACCTTCAACATCACATATAACTGGCATTTTCCATTTCGCAGCAGCCGCAATAAACTTCTCAAACCCACCATAATGAATAACTAAAATCTCAAGGATATAACCTGAAAACCCCCGAATATGTGACTCCGCACCATACACACCTTGAGCGCGACAAAATTGTTTGGCAAGGCGAATCTCATCTGTTAGATCTCTACCTTTCTTAGCAACCCAAATACTATGTAACGGAGAAATATCAGTAATGTTAAGAGCTTCCGCAGCCGATGCAATCCCAATAATGGGAACCACTTCAAATCGTATTCCTTCAAACATCACCGCAAAATAATCCCTACTACCGTGTATACGCTCAACATCAAACCCAGAAAATGCCTTTTTCATCCATTTCTCAACAATTTCAGACAACTCATTGGTTTTAGCAGCGTATTTGTCCTTATTAAACACCACAAAAATATCTGCATCATAACTCATAGCAAGCCATGTATCTTTAGCTCCAGAACCACCAATGATGACCGTTGCATCCCCACCAGCGTGCTTTTGCAATTTTGAAATAAAAAGAGTACTAATGCGAGAAAATTCAGATTTTTGAATAGTAGTAGGTTTAATATTAGACAAAATATCTCGAAATAGAGCAGCAGTCCCAAGTACCATAGCACTCCAACACAACAATTGCTATATTAATGTTACCAACAAAAAGCATCTATACCCCAAAAGTAACCCACTATAAACCATGATTTGCACTTCTCACCATCTCCCTCCCATAATAACCATTGCATATGCGATATCTATTTAAATCTCAAGTCACTCAAAAACCACATGCCAGTCTTACGAGCACAGGTTACCTGTTGCAGATGCCAACGAAATGTAGAACGTTCTCAAACACTCTTTGTAGGCTCAAACGGAACTGAAAAACAATATGAATGTTTCAATTGCTACAAAAATAAAAATAATACTGTAAAACACGTCGATCGAAGTGGCGAAAAAATCGATTTATACTGTGAAAGGTGCAATTATAAATTCAAATCTCGAACAAACCTATGTCCTTATTGTTCCAAAACAGATAAAGTTACAACAGGCAATATCTCTGTCAAAGATCTATTGTAATCAGTTACTTCTATTAATGAATATTAAATAAATTTCTCCAAAGAAGTTAAATACTCGATTCAACATAGATACTCTATGCCCCTTCAATATTCAGCGAGATTCTATATTGGAATTGTTCTTGTAACTTTAAGTCTCATAATGGGGAAAATAACAACAATATTAATGGTAACATTTTGGGACGATACATTCATCCGATACCTCTCCTTAATATTATACCTTGTAAGTTGGCCAATTTTAATTTTAGGAGCATATTGGTCAGGGCAAGAATACGTTGAAAAAATGCGCAGATTTTCTTCACCAACATACTACAAAAATGCTGTACAAAAACAAGCGGGCATTGCATATGCAAAATCACATAATATGAGAGTACATGTAAAAGAAACACAAACAAAATTAAAGGGAAAAATTAAAGACACCAATGCCAAATTTCGCACAAAAGTTACTGAGACAAAAAACAAAGTAAAACGAAAAGTACATTCTTTCAGATACAACAAAAAATAGCAAGAATAATCATTTCTATCTATCATTTAATAGGTCTAATTACCATCGTCGAACAAAGTCAAATCAATACATCAAAAAATAATATCAAATCTAAAGAAAAATTAAACACTTTATTCATCCTTACCAAATGAAGGATACGCATATGTAGGATGGAACTGACGCGTCTCGCCATACGGACTTGATCGCTTCAATTTCAACCATTGTTTCAAGAAATGTTGAAATTCATACACTTCATGATACATTTGTTTTGTACGAGCATCAATAGTTGCTTTGTAAATTTTCTTTGTAAACAACGAAGAAAAATGTTTTAAAATATCATTCTTTGCAAACTCACCAACAAATTTTTGATGAACGTAACCTCGAATAGATATCTCCACTTCACCCTTCATCGCTTTTATTTTTCGTCCATCTTTCACAATCTCAATAGGAGACAAACCAATACAATGAATATCCATATCCAAATAAAACTTAAAAAACTGACCATCATCCGCGTTGCGAAACACACGCCACCGGGACCATATTTCTTTAGAACCAGATTGACTTACTTTTTCACCATAATAAGGCTCCCAAAACTCATCACCAGTATCCTCATCACGCCATCCATGCTGCATCATCCAATAATAAATCGCGGTATAAAACTCACCAAAATCTAAAACATCCTTGTATTTGAGCTTAATAGCTGCCGCTTCTATATCAACATCCCTTTTTATTTCAAATGAAGGCATACAATAACTAGAGAAAGTAGGTATATAAATATTGTGAGAAGTGAAAACGAAAATGAACCAAAAAACAACTAAACGTAAGGAATAGAAGTAACTTATAAATACCTCTCCCGCCAACCATACAATCATGCTAATCGAATTTGACCTCACAAAATCAGTAGATGAAAACGCCGGGAAATACTTCGACCTAGCTAAAAAACAAAAAAAGAAACGTATTGGAGCTCTTGAAACCGTTGTAGACGCTAAAAAAAAACTAAAACTCCTTCTAACACAAGAAGCAGAATTCCGAGAAGAAGAACATATCAAAACATCAAAAATAATCCGGCCAAAAGAATGGTTTGAAAAATTTCATTGGTTCGAGTCCTCCGAAGGATTTCTGTGTATCGGCGGACGTGATGCAACATCCAACGAGATAGTCATCAAAAAACACCTTGAAAACGATGACCTCGTTTTTCACACAGACGCCTCAGGTTCGCCCTTTTTCATAATCAAAAACGGAATAAAGGCAACAGACGCAACCATCCAAGAAACAGCACAAGCCGTCGCAGTATATTCAAAAGCATGGAAACAAGGCCACGCCTCAACTGAAGTATTCTATGTAAAATCAGACCAAGTAACAAAAGAAGCAAAAGCAGGAGAATACATGAGCAAAGGGGCTTTCATGATTTACGGAAAGCGAGAATATATCAGAATCAAACTCGAATATTGCATCGGATTATTGCAAGCAACAGATGACCAAATACCTATAATAATTGGAGCACCAAAAACTGCAATGGAACTCAAAACAAAAAACTATATCACCCTAACCCCTGGCGACGAGAAAAAAAGTGATACCTGCAAAAAAATAAAACAAAAATTAGCAGGTGGAGATATCGACGAAATCATGCCATTTGTACCTTCTGGTGGCGCTCAAATCAAAAAACCATAACCTTCCCAAAATCATAACCACAAATTTCTTTCCAGAAATTTCTATTCAACAAATAATCAGCAAAAATATTCAAAAAGTTTAAAAAAACAGCCCAATAAAAAATTCTATGAATATCGCAATAACGTGTAGCATCAAACCACAAAACATTTCCGCAGGAGAAGAAGAAAAATACGCCGAACATGACTCACCTGAAGCAATTATGGATTTAGCAGACGCAATCAAAGCAAATAACCACAACGTTTCTATCATAGATGTCAAAAATATAGATACCACCGAACAGTATCTACAATCTAGAAGAGATAGAATTGATTTAATTTTCAACGTAGCCGAAGGAATGGAAGGTATAAACCGCGAAGCCTTAGTACCCGATATCTGCGAAAGACTCCATATACCCTACACGGCCGCTTCACCCCGAACTTGCATTAACACTCTTGACAAAGCAAGAACCAAACAAATTCTTCAAAACTACGGCATACCAACACCACGTTCACAAATCTTCACAACTACAATTGAGCAAGTACTTGATGTCACAAACCAAAAGATCAACCTTGTCAAATACCCAATAATAGTAAAACCAACCTTAGAAGGATCATCAATTGGAATCTACAACGATAGTCTTGTAGATAACCAGCAAGATCTGATACGTGTAGTAAATCGCGTTCTAACTCAACATAATCAACCTGCTATAGCTGAAGAATTCATGCCTGGTCGAGAATTCACAGTTGGATTAATAGGTTACAAGAATCCATTCGTTCTTCCAATTGTAGAAATCACCTTTGACCATCTTCCAAAAGGGATTCACCATTTCGAATCCAAAGAAGTAAAGTGGAAATATGACAATCCAGCAGGCGGACATGATCCACTTGTTTGTCCTGCAAAAATTTCCGAAAATCTAAGAATCCATATAGGTACTCTAGCACGACAAACATATCTCGCATTTGATTGCCGAGACTGGGCAAGAATGGATTTCCGCCTTGACGCAAATGACATCCCAAATGTGCTAGATATTAACGCACTACCAGGATTTGTAAAAGACCCACTTCATAATTCAAGACTACCTCGTGCCGCCTATGCCGCAGGTTGGACATATGAAAAACTAATTGGTGAAGTCATCAATTCTGCCAGAAACAGATATAACATCTAAAATAACCTAAACTGAAAGAAAAAAAAGCGCCCTCGCGGAGAAGATCACTACACGTTCTCGCCATTTCGGCAAGCCGCAATAGATTCGAACTCCGGTTCTAAGCTATTTACATGAAAATACCGCAAGCTCATGTTCTATCCAGGCTAGACTACGAGGGCACTAAATTATCAAAAAGGGACCTATTTAAAAATTGTTCCTCCTAGAACCGAAATACCATCCTTGCTTTCAAGTAAACCTTTAAATCCACCCACTAACGCCCGAGTAATAATTTTTCTCTCAAACATTTCTCTATATGCGCTAAAGGACAAATAATCCCGCAAAGAATGAATGTACGGAATAAAATCAGCAACTGTTGCGCCATAAGCCATTGCAAGTTTTTTCTCATCAAGAACAAGATTGTTCACGTCTTGAGCATGTTCCTGAGCAAATAATACTTTATCCATCGTGCGATGATACAACAAATTCTTACCTTTGTACAATACATATGAGTCTACTTCCTTAGATACAATATCCTGCTCGGATTTAAGTCGCAATAACTTTGATCTCAATCTACGACGTTCTGTTGAATCAAGTAACAACAAAGACGCATCATGCAAATTCATTTTTCTGCCTACCTCAAGCCCATCTCGCAAAATAGACGTCTCACGCGCTTTGGCATCAACATAAAATGATGCCCGCTTTTCAAGTGGGTACAAGTATTCCATTAATGGATTACACTCTTCATATCCATATCTCATTCGAAGCAAAGGAAGCAATAACTCTAGCTGATCTTTACCTAGCTTAGACAAACTAAAAGTTGCATCACGCAACACACAAGAAGCCACATCTGGATGTTCTTCAAAAGACTGACTATAACGTGGAAAACGCTCTACTTTACCCATTTTAGAAAAAGAACGACGCAGATTCTTCATCTCCTTTGGAGTAAACGCCCCTACTAAAATAGGATCAACCATGGAATCCCAATTACAATCTCTTGCAAGATACAACTCAACAGAAGTATTCCAAGCAGATTTTTCAAGATCATAAATCTGGCGCATCATAACAACTTTTGACCGTATACCCATCTGTGGTATCTCAAAGCGAAAGCAAACTTCATTTGGTTCCTTGAAATATACCATCCCCGATACAGGAGACGCATGAACTTCCCATTTCCTAAACAATCGTTGACCACAAATTAGCATATCTAAAGATGTCCCCTCCTCTTTAAAACGAAACATCATCGACGCAAAGTCATCTTCACTATACTCAACCTTTTCTTCAAATGTCCGCAGTACCTTAGAGGTAGAGTTTGTCTTGCCTAACCTGAACGAATGAGAACTCTCTTCAAGAATAGGAGCAGCAACATGATAAAAAGGATCAAATAAATAACGTTTAGTATCCTTAGACAAAATAAGAGAAAAATGTGACGAACTCAAATCTTCCCTCTCTGGGTCATCATAGGAACGTAAATCTTTAAAATTGAAAAACTGCACTATTTGCGGATTAAGCCCCAGTTGCTGCGCATAAACATACATGGTAGGAACAACAGTGGTACAATTATAACCACTTACATTCAACGCCCTCATTTCAGGTGCATATAATGCATACTGTCCAGTGATCAAATTATCTTGAAATCCATAACCTACCCCTTCCATTTTTTGATATAAATGTCGAACTAAGGTATCACCCTTTGCACGCAAATAAAAAGAAGGATCTACGGCGCGATCTCGATTTAAGTGAAGCGCAACTAAATCATGTAATTCTTGTGGAAACGTAGCCATATAGTGTAATACCGATAATTAACACATCCACACCAGAAAAAAACATAATCAAAAAAAAAAAATTAAAATTTATCGGACAACTCTCGCCCTCGAGCAACCTTAGGAGCGGCACCTGATGCCTGTCCCGGTGTTCTTTGAGTATTATCAACAACAAGTAATACCTCAAGAGATTGAACACCAGGGATGTATACCTCTACTTTAGCAGCACTAAGAGCAGATTTAAACGCATCTTCATAACGAGATAATCTCTCTCCCGCAACTCCATTAAGTGTAATTTGATACATTTCAGTTGGTTTTCCAGTAATTTGAGCAGCCAAATATTGACCCAACACTTCATCGTGTGACTTTCCTCTATATTCATGAACCATAATAAAATACCTCGAAATTCTAATATAGTACCTATTTATAAAGTTTCAGAAACTCTTGAACATGCTTCAAAAAATAATCCACATACATTTATAAATCTAAAACCAATATATAACCTTAAGTATCTATTTTTAGCTAATTGTTCAACTGTTCTAAAACACCAATCAAAATCGAACATCTTGACTCTTACAATCATAAAAAACACCCTTATAATAAACAAAATAAAAACAATTACCAAAATCAAAGCGAGTGAATTACATGATTAAAATTGAGTTACAAAAAAGTGCATTTTTAGAGCAAATTATACCTCCAAAAAATCAAGCAACAAAAGAACAATTTATCTTAGCAATTCTTGCAAAAGAACTATCCAAATCAGAAAAAATAACTTCTCTTTTAGCGCAACCATTATACGAAAAAAACATCCAAATTTTACCTCATCAAGTTCAAACTGCCCTTCATGTATTAAACAACTTCTCCCACCGCGCCTTACTTGCGGACGAAGTAGGTTTAGGTAAAACCATTGAAACCGCAATCATCATCAAAGAATATCTCACAAGAGGTATGGCAAAAAGTGTCCTCATTTTGACCCCCGCAACACTCAAATACCAATGGCAAGAAGAACTCCGCTCTAAGTTTGACGAACACTTCATTGTCGCTTCAAATCCTGATGACATTACCACTTATGATAAAATCATCATCTCTATTGATACTGCAAAAACCGAGCGATACAAAGCAATCATCGAGACAAGAGACTGGGACCTGCTAGTGATCGACGAAGCACACAAGCTAAAAAATAGCCAAACCCAAAATTACCAACTCGTCAAATCCATCCACAAAGATCGTTGCCTCATGCTCACGGCCACTCCTTTGCAAAATAATATATTCGAATTATGGGCCCTCCTTGATCTTCTTCATCCGGGGCTGATGGGAACAAAAGCAAAATTCACATCAGAATTCCTAGCTGATAAAGAAGGACTCAAAATAAATAATAAAGAAATTCTCCAAGAAAAATTATCAAAAGTCATGATTCGAAATATGCGAAAAAATACCGGGCTGAATTTCGCCAAACGAGACGTAAAAACGCACCTATTAGACTACACAAAAGAAGAATCAGATTTCTATCAAGATGCAATCTCATTCATCAAAACAGAATACAACCAAGTCAAAAAGAAAGAACAAGGTCAAGAAGTAGAAGACATAGAAAACGTATCAGAAGAAGACCTAAAAAACATGGCCATAGTATATCGTCAAAAAGGACTCCTCACTTTCGCACTCATCATGCTCACCAGGCAACTCACAAGCAGCATCTCAACTGGAATAGAAGCAATTAAACGCTACCAGCAAACTCTAGAAGACAAAAAGAAAATAACCCTTTGTGACGCCCTCCTCTACCAAGCCAAGAAAATCAGCAAAGACAGCAAAAAAGAATACCTTCTCAAACTAATAAAAAAAGAAAAAGACAAAATAATAATCTTCACAACCTTCCTACATACTCAAAAAATGCTTGAGATGGAACTCAAATTACAAGGTTTCTCAACGATCGTCTTCAATGGAAGTATGACACCAGAAGAAAAAGAAAAAGCAATATTGGATTTCAAAACATCAAAACAAATCCTAATTTGTACCGATGCAGGCTCCGAAGGTCGAAATCTCCAATTTGCTCATATCTTAATCAACTACGACCTCCCCTGGAATCCCATGCGTATCGAACAACGCATTGGTCGAGTACACCGAATTGGTCAAGAACATGACGTTATCATCCACAACCTAGCCATCAAGGACACTATTGAAGGCTACATCTTAAACCGTCTATACGAAAAAATAAATTTATTCCAAGTCTCAATTGGGGAAATGGATTTAATTTTAAGCCACCTCAAAGGCAAACAAAGTATTGAATATGCCATATTTGAAAACGCCTTAGAACAAAAGGACGAAATAGAACAAGACCTCACACAAGCAAAACAAGAAGCTGAACAAACAAAACAACTTGACTTCGAACTCTTTGACAGCATGCAACTCAATGCACCTAAAAAGTAAAAATAAAAAAATAATCATCACCAATTAACACCACGGATGTAAACCAATATGGATAGCGAAAAAATAGAACAATTTGTACTCACCTATTGTACCGAACATAAGTTGAAATACTCTCAAAAGAACAGAATATACACAATCACTCTCAACGCCGCACATCAAAAATGGTTTGGTGAAAAAGAACTCAACATCACATTTGATCAAAATCTCCCAAAATCTAAAAAAATCCATCTCATCGACGCTACCAGCTCCATCCTTCACACACTAACGGCAAATTACATAACCAGAACAACAGTTACCTCTCTCATATTCCCTAAAACGAAACATCAACTTCTCGATGCTAACGAAAAACTCTTAGAACTGCCCAAAAAAGGGATCAAATATCATCTGGAAGTTGTTTCTACCACTGCGCAATATCTCTTCACCGAGCTCACCGTCATTGGAAGCAATGGTGCAAAAACAACACTCATCCCCATCCTCCACATCCAAAAGTCAAACCTCCTCCAAACAAACATCACCACATGCGCAAAAAACATTGACCTAGACCACACAATACAAGGAAAAGATACAATCAACTGCCAAACTCAAATAAATGAAATCATACTCAACATCCCCACCTCTTGTAAGAAAGAACTGGACGTTATCGAAGAACAACATCAAGAAAAAGTGACAGAACTCGCTTCAATTACCCAAGATAATAGCATTGATAAATACACCGAACTTCAACAAAAAGAAGACGCAATCATTAACAAAATAGAAGAACTCAAAGAAAAATCTGTACGCGCTTCAAACTTTGACACGAGAAGAAATTGCGACGACAAAATTAGAGAATTAAAGAAAAAACACCAAGAATTAGTAGAAAAAAACAAAACAATAAGAGAAAGTATCAAAAAGGAATTTGACAAAGAACAAACTGAAATTACAAAAAGGGACCTTATTGGCGAGATGGTTATCCAAGCCTATGCAACAATTGAAATGCCAATGATCATTGCCAACTTTGAAGACAATGATCAATGGGTATATCTTCCTATTCTAAACCAATTTATTCATATTCAAAAATAAGAACTACTCAACTATCAAAAAACAAACCACCGAATTTTCAAAAAACAAATACCACCTTGAGCAAATACACGATACTCAAACACACAATAAAGCCTATTTTTCTGAAAAAACATCGAAATTAAATCATTTAAGCAAATACCAAATATTCTATTAAAATTATCGCGCCCGCCCCCATCATAAAGTAATTCACCACACTATATCGAACTCGAAAACCAAAAACACCAAGCAACTCAGCAATATACGAGTGACCATAATTACGCACATCAGATAATCGATAGCCACGAAGAAATTGCATCCACGAAGTAAGAGGGCATACAATATCCATCTTGCGACTATTCCGTCGCATATACAATCCCCATAAAACTTCTGCCCCGACAATTATCACAAACACCCAAAAATGAAATACCACTTTCTCAGGCCACGCAGAAAGAGGAACAAAAAGCAACCCGAAATACAAAATCACAACAGGCAAATGCAACCAAAACAAGAGATGCACCGCAAAACTATCCTTGTCCGACAAAGAAGATGTTGCTGTTTTCACAAGAACAACACCAACAATATAGCCTTTTATACCTTTCGAGAAAAACAATCTGACAAAAACTAAATCTCTACCTAATAAAAATCACCAAAGGAAAAAGAAATCCAAGAAATTATGAAACCTATACCAAATACGACGCCTTCATCACCGGAACTGGATAATTACAATACGGACATGACCGAGGAACTTTTGCTTGAGGATCATATTTGAACTGATATTTACAAGACATACAAGTATGTTTAACAAAATCTGTTCCTGCAATACGAGCAAATTGAGGTTGAGCACTATCTTTTTTCATCCGAGCTGCCTTCTCAAGATAATCATCTTCCTTATCCCACCCAGCGGGACGAAGGGGCTCAGCCGCCTTTTGAACATCTTTTTGTTCTTTTTCTTTTTGTGTCTTACCAGAAAAACAAGGAGGACAAACCATCATCTTCATGATATAATGCAATTTGAAAGAATCAGCCATAGCGGAACCGCCGCACGCGCGACACGTCGCCTTCACACCAACACCAATCGGACCAGCTGCCATATAGAAAAAAGAAGAATGAAGTTATATTTATAGTTTGCGATGCAGCAGAATAGATAGACAAAAAAAATAATTACAAAAACCAAAAAATGAGCTCAAATTCAAGAAACAATCTCATTCAATAAAAAACCAATATAAAAAATATTAAAAAAGAAAAAAAGAAAAAATTTACTTCTTATTCCACGATTTCTGTACAGGCTTAGCTCGAATTGTTTTAACAATAACAACAATCACAACCACACCAAGAATTACAAGGATAACAATAGCCCACATTGGGAACCCATTGGAACTATCATCACTTGTCACAGGTGTAGATGTAACTTCAGCAGCCGGAGCGGATGCAACTGGCGCAGCAGGAGCAGGTGCTGATGCAACAGGAGCAACTGGAGCTGGTGTTGATGCAACAGGAGCAACTGGAGCTGGTGTTGATGCAGCACCAGGGGTCCCACTAATTGCAAAGAAGCTAAATCCAGGTGTTTGAGCTGTGAAAGACACAAAGTCACCAGATTTTTCACCTACAACAGTTGGAAGTGCTACCCACTTACCATCATGGTATCGAAGTAATGCCACATTTGATGCATCCACATTATTAGTGGTAAGCCAACTAACTGGAACCTTAAAGGTAATACCAGCTGTTCCACTTAATGACTTTGCAACATTAACTTGGGTAATTTCAACGAGTTGAAAGACTTTCGATGTAATCTTAGGTGCATCTGCAGGTGCGGATTCAACCTTCTTTACTTGCATAGATACTCCATACGTCATCACAGACAACTCAAAAGCAACTTCAGTTACACCAATATCGCCTTTTGAAACCACTAAAGTATTTTTCTCACCAGCAGCAGCAGTTGCCCAAAATTGCTTTTGGAATTGACCTGTAACTCCTGAAGTCACAGCACTACTTGATGATCCACCACTTCCACCACTTGATGATGATGATGAGCTAGAAGCAGCAGTAACAGCTGTAGTAAAGCTTACTATAGTCGAATTGGTAAATCCATTGAAATCGCTACAACTTACATTTGCACTATAGGTAATTCCTTCATTCAAACTAGCTAAACCAAGAGTATAGGTAGTTGTACTTCCCGATCGTGTTAAAGATGTTGGACTAACTGGACCAGTTACGTTACATAAACTAACTCCAGTAACAGCATCATCAGCAACAACAGTCAAAGTACCAGCAGTAGTAGTGAGTGAACCAACACTAGCTGAGGTAATACGTGGTGCAGCATTATCAACCGAGAGGTTAATTATCGAAGTATTGCCTGTACTATTACCATTATTACCCGCCCAATCAGTACAACTCGCAATAACTGAATAACTTCCATCAGATAATCCAGATGCATTCACTTTGATAACATTTGATGTACCACTGGTGATATTGGTAGTATTATAAGATACGCCATTAAATAACAAAGCACAGTTTGATGTGAGAGCAATAGTATCCTTCATGAACATTGTAAAATTGGGGATAGTATTTGTCGTGTTAAATGATGTTGTATTCATCGTCACGTTTGGAGCTGTATTATCTACTATTACTCCCATAATGGTTGAATTAAGCAAAAAAGCACCGGTATCATTATTCGTTGCATTGTACGCAATAAGTGATATATTATACAACCCATCAGGCACAAGTGAACTATTAAATGAGGTATTGTCAAAAATAGTATCGTTATTAGCATCGCTAAAAATGGTAGCATTATAGAGGCTAGCGTTTGTTTGTATAAATCTAAACGTCACGTTGGTAATATTCGACCTTGAGTCGTTCATCGTCGCATTTAAAGTTATTAATCCTGAAATGTTCTTAAATGTGCTATTTGGACTAATCAAACTTACCTTTGAAGAAGGAAACAAATCAATAGCTGCAAACACTAATGCCGCCGTTAACACAGACAATAACAAAAACATAAAACATTTATTCTTCACATTAATCACCTCTAATTTTTACTAATAATCATTATTCTAGAACCATGTTCTATATTATAGATATATAAATGTTACTTTTTTGAAAGAAAGCTCTAACCACCTCAAAACCTCTGTTAAACGCAATTAATACTAAATGGAAATCAATCTTTTTTTATTGATCATAAAGAAGAAATACCAATGTAAAAACGACATCGTTACCAACAATACTAGCCATCAAAAAAAATAGCTAAGTTAAAAAATTACTTCTTCCCTTTCTCAACCGGCCCAACTCCAGCAGGAGTTTAAGATCTGGCCAACTCTTCAAACGCCAAATCCACATTCATCCTTGGCCCCCTCATTCCCCTACTAAATCAAATTAAAACACCAAAACAAAAAGGAAGATTTATATACATAATATTAAGTACTTAAGTACATAATGAAAACAGAGATAAAAATACTTAAGGAATTTATTCAAAACAAGGAACCAAGAACAATCCGAGAATTAAGTAAAAGAATTAGATCAGACTATAAAATAACCTATATCGCAACACAAAAACTCATCGAAAAAAACATTTTATACACCAAAAAAATAGGGAAAAGCACTCTTTGTAGCATGAATGAGAAGAATATTACCATCGAAATAATTGAAGCAGAATATGAACAAAGAGAAAACATTCTTAAAATCAAAAATATCACCCAAATGTACAAAGAGATAACCACTAAAATTAAAACGAGCTTATTTGTAATGGTGTTATTCGGTTCATATGTCAAAGGAACTCAAACGAGAACCTCAGATATTGATATTTTATTCATTTCAAATGACCCCCTATTTGAAAGCAAAATTACAAGTATCATATCAATAATACCCCTCAAAATACACCCAGTGATAGTCACTGAAGAAGAATTTATTCGAATGAAAGACTCAAAAAAATCCAATATCATACAAGAAGTACTCAACAATAATATTATTTTATATGGAATTGAGACATATTACCACTTGAAAAATGCTTGACGAAAAACGAATTAAAGAAGCGGAATCAAACGTACGTACCTATTTACTAGAGGGTATGCTAAAGAAGCAAACAAATCAAACTGCAATAGAAATGTATATTGAAAATGCAGAACTCTCATTACAAACCGCTCAAAAAATCCTTACTTTAGAAAATGTAAATTATCAACCATCACTATGGATAATTGTGACCTCCTATTACTCCATGTACTACATATCTAACGCAATTTTACTAAAATTAGGTTATAAAGTGGGTGATAAAATTAGCCACAAAATCACAGCGGATGCAATTATAGTACTTGCACGAAACAAATTAAAAGCAAGTTTGTTAGAAGAATATGAATCCGCAAAAAATGACGCATTAGAGTTAACCTCACAACGTGCAGATGAATTGATCTCATCATTAGATCAAGAACGAGAAAAACGATCAAGATTCCAATATAATATGGATAATCAAGCAAAACGTTCTAAAGCAATAACTTCCATAGAACGAGCAAAAGAATTTGTATTTGAAATGAAAAAATTATTGTAAAAAAACAAAAAAACTACTTCTTCCCTTTCTCAACAGACTTAACCGGCTCCACAGGAGCAACAGATGCAACCGACGGAGGTACAACCCCAGCAGGAGTTTGAGATTTGGCCAACTCTTCAAACGCCAAATCCACATCTTCTTTGGTCCAACCTGTTTGTTCCATTAAAATCTGACGAATATCACCTTCAGACGAACCAGCTTCTTTTTCTTTAAGCATCCAAATCTTCAACTCATCCGAATTATATGCTGCATGTTTATTGTTCTTCATATGAAGTAGATATAAAATAATACCCACAAGCAACAACAACGCAAGCAAAGCAAGGATCAAAAAGCCCCACTCATCCCAAAACGATACACTAGCTACAGGTGCAACCACTTTTTGCACTGCAGGATATTGCAGTCGGCTTGGTGCAGCAGCGGACGGTGGAGGAACTTGCGAAGTATATCGATCAGGTTCATATCCACCGATATCAGCGCCACATGGCCGCTCCTCAACTGGTTTGTACGTTGCGGTGCCACAATCCTTATCATCTAAACAAGTTCGACCCTCCATGCCACCCTCACATGGACTCCAAGCTGAACAAGCCCATGACTCTTGACATGGCGCACAAGTTCGATTCTCTAATTTCTGCGGTGCACATTTGGTGGTATCAAAACAATTTCGACTTTGTTGTAAAGTAACATCACATTGCGTCCAATAATTATCACATTGCCATTTTGGGTTACAACGTCGTCCTCCTCCACCACTATTCCCACTTGGTGACCCAGCATTAGCATTACCATCATCAGCTGGAGGAGGAGGTGGTACATTATTAATAGCAACATCAGTACAACCAGGAGCTTCTACACAAAAGAATTTCTCTGTAGAAGTTGTATCCTGACAAAGCACTTTCAAAGAATATTTACCCCGTGCTCCATTGGAATTAGTGTTATACCGAGACTCCCAATCAGCATTTCCTTGATCAACATATACTAATTGTCCGTCTGGATTCTTAAGTTGCAACGTAGCAATATTAGCACAACTTGTAACAGTAGAAACCAAAACCTGTCCTCGCGCTAATTCAGTTGCGGAAAGCGAAACATCAACTGCGGCAACGCTAAAAGAAAAAAAAGCAAAAATGAAAATCGCAAGAATGAGTCGTCTCATCCTAATTTACCCCCACATTACCATAACTCACTGAAAACTTACCGTTAAGATGGACAAGAGATGTTGCAGGGTCAAGATTATCATTAACAATGACTTCTTTTTTAACAACTTCAAGGACACCCCCATCAGTATGTACCCTAAATGAATTTCCTGGTTCCAATGATTGAATAGTTCGACTCTCAAACACGATTGTAACTCCATCTGCATCAAGTAAGGTAGTATAAACCGTAAAAGGGGTGTCAATAGGTTCCAAAGCAATAACTAAAGTAGTAAACACACTTCCTTGTTTTCCACCCTCTACAACCTTAACCTTCAGACCGTCCATTGATTGGACAACCTCATTATCAACTACTCGAGGAATACCATTACAAGCTTCCCCAATACCATCGGCATCTACATCTTCTTGAAGAGGATTAGAAGTTGCAGGACAATTATCTACATTACCACAAATACCGTCGGCATCGCGATCATTCTGGTCATCTTGAGAACAAACATCACAAGCATCACCGAGTGCATCACTATCAGCATTCACCTGATCAGCATTCGAATTACTGCGGCAATTGTCACAGTTATCTCCTACACCATCAGCATCCAGATCCGCTTGATCCGCATTTGCAACACGAGGACAATTATCACCAGTATCAATAACACCATCAACATCAAAATCACTATTTGGTCCCGCTTCACCGTCACATGCATCGCCGACTCTATCAGCATCCGAGTCCGCTTGATTTGCATTCGTTAGATTTGGACAGTTATCAACATCATTTAAGACCCCATCACTATCAAAATCCGTATTATCTGAACCACATTCTGGACTATTATCAATATCACATCCTGCAATTTCATCACTGTTAGGAATAGTATCGCCATCTTTATCATTATCACAAGAGTCACCGATACTGTCAGCATCAAGATCAATCTGATTACCATTACCAAGAGCAGGACAGTTGTCACAAGCATCTCCAACACCATCACTATCAGCATCAATGGTATTATCACATTGAGGAGCATCTTCAGCATGACATGTCTCAACACCATTCACATCAGCATACCAGTAAAATCCACCTAAAGTACACTGAGCTTCAACAATACATCCCTCTGCAGCAACACAAACAAACGGTGGATTATCAACGCAAGCTCCGACCTCACAATGTCGAGTTAGACCACACCTATTCTCATCAGGAACATTTGAAACTTCTAAACAACCTGTGTTTACATTCACTGAACAAGTACCCCATGCCGAATTACCTTGACACGCACTCTGACCTTCAGACGCACAATCAGTCGGAGGACAAGCAGGTGGCTCACCAGCATAATTAAGCGCAGCATTTTGAACAGCAACATCAACAATCCTATCTTCAACATCTTCAAAATCAACATACGAAATACTATCAAAAGTAACTGAAATAGGTTCAGTATTATCGGCATCAGGTGTTAACCGCAACTGACCAATTTCTTCAACACCAGAAAAGGCATTACTGCACTCTGCATCAGCACATAAAAATGCAATTTCAACATGACTATCTTGACCTAAAGAGCAGAATTGATCATTCAACACCACAAGTCCACTCTCCTGCAAATCAGAACGTAATGCAAAATCACACTCAAAAATTGCACCTTCAGATGCTTCAATGTGATAATTAACTTGCACTGCAACGGAACGAGACTCAAAATTAATTTTCAACGGTAATAAGAGATCAGCTGCCCCATTATCAACCGGAATGGTACTGCCATCAGCTAGAAATACACCACCCATATTTGCCGCAATCCCAGCATCATCACCAAAGTTAATCGCATGACCTGTACCTTTATTCACAAAGAAGAGCAACAACGCTATTGCAACAATAGCAACAACCGCAATAACCACAAACTTTAATGGACTGCTCGCTGAAGGAACAGCAGGTGTAGCGCTAGCAGACGCACCCACGTTATTGTTTATACTACCAACTTGCTTAGCAGCTGGTCTCGCAACCGGTTTTGATTGCACAGATTGTTTTTGTTGCATTGAAGCCATAAGTATCACCTAGTTAATTAACTGCAAGGACATCCAAATGAGTCCTAAATAATTCTGCAATGGATTGTATTTTATGATCATTTGAATCATCATTGAGTATCGCGCGAACAAGTTCTATAAAATCATCAACTGTACCCTCGCTATCCCCCGCAACACAGCCAACCCCATTTACAATATTAATTTCATCTGGAGAAGTATCCGGACATTGATCAAAAACATCAGGAACACCATCATTATCTGCATCCTGAATTGGTTCACAAATTCCATTAGAACACGCACCATCAGCACAATCAGAATCTAGTGAACATGGATCACCAGGTGTACAAGTACGATCCAAATTACAATCATGATTAGCCTCAATTTCTGCACTTTGCCAAAATCCACTAGCATCACATGAAGGATTATCATTGAATAATACTAAATTCGCAGTATTACATTGGACCCAAACTGGGTGCGCCACAACTTGTCCCTCAGGTGCGAAACCTGCTCGGCAACGCAATTTGCGGTTCAATGTATGAACATCAGCATGATTAGAGGGGCCACATGGCTCCAAAATCCAATCACCTGCTGCTGAACAACTACTTCCATCATTAAAACCTTGAGAAGGAACAAGGTTACGAATATTAATATTGTATTGATCCTTCAAAGTATTGAAAATTTGTAGATTTGCAGTATTACATTGAATCCATGCAGGACTACCCATCCAGTCATGCTTACACCGAAGGGTATGATCCATTAAACCAACCTGGCCATCTTTCGCAAGAGTACACTCTTCTCTCTGCCATGCACCACTCGCTTGACATGATGATCCATCATTATAATCCGCTACATTTGCTTCATTACAAACTTGCCATTGTGGAACCCAGAAATCAGCAGCATGAGCTGTCCTGGTAATATCATTTATACACATATCTCCTGCTAGACGTTCACCTGCTCGACAAGCATCAACTTGCTTCGTAAATTTACAGCGCACAAGAGGATTAGATTTTGAGATTACACCATCATGCTGCGCATCACAAACTTCCATAATATGGTTATCGCCGCATAACTTCTCTCGAGAAACTTCATTTTCTCTCATACAATATCCATTAGGAAGTGCACAATCATTGGATACTGGATTAGGATTGAAGTAACCATTACAACAAGCAACTACTTTGGAAGCAACATTATCTCGGGAATTGGTATAAGTCCAAACAGCAGCCGAATTCGGAGGAATAGGAAGAGCAACAGAAGGAACATTTAGATATTTATCAACATCAATTTTCGAAATACAAGCATTGCCTTCAACACAACTTGCAGCATTTTGATCAGGGTTATAAACCGAAGGACAGTTATCAACCGGGTCAGCAATAGCATCATTATCTAAGTCAGGAACACAACTACCACCAGACTTCATATATCCTCGCAAGCACACATATTGACACTTTGCTTGAGGAAGAGCATCACACGATGCAACAAGTAGTTTAGGAGTTTGATCAACAACACCTACATCATCACCAGTACATACCTTAGAGTTAGGAATAATACCTGTACATGGTGACGGGTGCCAATCTCCATTAGCATCACAAACAACCCCACCAGCTTCAGTATCACCAACAAAAGCTGCATTACCAGGAGTCGCCAACTTTGATCCCGCAAAAGAGATGAAATTACTAGGCATACATCTTACCCAAACAGGGTCAGGAACCGCAGGGACAATTTGTCCAGGAACAGCAATTTGCTTACTTAAACATCTATAGTCAGGATTAGTTGAACTCACAAGTCCATGAGTATTAATGTCACAGATTTCCCAATTGCCACCTGGCTTACAAAATCCATTGATTGTTTGTGGGTTTCCAGGATTAAAAGTAAAACACAGTCCTCTTCGATCTGCACAAGATCCAGCAGCACAACATCCAATTAAAGGATTTATACCAGGATTCTCTCTAGAATCATAACTCCAAACAAAACCAGAAGCAGCACCATTAACCATAGTACAAGCAGCATTTGCTTGACAAGCATCACCATACCCATTATTTTGAGGTGTACCTAAACGCGCGTTAGCTTGATTGGGATTAGCAATCATACGACAATTATCAATTGAATCATCAACACCATCAGCATCAACATCTAAAGTACAATACGCAAGTGTATGTTGCGCATCAGCAGCATGACATGTCTGTCCTGCACTACAAGGTGAATCAACCCACTGCACTAAATTATTTACATTTGCACAATACTGAAGAACAGTAGGACTACCTACCTTACATTGTTTAGGATTTGTACCTGGATTTTGCGTAGGAGTACATGGAACATCTAAAACACACGCAGGCGCACCATTCGCATTTGTTCCTAACCGATATCCTTGTTGACAGGCATACTCACACTTTCGCTCAGCAGTACACATACCTCTATTCATTGAAATATCATACCCAACAAGAGCAGGCGCAAGAGGCGCACCAACCACGCCTACATCATCACCAGCACAGAAACTAGAATGAGCAAAGGCAGCAGGATCTGGAGCTCTACACGCAGGTGAAGTCCAATGACCATTTGCACAGGTATACACGATACCACCTACCGTAACAGATCGACTACCAGGAGTACATACTAGCCATGAATTAACCGACGGATTAGAATCAATTGGAGCAACCGCACCCGCTACCGCAACAACAGTCGCCGAACTCAAAACCGCATTATCATGACCCAAACATACCATTGAATGACCGCTAGATTCATCAATAGAACCTGGGTTCATACATTGACCTGCAAGAGCACATTGATTTGGAGCACAACAACCAGTACCTAAAGCCGAAGGAGGAGCAGTACGAGCCGTATCACCTAAATAATAAGACCACGTCCATTTTTTAGTTGGAGCAGCAACATCGCATGCTTGATTCAAACAATCAGGATCTTGAGAATCACGCATAATATTATCCCTATCGCTGTTGAAACCAGCAGAGATTATACCCGCAGATGATCGAAACTCACAATTTTCCTGATCTACTGTCCCTGCTGCACGAGGAGTGACAGGAGCATTATCAAATGGAGTTCCAGGAAAAGGATTAAAACGAGCAACTGGACCGGTTACAGAAACAGTGGGTAAAACAGCAATAGCAATAGGGTTAACTGCCCCCGTCCTATAAAATGCTGAAGCCATAGAAACTGTACTAACACCAGCAGCAATACCAGTAAACCGCAAGGTAAAAAGACGCGTCTGACCAGGAGCAAGGTATTGCGCAGGAACATCTGGATTAAGAACAGCATTATAAGCAAAGCGATTGCTAGGCGGAGCAAATACGGGAGCCCCTATAGTAGCAACGGGCCATGCCACACCATTTGCACCCACCAAAGGCAATTTTGTTGCAACAACAGACACCTTAGCTGGATCATATGTACCAGCAATTTGTATGCTGTTGAGTGGTAGATCAGAATTTATTATAACCGTTACTTCTTTTACTTCACCTTGAGCTAGAGATAGTGTGGAAGGCTGAAAAAATACAGTAGTCGCAGCCAAAGAACCCAGACTAAGAGCTAAAAGGAGTACACAAAAAGAAAATGCACGAAACTTCATTGTACACCACCCTGCATTAATAATCGGGCGATATGTGAGATTTGCTGTAATCTATTCAACCCAGATCCACCAAGAACAGTTTCTAATTGTGCAAGCAAATCTTCTTGAGAGAGAGGAGCAACATCAGCAACACAACTACCACCTTCATTATGAGTTCCCTCATGACAAGATGGACCATCCACACAGGCACGCGAAGGTACAGGCTGAGATACTTGAGTCCCACAATGATTAGTATCTTCGCAAGTTCGTGTTTCTTGCCCATTTGCACAATTTGAGAAGTCGGAGCATGCCCAAGATTCTTGACAAGCAGCAGGTACACCACCACCAGCAGCAGCATTAGCAGCAGGAATAATTAACGGAGGAACAGGCGCCACATTCACCGAAATAGACTCATCATCATTATTAGGATTATAAAGATCTACATAGGCTTGCTCGAGATTGATAGTTATAGGTACTGAAACAACCCGAGCAGTAATCACAAAAGAATTTGGAGCGAAGGCCTCCATATAATCACAATTTAAAATATGAGAGTCGGAGTTATCTTCTAACCCGCATTGCGGCCCAGCCGGATCATCAAAAGTAAGCTGCTGCGAAGTTAAAACATATGCAGTACTAAAAGGATTAACTGCGCCACCAGCATCAAAGGCCAGTGTAACAGTCACCGTATCACCTACACTTGCCGTCGCTGGATTCGGACTAAGTGTAAACGTTGCATCTGCCAAAACCACAGAACCAAGCATTAGTAAAAATAGTATTAACAGTGAGTAAAACTTAGCCATCCATCATCCCTCGTAGTAGTAAAACTTGATTAATGTATTCAATTAGTAAATATAAACCTTTCGTAATATCAAAAATAGTATTATCGAACAAGAACCGCGTTTCTAAACCCACGAAAGTCCTGAATTGAAACCCGACCATTAGAATCAAAATCCCCAATATTACAATGAGCGCCACATTGTGACACAGCCCCGCCAAACCCTAAACCAGAATCACATTGGAACTGACCACGTACCGCACACGATTGCTGACCCCCAGCTCCGCAGTCAACATTAGAACTAAGATCACTCCATGACAACACATGCGACCGAAATCCACGAAAGTCTTGAATCGACACACGACCATCACCAGTATAATCACCCAAGAGACATTCACCCTGTACCACCACACCCTCTAAGACCCATTCTAAATGATCCCCAACTATTTTACACACAAGAGAATTTACATCACCATTAATTTGAGAGTTAAGAACAGAGCATAACTCACCTTCAGCAAGACATCGACCATCCACACAACGCGAATTTTCAGCTGCACAGCGATTGGGATACGATAGCCCATCATCACCCTGACACCTTCCTCCCTCGGGGACCTTCCAAATAAACGCTGGGATTAACTGTGAAGTCTGCTCGCAAACAAGAGTGCGACTATCTTGAGTCCATGTTGAATGCAATTGATAACAAGTATGAAAAATTTCAAACCGAGAACAGAACCCACCATTACACTGACCAGACATACACTCCGAATGTGCATCACACGCCCCACCATTAGTAACTGATAAACGATAAGATCCCGCCGCATTAGTTCCATCAATAGAAATACAACGATAAGGGTCGGAACTACCTTCTACAAAACGCGTACCAGCTGCAAAGCAAGGTAACCCCGAATCCATAACTGCACACCTCCCTACACTACAAAAAAGAGACACATCTGAATCACAATCACCATCAGCAGCACAAACATTACCAGGAACAGACTTCCAACTCAGACCATCTTCTTCCAGAACACATCGATATAATCGACCACTTTGAAAAAGCTCACGACCTTCAATGAAACAATCACGCCCAGGGGATACAAAGCGACACCGTCCCCCATCGCACACATCACCATACACACACTCAGAATCTAATCTGCAAGGACTATTACTTTTCAACCGCACTTCCTCACGTAAAGGAGAGGAGCCAGGAACAGTTGAACAGATAAACGAAGTAGCTACATCATATGAAGGAATTCTTCCCTGAAAAGCACCAAGAGTCACGCAAGGAGCACCAACCGCAACAGGTGCACACCGAGAATTGGAACAAAATAAACCCGTATCACAAGACGCATCCCCATCACACCCCGTTGAAAGTACCCCGAGCCATCTCAGATTACCCTCACGCAATACACATTTCAAAGTTCCGAAAATCGGGGTAATAACCGTTTTACCGGCAACGGTACAAGGAGCATTTAGTCTAACAAACGAACAGCTATTTGACTCACAAGCATCACCCGACATACAATCCAAATCTCGTACACAAGAGCTACCAGACGCAACTTTACACACACCTTGTTGGCAACGTCCAGTATCACCACAATTATTATTATCTACACAGTATGAACCTATCTTTGAAATCCATCCCTGCTGACCATTCATTAATCCACACACAACTTGACCTGGATGTGCTCCTTCCAGTACTAACTCTCTCCCTCTCGGTTGACACCCTCCACCCAGAAAATAATTTACCATAATTGGAGACCCTGTTAGACGGAATGGAGGACCAGAACTAGATAAAGTACTAAGAGTTGGAGTAATAGAACCTGTACGAGTATACAACATCCCCATAGATAAAACTGCCCCTTTTGGTATTCTATCAGAAGAAGTGATGGTTATTGGTTGACCAAAAGGAACATCTAAATTGGTAATTACCAAATTATCATTAATATCAACCCCTGGTTTACCAGTGGTGTAATAATGGACAAAATCGGCCGATGTATCGGGGTTGATATAACTCGGAGCCAACCCAGCTGAAGAAATCCCAAATGACATCCGTAAATTCTTGCCAAAATAATCATTTGTAAAAACAACAGAACAATAAATAGGATTAAGAGTAGAAACTTGCGCCAAAGATACTGGTCGATTCCACGAATTATAGCAAGGAAAAGTGATTGGAATAGAACCTTGTTGAACCGTAATAGGACCACTTGAAGTATCAAGTTGAAGGTCAGACCCCGTAACAGAAACAGAAATCCTATTAACATTACGAGACAATGCTATCTTAAATCTCATAATTGGACCAAAATAGGGAGAAGCGATCCTATCATTAAGTACTGGTTGATAATCCGCAAGAGAAACTATCGAAAGCCTATCAGAGAGTAGGGTGTAAAAAGGATTTTGCGCAGAATACCACTGCATGCTTGAGATTGAAGGAGTCCCATGTATTTCTAATGGATTAGCAAAAATAGCAATCTCCGCATTATTCAACCTAACATTCTCACCTGATAAAGTGCATTCAAACGTTTGATTAACAGACACCACACTCGGACAAGAAACCGAAATTGACGCTGGAGTTCCAGCCTTCGTAAGACAACTACCTACCCCTAAATTACCATACCTCCAAAAACACTCAGAGTGAGATATGCAGGTAGCACTTGAAAAATACGAATTACATCCAGAAAACTCAATGGCCTCAACCATGGGGACTAACACTAAAACAAGTACTAGTATAAACATCAACCATCCAGAGCGCATATAATAACAATAAAACTGGAATTTAAAAAGTCTTCGACGAATCTACATTCAAAACAACATTGAAGCGATAAACACACTCTCAACTGAAAATGTGACAGATATCTAAAGCATAGGGGAAAAAATGTTATCTTCCCAGAACCGCATTACGAAATCCTCTAAAATCCCGAATAGAAACGCGACCATTAGAATCAAAGTCACCAATATTGCAACTCGCAGCACAAACTAACGCGGCAGCACCAAACCCTAACCCGGAATCACATTGGAACTGACCACGCACAGCACAACTTTGTTGCCCTTCTCCACCACAAGTTGCATCCTCACTCAAAGTTGACCACGACAATACATGCGATCGAAATCCACGAAAGTCTTGAATTGAAACACGACCATCAACATTATAATCGCCTCGAAGACAATCACCCGCGTTAGCCTGCAAAATTAATGGAGAATTGTCAACACTTTGTAATTTGAAAAAATAAACACCACCAGCGTCAGTATCATATGTTACATAAATCTCTGGACCCACCCTTGCAACAGAAATATCCACTGTAAGAGGCTCACCCCATAGCAAGCGCAGCCGGCGAACCGAGTGATAAGCACCATCAGCAGTCCGCTCCAAAATATCTACATTGGCTACATCCGAATTCAAACCTTCCGGAGTAAGAGTCAGTTTGTAATCCAACTGGCTATTCCAACGGAAAAGCTGAGAAGCTCCCGGAGTTAAATCAAAACTAATCGGTGTAGGACAACCAGAGCCATCAAGAGCAGCCACTTGGCCCAAAGGACAAGCATACTTACATTCGAATGAATCGCCACAAACAGCATTACCAGCAGTGATATACCTGATAGGAGTACCAGGAGCTACAACACCAGTCCCAGACCAACAAGGTGTAGTACCAGGGAGTGGAGTTCCAACACAAGTAACGACAGGAACTTCTCCAGCACCAGGTTGTTGTGGGGCAATAACAAACGTTGAAAGAAGCACAAAAATAAGAAAAACAAAAGTAGTAGAATTCATTCTTCCCTACCTACGCAATACCGCGTTTCTAAATCCTCTAAAATCCTGAATCGAAACCCGACCGTTGGAATCAAAGTCACCAACGACACACCCAGGATTACATGCCGACACGGCAGCACCAAACCCTAATCCGGAATCACATTGGAACTGACCACGAACGGAACAGGATTGTTGACCTGCAGAACCACAATCCAAGTTCGAACTCAAATCATTCCACGACAACACATGGGACCGAAATCCACGAAAGTCTTGAATCGACACACGTCCATCCGAGTTATAATCGCCAAGCACACAAACTACTGCAGGAACTTCCTCAACTGCAGGAACCTCAGGAGCAGGAGGCGCAGCAGCTTCAACTTCAACAGGATCGTTGGGTCCATCCTCTATACCATTACGGTTTTCATCTGCAATACAGTGTTGCGATGCACCCGGAACTCCATACGGACAAAACGCGTGCGAAACTGACCGACCCAACTGACCACTAATAAGAGTGGTACACCCCTGCATATTGCCCCACGCAAGTATACCATCAGCACCGCGAACACATTCTTCTTGAGCACTCAGACCTGCACAACGAGTATCACCCACAGTACACATATCAACAGCTACTACCGGTACTCGACAAATCCCATCAGCAGAGCAAGCCGTACCAGAAACACAATCAGATCTATGCAATCCACAATCCCATCCGCTCGCAATCTTCCATACACTATTCTCACAAACTAAACCCGACGCACTGTCTCCAACTACACAGACACCCCCAACAACAGCAACAGCGGGGGAAGCAGCAACATCAGCAGTACACATCCCAGCACCAGCACAATGTGTACCCGCACCACATTGCATATCAGGATCAACTGACCATTGTGCAGACTCACCAAGATTCTGCGCACAATACTCAACCACACCCTGAGCACCACACCGCTGAGTTATAACTGGAACAGCCACCCCATTATCATCACAAGTATCAACAATAATTGGATCCACCTCAGAACCAGGAGGCGCAGCGGGAAGAACTGCACGGATAGGTGTAACAAAAACATGGTCATCCTCACCAAGAATGATAGCTCCAGACTCATCAAGTGCACTAAACGAAAAAGTAGGATTAGTACTTCCTTCAGAAACTGCCCTCATAAATATTCTTCCAAGTGAAAGTGCCTGCCCGCCATCAATCACCCCACCAGTATTCGAGTTAACCATTACTATGAGTTCAGTATAATCAGCACCACTTACAACCGACTGATGAATACTAAAATCAGGATTTAGAGTAGAGAAAGAATAAGGCGTATCAGAAAACGCAAACTGCCCTGGAAAGCGTAGTGTGAAAACATAGGAATGTAAATCAGCGGAGGGATTCGCAAACAAACGAAGAAAGTACTCTTGTCCTACTTCAACTGAAGCGCTCTCTGAACCCTCAACAACTGGACCACTAAGCCCTACATCACCCGCATGAACAGTATTAATGTTAACAGTGTTAACAGCTACAGCTTGCCCAACAGCACTTTTATTATACATAACAAATACCAGAACACCCACGAGTAAAATAGCCATAACACCAATGAGTACAACCTTTGAAAGCCCACGTGAAGATATCATCTTAACCCACCACACATCCCTCACCCATATGGCGAGCTATTAAGGTTAACCTATGTGCAACAGCACGGGAATTGCGATTAGAACTAAACTCTGCAAATAATACATCAACATCGGATCTATTTACACATCCATCTCCATTTAAGTCATAAGGTAATACCTGACGAGCAAGTGCCTGACCAGCACCAGTACCCGCCCCCGCCCCACCAGTAGGAGCAGCTGCAGCAGGAGATACATAATCAGCATCGCAAACGTTCCCAACTCCATCAGAATCAGCATCTGCTTGATCAACATTTGAAACTGTAGGACAATTGTCATCAACAAACGCAATACCGTCAGAATCAGTATTCAAAAGAGTACAATCTGGGATAGTATCAGTATTAAGATCACCAGAGATAGGTTGTCCTTGAGTAATAACTGCAATTGTTTCGAGCATCTCATTCAAACTAACGCGACCATTACAATCAAAATCAATTTTCCGAGATCCAACAAGCGAATTACCACATGCAGCCTTGACCGGTTGAAATTGACGAAGGGGTAAGTAATTAAACGCTGCCATAGCACAGGCAGAATCTAAATTAGTAACAGCAGGAGGACCAACACTATCAGCTCTCGTATCTACTAAATTATCATTATTCAAATCCCAATAAGAAGGCAGCGTGCGAGCAGGAGCAACAACTTCACACACATCACCAATTTTATCACGATCAGAATCTAACTGATCACGATTAGCAAGATCAGCACAATTGTCACAAGCATTTCCAACTAGATCAGAATCAGAATCAAGTTGGCCTACATTCGAAACGGAAACACAATTATCACATAAATCTCCCTTACCATCACGGTCGGTATCAGTTTGAGTAGGATTAGCAATATTTACACAATTATCAACACCATCAGCAATCCTATCTACATCAACATCTGCAACGTGCACTGCGTACGTTGGATAAAGGGCAACATTGGAAAAAATATCAAACATGGAGTTACTTGTCGCAAGAACTAATGATGTACCATCATAAGAAATAAGAAGAGTTGGATCAAGAGACCCAAGGCAACCCTTAAGCGCCACAGCAGAAGTGGGGTAATAAAACGAATTAGCTCCAACAGTGTCAGTTACAAATTCAGCAGCATGCGAACTTCGATACACTGGACAAAAATTACCAATAGCTTTGAGTGTACCCGTAGGAACAGCAATGGACCCACCAGGAAGACTAAGACCAATAGTATCAACAGTATACACTCGACCAGTATTTGCCATAAAGAGTGGAACGCCCACATGTGTACCCAGGCATGACGCAGCTCGAACGGAATCCGACGGATACAAACCTAACTCAGCCAATCGTTTTTCACACACTGAACGAGCAAAAGGGCCAGGAGCAGCAAGAACAGTATTATACAAATTAGTGCGAGCAGAACACATCCCGTTAACACAACCCTGTTGAGCCGAACACGTAAAACTATTCGAGGTACTAATTTGGTTATTAGAACAAGTTACTTCACGCATACTAGTCGCACTAAAACACGAATCAACTTTAACCAATCCTGAAGTAACACCGTAGCCTTGAACCGCACCATTAACGCCCGAATCCGAATCAACACATACGCCGGCTGCAGGTACAGCAATACATTGTTTTCCAACCGGAACATAACCAGCACCACAAGTAAACTCACACTTTCGTTGATTAGTACAACTAAGAACAGGCAACGAAAAATCAGTAGCAGGAACAGTACCAATATCATCTCCAGAGCAAAGCGTACCATGCGTTATAGATGAACATGCAGAAGGTGGAGGTGGACTTGCAGCTTTACTCGCAACAGGGCAAATACCGATGGTAATAGTAGGAGCCGAGCCATATGTGACTCCTGCTTTTTGAGTAACCGCAAAACACTTTGCATCATTTGATGTAATCTGCGCAATAAGAGCTGGAGCAGACGCAAGAGCAACTCCGCACGAAGCAAACGCAGGACACACATTTTTTGGACAAGTACATATCGCTTGTCTTCGTGAACCAACATAATATACATAAGGAACAGTATTTGAAATAAAACCGCGAGAATAAGCACTAGCCACGCCTGTTACTGGTACCAAAGGAGCATTAGAAAGAAATGGGGAATCAGCGGTAACCTGCCCGGTAAGTGATAGAGAAGAAAAGGAACTTGAATAGTGAAATAGAGCACCAAAACCAACAACAATCAAAACAGAGAGCAAACTAAATGCCCATATCTTTTGTCCATGAAGCCTCTTATTTTTGATATGATTTTTTCTCACAACTATACCCCTAATACAAATAAAGAAGAAAATCTAGCTATATAAAAATACCGGAAAAACTCCCATGAACAACCACCTAAAAACACCACAACACAAAAGAAACATTTAAATAACATCCCCCTGAAAAAAGCCTACAGCGCCACGGTCGCATAATCTGGTATTGCGCAGGATTGCTATGGGCTATTGTCCATCAGATCTCCTACAATACCGCATTTATCCTGTCCCTCTGGGATCGCCGGTTCAAAGCAAGTTAAGCAGACCGGTTTTGACTTGAGAAAGTCCGGCCCGTGGCGTTCATTCTTCTAAAATAATGACCACACCCACATAAAAAGATATATTAAACCAAAAAAACAATCCCAATTGTGAAAACCACACAACATCTACAAAGTCCAATCACCCAAAAAGAAAAAAATCTCGTTCTAGAGCCACTCTCAAACATCCTCATTCAACAAAAACAAAAAAATCCAAAAAAGACACTCATCATAGGTATCCAAGGAGGTCAAGGCACCGGCAAAAGTACTATGACCACCGAACTCGAACAAATATTAACCACAAAAGGATACAAAACACATCATTTCTCCATAGATGATTTTTACACCACATCCAAAGACCGAGAAATATTCCGGAAAAAACACGCAGCAAATGCATTTTATCAAATTCCACGCGGCATGCCTGGAACACACAATCTAAAAACATTAACAAAAGTACTAGACAGAATACAAAAAAAGCAACCATTTGCTATCCCCATATTTGACAAATCACTCCATAACGGACAAGGTGATCAAATTAAAAAAATAATCAACGTACGCAGCCCACAAGACATAATTCTCTTTGAAGGATGGTGTGTAGCAATTCCCAATATTACCAAAAAAGTCTTACAAGCCACATGTAAAAAATATAACTTCAACCTAAAGAAACTAGACCCCACTGGAAAAAGTCAAAACATTCTCATCCAACAAATAAAAGAATACCAACCCATTTGGAAAAAACTAAACTACATGATCATGCTCAAACCACCAAATCCCCAGATGCACAAAATATGGCGTAATCAAGCCGAACAACAACTTAAAAAATCAACAAACAGTAGCGGCAGTATGACAACACAACAAATCAACCATTTCGTTGATGTCTTCCTACCCCTAACTTATGTATGCTACGATAAAATTAAACCAAACTGCATCATCGATGTAAACAAAGACCACACATTCTCAAAGATTAACTATTCAAATTGAACAATGAAAAATAAAATAACAAGAGATAATAAGATTAGCCTCCCTAATTATCTTAATTAATCAAACATCACACAGTATTTAAATTAATCAAACATCGTGCACATTATCTTTTTTAATATGTGCAAGCGAATATTTCAAATTAGCGTCCGTTTTCTTATGAGGATTGAAAATAGTATCAGGATCAAAAATATTTTTAACCTCACAAAAAAGACCAAACATCTCCTTCCCATACATCTTCTGCATATATGGTCCACGTATCAGTCCTTCATTATGCTCCGCACTAAGAGACCCACCATATTTCAACACAAGAGAATACACCTTCTCGCAAAGTGTGGGAATGATTCGTCTCTGCGCAGCATCCTCCATATCCATCAACGGAATAATATGAAAATTACCATCCCCCATATGTCCGGCAATCGTATAAATTAAGGAAGGATATTCCTTCAAAACCGCATCTAACTCCGGAAGAAACTGCTTCAAACAAGCAGGAGGAACAATAATATCATCAATAAATGGAACCGTTTGTTTACCCTGAATCTTTTTTCGTAACAAATTAAAACTTTGGCGACGAATCGTCCAATAACGTTTCGCATCAACCTTTGTTTTCGTAGTATACACTTTAACTCCATTATTCAACACAAACGGACGCATCAAAGAATCAACAACACAAATTTTAGCTTTAACCTCAGCTAACGTAAGGCCGGTGAATTCAACCATCAACACCAACTTAGGGATTTGACGCATAGAAATAATTCGCCAAAAATCAGGCAACATATGCCACGCAAACTTAAATATATTTTCTTCCTTGCTGATCATACGCCCAATTTCGCCAGCATATTTAATCGCCAAATGCAATGTTTTATCATCATACGATTCAAAACTAGTTGGGCCAGTAGTAAGAACCAAGTCAACAATTTCACCTAAAACATCCAAATCTCGTAAATAAATAACATACATCATCGAATGAGGTTCAACAGAAATCAACCCCAATTTCTCCTCTGTAACAATACCCAAAGTACCTTGAGCGCCAACAAACACCTGCGCCAAATCAAACGTACCCGCTTCAGCATCATAAATATCCCACAACAAGTACCCTGTCGAATTCTTACTCGTATGTGGTTTAGACTTCTTAATCAAAACATCATGTTTACGTAACAACGCAAACATTTTTCGATAAATGTCTCCTTCAAAATCTTTTTGCAAACACTTCCTCTGAACCTCTGCAACCGAAATTTTAGAAAAAGAATACTCCTTCCCATCATGTAAAATTACTTTTAATCCACGCACCCATTTACATGTTTGACCATAACGTAAACTTAATTCCCCTCCAGAATTGTTGGACACAATTCCGCCCACACTACATAACATCTTCGAAGCAGGATAACTAGGATAAATCAAATTCTTGTGAAGAGTAGCCTTCTCTAAATCTCTATAAAACAAACCGGGCTCAACAATAGCATAATCTTTCCCAAGTTTACGCAACCGATTAATATGTTTAGAAACATCAAGAATAATAGACTCATTAAGCGGACCACCTGTCATATCAGTCCCAGCCGATCGAACCGTAAGTGACAAAGAACTATCTTTTTTCTTCTGCTGTGCAACATATTTTACAACCAAAGAAATATCATCAACACTAGAGGGAAACACAACAAGACGTGGCATAACTCGAAACGCACTCGCATCACTGCTACATTTTTTCAAGATATCAGCCGAACTACACACCTCACCCTGAATCAAACCTTGAAGTTCAACTGCAACCTTATCATCCCCAACATACATACCTCACAGTAAACAGAAATAGGTTTATAATAGTTTGTAACCAGCATATTCAAAAGAAGAATTTCCAAAAAAGAATATCATAAAAACAATTTCAAAGACTTAAACTTACCTCAAACGGAAGTAATACGATTAGACGCACACTTCTTACAAACCCCATCAACACTCACTTGTATATGACATGCTCTCTTCTGCATCTCACGAGTTAAAAAAGGAAGATCAGATAGCAAAAAATGTTCCTGATCACCACATGTCTCACACACAAAATGACAATGCATCCTAGCTGTCAATGAATAAACTGTAACCCCCCCACACTCAAAGGAATGAATACTCCCCGCATCACGAGTCCTCTGTAAAAAACGATATACGGTAGCCTTGCCCACCCCAGAATCCAACAAAAAAACTTTATCAAATAATTCCTGTGCACTAAAAAAGGTATGCATCAAGCTAACTTGTGCGCATAAAATATCCTTTTGCCGCGTTTCACGTGAAATTGCCATAATATAAACCAATTAAACTACTTAATGAGAATGAAAATCAGTAAAGTATATAAAACCATAAGTAAACAATCAATCTATGAACCAAATAATTATGTACACCATAGCCAGTGTTTTCATCGTCTCCTGTATTTCTTTTGTAGGTGCATTAACACTTCTAATCAAAAAAGATCTTTCTAAAAAAATGCTATTAATATTAGTTAGTCTATCAGCAGGAACACTTTTTGGGGGAGCATTTCTACATCTTCTTCCAGAAGCAGTTGGAGACAGCGGCCTCACAACGAGAATATCATTTTTAGTTTTAAGTGGAGTAGTCGTATTTTTTGTCCTAGAAAAAATAATCCATTATCACCATTGTCACTCTCACCAATTTAGCAAGGACAAACACAACCATGAACACTCAGCCATGGCCCCATTAAATTTGGTAGGTGACGGTCTTCACAACTTTCTAGATGGCGTAGTAATCGCAAGTGCATATATTATAAACATCCCACTAGGCATCGCCACAACCATTGCAGTAGTAGTTCACGAAATACCTCAAGAAATAGCCGATTTTGGAGTATTACTATATTCAGGTTTTAGTAAAAAGAAGGCATTACTCTTCAACTTTCTCTCAGGTGCTATTGCAATCATTGGTGCAGGAGTAGGATTATATTTTGGGGGGAACTCAGAACTCTTTACAAAAAGTATTCTTCCATTTGCGGCCGGCGGATTTCTCTATATTGCCGGTTCAAACCTCATCCCAGAGCTCCAAAAAGACGCCAGAATAAAAGAATCAGTCATGCACTTCATTGCGCTGCTAGTAGGAATTGGGCTTATGTATGGTCTCACACTCCTCGAATAGACAAATCCATAAACACACATAAAAAACTCGTACCAAATAGAGAAAGAAACATAACTTATAGATTAACTTATAGATTACATCCATTCTCTTTTCTTTATGAGGATGACAACAATACTCTTTTACTCTCTTTAATCCCTACCACCAAATTAATTCTCTTCAAATCATAATTAACAACCACCCCCATACGATGACCACCCTCATACAATAACCACCATCATACAATAACCATTTTTATTCAACCCCCACACTTGTCCTACAACCCATTCCAGGCCATCATACCCCCGTCTAATTACTTCATCCAATCATGCAAAACTCCGAACAAAACACGACCAAAAAATATACACAGATCACTAGCAAACAAGAAGATTAAAACAACCAAACTCACATATAAACAACCATTAACTCACATCTCAAACAAAAAAGTCAAACACACCGAAAGAAAAAACACTAAAAAAGAAGAAAAAATAAAAAATTTATTGATCAGACGGAGCTGGTTTAGATGCTCCACCACTTCGATGAATTCGCGCAAAATAAGGAACAGCTACAACATAATCCTCCCCAAATCCTGCAATATCACCATCAATTGCTTCGCAAGTCTTTCGAAGCTTTGAAATAGCTCTCTTAAGCTCAACAAGATCCTTATCCTTTAAAGGTTTAATATTAACCAGGGCAATAGTATTACCTTCTCGTAAAACATCAAGAACTTCTTTAATATCTTCAAAATCTTCCATCACAAAAGGTCGAACAATAACTCGTGCTTTTTCTTCTTTACCTTGTGTTGATGATGCAACTTCAACAAAATCTTCTGGAGTCTCAGGCTCAGCATTATCACCAGGACCAATTAACTTCTCTTTTAATTGTAAGAAAAAATCTTTCATTTTCACACCCTCTCTTCGTCATATTTGTGGACGTTTCTTTTTTAGAAAATTGAATTGTCGCTGATATATAAATGTTTTTATCATCCAATAGTCTAATTCGAAGAGCAACAACAAGCCCACTACGACGCTAACTCCTCACCACCCACATAATGAAACATATACCCCGCAGAACCACAATCAAACAACCATTTATATAATATCACGAATAAAAAAAGATAAAAACAATAAGAAAACAAGGTTGTATACTGTGCGTCCTATATTTTCATAATTATAGCCGCACAGTATTATTTGAAAGACGGAACAATTTAGTACGATTATTTCGGTCTTTCAGTATAAACCGTACAAGTCCCCTACCGTATCGTAAACGAATTTGAATATGCCTTACGACGCATCCCCTTACCTTGTTTAAATTCTGCCTGTGCACGTGGAAGACCTAAGGCACCCAAAATATTCAACTTTGAGCGAACCTTATAGGTAATCAAACGATCTTCTCGAGCATCAAGTTCAGCAATGAGCCACACAATCTTTGTTTTACCACCTTGATGACGAATCTCAAGCGGACGTAGTGTGCCCATCTCTGAAATTTTCTCAACCGATACAATGCCTGGAACAGTATCCGTAATAGTAATATGACGAACCGGTTTGTCCGTCTTATTTTCAACTTCAATAGTTACTTTTAATTCAGCAAGAGCACCATCTTCATCGGTTTGAGTTGTAACCGCCCTTTTTTTCATCCGCAATGGAGACTGAATAAACCAAATAAAACCAACAAGTAGCACAAGGAAAATCAAACCATACATGGCCCACCGATAATTAAGTACATAAGACACTTCAGCCGACTCACCTGGAGACAAAGATAACGTAAACGCCATATTTCGAGAACCATCGGCGGCCACAACAACAGGAGTACCACCCTCAACCAAAAGTGAACCAAACCAAGAAACAGGATACAACACTTGTTGTTCATTACGAACATTACCATTATTAGTGAGAGACAAGACACCTAACTTCCTACCCCACACCGTTTCAGACGAAGCAACAACCGCAAATGGAGATGCAACTGTTTCGATAGTAACTTTTTGATCCATAGTTTTTGCAATCTTACCATCTTTAATAAAATCAAATTTCAATACATATTCCTTCGGTTGCGCAAACCGATCTGGCTGCACAGTAAACTCCACCGTCTTACGAGAAAGAGATGGTAAATCAATAGTAACCTCATGGTTAAAAACATCAAGATCACCAGACATTTTAACTGTTAAACCACCAAGATCTAACCGATTTTTATTTTCTAAAAACAAAGTAACACTTTGTGCTACCCCAGGAGTCATGTGATCATTAACATTAATAGTAGCAGCAATACTTGGTGAATACGTCTCAAGCGCAGTCTTTCCTAAATACACTTTGAGTGACTCAGAATAACTATCACCCAAATCTCCATCAACTGAAACAGGCAAATAATAAATTCCGACAGGTAACTCACGTATAGGACGTGCAGAAACAATAATAGTCTTAGTCTGACCTGCAGCCACACTAAAAACACGATCAGTTAAAGGAACCGGTGCCACGTTCCACCCCTGACCTGATTGAAGAGAAAAGACCGTATATTGTTGTGTGGTGGTTGCTGTATTCTTAATCATAAATTTATAAGTCGCTTCCTTACCAAAAGAAATTTTATTCTCAATAACGGTAGACTCAACAGCCGCAATTCCCATAGCAGCAGTAAGTAAGAAAATGACTAAGACCAAAAAAATTCGATTGCGCACGTATTCCACCCCTTTTATAACAACAACTTGAATTATCCCCTTAAACCGAAACTCTAACCAACAAAGCATTCCCAATGAGGATTAATAAATTTGTAATACTAATTCTCGAGTAAAACAAATATAATGTTACCTACTAAACATGCCCCAACTAATATTTAAAACTGTCGTCAACATGATTAGCCAAAACTCTAGTCTAAGATAGACAGATAACCAAAAGTAAACCAAAAGTAAACCAAAAGATAACCTTACAAATTGAATCAATTACCACCAGCAACAATAACACCCATCAGGAACACCTTAGCAGATAACAAAGATCCAACAAACAAACTCTCACCAAACTGATTTTCCTACTCAACATATCCACCCTTATTATCTTCTATAAAATACCCCCACAGGAATATACACTTCAAAGAAACATTTAAATAGTCTCAAAATTTATATTCCTCTCAGGTATAGAGGTAAATAGATGGTTGAACCAAGTGCATTTCGTGGTGTAATAGATTTTATGGCGGCCCTCGGAGTATATGATATTATACTACCATTTTTACTCGTCTTTACCCTCATTTTTGCTATACTTGAAAAAACCAGAATTCTAGGCACCGAAGAAATAAACAAAGTAATTTTACCAAAAAAGAATCTTAACACTATAGTTGCCTTATCAATTGCCTTCTTTGTGATAGCCTCCGTTCAAATAGTATCAATTATTAGTCAAGTTATGGCCAACGTGAGTCTTATAATCGTTCTATCTGTCTGTTTCCTCATGATGGTAGGAGTATTCTACAAAGAAGGAGAATTCAATTTCACAAGAGACCATCCAACCTTTACAAAAATTTTTGTTATCCTATCATTTATTGGATTAGTACTTATTTTCCTTAACGCCATGGGATGGCTTACCTACATTTCCTGGTTAATCAGCTATTGGAATGCTGATTCTGCCGCGTCAATATTCTTCTTTGCTATTTTGATAGGATTCATCTACTTCATCATCAAAGAACCAAGCAAAGAAAAACCCGTATCGTTAAGTAAATAAAGAGACAAAATAACCACACAAAGAAATGTATCAAAAAAATGATACAAATATGAAATAATACCGTATTCACTGCAAAAGTAAATAAAGCAAAAATTCAAGTAACATATAACGCCTTTCCTAAGAAATCGAACAAAAAATGAAAGGTGTTATGTTTGAAATTCCCAACAAAACTTGCCCTCCGGTAACGTCCCTACAGGAACGTCCCGAACGACAGTGAGAGCAGACCCGAACGAAGCTTGCTGCTAAGCAAGACACGAACGGAGCAACGCGAAGTGACTCGATGACTGGAGTGCGAATAATTGGGAATTTCACTATAGATCAAAAAAAGAGGGATATATCATGGCTGGCTTCAACGATTTAACTTACATTTTCCAACAATACGGAGTACTCGACTTTTTGCTTCCATTTTTATTAGTGTATGTAATCAGTTTTGCCGTACTTCAAAAATCGCAAATTCTCGGAAAGGATAGCGCTGGTAAAAAATATCACGCAGTAGTAGCATTAGTACTCGCGATGAGCTTTGTAGTCCCTCACGTGATGGGATTATACCCATTAGGTTACGACCCGGTAGCAGTTATGAATGAATCTCTACCAAGTATCTCGCTTGTAGCAATTGCATCCGTTATGTTACTCCTCTTACTTGGAATCTTTGGAACTTCATTCACCTCTGCAGCCGCCCCAATAATCGCCCTACTTGCAATCGGCTTTGTCTTTTACATATTTGGCGCATCATTAAAAATTTGGAGCGGTCCGTGGGATGCCTTTAGTTGGTGGACACCAGATACAACACAATTAATGATTGTCCTTGTCGTATTCGGAGCAATAGTATACTTCATAACCAGTGAACCTAAAGCAGCGAACACAACAGGAGCATTCGGAAACATTTGGAAAGAACTCAAAACAATGGTAGAAAAGAAATAAATTCTTTTCCTAAACCGTTGCAATAAATAAACCAAACAAAATCAGCACAAGATCAATAAAAAAACAAATCAAAAAAACAACAACCATGGCAACTATACTCGATATCGGGCTAATCAGATCATTCGATATAGTATACGCCTGGCTTTTTGTATTTGCAGTTACTTGGGCAATACTCGAAAAAACCAAAGCAATTGGCAACGATGCAAAACTAATCAACGCAATCATTGCCTTTGCCATGGCGACCATGTTCATGCTCTCAAGTACCGCCGTAGCAGTAATTAATTACATCATTCCTTGGTTTGTAGTAGCAATTATTTTCTTCCTCTTAATGCTCTTAATATTTCAAATGTTTGGAGCTGATGCAGCAACAATTAAATCCGCCATGCAAGATAAAAGTCTCTATTGGACAATCATTGGTATTGGACTAGTAATAATAGTGGCTGGCTTTGGCAATGTGTTAGGACAATCATTACTTGATCAAAGCCAAGGAGTAAATAGTAACTCAAACGGCAACATCAATACGTACCAAGGAGCAACCTATACAAATTCTAATCAAAATTATAGCAACTCCAATGTCAACGGCCAGACGGTGACTGAAGATACCAACTTCAACAACAACATCTACGCAACATTATTCCATCCAAAAGTATTGGCTATGATTGTTCTCTTCGGAATTGCCATCTTTGCAATAGCTTTATTAACCGGATAAGTGACAACGACAAAGATGAGATTCGAAAATAAAGTAGTTCTTATAACAGGTTCCAGCAGAGGAATAGGAAGAGCAACTGCAATAGAATTCGCAAAAGAAGGAGCAAAAGTAATAATCAACTATTCTAAATCCAAAAAAGAAGCGGAAGAAGTAGTCAAAGAAATAAAAAACATTAGCCAACAAGCTATCGCAATCCAAGCAGACGTCTCAAATGAAAAAGAAGTCCAATCCATGTTTCAAAAAGCAAAAAAAGAATTTGGTACAATCAATATCCTAGTGAATAATGCGGGGTTAGTATACGACAAACCATTTTTTGAGAGAAACGCAGAAGAGTGGCACAAGATTCTTGGGGTAAACCTCATCAGCATATTTCTTTGCTCAAAATATGCAAGCATAGAAATGAAAAAACAAAATGCAGGCAAAATCATCAACATCACCTCAACCAATGGGCTCGATACATTCAGCACCAGTACTCCAGATTATGATGCAGCAAAAGCAGGTGCAATCATACTAACGAGAAATCTTGCAAAAGAACTTGCCCCATGGAACATCCAAGTCAATAGCATTGCTCCAGGCTGGATTAATACAGATATGAACAAAGACCTTCCAAAAGAAGTAATCAAAGAAGAAACAGATCAAATTCACATGAAAAGATTTGGAGAACCAAATGAAATTGCCAGAGTAGTCTTATTCCTAGCTTCAGACGATGCAAGTTTTATAACAGGAACAACCATCAAAGTTGACGGCGGAAGTGGATAAAAAATCACAAAAAAATAACTCAACCTTTAAATGAGTATTAAGAAAAAAACTACTGCTTCCCCTTCATATCCTTTGAAATAGCATTCAACTCTTTAACATTCTCAACAAACTGTGGAATAACATCCTTAAACACTTTCCCAACTGCTTTCAAATCTGTACCAACATCTCGCATACGTCCATCATACTCATCAAGTTTACCTAAGACCCCTTGATGAAGTGTCTTAAAATCATCCTTTAGATGTGCAAGATCACCTTCTGCGCGTTGTAACCGTTCTTCTACTTGCTGTTTCCACTCAACAATTTTCTTCACTTCTGAAATAAGTTCATCCCATTTCGCATCAATAATATTTTCTGCTATCTCTTCAAACCGTGAATACATTGCATCCTGACCGCCTACCATACTAATACCTCCGCCACTACCCGCCCCTCGCATTACCGCACTCGGCGGCGCAGGAAACGAATCAAATGATTGTGAATTATTATTACCACCAACAGGAGCACCCTGAGCACCCCTTGGACCACTCGCCCCACCTTCCTCAAGTTGAGCCAAAGCAACCGTAACCTGCGTAGAATTAAACCCTTTTTTTCCAAGCTCATCCACTATAAGAGTGTCGGTAAGACCAAGAGAGCGTAACTTCTTAACCTCTTCTAAAGGAACATTACTTGGCACTGCTTCCACCCCCATTACTTTGTGATACGACACCACCACTACCAACACCAGGAGAAAAAAGAGCATTTTTCTTAATAGTATCAGCGCAAACAACAACCCGAGCATCAACAGTTCGCTCTAAATCCCGTTGTGTTACAAAAGATAAAGGGTTCCACAACTCAACATATTTCTTTATTACTTGCACTTCCTCATTTCCTGCCGTTTGCTTGAGCTCCTTAATAATAAGATCCATTTTTTGTGCAAACTGATTCTGCTGCCTCTTCAACTCAAGCACCTCATCATTAAGTGCCTTCACCTCTTTTCCAAGCGAAGAATTTTTTCGGATAAGATCATTTTTGACTAAATCAACCTCTCGCACAAGAGAATTAATTTTACCTTCAAGCCCTTTTACCCACACATACATTTTTGAAGGATCAAAAGCACCTTGATCTACTTGCATCGCACCAGGTTGAACGGGTCCCATAAGAGTAAAACACGGCAGCAACCCTAATAAAGTTATGTGAGTACTAATAAAGAGAAACAATGACCATCCACCCATGAATATCAGCAATCAAAATAAGCACATGTACCAAAGAATCAAGTACCCAAATAAATCCAAAAACCAAAAAAACCTATTGCTATTATTAATTCTAACTACCATCACCCTATTCATCACCATACCACAAGTCAAAGCTGAATACCTTATAACAAACGAAATAAACGATTACGCTCATCTCCTAAGCACAGAAGAAATAGATCTCCTCACAACCCAAATCCAAGAACTAAACGCAAAAGAAAACATTCAATTTTCACTCGTTACTATCCCCTCACTAAACGGTTCAGACATAAATCAAGTATCACTCACCCTAGCACAAGGCCATCTCGGCAATACAGACAAAAACAACGGCCTTCTCCTCCTCATCAGCCTCGAAGACGGACTCTACCGATTTGAAGTAGGGCGGGGTTTAGAATCAATTTTCAACGACGCAAAAATAGGACGAATTGGACGAACATCCTTAGAGCCAGACTTCGCAAATGACCAGTATTATGATGGCTTAAGCAAAACAATTAACGCCATAGACCAAGTAATAAACCCAACAAACCAAGAACCAAATGCACAAGAATTAACTTCAACAGAGGACATACTAGCTTCACCCTCAAAACACCTAGCAACCTACATACTATGGATTGGATTCATCTGGATCATCTTCATGGTTATCGCATCTATCATTCCAAAAAAGAAGGGTTCGCAATACTCAAACAACCAATATGTAAATGCAGCAATAGCAGCAGCCACCCTATTTAGTGGTGGAAATGGCAGAGGAGGACTAGGCGGTGGAGGTTTCGGTGGAAATTTCGGAGGCGGGGGAAGTGGTGGAGGATTTAGTGGTGGTGGAAGTTTTGGTGGCGGCGGTTCAACAGGACGCTTTTAATATAAACAAAACCTCCACAAATGTAACCAAAAATAACACATCAAAAAACGAAAGGAAAAAACCATGAAAGACACAACATTAAAATGCCCACGATGCCAAATAGAAATGAAACAAATAAAAAGAGAAGAAATCACCATAGATGTATGTCCCAGTTGCGGTGGCATGTGGTTGGACCACGGTGAAATACCAAGATTACTAGAAATAAATAACAACCAAAGAGCACCTAACAAGCAACCAAACAGTAAATAATACCAACAAGACAAAAATCATATTAATAACAAGTAGCAATAACAGAGACATAAAAAATGAAAACAATAACCAAAATAACAATTGCAATAGTAGCCATCTTACTTATCCTCTTTATTTGGTACACCGCCACCTACAACGGCCTCATAAAATCCGATGAAAATGTCAATGAAAAATGGGCAAATGTCCAAACCGCTTATCAAAGGCGTGCAGATCTAATTCCCAATCTCGCAACTACCGTACAAAAATATGCAAATTACGAATCCGACATTTTAATCAAAGTGACACAAGCCCGCGCATCCATTGGTTCAGCTAAAACACCCCAAGAAATAGATAATGCAGGCTCTAGCCTAGACAACGCAATCTCACGTCTACTAGTAGTCGCTGAAAACTATCCTGAATTAAAAGCATCTGAAAATTTTCTCTCTCTTCAAGACGAACTCGCAGGAACTGAAAACAGAATTAAAACTGAACGAGACATCTACAACACTGCTATAAAAGAATACAACATAAAGGTAAGAACCATTCCCTCATCACTCATAGCCTCGCAGATGGGCCTCGTAGAGAAAGTTAGTTTCAGCGCGTCACCCACTGCTCAAAATGTACCACAAATAGCAGAAATAATGCAATAAAAAGTAAAAATTCCAACTACAGCAAGTAGTGAATGATTCATGTTCGTCGAATCAAAAATAAAACGCAAAAAACACAAAAATAAAGAGATGGTAGATTACACAAAAAATTGCTTCGAGTACGAAACGTATCACGAAGGAGATAATAAAATTCTCCGCGTTCACATGGATAAATGCAATTATCCACCGTCTATAGAATATTCTAGCCTAACTATGAGTAAAATACTGGATATTCTCATCCAAAATTCCGGCATCACCCTAATAACTCTTAATCAATTGCGAGAATATGAATACGACTTTTCTCAAACACAAATGCTTATTCAAATAGCCATGCTTCATAAACGCCTAAACCGCGACGACCGATTTAGTTATCAACAACTTGTGACAGATCCAACACATGAACGATTCATTCGAAGCGCCTACGCAGAATTTCAAAAAATTATTAGCACAAGACTCAAAGACGATCCCCTCTGGGCGTATGTTGAACTAAAACGTTTAGAAAGACGTGAAAAAGGAAAATTAAACTTAACAACAAATCAAGAGCAACACACCTCTCAAACAAAATTCACTGAAGTACTAGCAAACACCCTAACCTTAATAGAGCAACTCTCAATTATTCAACTCGCGTTACCCCTACTACACGAATTCAGCCCCGGAAAACGAGAAATATATGGGCAAATATTTCATCCCACCACCAGACCGGATTTTATGTACACCAAATTAATCACCGATTACCCCGACGGAAATTTAGAAGAATCATACCAATTTCAATCAGGTCAAGATATCTGCCAAGTAAATGTATTCTCGTTTGATAATTCTGTTAAAAAAATGTATCATCTCACCCCCCCTGAGTTTACCTACAATGAAGAAATATACGAGCTTCTCGACGACGCAAAAAGAATTATGTCTGAACACAAACCCAGTCGAGAAGAATTTGTAGACCCAGAACGTATGAGAGAAGTATTTTTCAACATCGGCCGAGACCTCCTAACCGATCTCGCTACACAAAAAAACCTCAGTCTCAGCGCAGATGAAATAGACCAACTCGCTCAAGCACTCTTAAGATACACCGTCGGTTTTGGATTAATTGAACTTCTACTTTCAGACAACAAAGTACAAGATGTAAACATAAACTCACCTAACGGAGAAATTCCAATCTTCATCGTCCACCAAGACTACGGGGATTGCTACACAAATATTTTCCCAACAAGAGTAGAAGTAGACAGTTGGGCAACAAAACTACGCCTCCTCTCTGGCAGACCGCTAGATGAAGCCAACCCAATTCTCGACACAGAATTAAAAGTAACAGGCTTCTCATCAAGAGTATCCGCAATAACCGCTCCACTTTCACCAAGTGGTCTTGCTTTCTCATTTAGACGACATCGTGACTTTCCTTGGACATTTCCCCTGTATCTTCAACCAAAAGTAGCCATGATGAATGCACTCTCAGCAGGGCTTCTGTCCTTCCTAATTGATGGAAACGTATCCATTTTAATTGCAGGAACAAGATCTAGTGGAAAAAGCTCTCTACTCGGTTCCGTACTAGTAGAAATAATGAGACAAATCAGAATCATCACCATTGAAGATACCTTTGAACTACCTCAAGAATCGCTACGAAAATTAGGGTACAACATGGAATCTCTCAAAGTTGCCTCAGCACTCTCAAGCCCAGGCTCAGAAGTAGACCCGAGCATCGGAATCAGATCTACCCTCCGTCTCGGCGATTCATGTATCTTCGTTGGTGAAGTTAGAAGTAAAGAAGCAATCGCCCTCTTTGAAGCCATGCGTGTAGGAGCAGCAGCTAACGTTGTAGCAGGAACCATTCACGCTGACTCACCCTACGGTGTATACGACCGAGTCGTAAACGATATTGGCGTACCAAAAACCTCATTTAAAGCAATTGATATCATTGTCATTGCAAACCCCGTCATCTCAGGACTCAAAAAATACAAACGCATCCTCAGAATTACTGAAGTCCGCAAAGAATGGGAAGACGACCCACTAAAAGAAGGTGCTTTCGTAGATTTAATGGTATATAATCCTAAAACAGACCAACTCGAAGTAACAGACGACCTAATAAACGGAAACTCCGACATGCTAAAACGTATTGCCGGAAAAATCAAAGAGTTTTCAGGAGATTGGAACTCAGTATGGGAGAACATTCTTCTCCGTGCAGACTGCAAACAAGCAATAGTAGATATATTTCTGCAAACCAAAAACCCAAGACTTCTCGAAGCAGAATTTGTAATCATGGCCAATGATAAGTTCCATCTTATTCAAGACAAATCAAAATCCCAAACAGGAAAATTTGACCGCGCAAAAATATTTTTTGAATACAAAGAATTCCTCAAAAAAGAAGCAAAAAAGAATACCATCGACTTCAGACAATAACCCATATATCTGAAAATCATACAAGGCAAAAACCAAAACTATCAATAAAATAAAACTTAAACAAACTAAAAACAATGCCATTTCTATTGAAAAAATTTAAACTGTAAACAAACAAATACCTTTTTATAACCCCCTTAATTAAATATCATCATGACAAGAATAATAACGCATCAACATTGCCTCGACGGATTCCATAGTGCATTCATCGCAAAACAATATCTACTACCATTTCTCAAAATTGACACCACAAATATAGTAATTGTACCAGTAAATCCAACCGAAATTGAATTAGACCAGTTTGAATTACAAGAAACAGACTTTGTTCTTGATCTCCCAAGACCAAAAAGACCCGTTTTCTTCTGGGCAGATCATCACCCAACCAGTAAACCACGAAAAGACAACTCAACATCATCAAGTATAACACCACAACAAATCGCAAAACACGAAATGTGGCGTGACAACGCAAGCTGTACTGGCTTACTAATAGACTATCTTACAGAACAAAACTATAGCCTACCAAAAGAAGTATTTCTACTAAAAGAAATACTGGACAAAACAGATACAGCATCATATACACCTAAAGAGTACGAAGAATGTTTTGTCACTCCCAACTTTATCAATCCTAATCTTCTTCAACAAACAATATTCTTGAGCACTACCTTTCAAACAAAAGATGCCGTTCTCAATAATATCCTATTCACACATCTCCTAACTGAGCCACAAGGACCAATACCAACTCTAAGTTCCTATTATAATAACCCATATATAAAATTTTTATCCATAGCCCATTTCCAAAATATGGCTGAATGGCGTGCACTCATGGACACCATTTTTGAAGAAAATAAAGAAGCAGCATGTGTAATCCAAGATGACCGCAAATTAACAATCCGACGCGGTGTGGTAGACCGTTTCTATGTGTATTACAAATTCAAAGATGCCAAATATTCCATCAACTTGCGAGACCATGAAGATGGAACCTCAAGAATTGGTATTGGAAAAAATGTATTCTACTTCAAAGAGCAACCAATTGATATCGGACAACTCTGTAAAACAACCGGAAAAACATATGGCAACGGATCCGGTGGTGGACATAAAGATGTTGGCGGTTGCTCAGTACTAAAAGAAAACGCAAATGATGCATTAAATTTCATATTGCAAGAAATAAAAAACGCTCTCCACAGCAAATAAGAGATTACAATACAGATCATACTATACATCAACCGTCAAGCATGAACTGGAAAATTCACAAGCAGAATATACAACAACACATAGTAAAGCTACAACAGACAGAAAAGTAAACTAAGTTAAAATGCTCAATTTGAGTTGAAGAGGAATAAAATGAGTATCGAACAAATCGTCCCACTATTCGTAATCATCCCTCTACTCATTCTTATACTCAGTATCGTAATGCGTATATTGAAACAACCCTATGTAATTGGATTTATTTTAACAGGAATTATTCTTACCGCAACAAGTTTAATTCAAGATACAAGTCAGCTACACATACTAGGAGAAATTGGGATTATTCTACTCATGTTTTTCATAGGAATGGAAATAAGTCTCCCAACCATAATTGCGGGATGGAGAATTGCAATTTTAGGACCAATATTTCAAATCATATTAAGCACCATAACTGTCCACACGCTGGGAACTTTTTTAGGATGGAGTTGGGAAAAAAGCATGTTGATAGGATTCATCATTACATTAAGTAGTACAGCAGTAATCATTAAAATTTTAGAAGATTTAGGTGAATTAAAAAGCAAAATCGGGCAAAATGTGATTGCAATCTTGATAGTTCAAGACTTACTAGTAATACCTATGATGATTGCAGTAAAATTTGTAGGGGTAAACAACGTATCCAATTCGCCAAGTATAATAACAACAATAATTGGGTCCATTCTTTTAACAATATTCATCTACCTCGTCCTTACGCACAAAATAAAAATTCCTTTTCCAAAAAAATTGCTTCTCAATCACGAACTACAAATATTTGTATCACTCGTCGCATGCTTTGGTTTAGCAAGTATTAGTTCGAAAATAGGTCTATCCGCCGCGTTGGGTGCATTCTTTGCAGGTATAATCATTGGATCATTTAAAGGAACCCAGTGGGCTCATGATACCCTCCACTCATTTAAAGTAGTGTTTACAGCATTATTCTTTGTATATATTGGTGCGATTATAAATTTAGAATTTGTACAACAAAATTACATTCTAATAATGGGATTAGTACTAGCAGTATTCATAATAAATACCACCTTAAACGCGTGTATCCTTCGTTTTCTAAAAACGTCTTGGAAAGAAAGTATCTACGCAGGATCCCTACTATCCCAGATAGGAGAATTTAGTTTCTTACTTGGAGCAGTGGGAGTAAGCAGTGCAATATTACTCCCAGAAGAATATAATTTAATTGTGTCTGTAATTGCATTTACACTCCTCTTTAGCCCAATTTGGATATCAATAGTAAAACGCGTACTTCATATAGAAACAAAAAACATTTTAAACCAAGTTGAACAAGTAAAAAAAGAAATAACACGTGCTGAAATAGCAGCCAGATATCGCTCCTACAAAAATAAATCAAAAGAAGCTGTCCTAAATGATGTACAAGCTCATATAAAAGAGCAAACACAAAAGATTCACAAATTATCAAAACAAAGCTACAAAACCGTAAAAGATAAAGTACAAGAAGAATTAGAAATAGTAAACCTAGGGGATATAAGTGAAATACACTCAAATAACAGCAAACCTAAATAGATTAAATGCATCAACAACAAAACAAAAAACAACACTGATCAATTTTTCCCAATGGTATCTGCAACAAGAACATTAATCAATATTTTTTAACATAACTAAATTTTCTTTAAGGCACTAATAACAAAACACAACGCTTTCACCGTAGAGCGAATATCAGATTTCCGAGTCCCCCACCCTAAACTAAAACGAACCGTCCCAGCTGCATACAAAGGGTCAACACCTAATGCCAAAACGGACGAGCTGACTTTAACTTCAGAAGAAGTACACGCACTGCCTGTGGATACATAAAATCCTTTCTCACTCAAATAACGAACAACATGCTCCCCCTCAACGCCCCGAATAGAAATAGACAAAATATGAGGAGACCCCGTTTTCAAATTAGAGTTACACTTCACATCAGAAACCCGAGATGAAATTTCTTTCCAAAAATACTTCTGCAACCCCCTAAGTCTTATGTTCTCATTCACTCGATTTCTACTCGAAATCTGTAACGCCTGAACAAACCCAACAATCCCCGCTACATTCTCTGTACCAGCTCGAAGACCAAATTCCTGAGAACCCCCGGTAATAACAGATCTCAAACCCACCCCTTCTCGCGCATACAGCAACCCAACACCCTTTGGTCCGCCCACCTTAGAACTATTGAGAGTAAGCAAATCACAATACAAATCAATCACAGAACAGCTAAAATAACAAAAAGCTTGACATGCATCCACATGAAACAATACACCACGCCGCTTCAACTCCTTACCCAACAAACCAACACGTTGAACAACTCCTAACTCATTATGAACATAATGAAGAGAAACAAGAACAGTATTTTTTTGAATCAAACCTAAAACCTCAGGAACCTTAACCATTCCACAAGAATCAACTCCAACAAGTGTGACATCCAAATAACCCATTGCCTTCAAATCAGCAAGTGTCTCAAGAACCGCTTTATGTTCAATAATTGAAGAAATTACATGAACCTTCTTCATTCCGTTCTTAAAAAAAGCATCTAGTACAACACCTCTCAAAGCGATATTTATACTTTCGGTACCAGACCCAGTAAAAATAATCTTATCACAGCAAGCCGCTCCAAGTGAAACTCGCACCTGTTCACGTGCATTATCCAACACAACTCGCGCATCATCACCCATCTGATGAATACTTCCTGTATTACCAAAACAATCTGAAAAATAAGGAGCCATCGCCTTAAGCACCCCTTCACGCATAGGAGTACCCGCAGCATAATCCAAATAAACTTGATTAACCCGCTTGACCTGCTTCATACCACTCAAGAGAAAACCAGCCTATAAAAACATACCTGAAACCAAATAAATGTTTAAATATTATTTTTGAACAACATCACCACGCCAACCGTTTAGGAGTTCACTTTAGCTATTGTGGAGGAATACTCCTATCCAATGATTCAAACTTAAGTCTTTTACGCAAGAACGTAGCGTGTCTCAACAAGCATATTTCATCTTGAAGAATTGCCCGACCATCTTCCAAAGCAAAATCAATACAATTTTGAGCAGCTTCATGTCCATGCTCAATATCACGAACAGTAAGAACAGGAACTGCTCTTCTATCAACTACACGATAAGAACTCCCATACAAATTATCTGCACCAGTATCACCAGCTGTTTTTCGAAATCGTGCTTCAGACAAACCAAACAGAAAAACTTCAAGTGGAGTTCCAGTATATTTTGGATAATTTAACCCATCCAACACCGAACTATTTTTTGATGTAAGAACTTCGTTAAGACGAACTTGTTCTAAATCATCTTGAGATAATCCAGTAAGAATCAAATAGGTATTTTGAAATTTTCCATAAGAAGGTCGTGTAAAAATATGATTTATAACCCCCCCATTAGATATACGGTCCAACCACTGTCCCATAACATCCTCTTGTCTTGGCCGTATTGCTGACATTGCAGCATTAACATCAACACCTTGCTTCTTAACAATATCTTCAACAGATGGCCTGTTCAGGTTAGGTATATATAGGGAAGTCTCTCTTTCACAAACAACAGTTTCAAGCCTATAGGATACACCCTTATGTTTTCCATTTTCAGCATCAACAACTCTACGTTTGTCAAAACGACTGGGGGAATCAATATCCGAAAGATACAAACTTCTTGGTTTAATGACAGAAAAATATAATTGTCTAATGAGGCTTATCATAAATATACATAAAATGGAAGATATTTATAAATTATCTGTAAAATACTACTCAAGAATAGTATCTAATTAAAATCAACACCATATTACTATTTGTGAACTCACAAACCCACACCAGCTCACTAGTTACCTTTTTAAACTCATAAAATACACTTCCAACCGAATCAAAAAGAGGAATAGATGGAACAAAAAGGGTACGACGACCTTCTACGCAAATACAAAGACAGAGTACAAAAAGAGTTTGGTACAAATAGCACTACACAACCATCCAAAGTTTCATCTCGAGAATACTCCGAATTCAAAGAAGAACTATACCCTTCATCATACACTAAATTTGAAAAATGGTGTAATCTTGCCGAAAAAATTCTCAATATTAAACCAGATCAGAAAAAAGCTGAAAAAACACAAAAATATCTCGACACGTGTCATGTAACATGCACCCCTGCAGGTGTTCTTTCATTAGCAATTCTCGTTGGAATCCTCGTTATGACTGTAGGTTCACTGTTAGCATTTGCATTTCCCATGCTTCTTGGCCTCCCACCCATGATGCCCCTTGTCTTTTTCTGTCTTATAGCGGGTCTAATCATGATTCCCATGATTCAAAAAATTCCCGAGTTCATGGCAAATACGTGGCGTATGAAAGCATCAAATCAAATGGTTCAGAGCGTATTCTACCTCGTCACATACATGAGGCATACCTCCAACCTTGAGCGAGCAATTGAATTCGCAGCGGATCATCTCGAACCACCCCTATCTCTGGACTTCCGAAAAATTCTATGGGACGTTGAAACACAAACATTTCCAACAATAAGAGAATCAGCAAACGCGTATCTTCAAAACTGGGAAGAATCAAATAAAGACTTCGTAGAAGCATTTCATCTCATTGAATCCTCACTTTTTGAAGGCTCAGAAGATCGACGACTTCAAATGTTAGACAAATCACTTGATGTAATTCTAGATGGCACCTATGAAAATATGTTGCATTATGCCAGGGAGCTAAAAGCGCCCATGACCATGCTTAACATGTTAGGCATCATTCTTCCAATATTAGGATTAGTCATTCTTCCATTAGTAGTAAGTTTCATGTCAAATGGATCAAGTCCGCTCGTAATGGCCATTTACATATCCTTATTATACAACATCGTGCTCCCCGCATCGGTATACTATCTAGGAAGAACAATTCTCTCAAAACGACCGGCAGGATATGGCTCTCAAGATATGAACTTAAGCGGAAATGACACATCAAAAGTTAGAATTCCTCTGGGGTCAAACATATTCATCACCGTAAATCCACTCTATATCTCAATTGGAATTCTAATTACTTCTTTTTTAATTGGTTTCTCACCCATCGTACTTCATGCGATTGCTCCAGATTTTGATATCGTCGGAGAAAAATTTTCATTGCTCGAATATGTATGCCCTCCAAGCTCAACCGGCTCAGATGTATGTGATATGGCAACTCGCATCGGACCATTTGGAATTGGAGCAGGAATAATCTCCGTTATATTCATCGCAGGCTTAGGCCTCTCAATTGGTTTATACTACTCCCTAAGTTCCAAAAATATCAATGAAATAAGAACACAAACAAAAAAATTAGAAGATGAATTCGCAACAGCCCTATTTCAACTGGGAAACCGACTAGCAGACGGTCTCCCCGCAGAAATCGCCTTTGCTAAAGTTGCCAAAACCATGCAAGGAACCACATCCGGAGAGTTCTTTGCTATGTGCGAACGGAACATGACAAAACTTGGATTAGGTCTAGAAGAATCCATCTTTGACCCCAAAGTGGGTGCAATAAGTTCATACCCATCATCAGTTATAGAATCATCCATGAAAGTCCTCATTGAATCATCTAAAAAGGGACCTCATATTGCAGCCCAAGCACTTCTATCTATGTCAAGATACATCAAAGAAATTCACCGTGTAGAAGAACGACTTAAAGACCTTATGGAAGAAGTAATTTCATCCATGAAATCACAAGTAAAGTTCCTTACTCCTGCTATTGCAGGAATTGTAATAGGAATAACCTCCATGATCTCACTCATCCTCACAAGATTAAATGCACAGCTAGGCAGCCTTGCTGGTGGGGCAGAAAGTAGTGGTGGGATGTCAGGAATACTAAGTATATTTGGTATTGGGATCCCAACCTATCATTTCCAAATAATAGTGGGAATTTATGTAGTACAACTCGCAATTATTTTAACCATATTAGCTAATGGCATAGAAAACGGCCCAGACAAAGCAGGCGAACGCTACGCTCTTGGCCAAAATGTAATCTCAGGAACACTCCTATACTGTTTCATCGCTGGTGCGGTTATTATACTATTCAACTTATTCGCTTCACAAATAATTACAAAAATATAGATACAATGGCAACAACACCCTCAAAGAAAAATATCAAAAGAACCACCCTAATAAATCTCCAAAATACAAACCAAAAACTAAAAATCGACCAAACCCCATACGGTGCAGGTTCTGGAGTATATACCACGACATCCATATCAAAAGACGATGAATTATTCATATTTAGTGAAAATATCGTACCATGGAAACAAGTTACTCATCGAGCAATTCAACTCGGAGTGAACAGATGGCTTGAGCCAAATAAACACAGTTATGGTTGGTTTTTAAACCACTCATGTAATCCATCCGCTGCATTTAAACTTCCAAACAAGATAGTAGCATACAAAAGCCTCAAACCAAATGAAGAAATAACAATTGATTATTCAACCGTTATCCACATGAATAAATTTGAATTTGAATGTTTGTGCCCGAATACAAATTGTCGTAAAATCGTCCGCAGTTTTCAATTTTTACCGCAAGAGTTTCAAAAAAAATTCAAAGACCTAAACTCCTTAGAACCAATTTCTCAAAAAGTCAAAACAAAGAAAGAAAATAAGCGTGGGGTCACGGGGATTTGAACCCCGAACAACTACGTATCAGGTATCATTATATTGAATACATAATGAAAAACTTCAGCGTAGTGCTCTCCCGAGTTGAGCTATGACCCCAATCAAGACCTTTTTCAAGACCCATTCTTTATAAGGTTTTTGCCAAACAGAACAAAAAAATAACTTACCCTCTCGCTAGATTTATAAACTCAAAAAAAATAATACCAGTCATGGTGAAAAAGAGAAGTAGTAAACACAAAAAAATTCAAGCACATAATCCTATTCCTCTACCAAAAAAAATCCGTACAACACCAATAGTAATTGGATTATTTGTTCTCCTCTTCATTACCATCATCGGGATTGTAAACACCTCAGCAACTGTAACAGGTCAAGCCATTGCCAAACAGAATATTGATTACTTAAAAGAAGGCACTATTACATTTATTGAAGTAAAAAACATTCAAGGATTAGAAGGAATTACCGCAGAACTCAGTGCACCAATGAAAAATAGCTACTTCTTAATTGAACAATCAGCACCGCAAAAAAAGAATGGAATCTATAACTCATTCATACTAAGTTCGCCAGACCGCGCGAGCATAAAAAGAGTCGTTTTAAACTTAAAAATAAAAGAATCCGACTTAAAAATATTAGGAATCACAACGAATCAACTCAAAATACAAAACAACGAAGAAAAGTTAAAACCAATATTAATGAAAACAGAAAACGGATACGCATATTACACTCTTCAAAGCAACCGACTAGGTACCTTTACATTTACAATTTAAGACAAACAGTTCGAGCGTTTAACTTTTTCTGAGTACTTAACCCAAAACTTTACTAAATTTTACGCACTATAAAACACACAAAAACATATTTACTACCTAGAGCATGAAATTACATTTACTACCTAGATCATGAAATTACATTTATTACCTAGAGAAACATCGAAATTTCATAAACATAAATATTAATCTAAATCAAACATCAAGAAAAAACAGAAAAAAAAGAATTAATATCCTCGACAATCAGTGCAATAAAACCGATTAGCATTTTCAACGACCATTCGCTTGCCGCATGATTTACAGCATCGTTGAATTTTAAATTTAGTTACTTCTAAAAAGACGTGTTGTTTCATCTCATCATCACCTGCTTTTTTTAGAAAGAGGTTAAGATACACATTCACCCCCTTCCATAAGAGCTATATTTTTAAATAAAAGTAAAATGAGTATATAAACTTTTCTTGTAAAAGTACCCCAAAGAGGCAATTAGTATACAAATATCACCAAAATAACAACTAAGTTCACGTCGAAACACAAAAGTATAAATAGCTAAAAAGAAAAATTACCGTCATGAAAAACTACAAACAAGTAATACTTGCCAGATCAGATTTACAGTTACCAAAAGGAAAACTCGCTGCACAAGCTGCTCATGCCGCTGTTGATGCAGTGTTAAAATCTGACGCCAGTAACGTGAAAACATGGTGCAAACAAGGAATGCCAAAAATAGTACTCAAAGTAAAAGATGAAAAAGAACTCCTTATGTACTTCCAAACCGCAAAAGAACAAGGCCTCATTGTCTCGCTCATAACTGACGCAGGCCGAACTGTCGTCGAACCAGGAACCAAAACATGCGCCGCCATCGGTCCTGCTAATGATGAAGAAATAGATAAAATAACAAAACTCCTTCCATTAATGTAAAACCCACATAAAAACAAACACTCTTGACCATGACAAACAGTCGTTATGAACAAAAGAATGAACCGAAGACAGGTCTAACTCACCCAAAACTTTATAAATAAGCCACGCACAACTCGACTATCAAGTGATGTCTTATGAAAATTCCAAAAACCGTCAAACGATTATGCAAGACTTGCAAAAAGCACACAGAACACAAGATTGCCCAAAACAAGAAAAAACCAGCCAGTTCACTTTCACATGGATCTAAAATTCGAGCACGTCTTCGCGGACGAGCAAGAGGAAATGGAAATCTAGGTCGTTATTCAAAACCAGCGGTAACCCAGTTTAAACGAACGGGAGCAAAAAATACCAAAAAAACTGACTTACGATACACCTGTGCGGTATGTAAAAAATCCTCTTGTCAAACAAAAGGAATGCGGCTTAAAAAAGTAGAATTTGTATAATCCTACACAAAATATCATCATTGGAGAAAATTATCATGCAACCAAAATCAAAATTCATCAAAGTTCGTTGTGCAAAATGCAAAAACGAACAAATCATCTTCGGAAACGCAACAACTGCAATTACCTGCCTAGTCTGCAGCAAAGAAGTTGCTAAACCAACGGGTGGAAAAGCAAAAATAATTGCACGCGTACTCGAAATTCTTGAGTAATTTTAAACCCATTTTATTTTTTATTTTAAACAGCATTTAGAGTGATTCTTGTTTGGATAACCATGCCTCCACAAGACCCAATACTCCAGTTTCTTGGAACACCCAGTATAAACAAATTAGAAGGTAAAATATACTATAATGCCGAAACAAAAACAACTGCAGAAACAAGAATAACAAAATTAGTCAAAAACGCAATCACCTTTGACCCACTGCTTCAAACAATCCAAGACGCATGCCCAGAACAACTCGATGTTCTAAATCAATATCTCCAAAATTACATCCCCTTAGATCGACAAGGTATGCTATTTAGACATCAAAATCAAGGAAAATACACTATTCAAACTGCCAAATCCACGAGCCGTCTTTCTCTATATGTTGAAGAAGAAAGAGACTGGGGTCAAGGACATATCATTGATATACTTCCAGTTACCCCCACAAACCAAACATAATTAGAATGGTTCATCGCATTATTCCAACAACGAAAAATTTCCTCATTTGTGTATGGAGAATACAGAGAACATACAATTATAGACAAACATCATATCATTAAAAGGTATTTTTTAGAATGAGAAAGAATCCATCCTCCCTCGAACTTAAAGTAGGCGACTGCATAAAAGTTATTGAACACTACGATATTCCAAACCGCCCAAATCGCACAAGTGAAGGAGTAATAACGAAAGTGTTTACCGAAAGAATTAATGGTGTGAATTATATTGGGTATCAAGCAAAATATAATGAACCACCAGGGAAATCACCAGTAGTATTACTTTCTAACCGCTGTGTATGGTATTACACCTTAATCAAAATGGAACATACCCAAAAATAAGAAAATCTACAACAAGAAACACTGAACAAACCTTTATAAATAGGCTATACTCATAAAATAAAATGTATTACAAACGCGAAGGCTTACCAGAACAAGATGAAATTGTCCTCTGTAAAGTAACTAAAATTCTTCCAAACGCTGTATTTGTAGATCTTCTAGAATATAATAATGGTGGCTTAATTCATATTTCAGAAATTTCCCCAGGACGTATTCGAAATTTAAGAGACTTTGTAGAAGTAGACCGACAAATAGTATGTAAAATTCTTCGCCTAGACAAAGAAAAAGGCCACATTGATTTATCTCTTAGACGCGTAAACTCTAATCAGCGTCGAGACAAATTAGACGAGATTAAAAACGAAATAAAGTCTGAGCAACTTATTGCCAACATCGCAACAAAATTAAAACGAAAATCAGATGATTTATACCAAGAAGTATCAAAAAAAATATTCCTCGAATACTCACATTTGTACTTATGCTTCAAAGAAGTAGCCGAAGAAGAAGCTGATCTTGAAAAAATAGGAATTGAAAAAAACTTAGCAAAAGACCTCACCCAAGCAATTCTTGAAAAATTCAAACCAAAAAAAGTATTTCTCTCTGTTGAAATTATATTACAAACATATGATAGCGCTGGAGTAAATAAGATAAAAACACTCTTAGCTAAAGTGCAAGCCATTTCACCCATTATCACGATGGCCTACTTAGGAGCTGGAAGATATAAAGTGAATTTAGAAGGAGCTGACTTCAAAGCCGTCGAAAAGGAATACCAAAAAGTTGTTGCAATAGCTGAAGATTTCAACGATAAGATTTCCACTGCAAAAGTGGAAAGAGAAAAAGCTGAAGAAGAACAATAAATCATTCAAAAACAGAATTTCTACATAATATGGAACTTTACTATTGCACAAATTGCACAAAATACACCATGGACCAAAAGTGCAAAATATGTAATAAATCAACTTCTATACCACGACCCCCAAAATACGCACCAGACGACAAATACACAAAATATAGAGCAGAAATTAAAATAGACGAACGTCGACTAAAAGGCCTATACCAAAAGACATAATTGAATTCAAAATATTATTTAATTGGTATAAAAGCAGCATGACCCCACTCCTACATTTTGACGATTTAATAAAATCAAAAAGTTTAGAGGAACTCGCATTTCTATACGATAAAAAAAACTACATCAGTGACTGCAAACTAAGAACCATTAAACAAGTACGTAAAGACTGGAAAGAAGAAAGAACTAAATTATATGAACAAGCACAAACAAAACGTTGGCCTAAAGAAATACCATCAGTTGAAGTTCATACAAAATCCAGGATATTTACTTTGTTAGGAGTACCTGAAACAGAACCAAACCCCTTAGAATCAAATCTACTACGTAACGCCTTAATTGAAGAATTACCACACCATGGACACATCCTATACTCTCCAGAAGCAAAGCCTTGGATAAAAGAAGGGATTCCCATCGCATCACAATCTTTTCAATATCATACAGCCCGCTTCAAGGCATTCATGGAAGGAAGTACTATTATTTATCGGAAAGTATACACGCAAACAAAAAAAGTCGTTACGCCACCACAAAAAAGCACCTCCTTATGTACCATGTTAAATATGTCTCCTTTTGCATGGTCTACAACACTTCCGTACGCAGAATTGGAATACAACCAATCACGATGGTTCCCATCCTACACCTCAGAGCAACAAAAGGCAGAATATACTGCCAAATTCTGTCGTTTCTACGCTGCAAGAAAAAACATTCCCACCCTAACTGCAATTTTACCCTTTAGTCAAATTCCGTATGTCACCCATCTACTCCAATTTGATATAGCAGCCACAGAACCAGCAATAACTGCACACGAAGATGTGATACATCTTATACATAAGGAAAAACAGTATTATAAAGAAATAAAAAAAGACGAAAATAGACTTGCTCGCGCCTATTTTTATGGAGCACTAACAAATTTAACTCCTTTATTATACACCCTACCAATTCATGACATTATCAACAAAACACTTTCGAACCTACCACATTTGTAAATCTTTTCAGTTTACGTTTTATAAACAATAATAAAAAACTCCACTTCACCTTAACCCCCTAAATCAACATATTTATATACGTTAAAATAGAGCTTATACTACATGGAACAATATGTAAGCTCGTTTGATGGAACGAGATTATATTCTATTCATCATCCAGGAACAAAACCCTTAACACTATTTTTTTTACATGGAGTCGGTGGGAATTGGACCATATGGAAAAAGGAAATCGAATTTTTCAAATCGAAAGGATATCCTATTCTAACCCAAGACCTAAGAGGGCATGGAAAATCAGAATACCCAAAAGAATTCAAAGGATACTCCTTACCCCATTTTACAAAAGATATCAAAGTACTTCTCAATTCACACAATATTGAAAACTTCGCCTTAATAGGACATAGTCTGGGCGGATCCATTGGCATAACCTATTGTGTACAAAATGAAAACCCCTATCCAAAATCATTAATCCTGATAGAAAGTGCAGCACACTATCCATTTAAACATGACAGAATTCTCAATTACAATCCTTATATCACCCACATAGTACGATTTATATCCGAACACACTCACATCAAAACCACCTATTTTCCGGATTTAATAGATATAGACCTATCAAATCTAAACCTCAAAACAAAATTTAATTTTTTAAGATATCTCCTTCATTCTGCTCCTATAAAAGCAATTGTGGACACCTTAGACAATGTTGAAAAATTTGTTCATAAGAACCAGAAAAAGGTAGATTGGACTCTTCAAAATCTAAAAATACCTACCCTATTAATTGCAGGAGATAATGACCACACCGTGCCACTAGAATATTCAAAATATATCAAAAACCTGAACAAAAACGCGGAATTTCGAATTGTAAAAGATGACCACCACAAAGTCACCTCCGAACATCCAAAAGAAGTATGCGACATATTATATCGATTTGTAGAGAACAAATTGCAAATAATGTCTCCTCAAACACAAAATCATCAACAAGCACACTTACAAAATAAGGCAAAAAGTAAACCACTCAAAAAATTGACAGATATGAATAGAAAAAAAAAGATAACGAATTAAGCAAAAAAACAAGAAATAAGCAAGAAAAAATAACTAAATTACAAAATCAAATTAAGTATTTTTAACAACATAAATATTCTTAACCTTAATATCATCTTGGTGAAATAACGGATGCTCAAATAAATATAAATTGATATGAGGTGATAGAGACGGATTCTTTGAAACCGACTCTTTAAAATCAGGATTATTTTCAACCAACTCTTCAAGAATAACTTTCAGATACTTCTTCTTAAGAATATCACCTCCCTTATGACCTTTTTTCATCTCAACATGAATATGAAACTCCACATTATGTTTAGAATCATATTTTTTCTCAATTTTAAACCGGCTCGTAGTACCCGACAATTCTTTATTTCTCATAATACCATGTTCAATTTGATGGGGAAATACATTTGCTCCATCAAAACTAAGTGTTCCATCACTTCGACCAAACACACACAAAAAAGGCAAGTGCAAAATATCATATCCATAGCGAGATACAAAAGACTCGTATTGAGATCCAAAATACATTCTGATAACCTCAATCAAGTCAAGATAACTAAACCGCCTTCCCTCATCATGTAAATTATATCGTATCTTACTGAGCGCAGCTTTTGTATCCAGAAGTGTAATAACAAATTCTGGCTTTCCCTCAGGGCCATATACATTTTCAATGTAATGCATAAGTGGATTATACTGAAATACCATTGGAGCATCTTCTCGTCCGAATATCTGTCTGCACAAACTCCTATCCGAATTCAGCAGTTCCCGAATGAAAAAAGAAAATGGCGTCTCAAATCCAACCCCAATATCAACATCCGACGCACCATACGAAGACACAATCTTCGCACCCGGTTTCAACTTCCTCCTCATATAATAAACCCAATCCAGCGTAACACCCTCTCCACCGGTTACTAAATCAAGATTATATTTTTTCCACGGAAAATCAGAATTTTCTTCAATTAAATTTTTGATAAAAGGAGGATAAGCACCAATCAAATAATTCCGACTGGAACCAAACATGCGAAGTGTATTCATTATATCCTTAGCATCAGTACTGGTATTTTTCACAAGTGCAACATGTTCCATCAGCTCACAAAACTTAACTCCTGTCGCCCACGGTCCACTTGACCATGCAGAAATAACCACGTAGTCCTTTCTTTTACCATCAAACACATAGTCAAACTCAAATTCTACCGCCTTAAGAAGTACAGTTTCTTCACCTAAATCATGAATCCAATTCGTTGCAATTCCAGATGTTCCACCGCTCTCATCAATATTACCACGATTGGGCAACTTCCCCCCAATACACCGAGATTCATAAGAATATGATTTAATATAATTTTCTTTATCGGAATATGGAACAAACCGCAAAAAGTCAACAATTTTGGTAACCCGAGCAGAATCCACCTTATTCTTCTTCAAAAATAATGCATACCCCGGAGTATGTTCAACTGCTTGATGAAAGGAGTTCAACGCTTTTTTAGCTGACATTTGTTCTAAAAATTCCGGATGGACATGAGTTAAAAATCGTCTAGCACGTACAGAATCAGCCAGAATAAACCGTTCAAAGCGCTCTCCAACCGATACCGGAGTAATTGCACATAAAATTCCCAGCATCTAGTATACACCTCTCGCAGTTATTTAACCATGATCTCAGATTATAGCAATAAAAAAACCTAAATATCAATGAAAAGAACCATTTTCACATTTATTAAGGTTTTGGTATATCTACCCCAATAGGCCTTTCAGAATAGGCTAATTATAGTAAAATCACCCCGATGTGTATACTGCAGAATATATAGGTATTTAAATAAAAACTATCTGGTAGTAGTAACTGAATCAGATTATGTAAAAATATATGTAGAAACACATCACAATTCATCAAAAAACTAATACGTGAGGAACCAATATGACCCTATACCGACGAATTTTAGCAATTGAAGATCGACTTGAATTCAAACAACCACTCGAAAATGCAATTCAAAACGCAACCGCATTTTTAGAAAATGCCTCCTACAACATCGCATCAAGTTTATCTGAATCTCAATTCATCTTAAACGAATGGTTTGACGAAGATTTTGAAAACAAAGCAGGAAGTTGGCAATTAAAACCAAACCGCGAAGTACGTTTAGACGCCATTTTAGATATTTATATGGAAGCAAACAAAGGACAGGGCGACACAAGACCAGCAACAGGAATTGTAAAAGATGTAATCATGGAACAATACTTTACACAAGGTGGTGTCATTTGTTTCCGAAGTGGCTTTGCAGACAACGCCAAACAGCATGTAATTGATGGAAATGCAAAATACTCAAAAACACTTTTTGGATACTCGCAAAAAGGTACTGAAGTTCCAATTAATGACATCGCGAACTTCATAGTAAGTCATGACATTAATGTAAATCCAACATATAAAGCGGCGCTATCAAATTCTAGATTAGGTCAAGGGGACTTTAATCTGTTAATCAAAGGTCTAAAAGAACGTGCTGCAAAAAAAGTTTAAACCAGCCTTATTTTTTTATTTTCTATTTTAATTAAAAAAAAGCAATTACGCCTTTAATTTCTCTACATAAACACTCCATTTTGTAGCATATCGAATTACTTCACCCAATTGATTTACAATTGGCTCAACAAAATAATGAGCACCATGAAGTCTTTGGAAATTCAACTTTCCACGAGTCCCAATTGCCCGATCCGTCTTTCGTTCACTCAAACTTCGACTAGAAATATCATCAGTAAGTTGCAAAGAGCCATCAAGCACACCATTCAACTTTTGAGCAATAGTCAAATCAATTGGAATCCCATCATTCTCAATGGAAAAATAAAAAGAAGGAGCATGGAAAAAAGATTTAGTTGGATAATGGGGTATTTGAGAAAAATCTTGCGTAACATAAAATCTAATATTTCGAGCCTTTCCATAATCAATAGCATCATAAATCACATCCCGTAGAAGATTAGTTACAATTTCAGCATTAGATACCAGTTGAGCTTTATAATCGCAATGATATTCAACATGTAACGACACGCCCTTATCAACACAAGCTGCTTCAAACGCATGACCAAAAGCATCCTCAATGGATACCTTCTCCTCAAAGGAAGTGGTAACCAACTTTGATAAATGATCTTTAAGCGATACATGAAGAACCCCAAAAGCCCTTGGCACAAACAGAAGCGCAAAAGGATCATACTGGTGTAGAACAGGAGAACTAACGCTTTCTCTCAGAGATTGAAATCGTTCATAAGCTGAATCAAAAAAAACAACATTAGAAAACGGATTAACTCCAGCCCCCATAAGAAGTTCAAAAGGATCCTCTGTTAAAACAGGACTTAAATCTACTTCGAGTGATTTCCTCTGTAATTTTGATAACTCTATATCATGCAACATCCGTAAAACTGCGAATTCATCGCGATTACGAAGCATTGTTTCAGTAATTCCAAATGGTTCCGTAAGTGTGACCAACTCCAGCTGCTCTGAAGCAGATAAAATAGTATACACGCTCAAAAGATTATCACTAATAAAACGAAGAATCCGCTCACGTTCTGGATCCAAAATGGATTGGACCGAATTATAGATACCATGACGTTCACCTTGTGCCTTCATCTCATTTATTCGTGCCATCAAATCAACGATCTGATCCTGTCTATCTTGTAACTCTATGCGCGAATTATCAAGCAGCGCATTAGCTTCACTCAAGTTTGCAGTACGTTCACGAACATCACTATCACGATTCGCGAGTTGAACTCGAGCATCCTCCAATTCCCGATGAGCCAAAAATCCTTTATACCAAGGAGCAAACATCCATAACACCGAATCTAACACACGCCTACCCACACGTAACACCCCTGATTGATACGGTTTAGATGGTTTAACAAGATACTCACTATGATCATCAACACCTTCTTGTGAAACTCGCTCCACTAACAAATCTTTCTGAGCGTACAATTCTTGAAAAGTTGTCGCAAAAGCATATTGAGTAAAATTACAATCGCGTTGAAAACAACAAGCAGCATTTTCCTCACCGACTAATCGAATTAAAGATTCAGCAAATTCAGGTTTAGTTTTTCGTGTTATCCGAATATAATCCCTCATACGATCATACCGGTCTACTTTAACTTCAGTTACCCTAGCCCAATTATCAAATTGAGAAGACATACCATTCAAAACAACTTTTATGGGAACCAAACGAGCAAGTGCAAGTTGTTTATCTTGATAATTTGTAAAACAAACATTTGTCGCAGCACGCAGAAATTCCTCTTCACCAAGCCCCAAAATCTGTTGCGCATGAAATGAAAATAAGGTATAAACCCGGTAATCTAGCCAATTATCAGCTCGAGAAAGGACATCTTCCCACTCACCTGCTGCAATCTTAAAACGTTTTTTAAAAGTGTGATTAATTTCTACTTCTCGCCCAGGGTTAATATGCAACATAGCTAAAGCATACTTAACGGTAATATCTTGATGTTCAGAACAAATGGATCTTATATGTGTAAATATACCAGAACTAACTCCTTTTTGCAGAATATCTTCGAGTGAACAACCCATAAAGAAAAAACGTCAGCACAAGTATTTAAAACTTATTAAAGAATAACTATTCCAGAGTAAGAACGGACGGTCATCGAACAGACAACAATAGAAGTAAAAAAAAGAATGAACAGCACGTAAACTATGGCCTCCAGTATACACATCTTTTTATACCAAACCCACAGCATATAGTACTCATGAGTAATTACACTAAACACGGCCTCGGCCTAGCAACCCTTCTTGCGACACTACCAACCGCCCCAAAAGCAGCTGAAACGGATGAAACCTTTAAATTCACCCTAGGCGCATCATACATGCAAACACCAAGTGGCGACTTAGATAAATTCGCACGTGATGAAGTAGCAATTTATGATGCATCCATGCCAGGAACAACCGACTTTGTCAATATCAGCCATGACCTTCCACTTCTCACCCTAGGAGTAGAATATCGCATCACACCACAACTCTCCCTTGTAACTGAACTAGGTGCATCAAGCTCAGCCATCTTTGGCGATTTAAAAGAAAAGCGAACAGTAGACGCCAATACAGAACAAATAAAATTTGGCCCAACAGAACAATATTGGACACAGCACCTCAACCTATACGGCCAAGCAGAACTAAAAGCACGTTATTATACTGATGCACCAAAAGGACACCTACGAGCATTTGTAGAGCTAGGAGGCGCAGCTTCATACATCAACGCAGATTCAACTTTTGGTTTCCACGTACAAGCAAATGGATACGATGAAAATCAAAAACCAGTAGACGATCCAACAAAAGCAATTCTCAGTTGGCCAGACGTTTTAAACCACCTTGGTGCATTTCAGGATATGAACTCAGCTGCTCATAGTTCTGGAATCTCATATGGTGCAACCGCAAACGTTGGACTCCAAATTCCTGTATGGGACAGATTCTACCTAAACGCATTACTCGGAATAACAGCAATGCATGGAAATGTAGATGTAAACCTCAAAACTACTTACCCAGATGCAAATCCAAAAGCAGAGAAAGGCAAAGATGAAACAAGGCATCGAGGGCTAGACAATTCAGGAATCATCCCTACATTTAGATTGAACTTTCAATTCTAATTTCAATATTTGGATTGGTCGTTTTTTTTCTTTTTCAATTAACTCTAATAAGAAATAACACTTTAAGACATAATAATACAAAGAGAAGAAAAAGAAAAAAACCTACCGAACTTGTAGCGACAAAGCATCGCCATTCAAATCTATTCCTCGAGCAGTTCCTTCAAAATGCGTTCCTGCTGATGTCGCATGATCAACCGTTAAACTACCAGCCACATTATAGAGACCAACACTTTCTCCTTGTAAAGCGTAAGTTAAACGATCCGCAGCATTAATTTGACCATTCGCACTTGCAACACTCAAATCAGACAACACGATTTGATCCAACGTCATCGAATCATACGCAATTTTACCAAAAGCTACTTTAATATCTTTTGCTGATGCTAATACAACACCATTCACTTCTATGCGTCGCGCGGTTCCATCAATTCCTAAACCCGCACCATCAAGAGAAACTTGACCATCAAAACCACTTATCTTGAGTTCAACTGAATTTAAGTTATGTAACTCTAAGCGATCATTATTAACTGATATCTGATTATCAACTCCCTTAAATGTAGCTGAAATATCACTTACAGTAACCTTTTGGCTAAATACAGGAATTTGATCAACATCTAATTTAACTGAAACTTGATGAGCATCCTTTGAAACAGAACTCGTAGAACTCAAAAGAGAAACAGCGTCGGTTATCGCACCATTTTCAGAAGTAGAATCAGTTCCATCAGATAATACAGTACCATCAACCACCTTACCAACAGTACTTGTAAAACTACCACCGTTATTATTCATTAACAAAAAGAAGAAAATTCCCCCTATCACTAACGTTGCCATCACAATATAAAACCTCATATGATGATTTTTTTGCGGCTGCTCAGATGAAAACATAACATTACACCTCTTTTGATGATTTGAATAATATACATAGACACTAAATTCTATTTAATAGGAAATCAAATCAAATAAGACAAAGCCAATGAACGTTAATAAAGTTTTTGGTTTAACACGACAGAGAAGAAAACGCACGATTAAAAAAAGAAAAAAGGCTCCTTTGAAGAGAGGGTAAGGGACGGTCAAACTCGGAGCCACAAAACATCTATGACCTCTTTCTCCCTAAGCAAGATTGGCACATCAGATATATAAATGTTACTATACTTGACACTAGTATACACATTCCTACAAAAACACCCCTCACCGAGATTAGTTTGAGCTCAAATCAAGCATAACAAACAAAATATTAAGTAAATCTAACTGAATTTAACCTCGAACGACCCAAAATCAAATAAAAAACTCTTTTAACAATTTTAATGGATCTCGTACAACTCGAAGACCCTCCCTTGGTAAACAAGAATAATATTGTGGCCAAGAAAATCGCTCATCTAAATAAATCACTGCTCCCCGATCCGACTCTAAACGAATACATCGACCTGCACTCTGAACACACTTTGACATCGCAGGATAAGTATAACCATACTCCCAACCTTTTCCAAATTTACCCTGATAATAATCAATCAACGCCTTCGTATGCAAATCAGGCCGTGACAATGGCAACCCCACAACCACAACTGCCTTAAGTAAATCACCAGGAAAATCAACTCCCTCAGCAAAATTAGCACCCGCAACCCCCATTAACACACCTCCGGATTCAAGTGATGCATTTCGAAACTCAGCAATAAAAATTTCTTTATCAGCTTTAGTCATCTCACTCTTCTCAACAAAAATTTTCTTAAAACTAACAAAAAGAGAAAGTACTTTATCTCTCAAATTATAAGATGGAAAAAAGAACGCCACATTACCAGGGATACAACTCTCAAGTTCAGAACACTTCAAAGCAATCTTTACAAACATCTCATCACTACGTCCGGAATACTTTGTAGAAGTTTCGGGAATGACCATCGACAATTTATTTTCCGGCGGAAAAGGAGAAAGATACTCCTTCTCAACACCTCGCGAAATTCCAAGCACATCTTTATACATAAAAGTAGGAGTAAGCGTTCCACTCATCAAAACCCCCGCATGAATCCTATCAAAAATTCCACGCGTTGCAATACTCGCATCAAGACAAGTATATGACAACACAGCAAGTGGTCCAAATCGAGTTTCCTTCTCCTCTAAAATACGAACATATCCGACATCCGGACCCTGCCATGCTTCCAAAAATGACGCAATACCACCAAGCGCACTTTTTTTCTGTTTCTTTCGAATCTCATCTGCCGCACGAAGCAACTCATCAACAAGTGTATCAAACGCCACATTTTTCTGCACAAGCAGCATAAATTGATCGCGCGTCACAATCTTTTCCTTCTCACGACCTTCAAATATAGACAAATCAGTCATTATGCGAACGATTGTCGAAAGCCACTCAATAACTCCACCATACCCAAACTTCTTAGCTTCCATAATCGCATTCTTCAACATGAACGTTGTCAATTGACTAGAAAGCATATCCTGAACTCGCGTGGGCAAATTATGCGCTTCATCAACAATAAGAATAACATCTTCGAGCGCAATCTCCATCCGAGAAAATAAACCATTTCGTATTGGGTCTGAAAAAATATAATTATAATCACACACAATAACTTCCGCTTTAGCACTAAGTTCAACACCGAGTTCATACCCACACATCTCATGTTCACGACTAACATTCATCATCTCTTCAATATGCAACGGACTACGCACAATTAATTCACGCAGCGCAATCTTTGCTTCCGCAGTAAGAACTTTCTTAGACGATCGACATTTAGAATAAAACGCACACTCACCTTTCTCAACCACCACCTTACAATACTCCCCGAAATCACTTGCAAATAAATCAGCAACACTTTGTAAACACATATGACGTTTACCCACAAGATCAGCAACAACAACTTCCGCATTAATTTTTTGTTTAATGAGCTTCAACGTCTCAATAGCAATGCGATGTTGTGTATGTCGATTCGTCAAAAAGAAAACCTTCTTACCACTCTTACGCGCTTCACATAACGCCCCTGCAAGCGCACAAGCAGTCTTCCCAAGTCCGGTAGGAGCTTGCGCAAGCAATATTTTCTTCTCGCCAAACACCTTCTCCATATCAAGCAACATTTCTTCTTGTGGGCCACGAATAGTTTCAAAAGGGAAAAAATCTCGAGCACAAGACAATGTAGGAATAGAAGTATCACCCATATAAAAAAACAGAAATTCCCCGCCATATAAAGATTATTGTTCTAGAAATATCTCCCAAAAAACAACCACAAATAGAAAAAAAGAAAATTTCTCCAAAACATAACATTAAAAAACAAAGAAACTAACCCTAACACAAAAGTTCAATCCATAATGGAGATTCAACTTTAAAAAAGAAGGGTGATTTGATGAAACAAAAAACACAAAAAAGTAAAAATATCAATAAAAAAGTAAAACCGATAAATAGCAAGAAACTAAGCCATTTCCCAAAAGCAATTCTCATTATAATTGGTGCAATCCTACTTATCCTGATTGCATTTTACGCTTCAAACAAAAGCGACGCAAGCGAACAAGAATTAGTAGAACAAATAAAAACACTTTCATCTGATGACTTAAAGGCCCTCTCTGCTCTCTCACCCGAAGAACCCCCAGGAGCAATTGCTGGGTTAGCAACCGCAAGTAGAAACAAAGTCAAGGTAGGACGAGTATCCGCTCCCGCTAACCAAGCAGCACAAGCCGCAAGAACAGTACTAAACGAGCGCGCAACCGTAAAAACAAACAAAAACAATTATATGACCGAATTAAAGACATTAAACGACCAAGTACGATCCATGAATGGACCAAGTGGATCAATAGCAAAACAACAACGAGACCAAGCCGCAATGACAATGATGAGTGAATTGGGACGTACAAAATTAGATTTCTCCAAAAATAACATCATCTCCGAACAAGTAAACTTAGGCTGCATCCTTCTTCAAGCCCACCTTGAAAACGAACTAGGAAGAACATACAGAACTGAAATTACCGGACTTCCGCAACATTGCAACCAAGAGGACATCATCAAAGATCAATTAATTTACAACTATTGCGCAGAAATAACTTCTATGCAATCAAAAAATAAAATCGACGAAGCAGGCTGGGTACCACTTCAAGGTATAGCAAGACAAACTGCGTGCCTCTCCGAAAAACAAGTTGCAAAACTATCAAAAAGTCTACATAGTGGATCCATTACAGTTGGAAACCAACTTGCAGGTTTTGGTCGAGAAGAAGCGAAATCATCATTTCTGACATTAATGACCCCAGTATATATTCTCATATTTGATGCAGACAAACACCGAGGTGCAGCCTCAGATATGTACAAACTTCTCTCCGAAAACAAAAACACAATAAAAACAACCATCCAAAGTAAAGGTTACCCATCAAGTAAAGTAGCACTATACGATCGCGTAACGGGACAATTAGTGGGAGCAAAAATATGTAAAGCACAAGATGAAATACATTGTGCAAATCCAAGCACCTTAATGGACTCAGTTGACCTTCTATCAATAGGAAGTGGTTCTTGCCAATTAGGTGATATGGTCGCAAATGGCCCAAAACCGTTTGACGCGCAAGGAGCAAAACTAGGTTACACTTGCCCATCAAGTCCATGTGGTGGAGCTGGTGCTACGGGAGGAGCAGGTGGCCAAGCGATGATGCAAGCCGGTGGCAAACAAGCTGGAGCTGCAAAACCAGGTCAACGAGATATGATGCAACAAGCTGGACCTCAAGGAGCAGCAGCCCAAAATGGCATAGGTCAACAAAGTCTTATGCAATCCATGTGTTCAACCCCACAATCAAACGGTGGCTTCGGAGCCATGATGGGAGATGATGGATGTATGGCCAGCCTCTTTACTCAACAAGTTGCCGCTTTAGAAAACGCACAAAACGGCGCAGCCAGACAAATGGAGTGCATGACCACTCAAATAGCAGGCATGAATAGCCCAGCCGCAGATCCATTTGCAAGTGCAGAAGGCATGCGTCAACAATCACAAGCCCAGAGGGGAAACCCACTCGGAGGCGGATGTGAGCTTAGTGCGGGTAGTGGAGATGGAGTATGGTCAAAATCAAAATACGGCTATACCTCAAAAGACACGCAGACCTCAGGTAATACGAAGGAAGAGAGAACATGGAATGTAATATTCAAAAATGGAGAAATAGACCACACTGTAGTTAAAGATAGAACAACACGAAATGGAGCACCGGTTGACCAAACATGGCGATTTGATAAAGACGGTTCAACACAATGTTCAGGGGATTGTGGAAATGATCCAACACCCCCCGCAACTGATAATGAAGTCAAACAAAAAGAAGCAGAAGCAGAGGCAAAGGCCAAGGCAGATAGAGAAGCTGCCGCTAAAGCTCCAGCTCCAGCAGCAGCATCATGTGCTGATCCAGATTCATGTTCATCAAGTTGCACAGGACCAAATCAACAAGCAATTAATTCAGGTCAATGTTCAGCAGGAGCAGCACAACCACAAGGTGGGCCCCCAGCACAAGGACAAGCACCTGGACGAGCAGGAGTTGCTGGACAACCACAACAAGGAGACAATGCGCGAGGAGGTGCTGTTAACAATTTATTTATTACAACCGGAACCTGTAGTTCACCAAACGGTCAAGGTTCAGAAGGCAGTGTCTGTGCACAAGTTAGGTGTGGCGAATCAAGTATGGCAGCAAACTCCGGTGCAGCAAACATGGGCGGCATGGCATTCGTAACCGACAGTATTGGTGGCGGAAGAAGGGGTGGTAGCGGAGGTGAAGTAGTAATCTCAGGTGGAACTGGTCGCGGAGCAGCTAGATTACAACAAAGCCTTAATTGCTGCGGCCTCAATGCTGGTGCACTACAACGTTCTATGACCATGGACAGACAATGCGAAGCGATGCGTTGTGCTGAGGACGCTGGCGACTGCAGCTGTGATGGAACAGCAAACGCACCTGTACCCGCGGGACTAGGCGGAGAAGGGGGTACACCTGGCGTAGGAACACCCGACGGTGGACCAGCCGCAGCTAGACGATAAAAAGATAATAATTAATTTTTTATTTTCTATTATTAGTACATTTTATTTTTTTCTTATTAGAAATGGTGTATGGTTTAAGACCACGGACGAAGTCCGTTTATCAATTTCGCCACCATTTCTAATTCCGAAAAACCGTTCAAATATGAGGGCGTAAAAACTACGGACAATGTCCGTAGTTAGCCCCGAATGAACGGTTTTTCGTTATTTCACCCCCACCTCAGAGTACCACAAATCATTTCACTTCTATCACCACAAAAACACAAAAAAGTAACAACAAAACACACACCGATAAAAACCGCAACAAACCTTTAAAAAGAAAAACAACTGCAAAATACATGTTCCAAATGGCATATTTAATCCGCAGCCAAACAAACAGCGATACAAAAAGGCGAATACCATAACAACACAACCAAAAAACTGCCTTTATAACCATTAGGCGGAAATGAGTTTGTTGAAAGCATATATCTGAAATGGTAAAGCTTTAAATAGCACTGTTTGGCAACAGCCATTTAGAAGAGGGGGGTGGATGAATCAGAGGGGTGCAACCAAATTGAAAGACAGAGATAAGAGAAAAGTTATATTTGACGTATTTTTCCGAGAAAAACCAGCTATGATGCTTGTTGAACTCAAAAATGCAAGCAGTGACGTATATGCGTCCGTTCTAGCAAAGCAAATCGATTGCACATACTCACACGTTGTGAAGATTCTGCAAGAAATGCAAAAAGCTGACCTCATCCACTTTAAAAAAGAAGGTCGTTTAAAACTCCTTGAATTAACCAAAAAAGGAAAAGACATTGCATGTAATATTGAAAACATCAGAACTCTGTTATAAGCCCATTTTTTTTATTTTCTTAACTTTTTCAAAACTCCATTACACATTTCTTAATTCTTAAATCTAAAATATACCTCCCAATCAAAGAAAATACAATATCACCGGAAGCAACAAACATCCAAGCAAATGATTTTTTCCGATTTCCCATTTAGAACAAAGCAGCCCAATAGACGTCGCCGTAGCAAGTATTATCACTCCTACAAAACCATCAAATAAAAACGCAAGCAAAACAATAAACAAAATTATCCCTCGAACTAAAGTAGGGTAATGAACCCTACCAATAAAACGCGCAAAAACACGAGACAAACGAAGTGTAGCAATTGTTGCAAGCGACCCAACAATAAACGCAACACACAATAAGAGTAACATTTCTGAAAAACCAACCCCGCCCATTAAAGTATTAACCGCAACAATTGCCCCATTACGGGCTTTATCAATAGCATAAATAGCAACAATACTAAGCAACGTATTTGCAGTATTAATTCCTCCAATTAAGACCATAAACCCATCGTCCCCAATATCTCCCACTACCTTTGTTGCAACAATAGCGGCCTGACTCGAACCAAACCCAGGCAAAAACGCCGCGGCATACCCCATTCCCGTAGCACCCGCAATTGCCTTACTTCCTTTTGCCCAACCAACTTCAAAAGAAGAATCTGAATTCTGAGCAGGAATAGTTGTATTCTCAGATATCGAACCAATAAGAAGTGAAATTCCAAACAACCCCGAAAGCAATGGGAAAAGCGGCTGCGATAAACCATCAATATGAAAGACCAATAATCCAAGTAACCCAGACAAAAGAAAAGCGCTCAGCGCAAAAAACCACTTCCCTCCTTCCCGAAAAATCAAATATACCACCATCGCCACAAGAATAAACCCAACCCACTCAGTTACAACACCCTGCATCACTTGCATCCCAAACAAAAACAAAGGAACCAAAACTAATCCCAAAAGCAACGCCGCATACGAACCAAATGTAAGCAACATAAGTGCAATATGACCACGCCCTTCGCGTAACATCCGATGACCAGGTAATACTCCAAGCACAGTTGACTCATCAGGTGCGCCCAAATAAATACTCGGAATACCATCACAAAAAGTATGAGTGATCCCTAAACTTACAATAAACACTGATAATGCAAGTGGACTTGTGTATTGCAATAACATCGGTGATAACGTTACAACAATCACTGATACTAAATTAACGTGAATTCCTGGGGCAATACCGGTGATCATTCCTGAAAAAAAACCTAATAACAGTGCCACAACCACCTCAAAAAAAACCATCATAAATCAGCCATAAACCACAAAATGATAAAAATATATCTTCAGCCACACCAGAATATTACAAAACCAAAAAATAAAACAAAAATACATCAACAAAAACCAAAAAACCCTCAAGATTTATATACCCCAAAACACCTAATCAAGCACGATGATAGCTGTTGCAAATGATATATTTACCCAATTAGGGATTATCATTGTAGTAACCGCAGTCACCGCGCTCATTCTTCGACTCTTCAAACAGCCAACAATTCTCGCCTACGTATTAGTTGGAATAATCATCGCTCCCGCCCTCCACCTCATAACTGACGCAACTATTATACAATCAATGTCAGTAGTGGGGGTTGCCTTCCTCCTCTTTTTAGTCGGCCTTGAAATGGACCTTAAATCATTAAAAGATGTCGCTATGATCTCAACGCTCGGCGCAACAATTCAAATCACCCTTTTATTCATAACTGGCTTTGCAATTGCACTCATTCTAGGTTTTTTAAGTATGGAAGCTGCATATATTGGTTTAATCCTCTGTTTCTCCTCCACTATGGTTGTCCTCAAAATCCTCTCGGACCGCAGAGAACTAAATACATTGCATGGAAAAATAATAACGGGGATTCTCCTCACTGAAGACATCATAGCTATTTTAGCGCTTACAATTCTATCATCAGTAAATACATTTTCATATCATATTTTATTAATCGCATTAGCAAAATTCGCAGCAATCTTTATTACAGTATATCTAGCAAGTAAATACCTCTTTCCTGGTTTATTCAACGTAGCAGCAAAAAATCAAGAACTCCTCTTTATAACCAGTCTTGCAACATGTTTTTTCTTTGCCATCTCCTTCCAATATCTTGGGTTATCACTAGCAGTTGGCGCCTTTGTTGGCGGCCTTACCCTCGGAACGCTTCAATATAAACACGAAATAATTGGAAAAATAAAAAGCCTCAAAGACTTTTTCTCACTTCTGTTTTTTGTGTCCTTAGGCATGGGGATTTCATTTGTTGTTTTAAAAAAATGGTGGCTCGCAATTATCAGTCTCATCGCCATAATTATTTTTGTAAAACCACTCATTACTATGTTAGTATGCTCACTCTTCAGATATACCAAAAAACCCTCTTTTCTTGTTGCAAGTAGTTTGGCACAAGTAGGAGAATTTGGTCTCATCCTCGCATCCCAAGGTCTTCTCCTAGGACACATCACACAAGATTTATTCTCAATTGTAATTTTTGTCACCCTTACAACAATCGTCCTTACTTCGTATACCATACCAAACGCACTATCCATCTTCAATCTACTTGAAAAGCCATTGAAAATATTTGATAAATTCTCAACAAAAACAACAGAATACCGTCCAATAGGTCCTGAACCAACGGTCATACTGTGCGGACACAACAGAATCGGGTATAGCATCCTGCGTGATTTACATGACATCAAAAAAGATGTTCTTGTAATAGACTACAATCCCGAAATAATCAACATGGTAGCAAAACAAGGATATCACTGCATGTATGGAGAAGCAACCGATGAAGAAGTAATAGAGCATATGAACCTCCCAAAATTAAAAATCTTTATATCAACAATACCAGACATAAAGGATAACATTCGCCTAATTAGAAAAATTCGCACCGTAAACAAAAAAACGCAAATCCTCGTCACCGCATCCACTATCGATGAAAGTCTAAAATTATACGAACATGGAGCCGATTATGTTATACTACCACATTTTCTTGGTGGAGAACAAGTATCAAGCATGATAACCAACATCCGAAAAAACAAACTAGATCTCAAAAGGGAACGTGTAGACCACTTAAAACACCTAAACGAACGCAAACGCATTGGACATGACCATCCAGTCTAATAAATCCACACAATCCAAACGCCACAATAATTCTTTTAAACACTAATCACACACCTAAGAATGATGATAGCAGTAGCATACACTGGCCTAACCATCGACTTAACCCCCCAAGACAAAAACACCCTTCTCAAAGAAAGCCGTATCGACGCAAAAACATTCGGGTGGCACATCTGTGACATCACCCTTCACCTCCTAGAACACATTGAAAATGATGGAATCGAAGAACCTGGATTCCATATCACAGCAACCCCACCAAACGTATCCCTAACAGAACGAAACAGATACGATGTCTACATCGATGAACGCCACCTACAAAATCTCATCGAACATGGATATACTGGAAGTCGATGTTGTTTTGACAGAGTGGATATAACCTATTACGAATTACCATAATAAACACACATTCAAAACCAGAATAAACCCTAACCCCAACAAAAAACCAAAACTTCTCCTATTTCCACACAAATCTATATAAAACAACCATCATCTTACACCCTTATGAACTTCCAGTATATCCCACCACCGGACAATCCTGAGTTATTATTAGATCTAGCCTTCAAAAAAGCCCGAGAGCGCTCAAACAGCAAAAAGATATCCGGAGATTACGCAAACAAAATTCGTACCAAAGAACTAATCAAATTAGATGTAATCGTCTCAACCATCGTTGAAAGATTAGAAAAAACCATTCAAGCATTTCCAAAAACGCAAGACTTACCATTCTTTTATACGGAATTAATGAAACTAACCTTAGATCCAATCAACCTAAAATATGCCATTAGAGGCTTAGAACTCGCTAAACGTCAAGTAAAACGTATTCATAAAGAGTACGCGAGTGGAATAGCAACCTCAAGCGACCGACAATTCATCGAAACCCAATCAACCCAATTCTACGGTCGAGTATCCTCCATTATTAAAGGAACTCGCGGACCATTAAAAACACTCGACCACTATCGAAAAATACTTCGGGGCTACCCTGACATCAAAGAAATGTATACATTTTGCATTTATGGATTTCCCAACGTAGGAAAAAGTACTCTCCTTAATATGATCGCAAAAAGTAAAGCAAAAATCGCACCATACGCATTTACCACCATCTCAATTAACGTGGGCTACACCACCGTTGGAGAAAAAAGAATACAAATTCTCGATGTACCCGGAACTCTCAACCGAGAAAAACAAAATCCCGTTGAACTCCAAGCCGAACTCGCCGTAGCTGAAGTCGCTTCATCAATTATATATGTATTCGACTTAACTGATACCAGTGGGTATTCACTAGACGATCAAATCGCTTTATATCACAAAATAAGCAACATCAAAAAAACATTTGTATACATCAGTAAAAAAGACATAACCCCAAAAGAAGACCTCAAAAAATTTAAAATAAAACACCAAGAAATTGACACAATTCTTGCAGAAATCGCTGAACTTGCACCTCTTCCCGTTCCTGAAGTAGAAGAAATAGACGAAAGCCCCTCTGATGATGAAGATGATGAAGACAACGATAATAATGAAAAGGATCAAAGCAACGAAGAAATTGATAGTGATGAAGAGGATGAAAACGATGATAATGTAGTTGAAGATATAAATATTAAAAAATCTAAAGGAAAAGTAACTTCTCTTAAAAATGACAAAGCGAGTACTAAAAACAAAAACAGTTCTCCAAATGAAGAAGAAACCATAGAACCAAAAGATAATGCCAAAAAAAAGAGAGAAAACAAAAAGAAATCGACACGTGCACTATCAAAAAAATAACAAGGGTAATTTTTCTTCTAAAAACGTTAAATTAACCAACATTACATGATAGGATTCTAATAAAATTCTAATTTGATTCCATTGGATAGACTTCAAAAAGAACAACGTTTAAATACGCTAGAATATAGACAACCCAAGGTGAAATAATGGGTGTCTTTGATCGCATATTCAATAAAAAACAAGACTCAAGTCCTAATAGTAACAATTATGCTCAAAGTGTGGACGCAAATAACGTCATACTACCACGTACACTTATAACCACCCCATTAAAAATAGATCCGCTTCTAACAAAAAAACTGCTAAAAATTAATCAAAAATTAGCTCAAACAACCAAAAAACAACGTGAAGAAACACATAACAAACATCAACACGAAGAACAACGTCTTGCAAAAGAATTAGAGAAAATAGAACGTGAAATCGCCATTCTCGAAGGTAGAGAACCATTACCAATAATCAAAAAAACAAATTTAACACCACACATAGAACCTGAATTTAATGCAGAAGAATTCTTAGAAAGACCAGTTATAAAAACAATACCAAAACGTGGTCACATCCTTCTTCATAACAATCATAATACGAATTCACAACCAACATCAAAACATACTCAATCTAAATCCAATGCAACAACAATAAATAACATCATAAATAGTCCCTCAAAAATCTCCCATTTAAAACCAGTTACACAACCAGCAAGACCAACACAAGCAATGTTCACCAATACAAAACCAATACTAAAGACTATCACAAACACACCAAACAAAATAGAAAAAACACCATTTACAACACATCCCAAAAGAGACTCTGTAACTTTCCACAAAATAAAAGAAAAAATTGCAAAAGTAAAAGCCTCCTTCCAAAAGAAAACTACTCAACATGCTCTTCCCCCCCACAAAAGACTACTTGATCAACATCACGCACCACTTCACGCAATCCCAACAATCAAACCACATCACCTCCCCCCGCATAAAAAAAACACCACAAACGAAACAACAAACACCCAATCAAACATCAAACTAAATCAAGACTTAACAAATAAACAACTCGAACTCGCAATCCTAGAACTACAAGCAAAATGGGATACTGCTAAAACAATACCTCTTTCCCTACATCCCACCCACGCAGAAAATACAATCAAAGTAAATCACAAAAAGAAAAAAACCACATTTACTCAAACTAAACCATCAAAAAAAAAGAGGAAATAAAACAGCAAACTTGCAAAAATAGAACAATCTAAATAATGATGTACCTATTGCATATTTTCCTGCTGTAACTCGACCGGTACTTCAATAACAACCACCCTTCCAAAACTTTTTAGAAAGATATTTTCAAATAAAGAAATTTCTCGCGCATGCAATTGACGTAACTCATTAATACGATCAGTAATCACCAAAACCTGTGAATTCAAAATATCTACCTGAGATTGAAAATGTGCCATACGATATTTCAAATCTTCTAGTTTATATTTAATTGCTCCATCCATCATTGGTTTTCGCTTCAAATCAGCATAAATACGTATCAAATCAGCTGCCATTCGACTTAAATCAATACGTTTAATCTCTAAAATGATAAACTCTAAATCATCCACCCCGCTACCCAGATTTTTTTTCTCAACACCTAAAATGATCTCATCAAACACCCTCAAAATTTCTAAATTTTTATCTTGAACCAACAACATGCTTGGATCGCGTTGATATTTCCGAAGCAGCTCAGCATTTTCAAATGAATTCCCATGCTGCGCACAATACATTTCAAACAACGCAGCAGATGAAGAAAAAAACCCAGTAAGATCACGAACAATGGAAAGTTCTTCCTCATGGAGTCTAGAAATTCGCTCAGATCCTAAGTTCATTTCCATCCCCAAATCACGTTGTAACAAATCAAACTCTTCTTGTTTACCTATGACTATACCCCTAGCATAATTCAAACGTTCCAGCTTCGCTTCAAGCGCTTTTTGTTCAGTACTCAAAGATTCACAATATTCATCAAGTAAGCCAACGCGTTCCACGAGTAACAAAATTGATCGTATCTTGGATTGTACCAAAAAATCTTCAAAAACATCCACTTTATTATGAAGCTCTTTAAACTGCTCTCGACGTAAATTTCCATCAAGCAAAAACCGTCTCGTCTCCTCATGTAAATACAAAAAATCTTCAACGCTCATCTTCGTATCTTTAAGAAGCTCAGCTATAGCTCGACCACCCCCATGATCATATGAAGAAAAAAGTTTCACCTGTGCATGAAGAAAATCAATATATTCTCGAGATTTCATCTCAAACCCAGATTGCAAAATTGTATCCTTCAATATCGAAGAGACCCATACACGCACACCCGAATATACTAGAATTTCACTTGAATGAGAAGAAACAGAAGACGTCTTAAATTTTAACCGTATTGAATCCCAAAAACCCATACTCATCCAAAGATTCAAAGCTTTTTATGCATTATGTTACTCAAAAATCTAATGCCCACACACCTAAAACCAGACACATCCATCAAGACTAAAAAAGGAAAAAAAGCCCCAGGTGAGAATTTCCAACAGAACAGGATATGTCCTATTTTTTGAACTCACGACCTCCTGATATCAAACTGTTTGCTAAACAACACAATCAAACCAACAAACGTCACTTTGACACGTTTGGCAACAGATACAAGTCAGGTGCGATACCGCTATGCCACTGGGGCTTCAAACCATCAAACCAAGGCACACTTTTATTAACTTTTTGTTACAAATAGGCTATTTACCACATTTCTATCATAAAAACACCCCACCAACCAACCAAAACGACCCTACTGGTTTATAAATGCCCTTTCAAGGCTTACTTAAAGTGAAACTATAATGTGTCGAATGCTAATCGCAGTTGGAACTTTTAATTCACAAACTCTACTTCAAAACGCCAGTGCCATGGCCCAAGATGTACTCAGTGAACATGAGTTAAATAATTTCACAAAAGGAAATTTTCCACATAAAGATGGTTGGGGAATCGCTAAATACAATCCCAACACCAACAAATGGATTACCTACAAATCAACTAAACCCATTTGGACAAATTACAAATTAACTTCTAGAAAAGTAAACAATTCAACAACAAAAAAAGAAACAAAACAACATTCAGTAACTGTAACAATCATCCACACACGTAGAGCAACCATAGGAAAAATATCCATGGCAAACACCCACCCATTTGAATTAACAATTGCAGCCTCACATGATATAGTACCACAAAAAAAAGAAAACCAAAAGTTGCAAAAATATTTCTTTTGTCATAACGGAACGATCAAAGATAATATTCCACAAAACAAAGTATTCAGTCCTAAAGGAACCACGGATTCCGAAAAATTATTTCACTCTATTTTAGAAAATTACCTACTAACGAAAAATCCAATTGACATTCGCAATACTATTAATCAATATAATTATCCTGGAGCATCAAATATAATACTAAGCACCAACGAAAAAAGTCTCATATCCATAAATTGTAAAAAAAACCCACATTACACTCATATGCATTTATTCCAAGGAGAACAAGGCATCCTCATCAGTTCTGAAAAACTTCCAAATTTCCAACCAACAACGATTCTAACTCACGGAACAATAATAGAAATCGATCACCACACAACAAAAATAACCATGCACACCAACACAGTGGAACCAGGAAAAGAAACTACTGTCAAGACATCAAAGAAAAAAATTACTATCCCATAACTCTAAACTCAAATCGTACTACCAGTTCTCAATTTGCAGCACAGAAAATTTCTCTACACCACAAAACATTTCTCTATACCATAAATCACTTTATTGCGTCATAATTCTTACTGTTGCACTGTAAAACCTTTCGCTTCCAAAATCCGTGTCACAGACGAGTCAACGCGATTAATATCAACCTCACCCGACCTTACTGCTGAAGATACAACAGAAATCATCATCTCAATTTCATAAGGATCATTATTAAAATTTAAGACCACATCCGACCCAGCTTTGAAAACGGCCAAATACAATTCATCTGTGGAAGAATAATAATTTTTAAGACCAAGCATCATAATTTCATCAGTAATAATTAAACCATCAAACTGAGATCGAATTGAAGCAATCACTTCAGGGTCAGCAACTGCAGGAACACCATGACTATTAACCGCACCAGACCCAATAACATGCGTTACCATCACTGCCTTAACATCACCTTTTCGAAACAAGTATTCATAAGGTGCCACATCATCTTCTGTGATATCAGCAGAAACTAAAAACTTATGTGGGTCAGAAATAACCAATGCTTGGCCAGGATAATGTTTTGCCGTGGCAATGATACCAGTATCTTGTAAACCAAGGATATACGACTGTGCAAGTATTTCCTTAGTCTCAACAGTTCCCATAAATGCACGACACCCCCAAATAGTATCATCCAAATCTACAACCGGAGCATAATTCAATGTGAAACCTAGCCCCGATAATTCACGACCATCATCCAAACCTTTTTGAAATGCATCGCCGGGGGTTCGAATTTGTGATACCGGTACTGACTGATAAAACGCAGCAAGTGGGTTTAAACATCCCTCCAAGTCAACACTCACGAAATAAGGTACAGCTTTACCCTCTTGAAATGAATCAATAGAGGATTTAAACTCCTTCGCAGATCCTCGTGCATACATATGAATTCCACCTACACCTAACTTCTTCCACGCTTCAACGTGATAATCCTCTCCTGCAACAACAATCATTTGAGCAACCTTTTGTTCAACACTCAAATCATCCAAATCAATAACTCCAGAACGAACTATTATTTCACCATTAGTAGAAATTAATTTTCCCTGGGCTTTAGCAATATCCACACTCGCAAAAAACAAAAGAGAAACTGCAAGAACAATAAACACCTTCTCAACAAACTTTAATTTGAATTTTCCTGAGCTCATGGCATCCTCACAAGAGTACTACATTCATTATGAGCCTTAGCATTCAATAAATACACCGCAACATCTCCATGACCGGTACTACAAATATAATCATAACGAACACCAAACACTATCTCTGATTTATGATTACAAGACAACTGTTGTGATGCACCTCGACAACAAACACTCATATCAACGGGAGAAAAAACAGAATTATATTGTACACCACACATTGGCTCTTCACCATCGACCAAAGCCCGTACCTTCCCAACGGAAGGAAACGTAATGCCGCTCAAGTGAAGTACAACTATCACAATAACCACCACTAACGCAATATTCACCACCCACAAATATTTCTCATGCATATATACACCATAAACACAAAGATTATATAAACCAATATGTCCAAAATGCATAGCGGAGGGCAGATAGATGATAAAACTATATACTGTGCATAACTGTGAATGGTGTGTCAAAGCCAAAACCTGGCTCCAAAAAAACAAAATTTCTTTCCAAGAACTTGATACCACCGATGTACATCAATATCGTGAAGATTTAATCTTCAAAACTGGCCAACTCGCAGTCCCTGTTTTCGAAGTAGATAACAGAACAATTATTGGCTTCAACGAACAACTTCTCAAAACAAGCCTCAAAGGATTTTAATTTTTTAATAAGTACGAGGCTATCTTCATAGCACAAAAAGAAACGGTTATATCTCTGCTTCACACACTAATAAGGAAAAAAGTCAAATAATCTCAAAAGCATTTTAAATCAACCACATTCTTGTATATATATGAGTAATCAAACCAAACAAAGCGTCAGTAACTCAAACAAAAAAGATAGAGAACCAAACAATTTCTCATTTACTATCACCAAACAATCCACCGATAACCAAGCACGTCTTGGAATCATTCACACCCCTCACGGAGACATCCACACACCCGCGTTTATACCCGTAGCAACCAAAGCTACCATTAAATCCCTTACCCCACAACAAATCAACGACATGGGGTTTGACAGTATTCTATCAAACACTTACCACCTCTATCTACAACCAGGACCAGACATCATAGAAAAAGGCGGCAAAATACAAAAATTCATGGCCTGGCATAAACCCATGTTTACCGACTCGGGCGGATTCCAAGTATTCTCATTAAGTGGAAAATTATGCACTATAAGTGACACACATGTCACCTTTCGATCCCATATAGATCAATCAACACATGTCCTAACGCCTGAGAAATCAATGCAAATCCAACGTCAACTCGGAGCCGACCTCATATTCGCCTTCGATCAATGTCTTGACATCAACGCAGACTACCCCACCACGCAAGCATCCTTAAAACGAACTCACAATTGGGAAACCCGCTCCGTATTGGAATTCAACAAAATAAACATTGACAACTCCCAAGCACTCTACGGCATCGTACAGGGTGGACGATTCACAGAACTACGTGAAGAATCAGCCAAATTTGTAACCACTCTCAACACCTTCGGCATCGGCATTGGTTCAATCTTTGGTGACCCAAAAGAAGAATCAGTTAAACTCGTAACGCACGCCTTAAAACATCTCCCCGAACACAAGCCAAAACACCTTCTTGGCATCGGTTCTGTGGACGATATATTCTACTACGTCCCATTAGGAATTGACACATTTGATTGTGTTCTTCCTACTCGACTCGCACGCATCGGTCATATCTTTACACGACCAGAGTCAGGTGGTAACGTAGAAAACAAATTTAGAATAAAAATTACCAACGCAAAATACAAAGAGGACCAAACCCCCCTTGACCCAGCTTGCACCTGCTACACCTGCACCCATTTCACAAAATCATATATTCACCATCTTGAAAAATCAAAAGAACTCCTATTCTACACCCTAGCTACAATCCACAACCTCTCATTCTTCAAACGTTTAATGGATGAAATACAACAAAGCATCCAAAATGATTCGTTTAAGATATTAAGACAAAAATGGATAGACCAAACAGAAGAAAAGATAGAAGAAAATAAAGAACATAACTCAAAAATCTAATTTAAAAAGCGTTCATCAATTGGCGCAACCCCAACTCCCACTTTACGAATCGTAACCAACTCCTCCTGCCACAAACGATATCCATATCGCATGTTCACATAAAATGGACTGAGATAGGACTTACTTCCTTCTTGTAATTCAAACGAACAAGATACATCAACTGACTTCTTAGATTGAAACTCAAATCGAGCGGGATAGGGTGCAAGAAATTGACAAACAATTGGTTTTCCACCAAGAGTAGCATCATTTAAATTCGCATACACCGCATCACCACGTCCTCGATTTTCCAACGTAAACCTGATCTGACCATTTGTTCCAATCGCCTGACTATAGATATTGGTAATAGCCAAAGGCGCACCTTGACCAGATAAACCACGAGGAGTATCAGTAGGTATGCAACCACCATCAGCTAAAATCATACTAGCTCCAGACAAACACATATCCTCGGAAACTTCCACCACGGAATCATAATTCACATAAACTTGGTACGCATCTTTTCTACCATCATCCGACGCCAACTTCAGCGTAGCCACTTGACCTGAAAACACTACCTCTCTGCGATCTCCTTCAGGATATGTTAAACTTCGACCTTCTAAATTATCCAATTCTTGCTCAGTGTTCTCTAAAGTAATTTTATCCGCATCCAATCCAACAAGCCCAACTTTAACGTTACTCAATTCATACGCTGCACGATTTTGTACTACAACACGTGCGATAAACAAATCAGTATTACTCACTTGAGAGGGAAATTGAGAATCATCAGTAATTTGAATCTCTGAAATGCCTGATTTAAAATTGACCAATATTCCATTATCATTTCCTGAACTACACCCTGAAATCACAAGTAAAATCAACACCAAAACAAATCCCATTAACAATGTATGCACTATTCTATGTTCAAATTGATTAATTGCGAGACTCATTATCTCAACCCCCCAGATGGTGTAACAACAGGTTTCATCGTAGTTGGATCCATTAAATCAACTCGAATAGGAATCTCTTTAGTTAAATTATAATCATAGACCAACTCACCTTGGAATGTCTCAACAATATACGGTTGCGAAAAATCAGTATATTGAGAAGGCAGACTCAAAAAACACGATGTAAGAGGTTGCGTTTGACCAGGCCATACTAAAATAGAGGCACCTTGCAAGCAAGTTTCAGCTCCACTATTAGTTACGCCAAAACCCTTATCCACCAAATTAAAAGTATAAGAGCGAACCTTCTCTAATTTCCCCTTAACACCGGCTCCATTAATACTCTCAATACTCGATACAAAAATAAGTGCATCACCAGGAACAACAACTGGATCCTTTTCCGTTGAACCCATACCAAAATTTAACCTAGCAAACTCTTTAGGAGCTTTAGAAACATAATCTGCACTCGATGAAAACTCTGTACTCATAATCTTAGCCCGAATCTGTGCAATTTGTTCAGGCGTATACCCCTCATGAATAAATGCTCGCTTCAAATACGACGTGGTATGAAGATTTTCGATGATAACATTAAAACTTAACGTATATGCCCCATTAAGAATAGCCCCAGAAGCAGGAGTGCATGATAATGGAACTTCAATTTCCTTACTAGCAACCGTACGAGAATCTGTACTTCCACCCAACAAAAATTCTCCCACAACCACATCACGAGATTGTTTAAATGAACAACTACCACGAACTGTAAGAGATTGGGCAAAGGGATTACTCAACTTAAGATACGCAACATACTGTCGTTGTGTAGAACTATCTCCCACAAGAGCTCGCACTTGCTTGGGAAACGTCGTATCATCAATAGTTATCGTTCCGGTAGTAAATAATGATAACTCAGTGTCAACCGTACCCTGAACTTCACTACCCTGCTCAAAACGTTTTTTCTGCTCAGAAACACACCGACTCACATCATCAGGCTGTTCCCGCTTACAAATCTCTTCCCATTTCGATTCTCTCTGTCGAATTTGAATGCAATCTTGAAGACCATCAACCAATTTTCCGTTTATAATACAATACCCTAAACTTTTGAATTGATTCTCACTTTGAGCCTCAGCACGAAAATCCGTCTTAGCAGAGAGTAATTTCTCAGCCCCAGGTAAATATTGTGAACCATACGCACCCATTGGAGTCAACATAAAAATAACCACAAAAATCCACACCATACTCAAAACCTTAACAAAAGAAATAAACGCATTCGTTTTCTTCGTGTTAAATAATCCCAAATAAGCCCACCATGGAGTAAAAAACAATATATTTTGCGCTAAGATTGGCAACTCAATTCCATAAGAAAACTTCAAAAATTCTATCAACCCTATATCCAAGAAAAAGAACAATATAGGAATTAAACCAAAAACCTCTCCCCCAACTCCTGCCGTAAACCCTTCTCCACCTGAACTATATTTTGACAACAATCCACGGAGCAGTAAACCAATTAAAACCGCGGGCAAAATAACTGTATAAATCGACTCCAAACTAAACCGACCACCAAAATAAACATACAAAATAAAAAACGCCAGCACCAAAATGAGCCCTCGTCCTTTAAAAATAAAAAGAGTGGTATAAAACATAAAAAAACAACCAATCATAACCGCAATGAGCGGATCAAATGAACTTAACCAGAACGTCAACAAACCAAAAATAAACAACCAAAATCCAGGATCTTCAACCGCATCGAATAATTTAGTACCAGCAGCCCACGCGGCACCACTTGCGACACCAGGACTGTTAACGGGTACAGGCGAACTAGACGGACTAGGAGAACTCTTTTCTTTAACAATTTTCGCATCTGGACTATCTACCATCTCAATACATAGACAAGAAAATAGACATTAAAAACCTATCGGAAAACCAACTTCTATTTAACCTCAAAAATCCCTAATAATCAAAAAAAAGAAGAATGAAAAACAACCAAACAAAAAAACCTAATTCACAATATCTGCTCGAATTTCTCGAACATCTAAAGTACGTCGAGGTTTAATAACAACCGAATTCGATCCTTTCTCAATATCAGCCCCAACATCCAAAGCTACTGTTGGACTACGGGTACTAAAATCACGATTAACCCCATTAAAAATAATTTGACCCTCACGAACATCAGTAACATCGGTAAACGCCACAGTAATTTTCAAATCATTCTTATGAGATTTAATTGCATCATATTGTTCCTCTGACAACTCAAAATAATAAGTAGGATAACTAACCTCTTTCAATTTAGAAACAATGGTAACAGCAGATAACAAGTAGGTACCTTTATCAGTTTTAAATTCAATTCGATTCTCTCCCGTAAATAAATCGCTTGCAGCCAGTTCAATAGGAACAAGCGACAACTCACAATCAGGAGTAGCACTATATACTTCCTTATTATTCAACAAAATATGAAGAGACCCAGCTTCGCCATAGCGGCATTCAGGATGAAATTTAAGTTGCACACGTTCCAAATTTTGTTTCTCAGTCTCAGATACTAGAAATACATGGCGAGCAACTTGTGCCTCACGATTTAAGGTATCAGCAACCACTTTTACATTCTCAGCAACAAACGAGTTTGTTCTCCAAAATGCAAGACCAGGGCTTGACACCTTAAAGATAATCGTATTGTCTGTATGAAGCAAACCAGAAGGAATAATCACCGGACGCATTTGACTTCCACCTGCAGGACCACTATAAATTTCTTCACCATTCATTATAACATGAAGATCTCCAACTTGCTCAGTAACTCGAAAAGTGAGCAATGGATTACGAACATCAGCTGGACTTATAACAGGAAACGAAAATTCCGATGACTTCTCAGATAATATTCCTCTCTTTGATGAAACAACACTCTTCTCAGAAATAATACCTGCCTCTTCTGTGGTTTGAATATTAATAACGGGAAGTGGATGTTCAATCTCTTTTTGCACCAAATAATCAATTCTACCCGGATGTTGTATAAGAAGAGTAGAAATAGCTCCAACAGGAACTACCCCACCTCCGTTAGCCGAAGAACCAGGAACAGGGTCCCCCAGAATTTTCGCTCTCTCTGACGGAGGAATCATTATAATAAACATGATCAAAAGACCAGCAATAATTGCCACAAGAACCGCAGCACCTGCAGCCTGACCCCTACTACATTTTGTATATTGTTTTTGAGAACTCGAATCTACCATACAAAAACAATTATTTAGAGGTATTTAAAGTATTCTATACTGTGCGTCCTATATTTTCGTACTTTTAGCCGCACAGTATTACAAGAAAATAACCCGTAAGTTATTTTCTGTACAGAAATGAAATAGTTTTTTCATTTCTTGTATCTGATAGAACGAACAATTAAGAATGATTATTCCGTTATTTCAATATCGTTATTTCAATATATAGTCCAACCTCTTAAAAAACATTCCTAAAAGAAATCTAAAACACAACCAAAAACATATTAAAAGACAAATAATTTAAAAAAAAGAGTAGAATCTTCTAACTACCAACACTAAAATGGAACTAAACCAGTACAATCAAACACAACGGAAAATAGAAGCAATTACCATAGTAGTATATCTTGCACTATTAGGATACACACTCTATCTTCTCTTCCCTTTTATCACTCAAAACCCATTCATAACTATAACAGCAATAATAGCGGGCATGATCCTCGCAGACCTTGCAACTGGAATAATACATTGGGCAGGGGATACCTGGGGAACACCCACATGGCCAATAGTGGGCAACGCCCTAATACGACCTTTTAGAGAACACCACACAAACCAAAAAGCAATTACCCAACACGACTTTATTGAAACCAACGGAACCAACAGTATCTTCAGTTTACCATTCATACTTCTCGCCCTCTGGTTTCATCATACATACCAAAGTTCAGTGGCCAATACATTGACCCTCACTTTCCTATCAACCGCCATATTTGGCTTTGGAACGAACCAATTTCATAAATGGGCACACATGGAAAATCCTCCAAAATTCATCGAACTACTCCAAAAATCAAAAATCATTCTCCCAAAAAACCACCACACCATTCATCACACCACTCCCTTTGAACATCATTATGCAATCACCAATGGCTGGACCAACAGCATAACCAAAAAAATTCACTTTTATCGTGTCCTAGAATGGATTATCACCAAAACAACCGGAGCAATACCCAGAAAATCAGATTATGAGATAATTCAAAGTACAAAGCAAGCTTAACATATTTTTCTCTCCCAAAATAAGCCAATTCATATTAAAACACGAAACTTTTATAAACCTCCCTCTTGACCAAAACCACTTTTCAAACAGGAGAACAAAATGACATTTAATATAGAAGACGCATACAACGCTCGAAAACCATATGTGGTAAGTCAACGCACAAATTCGCGAGTACAAGCCCCAAGTGAACTCGAAAGAAGAATCGAAGGCCCAACAAGTCCAATCAATCCACAATCAATGGTAATGAATAGCCAAAAAAAACAATACGCTCTAAGTCCACTTACATCACATGGAGAAGCTCTTGAATACGCCCGTAAAGTAGCTGACAAAATACTTTGTGAAGGACGATATAACGCTGGAAAAATAAAATTCTAATAGCTAATATTCAATTTAATCTATTTTTTTCTACTTTAGAAAACTTTGCCATAAAAACACAATTTATGCAAGTTCACTTTAATCTTTGTGATTAACTCATCATCAAAAAACATCGAGAACCCTAACAAGCAACACCTAAAACTCCTCGTTCAGCATCAGTTAAACATTCTTCAATAACTGAACAAAACGGCTGATAATTAGTAGTAGGATTCTTCACAAAACCAGGCATAACCAAACGACTAGGTAACGCCACCACACTTCGAGAACCATCACCAGCTTCTCTATGCAATTTTCGCACATTTTCACAACTAAAATCTTGTGCAGCTAAATCAAATGAATCAAATGTCTTAAACTTAAAAGAAACATCATACTTAATATCTTGATCACAAGGTAGAGATGCTTCCTCAATCTCATGACCAAACGGAGTCTTAGTAACCTTATATGAAACCGCTTTATCTGAATCTAGAACCTGAACACACATTGTTAAATAATCTAACTTAGAATAAAATGGGTTAGACCCAATTTTCCCTGTAAGAGCATCATGAACACCTTTACTCAAATCTTCTTGATTTTGAAAATAAATAGCATGACCAATACCAACACTCTTAACTAAGAACATCAAACCAATCAAAACAACCAAGCCAATGATACCAATAACCATTCCCTTACGTTTATCAGCGCTACTTCGCACACCTGCACTACCTGCTGCAACTACATTTTCAACAACTTTATTTGAGGCAGCAAAACTGCTTGTAGAAGTAGATTCATCAGATTGAACGCCCTTTGCTAAATAAGATTGATAATTTTTCTTCAATGTTTCCTTATATGCCCAATTAATATCAGATTCCGCCCACCCCGCTTTAAGAAGTGCTTCTTTCACTTGAGGAAATTTTTTACCTGCTTTGATATGTTTAGTAATATATTTCAAAATTTGATCATCAACTTCCTCGCCCTGTTCTTCTGCCCCAGCATTCATGTAAACATACAACCCAATACCAGCACCAGCAACAAGCAACACAACAAACAAAACCGTAAGCCACGTCGTTTTAGATGACTGAGTATCTAATTCTTCCTGCACATCAACAAGTCCATCTTTAGTAGTATCAACTTTGGTTTGCAAGGTAGCAAGACCAGTTGCAACGCCCCGTACTTCTTCCTTAATGGCCTGTTTAGAACTAACTTGCTCTTTTTCTAACACATCAATTCGAGATTGCAACAAAGATACCAATGTTTGAAGTTGTCCTAATTGAGATTGTAAACCTTGATAACCTTGTGATAAAGTAACTGTACCGGATTCAATAGCAGCTAAGCGTTCTTCCACAGTAGAAGATTGCTCTTGGAGAAGTTGAAGAGTAAGTTGCAATTGTACCAATTGATCATTATTAATAGAAGGTGCAACAACAACCGGAACATTTACTCCAGGAATTAATGGTTCTACCCCAGACTCAACAGGAATAACACCAACCACGGGAACTGCCCCTGCTGGAGCAGCAGCCACATCAGGAATAAAACAGGTAAAACTACTATCACTACAATATGCAGTAGGATTTCCCAAAACAAAAATACACTGATCATTGGCATAACAATCATAACCATACTCTATATCAGCAAAAACGCCAGAAGCAAAACATAAAAGAGAGAACATTGTCACTAATAGTACAAACCTTTTCGAAACCTTATTCATCATCTATCAACTCAAAAGAGAGATTCCACCCTTTATATAAGTTTTTATAACCACTCTCCCAAAAATACCAAATCCCCCCTAACATTTTTAAACAATCACGAAATCAAAAACTAATATGTTAGACATCAAAATCCTACGAACAACACCTGAGGTAATTCGAAAAGACCTCGAAAAACGCCGTGACACTGCTAAACTCGCTCTCTTTGAAGAAGCCTTACAAGTAGACAAAGAGTGGCTCATCACTAAAAAAGAAGTCGATGCCTTGCGAGCAAAACGAAACTCCCTTTCATTACAAATTTCCGAAGCCAAGAAAAAAGGTCAAGACGCATCCGCTATCCTAAAAGAAGCGGCTGAAGTGCCAAAGTTAATGGCAGCAAAAGAACTCTCCCTCGCAGAGTTAGATGAAAAAATAAACAAAATCATGTATGCACTTCCAAACCTACTTCATGAATCCGTACCATACGGAGAATCTGACGAGCAAAACGTCGTCGTGAAAAAGTTTGGAACACCAAAAACATACAACTTCCCATTAAAAAGTCACGTAGACCTCTTAGCAGAACTCAATCTCGCAGATATCGAACGTGCAGCAAAAATCAGTGGAGCCAGATTTTGGTTCTTAAAAGAAGAAGCTGCTCTTCTCGACTTAGCTTTACAACAATATGGTATCGACTTCATGCGCAAAAAAGGCTTCACATTTGTCATCCCACCATATATGATGAGAAACGAGCCATACCAAGGTGTCACCTCACTGGGCGACTTCGAAGAAGTACTCTACAAAATCGAAGGAGAAGACCTTCATCCAATTGCAACTGCTGAACACCCCCTCACCGCAATGCATATGGGAGAAGTATTCGAAGAAAAAGACCTCCCATTAAAACTTGTTGGACTCTCAACAAACTTTAGAAAAGAAGCAGGTTCCCACGGAAAAGATACCAAAGGTATCTTTCGCGGTCACCAATTCACAAAAGTTGAACAAGTCGTACTCTGTAAACCCGAAGACTCCTGGAAAATACACGAAGAACTCATTCAAAACGCAATTGAATTCTTCACCAGCCTCGGCCTACACTTCCAACAAATCATGCAATGCACAGGTGATATCGGAATAGTTGCTGCCAAAAAATACGACCTAGAAGCGTGGATGCCAAATCAAAACACGTACCGCGAAGTTGTATCATGCTCAAACTGCACCGAATATCAAGCACGCAGACTCAACATCCGCTATCGTGCAACAGACGGTGTCAAACACATCCATACTTTGAACAGTACAGTCGTTGCCACATCACGAGCAATCGTAGCCATCATGGAAAACAATCAAACAAAAGACGGCACAATCAAAATCCCAGACGTCTTAGTTCCATACATGGGCGGCATCACGGAGATTAAAAGAAAATAAAAACCCTCCCTTTAACAGACCAAAATGGAAATAGAATTCAAGACACGACACGTTTTAGAATGTACCGAAATTAGATTACCGTTTCCAGTAATCCGATACGCCACAAGAGAAGTATATATGTGGGGCAATCCAGATAGATATGATCTACAAATAGTATCACAAAATCTAACAACCATAGATCAAACACTTCTCTCCTCAATCAAATGGGCATTAAACATCAAATGGCTACATAATACCCAGGTATCAAGAAGAACAGTAACCGATTTTCACTATTTCGCAACATCTCCAAACAACCGTACGAATGGAACTGTCAACCCCATCCAATCACAATATACCACCCTAAGCCCATCAGGAAAATTCATGGATCCCAATGAAAAAGAAAGCCAAGAATATTTAGCCAAAGCCTTATCCATCGAAACAAGAATTCAAAGTGAAATAGGAGAACGATCACTACGAAAATGGCCTTTGGAACTAGATCGTGCAACCCACCTATTTGATCACATCCGAAGAGGAAACTGAAATAACACACATTTCTCCAAAATATTTAAACAAAACAGTCAATTTAACCCTATTATGACATTTATTAACGCACACCGTTACAAAACTACACCGGGATTATGGAATAAAGAAGTCCAACCAGCTCGGATCTATGTACACAACTCATATACATTCAATCCAGAACAACAATTAGAAGAAATTTCCCAAGCTTTAGAATTACTTGTAAAAACACGCACTCCCCCAACACGAAATGGAGAATCAAAAGATATGATGTATTTTATTGGCGGACTCTGGCAACTCAAAAATGTTCCTTGTCTCCACATAGTTGGCTATGGAAATTTCCCACAAGGAAATTGGCAAGGTAATCCCGAGGTAATTAGTTGGAACATAATAGACCTCAACGTTCGATGGGATTGGCCAGGCTTTGCCTGCGAAGAAGAAATGATACTCTTTGGAAAAGAAGCACAGTTGAGACGCACAACCCCTGATCTAGCTACGTATATCAACTCCCCCTTTATCGACATCGATTAATCAATTGAAAATAATTATTTGGCCTGCTTCCAGAGAAGATCAAAATATTTTTTATACGCAACAACCATCGTTTCACTGGTAATCAAAACTGAAAAAATAACATCACCAAAAATCCATATAGCAACTTTTCGGCCATAAATGACCGTAGTGGCCGGAACATCAAATTTCTTATCCAAGTGGCGCACTGAGCAATACTTCAATTTGTTAAGAAACGCAATTCGCTCTGTAGCATTCTCATTATAAATTTGGTAAAGTGCAATCTTTTTCTTAATACGATTTCGATGAAACGTGGTGGTAAAATCAGCGAGTGACTCCGATAACTCCTTGGGAATACCAAATGAGTAAATATCCTCTCCCTCTTCAATCATGTCTTGAAGAATATGTTTAACCCCATCAATCCCATAAAAGGTTTGCGCTGAATCCTTATGAATATCAAACGATTGCTGAAGTTGAGGTAAAATTGTTCGAACATTCTCCTGTTGCAACTGTTAATAAGACAAAATTTTAGAGGGTTCATTTGCTTTGAATATAACCACATCATGTTGCAAAAATTCAGACACCAAACCCTTATTTACAAGACTCCGAGCCGCATCATAAATATTCACTCGATGCGTCGGGCAAGTCTTCGCAATGGTTGAAACACTTCCCTCGCCATATTTGAGTAATGCGAGATATACATCAATCTCATTCTTACCAAGACCAACTTGTTCAAGGGTTAAACGTATATTCATGTATACAAAATTACTACATCAGTTTATATATCTTTCAAAATCACTGAACAGTAACAAAAAAGACAAGATAAAACCAAAGAGAGGAAATTAAAATGGCAATTCGAAATATATTCGCAAGTGAACCAACGTATCCAGCACTTTTCCACGGATGGACACAATCTATTCAAGATGAAAGTGATAACACAGATCCACTAAAACAATTAAACCACCTAGAAGGCATTAACACACAATCATTAACATCTTATTACCCAAATGGATTTGGTTCACCATTATATCGACTAACAACAAAAAATGCTTCAGCCCTAACGATGGCAGAAATCATGGATTTATTAATTACAGGTGCAGAAAATCCATCAGCAAGGCTCGCAGGAAAACTCTCCATCACAACTGCCGACGTCACATTTGAACATCCAGACCAAACAGGATTACACCTAAATAACCAAAACGACATCAACAAACTCCTAAAAAATTACCGATACACCTTGGACTGCAGATTCCCCATACCAGATGATTACTTCAGAACTCATAGTGGAATCTATCTTCCAGCTTCTGTAAAAGATGATGAAGCACCAGGATATAGTATCCTCGGTTCAAACATCGAACACCCGACAAGAACAGATTTCACAAGAACCGAAAAAACCCTAAGCCTCTTAGATTCACCAACCTACATAGCCTTGGCAGGCAACTCAAAAGAAAGACTTGACAACTTTTGTTTCGCGCTTACAAGATTAACAGAAGCGCCACCTCATAGAATTTTCTGGTCCAAACCACTCAACAATACCCCAGTATATCAACCAACCGGTTCATTCTGGAAATTAGACATTACACGATACGTTGAAAAGGATAGAAAACAACCTGACTATTGGGCACATGTATCATTATCACAATGTAAGGCAAAAGAAAAAGACAAACAACGCTTCATCGCGTACAGCGAATCAAACCAAGCATAAGGTACAAAATAAGCAAATAAACCACAACCACACATCCTATCCACCAAACCCCCATAAGATTAATAAGCCCAAAACCAAAACCAAAAGTATGTCCCTCTTCAAAGATATGCTCAGATCAGGTGAAAGCCTCTTTCGTGATACCATCTGGTTAAGCTACGACTTCCAACCGAAAATTCTATTTGCAAGAGAAACCGAACAACAACGCTTTGCCACCGTTATAAAACCACTTTTTGCAGGTCACAGCGGGCGAAACCTCTTTGTATGCGGCCCACCCGGCGTAGGAAAAACAACCGCATGTAAACATGTTCTAAGAGAACTCGAAGAAACAACCGATGAAATAACCTCCATTTACATCAACTGCTGGAAAGAAAACACCACATTCAAAATTTACACCAAGATATGTGAAGACATGGGACATAAATTCCTTGTCGCCAAAAAAACGTCAGAACTATTCAACATCTTCTCAAAAGAGCTCAACAAAAAATCGGTTGTCTTCATCTTTGATGAAATCGACAAATTAGAAGACACAGATTTTCTCTACACCATCTTAGAAGACATCTACCGAAAATCAATTATCCTTATTACAAACTACCGAGATACATACACCGAGTTAGACGAAAGAATACGCTCCAGGCTTAACTGCGAATTCCAAAATTTCAGAGAATACAACGAAGCAGAAATAAAAGCCATCTTAACACAAAGGCGCGATTATGCCTTTATTGAAAACTGCTGGGAAGAAGAAGCATTCAAAGAAATAGTTGAAAAATGCACCGAATTTCACGATGTACGTATTGGTTTGTACCTCATGAAAGAAGCCGGTCAAATGGCAGAAGACAAAAGTTCGAGAAAAATAACCCTAGTCCACGCCGCCCAAGCCATCAAAAAAGCCGATGAATTTCACATCAAACCAAAAGAAGGACTCGATGAAGAATTACAAACCATCCTCCAGACCGTAAGAGCCCAAAATGGGAAAAAAATTGGCGAAGTATACTCAGCTTATATCGAACTGCCAAATAGACAAGAAATGAGCTACAAAAGTTTTCAACGACGTATCACAAAACTTTCAGAAGCCAGATTCGTCACCCTTGAAAAAGTGGTGAACAAAGAAGGTAACACCTCATTAGTCCATTTTTCCGGCAACAAAACATTAGGTGATTACTAACACAACTTAATGAAAATATCTCCCAGTAGTTTAAAAAAAATAAATCATATTACCACCCAATGAACATCACCTCTCGTCAAACATCAGCTGGACTCATTCTCACAAGAACAAGGAACAATAAAAGAGAATACCTCCTACTTCTCTATCCATCAAGCAAAATATATTGGGGTCTCTGCAAAGGTCATGTAGAGTCAGGCGAAAGCAAAGAACAAGCCGCTTTACGCGAAGCCACTGAAGAAACCCATTTAACACAAATAAAAATCATACCGGATTTTGAAATGTCTATTAAGTACGCAATGGTGTACAACGAAGAAAAAATATCCAAGGAAGTCACGTATTTCTTAGCGGAGGTATTAGATGGCACTGATGGCTCTATCTCATCAGAACACAAAGCGCTTAGTTGGCTACCCTATGAAAAAACAATCGAACAACTACGATATCAAAAAGACAAAAACATTGTAATCAAAGCAGAAAGATTTCTAAGAGAACAAGATATATAATTCCAATACCTACTTAGATACAATCACAATACCTACTTAGATACAATCACAACACACAGCTTTAAAAAAATTATTTCTTTAAATGCGCCCTCTGTGGCAATCCAATATCAATAACAACAACTTTGGAATTTAGTGAAGCTAACCCTGGTTTCAAATCATGATACGTGATCACCAAATCAGACTCGCAAACAACGCCTAATGCCTTCCCCGTATCCGGGTCAAGTCCAGAAGGAATATCAATGGATACCCTAGTTGCACCATATGAATTATAAAAGGAAATTACACTCGTAAGAGGCTCCCTAACATCTCCATGCACACCCATTCCAAGTAAAGCATCAATAAAAATATAATGCAAATGTTTTTGCAAAGAAATTTTTTCTAAATCACTTTGCGCTTGAATTTGTATAATAGGAACTTCTTTTTTAATCATGGCATAATACGCCGCACTTTCTTCAGTTAATGTATTTTTATCACCGACTAAAATAACCAAAGGTGAATATTGTAGTAATCGATGTGCAATACAAAAACCATCCGCACCATTGTTCCCCTTACCGCAAAAAATAATAATTTTATGATGACGTAAATCAAACTTTTCTTCCAGAATTTGAACTACTGCGCTCGCAGCATTCTCCATCAAATGCTCAACTAAAACTCCGTGTGCATGTGCTTCCCGCTCTAATTTCTTGAGTTCTATACTTGTAATCATGGTGCATTCTCCAATAATTGTAGAGCTCATTAATTATGGAACATTTGTGAGCCCTACTAGAATAGTAAATCACATAGCATAAAGTTCCTTTATTTTTGTGATTTACTATAACATAATCACGTAACAAACCAAATTATATTCTTAATAGGTCTAAATCCTAAAAGGAGCCGCCACTATATAAAAATAGAGGTATAAAAATAGAAGCCTGAACATAGAGATATAAAAAGAAAATATCTGACAACAGCGCATATTTGCACCATAAAGTAACGAAAAATGGTTCTTATTTACCTACATTTCGAGCTAAAACGTCCTTCTTCAATTGCTCTATCTCAAGAGCGGTGATGGCGCAACCACCATATTTCACAGCCCATAACACTGCATCAAGTAGAACCGTAGAACCATCTTTTTGTGGTGGTACATACTCCTTAAGGAGACCAAGACTAAAAGCAACCGCTAAAATTTCAGTTGATCGAATAATATTTACTCCTTTGAAAATAGTTGCACATTGTTGCAGCTGCGCCTTATTTGGAACTACTTCTTTTTGAAATCTCTCTCGAAGTAAGTTTGTCAGTTGCTCACCATCCTCAATAAGATAACGAAGCGTACGCTCATCCATAGCAAGAACTGATCCCGGATTTTCAAGCACACATGCAAGAGACTGCATCTCACCCTCCTGCATAAGATCCAAATTTTTACCATTAAGCATAACGCTCGTATTAACCAACCGAGTCAATTCTTTAACTTCACGAACAGGAACTTTAGTATACACTTGCAATGTGCCCTCACGAACAAGTTTCATAACTTGCAATGCTTCAAATTCAAAACGTCTAATTTCTAAAGGTCTCTCAACTAACTCCTTATAGACTGCAGGAGTAATATAAAACGGACCATTAAAATGTTTATGCAAATGGGGCAAAAGCCAGGATAAACGAGCGATAGTAAGAGAAATAATAGTACCTGAATCAAAAAATATTGCTCCCGTCATCCATCACCCTCCACATTAGCTTATCAATTACAAATTAAAAAGTGTATACGCAACTTTCAATCTTTTAGATGTCAACATAGTCTCTCTGGTTGGCTCAAATACAGACGTCTTACTTGCATACTCCTGTAAATCCCAATTTGTTAGCCCCATAAGCCCAGCCGCCTGCCCAATAGTAAGCCCATGTCCTAAAAGAACCGTACCCTTTTTCACTCGTGCCGCCTGCATAACACTCTCCAAATGATCCTTAACCGAAGAACTCTTTGATTGAATAAAAGTATACAAACTTTTAATTTGTTTATTATACTCAACCAAATTCCGACTTGTAAGTGCAACCTTTGACGCGCTGACATGTTTTAAAACCTGTTCCTTATCTTCCAAAAGTGAAAAAGGATAAATTTTATACAATGCATAAATCATAACAGTAATTGTAATCATATCCATGTCTTTATACGCCGCAACATCAGAAATAGTATGATCGCTTAAGACCCGAATTTGTTCCGGATCGGACCCTGTCGCTAAAAGTGATTGTATTTGACCTAAATCATAAATAATCTCCTTTCGAATGACATCTTTCATAATCAAACCAACCTATCAGATAGAAGACAAAAGGGATTATTAATCTTTGGGTAAGAAGTATCCAGCAGGAGCGTAAAATAGACAAAAAAATAACACCAGATCAAACTAAATCAAAAAATAAAAGATTATACACACTCAAAAAGAACTAACCACTAAAGAAAAGGTAATTTTTTAAAGAAACACCCATTAAACCTTAGTAATGGGCCTGTCGTATACCGGCTATTATTTACCGCTGGCAGCGGTGAGAAGCGAGTTCGACAACATGTCTTCCATGAAAGATATCCCGAAATTCTCGCCAGGTCCATTTTCCCTTAAAAATACTCATAAGAAATAAGTGTTCACAAGAAACGAAAAAATAATGTGCAAAAAACCCTATATCACTCCTCTCAAGGCTAGTGAGTAGTCACATTATATCAAAAAACGTTCTCTTTTCTATATGTTAATGTCTCTAAATCTTTAAATACCAAATCAAGCAAAAAACACTGAAAACACCTGGAGGTGTAAAAAATGAGTGTGATACAAATTAAAAAAATAGCAATCCCATTATCTCTTTTAGTAATGATTCTTTTCGTTGCTTCATGTGCAGTTCCACAAGTACCAACCAACAGCACAGAATTAACAAATGAAAGTACGGCAACACCAACCAATGATAACACAACGGTAGCCCAAATACCTATAGCAAACAAAACTGATCAAAAAAGTTCAAACAACACACAAAATTTGAGCGTAGAAACCCCAAAACCAACCACTACAAGTGCAGTAGTAACAAGTATAAAAACAAATAACCAATCAAATTCCATTAGTGAAGCAACAGTAAAAGTAAAAGAAAACGATCTTCTAAAATTAAAAGTAAACTACACCGATCCAGATAACGATCAAGTAAGCTTATCATTTAACAAACCGCTTGATAAAAATGGAGAATGGAAAACAAACTTCGGTGATGCCGGCGAATACGCCTCAACTATCATAGCAAATGATGGAAAACTATCAACCACCACCAAATTAAAAATCATTGTTGAACGCGTTAATCAGGCTCCTTTAATTGAAGGTGTTGATGATATGACGGTAAAAGAAGGTGACCTCATTAAATTCGAACCAAAAATAACGGATCCAAATAAAGATCAAGTCACAGTAACAATAAGCGACCCTCTAAAGAAAGGAACTTTTAAAACAGACTACACCAGTGCCGGAGACTATAAAATCAAAGTTACTGCAACAGATGGTGAACTAAAAACTGAGAAAAATTTCCTTCTAAGAATCTTAGATGTTAACGTTAAGCCAACAATTGAAGGAGCACCAGAAAAATTAATTATAAAAGAGGGTGACATAGTAAATCTAAAACTATCTGTGTCTGACTTAGATAACGACAAAGTCAAAATAACAATAAGCGACCCAGTAGGCGACGATGGAATTTGGGAAACTAAATTCACTGATCACGGTCAGTACACCATTACAATTGTAGCAGATGATGGAAAAGACAAAGTGACGAAAAAAATCGACTTAACCGTTCAAGACCAAAATGCAGCGCCAGAAATCACCGCTGTAAATCTTGCAAAGTAAGTAGACCAAAATTCACATAAAAAGAACACAAAAAAGTATTTTTTTATTTTTTTTTATTCAATCTCAAAACTAAAATAGTTCAAAAAGAGGAGTTGATGAAGAGATACACATGAAACCATCACACACATCCTCCAAAAATGAAAAAAACTCAACTACTCCTTCACCTAGCTATTCAACAACTCACTCAATAACACCCTTCCTACTCATTTTCTCAATAATCACCATTCTCTTATACACGCAGTCCGCATTTGCAGCCACCAAAGTGCTTGAAGTAAACGAAACCGATTTTGTTCGTCTCATCCCAGAAGCAACCGACGCTGACCACGATAAAATAACGTACTCATTTTCAAACCCAATCGATGCAAAAGGGGAATGGCAAACAACCTATGATGATGAAGGAAACTATAACATCACCATAACCGCAAGCGACGGAAAAGAAAATACCACCAAAGACATCCTACTCATTGTACATCATAAAAATCAAGCACCCATTGTTATAGAAAACAAAATAATAGTCAAAGAAACCCAAACAATAGATCTAAAATCCATCATTGAAGACCCGGACGAAGACACACTAGATTATCATTTCCCCCAACCATTCAATAAGCAAGGTATTTATCTAACAAACTACAACGATGCAGGAGAAAGAATCATCACATTTAATGTATCAGATGGAGAATTTACAATTCCCGTACGTATAAACATTAAAATTGAAAATACAAATCAACCACCGACAATTACAGATATATTTTCAAACGAAAGCGAAATAACCGCATCAGAAGGGATACCATTCAATTTTCACATCAACCTAAGCGATGAACATCCAGAAAAACTCACTATTTTATGGACTTGGGATAACATTAGTATTTCGGATAAAACTAATGGCACATATAATGTGGGTTATGATGAAGCGGGACAACATGTATTAAAATTCACCGCAAGTGACGGATTCATTTCAACAGAAAAAAACTGGAACATAACAATAAAAAATACGAATCGAGCACCACAGGTATCATATTCAACAATTGATGTTGAAGAAGGGGACAAAATAATATTGGATTTGCCCAAAGTTGACGAAGACAATCAAACAGTAAATTATACCTTCTCCGCACCATTTACTTCCATTGGCGAATGGCAAACAACCTATGATGATGCTGGTAATCATAACGTAACAATAGCTGCAACAGACACGGAACTAACAACATCCAAAAACATCGCAATTATGGTAAGAGATGTAGACCGAGCACCAATTCTTACTCTTCCACAGACATTATACGTCAACGAAGGAAACACATTGTACTGGACAATAGACACCCTCGACCCTGATGGTGATAACATATCAATCAATTTTAGCAACCTTCCACCAAGCGCCACATACGACCAAAACACAAAAACGCTTACCTGGACACCAAATTATGATGAGTTGCATCGCCGAGGTGGGTTCATAAGTGACATCCTAAATACACTCCGACTAGAACAATACTTGATTAGATCAAAAACTATCGAAATTCAAATAGAATCCTGCGGAAAACGATGGTGCTCACGAGGAACTGTTCCAATTAAAATATACAATACAAACAGAGCTCCAACAATCAATAGCTCATCCAGTTTTGTAATCAAAGAAACACAAACCATCACATTTGAACCAACCGCCTTCGACCCAGATGGAGACATTATTCATTATTATTATTCAGACCCAGTAAATAAACAACAATGGACTCCGAATCTCAATGAGCAAGGAACTAAAATTGTATACATTACAGCAACTGATGGAAAAAGCCAATCTACACAACCAATCAATGTAACAATTGAAAAGTTAGACCAAGCACCAAAGCTTATCCTTCCAGGAGATCAGTTTACAATCTTAGAAGGTCAGGAAATAAGCTTTCAAGTATCAGCTTCAGACGCAGATGGAGATAACGTAACATTACGCATCGTTGATCTTCCACCAGGCGCATCATTTAGAGATGGCACATTTAGCTGGCGCCCAGATTTTAACATCGTTGAAAATAAAACTGATTCAGTACGTAACAACCTAGCTAGTATGAGTAACATCACAATCAGAAGATTTAGTACGGAATCAAACATATTTTTCATGCGATTTGGCGCATCAGATGGAGAAATCGAAGCCATACATCCTGTGAAAATAACAGTAAAAAATAGCAATCAAATTCCAATCATCACCCACGCAATTCAGAGTACCACAACATCAAGACTCGGCGAACCAGTTCGATTTGAATTGTCAGCACAAGATCAAGACCTAAATGATCAAAGGCTTCAATATACCTGGTACACAGGGTTAACAGATCCTCGCATCCACCAAACAACCAGACTAGAAAGAATATTCAAGTCTCCTGGCAACAAACAGGTAAGTGTGAAAGTGAGTGACGGCCGAGACGAAATAGAACACACATTTGAAGTAAAAGTCCTCAATGAACAATACTATGTACCAACTCCCCCAATCCCAACATACAAAGTATTTGTAATTGAACACAAATAAAGGTAACAACCATTATTGCGGGGAAAATATTCCTTTTTTATATTTTTTATTTGCTGGAATAATTTTACCACGAACATTTTTATACTCAATAAAACAAATTTCTCACATGCTTGATGATACTCTAACTCTTGCTCTTCAAACCATTGAAATGGGAAAGCAAGCAATCATATTTGCCCCCAGTAGAGCATCCGCTGAAAAAACCGCTGAAGACATCGCAAAACACACTCAAATCAACCAAACTGACCTTGAGCATGATGTTCTTGATGCTGCAACACATCCAACTAAACAATGTCGTAGACTCTCCCACTGCCTAAAAAAAGGCATCGCCTTTCATCATGCAGGACTTCTACCAAAACAACGTGATATCATCGAAACAAATTTTCGAACCGGTAAAATAAAAGTTATTTGTGCTACCCCTACTTTAGCTGCCGGTCTCTCCATGCCTGCGTACCGTGTCATCATTAAATCCCTCAAACGCTACAGTGGTGGTTGGGGCATGGATTGGATTCCGGTATTAGAATACATGCAAATGGCAGGACGTGCTGGACGTCCAGAATATGAAAAAGTAGGACAAGCAATCACCATAGCTAAAGATCACAAAGAAAAAGATGAAATCTATGAACGCTACATCTGCGGAGTCCCAGAAGATCTTTACTCCAAACTCGCTGTCGAACCAGTACTTAGAACATACCTTCTCGCTCTCATCTCTTCAGGTGTCATCAAAGACGAAGACAGCATGCAAGAATTTTTCAAAAAAACATTCTGGGCCCACCAATACAAAGACCTCCCAAGATTAATTCAAATTCTAAACAAGATGAGCAACCTGCTCCAAGAGTGGGGATTCATTATCATTGGACAATCTCCAACCGAAGAGTACACCTCAACAGAAAAAAATACGAAAGAAACTTCAAAAATCAAAGCGGCCATATTTACCTCAGCTCTCGATCTCATCACTTCAAAGAAAAACAAAACAGAAGAACGCAAACCAACGAATCAAACTAAACTCCTACGGGCAACACTTATTGGAAAGAGAGTATCTCAACTCTATCTCGATCCACTCACCGCAAGACATTTCCTTGATTGCATGAAAAAATACGATGGAACAAACAATGAACAACTAAGAGATAATAACGCGACACAAACCATGACCTCATTCTCACTTCTCCAAATGGCTTGTCATACATTAGAAATCCGTCCCCTCCTTACCATGAAAGTAAAAGACCATGATCTTATTCAAGAAGAACTAAACAAAAGATACGGTCAAATCCTTGAAACAGAACCAAACGTCTACGACCCAGAATATGGAGAATTTATGTCCTCCATTAAAACCACCATGTTCTTTCAAGATTGGATAGATGAAAAAGATGAAGATTTCCTTTTAGAAAAATACGACATCAAACCAGGCGAAATCTATGCAAAAAAAGACACAGCCCTTTGGCTTATATCCTCAGCTGCGGAACTTGCAAACATCGAAAAACGATCCCATATTGCACGAGAACTCATGAAACTCCACACCAGAATTGATTATGGAGTCAAAGAAGAAATACTTGAACTTCTCAAACTAAAAAACATCGGACGAGTACGAGCACGAAAACTATTCAATCATAAAATAACCAACCTAAACATCATAAAAACAATGCCATACGAATCTCTAAAACAAATTTTAGGCGAAGCCGTGGCAATCGATATCAAAGGCCAACTCGGTGAAAAAATAACCCCCACAAATTCAAACAACCAAACGAGCTCCAAAAAGAAAGCAAAAGAAAATACAACCCCAAAAAGCAACACAACATCACAAAGGACATTATTCTGACATTATTTTCAATCAAATGAACCTAATATCAACAAATTAATGGAGTACTAAACAGTGACAAAAGGTTTATAAATCCCCTTTCAATAAATAGGATATGACATCCATTACAAGGTTTTCTCAAACATTAACCGAACAAGTAAACCGAGATTTAGCATTCCGCCTTGGCATGGCCCATACACAACGAATGATTGCCCCTATTAAATCGTACTCACCAGAAAAAACTTTCGAAGAAGTACTTCTAAACCCTGATACAAAAGAAAATGCACTAGAAGTAGTATTAGCACCACTCAATAACAATGAACCAATTGGATATGTAAGGGATCTAATTGCCCAAGTAAATCCAGATTATAAAACAACTCCTACATCACTCATCTTACATTTACCCTACAGAGCAAATTTTGGAGGTAACGCACAAACCTACAATCCACTTATCATTGAATCTGATTATAAGCAAGGATTCGTTCACATAAATTTAGAACCCTCCATTCAAGGAGGTGGTTACACAACACAATTCTCACATACAGACATCCTCGTTGCACGAGTTATCGAAGTAACGGACAACGATTACACCCCTATTATAAATAGTTTTAAAGGAATAGAAATCATCAGAGCACCTGGTCTTGTAGATCATATGCTCAATGCTGTAGTATGTTCCTCTAAAAACCCAGACAACAGTATTGAAGTAGTGAATACTGAAGATCTTGCATTGGCGAAAAAAATAAGGAGTGGGTTTAATCCAAATCAAAAAGGATACCTTACAATGAAAACACACCCCGGTGAACTTGGAATTATGTACGGTCTCGTAGCAGCGCCAAGAATAACAGAAGAACCTGGAGATAATAGTGCTCACAGCGTGTACAAATTATCAGATGCAGGAATTGAAATAAACCAAACTCGATATAATTCAATAACAAACGGGACAATTCCAAAATTTCCCCGTTGGGGAGAAGAACAAATCCTAGCAGCACACCTAATAAATCAATTTAGAAAAAATGGAGGATGGGGTATAGCACGATTATCACGCGCAGAAGCAATCCAAGCCCTAAAAGAGGGCACAAAGAATCGATTTCAATAAAACTTCAATAATCAACAATGATAATCAAACTAGTACCTAAAAATTTCACACAAATTGATGAACCTCTACAATCTCTCTTAAAATTATATACAACACAACTCATTACCGAATTTGAAAATCAAGTTGAGGCAAAACAAGACTCGCGATACTCTACCCGAGCAGCAGATTATTTATCTCGGCTATTAAATGGCAATTTTCATCGAGGAGCACGTGGAAAGGCCAGTCTACTACTAAAGTATCTCCCACCAGAAACCAAGTTACCCACACAAGATGGAACCATATATGACGAAATGCTAATCTATGGATTTGTAACCCCAAATACTATTGATTATCAAGGATACATACAAATGCTGCACTCGGGTCCGGCCGGGCTTAACAAACGTTGGAATCAAAGAATACAGGAGCTAAATATACCCCAATTCCCCATAAGTGATGAAGATTGTATCACCACAGAAAAAAGACTTGATCAAAATACCAGTCTTGCAGATTATGTATACGCAATTGAGAGCGCTGAAAGAACATATGGACAACAATTAAAAACCATCACCCCCTCAGAAACTCATGAATCATTATGGTCAAATTGTCCCTTGCTGTATAATGGACAATATTTTACCGATGGGGCAGGAATAATTTTTCCAAAACAGATACCATAAACTTATCTATCCAACGACAGCAAAAACCAACAAGCAACCAATAACATCAAGCAACACAATCTAAAAACACCACCCCTTCCCAACCATAATCCATAAAAACTCCCCCTACCAAATCTCCTTGCATGGGAAAAATTCATCTTCTACCAGAAGAACTAATCAATAAAATCGCCGCGGGTGAAGTAGTAGACCGTCCAGCATCAATTGTAAAGGAACTTCTCGAAAATGCCATTGATGCAAAAGCAACCTCCATTCATATTGTAATCAAAAACACTGGAAAAGACCTCATAAAAATAACCGACAACGGAACGGGCATGTCCCATGAAGATGCTCGTACATCACTTCTCAGACACGCAACCAGTAAAATCGCACAATTTACCGACCTCTACCAACTTCATACTTTAGGTTTTCGAGGAGAAGCACTAGCCAGTATCGCAGCCGTATCCGAGCTCATCCTCATCACAAAAAACAATGATGAACCAAAAGCAATCAAGTTAGAAGCAAGAGGCGGATTAATTATTAAAGAAACAACGGCCCCCCATAACATCGGAACAACCATTGAAGTCCACAACCTATTCTTTAACACACCCGCACGAAAAAAATTCCTCAAAACAAACGCAGTTGAAATGAGTCACATCATTGACACCGTAACGAACTACTCCCTACTCCATCCAGAAATTTCAATCAAATTAGAACATGACAACCATGAAACAATTAATGCCCCGCAAACAGAAAACCTCAAATCACGTATCGCTCAAGTGTACAACAGTGAAGTTTCCGATAATGTAATAGAAATAATAAGTGAAACAAAAACTTGGAAAATTAAAGGGTTTATATCAACACCATACTATTGCCGTAATGGAAAGGATATGCAAACAATATTTCTAAATAATCGTATCATCAAAAACCAAGAAATAACCAAAGCAATCTACGAAGGCTACCATGCCAGACTATTTGTAGGAAAACATCCGATCTTCACCTGCATAATCGAAGCGGACCCTTTAACAATTGATGTCAACGTTCATCCACAAAAAACCGAAGTCAAAATCGAAAACCAACAAGAACTCCTCACCTTACTCACGCAAACTATTTCAAATGCACTAGAGCAGAACGACAATATCCCTGAAGTTCAAATTCAAGCCCACTCACCTACTACAAAAACACTAAAGACAAAGTATCAATTTGAAACAACAACACAACAAATATTACCAACTGAACTTAATTCACAGGATCACATTGAAATCTACAGCACCACACCTCCTCGTACCATATCAAATGCGGAATCCATTGCAATCTACTCCTCAAACAATATCACTCCTCTTGAACAAATCAACAACGGCATAGAAACGAACATTAATCCTACTTCAACTATCACTCCATCAACCACCCCGTTGGTAATACCTGAAAAAAACACTCTCCCCCTATTCAAAATTCTCGGGCAAATACACAAAACATTCTGGATCGCCGAAACACAAGGTGGGATGTTCATTCTGGACCAACACGCTGTACATGAACGAGTTATGTATGATAAATTCATGAGCGAAAAACAACACAAAAACATCAAAACTCAAATTCTCATAATCCCAGCAAACATATCAGTGTCACCAGCTCAAAACAGTATCTTACAAGAACAAAAAAATCATCTCTCGCAGATGGGATTCGACCTCGACCAAATTGGTCCAACAACCTACACCATCCGCTCAATCCCATTCGTATTCGAGCGCGCACAGCCAAAAGAACTCATTCAGGAACTTCTCGAATCACTAAGCCAAGCAGGGCAAAACAAAATATCGCAAACCGAAGAAGAAATAATCACCAGAATGGCGTGCCGTGCTGCGATTAAAGCGGGTGACAATGTAACTCAACCACAATTTGAAAAAATACTTACAGAACTAAGACAATGTGACTTCCCATTCACCTGCCCACATGGGAGACCATCCATAATTAAAATCGGAGCAGACGAATTGGAGAAAAAATTCAAACGAAAAGGATAAAATAACTCAAAGACAAAAAATGAAACTCCACAACCTCCTCCTCACACCAAGTGAATTAGTAATAAGGGACTCTTGCTTTCAAGTACCTATCCACCCATCAATAATACAACACCAACACGAACTTGAAACACCAAATGCCGAACACTTTTTCCATCTCGCAGTAAACGCATGGAAAAAAGAACTCAGAGCATACACCAAATCACTTGAACCAACACCAGAAAAAAGAGAAGAAAAGGAGTGGATAACCCAAGCCTTCCTCAAACCAGAAAGATTCATCAAAAAAAAATTCCAAACCGAACGTTACGGATCATTTGAAAACAACACCCAACAGGACGATCGAGGATTTTCTGGATACATATCCATTGGACGAAACTTTGGCAGCTTATATTTCAATAACACCGACGAATTCCACGCATTCCCCTACCCCAGATATCTCAATCTCACTGAAGCAAAGCTCGCAGAATACAAAGTCCCTGGAGAACAACATCAAATTTACACCCACAGACAGCACAACATTGATCACTTCCCTCAAGCACTCCTACTCAGAACATGGGCCATGATATATCTCAACAATGTATTAACAGAAGTATATACAAAAAAAGAAAACACACAACCAACAAATTAACCGGAGAGCAACAATTTAGCATATTCAGGATCAACACGTTCAAAATTTCGCGCTGCTCGTTTCCAATCCTGAAGATGAACAAAACAATGTCCCGCCGATGCATAAAGCTTTTTTCTCTCAAACCCAACAGCCAATATTCTCCATACAGACTCAAAAGGGATATCTCGCTCCATATAAGTTGAAAGAATAAAGCAACTATCATCCATAGTTTGAACCATCGAGACAAGCTTTTTGGTAATTTTAACATAATCACCCTCAGCTTCTAATTTTTTCTGAACTGAATCTTCCGGTAAAAGAACATTCTTGTTCTTAGAAACCGCATTTAGAATAAAGATAATCTGTTGAGTAGGAGGCAAACCATCAATTAAATCCAAAGAGAAACGAGAATTAAATTGTTGTAACCTTTTCACTATTACTATTTTACGAGCTGCCAACGCAGAATCATCAATAGTATACACTTCTTCATATATCAAAGCAGCATGTTCAAAATCTCCGGCTAAGTCATACAGTTGCGCTAGATTTAATGGGTGAACTGTGGGCACACGTTTCCATGTTGTAAGCAATATTTTCCATACTTGCTGCTTTGAGTTGAGACCCATATATTTACCTTTATAATTCCACAGAAAACGGAATACAAAATAATTCTCATCTAATTTTATAAGAGTAGATGCATCACGCAATGAAAATTCCAAAACAAAAGTAAAACTCTTTTTATCGCAACGATCATAATCTAATGTTGCATCATCTTGCCGATAAAAATTTTTGGCTAGGTCATATTCATGAACCACGTCATGCCACCGAAACACTTTCTTTGAAGATTGTAATTGATCTCCAGTAAATTCATACCATTTTCCTTTATAAAACGCCCAATGAAGAAAGTGAGTAATAGAGAATGTATCTTCCAGCCCCTTCATCGCAGCATTCACATCAAATGTAGATAAATCATGAGTCTCAATAAATTTCAAAAACAACATCGCCGCAGCTTCATATAACCCACACATTTCTAAAATAACCGCAAAATGAGCCACTCCAACTCTCGCATGATGTTGTGCTCCCGTTTCATTATGAGCATCAACTCTGAGTTTTGTAAACTGTTTCCATTTCAAAACATACTCAGCATTTTCAATAAAAAAAGGAAAATCCATGGGTGTTCCATGAACATTTTTTTTAAAACGCCCTTGGCCTATAAACTCCATAGCAACCATTATACAGTATTGTGCGTGTTCATTGGGTTCACTGAGATATTTTTCGATAACCGATACCCACATTTCAAGAGCATTTTGAAGTTTAATTTTACGCAGTAAATCTTTACTATTACAAATCTCACGAATCTGAGTAATCAAATACGCCATCTTTGCAGGGCCACTCGAATTCTTATCTAAATCAGCGCGTTGCGTAGATTTAGTTGAAGTGATTTCGTCAATAACCCCTCTCAAATCCGCAATAAGAGCTTGACATTGTTCACGTTCAGTCTTTATTAGCTCAATAATCTCATGTGCAGTTTTCGCTACCTCAGAGAACTTTTGTTGTTCAAGTTGGGTAGATAATTGATTGTAAAGTTGAGAGAGTTTACCGGTATAACGACTCAAATCCCGCAAAAGAGTAGCACGCTCAACTTCCACACGTGTAACCAACTTATCAGTTGCTTTTCGTTTTCCTTCCGGAAAAACGGGGGACTCTAATTTACCTATTTTAAATAACAAATCACTTACATTGTCATCTAAACGAATTTCAACCTTTCCCACCTTTTGTACAGCCCCTTTAACACCACGAAGCGAAGTAGCCTGTTTGATAACAGACTCAAGTAAAAGACTCAATTGCTGCGTCAATTTAGAAAGATAAACATCTTCTGCAATCACCCACTTGATAACTGTTTGAACATCTTCTTGAACAAGTTTATTGCGTCTTCGAAAAAACATCATCACAATGAGAATAAACAAAACAGAATATAAAACTTTTCAAATCTACACTCAAATCTCAGGTCCAAAAACAGTTCCTTTCAATTTTTCAAAATATCCTCTCAAATCTTCAACTTGACGAACAGTAGTATTAACTCGCAACCATTCCCTATGAGTCACATTTACATGAACACCTAACGCAATCAAATCCCGACGAAGGGCAATCAACAACTTATCTCCTTCAGTATCCAAATCAGTAAGAATTGCAACATCAAGCTCTAACGCACTCACTTCCTCAACAACCTCATACAATGGCCGCTTATTAAGCCCCATAACTCGAGACACACCAACAGTTTGAAGCGCTTGTTCATCCATTGGACCTTCAACAAGCACAAGAACATTCCTACGGTTAATATCAATTGCCCACTCTTCAAGGTCCAATAACTTCTGTCGCTTTGTAACCATATATATCTCAAAATCTTGTTGCACTAACACAACTCAAGAAAAAAATCGAATTATCTCAAACAAACACGTTCTTCTTAATATAACTATAGGTGAAAAAACAAATTAAAATTTGCTTTTTCCACCAGTGTTTGACTGTGGTGTGGCGAACAGTGCCACATTGATTGGAAAAAGCAATGCAAGAAAATCGAAGATTCTCTGCACAGAAAGGAAAACTATCCTTTCTTGTGTCGAAAAACCGCCCCGAGCGAAGGTTGCTAACAAGCAACCCCGGAACAAAGTGACGTTGCTTGCACGCAGGCGATCACAAGTGGTGGGCGGTTTTTTTGACATCTCTGATCACAATGTAAATCCTCGAGACTTTCTCCACGTATGCCGTTCCGCATCAAGTCGTTTGATCATATTTGCTTCATGATCAATAAAAAAATCTGATTGAGAAAAATAAGTATCTAGGGTAGGTGAAATCCCTCCATGCACAAGTTCATCCCATACAGCGTGATATCGAACAGGAAATGGATTTTCAATACATCCAGTTCCCCCCAACTCCCGAACTTTACGAAGTAAACCTACACTTACACTATGTTCAACAAGCAAAATCGGCTTTGTGTAACCCAAACTACGAGCGCGAGAAATAACAGCTAAACCCGAGGACGTTTGATCAATAAAATCTTTACCATTTGAATTATCCAATCCAAACCGCGTAAGAAGCAAATCAACACTATCCCGTTGCAAAGGAACAGATAAATAACCTTCAACTCCCCTATACGTTGACTGTGAAATGAGTTGATACTCCAAATCAAGACCTAACGCCTCACGTTCAAAAGAACGACTTCCAACACATAAAACAGTTGAGTGCATTACCAAATGATGTCACAATTCCTTTAAAACATTTTCGAAACTGTAAAACCATCAACTCTCCCTAAGAAACATTGCAACAAAACCCACCTCGCCAAAAGCTTAATAAAGCCCAAAATTCTTCCTAGCCCTATGAAAAGAGGATGGTGGATAGGTTTAGGACTACTTTCAGTACCACTAGCTCTCGCAGATTTAGGCTCAACACTTCAAAATGTATTCAATCATCTAGTGTATGTTGGACAACTCCAATTTCTAGGAATCTCAAGCCAAACGATAGTAGTAGGATTTGTGAGACTATTGATTTGGATAATGCTATTCACAATATTCTTTGCCGTAATTCCTGCTGTAGGAGCCAATAAAGCTGCAAATAAACCAGGCTCTCTCTCATTTTTATCACGTAAACACGCAGGAATCGTCGCATTTTGTGTAGCAACAATTTCCGCTGTATTCATGCCCGCAGAAGCATTGCTCGCTATGGGTGCAGGCTGGTCAACCTTGATAGCCTTAGTACTAATTGGAGGTCCAATTGGTGGTCTCGCATATTGGATGTGGACAATCCCAGGAATTGACCCAGCAACAAAAAAACCACTTCCTGAAACAAAAGGAACAATCGCACTCAAATTTGGCATCTGCCTTCTCATGCTCTGGATCTTAACCGCCATGGGCCATCACTTAGCACTTTTAGGAGGCGCAGGCTACTAAGATGGCAATTGAACCATTAATTGGAGAAGGTCTAAAAGGCGCAGCAATTGAGTTTATTGACTACGCACGCTGGATAATTAGCTTCTTAATTGTGTACTACGCCATCCGCTTCTTTACGGTAAGTGATGAAGAAGAGGACAAAAAAGCTGAAGCAGAATGGAAAGAACGTGGTGAGAAATACTCCGAATATATCAACCAAGCGCGAGAAAACTCAAAGACAAAAGACGCAACAAAATCAAAGCATTTAAACATTGGAGTAGCTGAAAGTGCAATACTAAATGCAATGAAACATGCTGAAGAAGCTTTAGATGCAAAGTCAGATGTAAAACTTCGAGTATACAAAAGTAAAATTACTTTATTACACAAAGAAATTGACTTAGCATTGCACGGCTTACGGGAAAAACGGGCCAAATTCACTGACCCAGCAAAATTTAATGTTAACACAGCGATTGCATCACTTCAAACGCAACGTAATGATGTAAAAACAAAACTCATTGATACAATGCCAACAACGGATGTTCTACTAAGAGCAGTGACTGAAAAAGACATCACCGATGTAAGAGATGGACTTGCCGCAGTCATATCATCAATTCAAACGTATCTTACAACCCTGTAGTACTTTTCTTTAAATTTTACACATCACAGCGAATATGTAATTATACCCATTCTCTTACAAAAAACAGAATAAAGAACCAAAATAAAATCTTAATATCAACAACACAGGTAATCAAACAAAGAAATTCTATAAACAAAAAACAATTACACTATCTGAATCTTCTGACCTAATGTCTGACCAGGTAAACCTTTGTCAGCAAAAATAGCTCGAACACGACCATTTCGACCATGAAGTGCTGAAATAGTTCCAGAAATCACAGTACCACTTGGTGAAGTCCATGAAACAGTCTTCCCAACAACCTTTTGAGCTGCTTCAGCAGTATCAGCTACATAAAGAATCATTTGTTTCAAATTTTGATGATGTCGCCCTTGGCGATAATGCATTATTGTTGCTTCCATAATTAATCCAAAACCCCCTTCTCTTTATAAAGCTTATTGTTGAGGACTGACCATATCTAAAATACCACCAAAACAACGAATAAACAGCAAATCCATGTTTAAAAAAGCCAAAACCCCAAATGATTAAATACCCCAAACCCGCTCAAAATCACATGTCCCAGCCACCTCAAATTATCGGCCAACTCATCGCAGGAGACGCTTCAAAACTCATCATCCGCATTAAATCCAATCAAAACGTCGAATTAGGTCAACTACTCATAATAGAAACCCCTGAAGAAAAATTTCTACTGCAAGTCTTCGATCTCAGTTTTGCCTCGCAAATATCCGACCAAAATCGTGAACTCATAGCAGGCATGAACCTCGAAGAAGACAATCTTGAAATAATGGATATAAGCCTTAGAAATTATACCCTCGCCATTGCAAAACCCATCCTCACCATCACAAACACCACCAAAACATGTAAAAAACTACCACCTTTCTTCTCGCACGTACGAGCACTCGCTACTGATGATCTCACCTTCCTTACTACCCCCGAAAACCCATTTTTTCTAGGCACCCTCAGATCCGGCAGCACATCATTAAATCAACCCCTCAGACTTAACGGAACAGACATCCTAAGCCACCACGTGCTCATTCCCGCAAGTACTGGTAAAGGAAAAAGTAACCTTATGTCTTGTCTGCTCTGGGACATCACATCCCATAACTACGCAGGAATGCTTGTGTTGGACCCCCACGATGAATACTACGGAAGGACTTCTCTTGGCCTCAAAGACCACCCAAATAAAGACAAAGTGCGCTACTACACCCCCGCAAACCCACCGCCTGGTGCAAAATCACTCAAATTCAATCTTGAACAAATCAAACCAGAACATTTTCAAGGAGCAATTAGTTTTAGCGACCCCCAAAAAATGTGCCTTTATTCATACCATAAAAAATTCCAAACCCAATGGATCAAAAAACTCATCGCAGAAGAAAAAATAGAAGGAGTTCAATACCACCAAGACACAATTGCTGTAGTCAAACGAAAACTCATCACCCTTCTAAGCCTAGATATTGATGAAAATAAAACTTTAAGCTGCCAAGGAATCTTCGACGAAATAGCAGGGAAAAATACCATTAGCGACATCACAAACGACCTAGAAGCCGCAAGAACAGTAATTATCGACACGAGTTACTTCGGAGGGTCTCTTGAAATCCTCATAGGAACAATCATAACCCAAGAAATATTTGACAAATACAAATACCACAAAAAAACAGGTATCCTCGATAGTAAACCAACAATTTCCATAGTTCTTGAAGAAGCACCAAGAGTACTTGGAAAAAATGTTCTTGAACAAGGATCAAACATCTTCGAAACTCTCGCACGAGAAGGACGAAAATTCAAAGTAGGACTCATTGCAATTACCCAACTCCCATCCGAAATCCCAAAAAATATTCTTGCCAACATGAACACCAAAATAATTCTTGGACTCGAAATGAATTCCGAACGCCAAGCAGTCATTGAATCCTCGCCTCAAGACCTCTCGCAAGATACACGAACAATAGCTAGTCTCGACAAGGGCGAAGCATTAGTCACAAGCACCTTTACGAAATGTGCACTTCCCATAAAAATACCCTTATTTGAAGAATTCGTAAAACAAACAAAATCACAACAAAACAAAACCAATAAAATGGATGACTCCTACTTCTCATAACCACACAACCTGATAAAAACAATAAAAACAGTCAACAAAACACTACCTCTCCCCATATAAAACTCCAATATCTCAAACCGATAAAAATTAAATTTACATCGGAACATATGGTTTACGCAATATTTCTCGCAACAAATCAACATTCTTCCCCAAAATAGATCTTGCTGCTAACCGCATGATACCCACACTCTTTGACGAAGAAATAGTATTATATATTTGTGTATGTGCCATGGAAACAGTAGACAAGGCACCACCATGCTCAACGGTAACAGTAGCAATTGTAGTAGGGAGAGGATACAACCTCACCGCATGCCAACCAATATCAGACAAACTTCTATCATCACAATATTGCAACGCAAATGACAACCAATCCAAATGACCAAGCATAACTTTACATGCCGAACCTTTCGCATGAATATCATTATAGGTTGATGGCACCCCTCGAGACTCCACACTCTCATGCACCAAATATGATAAAGATGAATTAATTTCATCAACCCGATCAACCAAACCGATGTATTCAAGTGCTCCCTTAAAAACTACCCTTCCTAACTGAAGATTTCTTTCTTGTTTAGATGTTACAAGCAAATCTTTATAACTCAATTTTGCATAACGAAAATCGTGAAGATAACATAACGCAAGAGCATCAGCAATAAACTTACCTCGCTCCTCATCAACTAATGGAAACCGAACTTTCATATTATTCAACGCAACCATTCCATATACATAATGTAACCATGGTTTTGTAGCTGCCTGAGTCCCCTCTAAATGAAAGGGATCTCGAAATCGGTTTTCATAACTAAGCATAAACTTCTGAGCATCAAAAGGAAAATTGACACAAAACGGATCACGAGCAACAACCTGATAAGGATCAATTGAAGAGCTCAAAGGAAAAACCAACGGATTAACCGCATTTTGAAGAATAGCAACTAAGTGTGATCGATGCACTTCATCACTAATCCTCGTATTACTAATCCTTGTATCACTAACCATATATCATTAAACAAAAGGACCATATAAAAAGATATCCCCTAAAGAACGCCTTAAAAGTAACAACACCACATTTAATACTAAATAAAGCAAAAACAGTCACATGAAGCACAACTACAAAATAACTACTATACTCCTTACCATCTTCCTTCTCTCACAACTTATTGGTATCGGTCTACTCTACCTCACAATAGATAAACAAAAATCGATCGATTCAGGAAAAACAGAATTCAAAGATTTAGCACTTCAAGAGCGCCCCCAACTAGAAGAACAAACATCCTATATCCCAATAATCATCATGGTGTTCATCGGAACTATACTCCTCTTAATCCTAATCAAATTCAAATTATTTATCGTGTGGAAAATATGGTATCTTCTCGCCATCATGACCACACTCACAACGAGTTTCGCTGTCATAATCCAACCAACAATAGCTATCATACTTGCAGTTATACTCGGTTTATGGAAAGTCTTCAAACCAAACATATACATACACAATTTCACAGAACTCTTCATCTACCCAGCAATTGCACTCTTATTCGTTCCCGTCATCAATCTTTTCTCAATCACCATGCTTTTAATCCTTATCTCCATCTACGATGCCTACGCCGTATGGAAATCAAAACATATGGTAACCTTAGCTGAGTCCCAAACCAAAGCACAGCTCTTTGCCGGCTTATACATCCCCTATAACAGCAAGCAAGGAATGCCAGGTTCCACATCAAAGACACATATCACAAATCCAACCACACATAGCACAAGTTCAACTACACATAGCAGTAAAACAACATCAGCAACAACGACTACCACCAAAATCACACCTTCTCAACACACAACCACAACCACACAAGAAACAAGAACCGCAGTATTAGGTGGTGGAGACATCGCCTTCCCACTTTTATTCACCGGCGTCATGCTCAAACTCTACGGCCTCAACGCCGCATTAATAGTTCCAATCTTCACAACAATCGCCTTAGCCTTATTATTCTTCTACGGAAAACCAAATCGATACTATCCAGCCATGCTATTCATCAGTGCTGGATGCGCAGTATCATATGGAGTCATCTACCTATTACATTTCATATAAAAGAGACGGGAAAAAACAAAGAAAAACTAAATCAATAAACAAGATGGCAAAAATCCAATTATTTTACATCAACGGTGGAATGACTTTCAAAAATAAAAAAGACTACATCCACTTTTTAAAAAATAGGGCAGTAAATATTGAACCAAAAATACGGTGGGCAGAAGGATATCTAACCACTAAACTTCCAAAAGATATAGATATAATCAGACCCCGAATGCCCTTACAAGACAACGCAAAATACAATGAATGGAAAATCCACTTTGAACGACATATCCCTTTGTTAGAGGACAACATTATTCTCCTAGGTCAATCATTAGGAGCAATCTTCTTTGCAAAATATCTCTCAGAGAACACATTTCCAAAAAAAATCCTGGCGACCTACCTAGTATGTCCACCATATGACAATACCCTCATTGGAGAAGATTTAGTAGGAGGATTCAAATTAAAAACAGACCTTTCCCTACTTGAAAAACAATCACCTAACTTAACATTATTGTTCTCAAAAAATGACGATTGTGTCCCTGTATCACATGCGGATAAATACCAAAAAAAGCTCAAAAATGCAAACATAATCATCTATGAAAGTAAAAATGGTCATTTCAAAATTCCAGAATTTCCAGAAATAGTTGAGATGATAAAAGAAAACATAAAGAAGATGTAAAAAAAATAATTCACAGATAATATAACCAACTTAAAAGAATAATAAATTAAAAACTAAAGAATACGGGAAAAACTAATTATATCCTCTAATCGGACTTTGATTCTGTTGATACCCAGCAGGCGAAATAGTCAACCCATCATGCGCAGCAATCGTTTGCACACCTGTAATCCGTTGAATTTCTCGAGCCTCTGTAATCGGATCCAGTTTCAACATATCTGTTCCAAAATGGGTAATAATAGCCATCTTAGGTCGAACTGTCGAAATTATTTTCATTGCTGAATCTGTATCTAAATTCATACCTTGTGCGCGCTTACCAGGATATGTAACGTTTAATATCAACAAATCAACACCCATTAGACTCTCAACAAACTCCGAAGAAAATGCGGTATCACCTGAATATCCAATAGTAAATTTAGGACAGATTATTTTAAACCCAATTGCGGTAGGATCAGTGTGTTGAACTGGAAGAGCATGAATCTCCACATTATCTATTCCCACCTTATGATTTTTCTCAAGAGCAATAACTTTCTCAACTAAACCCATATGATACTTAGTTACCACCGGAAAACTCAAATCTGTTTGCTGTAAAACAGACTTAGAAGCAAGAACAATACCACGATGCTCAATACCACTGTGTGTCATCGCTTCGATGAGCGCATTAACATCATTACAATGACTAATATGATTGTGACTCACAAGAATAGCTGTCGTGTTTGACGTATTAACCCCAAACTCCTTTGCCTTAACAAGAGAACCTGGACCAGGATCCAAATGAAGTTGAACATCATCAACTACAATAATAATTCCGCCAGATGCACGAGATTGTCGAGAAACAGCATTCCCACCTGCGGTACCAAGAAAAGTTACGCTTGCCATACATTAATCACCTTAAACAACTAACTCAAAAAGTCATTAATAAAGATTCTGATTCTCTAAAATGCAAGATAGGGTAGTACTATGGTAGTCAAACACTACAATTACAATATAGTCTACAATAGAATCTACAATACCATTTGCATTACAATTAACGTGTAAACCAACACCATATGACATCAATACTCTCCCACTAAAAAAATGAAGTGTATCCACTTTAAAACAAAAAAAACAGCTATCTTCTGCCAAATAAAAGTTTAAAAACTCCCCTAACCAAAAAACCTCCATGCCTGAGATCTTAGCAAACAACCCAGAACGAATTCAAGGACGTGACGCTCTGCGAAGCAACATCGCAGCAGCTAGAGCCATTGCTCTCACCGTCAAATCAACTTTAGGTCCAAAAGGGATGGATAAAATGATCGTAGACCAAGCGGGAAACATCACTATAACCAATGATGGTGTAACCATCCTAAAAGAAATGCAAATCGAACATCCTGCTGCAAAAATGCTTGTTGAAGTTGCTAAAACCCAAGAAAATAAAGTAGGTGATGGCACAACCACTGCAGTCATCATCGCAGGTGAACTACTCAGCCAAGCAGAAGGATTAATTGACCAAGGAATCCATCCATCAATAATTATCCGTGCCTACGCACAAGCAGAAGAATTTGCACAACGTAGACTAATCAGTTTCTCAAAACCAATTGAAAACAGAAATACCTTACATCAAATTGCCACCACCGCCATGACTGGGAAAGGAATTGAAAGATACAAAGAACATCTCGCATCCCTACTTATCGACGCTCTCGACCATGTCCGCACCCAAGAATCTCTCAATCAAGAAAACATTAAACTAGAACTCGAAGTTGGACCAACCACAGAAAAAAGTGAACTTATTGTTGGAATCATCCTTGACAAAGAACGAGTGCATCCAAGTATGCCATCAAAAATTGAAAACGCTAAAATCCTCCTTGTCGACATTCCCCTCGAAGTACGTTCAACCGATATCGACGCAAAAATCCAGCTATCAGATCCAAAACAACTTCAACAATTCTTAGAACACGAAGAACAACACCTCAAATCCATAACCACCAATATCATCCAAAGCGGAGCAACAGTGGTAATATGTCAACGAGGAATTGATGATTTAGCGCAATACTATCTTGCAAAAGCAAATATCTTAGCACTAAGACGGGTAAAAAAAAGTGACATGGAACTACTTGAAAAATCCACGAACGCCAAAATATGTAGCTCTCTAAAAGACCTCACCACTGCCATTCTAGGCAGTGCTTCAACAGTAGAAGAACGTCTCATTGGTGAAACAAAAATGGTAGTTGTAAGCGGCTGTCCAAACGCCAAAGCAATCACCATTCTCCTACGTGCTCCAACACCTCAAAACGCCCAAGAATGCAAACGAGCATGTACAGACGCCCTAGGAGACATTTGCGCCGCTATAAATGACAAACGTATGCTTCCCGGCGCGGGCGCAACAGAAATTCATCTTGCTTTAGCACTCGAAGAATTCGCAAAAACCCAAAGCGGCCGAAATCAATTAGCAATCCAAGCCTACGCAAAAGCACTAGAATCAATCCCTCACACCCTTGCCCAAAACGCAGGTCTTGATGCAATGGATTCCATGACTGCTCTAAAAGCCGCACATCAAAATGGCCTATCAACACTGGGAATAAACACACAACCTTCCACTTATACCCAAGCTGCAAACCAGATTAATCAAATGAGCAACAGCAACCTTCTCCTCAACACCGAGCAAGAAGGAATTTTTGAACCACTTTCAATCAAAACCGTCGCCCTCGCATCCGCCACTCAAGTAGCCGAAATGATTCTTAGAATTGACGACATAATTCTTGGTAAACCAAAAGAAAACACCAACAACTCATTCAAACTAGATTAATCATTAATTATAAAAAAATAACAGTACTATCTATTTATTTCCTTGTATGTACCACCTGAAGAGCTTTCGACAAATAGGGAGTTACAATTATTGGCGTCCCAAACCCCTGATTCAAAGATTCAATTGCACGTACAATTTTACTCTCTTCTCTCTCAAGTATAGCTTCAAGAAATTGATCATCAGCAAGCAATGCTCGAATAGTACTTATTTCCTTAGGAACATCGAACGCATAACCCGCTACCTCTGGCGCAAAACCAGTATATTGTGAAGGTCCGCCATGAAATATGCTATAACGGGCAACCAGCGCTCCAGAATATTTCATAAAAGATACTTGAAATTCTGTCTCAATAGCACAACCTGCAATAACTAAATGGGCATCCTCTGGCTTTTCTAAATTATTTTTCACAGGATTATCTAAACGTAAAATATACTTATCTGTTTCAAGATATCGTACACTATGCAAATTATCGGGGTCATATAAATATTTTCCCACCTGTATTGCAAATTCATCTTTATCAACACAAAACTCGGCAACGCTCATATACAAATAAGGTGTTAAAACAGCAATGCTTAATTCTGGTTTATGTGATTCTTTCTGAGGTATAGTTTTCATATTAATGACACAATCTCCCACATATATAAAGAGCAAATACATCGAATTACAATAAAACTAAGAATATTTATATAAAAACAATGGTTATTAGTAAAAATGGATAAAACTGACCTAAAAATCTTAGAAAAATTAGATTCAAACGCCAGGATATCGATAATCAGCCTAGCAAAAAATCTTCGTATATCAAAGGATATTGCACACTATCGCATAAAAAAATTAGAAGAACAAAGAGTGATCATTGATTCACACTCCATTATCTCACCTAGAAAATTAGGTTATGTATATCATCGTCTTCTTTTGAAATTTGTACCATTAAATAGAGATCAAGAACAACATTGGATGGAATGGATAAAAAAATGCCCACAAATAATTTGGGTGGGTGTTTGTGATGGTGAATGGAACTCCATTATGACCATATGTACAAAAAATAATGTAGAGTTAAACCAAACCTATAATGATTTATTAATGAAATTCGGTTCACTCATTCTCAAAAAAGAATTAATCGCCATTGTTGAAATTCAAATCTTCAATCGTAAGTTTTTAAATCCCGAAAAAAAGATAACATACAACTTAAAAAGTAACTTTAATGACGTTGAAGAAAAAATTGACAAAAAAGATATCTTACTTATTCAAGAAATGCGCAAAGACGCTAAAACGCGCGTAGTTGATCTGACCAAGAAAATAAATCTTAGCGCTGTTGCAATTAGTGCCCGTTTAAGACAGCTAGAAAAGAAAAAAATAATCATCGCCTATCGACCAAGAATTGATTACACCAAGTTTGGCTTACAAAATTATGAAGTGTTAATATCTCTTAGAAATCCTTCACATAAAACTCAAATTATAACATATTATCAATATCATCCGTATTGTGAAACCATCATAGAATTGATGGGACATTATGACATACAGTTAACTTTTCTTTTGCCTAACCCAAGAGAATTCAAAAACATACTCGCAGATCTACGCAACCAATTTAGTGAATCAATAATGGAATACCACCCTCTTGCTGCCGATCAAGAATTTTCCCTCAGTCCAATAGAAGGAACTAAATTTTAAATTAGAAAGACAACCTGCATCAAAAAGCATAACTGTCATACGAATTGCAAAAACATTTTTAAAACAACCCTGACTTTACCCATAATATTGGCGGCCATCGTATAATGGTTAGTATTGGGGACTGTGGATCCCTAGATTTGGGTTCAATTCCCAGTGGCCGCCCCATTTCATCAAATTTGATTTTTTCTAAAACAAAAATAACAACGACAACAGCCATAACTAATTTTTGGGATTACAGAAATGATTATAAACACAAAGTAATAGGAATATAGCATGTCAGAAATATTCCAACGAAAGAACGGAGTCTCACCATTTGAGTCCACTAGAGACCTATCAAGCGTACTAGAATTATGTTATGAAGACTTTGCAATATATAGAAACTGTCAAACAGAAGAAGAATTTAATTCAACCGAACAAGAAGGATGGAAAAAATTTAAACTAGAAGGTTTCATTTTTTCAAGAGAAAACCACCTCGCAGCAGCAACTATTTTTGCAACAGTTGGCGAATCATCTGAATGGTACCAACAAGACCCTACCAAATCAACTCCAAATCCACAAAACAGCCTCCACCAATATTTCCATGCTAGAAATCTCTCTTACCCAAATCCAAACGATCTAATTGAACTAGCAAGTCCACTCAGCGGTTGTTAAGAAAAGTATAAACAACTAACCCATACAGCCCTCATGCAACGAACAATAGATCTAGCAAGAGAAAAAAAAGTAGGAATACTTGCAACCCACCCAGAAGACAGCCACCAAGAGTTAATTGCAAATTTACTTGGGTTTACATTAATTGCAAGATTCCCAGAATTTTATGATAACCACACCCCCGCAATGGTATGGTATATCAAACCATAAGGTATAACATATTTCTAAAACCAATATTAAACATATTTATTTTGATATTCTCTTGATTTGTTCATAAGCATATACAATTAAATTGTGATCCTGTTTAAGACCAAGCCCTATTCCATAATCCAACATTTCTTCAGCAACCTCAATCATCGCAGGTCCAAGAGCAACCGTTGCCAGCATCTCAGAAAGACTTGATGTCGTACCTTGAATATAAAATTCTCTCGATTTAAATAATGGCAAAGAACAAAGCAAGTCTTCTTCCATCCATTTTCTGCGCTCAGAAATAATATCCCGAAAAAACCAACCATAGGTTATTCCTAACCCCAGCCTATTCTCACATGCCTTCACAAGCAAATTATTTCGCTCAACAAGAGCCTTATCATATTCGGACGCCACATGACCACCAAGTTTCATATCATCGTTAACCTTAGATAATACCCTATCCCCAACATTACCATAATAGCGACCCAAACAATCATATTGATGCAGAGCCCATGCTCGTTCCGTTGTAGGAGCTTTATCTAATCGTTTCGAGATATACAACAAACTCTGTTTTGCCTGTTTCGATGCATGAAGAAACCCACGCAATTCACAACCTTGAATAATTCTCATACAATTCTGAAACTGATTTTATTTAAAAAAACATCTGCAACAAGAATAGTGTAATTAAATGGGAAGAAATCTTTATAAGCGGCCCATTTTCAATCTAAAATGATTAAAATATGATACCACAAACAAGCTCAAATATAGAAACAATAGCGGGCATTAACATCACCGATTTTCGAAAACACCAATGCCACGGAACCGAATCACCTAGTTCCGATGAAGCACGCCTTATACCAAAAATACCAGCAAGAGATTTCTTGCGCGATTTAGCCAGCATGGATGTTCAATTATATCGATGCACTTCACAAACTCAATTAGTGGGGAAATTAAATCAAATTGCAGAATCATTTGATACTTCAGCAACATTTGGTTCCGACAGCAACACACAAAGAACAACCTACTGTGCAAACCGAGATAACACCTACCAACTAATAGAATTACTCTATTAAAAAAATATAAACGATAAATAATAATAATAATAATAATAATAATAATAGATTCATCAAAAAAAGAACATCATCAAAAAAAAATAAACAAAAACATCCCAAACCTTTAAATAAAACACCCAATTAAAGATACTTATGAAAACACAAACCGGAGTTGAGTATCGTCATTGTTAGAGTTAATCTGTTAAGAAACTACTCCCCTTTTATTTCATCAAGTTCTCAAAAAGTAAACATAAAGCAACAAGTAAACTCTAAAACCTATTTCTTAAACCAAATAAATAATGCTCAAATAGCAAGCAACACAGCAAATAAAATTCATCATCTATAGGCCACTGCGCCCTTAGCATAAACAATATTTCTCAACAATGCTTGCCATAGTGCAATCAGAAAAACAACGATTTTTCCGGTGCGCCAAAGTGACATCGATCACTTTGTGCGTAATGGTAGCACGGTAGACTGTGGTTTCCAAATAAATGTACAACAAAAGAAACAGACATCTTCCGGTCCGGGTTCAATCCCCGGTGGCAGGCCTATCTCAAAGAGATAAAACAGAGAAGAAAACATTACACCAACACAACAAAAAAAATACAACAAGGAGAAAAATAAAATGAAACAAAAAAACGAACTGAACAAATCAAGTACAATGGTACCAACTGAGGCTAAGGCACAAAAAAGTGCTGAGTGTCGGCACATACTTAATCAGTAAAGATATAGCAGAAACACTTGAACGAAAGCTAGATTTCAGCTTAGACCAAAAAATAAAGACTGAAATAAAAATACTAGAAGATGAATTTCTAACCAAATTCTGGCCCTATATCCCTCAAGATATAAATCAAGTATCAGTAAACTGTCAAGACATCTCAACAACTCTAGAATATCTAACAAAACGCAACAATCTGCCTGTGATCAGTCTTGATCGAGTATACATCACAAACGCAAATGCCTACCTCGAAGTAACCAGACAAACAAACCCCAAAACAGGTATAATAACACTTGCACCAAGACCAAATACACCTCCGTTAGAGTGCCAAATATCAAAGATAGCATCACAATACGAAAAGATTATACTAGCTGATGTTGGAGCGTTTGGAGGAGACACTATTCTAGAAATCGTGAGCAAGCTCTCACAAGAAAAAATAGTAATAAAAGAAATCTATCTTGGATTTTCCACGCAAGAAGCAACCAATAAAATAAAACAAATAACACCGTGCACTCCGATACAAACCTACAACTTCTACGAATGGATCGAACTACGAGATTTATTTGGAATCGACGGACGTCAAGTAGAATCAAAAACAAAAGAAAAAACCTACATCCCCTACTGGGAAAACCTAGGCAATTGGGCAAGTATACCTCAAAAGAACATCGAGCCAGTCTCACAACTATGCAAACAATATTACCACCTACTTGTGCAGAAATTAATCAATAATGGATTTAACGCAAGCACAATAGGAACGCAAGTACCATACAACGGAGAAAAATAAAATGACACAATCAAATACCATACAACAACAAAAAATTCAAAGAAAATTGCAAATAGGAGTAATGGGATCCGCAGCGGACCTCAAATACACCAAGGAGTTAGAAGCAATAGCAGAAAAACTCGGCGAACTAATAGCACGTAGCAACAACATCCTTGTCTTCGGTGCAGAAAAAGATTGTGACTCACTGTCCACTGCTGCATGTCGAGGAGCCAAACAACAAGGAGGCCTAACCGTAGGAGTAACCTACAACAAAGACAAAAAAGTATTCCAAAAAGACGCCGACATCATCATCAGCTGCGGTCTCGACCGAGGAGGTGGACGAGAATACGTCCTCGCCTTAAGTTGCGATGTATTAATCGCTGTAAGTGGAGGTTCTGGAACCTTAAACGAAATCGCTGTTGCGTACCAAAGTGACATCCCCATTATTGTTATAGAAGGAACAGGAGGTTGGGCAGATCAACTTGCAAACAAGTATCTCGATGCAAGATCCAGGCAAATCGCACATGGTGTAAAGACTCCCGAAGAAGCAATCAACCTTGCAATAAAGTTAGGATCAAAGTATCTAGAAAAATACTCCTAAACCCCTCAATAAACACAAACCCACTAATAACAACAAAAAAACCAAACAATAACATATAAAAACACGAAAACAAACGAGGTAAATACAATGACAATGCAACTAGCAAAAGGCGTACGAGATGTCGAACCATCTCAAATGATTATCAAAAACAAAGTGTTGACCATTATGCGAGACGTTTTTGAACTCTACGGATTTCTCCCCCTCGAAACACCCATTATTGAACGTTACGAAACCCTCGCAGCCAAAGGGGGAGCAGAAGAAGACAGTGATTGTCTAAAAGAAACATTCAAATTCCAAGACCAAGGAAAACGAAACCTTGCTTTACGATTTGAACTAACCACTTCATTAGCAAGATATCTATCATGCAACCCAAATACCAAACTCCCATTCAAACGCTATGAAATGGGTGAAGTATTTCGTGATGGACCAATAAAACTAGGACGATATCGTGAACTTTGGCAATGTGACATTGACACCGTTGGGACTAATTCCATGTTAGCTGATGCTGAAATCGCAACAATGGCAAATGCATTCTTTACGCAAGCTAACCTTGATGTCTATTTCAAAATAAACAACCGCAAACTCTTAGATGGCATCCTCGAGCAAGCAGGAATCAAAGAAACAAAAGAAGCAATCATTTCGATTGACAAACTTGACAAAATATTCGAAAAAGGAGTGCGAGAAGAACTTCTAACGCGCGGCTACACTCAAAAACAATGTGATGGAATCTTTGAACTTATTCGTGATGGAATTTCCTTATCAGAACTTAAAGAAAAAATCACCTCTGAAAAAGGTAAAGAAGGTATCTCCGAACTTGAAGAACTCTTCACTTATCTTAAAGCGCAAGGAATCACTAACTATAAATTCGACGTTTCTCTTGCACGTGGCCAAGCATACTACACCGGAACTGTCATGGAAGCATATCTCAAAAATCCAGCAGAAAAAGAACCAAAAGGCTCTCTTGCGGGTGGAGGAAGATACGATGATATGGTTGGAAAATTTATAGGCGGTGGAAGAAATGTACCTGCTGTTGGGATCTCCTTTGGACTTGAGCCTATTATGGACGTGCTCACAAACAGAGACGAAGGCACGTTAAAATCAACAACAAAAATACTCGTCATCCCCATCAACACAATTAGTGATTGTCTTGCTATTACAGAACAACTCAGAAGGCAAGGAATTCCAAGCGAAATCGCAATGGGTAAAAAAGGCATAAGTAAAAATCTTGAATATGCCGCATCATTAAACATACCCTTTGTTGCAATAGTCGGAGAAGACGAACTTAAAGCCAAAAAAATAAAACTTCGTAATATGATCAGTGGCTCTGAAGAACTCTTAACAGTAGCTGAACTTATAAAAGAACTAAAATAAGACGGAACCAAAACAGTAACAAAAACAAAAACTGCATACAGATGAAACCACTACCCCTCAAAATCCTAGGACTCGTATTGGCCATCTTAACTATAGCGACCTTTATTCTTTTTTTTCTTCATAAAATAAGTACACTAGCATTCTGGATTACAATGGCCCTCGCAGCAATCGTTGCCTACTGGGTCATCCCAAAAATGAAGGAATAAAAACTTAAGACTAAAAACAACATGACCCATACAGAAACTTCCGTTCATGAACAAGATAAAATAATTGATGAATTTATCCGAGCAATAGGTGAGGGATTTAGCGGGATGAATCCAAAAACATCATGGCCACTAAACGGCGGTCAAATGGATTCCTACTTCGATGTTGACGAATCATTAGACATGTATTACCGTCTAAATAAATTAAAGGAAACTCTGACTATAAAAGAAATTGCAAATCTAATGCCCCCTGCTGACATCATCAGAATATTCCTACAACATAACGCCATCATCGGTCTAAAAGTAGCAAAAAAATATGAAATCACAAACATCAGCACAGAAGAACGAATACAATTTGCACTATTACTATTTGAAATACTCAAGTACAAAGTAAAGAACAACATATTCTGCCTGGATGGAAAAAACCTAATTCTTCACAATTATGAAATACATGAAATCATAAAAAGTATCACATGGAATATACCAAACTCAAAAGAAGAACAGAAAAGCATCGCATCATTAACTATATCATCCAATAACCTTTGTTATACCCTCTATTACGATGATTATATGACAGGGGGATTCTATTTTCACGGCCCATATGATGTAAGTAAAAACTTTGGTGAAGGAGCAATCATGATCATACGAGAGTATCATAACCTCAATCCAATTGAATTATGGCCGGAATTAAAAATACCCTACCAGAAAATGAGAATATATGCAATCTACAAAAACAGCGACATCAAAATAAACTTTGTAAATCACATAATCACATCTGAATCAATCGGTGACAAATTAATCGCATACAAAGTATTTCTCGATGACCAAGAAATTACAGCTATCAAAATAGAAGAACTAATTGAACTGTTTAGAAACATCGCATCATCTCAAACCAAACAAATAAATGGATTGTCAGACTTAGACAAAGTACGAAAAGGTGCAGAAATAAGTTATTACCTATTCAAAAAGATAAGAGAATATATGGGAGACAATTGGAAACCACCAATTGAAATTGAAAATACAATTAACAAATTTGGAGACCAATTTATACAACAATTCAAATACAAAGAAATACCCGATTTGACACACTGGAAAAAGATATTTGACCCTCAAGATGATTATTGTGATGATTACTTTTAACCATTCACAAAAATCACAACTTCTCACACCACTTCAACATCCGATAAATTCGTGCATAGCTCATCCATAACCAAAAACGAGTCAAGTAACGGTCTGATCGAACATCCTTATCTGGAAACTGAAAAGTAAGACTAAATTTTGTCGCAGGACGCACTTCCACAAAAGCATAATAAAAATGAGTATATCCACTCGAGGTCAACCACACATGCCACTTTTCTTCCTCTTTTTTGGTAACGGCCTGACATGATAAAGGCGTTTTAAAGGAGGGTTGATTAAGATTATATTTTTCATAAATTGCAAACGATTTTGTAAGTGATACAGCATCACTGGTAAGCGAATGATATAGAACTCGTAATCCCTTACTATTCCATTGAGATTGCAAATATTCCATCGACACAGGCATTTTCTCGGTTCCAACAGCACAATCATACCATTGCAACCTCCCCGTGGGCGTAAGATAATCCAATGCAGAATCAACAAACCGACGAGTAAATGATATCCCATCTATTCCTCCATCTGAATAAATAGGATACTTACCAGATGTCTCAGGAACAGCCACAGTAGGACCATTCCACACAATTAAATCAAATTTCTCCCCCTTAACAGCAGAAAACAAGTCACCCACCCTAAAATCAATTTTATCATCCACTCCATTCAAAATAGCATTAAAGCGAGCATAATGAATTGCTTTAGGATTAATATCGGTCGCAATAACTCTCTGGGCTCTATCTGCACAAAAAATAGCAATCATGCCAGAACCAGTGGCCAAATCCAAAACAATATCACCTCTATGAACAACCACTTTCTTCGCCATAACAGGAGTCTCTTCAGGTAAAATGCCCCATACCCCATCTTTTTGTGTCAAGAAGGTTTTACCTCGCTTTCGATGCAAGGAATAATTAAAATCGGTACAAATAAATTTCCCTGACATTGGAAAAACTTGTACCTGTGCACGCAATTTGTTATTTTTCTGCCTCTGCAATATACCAACCAAAACAAGCGGCTCAAGCGAAAAGTCACCAAACAGAACATCTTTCTCATAAAAAAACAAATCCACATACAACTGTTTATGTTTCAAATACAACGCATCCAGTAAAAATTTGCATGTTTGAATCACATTTTTATCAATAAGGTTTAATGTCATAACTCTAAAAAACACAATGCCAGTTATAAAGGTTTGTCGTCCATAAAAATTTAAAAATTATAAAAAAAGAGGTGACAAAAAACCTACTTCTTCCGAATCACCGCAACCAGATAATCTGTCCCTACAGTGGAATCCAATGTAGCCAACAAGTCAAACCCATTAAACCAACCAACGAATTCAAAATCAGTGGAACCAAGCAACATCAAAAACTCCTGCGGATAAATGACCTTATCAACCGACGACTCAGTAAAGATCACCTCATCAGAAGACTTCAACTTATCAACAACCCGAAGTTGCAATGTCTCACGACGCAATTGAGCAACATAATCTAAAACATCTCGATGAAACTCAGCCTTAATGGAAACCGGACCAGATTTCACCTTCCATTTAAAATTCTTCGTTGTATACACATCATCATGCGTACCTTCTACAACCATATGTAACACATACAATCCACCAGGTACAAGAGAAGAACTCACACACTTCAAATGCGCAACAAATTCATCATTTGACTCCCGATACACCGAATTAAACATCACAAACGCCAAATCACACTTCTTCTCAATAATAAAACTCTTCATATCCTTATGATGAACTTCAATCTCGTGACCCGCTTCACGTGTCCGCAACAAAGAAAGCTCCAACATCTTCTCATTTAAGTCCAGTCCAACAAATTGAAAGCCACGTTTCATAAACCCAGATGCAAGAGCCGAATTGCCACACGCAAGCTCCAAAACACGTCCAGTACCTCCCCGTTGAACTCGACCATGAACCTTCAGAACATCCAAAAGAAAAGAAATAATCTTATCCAAATCCGCTCCATGCCAAAGTGCAAGCTCATAATAATGAGGAACATCATACGCTGCAACCGAAGAAACAACAGAACTGACCCCAGACCTCAATTTTGCCATACTTAAAAACGCAAGGGAATGCCTTATATATCTTGCGCCAAAAACAACAAAAACGAAACCCGGAGGCTCAAAAAATGACACAAAACAACCAAAATAATCACAATCATGAGGAAGAAGAAATGAACACCGAAGATCTCCTCTCAGAAAACAGTCTTCTTGTTGATGCACTTGTAAAAATCTTAATCAAAAAGAAAATCATGACTGAAGCAGAGTTTGATGAAGTAATCCAAGAACTTGAAGAAGAAGGCGACGACGAAACGGATCACACTGCGTAATTCTATAAGTTCCCATTTTTTTTTATATTTTTTCATTACAACATGCAAATAACTAACATCTTTCTACAATCAAAAACACCTTTTCCATATTCGCTACATTTATTAAGAACAACCCCTTAAAAATACCATATGTCCGCCATATCCACACTCCTTGAGTTCATACTTCATATTGATGTACACCTTGCTGCAATAATAGCTCAATACGGAACAAGTACCTACGTTCTCATGTTCCTCATTATTTTTGCTGAAACTGGAATCGTATTTACCCCCTTTCTGCCAGGAGACTCACTTTTATTTACGCTTGGTGCATTTGCCGCGCAAGGAATCCTCAATCTCCCCCTCCTACTCATTTTACTCAGCGTCGCAGCAATATTAGGAGATACGGCAAATTATTGGATAGGAAGTTATTTAGGGAAAAAAATCATTGCAAAGAATTGGATAAAACAAAAGCATATCGAAAAAACAGAACAATTCTACCACAAACATGGTAAAAAAACCATTATCTTAGCTAGGTTCATTCCCATAGTGCGGACCTTCGCTCCATTCATGGCTGGCGTTGGTAAAATGAACTACTCCACTTTTCTCCTCTATAACATCATTGGCGGGATTCTATGGGTTTGTGCATTCACCCCAATTGGTTACTTCTTTGGCAACTTTCAATTTGTACAAGATCACTTTGGCAGTTTTGTAATAGGAGTAATCCTTGTCTCATTCATCCCATTAGTATATGAAATTATAAAATCAAGACGAGAAGCGAAGCAAGAAGCAAAAAAAAACCAACAAAATTAAACAATTATCAACCTTAAAGCGAAAACAATATTCTCTAAATCTCAAAAATAATCTTTAATATTTCCTGCAAATTCTTCATGTATCAACCAAACAATAAGCAATACTGCATCAATATGAACTGCATATGGATACAAATTCCATCGAGCATGAATACCCACATCATAAATAAAAGGCCAACCCAACGCCTTACCAACGCTTTCTCGGTATAAAACATCCAGTAAAACATGACTTAGCCATCCAAATGCAACCACAAACCACACCTGTGCACCTCGCATCATACGACCAAGATAAAAAGCAAATCCAATAGCTGAAAACAAAATTGGAATAAAGAAACTATGTGTAAACGTGCCATGCAAATCCAACACACTTCCAAATAACCAAGATGCTACCCACCCAATGACAATATAGGCATCAGGTAAAATCGCTGCAATCCCGCCTATCAAAACAAGATACCTAGGAAATTTCTTAACACCAAATACATAATGACGTAAAAGAGAAAGAATCACCATCGCAACAAGGATGTGAGTTACTGCATATGCCACAACAAAATGCATATTTTAAGATATATAAAACTAACTAAACTTATAACTCACCTTAAAAAAACCAACTCAAACTAAGAAAAAATCAAACTAATCCCCAATAAAACTAAACACTCACTCCTTATGATACGGCTCGCCTCGAATAATCGTAAACGCCCGATACAACTGCTCAGCAAACACTACCCGAACTAATTGCGTTGGCATTGTCATCAGAGACAACGAAACCTTAACAGATGCCATATCCATAATTTTAGCAGGAATACCATACGCCTCTCCAATCACAAACACAATATTCTTCTGAGATAAAGTCAGCTTTTGTACCATTAAAGAAAAATCAACCGAATTTTTTTGAACGCCACGTTCATCTAAACAAATAATAGTAACTTCTTTCAAACTCGCAATAGACTTCCCTAAATCAGAACTCTCCATATATTGCACATTGCCATACTTCTCCATACGCACTAAATATTCATCCAAAACGGCACGTAAAGACTTATCTCGAAGTCTCCCTTCACATAAAATAGTAATCATCAACTCAAAAATCTCTTCCCCACATAAATACCTATCGCCCAAAAAGAAACACCGTAATAGTATATACAACCTAAAAAACAAGAAAAAAAGTAAATTTTCCATTTATCGTGAGCAGACCAATTAATACCCATAAACTACAACATCCAATGTGAACAAAACTAACCAACATAGCACAAACAAACTTCTTCAAACCATTATCACAACAAGCATTGTACTATTCCCGCACCTAGGGTACGCACAGCAAGAACCAACTTCCAATATGCACACTCAAATAGCCCAACCACCAACCCCACCAAAAAACGACATCTCACTCCGAACAAGCCTAGGTTCATTTGATGTAGGTCAACTTGTTTCCGGTTTTAGTGGCATCGAAGGAAAACTAGCAAAAGAAGTTGCAACCAGTGTCCCCGTTCTTCAAATAGGCTTCGGATATAACCGTATTATCGGACATCTCGAAATAAGTGAATTAGTTCTTGGCGGTTTCTTTGAATTTTCACATCCAAACATAATGGGAGGTGTAAACGACGATGGAAAAGTAGAACCAATCAAAGGTGTATCCCTACCCTACGACGTAACCGCAAAATTAGAAATCTACACCGCTGGCCTCCATGTTGGCTGGAACATCCCAATACACATCGCAGATTTCACATTCGGCCCAATTTTCTCATTCGATCCATTCTATTCCAAAATGCAAAGCGCAGTTCTATATGGAGTAGAACCCAAAGAAGAATGGCTCAAATCAGCCCTAACACAAATGAACATCAACCAAAACGGCACAGCACAAGCACAAGGCACAAGCTTCGGAGCAAGACTCGGCGGCGGACTCGAAATAGGATACAACATCTTCTCGCTACAAGCCTTAGCCCAACAACAATTCTCATACAACGTAGGAACTCTCTATCAAAACAATGAAAAGGTAGACAAGTACGAGTTTACCGACTCATCACCTGTATACAGCGCAAGTCTAAATCTCAAATTCTAAATACAACAGATCAAAACAACCACAATAACCTTCTAAACACAAACCCACTACTTCAAACTAAAAAAGAGTGGCCCCGACGTGATTTGAACACGTGGCCTCACGATAACCGTAATACCCGTAAAGGTAATATCAGTCGTGCGCTCAACCAGGCTAAGCTACAGGGCCATAATGGGGAACAAAGGCAGGTTATTTTTAAAGATTATGCTAAATTTGATAGTATCAAGACAACATCCCCTCAAAAATAGAACAAACACGCTTTATTTCCGGCCCTCCATCTCAAATTTCTTCCCAGACAATTTCTCATAAATCTGTGAGCAAATATACCCCGTATGAATCCTATTCAAACAATTTACCTGATCAACATCTATCTCAAGAACCGGACCTTTATGAAATCCGAAATTCACCACATCATGAGCATATGTGGCATACAATTTTGACATCGCGTCTATCTCACGGTAGGTCCAACCTCCTTCTACTTCAGCCGCCCTATTTCGCTCCAAAATACGATTCCACGCAAGACGAGGACTACCTGTTAACGTAACAAGCAAATCAGCCTGAGGTAAGTCATTACATCGAGCATGAAACGCAGTAGACAACAGATCCAACTGCGTAGAAGTGAGATGCCCTTCTTTTTCAAAAAACCGACTAAAAATCAAATAATCCTCAGGAATCGAACGATCCTTTACATAACTAGAACCATTTGATTTCGCAAGCCTTCGCTGCTCAGAGCGCATTTCTAAAAAATGTAACTGCAAATCATATGCATGCTTCTTTTTATCCCCCAAGAAATCCATAAGCAATGGATTATTCAGTGGATTTTCATACAATCCTTCAAGCTCCAGTGACCCCTGTAAAATTTGTGTAAGAGTTGATTTACCTAAACCAACATTTCCCGCAAGCGAAATAAGTGACGGATGCTCTCGAAGGTATTCTTTAAGCACGCGTTCAGCATAAATTGCCCTATGTGTTGCCTCAACCTCAGGCAACGCCACCCACTCACTTAACCCCGAGGTTGTATAGGGAACTTTGAGTTGCTTAATTTCAAATACCAACCGTTCTGCAATGGAAGAAAAATACCTCTCATTATCATCAAAATCAACATTAGCATCCACCACAATGACTGGACATTTCACGTGATGGGAAATAAACTCTTCATATAACCCATTCAACACATCAAGATACGCAGTAGGTATTGTTTTCTCCTCAACTCTACCTCTTTTTTCAATACGGCTCTGAAGTGTCGCAATATCTGCTCGTAAAAAAATCATCACATCAGGTGCTACAACCTTCTCCGTCATCAAATCAAATGTTCGCTGATATGCTAGAAACTCTGCCTCACTCATTGATCCCATAATTCGTTGTGCTTTACCAAAAATATGATAATCCTCAGCAAGAGTTCTATCCTCAAGAACAATACCTTGCGCTGTAGCAATATTACTTTGCCGCGCCAGACGGCCATTAAAAAACTCTAACTGCGCTGTTAAGGCATACCGTTTGGGATCAGAATAAAATGCAGCGAGAACATCAGGATTAAAATGCTCTGGAAAAACATGAACATGCTCACGAGGCGTTCGGGTTGGTAAAGCATTAAGAAGAAGATCACATAAAGGTGGCATCTGCAAGCGTTCAACCAATGTTGACTTACCTGCCCCAATATTTGCTGCAACACCAACCGTTATTCGTCTCATCAACCCACCCCAATTTCTATTTAAAACCCCATAAAAACTCCCAAAAGGATTACTGTGTAACCTCACCTCGTCACTTAAAAGGATTCTGCTTCTCAAAACCATAAAATACGCCCAACTTACACGTTCACCAAAAAAAATCTCACCGGCCCATACCTATCCAATCACACATTTAATCATTCAAACAAATCACATCTAATATCTCAAAAATAACTATTCCAATAAGGAGTAAAATAAAAACGCCTACAGAAAACCAAACTCCATGCAACTCACATTCAGACAAATCCCCCCATACACACTCCAAGACGCCAATTTAATTGCGAATTGGTTCAACCAAGAAGACCTACGAAAAACGATGAGCACGTGGGTAAGAAGCAGAACTCACACCTCAGACTCCATCGCAATCACACTCGAGGAATCAGATCCTATATTTGAACATCTTTTCATGATAGAAGTACAAGAACAAAACCAAGACCACCCAATCATCATCGGGCATGCGGGAATTGATGGAATCGATACCCTTGACAAACGCGCAGAGTTATTCTATTGCATCGGCGACTCACTCTATCGAGGAAAAGGATTAAGTTATCAAATCACAAACTATCTCTCCCACTACGCATTCAACACCTTAAACCTCAATTCATTAATAGCAGGAGTAGTCCAGGGAAACGATGCAAGTATGAAACCTCTTATAAAAAACGGATTCATCCAAACCGGAATTTACCCTGAGTACAACTGCATTGATGGGATATATCACGATGAATTATTATTCAGTCTCACTAAAAAACAATACCTCACAAACTCAGCAATACAACAAAAATAGATACTAGCCAAACATTGAGTCAAGTAATAATAATAACAATCAAATACAATACTTTATATATCAGTATGAACCATAAAAAATATAACTAACAGTTATACCAGAACAACAATGCAACAAGGCGTTAGATTTCTAAGATTAATTGAGGTAGAAAGGATAACATATCCTAAAATAAAACAGAATGAAAATACTCTTATTACATAATAATACTGATTTAACAGCAGCCCAACCTGGAGACAATTATGGACGAACAAGTTGTGCGCCATATGTAGAACAAGCAATGAATGAACTAGGCCATGATGTAATTCCTATGCTAGCTGATTATGGAATGCTTGAAACCCTACCACGCATGCGACATGAAATTGATCTTCTATTCAACCTTGCAGATGAAGGATATTGTTGCAGACCGGACCGGGAAGCACACATACCAGCATTTCTTGAAATGCTTGGAATTCCTTACACAGGCTCAAGTCTAAATACCCTAGTTACCTGTTTAGATAAAGCAACAACCAATGCCGTTTTACGCGGACAAAATATTCATATCCCCGAATCGAGAATAATTGATCAAGGAAAAACATACAAACCAAAATCAATCACAACCCCATATTTTGTCAAACCAAATACCCAAGATGGAAGTATTGGAATTAGTAACCACAATGTGGTTAGAACTCAAGAGCAGCTTGACACCATAATTAAACACATCCACACCGAATACCAATGTGAAGCCTTGGTACAAGAATTCATTGATGGTGATGAATATAACGTGGGAATAATAGGTAGATCTTCACCCGAAGTGCTCGCTATTAGTCGACTAAACTACACTGAGTTGCCTATTGGACATGAAAAAATATTAACATATAATTCTAAATGGGATGACCGAAGTGTAGAATACAATAAAATTGGAGTTGATTTCCCTAATGACATCCCTCCTGAACTCAAAGATCGTCTTATCCTCTCCGCCATGACCGCATACAAACGCATGGGTATCCAAGACTATGGAAGAATTGACTTTCGAGTTTTAACAACAAGCGGATCAAAAGGTATCCCATACATCATTGACGTAAACCCAAATCCTGATATCTCACCAGACGCCGGCTTAGCCAACATGGCCCGGTCTCGCGGATGGGAATATAAAGATCTCATTGCAAGAATAATAAGCAGTAGTTTAGAGCAAAAGAGACGGTAAAAAACAACAATAACTAAAAATTAAAAAACAAAAAAAAACGCCAACACCCGGATTTGAACCGGGAATCCGTAAGGATCAGTTATCTTATTTTACTAAGGAATACCAAAGTAAGTTTCGAGACTGACGCAATACCGGGTTATGCGATGTTGGCATAATTATATACTTCCACTCACACGTACTATCCTACAACGCGACCGAAACGCAAGTTTTGAGTATGCGATGTTGGCATAAATACTCACAAATTCACTCCTAAACCCTAAATGAGCTCTTGAGTAGAGATTTAAATACCTAAGAAAACGTCACATTCAAAAAGATTTCTATCATTTAATACAAAAAAAGAATAGACATAACCTTTTTAAAACAACCACCCCCTCTCTACACTCAATAAAATGGATAAAAGCGTCAAAGAAACACGAAAAAGAGTCCTTTTTCTAATTCAAGTAGTGATTAGTATAATTCTATTTTACACCATATTCAATCATATCAACCTCAACCAAGTCAGAAACGTCGCAGAAGATATGAAAATCGGATATTTCTTACTAGCTCTTCTTATTAAACTTTCAAGTATCCTATTTTCGACCGCAATGTTAGGAGTTATAATCGAAATTCTTCAACTTTTTGTTCCCTATAAAGAATTACTCAAAATTTATTTTAGCAGTTTCTTTTATAACAGCTTGGGGGTTGGAACAATTGGTGGAGACCTCTATCGATGGTATAAACTACAAAAAATCAATGGAAGCAATGACGCAAGTTCATTAATAATTATGACTGAAAAAATAATCATATTCTCGGTATTATTATCATTTGCATTTGTTGGACTTCTAATCGCCGCGCTAAACGGATCGTATATCATGTTATTTTTGCTTATTCCCCTACCGTTTGTGTTTGTATGGGGACTCTCCCAAGTATTTCAAAATTTCTTTCATTTCTTAGGTAAATTTAAAACTCTTAAAAAATGGTATCCATTCGATTTCTTTAGCACTCACTTGGGTAAATTTCCACAAACTCCTCCAGAAAAATTAGCAAAAGCCATTCTATTTTCATCCTTATTTTATATAGTAAACATCATAGCGTTTGCCTTTATTGTATATTCAGTTGACCCGACCATCCCAATAAGTGTAAGTATGATCATCGTTCCAGTCGTAATTCTATTCACCAGTCTCCCAATCACATTCCAAGGATTTGGACTTCGAGAAATAACGGTGGCATACCTATTCCCAGCATTAGGTTATTCATCGGTAACTGGTGCAATTGTTGCGATTCTCTATTTATTTGCAAACCTTGCTATCGCAGGATTATCAGGATTATACACTGTTTCACACAAAATAAAACTGAGAAGCGACGCCACCCCAACTGATGAACGTTGACATCCAAAACACAAAGGAAAATAGAAGTAAAAATATAAAAGAACAACACATTAACCAACAAAAATAAAAAAAGAACAAAAACTATCGAATTCTCACCGTGTCCAAATTCTTCGGAGCCGTCGTCTCAATCTTAAATTGTTTATGAATCGTCGATGCTAAATCTAAACATCGAGATGCCTCACCATGTACAACCATAATCTTACGTGGCTGAGGTGTACACCGTTTAACATAATTAAGCAATTGTCGTCGATCTGAATGACTAATAATTTCTGCCTTATGAACTTCCAAAACAACTGGTACAGTATGTTGTCTGCCAGCTTCGTTATACGTTACCTCCCGTTCACCCGATCGAATTCTAAACCCAAGCGATCCTGGCTGTTGATAACAAGTAAAAATAATCGCATTCTTCTCATTACGCGCAAACGATCGGAAATACTCTACTGATGGACCACCAGTAAGCATCCCTGACGTAGCAAGAACAATACATGGCTCCGTACTCTCAAGAACAGCTTGACGCTCTTTTGGTGACGCAACTTGCTTAAAAATATCAGAGAGGAACGGATTATTTTCCTTATGAAAAATTTGTGCCCGTAATGTCCGACTCAAAAACTCAGGATACGCAGTATGAATCGCCGTAATATCCCAAATCATTCCATCAATATAAATCGGAGCCTTAGGAACCTTATTTTCCCGCATTAACCGCTCAACAAGGACCATAATCTCTTGTGCTCTTCCAGATCCAAGCACCGGCATCAATACTTTACCACCGCGATTAAACGACTCAACAAGAACCCGCTCGATATATAATTCTGCTTCTTCATCACTCATCACAGCTTCCTTACCACCATATGTAGATTCAATCAACAAGGTTTCCACACGAGGAAATTGAGTATTACCAGGTTCTAAAACATTAGTTCTGGCATATTTCAAATCAGATGTGTACACCATATTATGAAGTCCATTACCAATATTCAAATGACAAATCGAACTTCCAATAATATGGCCTGAAGTATAAAACGTCAAACGAACATCGGGAGTAATATCAGACACTTCTTCAAATTCAAGTGTAATAGTATGCAATACCATTTGTCGAACTTCTTCACTAGTATACAACGGCTCCTTTCCTTCAGCTCGTTGAATTTTAATAAAATCAAGTTGCAGCAAAGCCATAACATCGCGTGTCGGCGCAGTACAATACACCGGACCACGGTAACCATATTTATACAAATACGGAACAAGACCAGAATGATCCAAATGCGCATGCGTAACAATAATAGCATCAATATCTGATATATTAAACTCAGGCGCATCTAAATAGGGATACATCTCAGGCCCATCTTCACCCGAATCAATACCACAATCAATTAAGATTCGTGATTCCGGGGTCTGAACAAGAAAACACGTACGTCCAACTTGCCTTGCAGCTCCTAAAAACGAAATACGCACCCACTCGTGTTTTTTCTCACGAAGCCACCCATCATATACTCGATGACCTGTTTGATCAAGAAATTTCTTACGCTCCGTTGCATTTTCATATAAAACTGAACGAATACTATCAATTAATTTCGATTTTATAGGAGGCAACCTGCGAACCACCGGAACCCAAAACGTCTTCTGCGCAATCTCACGAAGCAACGCACCCTGAGGACCAATAACCACGCCAGGTTTATCCGCATGCACTATAACTTGGGAACGCGGTGGATCAAAAATAAATTCATCAATACCTGCTTCTGCAGGAACCATTTCTTTAATCAATTTCTCAGCTTGTTTTTGATCAATACACAAACTCGGGTCCGGTCGAAGTTCAATACGTTTCTTAAATTGCGAGACTGCCGCGCGAATCGTACCACCGTTATCCGCAAAATACTCCTTATTCTTTGTATAAAGAACAATATTAGCGCCTTCAAAAGCGGTCTCCGATATTTTACCCTCAGGCAAAACCTTTAAAATTTCTTTCAGAATGTCTCCCATTGTATGTCTCCAAAAACACTAATCCATATAACACCAATTCACAATATTTCTTTATCAACTAATCATAAAACACATCACAGTTGAAACACTCATTGCGCACAACTTCACAAAAAATGAAGATGAAAAACAACAAGAAAAAGAAAACACAAACTTAGCATACAAAAAAATCAAGCATACTTAGTTCATCATTGAATCAATATCTTTAGGGCTAACCCTCCTAATCTCTTTCTCTGTGATATGAACCACATCAATTCCATTTCCTGAACAGTTGTCCCGTTGCATTGCTGCCATAATCGCCTTAACTGCAAGTCTCATCCCATCATTACTAGACATCCCATGCTTGTATTGTGTCTCAAGTACACCATACGCAAAAACTGAACCCGAACCGCTCGATACATAATCAGTAATATCAGTGACCGACCCATCAGGGAACAAATCAAACAAATGAAGCCCCTTATGATCCTTAGCACCAAGCAAAAAATGCGCAACACCAGGAAACATACTCATCTTCCGAAGATTTGCATACAACAAACCCCCAATCAAATTAGCCGCTTCCTTTGCATTCGTTTTTTTATTAGTACGAACTTCCTTAAGCTTCAACTCAGCTCGTGACAATTTAATAAGCAATTGTGCTTCTGATACTGACCCCGCAATCGTAATTGCAAAGTCATCGTTCAATATATGTGTCTTCTCAGCTTTCTTATCCACAATAAGATTACCTGCGGTAGCACGTTTATCAGCTGCAAGAATAACGCCATCCTTACACATAATTCCAATAGTAGTCGTTCCAGTTTTTAATTGATCTTCCATATCATCACACCCAAGAAAAATATACCTCTTTAATATAACTATATATTGGCTCTACCTTCTTAAAGGTTTCGCTTAATGAATACAAAAGAAAAAATGAACAAAGAAAAATAAAGAGAAAAAATATAAAAAAACAATTATTCTGCTTTAGGAGCAGTCCTATAGTTCTTTTGACTAGTAACCAAAGCTACAAGACCCAAACTTGCTTTATTAGCTGCTTCTTCTTGTTTCTTCATATCAACTAAAAGGGCCTCAACTGAAGCTTTAATTGGATCTAATAAGGCAGCATCAACTTTATTCGCAGGCCTCTTCATCAACGCAATTTGAACATTTATTTGTCTTATTTTTTCCTGTACCTTAGCATATTTTGCAAGAACTTGGTTGGACAATGTTTCCATTTGAGTTAAAAGTTTACCTTTTACAGCGCCCGGCATTCCTTGCTGTTCGGTCATTAATTTTTGAATAGCCTTGTAATGTTTTCTCTGATTGTTACCTTCATCCTTAAGAGTATCAATCAAAGCCTTATACGCCTCATCAAAATCCTTAAATTGATTTGCAACACCAGG
>CAMAVK010000001.1 GCA_945861715.1 Candidatus Woesearchaeota archaeon | reverse complement strand
ATAAAATAAAAAATATGAATATTCCTACCTTCAAGAGAGCAACTGGACAACGTGCAGTACCTTTGGTTGTTACAGTACTGTTTATTTTACTTCTTAGTTCGTCGGTTCTTTCTTTAGGTATTCGTCCGGCTAAAACGGATTTAGTGTTTGGAGATGATTCTGTATTTGCGGGTGAATTTTGGGTTGTGAATAATAACAATGAAGATATTGAGGTTACGGTTTCAGTTGAGGGAGAACTTTCTTCGTTTGTTCATTTGGATGAAACCGCGTTTCGATTTAGATCGGATGATGATGCAAAAGCAGTACGATTTACGGTGGATAGAATTGCAAGTCCACCCCCAGGACTATCTACGGCGACGATAATTGTTGAACAGAAGCTTGCTGGTGCGGGTGGGTCGTTTGTTGAATCTAAGATTATTGTTAAACACAAACTCATGTTGCAAGGATCATACCCCGAAGAGTATGTGGTGCCACAGATAAATTTCCATGAGGATGCTAATTCAATCCGCTTTGTTTCTGAAGTTCAGAATAAGGGTTCTAAAGATGTGAGCGGAGTTATGACGACGTTTTATGTTAATGATGAGAAAACACCACAAACGCTTTCTACCGAAACTACTTCACTTAAGACAGGAGAAGATAAAGTTCTTGTTGCGCACCTTGCTAAGGATGCTCTGAAGAGGGGTGAGTATGAAGTATCAGCAGTCACGACATTTGGAGATTCAAAAGTAGAAGTGCAGAAGAAGTTGATTTTGGGAGAGCCTGAAATTGAAGTGACGTATTTTGAACAATATTTGAAGGCCCACGCTATTAATGAAATGTCACTTGAGTTACTTAATCACTGGAACACATTAATTGAAAATGTGTTTGTTGAGATCGTGGTATTAAAGGATGATAAACAAGTGGACTCATTTCGTACGAAGTCGTTTGATTTACCTGCACTCATGCGGCAGAAAATAAAGGAATATTATGATGCGCGAAATAAAGATGCTGGCTCGTACGTGTTTAATGTTAAGGTTAATTATTGGAATACGTATGCACAAAAAGAACAGACGTTTAAGGTTGAAATGCTGGATGCTGGGGCGGATGTAGGAAATGGAGCTACTGGGTCGGTAGTTGCTACTAATACTTTGATTGATGATAAAGCAAGGAGTTCTTCAGGGTTGAGTGGATGGTGGATTATACTGGGGGTGATGGTTGTTGGAATTGGTGGATATGTGGGATATCGATACAAGCATCGAGATGAATATGATGATGGCAGTATATAGATTTGATGTTGCACTTTATTTTTATAGATTACATGATTCTTGTTTTTGCTATTACGCATGAGGTTAAACCATGGATGAACATAAATCTGAATTTATTGAATTTTTACTTCGAACAGGAGCGCTTAAAGTGTTTGAAGATCCTGCTGAGGATAGAATTTTGAAAAGTAAAAGAATTTCTCCGTGGTTTGTGAATATTGGTGACTTTAATGATGGTGAGTCCAGCAATGCGCTTGCAGGTTTTTATGCGGATGCAATTATTAGTTCAGGAGTAAAAGCAGATGTTTTGTATGGAATCCCAGAGAAAGCAGTTGGACTTGCAGCACCCGTTGCGATGGCTATGGCTTCTAAAGGCCATAATGTAGGATGGTGTTTTTCTCGAAAGGATGAAAAGAAACATGGTGAGGCATCTCATCTTGGTGCTGAAGATAGAATAAAAGCGCTGATGGTTGGAAGAATTCCTGCAACGTCTGACGCTATTGTACAGCTTGATGATGTGTTTACTGCGGGGGACGCTAAATACGAAGCACGCGCGTATCTGCGTGGGCTTGGTAGAGAAAACCTACCTCTGCTGGCAATTGCAATTGATCGCCAAGAGGTAGCTACAGATGGTAAGGAAGCGATTACGGATTATCAAGAAACAACACGAACGCATGTGGTTTCGATTGTAAATGCCACGGATGTTTTATCCTATTTCAAAGATAAGAGCCTTGTCTCACTACGAGCTAGAGGGGAAGTTTCATCCCGAGCATTGGAGAGATTAGAAAATTATATTAGAGTATATGGTACTCGGGATGCGCACCAGGCTCTTGGACAACGAGATGAACAACGAATTATCTCAACGGATCGCAGTATTATTCCTGCTTGTGATGTTGAAACACTCTCACAATTTGAAGAACTAGTTCGACAGACTGCAGATGTTCCAGGAGTGGGCGGATATAAGATTGGATTTGAATTAGGTCTTGCATATGGATTACCGGCGGTGGTTTCAGTTGCTCGAAAACATACCGATAAACCATTGATTTATGATCATCAAAAAGCGGGAACGGATATTCCAGATACGGGAAGGAATTTTGCCCGAGTCATGAAACAAGCAGGCATCGATACGGTTATTTTATTTCCTCAAGCTGGTCCTGAAACTGAACGAGCATGGATTTATCAAGCGTTTGATCATGGATTGAATGTGATTGTAGGAGGGAGAATGACACACCCAGCTTACGCGGTGAGTGAAGGTGGATTTATCACAGATGATGGTGCTCTTGAAATGTACAGAATTGCTGCGGCATCAGGAGTTCATCATTTTGTGGTACCTGGGAACAAACCTGCAGTCATTTCGCAAATACGAGAACTTGTTGTAAATGAGGGGGTATCTCCTATCTTTTATTCTCCTGGGTTTGTTGCGCAGGGTGGGAAAATAGATGCTGCTGCCAAAGTTGCGGGAGATAGATTTCATGGAATTGTTGGTCGAGGAATTTATCAGGCCAAAGATATGAGAGAAGCAGCAATTGCGCATGCAAAGAATTTGTAATTATTTTCTTTATGTATAACTATTTTCTTTTATTTTGTGTTTTTTACTCTTTGATTTTGGTAGCTTGGGGTTCAGATTTATTTGCTCTTAATGGAATTTGTTCACAAAATGTGACCTTACCTTTTTAATGTTGAGAGTCTTTTTACAAGGTATGAAAGTTAGAACTCGCAATAAAATTCTGCACTATCTCGGGGTTGTTGTTAGATTTATTTTGAAATGTATCTTTATCTATCCATTTAAGGCGCTGTGGTTTTTGTTGAAACAGATATATTTAGTTATTTCAGACTTAGTTTCGAAGCGACGTGCAGGAAAGGAAGGTCGAGTGGAAGAATCTACACATTCTGCTGCGAGTGGAAAATCTACGTCTAAGAAAATAAATGGAACTAATGATGATGAGAAGCCACGAATTGTGCGACGTGGGGTTAAGAGGCATGAACCCCGCCATGCGGGGTTTCGAGAAGTACGATCTCATGAGGGTAAACTCGGTGAATTTGAGGGGAAAATTATTGGTTCAAAAAGTAGTATCGGTTTGATTTTAGGAGCTCGTGGATCTGGGAAAAGTGCACTGGGGATGTCAATTTTAGAGAGTGCGAAGGCTCAGACGTCACGGCCGATTTATGCGGTTGGGTTTAAAGCAGAGGCACTTCCGGATTGGATAACTACGGTAACACATCTCGATGATATTCCCAATAACTCGTTTGTGTTAATCGATGAGGGCGGGATTGAATTTTCATCTCGGAATTCGCAGTCTGACTCGAATAAGTTACTATCTCAATTATTGTTTATTGCACGGCATAAAGATATGACGATTTTGTTTATCACGCAGAATTCGAGTACACTGGAGATTAATGCAATTCGACAGCTTGATTTTTTGCTTCTTAAGAAACCTAGTCTACTACAAAAGGATTTTGAGCGTGGTAGGATTCGTGAGATGTATGATAAGGTTGATACTGAGTTCAAAGAATTGGCCGTCCGGGAGGAGGGATTGGTGTATGTTTATGCAGATTGTTATAAGGGATTTGCATCTAATCAACTTCCAACGTTTTGGGGTGAGGATGTAAGTAAGAGCTATCGAGGGAAGTAGATACCGATTTGTCTGAAAAGAGTAGGCATGCCCTAAGCTGGTTATTCTGTCTTCTTGCTCGTAATGTTTATATACTATGTTATCTATTAAAGTATTCTTCATCTATATTATGGTGTCTCTTGATTAGAGAGAATTATGGATGAAGTTTGAGGTTCATTATGGCAAAACGAAAGGCACTTTATATCGGACTTGCACTTCTTGCAGTTCTTATTATTGCAGGTGTTGCAATTTATAGTTTAGTATTCATCACAAATACGGCACAAGCAGTTCTACTTCCCCAGGGTGGAAGTGTGGAAGTGAACTCCGGGTCTGGATTTGTTGCAGTGACAGCTCAGACAACAGTAGGGGAGAAGGATGTTATTCGAACAGGTGCTGATGGTAGTGCATCTTTAATTTTGTATGAAAGTTTATTTATTACCCTCGAGCCAAATACGCAGGTATCTGTTGGCGATCTAACAAAGGAAAATATTCAAATTAGTCAACAGCAAGGATCGACTTGGAATAAGTTTACAAAACTTAATGGGGTTACTGGATATACAATCAGTACTCCTACAAGTGTGGCTGCCGTTCGAGGTACTGAATTTGGAATATCTGACTCACGTATTATTGTAGCTGAAGGTACAGTTGAACTGGATGCAGCGGGACAAAAATTGTCGGTGCATGGGGATGAAAAGGCGGATATTACTGCACGTGGTGCAACGAAAAATAGCATGAATAAAAACGATCGAGAGTATATGATTAGCCGCCTTGAAATTCAGATGATTCAACTTAAGCGAATGCGTGCAAAAATACTTGCAGATCATAAATTAGTGGTAGATAAACTACTTCTTGGACAAAAAGCCCAGGGACAAGAGTATACTATGGATGAGCTATTAAGCGCTGCTGATGATAATTTGGTTGATTTAGAACAAGTGAAATCGAGTATTCCCGCTCGGACTGAATGGATGGATAATGCGTTTGAGTTAACCCTTAAAATCCAAGAGCAAAAAAGTCATATCGCACGTTTGAAAGCTCAATACTAGTTTTTTAACTAGGATAGGGAGAATGTGAGGATATGATGCATCTTAAACCCAAAGCACCATCTAAGATACCATTGTTTATTGGTATTGGGATTGGTGCATTTTTTCTTTTGATTATTCTTTACTCCCTGGGGTTTATGCAGAACCTCAATTTCTTAATGAGTGATTCGTTGTATGGAGGAAAGACCCCAATCAACTCTATTGTGATTGTTGCAATTGATGATAAGAGTATTGACAAAATCGGCCGGTGGCCGTGGGATAGGAGCGTGTTTGCATCCTTAAATTCTAAGTTACAGGGATCACTTACAATTGGGTATGATATTGGATTTTATGAAAATGCGACTGGCGATGCGGCATTTACTTCTTCGCTTGCGGGGAATAAAGTAGTTCTTGCGTCTCAAGTTAATGGGTTTGACGCAGATGGGAAAGCGGACTCTTACTTATTACCTAAAACAGAATTTTTGGATGCGGGTGCTCGTACAGGATACGTAAATATTTTGACGCATCCAGATGGAGTGACACGAACAGCTGATTTGACGGTATCAACACAATATGATCACTTTGCATATACTATACTTGAATCAGCCTTAGGAATACGCCGAGAAAAAGAGGCAATGCTCTATATCAATTTCCCGTCGGTTCCATATATGTATCAGATGGTAAGTATAGCAGATGTTGTAGCAGGAAAGGTTGATTCTTCTGTCTTTAAAAATAAAATTGTCCTTGTTGGGGCAACAAGTCAATCACTCAAAGATCATTATTTTGTTCCGACCTCATCGGGAGTGGCAATGCCAGGAGTAGAAGTACATGCTGCAATTATTCAAACACTTTTGAATTCTAATCACCTTCATCACCAAAGCGATGCATCACTCTTTATCTTGCTGTTCCTTTTTGTTGTTGGGGCTGGTGTTTGTGTATTCTTTTTACGACCAGTTTGGACATTTGGAATTTTAACTGGTGTAATTGTATTGTACGAGTTTTGTGCAATTTTCTTTTTTGATCAGAATATCATTTTGAATTTAGTGTATCCTCCACTTGCAATCATGTTGGCATATCCGTTGTTTTATGCTGGGTCGTACGCGATTGAGACTCGAGAACGTAAAAAAGTAGAGAGTGCATTTGGTAAATATTTGTCGCCAGTTGTGGTATCTCATTTATTGAAAAATAAGGAGTCAGTTGAGTTGGGTGGGGTTGAAAAAGAGTTGACGATATTCTTTTCGGATATTCGTGGATTTACGACATTATCTGAAAAATTGTCTCCGTCTGAGCTGGTTGCAACACTCAATGAGTATTTTGATGCGATGTCCACTATTGTCATTACGCACAACGGAATTGTGGATAAGTATATTGGGGACGCAATCATGGCATTTTGGGGCGCGCCCAATGTTAATGAGAAACATGCGCGCGATGCGGTTCTGAGTGCTCTTGCTATGAAGAAAGAAATGAAGAAAATTAAAGCTCGCTTTGCTGTTAGGGGTATTGATATTGATATTGGAATGGGCATTAATACAGGACAAGTGATCGTTGGAAACATTGGGTCGCATAGTCGATTTGATTATACGGTTATTGGAGATGCGGTGAACCTTGCGTCACGAGTAGAAGGGTTAACCAAAGAATATGGTGTGTTGTTACTTATTACAGCCCACACAAAACGACATTTGGATAATTCATTTGTTTGTCGAGAATTAGATTTGGTTGCTGTGAAAGGAAAAACGGAACCGGTTGCACTCTTTGAAGTGGTGGGGATGCTCGAAGATGTGGAATATGATACCACAGAGTTTATTTCAATTTATTCTCGGGGGCTCACGTTGTATCGTCAGGGTGAATTTGCGGATGCAAAAGCCAAGTTTACTGAAAGTTATGCGATGAAACATGATAAAGCTTCGAAGTTGATGATGGTGAGATGCGAGGAATATCTTGTGCATCCTCCAGCGGATTGGATGGGTGTGTATGTCGCGAAGAATAAGTAAGTTCTAGGACTAAAGGGGTTGGGTTTAGAAGGTTGCTTTTTCTATTAAGAGGCAGGTTTATTAACTCCGATGCATTTTGATGTATTAAGTGATATGTAAGATGGTAGGTACGACTCCGAACAAACAAAAACGGGGGTCGTCGTTGTCACTGAAATTAATTATTCTTGGGCCGCCTGGTAGTGGTAAAGGTACCATGGCTGAGAAGTTGTGCTCTGACTTTTCACTTTTTCATTTAAGTCCTGGTGAAATTCTTCGAGATGAAGTGATGAAGAATACGGTACTTGGCAGTCGCATTAAAGGGATGGTTCAATCAGGTAAACTGGTACCAGCTGAGCTCGTTGTTGAGATGGTTAAGTTGGTGTTAGGGTCTGAGAAAAAATATTTACTGGATGGCTTTCCTCGCAGTGTGGAACAAGCGAAGCTGATCCATGATTTTGGAGTTGATTTCGTCATTCTACTTGACGCTAGTGAGGATGCAATTGTTGCGCGTCTTCGAGATAGGCGAGTGTGTTCGAAAGGGATTCATGGGTATCATTTGAAGAATTTGCCTCCCAAGAAAGCAGGTGTGTGTGATGTGGATGGAACTCCTCTTGTGTGTCGAGAAGATGATAAGCCTGCCGTGATTCGCAAACGGTTTGAAGTGTATAGAAAGGAGACAATTCCGGTGATTGCACATTATGCAAAATTAGGTAAAGTGATTTCTGTTGATGCTATAACGGGAGAAATTGATGATGTGTATGCTCGGGTTTGTTCTGGGTTGGCTGCGAAGGGGATTAAAAAATAGGCGTGTTTTATATACTTGTATTCATTTTCTTTTGATAACTTCGTGAACTGGTTTGTCCATAATTACGTGGTGGTTATCATATGCAATTTAAACAATTTACACTAGATCAATTTCAAGAGGATGCAATTAATGCTATTGAGGAGAATTGTTCTGTAGTTGTATCTGCCCCAACTGGATCAGGTAAGACTTTGATTGCGGATTATATTATTGAGAAGCATCGAAATGATGGGAAGCGGATTATGTATACTGCTCCTATTAAGGCACTCTCGAATCAGAAGTATAAGGATTTCTGTCGTGAGTATGGTGCGGATAATGTTGGACTGATGACTGGAGATTTGGTTATTAATCCGGGTGCGAAAATTATCGTTATGACTACTGAGATTTATCGCAATATGGCGGTGAGTCAAGATACAGATTTGTCAAATGTGGCGTATGTTATTTTTGATGAGATTCATTATATTAATGATATTGAGCGTGGGTATGTCTGGGAAGAATCGATTATTTATAGCGCCTCGTTTGTTCGATTTCTGTGTTTATCTGCTACGATTCCAAATGCGAAGGAATTTTCGAACTGGATTAGCGCTATTAAGAAGCATACTGTGCGAACCGTTGTGTCTACGTTTCGAAATGTTCCACTCGAACATGCCTTTTTTGATTATGAACTTGGTATTACAACTCTTGAGAAGATTAAGGAAGTAAAGGAAGTACCTCGCTACCATAATATTGTGCGATCTAAAAAAGGTGGTCAACGGGATAAAGTGCCAGAACCAAATCATATTGAGTTGATTAAGGATTTAGGACCTGAAAAATTGCCATGTATTTTCTTTTCATTTTCTCGTAAGGATTGTCAAGTCAAAGCAGATGAACTTGGTCGAAGCGGGATGTTTGAAAAGGATGCCAAGATTTTGTCAATGTTCAATATGAAACTCAAGGATGCACCTGCTGATATTAATAAGTTGAAATCGACCCAATTATTAAAACAGGTGTTGCCGCAAGGGATTGCATTTCATCACGCAGGTCTTCTTCCGATTATGAAGGAGGCAGTGGAGGATTTGTTTTGTCAAGGTTTGATTAAAGTATTGTATGCGACTGAAACGTTTGCAGTTGGAATTAATATGCCTGCCAAGACGGTCTGTTTTGATAGCTTGCGAAAGTTTGATGGGATTAATTTTCGTGGATTGAATACCAAAGAATATTTCCAGATTGCAGGTCGCGCAGGTCGTAGAGGTATTGATACGAAGGGATATGTTGTAAGTATGATTTATCGCCCGACGTTTAATATTGATGAGGTTAAGGCAATAACAACAAAGGACATTGAACCGATTAAATCACAATTCAGACTTTGTGTTAATACAGCGCTGAATTTAATTCATATGCATACACCTGAGGAGATAGAGCATATTTTGCGACTGAGTTTCTTTTCGTATCAAAAGTTTGGAGAAAAGTATGACTCTGTTCCGACTACGGTGTTGCTCGCTCGGTATAATAGTATAGTGCGACAGTTAACAAAGTATGATTATGTTTCGAAGGGAAAGTTGACAGAGAAAGGAGTATTTGCATCGCAGATATTTTCGGATGAGATGGCAATGGGAGAATTGTTTGCAACGCCATTTTGCAACGATTTGAATGAATATCAAGTGTTGATCTTACTTGCTACGCTTGCGTATGAATATCGAGAGAGTAATAAATTTGAGAAAGTTCGGCATAATAAGGAATTTGGTGATTTAAAGAAATCTTTGTTGCATCATGAGTATCTTAGTCATGAGAAGAAGTTCATGAATATGGAGATGATGGATTCCATTATACAACCACTGTGTGAAGGGAAGACGTTCTTTGAAATCTTGAAAAACACTAATTTACTGGAAGGTGATTTGATACGGATTATGACTCAAATATTGGATAGAGTCGGTCAAATTCGAAAGGCATCGCATGATTATACATTGATCAATAAGATGAAGAATACTCGAGGCATTATTGAACGGTCACTTGAAGGGATATATTTAGTTGGCTAGGTGTAACTACTATTAACTCGTAAATCTCACTAAGTTTTAAAAATAAGGCTTGTTTTCTATCTCGTATGAACGTTGGCGATACTTTCCTTGGATATACTGTTGAGGCGCAGCTAGGTGAAGGAGGTAATGGGTATACCTATCGAGTTTCTCGCGAGGGGATAGATTTTACACTTAAGGAGCTCCGTTTAGGGTTTAAGCAAGGGTATGATAGTTATAAACAGGGAGTTGAGATGTTTGAACGCGAATGTCGTGCGCTTCGATCTATAACTCATCCACTGGTTCCTCGATTTGTTGAATCCCATATTGATAAAACGACATCAAATCATAAATTCTTTTTCGTGAGTGATTTTGTTCCGGGAGAAACTCTTGCAACTACGGTTAGGAATAAACAATTATCACTTGAAGAGGTTACACGGGCTGCTCTGAATTTGGCCTCGGTATTGGAACATATCCATTCATTTCCTCAACCCATTATTCATCGTGATGTCAAACCGGAAAATATTATTATTTCTCCCGATGGGTTGGCACATTTGATTGATTTTGGATCAGTTAACGCTGCGATTGCTAAATCGATTAATTTTACTACGGCAGGAACGTTTGGGTATTCAGCATTTGAGTCACTTTGTGGAGGAGATGCATATCCCGAATCGGATATCTATGCACTAGGAGCGACATTGATGCATGTACTTTCTGGTGGAAAAGATATTATGAAAATGATGGATCGCCTTAATTATACTCCTAAAATTAAAGGAAATGTTCCAGCTGTATTTGAGCCAATTCTAGAACGTATGATGGCAAAGGATTATCTTGCACGTGCAACGCTTGGTGAAGTTAAGGATTTCTTTTCTCGCAGGGAAGTAATTGTGGGGGAGTTGGTTGATGATTCTTCTGAACTTGTTGCTCGCAGGGGCACTTCAGGAAATGACACGGGAGCACATATACGGGCTGAACTTGCGCAGGATTCAGGATCGCGAAGACAGCTTGCTGCACCGATACCAGCATCCATGGATTTAGAGATACATGGTGGGATTCGAAACATCATACCAGTATTTAATTCTGATTTTTCAGGTTCAATTATTACACGCAAAGGAGATACCGCACCTATTGAAATTGTTGCGGTGGAGGATGGATTGGAAGGAGTTGTTAAGTTATCGAAACCGGTTTATCGTTATCCTCTACCATCAGAGTTAGAAGGTGTGTTTTTGCGAACTAAGATGGTACTTGAGGCGTATTGTGATGTGTTGTTTCCTCAGAAGGATACGCCTATTTACAACCTTAGAAATGGTGATTTTGTTCCAATTGAGGTTAAAATGCCGACTGTAATAAAAACACTTAACCATGATTATAAACCAGTTTTTAGGAATGAGAATAAAGTTGAAACCTGGAGACTTCGGGCGGATATTAAAGCAGACAATTTTATTGGACGTGAACAATCTTATATGGAGATTGTACGAGATAATCGTGGTTTGATTAGGCGTGGTGTACAGCGATTAGGGTCATATGATCCGGATACAATCAATATTATGACTGTTCGTGTGTATGAGCGATGGCAAAATATTCAGGGGAGGGGAGTATTTGATTATCTTATTGATATTTGGCAACAGGATGGAGGCGATTTGTCTTTTTGCGTGAATAGGGGATCTGATAACTATAAAGAGGGGAGAAGAGTTTACAAAAAAATAGTGGATACTGCTCGAATCCTTTCTTTGAACCAACTTGAGAGGGGGTTAGCGGATAATCATTCTCTGGCTCCAAATGCGCTTCGATTTATTTTTCATGATAGTAAGTTGTACAAAAATCTTGGATTGAAGGAGACTGCTGAAAAAAATGGATTGGATCCTCGTGACTTAAATGGTTTTTATCCTCAACTACCAAGGACGATTACTGAACAATTAGAGAGGCAAACTACAGTGCCAAATGTAGTTTCGAGCGCTGCTGCTCCAACTGAGATGGTACCAACGAATGCTCCTCTTGAAAGTCGGATTACAGGTGGAGATAGTTCAACGGTTTGAGGGGGGATGGTTCCAGTTGAACTTCTGAGTCTAGCTGAACTTGAGCAAATAGGATTGCCACATTCGTTATCGGTTGAACGAGGTAAAGTAGTCCTAAAGATGTATGCGGACGCATTATTTCCTCGCAGAGACAATCAAGTGCAAATTCATAATTTGGTGCCTGGGGATTTTGCTGATGTTGAGGTTTCTTTAATTAATGGTTTTTTGATGGGAACACTTGGTTGGGATGTGAGAGCAGATGTTAGGGATGATATAATTGACGGAAGTAATATTGCATGGTTACATGTGCAGCGTGATCTTCGTGGGATGTGGGCTAGACTCAAGAAAGTTCCTGCAGAAGGAAAACATTTAGAGAGTTTGCTTCTTGCGACTGCGTATGAACGTGTGCTTCCACCAACTAATGTCCTGGGGCATAGGGTTGAATATTTAATTAATGTCGTTAGCTCTAGGAAGGACATTAAGGATTTCATAGCCAAACATGATGATTCGAAGGTGTTATGGCGTGATAGATCAATAAAAGATACATTTTCAATCGTCCCCTCGGTTGCGTATTTTGTGTTTAATGGAATATTGTATCAGAATGCAACTACACCGAAAGGCATTCGTGTTGCCACATTAACAGAGTCGGATCTCGCTGAATTTTTCCCGAATATTCCATCCAGTGTATATGATGCACTATCCAATGCACGAAAGGGTGGAGTGAGTGTTCCACTACCACTTGCAGTTGATTCTGAACCGATGACGCGCGCAATTGTTGCGAGGGGAGAGAGAGTCACTGGTGGTGAAGTTGTTTCAAAGGAACTTACTTTGGTTGGGGAAACGAAGGAGGAACAACTATTACGACAAGAAAACGAAGACTTAGTTACACGCATCCAAGGTGTTGCTCGGCGATTTGTTGATGGGATGTTTGCTCCGGAAAGAATTCCTAACGGAAGATGCAGGCAGGATTATGCCCATTACGCATCGGGAACTCGGTTTGATTCGCTGTTGGATCTAGGAAAAAATGATTCTAGAATTGTGGAAATACATAGATTGAATGACTCAACAAAATATGTGAAAATGAGGGAGTGCTGGCGCGCTCAATTTAAGACTTCGGGGGAAACTGTTTTCTTTCTTAAGGATGTGCGAAATTACTATGGTCGAACTTTTGGTCAAAGTGAAAAATCTAAATTGATGTTTGCTCTTGATTTTTATCAACGAGTTGGGCAAGATGAGTATGTCATAAATACGCGATGTACTACGCAAGAAGACGCGAGGATGTTGATGTATAATGATGGAGAAATGTTTGCCCGGGGTGTTCTTAAAGTTCCAGAGATTAAACAAGTTGTGATGCATGGTAGGTTATGGGATTATTGGCAGGGGAGATTTCCAGGAGAACTTAGTCGACAACAACGTCAAGTTACCCCAGAAGATGCTCAAAATTTAATTCCTGAGGATAAGCATTTATACTCCAATATGACTATTATTCTTCCTGACAAATTTTTGAACAAGCTTACGTTAAGTATGTCTTGATAGGATTAGGTATATAAATAGGAAAAGGATATAACAATTAGGAACATAACAATAAAAGGATACAAACATTATGGCGAAGGTTGCAATTGATTTAAGTACGGGGAAAAAGTATCTTGTTAAGAATACGACTCTTGATTTTCATACCGTCTCAGGTAGTATTGCGGCTGCTGATCTTGTTAAGAATGGGCGAGTGAAGAGTAATAAGGGTTCAACGTTTTTTATAACTGAAGTGACGCTTGCGGATTATTATGAACTTATGGCGCGTGGGCCACAAATTGTGAATCATAAGGATGCGGGATTGATATTAGCTCGTACAGCAGTAAATCATACATCTCGTGTGCTTGATGCGGGCGGAGGATCGGGTGCATTATGTTTGGCTCTTGCTAATGTGGTAGGTGAAGCATTTGTGTATGAAATTAATGCAGAGCATTATGATGTTATTGCGAAGAATGTGAAGGCACTTGGGGTTACGAATATTACTTTGAAGCATGCGGATGTGTACAAGGGTATTGATGAAGTGGGATTGGATTTGATTACCTTTGATTTGCCGGAGCCACATCGAGCACTTGCGCATGCAGCGAAGGCGCTACGTGAGGGAGGACATTTGGTTGTGTATGTTCCAAATCTGACGCAAGCTCAGGAGTTTATGGCGAATTTGAAAGGATCTAAAATTGCTTTTATTGATATGCTTGAGTTAATTGAGCGTAAATGGAAAATTGAAGAGCGAATTTTGCGTCCCGAATTTGATATGTTAGGTCATACAGGATTTTTGATATTTTGCAGGAAGTGGTAAGTCGAACCTACTTGGTGGGGGATGTTTGGAGAGAAATATGAAAAGTTACACTACACAATTAAAAGAATCATATGGTGTGAGTAAACTTGGACTTGGTTGTGCACTTGCAGGTGTTGGAGGAGTAGTATATGGGCTTACACATCGCAATCCGGAGAGTATCGCATTAGGTATTGGTGGAGCTATTGGCGGGTTTGGGATTGCATATTTTGGTCGCACCGTTCGTGTTGAAATAGTTGAGGAGCGTGAATTAAAAAGAGATTCACTTGAGAAGCGGGTTGAACACGATGACCGCTGATAAGGGTATTTCTATTATTGTAACTGGTGCTACTGGTCTTGTTGGAGCAGCTCTTGTTCAGGAAGCAATATTGGATCCTGCTATTTCTAAAATAACTGTACTTACACGTAGGCCGCTCGCTTTTTCACATCCTAAAATAGTTAGTGTGATTCATTCTGATTATGAGCATTATGAAGCAGTGATGGATATATTTTTGGAATGTGATGCAGTAGTGTGGTGTCTTGGTGTTTCCACCTCACAAGTTTCAAAGGAGGAATATATTCGGATAACATATGATTATGCGATTGCTTGTGCTACTACGATGAAGAAGGTGAATCCGATGATGACATTTCTTTTCGTAAGTGGTAGTGGTGCGGATCAAGAGGAAAAAAGTAAATTGCCGTTTGCTCGCATTAAAGGAAGGACTGAGAAAAAGTTAGCAGAGTTGGGTTTGCATAGTTTGATTATTGTTCGACCTGCGGCTATTCGACCTGTAATTCGAAATCCGAATACTGCGTTGATGAATAAATTAATGAGTCCATTTTTTCCTGCATTGGAATGGGTTTTTCCAAATAAAGTTATTAAATCAACGGATCTTGCAGTAGCGATGATTCGATTATTAAAAGAGGATTCACCTGTCATATCACTTGCGCGAATTGTGGAGAACAAAGAATTGCGGGTGTTAGGTATGAAAAATTTGGGAATTTAGGAAAAGTGGATTATTAGATTATGATGATAAAGTGATGATTACATTATTTTTTCTGTTTCTTTAATTCTTTTATTTCTCTTCGAAGCTCGATAAGTATTTCTAATTGTTTTTGATCGATTTGTAGATCTCTCAAATCTTTTTCTAAGTCGAGCTCGGCTCTTGCTTGGTCACGTTTTGATGCTCTGTTTTGACTCATTAAAATGATGGGGGCCTGGATGGCTGCTAACATGGATAGGCCAAGGTTTAGCAGGATAAATGGAAATGGATCTATGGCGGTTGTGAGCAGCACTGCGTTTAGAATTATCCAGGCAATTAATACTACGAAAAAACCAGTAATAAATGACCAACTCCCACCTACTTCTGCAATTTTGTCCGAGAGTTTATCGAGTCGGCCAAGTTTTGATTTGTATATTTTTTCAATTTGAGCTAGAGTTTGTTCTACTTTTTTTATTTCGATATCAAAGACCTCAAGTATGTTGAGTGAGTCGTCAAAGATTTTTTTGCGAGATTGTTTTGGTGCCATGTGTTGGATAACTTAGATTTATGTGATTTGCGTTATAATTTACTTTATCGTATAAGCGTTCGTCTCCTTTGTGACTACTTTTGTGAGATCCAGCTTGAGTTTATTTTGCGAGTACACAGTATAGAGTGGTTCTCCTTTTGTGACTTTGGATCCCACGTTTTTGTGGAGATACAACCCAGCTGCTTTATCTGTTGGACATCCTGCGACACGTGCAATTTTGGCAATGGTCTCGTTATCTACTTCGATTATTTTTCCGGATTTTGGAGCGAATACTTGGTAGTGGAACTTTGCTTTTTGCATTGGTTTTTGTCGGCCTTGTGCGTCGATGATTTCATTCATTTTTTTGAGAGCTTGACCTGATTCAAGTGAATGCCTTGCTACTTGCATTGGATTTTTTACTTTGCCAGTTAGTTCGAGTAATGTGCCAGCCATCTCAATTGCTTTTTCTTTAAGTTCTTGGGGAGCGTCTAGTTTATTTTCAAGGACAGCCATGACATCCAGCGCTTCAAGAAGTGGTCCAATTCCATACCCGATTGGGTGCGAACCATCAGAAGCGATGACTTTGACTTTCATGCCCAAATGTTTTCCTAGCATTTCAAACATTTCTTTTAAGTGAGCGGCTTCTTTTGGAGTTTTGGCTTTGGTGCTCTTGCCCATAGGAATATCAATTAAAACGTGGGTGGAACCCACAGAGTATTTCTTTGCCATCACAGATGCAAGAAGTTGTCCTTCAGCGTCAATTGAGAGCGGATGCTCAACGTCAATTATTTTGTCGTCGGCTGGGGCTAAACTCATGGCACCACCATGAACCATGCAGGCACCTGTTTTTTTAACAACAGCTTTGATTTGCTTCTCGTTTAACTCGACGTTGGCAAGACACTCCATGGTGTCTGCGGTTCCTGCTGGACTTGTTATTGCTCGTGACGAAGTTTTTGGGATGGTGAACCCTAAGGATGCGATTATTGGAATGACTAACATGGTTGTTCTGTTGCCGGCAACGCCACCAATACAATGTTTATCTAACACCATTTTGCCGAAGTTGAGTTTGTCCCCGGTGTTTACCATTGCCTTTGTGAGGTCAATAATCTCTTTATTTGAGAGACCATGCGTGTAACATGCCGCTACAAAATATGTTTTTTCTATATCAGTTAATCGATCGTGGGTTATGTCGTTGATGATTTCGAAGAATTTCCTATAGGGAAGAGGAGTTCCAAGTAGCTTTTCGCGAATGAATTCGACGGATGCTGGTTTGCCAGTGAATCTGATTGTTACTGCGTCGCCTTGTTTTAGTTTGAGCGCGGCGAGGGCTTCTTCAAATAGACCGATTTCACCACAGGGCATGGCTTTATGGCTCTTTGCGACATCAAGGATACAGGTGAGTTCTCTAGGGTGACCTTTTATGATGATTCTGTCTCCCATATGGAGGTCAAGAAGTTTGGCGTCGTGTTCGTTTAAAATGGCAATATGTATTCCGCCGGTTGCAATATCCATGTCACGAACTGTAAATTTCACCTTATCACCTTAGTTTTGGGTGGGATTGAGCATTTTTATAGGTTGCGGTTTTTGAAATTTCTGGTCAGGGGTGACGTAAATTCTAAATAGACAGAGAATTATAGAATGATATGGATCCACCTACGCCACTAATACAATTACACATACAAAAACTTCATCCCGCTGCGACGATTCCGCGTTATATTCGACAGGGAGATGCGGCCCTTGATTTGTATGCGTGTGAGAAGTTGACAATTGCTGCTGGGGGACATACACTTGTTCCCACAGGAATTGCGATGGCGATTCCGCATGGTTTTGTTGGGTTGATTTGGGATAGATCTGGAATTGCTGCGAAGAATATTGTGAAGACGATGGGTGGCGTTATTGATTCTAATTATCGAGGGGAGATTAAGGTTATTATGCATAATCATGCAGATGTGCCTTTTGAAATTGAGGTTGGAACGCGAGTGGCACAAATGGTGATTCAACGAGTAGAGCAGATGGAGACGGTTGAAGTTTCTTCACTTGACACAAATACTGTTCGAGGGGTTGATGGATTTGGAAGTTCCGGGAAATAGAATGATTTATCCTGTTCCTGTTTTTGAATGACCTGCTTTGAAACTCTCTTCTTCAATATTTTTTCTTCGCTGTTCTTCGTTTCTTTTTTCATGCATAGTGGAACTTTTTCGAATTAATTCTATAGCTTGTTCATCGGTTGGATCAAAATATAAGGGTGGTCGAACAAGTTCAAAGCCGATGCTTGTTACTTCTTCCAGAGATCGTTGTGTTCGTGCATAGATTAATCCAGAGAGTAGGCTTGTTACAATATCTCGATTTGGTTTTGGTGCGGGTTCTCGATAATCCTGAATGGCATGAGGGGGGATTTGCTCACATATTTGTTGCTGTAGAACATTCACAATAGAAGTATAATTGATAAAATGTTGACCCGTTGGTTTCAAATTTTTTAATGCTTGAAGGATGAGAGTAGCATTATATTGTAACTCGCGGCATCCATATTGATTGTTTGGTGACCAGTATAAAACGGTTTTTGGAAACTCTGCGTTTGGCCATGGTGCAGCTATGATGATTTTGGATTGCACATATTGTTGCATTTGAGCTAAACTGATATTCCAAGTGATGAGATCTTGATGAAAAAGATAGGAATGTTGATACAATAGGGGAAGCGGTGAAACAGGTAACCCAGTATTTTGGGTTGATTGTGATGGAGATGTTTGCGAATGGATTGATGCGGCGGGCAGAGAATTATGGTTGAGGTTTGAGGGAGCAATCCCAATGTCCATTGGTGGACAATAAAAAGGAATTTGATATTGTGAGGGGTCAGGTTCCACTATATGTTACTTCCAGCGAGGAGTATATAAAAAGGTTATGGTACAAGAGTAATATTTGTGTGTGAGAAGTTGAATTATCATTTTTAGGCTCAAAGTCCAAAACATTTTTAAACAAATAGTAATCTTGGTAGATTAGTGGGCTAGTGGTCTAGCGGTTATGACAGCGCCCTTACAGTCTTGTAAGGATAAGTCAGGCGTTAGTCGCAGGTTCGAATCCTGCCTGGCCCATTCATTTTTCTCATTTTGATGATATTATTTTCGGAAAGGTTTTGTTCAGTTTCTTAGAAGAGGTCTATTAGAGACAAATTTATATATCTCTGTGGATGATTAGTGGGTATGCAGGATGAGATTTTTGAGATGCTTCTCAAAGAAGAGGAGATGGGTTGGAAGACGATTCTTTTTGATTTAGTTGAGTCCGAGCAGATGGATCCATGGGATATTAATATTACTCTTCTCACACAAAAGTATATTCAAGTCATTAAAGAGATGAAAGAGCATGACTTGAAGATTTCGGGGAAGATGATTCTTGCAGCAGCAATTTTATTGAAAATTAAGACAACACAGTTGGTGGACAAGGATATTGTGAAGTTAGATCGATTTTTTAAGAATGAGGAATCACTCTATGAAGTTGAAGAGATGATTGAACAAGGAATGGGTGAGGAAGCGAAGAAAAAAGATAAATTTCCGTTGATTCCACGAAACCCTCAGGAGAGAAACCGAAAGGTTTCAATTCATGACTTAGTTAAAGCTCTTCAACATGCGCTCGAGACCAAGAAGAAAATTTTGGCGAAGATGCGGCCAGTTAAATTTGCAATGCCATCTCGAAAAGTCGATATTATGGAAGTGATTCGCGATGTATTTCACAAGTTGGAATACTACTCCGAAAAAGAAGAGGGTTCGAAAATCTCGTTTAATCGTTTAGTTCCACCAAGGGCTAGTCGTCTTGAAAAGGTGTTTACCTTTGTTCCCCTTCTTCATTTGGAGAATCATCATAAGGTTGAGATGGAACAAGCGAAATCATTTGATGAAATTTTTGTGACGTTGCTCAAGGGAAAGAAAAAAGAAGAAAGTGTTGAATAGTAGAAGTGGGTAAAACAGACATCTTAGTTATTGTTTATTTATTCTATTTTTACTGAGAGTATAACCATATCTTCTACAGGTTTGTCATCGCGGTCGGTTTTAACTTTTGCGATTTGATTTACTACATCAATTCCGGCGATTACTTTTCCAAAGACAGGATGCTTTGAGTCGAGGAAACTGTTGTTTGCGATGTTGATGAAAAATTGTGATCCGCCTGTATTTGGTCCGGAATTTGCCATGGCAATGGTTCCAGGTATGTTTTTTAGATCTTTATGAAACTCGTCTTTAATGTTGTATCCTGGTCCGCCCGTTCCCCATCGATGTTGTTTGGATAGATCTTTACTCCATGGATCTCCTCCTTGAATCATAAATCCGTGGGGTGGAGCTTTTGCAGGACCGATTACGCGATGAAACCGTGTGCCATCGTAGAATTTTTCTTGTGCTAGCTTGATAAAATTTTTTGTGGTGATAGGCATTTTCTCGGTTGCGAGTTCGATGGTGATTTGGCCTTTGGTGGTTTCTAGTATTGCAAGTTGATTTTGTGTCATTTTGAGTGGTATTTTCGGGAGATATAAAAGGGTTATGCTGCTTGGGGCGGGGGAGGTAGGTGAGGAGTGAGATATTTGGATAAGGCAGAAAACGAACTAAGAACAGAATTTATCTATCATAGAAGGACTGTATAATGAAATTCCCAAGATAGATATTATATTGGGAATTTCAAATACAAACTCTTTCCATTTTGTTTGGTGTATATGGAAAGGGTTTGTATATCCATAAGGTTTTTAAATGAGGGTATATGCTTATGAGTAGGTGTAATATTATTTTTAACGCTAACACTCATTATTTTTAGGTATGAATACTATGGCTACAATAAAATCTACTAAAAATGTAAAGATCCCTGCAAAAATCATTGATCAGGTTATCGGTCAAGAACATGCAGTGAATATTATTAAGAAGGCTGCGCAACAACGCAGGCACGTTTTACTTATTGGTGAACCCGGTACAGGTAAATCTATGCTTGGTCTCGCTCTTGCGGAATTGCTTCCAAATAGCGATTTGAGGGATATTCTATCGTACGCTAATCCAAGTGATGAGAATAATCCTATTATTAAAGATCTTCCTGCGGGTACTGGCAGAGAAGAAGTTAAGAAATATATGATGGACTCGAAGGAGGTGCTCAAGAGTAACAATATCCTTATGTTTATTGTGGCGATTTTGACATTAATTGCACCGTGGTGGGTCCGCTACCATTACAAGTCAGACATTATGTTTGCCGCATTCTTTTTAGGGGGTATGGTGTTCCTTGCGGCATTTTCCATGATGCTTGGTATGGGTCAGCGAATGTTTAAATCAGGTTCCGTTTCGTTTCCGCCGAAAGTTATTGTTGAAAATGTTGGTCGAAAGCAAGCGCCATTTTTTGATGCGACGGGTGGTCATGCTGGCGCGCTTCTTGGGGACGTGCTTCACGATCCGTTCCAAAGCGGTGGTCTTGGAACTCCGGCGAATGCGCGAGTTGTTGCTGGTATGATTCACAAGGCACATTTAGGAGTTGTTTTTATAGATGAGATTGCAACGCTTGAACCTCGTACGCAACAGGAATTGCTTAGTGCTCTGCAGGAGAAAAAATTTCCTATTACAGGTCAATCTGAACGGTCAGCTGGTGCGATGGTTCGAACTGAGCCAGTTCCGTGTGATTTTGTGTTGGTTGCAGCGGGTAACGTTGAAACCGTTAAAGATATGCATCCGGCACTTCGAAGTCGTATTCGAGGCTATGGATATGAAATCTATATGAATGAAACAATGCCTGATACGCCAGAGAATCAAGAAGCTATTGCTCGATTTGTTGCACAGGAAGTGAAAAAAGAGAATGGGAAGATACCACACTTTGATGAGTCTGGAATTAATGCGATGGTTATTGAAGCGCGGCGTCGAGCGAATCATAAGGGACATTTGACGTTACATTTACGTGGTCTTGGTGGGCTTGTTCGAGCGGCAGGCGATTTAGCAAAGGAAACTGGTGCGGAGTTGGCAACAGCTGAACACGTACGACTTGCTAAGCAACTGGCTCGACCTCTTGAGCAGCAAATGGCAGATCGTTACATCGAACGAAAGAAAGAGTATGAAGTGATTATGACTTCAGGTAAGAAGGTTGGTCGGGTCAATGGTCTTGCGGTTATCGGTGGTGGTTCTGCACAGTCCGGTATTTTACTTCCAATTGAAGCTGAAGTTGTTCCTGGTGGAAAGAAACAGGAAATCATTGCAACGGGTAAACTTGGTGAGATTGCAAAGGAAGCAGTGAAAAACGTATCGGCAATTATCATGAAATACTTTGGAGAGGATATCAAAGAAACGCATGATATTTTCGTACAGTTCTTGCAAACGTATGAAGGTGTTGAGGGGGACAGTGCGTCAGCAGCAGTTGCTACGGCTATTATTTCTGCACTAAAGGATATCCCGGTCAAACAAGAAGTTGCGATGACAGGATCATTATCTGTACGTGGTGAAGTATTGCCTGTTGGTGGGGTGTCATCTAAAGTTGAAGCAGCAATTGCAACGGGGATTAAAATAATCATTGTACCAAAATCAAACATGCAAGATATTGTGCTTGATGAAGCAACATTGAAAGGCGTTACCATTGTTCCGGTTGAGACGATTGAAGAAGTTTTGGAAGTCGCTTTGGATTGGACTGGGAAGAAGGAACTTAAGGATAAGATTTTGAAGAGAAAGAAGTAGGGATTTTGTTTTTTTGTTTATTATTTTCTGGCTTTGTTTTTTCTTTTTTGTGATTCTTGATTATATAAGTCAATTATTCTTTGGGTATCGGATGAGATAAGGGGATGTATTGTTATGATGCCGGTTGTTGCTATTGGAAAGGGCAAATATAGGTTGGTTTCAGAGGGAAGAATATTTATTGTATGATAATACCACGGATGACAATCAAATTGGTCACGAGTGAGATCTATGTACAAGCCTGCTTTTTCATCGTGATTCCAATGATGATATCGGTATGAGGGGTCAGGATCATCAGGTGTTCTTTTTTGAATGTGAAACCCACATTCTACTTTTAAACCGGTGATCGCGTGAACAACATGAGATGCGATGTCACATTTGCCATGGGGGAATAAGGGGATGTGTTTTTCGAGGAGAGTGCGAATGAGTATAAGTTGAGGGGCATAGGCGAGTTGTTCAAGTGTTGGAGTGATAGAGGTAGGTGTTGTTGTCATGGTATAACACGATGGAGCGTTTCTTTGAGGGTGGGGAGTACCGTCTCAACAATAGAAGATTTTTGAGCCGCTCGGATTTCTTGGGTCATAAAATCATTTTGAGTATATAATTTGGTTCTTGAAGAAAATATTGAGATTGGTGGTGCATCGTCTTCAAATTGATCTCGTGTAAAATCAAGGTAAAGTCCCTTTCTTGGATCATAGTTCCAGTAATGATGATAGCATTGAAGATAATATCCGCCCATCATTTCGAAACCAGTAAAATGATGTACCACTTCGCTTGCAACATCGCAATAATCAGAGGGGAAATGGGGGAGGGATTGTAGTTCTTGGCGTATTGTGAGCAGAAGAACACTTAGATTTTCTCCATACACATGCGATGGTTGAAGAAAGGTATCTTTATTCATTGCAAATAAAACTCTCCGCCCTTCACGATGTATTTCTCTTTGATGTCAAATAGGTCTGTGAGTGTTTGTTCTAGTTGATGATAATCTCTTGTGCGAAGTGCTAATTCAAGACTGGTGAATTTTTGCTGAAGCTCGAGAATGCTTTTTTCTCGATGTAATCGCTCTTGCGTTGCTCTGAGAAGTGAATCCCACTGCTGATCTAGATCTGAGATGTATGTCTGCAAACTGTGGGAATAAGTGATTATGTCGGTCATGGTTTGTCCTTTTTTGTTATTACAGATTTTCAGGGTATCTTTTTTAAATATTTGTCCTTTTTTAGTGAATACATGTCAACTAAACACTATGCAACGGATGAGGCTAAATCGAAGTCTCGCTCTCTGGTTTGAGATATGATCAAATTTACTAGCGTGGTTTAAGGCACATCTTACAATGGAATCGTATGTTTGGCTGAAAGAATGAAAGTTTATGAAATTAATGATTGAGTGAGGGAATTCCGCTTGTTTGTTGGTTCCAATTTCTAGAATTTCAGAAACCTTTAAAAACCACCCCTTGATTTTACCTTCTATGGCACGTTCACAATTTAGATCGGCACGAAAAGTTACTGGCGGACGATATCATCCGTTTCGGACCAAAAAGAGCACCGAGCTTGCAGGCTTTCCTGCTATGACTAAACTCGGAGAGCGAAAGACACAAACTAAGCGTATGCTTGGTGGTAATGTTAAAAACGTTCTTCTTCAAGGCAATGAAATTAGTGTTACTGATAAGAAAGGTAAATCAATTAAGACACAAATTGTGAATGTAATTGAAAATCCAGCTAACTCTAACCTAGTTCGACGAAATATTATTACTAAAGGCTGTGTTGTTGAAACAAAAGCTGGTCGAGCACGTGTAACAAGTAGACCTGGTCAAGCAGCATCTTTGTCTGGAAAATTGTTATAATTTTTTAATCTCTTTTTTATTTGTTGTTTGGTTTATTGTATTTGTTTTGAGTTTGTGAAGAAGTGGTTTTCTGAGAGTTTGTTCATTGTGAATTGTGTGTTTATTGAGGAATATTGATTATATGACATTTGCAAGCGTGTTTAAAGAAACTGTACGGGAATATCAACCCATGATGGAAGAACTAGTTGGTGCTCAGTTTGGAGAGATTATTGTGCGTCCCCTTGATTTTCTAAAGGATAATTGGTTTCACAATTTGAGAGCGCGAATAATGATGTCAGATTCAGTGGACAATAATATTTATGCTTCAGCAGGTAATGAGAATGATGACAGGACTGGCAGATACGTCATAAAGTATAACCCATGCCGAGTTCTCAACCGACGACCAGATGAATATGTACGGCTAATTGTAGCACATGAACTGGGTCATATAGGATATTATTCTCGTGTAACAATTGAAACCCGAATAAGTACAAGTTCAGATTGGAGCGAAGCAATTGCAGATTATTTGGCTGTCGCAGTTTTTGGCGATCCAAAATTACCTTATTATGGAGATAGGTTGAAATTATCTTGTGATGCTGTAGAAACGCGATTACAGAAAAGAGAATTATCACTTATTGAGGCGTTGCCGATGCTGGGATTAGAAGAAACGCTATAGTTTTTTACTTGAAAATAGTTCTTTTTTCTCGATTTCTTGGTCTATTTGAGCTTAACTGACACCGAATGATTTATATACCCTAATTTGTTCTTTAGAACGTAACCTTTGGGGTGATATCATGGCTAAAAAGAAAAGCACTAACTCTTCCGTATCGTCAGTAATTTCAAAAGAAAAAATGGAGATGCATCGTATTGCACACTATACTTTTTTTGCAGGTCTTCTTGTTGCAGTTGTTGCTGGATTTTTCCGTAATCTCTTTGCACCAGAAGTATTAGTAACAACGCTGGTGTTGTTAGGATTTATAGTAGGACTGTTTAATTTAACAGCTAAGGAAACACAACCATTTTTGATTGCCTCGATTGCTCTTATGTTAGCAGGTATCGTTAATCTTGGTTTAATTCCAGGGGTTGGTCCATATTTACGCTCGATTTTGAGTAATATTGTGGTGTTTGTTGTACCTGGAGCTATTCTTCTTGGTATGAAGACTATTTGGAAACTTGCTCGTGAGTAAATCGTTTTTGATTTCTTTTCTTCTTTTTTGATTTTCTTTTTCAATGTTTTTTGGGTTGTTTTTCTTTAGGTTAATTTTCTGTGGGGTTTATTTCTCAAGTTTGAATTTTGGACACAATAGTGTTTTAAACAGTGGTGGAAAAATAATCAAATATGACAGAACTCTCTTTTACACGCTTTTATGAGCTCAAGCAACAGTATGAAGGTCTTAGGGTCTTTGAAGCAAAGAAACTAACTGAACTCACGATACAACCGCTTGGATTTACTCGGGATACAAACGAGCAAAAATTAGTTGTTGATAAACTAAAAGTTCTTGATGCAACGGCTGGTCGGAGGGCGCCAGAAGTGTACTCACTTCTTGAGAAGGAATTGAATGAATGTCGTGACCGCATTTTACAAGGTGAATCAACAGGCGATATTACAGAGGATATGGCAGTAGGGTTGTATGGATTGCATCCTAAATTTGACAATATTCTTGCTTCAACGAAAGGGGTCGTTCAATATCTTCAAGAAAATAAAGGAAAGGAACTTGTTGTTGTGCGACATTACGAACGGGTGGTGGATGAGGACTCCATATTATTTGTTCCAAAGTTATATGATTTGGAACGTGGAGCGTTTAATGGAACAATGTCATTAAGACAAAATTTAATTCCAACTTCTCGTGGAGAACTGATAAAGTCTCGGTTCGAGGATGATGGTATGCCAGATATTGTTCTTGCATTAGGAGGGAATTTTACAACAGAACGGTTGGTGAGTATGGCAGAGGGTGAACTTCAACGAGGAAATTGTCAAAGAATAGGCATGATTAATATTGATCCACGAATCCTGCCTACTGGGCGTCATGTAGATGGGAAATTTATTTTTCAAATACGACATTTGGAAAAACCACTTGTTGATGTGTCTATGGGAGCGGGACAAACTCAAAACAGAACTGTTGTTGGTTCCTATTTGAGTGCTGTTGAAATTGTGGCTGGTTCTGAAGTACGAGATGCGTTGACACATTATTTGGGATAGTATAAGGTAGTGCGGAGATGAATATTTCTTAATTGTGGGGGAGCGAAAGCTATTTAAGGCACTTGATTGTTGTTTTTTTCTTGTTTGTGATGAAAAAAGTAGAAGGTGATGAGTATGCGAGAGAATTCAACGTGTAAAGGATGTGGGAAGAGTTTTGTGTTCTATAAATTCGCTCCAGTAAAAGGTGTGTTTTGTCCGTATTGTCAACATAAAATTAGTTTGTAAGACCCGAGAAAGGAATAGGTATTACATTATTTTTTGGGTTTAACTTCTCTGGAGTTATAGGCATTGGCAGAGTGATCGTTCTATTTTCTAAGTAAGGGTGTTTTTTAGCCTATAATTTTATAAAACAAACTAGGGTGGTACGTCTATGGCAATTGATTTTCAATCTCTTGAGACGAAGTGGCAACAAAAATGGGCTGAAGCGGAGCTCGGTGTTGCTCGCGTTACGAAAAATAAAGAGAAATTCATGATGATTTTTGCGTATCCTGGTATTTCTGGCTATCTTCATGTTGGGCATATGAGGGGATTTACGTATACTGATACCATTTGCCGCTATGAACGTATGCTTGGAAAAGAAGTATTATTCCCAGTTGGTACACATGCGTCAGGTAACTTGACGATTGCGTTTGCTAATAAGGTTAAGAAGAAGGATGAGATGTGGCTAACGTATCTTCAGGCGAATGGGTGTAGTACTGAGCAGATAGCGAAGATGGTAACTCCCGAAGAGGTTATTGCTTATTTTAATAAAGTGTATGTTGAGGATTATTGGAAAAAATTTGGGTTTTTGTGTGATTGGGATCGATTTACTTCGACTGCGCGACCTGACTATGAAAAATTTATTCAATGGCAATTTTTGAAATTGCAAAAAAAAGATTTACTTGTTCAGAAGCCATATTTTGCAACGGCTTGTGTGAATTGTGGTCCAGTTGCAGTTGATCCTTCTGAGACTGATATTTCTAAAGGTGGTACCGCTGAGAAAACAGAATATACTATTTTGAAATTTGCAATTGTGACTGGGGAGCATGCTGGAAAGATGTTGGTTGCAGCGACACTTCGACCTGAGACAGTTTTTGGACAAACCAATGTTTGGATGAATCCTGAGGCACCTTACGTTGAGATATCGTTTGGCGCTGAGAAATGGATTGCGAGTGCTCAATTTGCTACCAAGTTTAGTTTTCAAAAGGATGGAATTGCGGTGGGCGCTGATGTAAAGGCTGCTTCGGTTATTGGGTGTAAGGTAATTGCTCCGATGGTTGAACGCGAAGTATCTGTGCTTCCGGCATTATTTTGTGATCCTTCTATTGGCACAGGTATTGTGACATCGGTTCCAAGTCATGCGCCAATGGATTGGATTGCACTTCAAGATTTGAAAAATGATAAGAAGACTTGCGATACATTTGGTATTGATGTTCGAGATGTGTGGGATATTCACCCCATTTCTATTATTACTGTTCCTGGATATGGAGATCATCCTGCAGGGGAACTTGTTGCAAAGCTCGAAATTGAATCGCAACATGATGCTGAAAAATTAGAAGAAGCGAAAAAAGAAATTTACAAAACAGAATTTCATACTGGGATTATGAAAGCAAATTGTGATTTGATGGTTGGTAAGCGAGTGGAGGAAGCTAAAGAGTTGGTAAAGGCAGATTTACTTGCACGCGGACGAGCTGATGTATTTTATGATTTATCTGAAGAAGTTATCTGTCGATGTGGTGGTCAAGTTGTTATTAAACGGATTGATGATCAATGGTTCATTAAGTATTCGGACGCGGAACTAACGGAGAGATCTAAAGAGCAAGCAAGAGAGATGAAAATATTTCCAAAAGAATATTTTGATAATTTGCCGTCAGTTCTTGATTGGTTCTCGGATAGGGCATGTTCACGGTTAGGATCGTGGATTGGATCAAAGATGCCGTTTGATTCGAAGTGGATTATTGAGCCGATATCCGATTCAACTCTTTATCCAATATATTATATTGTTTCAAAGTGGGTTAAAAACGGAACTCTTAGTGTGGCAGATTTGAGTGAAGAATTTTTTGATTACGTCTTTTTGGGAAAGGGAAAAGGGAAGGCTTTGTGGAAACCCATACAAGAGGAATTTGATTATTTCTACCCACTTGATTTTAATTTAGGAGGTAAAGAACATCAGACAGTGCATTTTCCCGTTTTTATTATGAATCACGTGGCGATTTTACCGGAACATAAATGGCCACGAGGGATTATGGTCAATTGGTGGGTCACGGGAAAGGGATCGAAGATTTCCAAGAGTAAGGGTGGTGCAGAACCAATTCCTGACGCTATTTCTAAATACGGTGTTGATTCAATGCGATTGTACTATGGACACATCGGTTCTCCCCACGTTGATGTCGTATGGGATGAGGGAGTCGTGTTTAATTATAAGTCGGCGCTGGAGAGGATTAACTCGGTATGTGATGAATTGCGCGTGAAGAAAGGAGCTCGAGGACGAATTGACACTTGGTTGATGTCACGTGTTCATGAACATGTTCGGTTGGCAACTGAGTCGATGCGCGAATATAATTTACGAGAGCTTGCGAGTCGTGTCTATTTTATGATGTACGATGATATGCGGTGGTATTTACGTCGAGGTGGATGTCATGCGGAAACTATTTCGGATGCTATTGGTATTTGGGCTCGTTTGATGTGTCCGCTTACACCACATATTGCAGAAGAATTATTTGCTGTGCGTGGAGAAGGACTTTGCTCTAGTTCTGCTTGGCCGGAGTGTGATGGTGCGTTGATATCTCATGCTGTAGAATCTGGAGAAGATATGATTTTACAAGTGGTGGATAATATTCGAACCGTTCAAAAATTGGCTAAAATTGATTCTTTGTCCGCCGTCCAACTATATGTTGCGCAAGATTGGCTCGCGGATTTGTTTGCAGTTGTAAAACGAGAGCTTGCAAAAACACGTAATGTTGGAGAAATTATGCGTGTGGTTATGGAACAAGAGAAATTGAAGGGAAAAGATTGCGCGAAGACTGTTTTGTCACTATTAAAAGATCCATCGAAGATGCCATCGATGCTCATAGGATCAGCCGAAGAGTTTGCCGTTCTTTTTGATGCGTCGGGATTTTTGTCCAAGGAGTTTGGGTGTACAGTGTCAGTGGTGCTTGGTGATTCGTCTGAACACGCAAAAGCAAAATCAGCAATGCCGGGTAAACCAGGAATAGTTGTTGAGTAGCTTGGTTGTTTACAAAGTTCCCTCATATTTCTTTTCTTTTTTTATGCGTTTTAATCTTGGATTATGTTGTCGTCTAATATTTCAGCTCTTTTTACCAGATAGCTAGGTCTATTTACTTTTGTTGAGAAATTGAATTTGAAAAAAAGAAATGAAGAAAAAAAAAGAAAAGAGGGGGTTAGAAGATTTACTTCTTACCGCCCTTAGCTGCAGGTGCGCCTTTTGCTCCGCCCTTACCGCCTGATGCGTCCTTCTTTTCAGCAGGAGCAAGCTCGTCGACAATTTTGATTGGGATTCCAGCTTCCAACATTGATTGTCTGATTTTTTTGGAATCTTTTCCATCTTGTTCTTTGAGGATTTGCTTTGCTTTGGTCTCGTATTCTGAGCGTCTCTTCTTGAAGTCTTCTTCGAGGCGATGTTTTTCTTCCTCGAGTTTTGCTCTTTCTTCTTGCGTAATCTCTGTTTTTCCAGACTTAATTTTAGCGTCAAATTGACCGGCAGCGACTGCTTTTAGAGCTGCTTGTGCGTCCATTCCTTCGATTAGAATTCCCATCGATTGACAGGTTCCAATTATTTCTCGAACTTTCATGGTGAGATCTTTTCCGAGAAGTGAGTCGGACTTTGTTTTGGCTACTTTAATGATTTGCTCGATAGCTAAGTCGGCAACTTTATCAGTTTTAGGGTTTCCTGCACCATGTTCAATTCCTGCTTCTTTTTTGATGAGAGCAGCAGAGGGTGGAGTTCCTACTTCAATTGTAAATGTTTTACTTGTGGTATCAATGATAACTTTAACGGGTACCTGCATCCCTTTTAGATCTGCAGTTTTTTTGTTGATTTCAGCTACGACAAGCGCAATGTTTACACCTGTTGGACCAAGAGCTGGGCCTAGAGGTGGTGCTGCGGTTGCTTTACCTGCTTCGATAAGACTTTCTACTACGAGTTTTGCCATGTTGATTGTCACCTAATGTTTTTTGGATTATTTTTTTGATTTTATGTGTATGTTTGCATCACTACATTTAAAATCGTGCGTAACAGGATGTAGATTTGAGGTTTATTTATATAGTTTATGGGGGAGGGAGTGATTTTGATGTTTTGAGTTGTTTAGAACGAAGTTTTCTGGGAATAATGGATATTAGTACTTTTAAGGAGTAATTTTATAAATGGGCTGAAATGGCTACTATTATGGCTAGTTCACAAAACATACCTCCTGCACCTGCTATTTCTTTTCCTCTCATTGATCGCGTTAATATTGGACTTTATACACAATTATCTCAAGGGGGGGATTGGCGTTCTCAGAATTTTTCTTTAGAGCAACGATTTATTGCGGGTTGGGATAGAGTACGTGCAATGCAGATGGCATCTGCTGCGGGAAAACCTGGACTTGATGGACGAATTAAATCGCATCGAGATTATTACGGTGGTGGGGTCCATTTTCTACGGGATAAATGTGGATACATGAATACGGATAATGACAGTACAGTGGAGATACTATATGAAAACCCTGTGCCCATAATTGCTGCGTGGGGACGATTTTATAGCAATATGAGAAATTGTCTTTATTTTGAAGTAGATGATTCGTTTACTGATGCAGTAGTCACAAATGGGATACAGGATACTGTTGGCACATATCGGGTGCAACCAGGATTCCAAGTTACACGTTATTATTCTCAAGTTGAACGTCAATTTCTTGAATCTACGGCTGAGCATATGATTCGAAGACCGTTTTGTCAATTGCTTCGGGTTGATGGTATTATCCGCAAACCCGGTAAAGTTAAATGATAATCGTTCGTTTGTGACTAATATGGTAACTACGCGACCTCTTCCGGTATTTTCTTCGAAGGTATTTTTTGCTCCGATGGCAGGGGTATCAGATCCTGCGCTTCGATTGCTGTGTTGTGAAAATGGTGCGGGGTTGGTATTTACGGAATTGACCTCGATTCATGCGATTGTTGCTAAGGAGAAGGAATTAGGGTTGCAAGGTAGAGGTATTCATGAGTTTGTGCAATTTTCTGAAAAGGAAAGACCGGTTGCAGTACAATTATTTGGGTCTGATATTGATGTTCTGGTTAAGGCTGCTAAAATCGTTGAACCTTACTTTGATATTATCGATTATAATATGGGTTGTCCTGCGCCGCACATCACATGTCAGATGGCGGGGGCTGCGTTGCTTCAGAAGCCGGAGCTAACTCGTACGATTTTTCGCGCCCTTGTTGGAGCGGTGTCTAAACCGGTGACTCTTAAGATGCGATGTGGTGTTAAGGAGTCGAACCGACTGTTGTTTTTAGATATTGCAAAGATTGCTTGCGATGAAGGAATTTCTATGATCACCCTTCATCCTCGCACTGTTGATCAAGGGTATTCTGGAAAGGCGGATTGGTCACTCATTAAAATGTTGAAGGAGAGTGTGTCGATTCCAGTGTGTGGAAATGGAGATGTGTGTAGTCCTGAGGATGTGATTAAGATGATGAATGAAACGGGATGTGATTATGTGATGGTTGGACGGGCGGCATGTAATAACCCGTTTTTTTTCTCGCAGGCTAATGAATATATTCGCACAGGTAGATATGCAGCGATTACTTTTCAGGAGAGACTACGTCATTTTTTTGTCTATTTAGATTATTCTTCGAACTATAGTATCAACTTTGCGAATATTAAAATGCAAGCCATGAATTTTACAAAAGGGTCGGTTGGTGGAGCTCGTGTTCGTGAGAAGTTGATATTTGTTCATAATGTGGAAGAGTTACGATTATTGCTTGAAGAAGCATATGATGCTAAGAACAACTATGGTGAGAGAAATTAGATAATGGTGGTACTCAACGCAGAAGAAGGGGATTTGTCATCAATAGGGGAGATGTCAAATGTTAGTGTCTCACTGCTATTTGATTCTGGAATTGAATATCGTATTTATTCCCCGCATGTATTTTTTGATATTGATACTATTGCTGCGAAGGAATATCAAACACCGTTGTTCATGAATTTATTGGCACAAGTGATTGCATCGATTCGCAGTGATCCAGGAACAAGAGAAATGGAAGTGGTGGAAGCCAATTTTCGTAGTTTAGTTTATTTTGGTAACGGCTCAAAGAACGTTTGTGTGGAGTATATGAAGAGATAAAATTGAAATGCATAATAGATGTTTTACTGAGCATTAAACCGATTCAAAACTAATATAAACACCCATTGCTTTTAATTGTCCATAGGTGGATATGTATGGCTATGATTCAGAAGAAATTTGTGCAACGAATTATTGGAACAAAAAAGATGGATAGTAAGGTTGCTATTATGATTGAACGGCTTATTGAATTAGATCACGAGATATGTACAGTAGCAGGTATTTCTGCTCTTCTTGGTTGGGATCAACAGACTATACTTCCCAAAAAAGCCCATCAAGATAGAGGTGAACACCTTGCTTATATTTCTACTCTTGAGCATTCAAAGTTGTGTTCAGATGAGCTTTATGAGTTACTTATTAAGTTGAAATCAACAAAAGGATTGGATGAAATAACAACAGCACGTGTGGCTAAGTTGTATCGTGATGTTGATATCGCACGAAAAATTCCATCGTCACATATTGAGGAAATGGCACGTGTGTCCACGGATGCATTTGAGGCATGGACCCTAGCGCGTGAGAAAAAGTCATTTGCTTTGTTCGCTCCCCACCTTGAGAAACTTGTTGCGTTGAAGCGTCGGGAGGCAGCGTATATTGATGCTTCTCGAAATCCTTATGAAGTTCTACTGGACCATTATGAAGAAGGACTGGAGTTGAAGACGGTTGAGAGCATGTTTTCTGAGATTAAGAAAGGATTGTCACCATTGATTTCTTCGATTACATCTTCTGCAAGGTATAAAACTAAAAAAGACTTATTTAAGGGTATGACGTTTTCTGCGAGTGAACAAACGAAACTATCTGCTGATTTGGCACGATCTATTTTTGGAAAGAGTGGCGAAGATCGTGTGCATATCGGAGAATCTATTCATCCGTTTATGACTCGGTTATCATTTGATGATATCCGTTTAACGACAGCGGTTCGGGCTCATGATCCTCTGTTTTCATTTGGATCGGTTGCGCATGAGTGTGGACATAGTTTGTACGAATTACAAATCGATTCATCGCTTAGACACTCCGTTTTGTGTACGGGTGCGTCGATGGGGTTACATGAATCCCAGTCCAGATTTTGGGAAAATCAAATTTGTATGTCTAAACCGTTTTGGACAACATATTTCCCGCGGTTTCAGAAATCATTTGGTGATTTAAAAAAGGTCTCGTTTGATGAATTTTATTTGCAAATTAATTGCGTGAAGCCGAGTTTGATTCGGATTGAATCTGATGAAGTGACCTACTCAATGCATATTATTATTCGCTATGAAATTGAACGGGCGCTCATGGAGGGAACACTTGAGGTTGCGGATGCTGCTGCACGATGGAACTCGCTGTATAAACAGTATTTGGGCGTTAGTGCTTCTCACGATACCGATGGGATATTACAGGATGTACACTGGACGGATGGGTCATTTGGATATTTTCCTACGTACACGCTTGGGAATGTGTATAGCGCAATGATATTTGAAGCGATGAGTAAGGAAGTTGTTGGCATTGAGAAGGATATAGCTCGAGGAGAGTTTGGTCGGGTACGGTTGTGGCTTGGGGAACATGTGCATAAACATGGATCTACATTACTGGCTAAAGACATCGTATCTTCTGTGTGTGGAAAAGAGTTAGATACTGCGCCATATCTTGGGTATTTGAATGGGAAATTTGGAGAGTTGTATGGATTGAAGGGGAAGTAGCTGTTAGAACATCTATTTTTAATCAGTGAGTTTAGCGTGAATTGGCTCTCATCTGCATTAAATTTATATGGTTGGGCTCATTTTTACGTTTGATTTGTTTATATTTGATGAGTACCTAGGTTCATGTTAGATTGTTGTTTCGAAGTTATACTAGAATTAAAAAAAGGTGAAATGATGGGTGTAAATAATATTATTGGTCCTGGCTTGCGAGCGCCAGTGAGTACGACTTCTGCGAAAGATTTGAAGGTTAATACTGTTGTAAATGCTCTTTCTCACGGACAAACTATCGACTTTGATAAGTTAAAATCGATTGGACCGGGATATGCTGCGTATGTGGTATTGCAAGGTGACAAGGTAATTTATGCTGGTTCGTCTAATCATTTGGCGGCACGTTTTTCAAATATGATGATGCCTAAGACGACGTTCTTGCTCTATAATAAATTGGTACAAGATTTAGGTAGTTTTAGGTCGGCAACCAATTTTTTGATGCGAGATTGTAAGTATCGTGTAAAGATGTGTGAATCTCGACCTGACGCAGAAGCAGTTGAGCAGCTGACTATTGCAACACATAATCCGGTGTATAATAAACGGTAGTGTGAGGGTGGATAGGTTTTTCTTTTTTGAATTATTTTTCTGATAATCTTATCAAGCTAAAAGTTTATAATTAGAAATGTGCCTATAGTGTTATGCGCATTATTATTATTCATCGATGGGGAGCTAATCCTCAGTCAGACTGGTATTCTTGGCTAAAGCGAGAGCTTGAGAAAAAGGGGCATTCCGTGTTTGTTCCTGAGATGCCTAATACGGATGAACCTATGATTGAAGAATGGGTTGCACATTTGAAAAGGGTTGTTGGACAGCTTGACGCTGAAACGTGTTTTGTTGCTCATAGTATTGGATGTCAGAGTGTACTTCGATTTTTGGAAGGTGAGAAGTATTCTGGAAAGGTTGGGAACGTTGTATTTGTTGCGGGATGGTTCAAACTTGATAATTTGGAAGGTGAAGAGGTAGTGGCTATTGCTAAACCTTGGATGAATACGCCTATTGATTTTTCATTGGTTCGGAGGAGATTGAATTCGCTTACGGTATTTTTATCAAATAATGAACCATATGGATTTGTACAGTATAATTCTGATGTGTATCAAAAAGAATTAGGGGCCATGGTCGTTATTGAGAAAGATAAGGGACACTTTACAGAAGAAGACAGGGTTGTGGAGATGCCCGAAGTGTTGCGTGAGTTTGATTAATCAAAAATGGAAATTTACCATCTTTATTCTGTTTTATATTCGCCGTATTCGAATATGATTTTCTCACCATCTGGGGTGAACGCGATTATTTTTTCTACATCTATAAACATGTCAATATGGAATCGTTGGTTGATGGTTTTTGGTACTTTTTTTCGGAAGACGCCGTGTTTTAATCCGAGGGATACGTGATACCCGTTTTGCCGCTCATGAGAACCTACGTAGCCTAAGGGATGAGATTTGCTTATGAATTTGTTGAGGCCAAAGCCCATTTCGCGTATAGGAACTTGTTGGTTGTCGTTTTCAGTCTTTAGAAGTGTCATTATCTCTTCGAATTCTTTGGGGCCGTTGTGAGAGGTGATGCAACCGTCATTTATGTGTACTTGAAATGAATCTGTTGGTATGGTCGTTTTGTGTTCAAGTGAGGGAAAGGCATAGATTTCAAATGTTCCATTTACTTTTGTTATGTCGAGTGCCTCGGTGAAGAACTCCCCTATGGGATAGAAACTGCCCATTGTCTCCTGAATTTCTCCAATGTTAGAGTATACTTTGTCACATGGGCTGTCGTAGGTTGCGATGGAGCCATGTTTTGAGATGATTTGTATTTTGGTGGCACTTTCGAGGATAGGTTTTGCTCTGTTGATTATTTGTTGATAGCGTGGTTGGTCGTAGGTAAGCGCGTTAAGATAGGTTTGCTCTTGGTGCGGTTGGACGTTGTAGAGATGAGAGAATTCAAGGACGTAGACCCCATTGTTATTACACTCTAGGCGGATTCGATATTCTGATATTCTGAAATTTGTGGTTTGGATAAGAATTACTGCGTCTTGTTTATTGAGTTTAGTGAGCGTTTGTTTGAGTGTTGGTGCGGATTCTGGGGTGAAGAGAACAGTTTCTTTATTGGGAAGGTCATGCGATGCTTCAATGAATCCTTGGGTTATGCTTTTGGCAAGATTGCAATCCTCATCGTATACGATGACAAGTTTATTTGCGGGGTTAAATTTTATGTTGTCATCAATGATGTGGCGGCAAGCAGTTATTAATTCAATGGAGGAAGGTGACATGGTTTATTATTTGATATTTGTTGAATATGATATGATTATGGCGGGCTATTTTTAATGGTTCTTGCTCAAAAATATTTTTTGTTTCGATAAGTGAGAGAGGGAGTATTGTTACTATCTTTAAGTACTCTTTTTGTATTAGTTTTATAAAGTTCCCCTTATTTTTATTCTCTATGTTAGAGACTACACTTGAAGGTAAGTTGGAGAGATATCAAAAACTTGTGTCTAAATCGTTTTATATCGATAATCCAACTCTTGCTGATTCTGAGTTTGGAGATTTATTTTTCTATTTGCCAGATCAATTCTTTATGATGCTTGAAAGCTCACTATCACTTGCGAATGTAAAGCGTTTTGGATCACGTGACTTTGCGATTCCACCTCAACATGTTCAAGAGGCATTTCGATATGTTAATGTACATTTGTCTGAAGAAGGAGATAAAGTCTTGGCTGAATATGTCCATGGTGGTGGAAGATTCTATGGTGCGGATATTGATTGTACTTTTGGCGGGGCTAGGCTAGATCAATTTGAAGTAGATCGAAGTAAGAAAGCATGGCTCCAACAAGATTTGAGACGGTTTCTACAACAAGAAAATGTTGGGGAGATACTTGCTCTACGTAAAGATACTTGGTCGGATGTAGTAGGCATCCAGTTTAAATCGTCTCCTGTTAGAGCGGAAAACGAAGTTGAGCGAAGACAACCAGTCGCTTATTTTTTAACCAATAAACCACTTGCGGCAATTATTACTGGCACCAAAAAAGACTTACTTTCTGAAGCAATTGATGAAGCAATTTTGGGAGAGCCATTTTTTGCAGATAGTGGTATGGTAAAGGAGTTACGTGGTGATCGATTTCGATACATGTTTTCTAGTTGTATTCATTGTGGAAGCGGTCTGATGGGAGCTCGATGTAAAAAATGCGATGTGCCATTTGAAGCGGATATTTATGATCCTTGGTCATGTGCTCCGCCTCGTAAGGTTGTTAGTTTTCTCACACAAAGAGGATATACGATGCCAGAAAATATGAAGTATGCTCGGTTGCATGAACGATCTGCCCCAACAAGTACGGGACCAATGCCCAGTGTTATGATTTCTAAGGAGAACGACAGGAAGGAATAGAAAAGGCAACAAGATGAGGAATTATAGTTCTTCCAAAAGATATATTTTGCTGATCTTGTATTTTGGTTCTTATTTATTCTTTTTTTGCTCTTGCTTTTTTATTGTACCCTTTATGTTTTTGTTTGTGGTACTTGCAAAACACGATTTCTGGAAGGTGTGGTTTTGAACAGCGTACGCAGTTTCCACTTTTCTTTTTACCATGATATGATTTCTTGCGTTCTTTTAGTAGTCGATCCTTGTTTAGATGATAGAACTTTAAGAAACGATTTGGAAACTTCTCTTTGAATGTGAAATCTTTGATTTTTTGTACGAGTTTTTCGAATACCATTCGACTGAGGGAGAACGTAGGGTTCTTATAGTTTTTGGAAAATGGAGGTTGAAGAGGCAGGGTTAGAATCTGAGTTAAGCTTATTTCTGGCAGGTTGGACAATAGTAGGTTCCACGACCGGCAATAGTGAGAGTATTGGTTGCGTGACCCTTTGGGCATTGTTCTTTTTGATAAATTTGAAGATGATTTTGGTAACCACCCTTGCCCGCGAGGTGGCTATAATTTTTTACGCTTGTGCCCTGCAATTGTATGGAGTGTGTTAGTATTTGTTGGATGTGTTTATGAAGCAGGTTGAATTGAGTTTTCGTTATGGTGTCAATGCGTTTTGCTGGATGAATTTTGGATTGATACAGAGCTTCTTGCGCATATATATTACCCACACCCACTATTACATTTTGATCCATTAACTTTTCTTTTATTTTTCCGGTTTGATATTTTGCTATGCGATGGTAGAACTCTTCTTTACTGATAATGAGAGGTTCTGGGCCAAGATTTTGTAGTAGCGTATGAAGTTCATTGGGAGTGCATGGTTTGAGAAATCCTAATCTTCGAATTGAATTGTGGGTGAGAGTTGAATTATCGTGGAATGTGAATGTTGCTGCGAGGTATTTTTTGGATGATTGAACTTCCTCTTTGTTTTGGGGATAATGAAAGTGCCCCGTCATTCTTAGATGGCAGAGGAGAGTTGTTGAGGTGTTGGTGTGAAAGAGTAGATATTTTGCTCTTCTGGTTACATTAGTTATGGTAAATGGAAGGAGGTCTTTTATTTTTGTTGAGACGACTTTTTTGTCTTTTATCTCTATTTTTATTACTTTTTTGCTTACTATTCTGTCTTTTAGGCCGCGTACAATTGTTTCAACTTCAGGTAATTCTGGCATAATGGTTTTAGGGACATAAAGTATATAAACGTACCTTTGCTCCTCACGTTCATGGGTGGAACAGAATTAGCTGCGGGTGAACGAGTTCTGTATAAAGTAGCAAAAACTCGTAAAGGGTTTTTTATTGAATATGTCTGTGCTATTCTTTTAATTCTTATTGCAGTATATTCCCATTTTGTATCAGTGCAACTTTCTATGAATCTTCGCAAAGTTATATTTGTAATGGGTTTAGTGATTATTTTTTATGCTGAGTTATCTCGTATTTATATCCGATATAAATTCACAAATAAGAAAATTATTATTATTACTGGTATACTGCGACAACACAGAAAAAGTGTGTATTATCATCCGTTAGCATTCGTTCCAGATATTAATGTTGAACAAAATATGATTCAGCGTGTTTTTAATTTTGGTACTATCTCAGTTCGAGGCTCGGCTGAGAGTGCATTTGAGATTAAGGATATAGATAGCCCTCACGAGGTTATGAAAGATATTGAACGATTAATTGATGAGACCCGGAGCGATGGAGGAGGAGTCAAGAGGTAGGCAAGAAAATAGAATTTAACGATGATGAGATTTGAGTGCAACGATGATGAAGACAAAAATATTGAGATGAAAACTCAGGCTTTATTTCTTTTCAATAATACAACCAAGACTTTCAAGTTTCTTTATTGCTTTAGACAAATCTTTCTCTTTTACAAGAATATGGTCCGTTGAATAAGCTGAAATGGCGAAGATAGAAATTTTTTCATCTGCAAGAACTTGAGAAACTTTTGCCATAAACCCGATTAATCCAAATGGAAGAATCATATCAAAGGTTAATATTTTCCAATCTTTTTCAATTTCAATTGCATCTTTATTGTTAAATTTGGATTGGTCAATGATTACAGTCGTTTCATTTTTATCAATGATATTCGCAAAAGCATCAGGATAAGATCTCTTTGATTTTACCACGGCAAAATCTTCTTTCCATACATTTACTTTGCCATTTCTGAAGTAATCTTCTGGGTTCATATTATGCTTCAAGATACTTTAAGATATAAATTTAACGCTATAAACCCTAAGTCTGAATGGATACGAACTATTATGGTGGATGTTTATTTATTTCCCCATTTTCTTGTTTTATCTTAATTGGTTATATTTTAATAGGTCTCATTCTAATTGGTAATCGTTTAATTCTTATTGGTTTGAGGTAATCTTTGCGATGTATGGACCAAGGTTGTTAATTTTTTGTTGCAGTCGATCTTGAGTCCAGTAGGAGCTGGTATAGCCGTGAGCACGCATTACATCTGGTGTAATTAGAGTATAGATTTGATCCCATGAAGCACCTGCTCCTGCACGAGAGGCGGCGTCTTTTACCACGGCTGCGCCAATGTTATATCCTGCTACACCGCATTGGATGTTGGCATTAGTGCACGCGTTTTGTGTGGATTTCAAATTAAGTTTGAGAATACGAACACCGGCTCTGATATTTTTCTCTGGAATAAATCGATCATCTTGAAGCGTTCCGCACATTTGTGGTCCTAGAAATTTTGTTTGTTTACAATGATGAGCTATGATGTCTTTAACTGGACTAATAGAGCATATTTGCATTAACCCTGCGCAGCCAGTTGATGAGATGGCGTTTGGATTGCCACTGGATTCGGCTGCGACCAACTTTAGAGCTAAAGATTCGTGCTCAGGGATGCCTTCGGCTTGGACAGCTAATTTGACTAAAGCTTTTTGCTCTTCAGGGAGGACTTTGAGATTAAGGTTGTAGGGAGTAGATGTTCCAGGTGATGAGGTGGGTGATGAGGTGGGTGATGATGGTGTAACAGGGGCGGGGTAGGCAATTGGGTAGTCCGTCCAACCTCTGCTAGGGAGGAATACTTTGTTTGCGAGTTGCGGATTTATGAGGTTGGCAAATTTAAGCCATGCGTCATCGATGTTTTTTGTTTGTGATGAGATGGTTGGCGTTGGGGATGTAGGTTGATTTTCTTCTTGAGAAGAGAGACTCATTGACTGATCATTAAGTACATTATCGGATTCATCATTAATAAGAGCAGGACTAAGGATGGAAAGTTGCACACTTGGATCGATTATTTTGGCAACTTCATCTGCCCATTTTTGTCCACCCTCAAGATTGTAATGGATATGATCACCTGCCAAATTAGTTGAGCTGGTCATGGTTGTTGGATCAATGAATGTGCATCGTGAGGATACCAGAGGTAATAACTCTTGGTTAATGAGAGTGGGGTTTACATTAGTAGCAGTTGATGCCGGAGCACCTACCCAATAGCATGTGGAATCAGCAGGTAACTCGTCAAGAAGATGATTAATATTCTCAGCTTGATTTACTACTGCCTCATTGTTTAAGAAATTTGTTCCTAAAGATATAATTACTATTTTTGAGGGATTGTTTGATATAATTTGTTTAGAAACTAGTGTAAGAGATTGTTTTAAATTTTGATTGCTCATTCGTATAGAACCCAAACGCGGATTGCAATTTGTCCCTTCATCATAATCTTGGGCATCGGCACCGACACAGCCATAAGATGTAACAGAATAACCCTGAGTGGATAATATTGCATGAAGATTTTGTCCATAACTTCCTGCAACATGAGAGTCACCGATATGAATTATAGTTGCTGTTCCTTCGTAACATGCAATCGTTGCGTCCGCACACACACCTACACCTGTAAGGCCCGGTTGGATACCTGCAGCAGATGTTGATGAGGCGATGATTAAAAGCAACAATATCCTATGTAAGAATATGTGTGAGAATGGAAAATTTCGTACATTGGTGGATACTAATTTCGAAGATGATTTCATGGTTTAATGGTTGGCTAATGTTATTTTTATTTGGTGATTAATGCGGTTACGATGTTCCAATTAACTCTGGGTAATAGGAATATACAATAGATTTTGCTCCTATCTGCGCATGGGATTTTGCTAAAGGCACGTAATGAACATTTGGGATTACATCAAATATATTATTTGGTGTTGCGCCTGGAGTATTATATACACGAGGACTTTGTTGATAGCTCCAACTTTGAGTTGCTGTTCCTCCAATTCTTTGAGAGAGTGCAATAGAATATAAAGTTGGTTCATGCGCACTTGGACGAGATGGTTCTTGTACCATCATGTACATTCTGGTGTTTGGAGTTGTTTGGATATATTGCTCATATACTGTTCTTACCACGGATGGACTGCCCCATGCATAATCACAATCAGAACAGGTGATAACTGTTGGATGAACTTGATCTAAATCGTCTTTAGGAGTACCATCAACATTTACAGCAGTGAATTTTAGACCTGCTCCTCCCGCGCTATGACCAACGATAAAGACACGATTTATTTGATTTACACCAACTTGAGATCGAATGGTTGAGATGACCTGAGAATGGAAGTCCGAAAAATCAGAATCTACTCCATTCCACGCCATGCGTTGGCGATTTGTTGATCGAAGAACTTCATTTTCTCCAGCTGACCAAGGCAACTCTGGGAATGCGATAATAACATTGCCACCCCGCTCGGCTATTTCTTTTGCTTGCGGGATGACCCGTTCGGCCATATCGCTATTAAAACCGTAAATACCATGAAAGAAGTATATTAAATCAACGGTGCCTGTAGCTTGGGGATTAGGTTGAAATATAATTGTATTTCTTCCGGTGTCTTCTCGGTGATAATTATCATTTGCTCCATTTGCTGGGAGTTTTACAATCCAGGTTTTGCCTGCGATGTTGGTTGTTGTTAAGGCTTGTTGCCATTTATTCTTAGCAGTGATTGTGGATGGATCTTGAGAGGAGCTGATGATATTAGGTGTTCCTTGAAGTGAGCCCGGAGTTATAGGGGTGGTTAATTGGGGGTTTTGTGCATTGGATTGACTTGCTGCACCGCAATATCTGCCTTCCAAACTGCGAATGAGAATCTCGGGGTTTGCCAAGGATGATGGTTTTGTCGCCTGAAAGTTATCTACGCAGTAATGTTGGGTTTGTTGTACTGTTGACCCTGCAGTTGGTTTCCAACGTTGATTGGTTGATATTTGACCGTCATAGAGTTCAAAATGTAACATCCCGCACGCGGTTGCATGACCCAATATTTGACCTTTGTTAATACGGTCTCCAATGTTCACCCTGATATCTCCTGAATTTATTTCTCCATAATTTGCTGTTTTTCCAAGTGAGGGATGGTATATCATAATAGCACCACTTGGTCCTCCACTGCAGGTGTAGAATGATCTTATTACTTGAGTTACGATACCATCATCGATAGCTACTACAGTTCCATCACCCTGGGTAATGATATCAACGCCGGCATGACATCTTGCACCGCTATCACGTGCGTTACCCCAATTGTAGCTGATACGCCTTAGACTATTTTGGGCAAGTGGGAAACATGTTCCAGTAGAAGAAGAACCGATATAGGATGATGATGACGATGATGATTGTGGAGGAACGTATTGTTGCCAACCGTTTGAAGTCCACACTTTGTTTACGAGTGCAGGATTTGTGAGATGTGCAAATTTCAGCCACGCTTCATCAATTAAATTAGAATGGGAGGGTGTTGTTTGAGGGTTAGAGTTGGTATTGGAAGCTGATTGCATGGATGAACTGTGTGGAGTGATAGCAGTTTGATCTAAATCTGAACTATCTGAGGTCTCAGCGTCGGGTGGGGGTACAGACGGTGAAGAATGATCATCTTGAATCTGAACGGTAGTACCATCGCAAATCATTCTTTGAGAAGGATCATCTGGATTTTCAAGTGTCACTCCGTTCGAGTCTTGATCTTCAATCCAAGCGCTTATTACGTAGGTATAGGGTGTACAACTCGAATCCATCCCCACAGTAGATCCGGGAAAATGGCAGGGTAACTCTGGAGTTCCATCACCTTCAAGACCCGCACCACACTTTTGAATTATAGCAGCTCTTGCGGGATTAGCTTCAATTATACCGATTGCAAAAACGAATGATGAAACGAATGATAGCGATAAGAGGAAGAAAAAAATAATTTTAAAAAATCCCCTTTTTTGCTTCATATTTACTCCATCTCGAAGGTTCTTGTTAAGGATGTTTTTTTGTTGATTAAAGGATTGGTTACGAAGACTTCTAAGGTGTATGTTCCGCTTGGTAGATCAGTTGAGACGGTGAAGGAATCGGCAAGGGCAACTATTTCCGTTGTTTTGCTACTTGTTTTTTCGTAATGGAAACTTTCTCGATCTCCTACTTCAAGAAATACTTGACCCTGTGGTCCGAGGATGCGATAGTTTTCTTCTAGTTTAACTTGACGATCAATTGTGTCGGATTGCATAGTGATTTTGAAACTGGTAGGCTTGCCTTTTTGGAAGCTGTTCTTTGGATTGATACACTCATATGAGTTCGTAACTGATTCGCAGAATTCAAATTTTTGTACTACTAAATTGCCATCTCGTTCAAATGGAATGAATTCGGCATTAAGTATTGGTTGATCGTTTGGACTTGGAGGACGTACTTGAACTATGTCGTAGTGCAGTAAAGCTAATACTCCTGCACTGCTTAGTACTGCTAAGGTGATGAATACAAGGATTTCAGTTATTGCGTTGTTGTCTGCCATTTTTGGTTTGCTTTTTATTTGTTGATTTGGATTTGGGTATTAACGGTATTATGGAAGTAGTTTTCCGACACAATATTCATGCATGGGTTTATCGGGGGTGACTTTGGTGTACGGGCCATTTAGGCTTTTATCTATTTGACATAGGTATGCGGCGATATGTTGGAAGTCATCGCTTGCAACCGTTGATGGGTCGTAGGGTGTAATTGTTCTGCCTTGGAATTTTCGGTCGAAAAATTGGGCTAAGAGATTTTGTATTGCTCGATTGTGCGTGCTCTCTTCTGTTCCTGGTCCGCGTTCCATGACTAATGAACCGATGTAGTAATAGATCGCTTGTGCGTTTTGGCTGTCTCCTTTTTCTTGCGTGATGATGGTGGTTGCGGCGCTACGAAGTTCATTGAAGTTGCCACTCATGAAATTTTGATGCAAACTGCTTGTGATGGAGCGTTCCTTTTGGATTAAGATATTGGTTTGTACTGATTGTTTTCCTACGCCGCCGGTTTTCACAGGGTCTTTTGCATACGTACAACTTCCTTGATCGTCAGCATTCAATAGATCGAATCTGACGCCAATATTCTTTTGTCCGGATTCTTGAATTGCAGCTGCGCCACTTGTCACTTGCAAGACACATTGTTTTGACCCAGTTGAAGCAGGGTCAACGCTTATGTCACCAAAGATGTTGCTTACTTTGAATCCGTCAACGGTAAACTCTATTCTATTGAGTTCATCTTTGGTCCAAGTGTTTTGTGTTCCTTTGATGAGATGCCCAGCATTGTCAAAATCGTAACCTACTGGAACGGTTATGAGTGTTCCTTGTCTTGAGACCACTATATTTCCATCTGGGCCTTTCTCGTAATTGAAAACATATTGACCAGGATGTACGTCGGTTGGTACTTCTCCTGGCCTATTGAGGTTGCTGCTACAGGCAGGATTTGAACTTTCACTCCTTCGGATGTTATTCTCTGCACCACCAAAGTATGCTGCAGTGATGGCACCTAGATCATATTCCATAATATAGGGTCCGGTGATTGCGGAAGGAATTAATTTTGGTGGTTCATCTCGCGCGATACCTGGAACACCTGTAATCGTACGTTTGAGGCAGTATGTTTTTCCGTCGAGGTAAAGGTGTGCTCCTACCTTAATTCGATCGTTGATGGTGTAGAGATTAGGTGTGTTACAATCCATTCTACTTTGTGTTTTTTCATTCCAACAGGATACATCTGGTGCTTCGATGTATGCTGCGCCAAAACCAAGAAGGTTTGAAAGTTGCGGACAGGTGAATCGACCGGTTGCAATGTGTGGGGAACATCCGGCTAATACTTTTGGTGAATGATCGGAGATTGGATAGTAATATGTAGCTTTATTGCCATTCAAATATTCTTTATCGAAACACGCGTCCTCGTTTCCTTTTTCTGAGCCATCAAGTGTTAGTTCAACTACAACGTGATCATATCTGAATGGTCCTTCGCTGCGCACTGGTGTTTCAATTGGAATATTGAGAACACTGCCTGATTGTGCGGCGTTGTCTTGCGCGAGCATCATTGTTCGTTGGTTATCATAGGGGGATGCTCCCTCTATGTTTTTACAATCACAACCTTGACCATCACAGCTTTCATCGATTCCCTGACCAGTTGCGTCTTCTGGGCCAATGCATTTGAGTTTGACCGACCAATGTGACATTTTACAGCCGGGTAATACCGTTGCGCCAACTTGATAATTATATACAGCGGTTTGTTTGGCTGGGTTGTAGCTTGAGAGTTCTCTATTTGCTGGCATGACGAGGACCGCGGAATGAACAGGGAAGCTATAGGCTGCGTCAAGTAAGAAACTATCGTCGAAGAGCGGGATGTCGTATCCAAATGCAGCGAGGCAAATGGATTGTGCGAAGCCTTGAGTTCCACCTTTGAAGTATTCATTGAGTTTGGCATTGCCATAATCCTCTTGAATGTCATTGATGCTCGTTGATACGGCTTCACCCATTCCTTCGGTTCCTGCTTTGATGATGGTGCCTACATCACCAAAGATTGTCTCTTTTGCTAAATCTTCAAATGTTGATGGTGTACAGCCTGAAGTTGCTGAGGCAATGGCTTTGTAGAGAAGTCCACAGACTTGCTGCGTGAATAATGTTTTACACATGCCGGCATCTTGGAGTCCAGTATATTTTGCTTCTACTAAACAATTTCGAATACCGGTTAACATGGCTTCAAGCATTTTCATATTTTTGAGGATGCCGGAGAGGCACATCGTTTGCACGGTTCCAACAATACTTGCATGAGGACTTACCACTGGTTCTGTTTTAGTCTCATCAGTTGTGTGAATGTAGTCAAAGAGATAGTCTGCTCCAAAGGCCCCTGACACGTCGCGGCCAGTATAATATCGTTGTTTTGGATAGTATGTACCTACTCCACTACTTTTGTCTTCTCTAAATACCTGTTCTTGATGGTAGAACCATTCTTCTTTCACATTAGAATACTCTTTGATTGCAGTTCGAGCGGAATATTCGGATTGTTCAGGTGATGCTCCAACACAGACACACTGTTGGAGGATTGGTTCGCCGTTTTCATTTGTTACAACATCTTCTGGTCGAGACGTTTGTCCTTCTTGCAGGGGACCTACAAAGGTGTTTGATTTGATAAAACAATCACTGGTGTACCCAGCAGGATATTTTTTTGGCTGGTTTGCGTCACCAGCAGTTTTATCGCCTAATTTTTCAGTGGTGCCTGGTTTTTGGAAAATTGTTTTGCCTAAATCATCTTTTACTTCATCCCAACATCCATGAGGAGGGCTATCTTTTACATCAGCACCAAATCCTTGTACCCGAGAGTTTCCTCCACAGACTTGTTGACAGGTTTTATCACGACCAACAATTGGAGTGTCGGAGCCTGCAGGTTTGTACACGAGGAGATTTGGCTTTTTGGCGACAAAATCTTCTAGTGGCTTTCCAACGAAACGCAAATAGTATACTCCTGCACTATTTGGGTCTTCAATATTATCTTGAATAGTACTTTTTAAACTGCCTGATTTTTCTATTTTTTCAACGGCGTCATCAGTTTGATCATTAACATAAAGGCTTCCATCAGCGGTTTGCCAGCATGTTCCAGAGTCGCCAATTGATTCATAACTTGCAACGACGTTGCTCTTAATTAATTCTTTACAGTTTTCTTTTTTGACAAGAGGAACGCCGCGACCTGTTACGGCACATTCCTTTTGGGATTGGATTACTTTGTCAATTGCTCCCAAATCAACATCCGATGTCCATCCGGCGGGAACGGTTCGACAGAATGCTCGATCACAACTCCACTTGTACGCTTTATCTAAAGCGGATTCAATGGTCCATGCGGTTGCTGTTTTGGGGCATCGTTTGTCTAAGGAAATGATCTCCCAATCTTTACCATGCGGGGATTGTAACGCTAACTCGAGAGCGGCCTTTCTCGATTTACCTTTTGCAGTGTTTGGAAAACTGGCCAAGAACTGATTCCAAGCATCATTATTGTTTTGTTTTATTTTCAGATAATTTTCTAATTCATCTTCACGGTATAATTCATCTTGAGTAGTTGGGCACTTGGCTACATCTATGTTTTTGGCATCTCGCTCGGCTTTGGATGCTGAGCCTTTGAATACCCCATATATTACTTCTAATTTTGTGGTGAAGATTCGACCGAAGCGAGCGGTGGTTTTGAGTAAGAAGGAACCCATACAGCTGTAGCCTGAAATTAAATAGGCTTGTTCAACATAGGGGGTTGCGGTATGTAATTTGTCAATTGTCCAATTGAGTGCGTTGACTGCGTCGTGTGCGAGGAAGTCAGGCATATATTCTTTGGATTCAAGAGGGATGTCAACGAAGTAGCCAATGTCAGTACAGAAGTATTGTTCTTTGGCTTCGCTCCACGAGTTTTCCGCGGTTTTTTCGGAATACCGTAATTTTACTTTGATTGGAAAGATGACTTGGCGTTTTTTGAAGTCGTCCCAGGTGCTGTCTTCGCGTTCTAAGAAGTCAGCAGCAGGTAATAATTTCCATCCAGTATACCATATGGTTTTGTCAACGTTTGGAATTTTTGGGTTAGGTTGAGACCGAGGGAATATTTTGCAGCCGATACTATATTTATCATCTTTAGCCATGCCATCGGTACATGCCGGTTCGATATCCATTTGAGTAATTCTGATGCCACGATCTTCCAGGCCGCCATTAGGATTATTGCTTGGCATGCCTTGACCCAGATATGTGAATTTGAAGGTTGCTTGGATGTCTTGCCTTCCGTCATCGAGAAGTTGAGGCATGAGTTTGAGTGGTGCTTGGAATTCTGGCATGCTTTCAATTGAGAAATCAAAGTTTGGAGAGTAACAGGAGTTTACCTGAACGGTTTCTTTTCCGTAGCCGGTGTGTCCTCCTTTGTCCTCAGCAATAATATAGATATAATAGGGTTTAGACTCTGCATTTGTTCCGGTTTGGAATGGATAGATTGGTTCTTGCACTAATGCGCTTGGAAGTTCTTTTGGGGTGAAGTCTTCTAAGGTTGCATCTCTAAATCCTGGTCCAGAAAACGATACGTCTTTGAATGTGAAGTCTCCATTTTCATCGGCGGTTGTTTTTGCTCGTGCGCGTTTGAAGTCAGGATAATATTCTGCAGGCTGCGGGGTGTATATATATAGGTAGAGAGTGGCAAGTGGATCGGTATGTCCATCAATAGTGGATGTGGCTCGACCTTCATAGTATTCTTTACCGCGACTGATGTCAATTCTTACTTGGGGGGGTTGGGTATCTGAGAGTATTTTGATTTCTTTGGTGGTTGAGTGGTTTGCTGCGTCAACTGCGGTGAGGGTGATGTTATTCATGTTTTCTTGCAATTGAAGATCAACAGAGAACGGAATGAATTGATTGAGTGTGGTTGGTGTGTTTGTTAGATCTACATCTTGGAGTTTTCGATCATTAATTTCAATCTGAATTTTTGCTGGTTCGGTGAGATTTCCTTTGAGGGTGACTTTGTGGTCTGAGACAAACTCAGGAAATTCAGCGAGGATAATTCTTGGTGCTGCAATGTCAGCAGTAACAATTGCGGTTATACTTGCTTCATTATTTGCAGCATCTTTAGCTGTGAGAGTGATATTATTTTGTACGTCTTGGAGAAGAATAATATTGTTGAACTCGAAAGTGGTGGTGTCTTTGGTATTTGTTTCTTGCACGTATTTATTGTTGAGTTTGAGGATGACTTGGGTGTGCGCTTCTGTTGTTCCCGTAAATGAGAGTTGGGTTGCGGTGAGGGTGGCTTGGATGTCAGCTGTGATAGTTGGAGGGGTTGTGTCGGGTGCAAGAGTTTGGAAGGTATAGAGTGCTCCTTGGTTATCGTTGGTTACTTCTTCGCTTTGTACTTTATAGATATAGTTTGTATTTGCGGTTAAATCAGGGAGTATGAGCTTGTGCGTTGTGACTTTTGGCGCATCACCAATGGTTTTGAGTTGGGCTGCATCGGTTCCGTAGCTTATGATGGTATTAGCAGGTTCATCTGTTTGGTAGGTTATAGATGCGCTATTTTGGGTAATATCAGTTGTTTGGACATTACTTATTTCGAGCGCGTGCGCAATTGGGGTTAGAAATAATAGAGTGAGGAAAACGAGTACCGTTAATTGTTTTGAACGTGTTGCAGTTTTCATGTTGATTGTCTTTTGATTAGGTATTGAGCACGCGGGGTTTATTGAATTTCAGGGAGGGGAACTGTTTTACTGATGGTTCCTAAATCTTCGATGTAGTTGTATAATTTTTCGTCTTCGGTTGGTGCTTGAATCGTATGGAAGGTAATATGTGAGCTGTACTCAAGGTCTTCCCACGGAACTGTCCAGTTTCCACGATAGGAAGAGATGAGGTTTTCATCTTCGTACACTTGGATATCCACATCGTAGGTAAACTCGGCCATAGCGAGGAGGTCGAGTGTTTGCGATGATTTTGTTTTTTCGTCGAGTAAGGGAGATACGACAAGTGATGACTCTTGATTTGGTAAGTGGAGTGGGTTGTATGTCTCGTTTCCGCGATCAAAAGTGATTTTGATGAGGGCTACTTGATTGTCTTTTAAGTCTTGAGCAGGACCGATTCCATCCTCACTATTGGTGTGAGTTTTAATGGTGATTTTGTTTAAACTTACAGGATAGAGAGGAATAGAGTTGAGGGTTACTTCTTGATTTGGATTTGAGTTGATGATGACACGTTCTTGAGCCATGGTATAATATGGTTTTTCAGATCGCACGTATCCACCAACACACGCAGGGAAGTTAGTGTTGATTGCAGCGACGTCACCCATGCCGCCGTAGTTATATTCGGTTTGTCCGATAGTACAATCATATTTGAGACATACAAAGGTGATCTTTGCGTTGTCTAGTGGTTGAGTTGTGTGCACGCCGGTATAGGGGTTATCCACAATTTCTTGGGTCTTTACGAGCATAGGTGTTTTTGCGGTTTTACAGTAGTCATCACTCGTTTGAGTACTCAGGAGAATTGGTGAATTTGGTTTTATTGTTTGATGACGGTTGGCGTAATTGTTTTCCATTTCAACTGTGAAGGGGATTTTAAGTTGATAGCCAGTGGTGTCGTCTGTTAATGTAAGCATGATAGGATAGGTTACATCGTATGCGAATTTCCAGGTTTGAAGGCATAATAATGAAATGTATTTTGATTTGGGGATGAGGTTTTCACTTTGTAAATAATTTCCGCCACGCGGGGACACATCAAATGAGAATGGATAGTTTGCATCATAGTGGAATTGTGGAGTGATTTTGGAATACGATAATTCTCCGATGTTCCATTCGTAGTGATTTTGATAATAAGGAAGATCTGCAGTGTGAGGCGTTGAAGGATTGGTTCCTTTGATTTGTAGTTGCGCGAGGTTTACTCGAAGCATGTTTTGCAAGGTGTCTTTTGCTTCATCAAACTTCCATTTCTTTTTTGAGCACGCAAACTCGATTCCTGAAACAGGAAGTTGTGGATGTTCAAGAGCGATCATGTCTTGAGTTAAGTCTTCAAGTTTCATTTCACTTAGTTCGGCAAGGATTATTTTTTCTCCTAGATCCCGAAGGTCTTGAAGTTTGACGTTTGATTCGTAGATATGATCATCTATTTGGGTGATAACTTCGCCTGCTTTGTCTTGTATTTCAATTGACCATTTTACACTGAAGGTAATTCCTTTTGGGTGGATTTTAGCGTCTGAAGAAACTTCACTTTTTTCGAGTATGTTGTAGGAATCTCTCAGTCCTTGGGAGTTCATGACGCAATCGCGAAGGTTCGTTTGGATATAGGTATCGAGGCGACTTTTGAGTTGATCTTGGGTTGGAATTGTGGTGGTTGTTCCGTAGGCCCAAAATGGTGCGACTGTTACTGGTGAGGTGCGTAGATGTTTTGCACCGTCAAGTTCGACTTCTTTTGGTACGGTGACGTAGCCTGCTTGTTGCCCCATATGTGAGAGGGCTTGACTGGCAACTTGTTCAATGCAACTGGTGAGGTAGTTGCTCACTTTTCCTTGTCCCCCTGGTAGTACAGCATCGGGTTTACTTGTGGTGATAGAATATTGAAACACCATGAAGAGACTTAAGGCCAATAGAATAATTATTCCTAAAATGATGTAGATAGTGATTTGACCTTTGTGGCTTCTGAGGTGTCTTCTTGAATGTGGGTGTTTGCGAGGTGAATTTAGATATGGTGGTGCTATACGTACCTCTACATCTGACCTCTTTTGGAACATCCGTTGAAGCAGGTCGATTTGGTTTATAAATATTGCTTATTTTGTGCGGGAGAAATAGCGTCTTTAAGGAGTATTTTTTACTTGCTTGAAGATAAGTGTGGATGCAGTGAATGGGAAAAAAGTGCATTTAACTCAGTTGTTTACCGGGCTTGATCTTCGAATGTGTCGCTTTGATTTGCCAAAATATAGTAATATGAGGAAAGTGAATAAGATAATTACGAGAGTTAGTAAAAATAGAAAAGGCAGACCGACTGCGTGCACGATTTGAGAGTAGGATAGGGTCATAGTGGGATTTACCTTAATGGGGGTAGGAGGGATATGAATCTATTTATGGATTTAGATTATCGAATGATGCTGATTGATTATTCAATGATGATTAGTAAGGGTTCATTGGTGGATAAAATGATGAGGAATATAATTACCCAATATAATTTTGATCTTTGTGAGGTTTGCCTTTTTTGGATGAAAGAACATTTTCTGACCACTCGTGCGTCTTTTTTAGGAGATCTTCTTCCATGTCACCAATATCTTTGTTGAGTTTTTTGAGATTTAATTGGAGAAGATATTTTTTATCGATTACGGAAAGGATTTGTTTTGCACCTTTGATTCCCAAATATAATGGATGCGCGTAGGTCTCGGCAAGTAAGCACGCACCGTCCATTTCTCGTCTGCCGCCTACTGCGAGAAGGATTCCTGAGACGCCAACAATTGGCCCAACAATTCCGAAAATATCGCGTTGGACCCCCAATTTTGGCTTGGTGAATTGTGTGATTACTTTTTCACTCGTTGCGGCTATGAATACCTGGGGTGGATCTTGGACGTGCTCTAAACCAATGCCACCAGTTGTTACTATTTCTTTGCAATCAAGACGTTTACAGACACGGATAACTTCTTCACAGAAAGAATAACAACTCTCTTCGTCTATTGGCTGAATATCTCCAATCAAAATGAGAAGATCTCGATGTTTTCCGTTTCCTGCTTTGAAATACAAATCGAGTTTGGGTGCCTCGATAATTCCAATCGGACTTACGAATACACTGTGAGGAAATTTATGAGAATAAAAGGAGTATAGTTTTTTGGCCTTGAAATGTTCTACCAAAAAATCAGAGGTTATCTTTCCTACGTTGCCAATTCCAGGTAATCCTTCCACTAATAGAGGATTATGTAGTTTTGGTAGTTGCTTTTGTTGCAGTGTGACTTCCCAGGCTGTAGACATGGTTATTTTAATGGTTCTTGATTATAAAAAGGTTTGGATTTTGTGAGAATCTTTACGTGAATACGAGTTCGTCACCAGTATCATATTCGCTTTGGTGTGCAAGCTCCAGGCAATATTTTCCTTTTGCTGTCGATTTCCAAAATGTGAAAGGTTTGAAGTTTCGTTTTATTTCGATTATTTTTAGCTGGTTGTTTAGAATAAGGATGTCTAAGGAATAGAATACGAAAAAATTGTGAAGTGAGATGGGTTGTGGCTCTTTGAAGGTCATGAGGCAGTTCTGTTTTGTTTTAAACATGAGGCCACGAGCTTGTTTTACCAAGCTGATGGCGTTGATTTCGTCTTTACTGATGCAGATATTTTTGGTTTTGTTGAATATCATTTGATTTATTCAGAATTATTTTTGTTGTGGCTAGATGGTTATTTTACAATTTTGAATGCCCAAATTTTATCCCCAATATAATGGATGTTTTCAATAACTTTGCCTTTGTCGAGATTTTGCATAGTTTGGGAGTCGAATAATGCAAGACCAACTGCGATTGGTTTGTTGTGTGTTTGGTCGATTATGAGGACAGGATCTTGGGCGTGGATTCCTTCTTCGATGTGGGTGATACCAGGTCGCATGATATCAGCTCCGCTTACCACATGTTTTATTGCACCCATATCCACGGTTATTTTTTTCAGTGTTGAAATCTCTGGATGTTTTACGATGAATTGTAAACTGGGGATTATTTTTTCTTGGTGATAGAAGAAACTAATTTCTTTGTTGAGAAGGATGAGTTTAAGTTGCTCGTCTTCAAGAAGTTCTACGTTATCTTTTTTGGTGATGATAATATTATACTGTTCCACCTGGTCTTGTACTTCTTTTGATCTTAGTTGGAGTCGTTTCATGGGTAGGTAGGAAAAGCGAGATTATGGAATGAAAACCAATGAAACCAGACCGCACAGCAGCTGAGGTGATTGGTAATGGGTGATTACTTTGGAGTATACTTCAGAGTGAATTTGAAGGGGTGAATTAATATTTCACTTCCATCTTCTAAAACCGTTTCTTCTCCTTTCTCAAGTGGTTCGCCATTGACTAATGATCCTTTTTCAGATTGTTCTTGATAGGTGTAGGTACTGGTGTTCATATCCCAGGTGAGAAGACTGTGATTTATGCTTATTTTTTTTGTTAGGTCATTACTTGCGATGGTAATTTTTGAGCCGATTTTAGAGATGAATTTTTCGCTGAAAGGAGATTTATTTTTTCCAATTTCAATTTTCTCTTCTTTGAGAATGAACTCTTGTGCTGGAAAGGATTGGTTTTTTACAGCGGACTCAGCGCTTAAGGTAAGTGTGGCCTTAGATTTTTTGAGGAATTCAAACATTGGTATCACCTGTTTTTTGGGGGAGGCTGGATTATTTTTTGCCTTTATTGTCTTGGAGTTTTTTTATCGCAATCCAGATGAGAATTGCAAGTGCAACCCCAAGAAGTACAAATTTCAAGAGATTGTCGGCGTGCTGCCAATAGCGCATTGTTCCATATAGTAGGGTTAAAACGGCTCCACCATATAGACCGGTGCTGGTTATTTCTCGAGAGAGAAGTGTTCCAATTATAAAGGCGACTATGGATCCGATTAGTGCAACGATGAATACAATGCGATCGTGAGTGAGAGATGTGTTTTCATATTTTTCCTGACAAGAGTAAGAGTTGGAACATGATCCAGTTTGTATGCTTGGATCAATTTGAACTGGTTGAGGGGCTTTAACATCCATGGCAGGAGGGTATGATTGCCAGGTTCCATTTAATTCTGTGCAAGCAGTTTGATTTCGTGCCTCGTAAACTCGTTGAGAGCAGAAATCTTCGTAGTTTTTCCCTTCATGAAATACTTCGATTCCGTATCCGATGAAAAAGGCGTAAATGATCGCTATGGCGAGTGAGATTAGAAAATATCGTTTAGGAATAGAGGCCATGATGTTCTTGGGGTTTGGGACAGTTAATAAAGATTTCTAGTGGTATTGATTTTTTTTTGAAAAAGAGAGTGAGGTGCTTTAGGAGGGAAACTTTTTAAATAAAATTGATTTTTATATGAAGTATATGTTTTGGTGGTGTTTCTAAAGATTATTTGATACTTATTTATAAAATGGTTACGAAAACAATTCAAGAATATTTTGGACTACGAGAAGAGTTAGGTAGAGGTGGTTTTGGGATTGTATATGCCACCGAGTCGCCTTATCGAGTTGCAAAATTAATGAAGATTAAGTTATTAGGGTGTGAGGGGAGAAGTATTGATTCAGAATGCACCTATGTTGGTCAAACGGGGAGATTTTCGCAATTTGAGGTTAGCCGTAGGATTGGAGATGAGACATTTGCAGAGATAGTCGATTTCTTTCCCTCAGAGCTTGTTCGATTGCAGATGATTACCCAAGAGATTGGGATTTTACAAGATGCAAAAAAATATTCGGTAATGGACGGTGGACGACTGGTGGGGTATTGCTCCCACACATTATTTGTTGATGATGAGGGGTGGTTAAGTGTACTTGTGGGGATGGACCGGGTACAAGGAGACCCACTTTCGCATCTTCGAGTACCATATGGAAAATCACAGAAAGTAGAATTTTGTTCTGAACTAGCCGATGCAGTTGATGCGTTTCACTCACTCGGGTTTATGCACTTGGACATTAAACCAGGTAATATCATGCTTGGAGCTGAAGGTATTGTACTCATTGATTATACAGCTGCACTGTCACTTGAAAGCCGAGTCATTCGAAATATTGATCAATTAAGGTTAGGGGAAGCAAACTGTTTACCAGATGATGGGACATTTCGTGGAACGGTTGAGTATGTCGCTCCCGAACAGGCTCGAGGGTGCCCAACTTTGAAATCAGATTATTATGCACTTGGTCTTGTAACATTAGAACTGTTAGATAGGTATCCATTTGCTCGACTTGAATCACGCGATGGATTGGAGGTGGAAAAATTTATTAGAGCAAATGTTTTAGAAACATCCAATGTTGAACGCATTGTTCAAGCACTTGCATGGTCACCTTTTATGCAGATGTTACCAAAGGAGTCTCGGAACTTGTTTGCGTACTCTATTCGTGAGGTGCTGCATTGTGAGCCAGAAAAACGAAAGACAGATAATTTACTCCGATTTTGTAAAGAGTATAATATTTTATCCAATCGGCTTTCTATCACGAAAAATCGGGCTGAGTTACCAACGATTGATGTGCCAAACGTAAGTGCAGTTGATTTGCCTGAACGGGTTGATGCTGGGCTGAATTAGAGCATAAAAACAGTGATTCTGGTTGATGTTTGTTCTTTTGTAGACGGGGGAAAATACAGTGTACTCGAAACCTTTATATACTTTTAATTCTTCATCAACTTAGAATTTTTCAAAAAAGAGGTGGATGTAATATGGCTGAAGTCGTAGCAAAAACTGCTGTAAAGAAAGAAGGTGGGTATCTATACTTCGTTGATAAGAATGGCGATGTTTGCCGAGCTGTAATGAGCAGAGCAGGTCGCAAGAAAGGTAAGACCAAGAAAGAACTTGTTGCACGAGCTGGTGTGAAGAAGGAATCTGGTTATTTGTACTTTATCGATGGTAAAGGAAACGTTTGTCGAGCAAAGATGGCACGTGGTCGAAAGGCTGCTAAGAAAGCTCCTGCTAAAAAGGCAGTAAAGAAAGCTCCTGCTAAGAAGTCTCCTGCTAAGAAGCGTTAAGCTTTTGTTTTTTTCTTTTTTAGATTTTTAATTTTCTTGCGTCATTATTAATTTTTGTTATGTCTTCAATTGCCGTCGGAATCTTTTTAAATAGGTCACTGTTTATTCACCGTGACTAATGCGGGGGTGGGAGAGCGGTCAAATCCGCTACCTTGAGGTCACAGTAATGTGTCAAATGGGTAGTCCCTTAGTGGGTACGCGTGTTCAAATATTGTTCACCGACAATGATCGATTGACAATGAGAAAGTCACGTCCCCCGCATATTTCATTTAGAGTGGTTTTTCTGATGTTACTATGATTATGGTAAAGCTAAAACAGGTAATGTATCTCGGACTTGCAATGTATGCTGGTATACTTGTGAACAGATGGGGTACCTATTTTTATCATGAAAAGTACGGTCGAGATAAGCTGGTTGAGGGGTATATTGACTCTGTGTTTGATAGCGAGTATATTTCTCAAGCAAAGGCATTAGGACATAGTGAGATAACTGCTGCACCACATTACTTTGGTGACCATGACTTTTATGAAAACACTTATCCTTGGATTCCTTTTTCAGATGCACGTATAGCTGCCGTTACAAATGAGCAAGGAGAGATATTTTTCTTTAGCGCTGAGTTCAGAGATAGTCAACTTTTACAGCTGAGGGATTCGGTTAAATCGCAAATTAGTGAAATGATTCGTCATGAAGCAACACATTCTATAGTTGCGCGAATTTGTCCAAATGCCAGAGTAGCGAATCGTGGTGAAAAAATGATTGATGAAGGATTTGCCTATTTAATGGGGAATGGAACAGGTAAAATTAATTGTTCGGGAAGTGCTGGAGTTATTCCAAAAGTGAGCAGTCGTATTCCCGAGTATGAACGAGCAGCATGTTTTGTGGAACCGATTTGGAAATCGTTTGGTCTTGCGGGGATATGTTATGCTATCAGGCATGCTCCTAGTGAGGATGATGCTTTATTGGAGTGGAGAGCGAAGACGATTGATGAACTGAGTGATAGGTAATTTATTTATGGGGTAAAGTTAGAAATTTCAATCCACTTTTCTTCTACTTTTTTTGCTAGATAAAAATTTTCTACCCGAAAGGTGTGCCCGCTTAATAGAGGGGTGGACGTGTTGAAGTCTGTGTAGGATTTAGAGATAGTAATGTGAGGGTTATATTTTGGTCCAAAGTATGTTTGATACCTTTGGTTGAATTCTGGCGTTGCGTGGGTACGTACTATTTCTGTGATGTCTTGATGTAATTGATATAATTCAGGTGGACGAGTTAGTTTCAGAACGAGGGATTCTTTGTCAAAAAGGGCGATGGTTTGAGTTTCAACTTCAAATGCGCTGAGGGGGATTTTCGAAAGGTTTGAGATCAGGATGGACTCTTGGTTTTGTTCCATGTGAAAGGTGCAAAGTGTTGTGTGTAAACCAGAGGAAGGAATTATGATGCAGTCCTGAGTCTGGATGAGAGTTGCAAGTTCCGGACTAGGTTGAAAATATGCAAGATATTTCATTGGATTATGAGAAGGAATATTCTATAAAAAGATTACATCATGAGATTACTATTTTTTGAAAATAGAGGCAACGATCTTTTAAAAAAAGAGCTCTTTTTAGACTAATATGACAAGAGACAAATTCACACTTCCATTACGTGTTACTGCTATGTATGCTTCCATTCTTGAAGATAAAACGGTTAAAGAACACTTAGAGGAGGTTCGAGCAGTGCATCAAGATAGTTATGAACATATGGTTCGAGTTGGACGTTTGAGTATGTATCTGGGGGTGCGTAATCATTTGTGTGATGAGCAGCTTAGAAACATTGGTGAAGCAGGTACTTTACATGATGTGGGAAAAAAAGATATTCCAGGCTGTGTACTGTGCAAAGCATGACCACTTGATGAAGCGGAGCGAAAAGTGATGCAATCTCATGCCCGACTTGGGTTTATGATTCTTACTGGAGTTAAACAAGATGTACGAGAAATTGTTGTGAGTCATCATGAATATCAAATTGCATCGTATCCTCGTAGTGGAGATGATCGTCGACTCGAGGAAAGGAGAAACCGTGAACTGATGGTTCCGGTGGATGCTCGAGCCAAGTCTGATCGAAGGGACTGGAGTTTGGAACGTAGGCAAACCAACGCGGTTAATTTGAGCTTGGGAGAAATGCTTGCATGCGCGGATATTTATGATGCACTTAGTTCTAAACGAGTGTATAAACCTGCAATGGAGTTAGCTCGAGTTCGAGAGATTATGGATCAAGAGTATATTGGTTCGAAGAAATATGTGATGCAGTTGTTTAAGTAGATAGTGGATGATTACTTGATCTTGTAAAGTTACCTATGCCGTTGGTAAAAACATGAGGGTGGTACTAATTTTGTCTCTCATTTCGTCTGATGCTTGTCGTGTTTGTCGCAATAATTCGGTGAGAATGCTGTGATTAGTTTGCCATGAACTGTTGATATCATCATCTGTAGCTCCTTGCTCATGCTGATCTTGAATTGAATTAGTTGAGTAATGATCTAAGAGTTCGTAGGCATTGAGGAGATTTTTTTGAATGAGGGTTGTTCTTTGCGCAATCTCTTGATTTAATTGAGAAACGGCGATAGTCCACCTCGTTTCAATGTTTTCTCGTGGCAGAGCTGCGATTTGCGTTTTAGCCCATACCACCTGATACACATTCATATCAGTTCTGAGTTTATGTATCTTTTTGATTATGATTTGGGCTTCTAGGATACCTTTGGATGCTACCGATAAATCTGATAATTTTCGTGGTCTTACCCCTAGGGTGACAGAATTCTCTCGAATGTCGTCGTTAATTTTTGCGAGGAGATCCTTTGAGAGAGTATGAATTTGAGTGATGATGCTACGTAAATGTGCTGTTGATTTCTCCACCATGATGGGAAGTACATTTTTTCTATTATTAAAGGTTTTGATGAAATTTGTTGTTTGATGTTTTAAATATCTATTAAAAAAAGATCATAGCATAGAGTATAAGATCATTTTAGGGTTATATGAGAAACGTACGAGAAATGAATTAAGAATTTAAAAAAAGTGCGATTTATTCTTGCGAATTGCCCATCTTGTTTGACTTCGTTGCCTTTCTCATGGGACCAACACCTGCCATGTCACCAATTACGTTTACTAATTCGGTGTTGGAGGGTACAACAATTTTGGTGTTGCGACTCAAGGAGTTTTCTGTTACTTCCAAGCGTTTGAGAAGTTGGGCGTTACCTACGAAATATTTACTTGCGGCTTCGTTTACAGATTTGATGGCTTGAGCTTTTCCTTCGGCTTGGAGAATTTCAAATTGTTTTGCTCCTTCACCTTCTTTTATCTTTGCCCTACGTATTCCATCTGCTTCGATTTCTCTTGCGGTTGCAAAGTCTGCGGCTGCTATTTTTTCGTTTTCTGCTTTTACTACTTTGTTCATGGTGTCTTGGACGTCTTTAGGTGGATCAATTTCTTTTAATTCTGTTCGCACGACGTCAATTCCCCAGTCTTTTGTTTCTTTTTTGAGGGTTTCCATAAGGGCATTGTTGATCTTATCACGTTCGCTATTTGCGGATTTTAATGTAAGAGTGCCTACAATGTTTCGAAGAGTTGATCTCGCAAGACTTACGATTTGTGTTTCGTAATCAAAGACATTATACTGACATGCTTTAACACTTGCTTCATCCGGTTTTACTTTGAAATAGACTTGAGCATCAACTCGTGCGTTGAGGTTGTCGTTTGTTATGATTTCTTGCGGCTCGGCGTTGATCATTTTTTCCGTGATGTTTACCACATAGAGGCGGTCAACTAGGGGGATAATCCAAGCGAAACCTGGCTGACGGAATTTTTTGTATTTTCCAAGTCGTTCTTGAATTGCACGTTGCGTTGGTCGAATAATTCGAATCCCTGCAAAGAAAATGAAAATAAGTGCGATGATAATTGGAAATGCCCACCAGGGGAGATTGAGTAGAGTTGCCATAAAAGGTTAAATTGTTGGGGGATATTTAATGGTATTGTGGGCTAATGAGAGATATTATTTAATGTTTATTGGGGAAAATTAAATTTAAAGAATATTTATTTTTGATGATACTTTTTTAATGAATCACGGTTTTAGATAAAATATGAGATTAGATAGTCCGATTTATGGTTCATGGGATATAACTGAACCTGTTCTTGTTGATTTACTTGCTAGCAATACTATTCAACGGTTAAAGGGTATTAGTCAAGGTGGAGTGCCGTTTCAATATTGCGGAACTCATACTTGTTCTCGATATGATCATAGTGTAGGGGTGATGCTCATCTTACGTAAGGTTGGTGCTAGCGTAGAAGAACAAGCAGCAGGGCTATTACATGACGCGTCGCATACCGCGTTTTCACATGTTGCAGATGTTGTATTTGGGCATACAGAAAAAGAGGATTTTCAAGATTTACATCATGAGCAATATCTTGCTCGGTCGGACGCTGCTGATATTTTGCGAAAGTATGGATTTGATTTTGATCGTATTGCAGATTGTCATCAATTTTCGTTGCTTGAGCAGGATGCCCCGGCACTTTGTGCAGATAGAGCTGATTATACATTACATGAGCTGTTAGTTGCGTTTGGTGATAATGCAGGTAAGGTTGCTAGATGTGCGCAAAGTATTATTGCGGTTGATGGAAAGTTGTGCTTTAATAATATTGAGGAAGCGACTTATTTTAGTAAAGGATATGTGAAAGCACAAGATGAACATTGGGGCGGACAGGATAAGATAGTTCGATATGCTCTTTTTTCAGAGGTGTTAAAAGCTGCCATTAAACGAAAAATATTGACCATGGATGATTTTTGGGTTGATGATGTGCATTGTATGGACAAAATTTTACGTAGTGGTGCAGATGATTTGCTGGCTCGACTGTTGTTATTGGAAGGTACGGAAAAGTTTAGTGTTGTAACTGATTCTTTGGTAAATGAATCTTGTTTTGAGATAGCAAAGAAACTTCGATGGATTGACCCGATGGTATACTTAGAAGATAAAAAAAGTTGCGTGCAGTTAAGTTCTGTTTTGAGAGAATACAAAGAGTTGCTTGCAGCACAACGGGCTCGATATAAACCCAAGGAATATGTTTTGGTTGATGGTTGGTTAAAGGGAAAAATATAGGTGCTTTGTTAAGGGTAGATGACATCCCTCTTAAGAGAAAAATCTAGACCCCAGTATACATATGCGTAATATTTATATATTGAGAAAATGCTTCTTGGCATATGGTTATTCTCTTTGATCTTGACAATCTTCCAGAAGATATTTTTAAGATTATTTTTGCAACTGAACAGCAGGAGATTGTTGCTAAAATGCTTATACGATATATGATGGAGAGCGGTGGTGAGATTGGTAAAAGTGAGATGGGAGTGTTTGCCATGCAGCTTCATGAGGGTAAATTGATGATGCGAGGTGGCGAGGGTCGTTCAAGTGATGGACCGTTGCGCATATCGTATAATAAAAGACAGTTTTATGATCGTATTCTCACACCGATGCGAGGAATGGGTCTTATTGAGTATGATTTGTATGATAAGAAGTATAAAATTTCTGATAAATTTAATAAAATGACCATTAAGATTGGGACGCTTTGGTTGCGTGAAATTGAGCGACATCGATTGCAGCAAGAGTTGCTTAAAGGTGCAGTTCGAGAAAGACTTGAGAGAAAGAGATAAAACCTTCACAATATTTTTTTAATTAAAAAAGCTCATTATGCTCTCACCGAAATATGCTTCTACTTGTTTGGGTGATGCGATGCCAACCGTATTGAGTTATTGAATTTTTTTAATGATAACTTGCATTGGATGATTGGAGAATTCTACTTCGTTGATTGAGAGAGAGAAAGATTGAGGGGATTAATTAATCTCTTTCGTCAAGAGCTTGTAAGGCAAGAATGTCTGCGGTGGTGAGTTTTCCGCCTTTCTTTAATTTCTCTTTCACTGCGGTGGTCTTTTCAACGATTTGGTCCTTGAAACTCTTATCTTCTACTTCGTTGCATATTTTGGATAATTCAGACACTTGAATTTGAATTGCGTCGGCTTGCACTTTTAAATCTTCAAACTCTTTTTTTTGAGAGGAGAATTTATCATTGATTGGTTTTTCTTGCTCGCGAAGTGATTTAAGTTCTTCGTACATTTTGTTGACTTCGACGTGCTTTTCTTGAGAATCATGTGCTTTTTCTTGTACTTCTTTATGAGACTCTTGAGCTTTTTTACGACTTTCAACAAACTCTTTTCCCGCTACTTTTTCGGCTTGAAATATTTGTCCAAGCTCAGAGATCTTTTTGTATTCTGCTTTGAGCTCTTTTACTCGTTTGTTTAATTCCTGCTCTTTATTGAATGGCATTACTTCGGTTTCAATTTTACGCTCTATTTGTTCAATTAGAATTTTTATTTTACGTGGATCTTGATAAGTGTCATTACCAATGTCCTTCTTTTTTTCATCCACTTGTTTGCGCATTGTTGCGGCGTTTTTGACAGTATCGTTTAATTTGTCACGCTCGCCTTTTAGTTTTTTTACTTCGTCAGTGAGCGCGTTTCTCTCTTGTTTCAAGTTAGTGATTTTTTGTGAGCGTGATTTTATTTTGTCGCGAATTGAGCGAAGGTCTTTGAATGTTTCTTCCTTGACTCGTAGAGCCGTGCTTAATTTAGCTTTTAGCGCAGAAAGTTCTTTTCTCTTTGATTTGAGTTGCTCGAGGGCTTCAGGTTGATTCATGGTACACACTTTTTACTTTCGTATTTGGATGCTCTTATTTTGTTATTATTTTTGAAGATAAAATGGGGGTAAATTGTAAAATATACTATGAAAAAATAAAAAAAAGAAATGATGCTTGAGGTTTATCCGAAGAGTGCGCCTAAACCAGCAGCAGCAGCTTCTTCTGATTTCTTGCTGTCTTCTTTCTTCTCTTCTTTCTTTGCTTCAACGTGAGCTGGAGCGTGAGCAGCAGCTACAGGAGCAGCTATTGCAGCTTTCTTAATAGCTTCTTCGATGTTTACGTTAGCAAGAGCTGCTACAAGAGCTTTTACTCGGGTTGCGTCAACGGTAACACCAGCTGCTTTTAAAACAGCAGTTACTGCATCTTCGCTCATTGGTTTGCTTGCCTTATGAAGCAACATTGCGGCATAAATATATTCCATTTTTTTCCTCCGTGTGATTTCGTTTTAGTTGATTAGAGATTGGCCTCTTTTTGGACACTATGAGCTTGGCGATCGGCTCGGGCGAGGATCTCGTCTCGGGTTTCTTCAGTGATGATAGCGCCCTCAATGGCAACTGCTTTAGCCTCTCTGAATGCTTTCTGAAGGATGATTTCGGATGTGTCGTGAGTTGGGTATGCTGCTTCAACGGAGAGATTAACTGCCCATGATGCTGCTTGTGTAAGTTTCGCTGCAAATTCTGCTTCATCAATATGTAGGATTTTACCTTCGAAGACTTCGCCGTTTTCCCATACTGCAACAAGGTCAAGACCAATTTCCATTGGTTTGATGTCAAGTCGTTTTAGGGTCTCAGCAAGTTTGCCAGTAATCATTTGACCTTCTTTTGCTACTGTTGTGTCGGAGATGATTGCGAGTTTTCCACCTTCTACCTTCGTTTTGATTCCTACTCCTGCTAACTCGGAAATGATTGGACCTGGTAAGAAGTTTGTTGCACCAGCTTTTACTACGATATCTCGAGGAGCAATTTGGCCCGCTTTTGCAGGTGCTTCAGATTTACTCTTTTGAAGTGTGCCGTAGAGCGCAAATGGATTGTCTTTTGCAAAAATTAAGGCTGGCATTCCTTTAAGCATTTTGGTGAGTGAGTCAATTCCGCTTCGTTTGGATTCACCTAAGGCACGCTCTAAAATGCGTTTTCGAGCCATGGTGATTTTTACACCCTTAGCATTTAAGGCGCTACGCATCTTTTGTAATTGTGGTGCAGGAAGACTGGACATATTTACTAATCCAACAATAGGGTATGATTTAATGTCGCTGACTAGTTGGGTAACTATTGTTTTCTTTTGCTCGTTAACCATTTTAGATCCTCACCGGCTTGCCCATTGTTGGTTTGAGCAATACGTTTCTGATGTTTTGGGACTCGTTTGGAAGTGATTTTATTGCAGTTTGAACAGCAGTAAAAATATTATCGATTACTTCTTCCTCTGATTGATTTTCTTTACCAATTGGTACTTGTAAATTCATACCTTTTTTGGCAACAAATCTTACGGTGGTATTGAGTCTTTTAATAAGCGGTTCCATAGCAGAGTTTGGTGGTACAACGCAACCCATTTTTGGGTTTGGCATCTTTCCTCTGGTTCCAAGTGCTTTACCAAAGGCAGCTGCAACTTTAGCCATAAGAGTTGATTGAGCTACAAAATAATCAAACTCTTGGGCTAACTGTTTTGCTAATTTTTTATCTTGCTGGTAGAGAGCGAATTCAGTATCTCTTATTACTTTGTCACAGGATTTGGTTGCTTGGTCAAAAAGTGCATTGTCAACAAAAGCACATACTTTTACTTTTCGACCTGTTGTGTGATGAAGTGTTGCAGAGAAATCTACAGATGTTTGTTTTAGGTTAATGTTTTTTAGATTAATTATTAACTCATAGGATTGTACAAACTTGCGTTTTGGTTGCGCGTTTACTTCCTTGAGTGCTTTTTGAATTTCAGCTTTTTCCATATTTCCCTCCTACATTGGCAGAACGCAGAATATGACGCATACTGTGTGTAGTTTTAACGGTAAGGGACCAAGAATGTAGGTTGTTTATAAAGTTTTCGGGGAGGATGAGACAGTGGGATTGGGATGCTAGGTCAATTATTTTGTGCGTATATAAAAGAACCCAGAGAAAACAGATGCGATGATGAGGAATAGAGCTATAGTTGATAACTCAGGAACAGTTGCACCACTATTTAAAAAAGTCACAGTAGTGATATTATATGCTCCACCTGGGACGGAGGCAGTGATAGTTGCGGTTCCAGGTAGATGGGAACTAGCGTAGACTGGATACAATTGACCTGTGCTATTAGTTAAACCACTTGAAGCATATTTATCCCCTAAAGGCATAATGTTTCCCAAGGTTGTTGTAAAAGAAATGTTTTGAGTGGGTAATAAGTTTCCATCAAGATCGGTTGCGTTGATGGTTATAGCGGAGACGGAGTATCCATCGGCGGAGACGTTTAAATGACTTTGGCTTAATAGTAGCCTGTATGCATAGGGTTGATAAGTGGTCGTATTAATGTTTATTCCGTCAGAGAGATAGTTATTATTTATGAAGAAGCTGTTTATATCGTGATTCTCGTAGGCACCGCCAGTAGCAGCAGTAAAGCCGACGTACGCTTGCTGTGCAAATACATTGGAGAGGTTTGTGGTGTAATTTAATACTGCATTTATTGGACGAGTATTGTTGTTGCGGTTCAAGCGAATAGTAATATTTTGGGTACTCCCGTTATATTCAACCCAGGTGTGATATATTGCCCCATCTTCAAGAGACCACGAGGAGTTGATTGAGTCAACGGTAACAGTGGCTACAGAAGTAACGCTGCCCAAACCACCCGGGCTTAAATCAATACCAATGTGATTCCCGTTCGGATCACCATAGTCACCGTTTTGATAGGTATCAAATTCGACACCAAATGCGTTTGGTATGCCGGAGAATCCAAGGCCGCCTCCTGAAGATCCAGCCGTATTTGAATCGGGTTGTATGACAAAGACTAATCCGTCAGCTCCGCCGCCACCCGTGCTTGTTATTTGAAATGAGAAATAAGTTGCAAATGAGCGGTTGGCAGGAAAATCCGTTTTGTATTTCCAAAATGCACTACCTGCTTGATTGTTAGACGCGGGAGTAAGCCGGAGTACACTTCCGGTTTGTGCTGCATTTCCATTGACTTGAAACGCGTTGATGTTGGTACTATTGATAGTGGGAAAAACTCCACTGATATAGGTGTCAGCTAGTGCGATGGATGTGAGTGATAATAGAAGTATAATAATTATAACAGCATCAACCACCTTTTTCATGGAGGATAATGACAGTGTGGGATTAATAAAACTTATGTTTGGTGCCCAGTGACCGTATGGGTGGAGAAGGAACCTACTCTTCGTCTTTTCCTTTTTTGTCTTCGGCTAGTTTTGCGGCTTTGGCGACTTTCTTTGCGGCGGTGGCAGCTTTTTTCGCAACACGTTGAGCACGCATCGAAATATTACTATCAATTGGTACATCAAACTCGATTGGCTTTGGCTCTTTTACTTCGCGTGGTTTTTTGACGTCTTCAACTGCCTTGAGAAATGCCTCGGTTTGTTTTTCAGTTAATGAGTCATAGCGCAAGTATGCTTCTTTGATATTTCGTAAGAACGAGGATTTTTCATAGAGATCTTGGCCGATATCAAAAAACTTTTTGAATTTTGGATCTTTTATCTCTTGATTAATACGTTTCATTTGACAGGGTGAACAGATAGGAAATTGACGAGCAGAAAACATTTCAACCATGTTGGTTTTGCAGATTGCACATTTTTGTTTGTATCGAGCGTATGCCATTTTATTGAAAGAGGATGTGTGATATATATGTGTTTAGGTGACCTTGAGTGAGTAGAATGGAGTTAGGCGGGATTAGTTAGGTGGGGGTGAAGAGTTAAAATGAATGGTTAGTTTCAGAAAGTATATAAGGACCTACTTCAAAGGAGTGATGTATGCAGGTTTTATATTTTGACCCTTGTCGAGAGGACACGTTGGAGTTTGAGCGATTCTTTACAGAGATGGTCGAATCGAAAAAAATCCCAGATGGTGCGAATTTGATTTGTGGCTATGATAAAAGCGTACTTAGTTTGGTTGGTAGCAGAGGAGGAGTGAACATAGGGTTTCTTGATTTCTTTGTTGCAGATGAATATTCTGATTTATCAGAAGAAGTTGCACGAGTTATTCATTCTGTATATCCTGAGGCCCTATTATATGGGTTAGTACCGATGAATAATGAGGATGAGCGCGTGGATAGCATGCGATACGAGAACATTCTTGCAGAAGAGAGACTGTATAAGAATACTCCATTTTTACGGGATTGCCAACAATTTTTACTCGAAGGTTATGCTAGAAGTAGAAATTTGTTTCCAAATGAACCAAGAGGAGTTAGAAAACTAGCAAAAATATTACGCCTAGTACGATAAGAATTGCATAAAAGCCAGCAATTATTCTTCCAAATTGTTTTCCACCCATAAAGAAGGCAATACCTCCTTTTACTGCGACGTTGGTGAGGGCGGCCATGATTATTCCATTTCTTGCCGTTTCAAGCGCCATGCTTTTTCCACCAAGTTGGGAGAGGGAGACAGTAATTGCATCGACATCAGCAATTCCGGAGATGATGCTTACTAAGTATACTCCTTTTGAAGAGAGATAGATGTCAGCTAGTTTTGCTAAAGCGAGCACCGCAGCAAAGATGAATCCAAATTTTAATGCGGGAGTGAGGGTGAAAGGCGATGTGAGGTGAACTTTTCCTTTGACTTTCTTTGCTTTTTCCCAAATGAAATAACTAAAGATAAGAGTGATAATAGCGAGGAGACCAATAGGTACGATGACATAGGGCAATAACGGGGGATTTAGAACAAATACTTCTATGATTATTCGGCCAAACATGAGTACATTAGCTAAGATGACACCAAGCACGAGAGCTAAGTAAACTTTTTGTTCTTTCTTGCTACGATCCGCAAAACTGCTTGTTACGGCAGTACTGGATACGAGGCCGCCGAGGATTCCTGCTAAAGCAATGCCACGTTCACCAAACCATTTCATGGCAAAATACCCTACAAAGGAAATGCCGGAGATGAATACGACCATTAACCACGCAAGGTAGGGATTGAATATTTCATGCGGACCGTATCCTTTGTCCGGAAGGAAAGGAAGAATAACAAATGCGATGATGGCAAATTTGAGTGTGTCGGTGAGTTCAGCTTGGCGGATTTTATGAGCAAAGGTGTGTAAGACAGATCGCATATATAATAAGACAGTCATGATGATGGTTATGACAGTTGCGAGTAGGGTTTCGTTTTGATAGACGAGAACACCAATGAAGAAGGTTAGTAAGCCGGCTATTTCTGATGTTGCGCCGTAATTTTGATGTGAATGTGCGGAGATGAGATAGTATGCCGTAATGACAAGGAGTCCTATTAAAAGCATGGCAGCAAGAAATATCCATTGGCTGTAGAGATCTCCAAAATATGCGGCGAGAACGCCAAACATGGCAATGAGTGGGAATGTACGAATACCCGCATAGGCGTTGACTCGGGATTTACTGGTTGCGTATTCTCGCTCGAGTCCGATAAGTGCTCCAAGAGCTAGGGCAATGAGTAATCGTTGCACTAAATCCAAACCTATCATCAGTGGTGGAATGGTTTGTTTGTATTATATAGTTTTCGAATTGTGTCAACTTTCAAGAAGTTTTTTTTTTGTAGGCGGAGGGGGGGGGGTTCGTAGAGTATACAATGCCTGAGGAAGTTTTTCCCCAAATAATACTGAGGCAAGTGCACGATACTGTTGATCTCTTCCTTCCAATGGAAGATTTCTTGCATCCGTGTCAAACTGTAAACGAGCTTCTAGATGCATTTCATCACCTGATGGATTTGATAGTATCATAAAAGTCATTTCGCACACACCATTACTTCCTACGCCATATGTAGAGGTGAGAGATTCGTAATTTGGTTTTTGATCCTTTGGAAATAAATTGAGTAGTGTTGGAGCGGTGATGAAAGTTGTTCCATCAAGGGCACGCGGATGAGTGAGGTCATGCGTTCGTACGTATTCTTCAGTAGCGTTGAAATTTCGTTCGCATAAGGTTGCATAGCCAATTAATCTAGCAAGAATTTCAGGTGAGGTGGCATGTGAAATTGCCGTTTCCCACTGATTTTTTAGTTCAGGAAGGATGATTTTAGGGTTATTTTGCCAAATTAATGATATATGTTGTCCGTTGTCGTTCATGTTGAGTTTGATTTGACCTCTGATGATTATATTTGAAAAATTACGTTTTGAGATGCCATTCGCTTAAAAACTTTTCCCTTTTGTTTTTCTAGCTGAAAAGGATGATGGATTTCAAAAAAGGAGAGATTAAACCCGTTTCTTTCTTATACTGCCAAATATTTTCTTCTTTTTTTCAAAAGGGGCTGATTTTATTCGTTTCTTTATGAGGATAAAATTATTTTTGATGAATAAAATTATTCATATCTTTGCGAGCTTGTTCACGATCTTCATCTCTTGCTGTATTAAAATAAGTGACCATTGAGGCTTTTGTTCCGGGTTCCATCCCACATAGACGTAATTCTACTTCGGCATAATGGCAAGCATCATCAATCACACGCTCAAAATAACCCCCCCTCGGGTCTTGTAATCGTCGAATTAATCCCTTGGTAAACGTATTGGTGTAAGATAGATCTAGCCTCGATGTACTTACGGCAACAGCTGAGTTCAGAGGAATCTCAGGAATGAGAAAATTCTTCCCATAACAACAATCTAATAAAATGATTTTTTTTGCGGGAACAGTACTTAGTGAGGAGTATAAATTTGAGGCATGCACGAAACCATTATCTGCAAAACGTAATTCGCCGTTTTTTGATCCATGCCCAAGATACAGAAATAATAAATAGTCGTGCGACCGTAATGATCTCGCTTTTTGTGCTATACTATTTGTTACTTGTTTAAGTTGAACATTTGATTTTAATGTGTCTACTTTGAAATTACGTTTGAGAAGTAAATCTTCTAGTTCCGCTGCGATAGGCTCATTACAGTCTAAGGTCCCGTCTGGGTTCGCGATAATAATTGCTTCATACTTTGTAACGCGTTCTACTTCTTTGAATATAAAAGGGATTTCAGTTTTGCCTAGAATTGTGATTCTATCACCATGGCTTACCTTTTTAGGCACCGCAGGAGTTAAGTTTTCGCCGTTTACGGTGGTGCCATAATAACTGAATAAATCGATTACGTGATAGGCATTCATTCCCCAGTTAGGCACACAAAATAGGAGATGACGACGCGATACGTCAATATTGTCGCTGATTATGAGATCGAGATTTTTTTGAGAATATTGATGTTGTAATTCTGTAACTGAAATGGGCGCCATGCGTGTGGCACCATTATTTTTGTGCTTGGAAGAGGTTATTCTTCGTTCCCATAACTCGAATAAGTCCTTATCCGGAAGGAGCTTGCGACCAATTGCAGTGTTTCCTTCTAAACTAAACGAGTTCTCTGTACGGTTTTCTTGGGTGAGGGTAGCGTAGATCATGAGGTGGAAATTTGTTTTATCTTAATGATGAATTGGTAATATTGATTCTAGCAACAATTATCACTCAATGATTTATCGCTAAAAATTATGAGATAGTGAATTAATTATTTGCATAAGTGTAATGCTGATTTGCTCAGTTTCTTCCCTATGAGAACCGCCTATTTTTTCACAGCCATATACACAAATTCGAAGGTAAACTTCGTCTTGAAGCTGAATGGATAGGGGAATTCCACGTGGTGTTACAATTAATTCTGTCGTTTTATGAAGGATGCCCTGGTTACCTAGATAGGGATGTTCAAAAATTGATTGTCTTAACTGATGAGGACTTTCTAAACCAAGAGCGAGATTTACCAAAATCTCTGCCTGCTTACCATAATGGGTTGGGACGTCCACTTGCTTGTGTGGATTCGACTTAAGAGTATATTCAATTGTGTTCATACTTATTAAAAAGTAGGCCATTTATTTAAATGTTACTTCTGTAAAGGAGTTATCTTTTAGGGAGTAGGGGCTTAAGGGGTGGGGAGATAGGAGTTAGTGGTGATTTTCTAATCATTTAAAATTCAGTTATTGATTTCTGGTCGTCGAGTCGCTTCGCTTTAAGGAGACGCACCATTTTGTCATCTTTTTCTAATGTCTGTTGTATTTGTGTTGCACGCTCGAGGATTTGTTGGGGGATGCCTGCGATTTTTGCGACGTGAATCCCATAACTTTGATCCGTTCCGCCGGGGATTAATGTGTGTAAGAAGGTGATGGAATTTTCTTTTTGATTTTCTTCGACTGCGATGTTGAAGTTTTCAATTCGAGGAAGAGTTTGAGTGAGATTGTTTAGTATGTGATAGTGTGTGGCAAACATGGTTTTTGCGCGGATGTGGTTATGAATGTACTCAGCTACACTCCACGCAATGGAGACACCATCAAAGGTGCTTGTTCCTCTTCCGATTTCGTCAAGGATAATAAATGAATTGGCGGTTGCGTTGTTTACTATGTGTGCAGTTTCATGCATTTCAACTAAGAAGGTTGATTTTCCTGTTGCTAAATCGTCTTGAGCTCCTACTCGACTAAATATTTTATCTGTGAGTGGGATGATTGCGGATGTTGCTGGAACGTAGGAGCCAATATGAGCTAAGTAGATTATTAATGCGCACTGTCGCATGATGGTTGATTTACCAGCCATGTTTGGTCCAGTGATGATCATCATATGTCCGTCTTGCAGCGTGATACTATTTGAGATGAAATTTGATGCAAGCGTTTCTACGACGGGGTGTCTTGCGTTGGTAAGGATTAGATCTTTTTCGTTGGATAGTGTTGGGGCATGATAATTATTTTTTATCGCGACGCTGGTGAGCGCGCAGAGTACGTCGAGCTCTGCGATATGCTTGGCAGTTTCTTGTAACTCGGAAGTATGAAATTTTATGTTGTTTAAAAGTTCATGGAAGAGGGTATATTCTAACTCTTTTATTTTCTCATCAGCATTGAGAACTTTGTCTTCCATTTCTTTTAATTCGGAAGTTATGTATCTTTCGGCGTTGGCAGTTGTTTGTTTTCGCATGTAGGTCGTAGGGATTTGTTGAGTATTCTTTCGAGGTATTTCGATGTAGTACCCAAATATTCGTGTGTAGCCTACTTTGAGAGAATTAATTCCCGTTTTCTTTTTTTCAGCTTCTTCAATTTTCGTTATGATGTCGGATGCGTGATCACGGATGTTTCTCAAACTAGAGAGTTCTTGGTGAAACTCTGAGTTGAAGATGTCACCTTCACGGGTGCTGTGCGGAGCTTCATCACGCATTGCTTGTGTGAGATAATGAACCAACTCGTGGTGAGTATTTAAGGTGGCGATTTCTTTTAATCTTAATGCACGAAGTGTTTTTGGTGAGAGTTGAGTTATGAGGATTGGGAGTGGTCGCAGCGAGTTACGTAAACTTAAGATGTCCTTTGGGGTGGCAATGGCTGTATGTACCTTCGATAGAAGTCGTTCGATATCTTGAATAGTGTTGAGGGTATTTTGGAGTTGGGCGAGACGTAGAGAAGATGACTTTAAATCAGTAATGGCTGCGATGCGGTCTTGCATTTGAATTTGATCTTGGAGGGGAGCTGTGAGCCATTTGTTCAAGAGGCGTCCGCCGAGGGCTGTTTTGGTGTCGTCTAATACTTCAAGTAACGTGCCTTTTTTTGATCCGTCTTTAAGGGATTTCGTGATTTCTAAACTGCGAAAGGTATTTGCGTCAATGATCATATGCTTGGTACTTGATCTGGTTATTTTTGTTAGGTGTACTAGTTTTGTTTTGTGGGTTTTCTCGAGATAGTTCAATAGTGATGCGGCGGCCGCAACTTCTAATTTTTGATTCTCAAGCTGAAAGGGATCTAGAGAAGTTAGATTAAAGAAATCACAGATTCTTTTTTTTGCTGCGTCATATTTGTAAAGTTGGTCATCAAGTGATTCAAGAGGAGCGATGATTTTCAGACGGGCGATGATGTCGGAGTTTACAGCTAAGCTGTGCGCGTGCAGTATTTCTGAGGGATTATTTTGGGTGAGGGATGCGAATAGGTCTGATAATGTTGAAAATGATTCGATTCGAAACTCACCTGTTGAGATGTCAGCAATGGCAAGAGCTGCGCTTGTGTTGTGAATTGCAATGCTTGCTAGATAGTTATTTTCTTTTTCGGTAAGAAGAGATGATTCAACTAAAGTTCCTGCGGTAACTATTCGCACTACTCCACGCTTGATTAGACCTTTGGCTTTTTTTGGATCTTCAAGTTGTTCTACAATTGCAACTTTGTAGCCGCGCTTTACAAGTTTTCCTAGATACGGTTCAATAGCATGAAAGGGAATGCCTGCGAGTGGTGCGCGTTTTTCACCTTGACCACGGGATGTTAAAGTGATGTCGAGCTCTCTTGACGCAGTGACCGCGTCTTCATAGAACATTTCAAAGAAGTCTCCCATGCGAAGCATGACTACACAGTCTGGATGTTTTTCTTTTACTTCCCTGTATTGTTTCATCCCAGGAGTAAGATTTTGTTCATCAACATCAAGTACACTATTGGTCATCAGTGTTTGGTTGGGAGAGGTGATTTTAAAGATTGTTGTGGTAAGGTTGCTGATTTATAATCTAAAGGGGGTGAATTATTTACTTTTACGTGATAAGATTATTAAATAAAAGCCGATTAGAGGGTAGTATGACATTTACGCTGGAATTAAAGCTTATACCAACTCAACAGGTAGGATATTCTACGGATGAGATTGTAGAACATTCAAAACCTTGGACAACCACTGTTGGTGAAGAGAAAATTTCATATTATATTGTACCTCAAACTGCGTTGAGTGATATTTGTCATAGTAAGATAGGTTATTCTGACAGTGATACAGATGGAAATTCACGGGTATTTGTATCTAAACATATAAGTCCTGTTCTTGCACCATTTGTTGCAATGCATCTTGCGTATAATCAGATGGATACACGAGAGCTTGAGAAAAAGTGGGGTTTAGATGATGGTTTTCTTAATTCTCTAGGCCGAGATGCAAGACGAGATTTTATTTTAACAGGTGTTTTAACCTACGCCACAGATGTTCTTCGTGCTGGTGATGTTTCATCACTCATCGATTTGTATGAAAAGGATTCTGAGTTGGCCCCTGCATTGGATGACTCCGTTTTTGAAGAAATTCGAGCGGCGTATGGAGGTCGCGATTGTACTGCTATTGCGCTCCAAATGGAGAAGAGTTTAGAATATTATGTTGAACGCGTTGAAGCTAAAGCAAATGCACATCATCACAATCAGTATGTTAAAAGATCACGTGGTTCAGAAGCTATTTCGCATCATTATAGTGGCCGAATTGGTAATCTTTTTAATAGTGGTGTGAGTGGAGCTGATTTTGTTATGAGACCTCTACGTCAAGAGATGTATACTGTTGGTTCCGAGATGAGAACATATGGACAAATTCTCCCAGGTCTTGTTGGCCTTGCACGTGATTTAAGTTAGAGAGAAGTAGGGGAACGACTTGATGTTGGTCCGCTTGAGAGTCGTTTGTTATATTTGATTAATGAAAATTATACACCTCAAAAACAAGGTCCAGCCAGTGCCACTCGAGGCAGAGTAAATAAACGTGCTCCACCAGTTCGATTCCTGGAATCTGAGGGATTAGATAGAGGACATAATGTTATAGAGATTACACCGTACACAGATACTTTTTTTGCGAGTTTACTTACTCGCCTAGAATATGATTTGGGTGAGAATAGAAAGGCGGCTTTTGATGCTCTTACACATGTTGGACCTGTGGTGAAATCTATTCAAGGTGGCGATACCAAAGTAATTGGAAGTGCTCATAAGGCGCTTGCGTTGCTTGGGTATGAGCATTCTGCTATTTCAAGTTCTCAAGATGTCAGTACAGCGCTTGTTCCGGTATCAGATGTTGCGGAACTTGTCGCTGATGAAGTTGGTGAACCACTGCGAGAACTCATTGATGAGGCGCGTTATGCACTTGCTGCGGCACCGGTTGATTTTGCTAAAGCTCGAAAAGCAGCTCAGGCAGCAGAAATATTGCGCGGATTGAATGTAGAAGTTCCAGCATCAGTATCTCAGATGGCATCAATGGGTATGGGTGTATTTCGGCGAAGAGCTAAGGGAGCTTTAGAAAGTAATGCATAATATTCCTTTTTTCTATTTGAATTTTGCAACAAAGGTATCAATGATATAATGAATATCATCAGTTGAAAGTGTTCTTTTATCGTGTGGTTTGGTTTGAACTTGTTCTAAACGTCCATAGATTAACTGAGTGGTGTGGTCAGTTGGGGGAGCTATTTTTTCTCGTACTTTTTGAGATTGGTGTGGTTCATGGTAATACCGACTCTTTGCAAATCCACCTAAAATTTCCGTTAGTTGAGGAAGATTATTTTCTAAGTGTGGATATTGATTGCATTGTTCAATACAATAGGAGATATATTCAACTGCTCGGGCAACACGCGCGGTGACAGTATAATGGGGGCTTTTTTTGCCACGTGCGTCTCTTTTTAATTCATACAGACCTTTGGAAGCTTCCTCAATTATACCCGTTTTGTGTTGGTATACGGGTAATAAGATGGTTAACGCTGTGATTGCCTCTTCGAGATTTGCAGGGTATCGTACTTGTTCATACCTATGGCTTGCATCGCTGAGAGTTAAAATGAGTGGAACCAGAATTTCCAAATCCGGAGAAAAATATAAGGAGGAGAGTTTGGTTATAGTAGCTTCCCAGGTACTGTAGTAGTTTTTGGATAATCCCAGGTCATAATCATTTACAAATTCAGTAGCTTCGCAGATGACTTGCCACTTTTGATCAGGTGATATCGATTGTGTTGGCACGTTATCAGGGGTATGTTGGTTAAGAGTTAATTCTTGGGATTTAATGAACGCCACGGCGGTTTTGGTTACTTTTACGTTTTTTTCGCTCCAATGAAGATATGTATGGTTAGTGGCTACTTTTGATAAGCTAGAAAATAGTGTTATACATGTATAGATATTTGTACTCACAGGGAGTATAGCATTAAGTGTTTGGGATAATAGCGAATGCTGATCAGGTAAAAAGGAGGTGAGCTCTTTTCGAATTTTGGGGTCCGTACTTAACCTAACAATGGTCCCCGCAAGATTTGTTAGTTGATGGAGATAGGGTGTATTTTCTATTTCAGCACTTCTCATATTCGTTGTGATGTGATTATAGATTGTCCAAAATGATTGCTCATATTGAGAGGAGATTGGATTTCTGTTGGGATGAGGTATAAGCGCGATAGTAGTTCCAAAGGCGATGATGAGATCCTCAAGACTTAATTGTTTTAATTGATCAGTTTTTGGGGTTACTAATGGAAGTACTATTTTTTGTCGTCGTTCTAGGGAGCTATTTGAAAATTTCTTTAAGTAGACCTCATCTAAAATAGAGCTGCAGATAAGAAGATCTGAATCGAGATGGTGTAACTCTCCATACACTGTTGATGCGGATGTCCCTTGCATATTGAATAAATACTGATTAGCTGCTTTTGCAAAATTATCTTCAAGACTAAAATAGACCTCTCGATAACTTTCATTGATGTTACCCAGAATTATTCTTCCTCCCGCATTTGTGCCTGCATTTTCGCGTATGCTGGGAGGTGCGTTGAGTCTTTGTTGAAACATACTTTTTTCGCTTGATGCAGGCGAAGGATGGGGTATGTCCCGAGTAACGTTGACGGGGGGGGGAGAGTATTTTTTAAACGAGGAATGGTCAGTTGACGGTGATTTTTCCGCTTTTACTTTTGCTGCTAATCTTTGAGCAATGCTACCCATAGATGGTCTTGGTGTACTATGCTCTGGTGCGGGGGGTACTGTAGTACTTTGGGTGAGAATTCTTTCAAGTTCGCTTGCAGCGTTGTTTACTTTTTTTGCTTGCTCTTCAGCTTCCGGGTCGTTTGGATTTTGATCAGGGTGATATTTTCGTTGAAGTACTCTTCTTCTTTGTTGTACATCTTTTATTGTACAACCAGGCTCTAAACCAAGAATTGTGTACATATCTGAACTAGTAAGAGCCATATTTCCCTATTTTCTTGATTTTTTAAATATCTTTGTGTTGATTACTACTGTTTAGGCAAAACAAAACTGAAGTTGAGATGATAGTCGGATGATGAGTGGTGGCATATGAATCATATATTTGTCCTTTTTGAGGAACAAGTTTTTAAAAGATTCCCGTTTGAAAAGGATATGAGCACACAAAGGAACATATCAGCGCTAGAAGAAGTACTTCAGGTCTTAAAAGGAATTCCATTTGATCAGGTTAATACATATCGTCTTCATAAGGAAATGAAGGATGCCTACACATTACTAGCGTATGCCGAGGTAGGTGAGATTAGTGATGCGGTTGTTAAAGAAGTAATTCGGGTCCCCGTTCAATTATCTCTGCTTGCTATTGAAGAAAAACAAAAACAAGAGCTACGTATTAAGGCTCTATTGAAGTTGGAAACTAGAGCAACATTAGATATTCCACCCGGAGATATGTTAGAATTTGAATTGGGAGCTGAGCAGAATTTGCCTATATCTGTATATGAACCATTGTATAATTTTGTTGCCAGGTATTTTCAAAATCCATGCGAAATTCGAGTGGGTAGAGTAGAAGATGTTTTACGAGAAGGAATTCAACTTTTTCCTTTGAACTCAGTCATTCCAATGGAACTTGGTCGTGTGTATTATGGGCTCGCTGTTGAAGGTGCTCGTTCCGGAAAACCAGGGAAAATTAAAAAAAATATGGCTAAGGTGCAGGATTATTTTCAAATTGCTGCAGAACGGACGTGTGGGGTTGAGCGAAAGACAATTGAGCAAATACGTAAAATTGCATATACTTGCTTACCTGAAGTCCGGGGTAGGAAATAAAAAGAGAATTTTAAAAAACATTATTAGACACGATTACGGAATGAGAGGATGATATTATTTTTTGTGAAATAGAGGAATAGTTTTATTAAAAAATGAAAATTCTTTTGAATGTAAGGTAAATTTGGCTGGCCCGTTAATAGTGCTTGATCCAATATTTAAAATTTACAAAACAAAATACATGGCAATACTCACATTTGAAACTCTTTCATTTCAACAAATAGGAGATGTACTCAAGATTACCTTGCTTAAGTTGTACACTACGGAAATTTTGTGTTCTGAGATGGATAGAATTTCTCCTTGGAAGCTTATTGATGCCCATACCATTGAATTCACTAAAATTGATCAAGAAAAGGCCGAAATAAAATTTTCACATATGTTTTCGAAGGCGTTGGATTCCTTGAAAACAAGTTTAACAGGGAATAAAGCAACGTATCTTCATCGTAACTCTGGAATCCCACTCTTTGGTAATGTGGCGTTTGGTATTGTGTATCGCGAATCGAGTATAATTGAGATAAAACCAATGAATGGATGCAATTTGGATTGTGTGTACTGCTCTATTTCAGAGGGTTTGTCATCGCGTAAAAATGATTTTGTCGTTGAGAAAGATTATATGGTCTCGGAATTATTTACCTTACTGGAGTTTGTTGGTGAACCAGTTGAGATACACATTGGGGTACAGGGCGAACCATTTCTGTATGGAGATATTGAGGGATTGATAACCGATTTGCAAGCGCATCCGATGATACATACCATTTCTATTGACACAAATGGTACGATGCTTTCGAAAGCTATGATTGATAGGTTGGCGTTGTGTACTAAATTGCAACTTAATTTGTCGCTGGATGCAATTGACCCTGACATTGCAAAGAAGATGGCAGGTATTACTAATTATAATATTAAGCACGTGCTCGAGGTTATTTCATATGCCTCTGCTCGGTTGAATGTGATTGTAGCTCCGGTGATGGTAAAAAAATACAATGAAGCTGAGATGGAAAAGGTTATTGCATGGATTGCTGGTCTTGAGGTACAGCCTAAATTAGGTATTCAAAATTTCTTACGATATAAAACGGGACGTAATCCTGCACAAGAAATTCCATGGGACAAATTTTACAAGCTCATTGAAGGATGGGAGACAAAGTACAAGATTAAACTGCGTTGGTCGAAGGATGATTTTAAAATCCGTGAAACGAAGAAACTTCCTAAACCATTTAAGAAAGCAGATGTGGTGAATGCGATTGTTAAATCAGTGGATCGTTTTCCGGGTGGAGTTATTGCGGTTGCACAGGGTCGAACAATATCTATTCCGGATGTTGAGTTTCGCCGTGATATGCCAATTAAAGTGAAGATTGCTCGAGATAAACACAATATTTTTGTTGGAAGTAAAGTTTGATTAAAGGTTAAGGGAGAATAAGTTGTTCTTTATTAGTGGTAATCTTTTTATAATAAGGGAGAAATGAGGATATTATGGTCTTATTACAACAACCTTTTCTTATTACGTCAGTTGAACCAGAGGACAGAAAATATTTAGCGTTGTTAACTCAAACTGAGCAAGATGGATATACTCCACAAACATATGCCAAACGGCAGCAAGGAGAATCTAAAACCAGCTGGAACGGACTGATTGGATTATTTCTTGAGCGCGAAAAACAAGAAAGGAACTTTAAGGAAGGCGTTCATTTTAATTGCAGAAGATCAAACGATGAGTATTATTCTGAATTGGAGGATATTGAGAGGTATCACTTTCGAGCACTTGATGATTTATACTTTCGAAATGTTGAACTTTTCCTTCATGACATGGGAATTGTCAAAGCCGAAGTTGATTTTGTGAGGAATAAAGGGAAGTATGTCAGAGGAAGTACACGAATACCACTTCTCGTCTCAACACCAGATGAGCAATTTGTGGTAAAAAAGTATGATGACTACGATCATGTTATTGAAAGAAAAGTATTGGAGACAGTTAGTGGGAACATTGGTGCAAAAATCAGAGCATTTAGTAAAGATATGTATGCTGAGGAGTTTATTGACTTCAACACCATGCCAACACTATTTGAACAAACAAATGGTTTACAACATGATTGCCCTGAGATGGAAATGATTGTACTTGAAGCAGCAGTGATTTATGCACAACTGGCAAAGAAGGAAATAAATTATAATCACCAAAAATGCATGGATGAATTTCGGTCTAACTTCGCTGGTATCCGAAAAATTACTGATTTTGGGACTTCTCGATTATTTTATGATGAATCATACTTTTCTTCTGATGTTTTGCGTGAGAGTGAGGAAAAGTTAAATTTAGCTTTTTCACTTCGCAAGGCTATCCCGATGGATGAAAGTGAAGCTCATAAAAAGTTAGAAATTGAGATTGTTAAACCCGCATTTTCTTCTTGGAATGAACGAAGAGAATGTATCTCTTTGTTAGGAATACTTACTGATAAAGGAGGTCATGCGTTGTTTGAACTCAAAGAACAATTCCCGGTGGAATATTTTGAACGAGTTTCACCTCATATGTTAGTGAACTCTTATTTTTGTCTCGATAGTGCTAAAGGAGCAATGCGTTCATTTTTTGAATGTCGTCAATCGGGTTGGTCATTTGATAAGGTATCAGGGTATGATTTGTTTAGGCCATTTGAACAGAAATTCATAGTACGGTTTTTAGAGGAATATCTGTTGGAGCAAAGATTATGACTGCAGAACCTCTTGTGATTCGATCAATGGTAGGTGTTCAAGGTTTGACTTATGTGGAACAATATGGTCGAACACGGGAGACTCACACTTTGCTTACAAATGGGAATCAACGTGGACCACCGCAAGGAGTATTGTTCAAATGTAGAAGAACAGAAGATGAGTTGTATCAGGATATGCAGGATAAGGTTTATGTTCCAAATTATGTTCAAGTAAGTGATGCGTATTTTCGTGAAGCCGAGTTACTTCTTGTCGAGATGGGTGTGGGATTTTGTCAGGTTGATTTTATGCGAGAACAAACGGCGTTTGAGAAGCGGCGTGGACATGCAGCTCGTTTGGTTCGAGGTAGTGGGAGGATTCCGCTTGTCGTTAGTGCATCGTGCGGACAGTTTGTTGTAAAACCTTATGACAAATATAATCAATCCATGGAGAAAAAAGTGCTTGAGATTGTAAGTGGTAAAATAGGGCCCAAGGTACTTCATCTTGGTTCTCAATTTTATGCAGAAGAGTTACTCTCGAAACAAACTTTGCCAACCCTAGACTCAAAATCCGATCGGCTTGATCACTATTGTGCTGCGATGGGTTCTATTGTTGAAGAATGTGCAAGAACGTATGCGGATCTTGCGGGGCTCGGTATTAATTATAATCATGGTCATTGTATGGATGAGTTTCGGTCTAACTTTAAGGGAACTCGAAAAGTGATTGATTTTGGAACGGCAAGGTTGTTTGAATTAATAGAAGAAGATATGTTTGATAAACGTAAGCTATTGGAGCTGCAAGAAAAATTAGATTTTCAAGAGAGGACTATCTCTTTAATTAGCAATAGAGGCACGCCACTTTATGATGCTGCGTTTGTGCGTTTACATGCGTTGCAAACAGAGTATTTGATTAGGACTCAAAAGATAAAAATAGCTAAAAAACTGACGCAAGATGACCCAAGAAATTTATTTGGTGTTCGTACTCTGTCTTCATTGGAGAACATCTTACATTTAGAAATAAGTACTTTGATTAATCTTTACGATGTGGTTCAGGATGCTCATACTGCACTTGAAACTTTTTTTGAACGACGGCATTTTTGTATGAGGGGGGAGAATAAGTCTGGAGCTGAAGTGTTTGAGCCGCATCGGCAACGGTTTACAGAGACGTTCTTGGAACATTATTTGAAGTCTATTTAACTTCCTATTTATACAATAAATCGTATATTTCTTGACCTTTGCCTGCTTTTATTTCTTCAGGAGTTAGGTCTTTTAGTTCATGTGGGAAAACGAGCCATTCTCTGGTTTGGTGGATGAAGAAATCGGGTTGTCTTTTGGTTTTGTTATTTTCTGGTTTGAAATAGACGGTTGCAATTCGTATGTCATGTGCTGTGTTTTTTCGAGCTTCTTGTTGATATTTTTCAATTACCGCTTGCATAGAGAGACCGGTATCAAAGACGTCGTCAACTAGGAGGATCGAATCATTTTGGTTTGCATGTTTAATTAAATAATCGAGACCATCAACGTTTATTTCAATCTGCATCTTGCCGATTGCTTCATAGGCCTTTGTTCTTAAGGCGATGTGATCGGTTGGAACCCCTTTGGTTAGTAAGTATTCTTGTACAGCTATACCTACTGGCGTTCCACCACGCCAGAACCCAACTAAGAAGTTTGGCTTGAAATTTGAGTCTAAAATTTGTTTTGCGAGTCTATAGGAATCGAGAAGAAAGTCGTTTGCTGTGATGTATTGTTTTTGGGTCATGATGATTAAAGTTCTAATGGGTTTAAAATTATTTTGGTATTAGGGTTTAAATTTAAAGAAAATCCTGAAAAGGGGCCAGCGTCACTGCCGTTCCGAGCTTTCCTACGGAAAATACCCCCGCCCCAAGGGAGGGGATTTTCGCCCTTTTTCTAATACGGATTTTCTAAAATCAAATATAGCGGAATCCCAATGTGGAACTCGCATTCCTCCCCCGGATGAATCCAGGGGATTCCTGCTTATTTGATTTGAAAAAGCTGTGGTTGGTTAAGCAACGTGGTTGGTATGTTCCCAAGTGATAAGATTTATAATATAGATACGGTTTTTTCCTCAATAACGGGCTCTTAGCTCAGGCTGGCTAGAGCGCGTGGCTCTTAACATTGCTAATCCGAAAGGAATGAGTAATTGATAGGTACCACGAGGTCGGGGGTTCAAATCCCTCAGGGCCCGCTCATTTTTCTTACTTCTCTTCATACTTATGTTTAAGTTTAAATTAGAGGTAGATAAAGAGATTGAGAGCAGATAATAAGGAAAATCTGTGGCTAAGGAATTAATCTAAAAGCCTTTTTTCTAACTCGCCTGGATGAATATAACCGGATACAGAGGAATTTCTTTGTTCTGCAGGGATATTAAACATATCATAGAGTCGTGTGTGATAATCGTTTCTACATTGGGGGACTTCGAATGCTTCACGGTAACTTACGCCGTTTACACGCAAATACGATTCATGAAACATTTTTTCTGCTACGGCATGTATTTGACCTTGGGAGCATTGATCTAAAGGAGTGCCTCGGAGTTTGGTATATCTTATACGTATGAGGGTCTCTTGGCTCGTGCGATCTTGAGGAACACAATGGTAGGTACTTGTAATCCGCTGGGCGATTAAATAGGGCATTTCCTGTTTTTTTCTAGACATAATAGTTCAAAGTGATGGTTATTTAAAAAGGTTGCGTTAATTGTCATTATCGAGTGACATTATAAACTCTGCGCGGTTAATGGTTAGATAATTGTCTGATTTTGGTGGTGTGGTGAGAGCAAGTGTTGCGGAAAGAGTATGGTGGTCGCTAGGAGCAAGATGGTAGTCATGTAATATGTCATGGCAAGATTCTTTAATACCATCTATTTCTTGTACTGCTTCGTAGGGGTTGGGTGAAAAATAATTTGTGGTGGTGGTGAGAAATTCGATAACATTATCTTGTTCTTCGGGTGTTGCGGCACAGATGGCGAGTTCAGGATCAATTTGTGCTTCAAGTGTTATGGTAGGAAGAATTATTCTTTGAGTGGGTGAGGGATTTAATTTTGCATAGTCTTTTGGATCATTTCCTTTGGGTTTCTTTTTACCGTAAATATTTACGCTAGGATTTATGGTGAGCGTTCCTTGTTTATAGTGTGAGGGTGATGTATGGTATTGTGGTTTTGGCAAAGGTGGTAAAGCTTGTATTGGGATGTAGTCTATTTGCGGTTCAGTTTGTTTTTCTGGGGTGGTCATAATCCAGGTGAGTGGTTTGGCTGCTTCTTGAGCGGTGGTTGCATAATTAAAACATTCTGACCATGACGTACGCCAGTGAGATTCTTCTTCATTATCAATATAAGGACTATTAACAATGGACTTGAATATATTAGCAAGTGCACGAACAGGAAGGGGAGTAAATTCATCTGGAGTAAAACTAGCAGAAGTTCCAGGAAAAATTACTATTCCTGACTCAACCTCATCTAGTATAAAATAACTTGAATTACCTGAAAGAAGGCTAAACTGATACAGTCTTGAAAAGGAATCCGGAATCGGGGCACCGTCTGGGAAAAGTAATAAAGTTTGGCCATCATACTGACCAATTACTGCTTTGGTTTTTCCCTCTAAGCATCTTACTAAGTTTGTTGTTTGCGCTGTGGTTTGTGCATTACTAATAGATTGTTTTGATATTTTCTGATTTGCTTGCGAGCTTGAATTTCGAAATTCAGGATTTGGTGCATATATTCGGTCTTCTAATGGACTAACAGATTCGGCATTTGATTGCGATAAAAAACTGGAATTCGTTGAGAGATGGGGTGAATGGGGTGAGACACTCAGTGGAGAATAATTAAATGAAATGAGGTAGGTTAAAACTCCTGCACCACGAGAAACATAATAGTTCAGATTTTTTGACATGGATAAAGAGTAGAAGTGAATTTATTTATGGGTTTGCTCTGTATATTTTTCGAATAGTATATACTTCTTAATATTAAATCATGTCTAGTGGCACATGGTATACATTTTTTATCACTGGGTCATATTTTATGAAAGAATCAAAGAAATTATGAAAGAACGTTGATTAATGCTATCTGGTGATTTGAATCCCAAACAAAGACATGAACTCAACAAAGAGAATTTTGACCCACCCCAGATAAGGGAGTCGTATTACTCCTTTACCCAGTAAGCGATCCTTGCTTATTTTTGATTCACCAAGTGCGCCCGTGATACTGTCACCATTGTGATCACCTTTTGTCTGATAATAGGTATTGCTATCCTCTTGCCATACTTTTACGACTCGATGGATGATTGGTTGTGGACGGTTGCCCTGAAATATAAGTACATCACCCACTTGGATATTGTTTGGTTTGTAGAGGATAATGACATCTCCCTTGTTAAAACCATTTTTGAGAGGAAAATCAGTGAATTGTTCCTTTGTAATATTTCGTTGTTCGTACCAATACCCACAGAGATCCCAATAGTTGTCAAAAGAGTCTTTCCAGGTGCTTCTGTCCATACTTTGACCGCAGAGATTTTCATCATGGATATTATGTTGCATACTTTCACTCAATACAGCCACTATAGGAAAACTAGTGCCTAGAGCGGATCCTAGAACTGGATAGACGATGAAATATATGACCAAGAAAGCAACAACCATATTTGCAAGCCAGCTCGCAAGAGAATCGTCATGCCAAAAGAATTTCCACGCTCGCTTCGCTTTTGATTTCCAGTTAGTTGGATTTGAGGATGGAGTGGGAGAGGATGGAGAATGAGAAGATGATGAGTGAGACATATCAAGCATAGGGAGAGGGCAATTTAAAAACCTTTTTATACGCTTCAACCCTTATTTGAGGATGTCAAAGTTATTACATGTGGCGCAGGGTCAAACGTCTTGGAAAGATATACTTGTTTGCGAAATTCAAAAGAAAAAAGAATTGAAGGCCCTTACTCCTACAGTGATATTATGTGAACTTGAAAAAGTCATTATTTCAAATCCATCTATATTAAAACATAAAGTAAAAAATATTTCTCTGATTAAAGGAAAGGATGACCCAAATTTGTTAGATACATTGATTCATACTAAATCCAAAGAGTTTAAGATGCTTTTAAAACTCACGCGAGAAAGAATGCGTCGTACGTATGGTTTATTTCGAGCGCGTGACTCAAGCGAACTTGATGAGGCTCTGAGCGCATATTTGAAGAATCCGTCTGTGAGAAATGTACAAACACTTTTGGGACTGCATGAATCAACAAAGGAGAGAAAGCCAATATATCCAACATTATATTCAGATATTTTTTCAAGCATTGTAAGGTTACGTGGACAGGAGTACAAACAAGGGGTTAGAATTGTAGATTTAGCTTGTGGACTTAATCCGATTAGTGTTTCTGTAGCACCATTAAAAGTCATAAAGTATGTAGGATATGATATTAATACGAAAGAAATTGATGTTTTGAATCATTTTTTTTCTTCACGCAAAAAAAACTCCGTACAACAATGGTTAGCAATAGTGGGTGACATTCGAAGTTGTGAGATAGAGAAAGGTGATGTGGCATTTTGTTTTAAAATATTGGATGTGATTGATCGAAATTCCGGTCACACCCGTTCGGAGACGCTCCTATCACGAATTCCTTGCCGATTTGTCGTTGCAAGTTTTGCTACAAAGACCATGTCAGGTAAACCCATGACTGCTCCGAAACGACGATGGATGGAATGGTTATGTCATCGCCTGGGATGGGCATTTGAAATACTTGAGTTTGAAAATGAGATATTTTATATTATTGATAAAGGACCCAATTAATATAAAATGGAAATGGAAGTTCAGAGTGTTGTTCTGACGTACTGCGTAGGATAATTGATACGATTAAATTCCTCGCGATATACATCTTCTTTTCCTCTGGATTCAATGAGACTGTAATAGGAACCACTCGAAAGCGCTTTTCGTGGATCAATGAATATTTTTGCGCCGTTTCGTTTAGTGTACATCTGCACATGGAGATGTGGCCCAGATACATGTACTCCTGTCCTGCCTACTTTTCCTAAAATAGTGTTGAATTGTGCGCTCTGGCCAGGACGAACTGTTTGGGTTTGTAAATGCATGTAGTCGGTATAGATGATTGCATCTTCAATGGGAGAACTTTTTTTGAATTTGAAAGGATAGAGAGATTCAACAGTAACAAATTTGCCGGCGTATCGTTCCCTGGTTACTGATTTTACTTTTCCCTGAATTATCGGGTAGACATCGGTTCCCTGATGAACAAAGAGATCAATACCGTTGTGCCTTTCGCGTTTCCCATGACGCCACCTGGTTGCACCAAAATCTCGGCCACCACTTACTGAATCAATGACGTGTACGCCTTGGGGAAGAGGATACTGGGTTCTTGCGTTTTGTAAAAGATAGATTGTTCTTAGCTCTTCTTCTTTTCTTTTCAACTCGCGCGGGGTCTCTGCTTGAGCTTGTTGAGGGAGAGGGTCAAGTAGTGATGTAACAATAATTGAGGTTAGGGATAGTAGCATTTCTCGTCGATTAGTATTGGACATGTACTGATTAAAAGGGGTTTATTTTTAAGTCTTTTCTCACGTTTAAGGAGTCACAAATTTAGTTGAGCACGGGGTGCTGGTTACAACTCGTCTACGATTTCTGGGAGTGGATGTTTTTCTCTTAAAATGTAATAATTCTCTTCATCAAGTACTCTTAGTTCTTCAAAAGTTTGGGGTTGAAAAAATGGGATCCAACGGACACGCGTTTCTGACTCAATTGAGAGGCCATCGATTTCAACTGTGACAGTACCCATCCGACGAACGTGAGCGCTATGATGAAATACAAAAAGGTATAAGGCAGCAGCTACAAGGCTGCCACTGATTCCAATACTTAGGGACATTAGGGTTAACACGTTTGCACCTGTCTTGTTTGAAATTTTTTCTTGGTTGATTTTGCCATGCTAATGTATTCCAGGGATTATTACTTTTGGATTGTATAATATTATACCCAGGGATTTTTCTTTAGTTTCATCTGGATTTTTGTAATGTTGAGATGTGCGTATTTTTGTTTTGATATAATTCATTTGTTTCACCTTTTTATTTTTTTTGGTACTGATCATTTTTTTACTTTCTGTCCCTTTTTGTGGGTGTTTGTGTTGAGCGTTGCACGGGTGCCGCATTCTTAGTTAATGTACTATTTAGTCTCGTTAACTGAAGCTGTAGTACTCCTTCTTCTTCGGTGTGTCGCATATCCTCTTCGATTTCTAACTTTTTGAGACGCAAGTTATGCATTTTCTCTGCTTGGTGCATACGTAGTACAATTTCTTCACGAGTTCTTGCGAGTTCAACAATGTTTGCAGTTGGCGCGAGCTTTTCACGCATGGTTTGTAAGTTGATTGCGATATTTTCTGGAAGCCGACTTCGTTTACCCACTAATACTAGAAGCGCAGGTGGGATAGGTAACTTAGTTTGGGTAACCGTTATTTTATTTTGATGAGCAGTTATTTTTATTTTTTCTTGGGTTGTTCCTTTTTCTACAAGGGATTTTGGCTCATTTGTCTTCTTGTATTCCCACCGCACACACGTGATGATTCGATATTTCCCCGGCATAAACTGTGCTGGTATAGCCACAGGAATGGTGCCACGCCTTATTTCTGATCGGTCTACTTCGAGACGATAGGTTGGGCCTTTGCCGATAATATTTTTGATGTTTAGCAGACCAACTTCTCCCTCAGGAACGAAAATACTCCAAATTCTTAATACAACTGGCCGATAATCATTACCTAGTTTGACGTTTACATCAAAGGTGTCACCGGGGGCGGCCATGGTTGGTGCTTGAATAATAAGGTATGGTCGTTTTCGTCTGGTCAGTAAAAGCACTAATAAGCCCAAGAGGAATACCATCAAGGCAATGTAAAGTAGACTAAGGTCTAGACCAAAGGCATGGATGTTTATATCAAATGCTCTTCCCACTAAATTGAATATTCCTTGGTTTGAGTTTATTGGGATCTCAGTAGGTGAAGCATTTAGCAATACATTACTTTCATTGTACATGCAATTTCCTGCGATGATGCTTTCATTCCATAGACATGTCGGGGTTGCATTTACATCTACTCTTTTTTGTGGTATAGGCCCGCCACTACTACTCGATGTACTTGAACTACTTCCACCACCACCACCGGAGGAGCTTGAACTGCTGCTTGAGGAAGAAGGGGCAGATAGGGTTATACTGCGGTTTGATGCCCAATCGAGTTGAGTACTGTTGTCAATTGCTTGACAGTTCCAGGTGAAGGAGCCTTGGGTAAGATTAAGTAGCCATGAAGTAGAGTTAGTTGTACCATTAAGAAGAGTACTTTGATTCTGACTAAAATTGGTGTTTGATGGATTGCTTAGGTATAATGAGATATTGCGTAGGGCGTAATCATCGGTTGCAGAACATGAAAAGTTCATCTCAAGATAGGTAGAAGTAGTATTCGTATAGCTGTCTGCAGGGTTTAGCAAGGTTACAACTGGCGCATTATCTGAGGTGTTTACAAAGAACTGTGTTTGTTCGGTGGCGTTGATATTATTGCTGCTATCATTGGAAAAGATAAGGAGTGTGTAGGTTCCATTGTATGAACCCAAGGTGAGAGTAGAGTTGTATTTGGCACCTGTTGCTAACGATAAGGGCAATGAGGTGATTGAACTATTTGGATAGGTGATATTTGCGTATACTGTTGAGAGAGCAGTGTTGTCTGTTACATTCGCTGCGATTTGAATGCTGGTTCCGGTGAATACAGTGGATTGATTTGTCGGGATTAAAGCTGTGACATTGGGTGGTGTGATGTCGTATACCCAAAAGGTGACGTTTTGAGTGGTATTTCTATTTCCATTGGTATCGTTTGCAATAATTTGCGCGGTATGATTTCCAATGTTTGATGTGAGAATTGTGATATAGGTGGTGTTATAGTAGGAGCTCACATTACTCATCGTGAAATTTTGGATTGAGCCATTAGGGAAGTATATTTGCGTTTTAACGGTATCTACACTTATTGCATCCATGACAGTTGCATTGATTCTGACATGCTGCGTTTGATTAACGCTTGATACGTTTACTGCAACTAGAGTTACATTTGGAGGACCGTCCGTCTCGTTCACATAGAACAATACTTGTTCTGTTGCATTGATGTTGTTACTTGAATCATTGGAAAATATTTGCATCAGATAAATTCCTGTTTGTTGACCTAGAAGCAAGGATGAATTATATTTTGATGCGGTGGTAAGTGTGAGGGGGATAGATTGAATGGAATTATTTGGGTAAGTAATATTTGCATATGTACTCGATATTGCGATATTATCTGTCGTTGTTGATGACAATTGGATAGTAGTCCCATTTCCTAGAGTAGTTTGATTTGCGGGTATGAGTAAAGTAACTGCAGGTGGAGTTATGTCATACACCCAAAAGCTTACGTTTTGAGTGGTATTTCTATTTCCGGAGGTATCGTTAGCTAGAATTTGTGCAGTGTGGTTTCCTATGTTTGATGTGAGAATTGTGATATAGGTGGTATTAAACGAAGAGCTGATGTTATTCATGGTGAAATTTTGGACCGATCCGTTGGGGAACCAAATTTGTGTTTTAATGGAATCAATTTGAAGATTGTCAATTATCGTTGCGTTTATTCTGACATGTTGCGTTTGATTGACGCTTGAAGCGTTTACGGTTACAAGGGTGACGTTTGGTGAAATATAATCCTTTATTGCGAGGACATGATCTTCTTGACTTGCAGTGAAATTTTGAGTAGAATTGTGTCGAATGCTGATATTATATGAAGTTAGCGTGGTATAGGTTTGGTTCGAGGAGGTACTTGTATTGCCAAGTGAGAGAACGGATCCGTTTTGAAGTAATTCTATTTGTCCATCACCGGCGATTCGTACCCCGCTTAGGTTAACTGGTGTGTTTACACTGATATTGGTGTTACTATCATTTCCATATAAAGTTAGATTTACAGTTGATGATGCTTTGCTGATGGTGTAGGTAGAGGAAGTAGAATTGATGTAGCCACTGGTGTCATTTGCATACCAGACATAATTGTATGTTGCGGCTGCGAGATCTGAGATGTTGAATTGAAAAATGGTGCTTTGATTTTTTATTTCTGCGGTGTAATTTGTGTTATTGAATTGCATGATAACATTGTTTATTCCAATATTGTCAGTGATAGTAATGTTGAAAAAATATGTTTGATTATATACGTATGTTGCCGGGTCAGTTGGGGCTTCTACAATGGTTGCTAGGCGAGGATATTCGCCATCGAGTACCGTGAAGTTTGAAACTTCACTATTGTTGATATTATTTTTACTATCATTTGCAAAGAAGGTAATGTTGAATGTGCCAATGCGGGGAGGAACAGTGTAGGTTCCATTGTATTTGTATGTAGTGCCTTGGCGACTTAGGGTGACGTTTGTTTTGGTGCTGTTGGGTGAAGTGATGGTGGCAAACGTTGTGCTGATATTTGTTACGTCAGTTGCGTTAAGTGATATTTGAATTATTTGGGATGTGTTGTAGCTTGTTGAAATTGCAGGGAGGAGGGTGGTAACGTTAGGAGGGACAATATCTTGACCTGTGAAATTTGTTTGAGTTGTTCCGTTGATGTTGTTTCCTGTATCATTTACCCAAAATTTGATTAGGTAGAACCCAGTTCTTGGCGGGATGGTGTAACTGCTGTTGTATTTATCGGTAGTACCCACACGAGTAAGATTAATTAGGTCAACGGTTGCATTAGGATATGTAATGTTTGCTTTTACAAAAGATATGTTTTGGGGGTCGGTGGTGTTAAGACTGATTTCTATTAATTGGGTGACATTAAAAGTCTCTCCTCGAGGAGTGTAATTAATAATAGCAGGTGGGATTGATTCAACTATACTGATAAATAAATGTGGAGTCTCATTGTTCAGCGCGGTGTATATGGTAGAGTTAGTAAATGCCCAGAACTCTGCTACGGTCCCAACAGGACCTGACGCGTTGACATACCATGTTACGTTGCATGCGCTATTTTGAGCCATATTAGCTAGACAACTTACATTACTTAGGTTCATAGGGTTTGACATATTAGTGTAAAATGGTGTGGTTGGTACCATGGGAACGAGCGCACCTGTTACTTGCCCGGTGATGAGATTCCCTGAAAAGAATTCAGCGAAGTAAGACCATATTTTTTCAAAGAATCCTTGTGAGTGAAATTTGTTCTGGGAGACAATTGTTTGATCTTCACCAAGAATAATAGGGTCAAGACTTGCATTTGTATCACCACAGCTTCCATCATAACATTTCACTTGCATAGTAAAAGTAAAAAATTGATTCTGTTCAACGCTGGTGTTGGACGTCGGGGTTACAAGACTTAAGTTATAATGACCTACTTTCGATACGTTTAGGAACCATGTCTCAATACTGGTGTTATAATTTGTAACGTTATCATAACATCCAACAGACCAATTATAGTGGCCATCAGCAATATTGGTGAGGCTGAAGTTCATGGTGATGTTTCTGGTTATAGAGGTATTTGTCGTATTTATTGTACCGTTGAATAGTACACTACAATTACTAATGAGACTGTCATCGGTTACATTGTATTGAAAGAGGATGGAGCCGTTGGTGTTGTTGGTGGCGTTTGGTGGGGCGATGAGACGAATTACTGGTGCGATTCGATCCGGCCCTGCAGGGAGACTAACGTTTGAGAGATACTGGAGTCCGGTTCCTGATGCGATGGTTGTATTTGCAGTGGAAAGGTTTCCGTGTTCAGGAGTTACGTTTTGGCCAATGGCGTTTGCCCATATTGCATCCCCTGTTGCCCAAAATCCAGAGCAATCATTCCCATTATCTGCTCGCTTCAAATTTGCGAGATTAGTAGACCATGAACCATCTACACCGGAGAGAACAGCAGGGTTTGTGTAGCACGGGTTTGCTGCACTCACGGAAGCTTGGTTTACGTAGACTCGTACGCTCGCGTTTGGTGCCACTGTTGTTCCGTCTGTTTTGAAAATATAGCCAGCAATAGGTTTTGTAGCTGCGAGTACGGTTGCTGATGTGAGGAGGAGGATGATTATGAATAAACTTAGGCGGAGTACGGTTTTGGTAGACTTAGTGGATTGACTCATAGCAAATCACCCACCAATTTTGCTTTTTCAGAATTTGATGCTTGGAATAGGACCATATTGCCGACTTTTCTTGTTGTTATCAGATCTAATTTGATTAGTTTAGTTACAATTCTAGAAGTAGAGGAGACGGGTACTTTTGACGCCCTAGAAAGAGAGTGGAGATGGTATATTTCGTCTTTATTTTTTAAAAGAACTTTCAGTAATGATGCGGTCTTTTTATCCAATAGTCCATCAAGTACTGCAGGCATTTAGGCTTGGTTCGGGGTTTTGCCTTTTTAAATGTTCCTTTTTTGAAATAATTATTTTATTTTTGGGTTAATTGTTCCATTTTTGGAACAATGACATAATAGGAGAATTGATTTTTAAATATGGATTAGAAAAAAGTGATATGAACCAATTTGTTTTTCCAGAACATCCAAAACACGCCCCTTATCGAATTTTAACGAAAGATTTTGACATGTTGATTGGCAACGGAAACATTGTGCGCCATCACCCGACACCGGTGGCTGCAGAAATTGTTTTTCCTGAGGGAACACCTGCATGGGTCCTATCGCAGAAGGATGTAGAAGGGTGGTTTTTTTCAAATGGTGGCGTTAATCTTTGCAATGAATATTTGTATCACGATCCAAGGCATATTAGGCCTGGGGGAATTCGACTTCGCCGAGGAGTACATCCAATGTGGTCAAGTGTGGCGCAAGCATTCGAAATTTTAACATATGGGGTTGGAATTTTACGACCAGTACAAACCAGACAGGAAGGAGGTCTTTCTTGTATGCTTGGATTACCTGCCCTTCCAAAAGTTGGTTCGAAATATGCACGAGTTGAATTGTATCATTTGTTGCAGTGGATGGATGAGCTTAATCCTGGTACACCGTGGTTATTGACAAAGGAAATGTTTGAATCCACAAATATGGTGCTCGCGGATACGTATGGAGAATTGGAACAATTAATGCGAAGATGTAAGGATGTCTCGTTTTTAGAAATGTATTTGAAAGATTTGAAATATTCTACTACGTTTCGTCCCCACTTTGTTTATGATCCTAGAGAGGAAATGATGATGCCTGATTTTTTGATGGATAGACCTCGTGGAGTAGTACAGACATGGCTGAATCATATCAATACTGGTTGTTGGGATGGCGCGCCTGACACAATCGAAGAACTTCTCGAACGAACAGAATATGTTTTATCTGTAACTATTATTGACCCTACACCGCTTGATGTGATTACTGATTATACCCAGATGGAATTATATTTTCATAATGAAAAAATTCCTATTTCGTATCAAGTAACTCCTGCATGTTAGGGGGAAGATGTTATTTTTGGTTGATTATTTTTTGGTGATTGTTTTCTCTGATTTCCCTGATTGTTCAACTGTTTCCCCGATTATTTCTACTGGGATTGGTGTTGCGTAGTGTCGCCTTTTGTACATGAAAAGTAGGAGCGCAATAAGTATGAGGAAAAATGAGATAAAGTATGAGGCTAGTGCAAGATAGGGGCTGTCTAAAAGTGAGGAAGTATTATTTTTTAATGCTATTGCCATGCCACCAAGATTTGATTTTGCAGGTATCTCTTCATTAGGTCTACGAAGGGTGAATGTATCAGGGGCTGAAGCGGCAATAATGACTCCGTTTTGTAGAGCAGTGGCTTGGACTTGGTATAAACCAGATTTGATTTGAGAGACATCAAAATTTACTTCTGTTGTTGATGGAAATGAGGATTCAACTTCCCTATAATCAACTAATTTATTGTCTGGCATTCTTCGTAGTTCGATGCGAATTGTAGCGGTTGTGAGATCACCTTTTGTTACTCGGCCAAATACAGTTACCTTTACGATGTCGTCAATGGGTGTCGATTGAAGTAATAATTCAATAGTTGATGCGTCTGGCGATGCTGTGATTTTGCCATTATTGTCAGCGTTGGGTGGAGTGGTAGGATTGGGGGAGGAGGGGTTAGTGTTTTCATTTGAACTACCAGGGGATGATCCAGGGGGTGATGAAGGGTTTGGTACAAGGGGACCAACATCCATTGGTATAAGAACTTGTAAGCCGGTTCCTGATTTAATGGTGTCAACAGGCGATGAATACTCTTGATTGTTGAGGGTATAGCTATACCAGATTTTATCTCCAATTGACCATAGTCCATTGCAACGAAGGGAGGGTGCACTTTTAATTATGAGATTATCTAAATTAGTTGCAAAACTTCCTTTCTCTCCAGTGTACACAAGAGGGTTGGTGATACATTCTTGAGGAGTACCCGTTCCGGTTGCTTGGGCGTGAACAGTAATTGGCACTGAGTGGATAGAACCACTTGGAAACTGCAGGGTGCTTGAGATTGGTTTACTGGTGGCTAATACATCAGGAATGAGTAAAATCAGAAATAGAGTTAGAAATAAAGTTAGATGATGATAATTGATATTTGTGCGATGATAATTGATGTTTGTGTGTTGTCTTTTCATGATTTCACCGGAAGTTTATTTTTTCTTTGGGGGTGTATATACTTTTCTTTATCTAAAACACATGCTACAGGTGGAGTGATTATAATATCCATCTGTGGTTATGAGGTATCCAATTCCTGGCTGCATATAAAAATTATTTCCATCATCTAAACCACGCACGTGAGTTGTTAGATATTCTCCTTCGGCATTACCCTTATCTAAACGTGATACGGTTGGGTTGAGTCCGGCAGGGATTTCTTGTAAAAATGTTTCAGCATAATAATATTTGATGCTATCATGCGGTCCTCTGGCGTTTGAAGCAAGTGTTCCATACACCGTTGAGACAGGGGCGTCGTAGCTGATATTATAGGGAGGTCGATATATTTTTCCGACTACGGTTTGATTATAATAGTTGTCTGTGGTGATTAAATATCCAATGGTTGGATCAACATTGAAATTGTTTCCATCGAGTAGACCACGAACATGGGTTGTATAATACTCACCTGAGGCGTTTGATTTATCCAATCGAGAGATAGTAGGATTATTTCCTTCTGGAATTTCTTGAAGCCACGTTTCTGCGTCCATTGTGGTGTTGAGATAATGGACAATACGGTTTGAGGCTAATGTACCATAGGTGCTAGAAACTGGTGCGGTGTATTGATAGGTGATTTTTCCACAAACTGGTTCGTCTGAGTATCCTTCGGTTCCGTTTACTACAGCCACAACAGTGTAATAACGCCTTAAGACACCAAGATGGTTGTTGTCGCTCCACTCACTTTGATTAAGTAATGATATGGTACTGACATTGCTGCCCAGACTGGTGTTTGAGGTCATATTTGCGACTTGGGAGATGTTGGTTGCGTAATAGATTTTGTAATATGATGCAGTGGATACGTTATCCCAATTAAGGTATACTCTACTGGAGTTGGTTGTGTTTTTTATGCACGTAAAATTGGTTGGTCGAATGGTTCCTAAGATAGTAAATGTAAAGACAGTCGTGTTTAATGCGAACCCATTTTTTACCACGAAGATGTTGAGATCATACACACCTTCTTCGCCTGCTTGAGGAGTTATATCAATGACACCAGTTGAGGAGTTAATATGAAATGAGGAGAGATCAGGAACCGGTACTCCGGAGAAGGTAATTCTCTCCCCACAATCTGGGCTTACATTGACTGGATAAGTGAAAGGTGTTCCGACATAACCTATTTGATTGGGAATGGTGTCTAAACGTGGATAGAGAACTTTGCAAAAACCGACAGTACCGGCAGAATCGGTTGCAGCACCGGTTAGTGAGATGATGGTGATGGAATAAATAAGGCTTGTGCTTAGCATAAGTAGAGCTATACTTAGCATTATCACCTTGTACTGATTCATAGGTGGAAGAGGTTAATTATGGTATATATATGTGTCGGCAACTTGGGAGGGTTTTTTAGAGAGGGAAGAGAAAGAAATTTAGTGGAAGAGGGATATACACTATTTTAATTTTTGAGTTATTTCAAGTGTAGAAAAAGTCATATGAAATGTTTATAAAGTATGTTTCTTAGCTGTTCATTTGATACACTATGCAACGACATCTCATAACATATGCGCTTCCGTATGCAAACGGCTCAATTCATATTGGGCATATGTTGGGTTTTATTCAGACAGACATACATGCACGATTTTCTCGACTGATAGGAAATGATACTCTTTTTATTTGTGGCTCAGATATGCATGGGACACCAATAGAGATTAATGCAGCTAAAGCGGGAATTGGTGCTGCCGAATTTGCGGAAAAATACTGGCTAGAACATCAAAAAACATTTACTCAGTATGGAATTTCATTTGATAATTATTATCATACTAACTCAAAGGAGAATAAAGAATTAGCAGAATATTTTTTTAGAGAATTACGAGCTCGCGGACATATTTATGTATCTTCGATGAAAGTAGTGTATTGCGAACATTGTGCTCGCTCACTTCCAGACAGATTTGTGAAAGGTGAATGTCCAAAATGTCAAGCAACAGATCAATATGGGGATGTGTGTGAGAAATGTTCATCGGTGTTGAAAGGCATTGATTTGATTAATCCTTATTGCACGTTATGTAATAGTGTTAAAGGACGACCAATAGCTAAGGACTCAAAGCACTACTTTTTTCGGTTAAGCTCTTTTTTTGATGAGTTATCTACTTGGGTTGCATCACGCGAATCTGGCATTCAAAAAGAGATTAAAAACTGGCTTGCTGATTGGATGAATAAAGGTCTTGAAGATTGGTGTATATCACGAGATGGACCATATTTTGGTTTTGAAATTCCAGGATCTCTTGAAGAAATGGGAGAAAAGAAATATTTCTATGTATGGCTCGACGCCCCTGTTGGATATATTTCATCTACAAAAAATTTCCTTGATACTAAATATGGATCTGCCATTGGAGTTGGAGGAGGAGCGCGAGGAGTGGGTGAAGGAAGGTCAATTCATAATCAAGAGAACCCTACCTGGCAGGATTATTTTCAACGAGGAGTTGCTCATCACCTGATAGGTAAAGATATCGTTTATTTTCATTATTTATTTTGGCCTGCGATGTTGCGAGGGATGGGAATTCCCTTTCCGCGTATTTCAACGCATGGGTTTATCACAGTTAATGGTCAGAAAATGAGTAAGTCACGTGGTACGTTTTATACCGCAGATGACTTTTTAAAATTATTTCCTTGCGAGTCACTTCGATTTTACTATGCATCACACTTAGATACGAGCGTGTCAGATATTGATTTGTCATTTGCGAATTTACAGGCAGTAAATAATAATGTATATTTAGGAAATGTGGCTAACTTTTGTTATCGAACTCTCACATTTGCACAAAAAAATTATGGAATTATTGAACATGTGGGTATACCACGTGGAGAACAACTCCAGGTAGATGCACTTATTGCTGAAATCAAAGACAAATATTTGCATTTGGATTTCAAATCAGCGGTGCAGTTGATTTTACGGTTATCTGATATTGGGAACAGTATGTTCCAAAAAGCGGAGCCATGGAAGACAAAGAATGATCCTCAAACAAAAGCAATTGTTGGATTTTGTGTGAATCTAGCTCGAAATCTTGCTATAATTGTGAGTCCGATTGTTCCCACATTTTCACAAAAGGTTTATCGAGCTGTTGGGGAGTGCGATGATGTCAGTGGGCATGGTTTGAAATGGAGTGATATTTCTTTTCACTTCAAAGGACAGTTGTTTGAACCAGAAATGTTGGCAGTTAAGATAGAGACTATCCCTTGTGAGAAAAAATTTCCGCTCGATTTGTGTGTTGGGAAAATTGTGGATGTTCGGGCGCACTCGAACGCCGATAGTTTGTATGTATTATCTGTTGATTTTGGAGCACGTGGACGTAAGCAAGTTGTTGCGGGGTTACGTAAGGATAGATCAGTTGAACAGTTGATAGGACTTGAGGCAGTGTTTTGTTTGTCGCTGAAGCCTGCGAAATTGCGTGGTGAGATGAGTGAAGCAATGGTTATGATTGCTGATGGAAAAACTGCAATCTCATTTCTTGGAGCTCCTGGGTTAAAGATTGGTGAAGCTGTTGCACCTAGAGGATTTGTTGTTTCTTCAACGCTGATTACCTATGATGAGTTTAAGAAAATAGGACTTGTAACGCTTGGGGATACTGTGGTGTTTGAAGGAGCGGTTCTTGAGAGTAATGGGGTTGCAATACGAGTGGACGGAGTAGCAAATGGAAGTCCGATATTATAAGATATATTCTTTTGTAAATAACATTTTTGCGAGGTAAGTGAATGAAGAGTACAGAACAACAACAAAATCCGATGCCCAAAAAGAATGCACCACAAGCAACCATGCAGAAGGATGCTAATGTTAAAAATAAACTCAGCATGAAAACACATTCTGTTAAAGCCTTTGCAAATGAGAAAAAGACCTTTTTGTCTAAGATAGACAAAAGTAAGAAAGGCGGGATTGATGTGCGTGCTATCCCTCTTCTTGAGACAATTAATTCGTATGAATCAATGTTCTCTACTTCGTCATGTTCTGGGAGGGTCTATCTTTGGCGAGGTTCTGGGAAAAAGAATGAAACAGAATGGGTTACGATGAGTCATGATCCTATCTCAGAGTCGTTTTTTGGATTGGATTTACAGGTGAAAGAAAAAGGAGTAGTGTGGATTCGATTTGAATCTTCTATTTTTCATGTTTGCTGCGATACCATTGAAACTGCAAATTGGTTGTTGCTGTGTTGTCGCGAACACTATAAGCGGAGTGCTATCTTGTCTGCGAGCAATAAGATAATTGTTGAGATAAAGGGAGGGGACATAATTGAGATGCCATTATATGTAGATGGGATTTGTGTTTTTTCTGGTGATGTTTCTTGGCTCACCGCACTTGTAAATACAAAGATGGATTTGATGTGGAAGAGAATGGATGCTTTTAAAGTGACGTTGGCGAAAGAAAAGTTAAAAAAATAAAAAGATAAAAACTATTTACGTTTTATTGCAACAGCAATCCCTAACATCACGGCGATGAGTACAAACAAAACAAGTCCGCCAAGGAACAAAGTGTACACATTTGAGTCTCTAAATGATGCAGTCACTTGTGAATTTGATCCTCCTTGGTGTTGAATGAGGGCTTGATCCAGTTGATTTCGCAGCGCGTCACCACGGTTGGAATCACCAAGCACAGTTATGCTGCCAGCTTTAGTTGTGCCGCTGCTACAGGTGGTAATCTCAAGAGTTACAGATTGTGTTTCGTCAACTTCCCCGTCGCGAAGCAACTCCACTTTGATGGGGTAAGTACCGATATTTTTACCTGTTAGATCAAGTGGGAATATGGCGGAATATTCTTGATCTGGACCACTGTAATCATCTACATCAATGGAACGCTTTGATTCGGCGATGTTAAGGTTGGTGTTTGAAACTCTTATTTCAAGATCATCTTCGTCGCTTTCTCCTTTATTTTCAATAGTAACATACAATGCCGTTTGCATCTCACAAGATAATTTTGATATGGAGAGATCTGTTCTGGTGAATACAACGTTATGACGATCACGGTCAACATCAGCAGTGAAGTCTGTTGCGGCATCATGGTTGGAGTTATCATCTGCTTCGGCTTCGATTTCTATCTCAATGGTATAGCTATCTTCATCAAGTGTTTCGCCTGAGAGGTCGAAGTCAACAGTGACTTTTTTGTCATCTCCAGTTCTCAATTTGAAACTGTCAACTTCTTCTTCAAGGTCATCACCATTAACATCAAGAATGCGAACTGTAACTGTTACGTCGTCCATGTCTTCAGGATAATTGTTCTTTACCTTGAACTCGATCTGGTTTGAATTTAATTCGAGATCACCATTGCTTTTGCTATTGACTTTGATACTTTGTATTTCGATATAACTTGTGGGGTCAACTTGAATTAGCTGTGATGCACTTAATTCCGTTGAAGTGAACTGAAGTGTACCAATGGTATGTATTGCATCTGACTCGTCTAGAGGGATGAAGAGACTTAGTGTGAGTGTTGCTTGTTCGCCTGAATGTAGCACGGCAGGTGGCTGTTGGATTATTCTAGCTTGGTATTTAGCGTTTATATTTTGAAGAGTCGTGCGTATGTTGGTTAGATCTTGAGCGCCAGTGTTTATGATGGTGATAGTGGTATTACCTGAAGTACCTGGCATGATATTGGTTGCTACAATTTCATTAATTGTTAATTCGATACCGCTGTTTTCAACCCCAACATATGTTGAGAAATTCGGAACGTGGAATGTAAGTGCATTTACTTGATTTGAAGTTATGACACATACATTACAGATGCTCAGTTGCCCGTTGTTGAAACCAGGTTGTACCATTATTTTTGGATCTGCGTAGGACCGGTACAATGTGATGGTAGCTGGACGATTTAATGCAGGTGCTGTAATAGTATCAATTGCTACTTTTCCACTTGTAATTGAAATGACTCTTGAGAGATCTTCTATGTTACTTAAATCAAGGTTGGCATCGAAGACTATTTTTCCAAAGTTATTTTCGAGTGTTAGAGGAGTTGAATGAATGTTGATAATATTGGCAGGGTTGGTTGTTGCTGGACCAGTGAATGCATCGAAGCCAAGTGGTAGATTGGATGCAGTGATATCCCACGTTTTTTGGTATACAATACTATCCTCTTGAATTACATTTACAGTAAGGGTATGAATTCCCGTTTGAACATTTTGAAGATTGAAAGTGTTGCCATTGCTTACGAGTTGATTATTGTAGCGCCATTGTACTTGATAAGGTGTGTTGCTGGGGTTGGATATAAGAAGTTCAAAGCCTTGATTAGAGCCGGTTCGTAGGGTAAGGTCATTGGAGTTAGGGCTTGAACCATCAACACTTAATGACGAGCACGCGCTTGAACTATAACTGAAGGCGTATTTATCCATAATAGTCTGTTGGTCTTGTATCCGCGCTATATACACAGTTACGCTGTTGTCATCTTCTCGTGGGAGGAATACATCCACAGTCTGCGTCGTCTCATCACCTACAGCTATAGGGTATTGCAGATCACCAAGGAAATTGCCATGATGGTCTTCAATTGTTACAACGACGAATTCATCGACTTGACCAGTATTTGCAAATGTAACTGGGATTGCTATTTGGGAAGTTTCATCGCAAGTTAATACTCTATCGAGTACTTCGTTTGGTGTTGTTGGTGTGAGCATTAGTGCGTGTGGATTTCGTCTGATGGGGAGACTGAATGTAAATGTGTCCCTTTGTTCGTTTGCAGGTACATCTTGATCAAACCCTGTTGCAGTGAGTTCAATATTATAATTTCCGAGTTGAAGGTCAACAGGTAGTCGACCTTTTACGATGTATTGCTGCATGCCTTGGGCTCTTATTGGTTGATTCACACTCACATGGTCATTGAAAAATGAAATCCCTACCTGTTCGCTAAGCGTGTACTCAATTGATTCAATGGTTGGTGAAATGTCGTGTTCGAGATAGGGGTTATTTACTAAGGTGTAGGCATTATCCAATTGAAACGTAAGATAGACCTCTTCACCAGGATGAAAAGGAATGCTAGAGCCACCATTATTTAGCTGGCGAAGATCGTCGTCTGATGTTCCAATCATGACATTATTTATTTGGAGAGCTGACCTCGTTGTTACAACAAAGCGTAATGTTGATTGTTCTTGATTTTGGTTTTCTACTGTGAGGTCGACTATTAAATAGAATTGATCATCAAGGTTAGCAGTGTAGCTGATAATGCCGTTGTTGTTAATTGTCATTCCATTTGGAGCACCAACTAATCGGTAAATTAATTGATCACCATGACCATCTACTTCTACTTGATAGGTGTTGCTCATACCTTGAATAAAGTAGATATTTTCAAAAGGAGTAATTGTAGGGACTTCTGCATACACAGAAGTACAAACAAGACATAATAGAATGAAAATAAAGGAAAGTTGATGTTTCATGGGATTTACCTCATAGATTTTGCTTTTTAATGCTGCGTTTATCGAAGGAGCAGTATGAAAAATACGACTATTAATGCCACAACCACAATTATTGCAACAATTAAGCCACCTACAAAGAAATCATCTGTGCTGTAGGGTTCTTCGACTGTTTGTATGACACTTGCTCCCACCGGGACAGAGGAGGTAGTGGTATCTGATGTGGAAGGAGTCGTTGTTTGTGATCCGGCCCCAGTTTGAGCTGCGGTTGCGTTTTTAGTGCTTGTTGTACCAGCAGTTGTTCCATTTCCAGAGCTGACACTCGTGCTGGAACCCGTTGAGGTGGTTGTCTGCACAGGAGTATTTGAAGCCGTTGTACACTTTGTTACTTGTAGTGGAATTCTTTTTTGGTCAATGAGATTATCGCGATCAGTGAACACTTTGAGATCGATTGATTGTGACCCTTCCTTCAAGGTCTTAGTTAGAGGAATTTCAACATGATTGGAATATGTGTCGTCATCATCGAATTTCTCTAGCAGGAGATCATTGACTTTATAATTTATGCCCATCTCCGTGTTGGTTAGAGCAAAGGCAACATACTTTTGATCTCTTGTTCCAAAATTCTGTATACTGATATCAAAGAATAAACTTTGGACACAGCTATCAACGGGCCCGGTAATTTCGCTATTGGTAACTCGAACATCATTTCTTAGACGTTCAACATCAATTTTTAAGGTCTTTTGATCATTATGGTCAAAATTTTCTCCATCAGTTCCTTCTAAGGTGAATTCGACATCATAACTATCAGCGTCAATGGTGTCAGAGATTTTAACTTGAATTTGATACTCTTCTTTGTCATTTGCATCCAGATCAGAAAGATCGACATTGTCATCTATACTGTCATCAAATAAGTCGCTATCACTTGCTTCTATATCAAGAGTAATATCTTCAATAACAGATTTATCGCTATCGTAATCACGATCAAATTGATTTTTGTAGGTTATAGTAATAGTAATTTCACTTCCGGGACGAACATTTTCGTCAAGATTGAGCGTTTGATCAGCTGCATCAAACCGGTCGGACTGTGAGTTTCCGTCTACGTCAGTATAATCAACTTCTAGTCTATCAATGAAAAGCATGCTTTTGGTCGTTTGGTCAATAGTTAAGCGATCTAACTCAGCGTTATTGAGATCTCGTAATACTAAAGAACCAATATTTGAACGACCGGTTGCGCGGGTGTGTGGTACTTCAATTGAACCAGTTATTGAACGTTCTTCACCTGCACTTAAATTGATGGTATTTATTGTTGAGGCGTTATAGCCAGAAGGTAAACTATCGAATGTAAATTTTAATGATGCTGCATCATTGTTTGAATTTCTTACCGTAAAAGAAAAACTTTCACGTATAGTGAGTTGATCTTCGTTTATGAAGTCGCCATAGTCAACGTCTAAAGTTACGTTTTGTTCTAAGATTTCGAGAGCTGCGTTTACTTGCGACGCACCTACCAAAGATAATAAGATAATTAATCCGATGAAAATTGTTGATTTAATGTTACCCACCCCAACCGATAGTTTTTATTTTAAAGTAGTTACTTTGTTTTTAAGGTTTTGTAGTGTGGATTATATAAATGTTCAGTAAAAAAGAGGTAATTCACGACTATTAGCCACTAGGTGGGGATAGAAAAAAAGAAAAAAATTAACTGACTTACTTTGAGCCCATGTAAAAGAATTTCTCAATTGATACGTCTGATGCGTTGTATCCGCCTGAGCGTGGGTGACTTGGCGAGCTTGCAGATCCCTGACTTTGTGGGGCACTTGCTGAACCTCGTAATTGCGGATCGCTTGGCAGCAATTTAGAATGATTTGTGGTTGGAGATTGAGAGCGTCCACCTTTTAGAGAAGCAATTTCATGTTCCATTGCGGTCATTTTCTCTTGAATTTCTTTGAACTTTGCTACGATGAATTTTGTATTTTGTTCTAGAATTTGACGAATATTGTCTTGGGACATTTCTCGTTCTGAAGATGATCCACCACTTTGAGCATTTTGATGACGTTGCACTTCACCCATGGTCTCACGAATCTCACTGTTTGAACCATCTCGGTTTCGAAATATTTTTTCAGCCATGATGACTGCTTCTTCTCGGTCACCAGCTAAGCCTTGTTTTAGAAGATCAAGTGCTAGAGTATTTATTTTTTGAATTCTTTCAACATCCATTTTAACGCCTCTTTTTGTTTACTCAGGTTTTTTGTTTTTTGCGTGGGATGTGCCTTATAATGTTTTCTATACTGGTAGATATACAACAGGAGCATATGCACATGAAAAGAGAAGTATCCCTTGGAAAAAGCAGTAGACTAGGTAAATAAAAGTATGATTTAGGAGGCGATGATAAATGAAAAAAATTATATTTAAAAATTATTTTGCTGGGCTTGGGATGCCGCACACAGGTATTTGGAAAGGTATGATGCCATTTTGTCCTAAATACACTAGAATCAAAGCACCGATTATACCTACCACAAATCCAGCAAGCGCAAAATGAAATTCAATTGCAACTAATTGTGCTTTTTTATTCTTAAAGAATCCACATACAACAGGAACTTGGAAACCAATAATTTTGGCTGTTCCAAGGTAAACAAGGAGCAGACCACTTGCAATTCCTGTAAAAAAACCTATAATAAAATAATGAAACTCTATACCTGCAAGCTGACCTCTCTTTTCCATAAGGCAGGTTAGAATATTACGGTTTATAAAAGTTTCTTTTTGGGTAGTGGGGCCCGTTATTTTGATTTATGGATACGTATGAGACATATAGTTATACACTTAGGTACATATGGTGATATAGGCTAGAAACCGATAGATCTATTTGATATTATCAGGTGATCATAGGTGAAAATTAAAGATTATGGGTGGCCGTGATAGTTACATACAAAGGGTAGGGTTATAAAGGGGAATTTTTGCATATCTTGAGAGCAATAGGATTATTTTTTCGAAATATTTATAAATCAATTAAAATAAGTTACTATCATTTACCTATGCAGTTCTACAGGGGAGACATATTAATATGATCCGCAAAACCATTAAAGAATGTCCGGAGTGTGCAAGTAAAAATATCTACCGGGATGTTGAAAAAGGTGAAACCTCTTGTAGAGATTGTGGTCTTGTTTTAGAAGATAGAATGGTTGATTTTTCTCAAGAATGGCGGGACTTTGATGATGATGGTGGAGAAGGAGCCAGACGACGAACTGGGGCACCTACATCTGAGACGCAATTCGATCGTGGCCTTGGAACAGAAGTAGGATCGGCGTCCGATTTTTATAAACTGGATTCGGATAAAGAAAGAGATAAGTTCTTTCGACTTCGAAAATGGAATATCCGTATTAGTACGGCAATTGAGCGAAACTTAAAGGTTGCTTTAGCTGAGTTGAAAAGAGTGAGTTCCTATTTACGATTACCGCGTTCTGTTGAAGAGGAAGCGGCTCGAATATATCGACTTGCCGTACAGAAAGGATTAGTTCGTGGTCGGTCTATGGAGTCAGTTATTGCAGGAGCATTGTATGCAGCATGTCGACGTCATGAGATTCCACGAACACTCGATGAGATGGGTGAAGCGTCTGGCATTGAGAAGAAAGAAATTGGTCGAACATACCGTTTTGTTACTCGAGAACTTGAAATAACAATTCGTCCTAGTAATCCGGCAGATTATATTCCTCGATTTGCATCCGCGCTTAAACTGAGTGCTGAAACTCAATCTAAGGCTGTTGAAATTTTAGAGATGGCTCGAGATATTGAGTTGACATCAGGTCGAGGACCTACTGGAATTGCAGCTGCGGCTTTGTATGTTGCCTCACTTATTCACGGTGAGAAGCGAACTCAAAGAGAAGTTGCTGATGTTGCAGGCGTTACTGAAGTTACTATTCGAAATCGATATAAAGAATTGATTAAAAAATTGAAACTTGGTAAGGATGTTGAGAAGAATAAAAAGAAGTAAATTATTCTATTTTTGTTATTTGGTTTTTTTGTATTAGATTGTTCTGTTAAAAAGGACATCAAGGATTAGGAAAACTTATATTTGCAGTCCTGTTTTGAATTCTATGGCACTCTCACCAGAACAAAAGGCTCAACTTGCTGAGCAGAAGAAGCAGTGTGTGTTTTGTAAAGTTATAACTCGCGAGATTCAAACTCAAGTCGTATTTGAAGATCGGATGGTTGAGGCGATTCTTGATGTTTATCCTGTTACGAAGGGACATACTCTGTTTTTTCCGAAAGAACATTATCCAATTTTAATGTATTATGAACCCCAGGAGATTACGCCGTTTTATGGTCTTATTCCTCAGATGGTGAAATCGATTAAGGGTGCCACCATATCGACTGGAGTTACTTTATTTGTTGCATCAGGCGGTGCAGCAGGGCAACAGATGCCCCATTTTGTTACTCATATTATTCCTCGCGAACCAGGAGATGGATTTTTGAATTTTTTGTTTAAGCCACGTGTGGAACTCACGGTTGCAGTTCAAGAACAAATGATGCGGGTGTTTCCTGCGGCAATGAAACAGTATTTTGCTGGTATGGGGGATGGTGCTTTTCCTGAGAAGGGTACTCGTTCTACGTGGGTTGAGGATAGGGTTCGTGGGTCGCTGGTATTATTTGAAGATTCGGAGTTGATTGTGTGTGCTGTTGGTAAAGGAATATGTATGGGGCATGTGGAAGTATATTCTAAGATTGAACAAAAATTTATTGAGAAGTTGAGTGCGTCTCAAGCGATTCACTTTTTTTCGATTTGTGCATATGTTTCTTCGGTACTGTTTTCTGTTTTGCAACCACAAGGTACAAATTTTATTTTGAAGTCTGGTCATTCCGATGATAATAAGGATGGGTTTTTGTGTATGCATATTATTGCACGCAAACAAGGGGATGGGTTACAAGGGTTAGTGTGGAATCCAGAACAGCCAAAATATGATCTAGCAGGGATGGGTGGGAAAATTAAGGATGCGATGTGGAATGTGAAGTATGTTGCACCCGCTACGCCTAGGAAGGTTGAAGAGAAAGTTGTGGAAAAAGTTGGTGATGCTAAGGGAGGGAATAGTAATACAATAGGAGAGGGGAGCACTCTTAAAGTGGCACTTGGTGAAAAATCAACAGGCAATGAAATTGATGATGCAGTTCGACGGTTGTGGGGGAAGTAGAATAGAGGGTATTGTGGGAAGGACGTTTGTTTATTAACAACAATCCATAATTTTGATGTATTGTTCTAAGCAAGATATAAAGATTTTGATAAGAGTAAAGGATGTATGAAAGTAGATGCTTATTTGCCGCTGATAGCTACACAACAATCGATGTATATGCTGTATGTTCCTTTTGAGAGGGTAACGGGTGAAATCATTGATGTTAATGAAGGTGAAAAAGAAATTCATCGCATTCTAAGTAAGTCATTTCTGGAGAGTAGAGTTGGTGTTCGCGTTGCTGATTATGGAGTAGTAGGAGAGGTTTCCTTTTGTTCGGTTGGTGCGCATGGGAAGCAAATAGTTTTAGATGAAATTGTGTTGGTAATGTGTGATATTGCAACATCATTGCAAGTTGGACGAACAATGTTGGTCGAGAATAAAGTGACATTGTTTGAGTATGTTATTTTATGAGGTAGGTATTCAGAATATGCAGAACTATTTTTATAGGAAGTTTTATTTTGGTCATTATGGGATATAATATTATTACGCATGCTGAAGATCCAGATGGGATTATTTCGCAAGTGGTTATGACGCATGCGCTACAAAAAGTAGGATTAGTTCTAGTAGGTTCTGATTTTATTTGATGTCAGTATGATTTTGATTGGGATTTACTATAGACATCATAAAGAAACCAATTACTCGAATTAACATTTATAAATATAGACTAAAATAATCAATTTAAATGAACACATCTCTAATACTTACACATTGTGAAGATCCTGATGGTATCATATCTCATGCGCTGTTGATTCATGCACTGGGTATTACTAAAGAAGATCCGTGTAACCATTTTTTTGCACGCTATGATAGATTGGTCTCTGAGTTTGAAAAAGTAGAGAAGAGACTGGGTGATATTGCTTCTGGTCACCCTTGTTCATCTAGTCCACGATTGTATGTTGCGGATATTGGGTTAAATGGGACTCTCGCAAATGCGGGGGGTAGTCCATATGCCCTTTTAGAACGTATTACTAGTCAACTAGGTGAGAAAGGGATATCTTGGATTGATCATCACGAGACATCTCTTAATCATAGAGAGGCGCTCGTGCGAATGAGAACCGATTTGCAGTACCATGCTGAGAGATGTGCGGCATTACTAGTGAAAGATATATTTGGTTTAGATACCGAGTATGAATCAGAACTAGCTCATATTGCACAGGCACATGATCATAAAAAACCGGGAAGTACATCACAGCGCGTACTTCGAGGAGATGAACTTGAAAAAGTGATTTCTCTTGCTAATGAGAGATTAGATTATACACTCATGAATGATATAACATGGAGTCTTGTTCAGGGAACTTTTTTTAATTCGCATTTTGAATTACGACAGAAATGGAAGGAGATTAGTTCTGAGTTTGACTCCCGAAAGAGTTCGGCTTATACAGAGTTGGAATCTTCAATTGCTATTGAAGAAATAGCAGGGTTACGTGTGCTCTTTGCATATAGTCCGGCGATTCTTTCCATGAAGCCTGCCCAAGAGTATATTAGGCTGCACTACGAAAAACATGCGGATTTATTTTTTGTGGGGTTTCAGAGTCCATCTCGAAATCATTTTCTTTTGAAGAGAGCAGATGTTGATTTTCCAGTTATACAAATTGCAACAGACTTTGGCGGTGGGGGAAGAGGTAATGGTGGAGGATTTAGTACACCTTATGATGTTACATCCGAGAGATATGCTGAATTAAAGGAAAAGATTGTTGAGAAGATTGTGGCGTATTCCAATAAATAAATGAGGAATGGCTATTGATTTATTGGTTTCGTAGATTGATGGATGCCATTTACTGAATAAGGCGTAATTTCTATCTTTGCGGGCTAAATATAGATGAATAATTAGGAGTTTAGAAACCTTTATATGAGTTATAACTAGATTAGAAATCATAGGTTGATAGAATGAAGGTAAAAATATCTGATATTAAAAAAGCAGTACAGAAACATTTACTTTTAACGAATCCTAAGATAGAATTGTTGGGCTCTGGTGAAAGCAATACTAATTTTTTAGTAGAGGATAAGTACCTGGTTAGAGTAAATGCAAATTTTAGACTGAAATACAAAATAAATAAAGAATACAAAATCCTCAAATATTTGGATAGATATCAGATTGCTCCGATTCCTTATGTTAAGGATACTACAAAAAGTATTATTCCTCAAGATTTCTTAATTATTGAGTTCTTTTCAGGCAAGGATCTTAGAGAGATGAAATTATCTGGAAAAATGATTAAAGATCTTGCAAAACTAACTGCTACCCTGCATTCCATACCAATTAGAAAAAAAATTCCAATATTTAGTGAGACATATTTGGACGTTAAAAATAATATTGTTCATTTGATTAAATTGACTAAAAAGTATGGTGGGAAGAATGAAAGCGAGTTTTTGAGAGAATTTTTACCACAACTTAAAACTCATGGGCCTCAAAATAAAACGTCAATTTCTCATGGTGATATTTGTGAGCAGAATTTGATCTATGATACCTATCAAAATTTGAAGTTTATAGATTTTGAACGCTGTGGTATTTCTGACCCGGCTTATGATATTGCAGATATCTTTACTGGATTTGGGAAAAAATTTTCCAAAGAGCATCAAAAAATATTTTACAAAGAATACTTGATACACAGAGAAGATACCACACTAAAAGATTGAGTGAAAGTGTTCGTTCCTTTAAAGATATTTGAGACTTTTTGCTGGAACGTAATGCATATTTATGAAATTAAAGCAGGAGTGGTTTCAAAAGAGATTCAAGATAAAGAGCCTATAAAAAATTATATTGATTTTGCCCTTAAGTACCTCACAGATTGTAAAAAATTAGGTTTTGTCTCAAATAGTAACATAAAACTATTTGAAGGATTGAATTAAGATGGTAACTTTGCTTTGTGATGATTTGGGGGGAGTAAGGTATTAACTAAAATACTGTTCGATCTTTGTGAGATCTACTTCCTTTGCTGTTAGCATACGTAGAGCGCCATTGAATATTTTCTGCCTCGTTTGTTTGGCGTTTTCAGCTGAACCAAAGAATTCATCACTATAAAAGACGGGATTGCATACTACCATTGATCTGAGTGCGTAAAAGGGTGGAGAGACACTTAGTATCTCATGATCTTTGGTTTTAGTGAGATACGTTGTCCAAAACAACTCGAATCCATCTTTACACGCTCCTTCGAATTTTCCACGCTTACTCAGAGAATAGAAAATAAAATTTATCGTGAACGCAGTAAGATCATCTGCTGCTTCGCCATAGGTTTGACCAGATCTATCGAGGAGAGTATACTCATTGGTTCCTTCTTTAAACCAAATATTTCCTGGATGAAAATCTCCGTGAACATGGCATAGTCGGGTTTGTTTGAATTTATGAGTTGTCCAATAATGAATTGACTCTTGTATCATATGTTGGAGTTGCTCATGCGTTACCCAGTTGAGATGCTCGGGGTACATATCTATTATAGCCATGATTGAGGTATTGCCACCAACTAATCCACGAATACAACGTTTGTAGAGACTGTCTTGATTGGTAGCTGGTTTTTCTTGATGTAATGTAGCAAGAAATTCTGCAAGAAGGATTATTCTGTGTTTATCCAATTCGGTTAACAGGTTAGTTGTTGCAATTCGCTCAAAGTCACCAAATAAATCTTTTCCATGTGCTTCGTCCAAGAGGAGGAAGAACTCCTGGGCTTTTCCCACGGAGATTACAGTACCATCTTCATGAATCCCACAAACATCAAAGGAGTTGATGTGATTTGGAATCTTAGAATAATGAGAGTTGGCGAGCAAGAGGGAACCGGCGCGATCGGAGAAATGATCCATTCCTAAGTTGGAGGTAAATAATGTTTTTAGAATTTTACGCTGCGGTTCACCATTTACGTTAAAATCAAGTGCGTAGCCGGTTCCGACGCAACCCTGTCCTAGCTTTTGAATTTGGACATTTGTAACATCGGCGTTAAAAACACCTTCTAAATAATTTTGAATATTTTGCTCGTTAACATCAACCATAGTTTTATTGTCCGTTTTAGGTATTTAAATTTTTAGGGCATACACAAACGGGATTCCTTTTGATTAGAGTGTAATTTTTTGAAGATTTACAACTCGATAAGGATAGGAAGGTGGTTTATAAAGATAGTTGGTTTTGAGTGCGATGGTTTGAGCCTATTTCCGGTCGGGTTGAGCCTAATTGAAGGGACTAGAATAACCTTAATAAACGGATGGGTCTTCAGGGTAGTATGGCTAAATCTGGCGCTGCATTGGATCCACAAGTAGGTGATAAGGTTCTTGTTACCACAAAAGACAATTCCGAAGAAGGTATAATGATTCCAAGTCCAGATAAAAATGTAATTCTTATTAAATTAAAGTCAGGGTACAATATAGGTTTTGAGAAAAAACTGGTTACCAAGGTTAAAGTTGTTGAAAAGGCAGCTGAGCAGTCGAGTGTAGGAGTGTTAGTTGAGAAATTAAGTGCTAAAAAATCTACGTTGCCAACGATTACTATTTTACATACTGGTGGTACGATTGCATCCAAAGTGGATTATCGAACTGGCGGTGTGGTGGCTGGGTTTGAGCCAGCAGAATTGATTGCATTGTTTCCTGAACTTGCGGGACTTGCACATATTGAATCTGAACTTATTGCAAAGATGTGGTCGGATGATTTACGGTTTGAACATTTTGGTCTGATAGCGAAGGCAATTGAAAAACAAGTGAAGAAGGGAGTGCGTGGTATTATTATTGGCATGGGTACAGATAATCTAGCAGTTGCCGCAGCTGCGCTTTCGTTTATTGTTGAGAATCCACCAATTCCAATTATTCTTGTTGGTTCTCAGCGAAGTTCGGATAGAGGATCGTCAGACGCTGCAATGAATATCGTTTGTGCTACAAAATTTATTTTGGGCTCTGATTATGCTGGTGTTGCACTTTGTATGCATGAGAGTGAAGAGGATACAAGCTGCGTTGTTCTACCTGCCGGGAAAACGTATAAGTTGCATAGCTCTCGTCGGGATGCATTTAAAGCAGTTAATACTTCTGCCATTGCCCGAGTGGAGTATAGCACTGGTTTAGTATCTATGGTGAGCACACATTATCCAAAACGTGGGTCGTCACTAATGATCATTCGGCCGAAGATGGAAGAAAAAGTAGGTTTACTTAAGATTCACATTAATATGTTTCCGGAACAATTCAAGGCCTTTGAAGGGTTTAAAGGATTAGTTATTGAGGGAACTGGTTTAGGTCATACACCGGGACAGGTGCCAAATGATATTTGTGCCATTCATAAGAAATTTTATCCGATTCTTACTAAGCTGATTAAATCTGGATGTGTTGTGGTCATGACGACGCAATGTATTTTTGGCGGCGTCAATATGAATGTGTATGATAAGGGCCGCGATCTATTGGAACTTGGAGTTGTACCTGGTGAAGATATGCTTGCAAATACTGCACTAGTTAAATTATCCTGGCTGCTTGCAAATTATGATAAGAAGGATGCAGTTAAATTGATTCGAGAGAATTTACATGGAGAAATTTCGGAGAAAATCTCATATGATGCAAAATATGTTTCGTTCTAGGATACTGGCTTTTGTTTCTGTTTTAGTGCTGTTACTTATTGTTTCCTGTAGCTCTCCTGTAATTGATGAACCCGTTGTGAATGAGTCTTTGTCATGCGTGGTGGATAAGGATTGTGTTGCTGATTCTTGTTGCCATGCAAAGGGTGCTGTTGGTAAGGCGTATGCTCCTGATTGTTCTGGTATGATGTGTACTATGAATTGTGAGCCGGGGACACTTGATTGCGGCGCGGGTCGAGTTGCGTGTGTTGAAGGTTCGTGTAAAGTTGTTTTTTCTGAATCGAATACTTTGCAGTAGAAATATTATTAAGTTGAAATGTTATTTCTTATGGATATGAGTTTGGAAGAAGAATATTTTAACCGATGGAACGTTGTACGACATGTAATTGCAACACGAAGTGACTTATTAGAAGTTCTACGAGCTACATTTGATCATGAATATCATCTGGATAGCCTTCCCTCACAGGTTTTGTATATTGGTGGTGGTTCGTGTCATCATGTATATAGCGTGGGAACTATTCAGATTCCGCAACTTTCTAAGCCATTGGATATTGCCCTTCGTGTTCGCCAACGAGATGCCCTCCCATATGAAGATTGGGATTTATCGCTCGAATTACATAACTTTGTTGAAGCATTTGAAATGAGGAAGAATCCTCCTTACTTTATCGGTGCGGTTAAATCTCATACTTTATCTGATGGATTACCTGCGTGGGGGATGTTGACTCAAGACTTGACTGCACGGAAGACTCTTAGATTGAAGGAGGAAGCTCCGAGTTGTTTTGCTTTTCGTCCTTGTAGGGATGGGTCATATGAACGGTTTTTTATTGATCCACCAACTTCGTTGCAATCTGATTATGGGCCTCTTGGAAAACGCTATGTTGAGGGAGATGCATGTATCGTATTGTAATCTCGCGGTTACATATTTTTTTGGGTAAGGTTATTAAGTGCAAATGATGTTTTCTTTTTATGAAGGAACTTGATGCGTCGTTTTTTGCACGAGATACGCTTGATGTTGCTCGGTTGCTTCTTGGGAAAATTATTTCTGTTGGTAGTTGTTCTGGTCGCATTGTTGAAGTGGAAGCGTATAAGGATGATGAAGCGTCGCATGCATTTCGACGCACTGGACGGTCTGAGATTATGTATTCAACGTATGGTCATGTATATGTGTATTTCATTTATGGTATGTATTGCTGTTTGAATTTTACCACGGAAAAAGAAGGGATGCCAGGGGCAGTATTGATACGAGCGATTGTGCCTCTGACTGGGATTTCTGTTATAAAAAAGCGACGTGGGGTTGCGGTTCAGGAGAAAGATTTGTGTTCTGGGCCGGGGAAGTTATGTATTGCGCTTGGGGTGGGGTTAAGTGTTAATGGTACTGTGGTTGGTTCAAAGGTGAAGTTGTTTGATGATGGGTTTATATTTTCTAAGGTGGAGAGAAGTTGTCGAATTGGTATTTCGAAGGCGAAGGAATTGGAGTGGAGATTTATTGCGACGTGAGAATGAACGAGAGGAGTCTTATTTTTTTGTGAGAGGGGTTAAGGTATATCTATAGATGGGCAGTTCTTCAATTGCGGTTACTGCGTCGTCCAAGATTGATTCTAAACAAAAGTAACCCATTGTGGTGTTTCCCACTTGGATACTTGCGGCTCTTTTGTGATGTGAATCCATTTCTTCGGAGAAAGTAGTCTGGCAGGTTTCAGAGGGAATGTCATATAATTGAAATGATTTGCTTGAACCGTATTTTTCTTGGATTATTGGTTGAACTACTCGATTGAGACGGTCTGTGTTTTGTTCGTCTACTTTTGGTTTGAGATAAAATGCAGTTCCAACTGTGCTTATGGCAACATACATAGGAATTCTAAACAGTAAACCGGGGAAATAGGAGGAGGTCATGAGGATATTAGGTATGAAAGGAAAACGCCCCCGCCGAGATTTGAACTCGAGTCCCAACCGTGAGAGGGTTGTATGATAGTTTGTCCACACAGAATATTTCTATTGCGCGTTCCGGACTACACCACAGGGGCATTAAGATTGGTTTTAATGGGTAGTTTTTAAATTCTTTTTGGTTTTTTGAAGAAAAGGAGGAATTTAAGGGATTTGATGGTTTGGTGGAGGGTAGAGAAGATAAGACTAAAAGAAAAAAAGAAAAAAATTATGGAGCTTGGTAAATACTACATGCCACTTCAAACAAGTTTGTTACTTTGAGATACGGGAAGCCGATTCTGGTTCTGTTAAGTTCCTGTTTTGCTTGCTCAATTGACCCTGCGTATTGAAACTCTTGAAAGAGACTTGGCATCTCACTATCCATTACTCGAGCTTTGTCAATGTCCGAACGAGCAGCGATTGCCGTCATGAGGTTGAGTTTTCGCTGAGCGGTTGGTGTCAACTCTAGGGATTGTGTGAAGTATCCTCTTGCGCCATCCATCTCACCTCGATTGAAATGCATTACTCCCATCATGTCTGAAGCCGGGGCTGAGCGCAGCCATAGTCCGTTTAGTATTCTTGCATACTGTTGGGGACTTGTTTTTTCCTGTCTATTAAGTGCACTGACATGAGCAAAACGTGCATTCTTAGTGGTGTAGTTTTCTGCCATTTTTTCAAATAGCGTGGTGCTAAGTGGAAAGTTTCCCCCTGCGTAATGCATCATTGCTCGTAATTCTATCTCTTGATTGGTTGGTAGTGCTATTGCATCAAGTGTTTCCATAGCAACTGCATTTTGATTCGTGTAGAGTGCGGCAATGGCATGGGCGCCACTGAGTTTTGGATTCGCACTTTGTTTGACATGCGTTGCGGTTTGGGCTACAAGCCGAGTTAGTGCAGGCTTATATTGAGGGTAACATTTTTCCAGGGCAGTGATGAGTTTACTGTCATCGCTTGATGCTGCAGCGGTTTGTTTAGGAGTGGTTGGTTCGGATACTTGTGATTTTGGTTGTGCTGGGTCTCCAAAGAGGGTATCAGCTATCCTACCAAATTCTCCAAATAATTCTTCTAATGATTGTTTTGTCATGGTGTTTTTCTCCGTTATTTTATTTATTGATTTGTGATGGTGTATTTCTCAGAGTAATTTTCCTGCGATGTAACCTGCAGTGTACCCTACAGCTGTGTACACATAGGTTATTCCTGTTGCAACTCCACCTGCGCCAATTCCACCGGTTATTGCTCCTGCAGCTCCGCCGATACTTCCTTTTACAACATTTTCAAGTCCGGATGAATAACGACTCACTCCAAGGCCGACTCCACCGGCACCACCTATAAGGATACCTTGCGCTCCGATGAGTACCCCATTTGCAAGAGGTGCGGCATGGAATAGTAAGTTGTCCATATGATTGCTCAAAGGAATTCCTTGCGCATTGTAATATCCGTCTACTGCTCCGGCTACTAGTCCTACAACACTAATTACTTTCGACATTTTTTATCTCCTGCGCGGTTGTCAGCTAGGTCGTCTTTGCGACTGCTGGCCTTACCATTTTTGTGTTAAGTGTCCGCGTTGTAGTTTTTATGATGACATTAATGATAAACCTTTTACTTGTTTTTCTTTAACTTTATAGCGATAAATTTATAATTAGTGCTGTTTTGTTGTAATTATGGCTGAACTAGTACTAAGGAAGAAATTTTCATTGGATGTGAAGAATAAGTCGTTGTTGTATGAACTTGAACTCAATAGTCGTACGCCTCTTGCTAAGATTGCGAGAACGATTCTGGTTTCGAAAGAGGTTGCACATTATCGATTGAATAGGTTGATGAAGGTTGGATTTATTACACACTTTGAGCCAATCATTGATTTCTATGCTCTTGGTTTGAAACAATATCGATTGTTGATTAATTTGCAAAATATGGCGTATCATGTGCGCAATGAGATTATTTCAGAAGTGAAGAAGATTCCTCGTTCGGATGTGATTGTGTATATGTCAAGTGATTGGGATATTGAAGTTGATGTGTGGGTGAATACGAGTCAGACTTTTTATGCACACTATCATCAAATTTTAGAGAAGTATGCGGAATATATTGGAGACCGGGAATTTTATGTGATTACGAAAGTGCATTATTTCGGGCATCGTCATTTGTATAATAAGGATTTGGATGAAAGTGTGCTGTGTGATGGTGCATTGAGAAAAGATATTGATGAGCATAATCACAAATTGTTGTTACATCTGCGAACGGACGCTCGGCAGGAGGTGTTGACACTCGCCGGCTTGATTAAGATGGGTGCTGCGGCAACGCACTCTCGCATGCAACATTTGGTGAGATGTGGGATTTTACATCGAGTTGTTCCAGTACTTGATACGTCGATGTTAGGATTCAATACATACAGGATTTCATTAGTTCTTGGTAAACCGAGTGAGAAAAATAAGTTTATCTCTTATTTGCATTCTCAGAAACAAGTTGTGCGGATTTATGAATTGATTGGGAAGAAGGACTTAGATGTTGAAGTAGAGTTTGCAACAACATTAGAGTTAGATGGATTTTTAGAGAGACTTCGTTTAGAGTTGCCGTACATTAAAGATTTTGAAGTGATTAATATTTTGAATCCTGCGCAGGGAAAGAAAGGGAAGGGAGTAGGAGAGAAGGGAAGAGGAAGGTAAAGAGTTTATCTTGAATTACTAATATACTCGATTGTGATGTTATCTTTTTCTTTTAAGATGTAATTTTCAAACTCTTCATTTGTTTCACCATTGACAGACATAGATAGATTCCCTTGTTCAGTGGTATATTGAAAGATTTGATTCTGGTTGAATTCTTTTCCCCATAGTTCAAAGAGAGTTCCCAATCTCATTGTCTTCTCAGTAGGATTATTATTTTCAAGATGGATAATACCATCGGGATCATGGGTATGAATGGGCGAATGAACCGGACCGTCAAGACCAATGTTTGGAGGAATAGCTTGTTCTTTGCCATCAATGATAATGGTTAGGTGTGGATGCCAATGAATTGGACCAGTGGGAATTTCTGAACTTTCGACGATGTTAGTAGATGGATATTTTGATTGATATAGGTTTATACTTACGAGAAGAATTGCTATTGTAACCAAGAATATGGCAGCAATTTTTATTCCTTTTTTTGATTTTGGTGTAAGAAATACTTTTGGCCTCGTTTGAGGATGTTTGGTATGCTGATGCATGCGAAGAGCGTCTTCACTGTTAAATTCGTTATCGCAATAGGTGCATTTTACCATGATTTTTTTGTCAGAATTTTCTGAACATAGTCGTTTTACAATATGGTGTCTTTTTAATGGTTGTGAAACTCGTTTAATAGTGCGAGAACTATTTGGTCATTGATTTGAGATTCTTTAATAGTTGATTTATACTTGAGACTTGAATGGATTGTCGATTTGTAAACGATGGAAGTAGTAATCGGTTTTTGGACTTAATGGGAAGTGGCCTTTTCGATCTGTGTAGACTAATTCTTTTGCACGTGTAGTTTTATCTATAACGTATACTCGGTCATAATCTGCAAACTCAATTTCTTTTCTGTCGCCTTCGGAAACATCTTGGGTTAGTGTTCCTAAGATGCCATTTCCTGCAATAATGCCAGTTACTTTTGGAATGTTTTTTCCTTTTACAGCTGCTTCTTCAAATGATTGTGCTTCCATGAGTGGTCGTCTGAGGAGAATATTTGCACCCCGTTCTGGATGTACTTTACCTGCATATGATCTTCCTAGGTCTGGTGCGGTTGGAAAATAATTTGCAGGATAAGAAAAATTTTCATGCTCGCCTCGTGCGGGAAGTTTGCAGATTAATACCATTTTTCCGAAACCACAATCAAACTCGTATTCTGTGGTTTTGCCAATGCGATAGATATGTCGGGTATTGCCATCACCCAGATCTTCTATTTTATTTTCTAGGTCTTTTGGGACTGTGCGTTTGTCGTATGGTGTGCTGTAAACCTGCCAGAAATCTTGGAGAAGTTGATAGAGGTCACAGTTGGATTCAACGTAGTTTTTTAGTTGAGTCCAGCGATCGAAATTATTGAATGGTTCCATTGGCGTTGGGATTAATAGAACATCTTCACACACTGAATTTTGTGAGCGGGTAATTGGATTGAATGATAATAAAAGAACGCCCCCGCCGGGAATTTCGTACAGTATCCTTGGGGGATCGCTGAATTTGAACCCGAGTCGCAGCCTTGAAAGGGCCGTATGATAGTTTGTCCATGCTCGTAATTGCTTACGTTCATTCCGGACTACACTACAGGGGCGTTAGAGCTCAAAAATGAGGTTCTTTTTAAAAAGCTTTGGTTTGGGTTTGTACGGAAAATTTTTGTGATTTAGACTTTTTACGGTCGTTAGTAGGGAAAAGAGATAAAGGATTATAAATGCAGGAGTATACTGGGTGATATGGTTCAAAGGAAAGTGATTGGATTATTAGAACATGTTCGCTTAATTGGTGCTGCACAATGTTATGAAGATGTCGTGGCGCGTATTGATACGGGGGCGATGAGCTCCAGTATTGATATTAAGATTGCAAAGGACTTACATTTTCCTATTATTTCTGGGCTTACGAAGACAATTAGGTCTGCAAATGGTGAAACGATTCGTAAAGTGGTTCAGGCAACTCTTGAAATTCAGGGTAAAAAGATAAGTGCAAAGATGAGTATTACTGATCGCAGTCATATGACGTATCCATTGCTGATTGGACGGGATATTTTAACACAGGAAAAATTTATTATTGATCCGTTAGTTGAGTTTGATTCGAAGAAAAAAGTAGCTGTGAAAAAATAAAATTTATTTGAAAAAGAAAGAGGATGGAACATTATGAAGTTTGGGTTGATTTCACTTGGATCGAAAAGTTCAGAGATGCTAGCTCAAGCAGCACGGTTTTATTTTGATGAAGTGCAAACACTTGATTTGAAAAAAATTGAGGTACAACTGGGTAAAGAAGGAGGAATTTTTTATCAAGGCAAACCTCTTGATGATTTTGATTGTGTGTATGTTAAGGGATCTTTTCGCTATGCTCAACTTCTGCAATCTATTGCAGCAATGCTTGAAGGTCGGGTTCCGTATATGCCACTTCCCGCTACGTCATTCAATACAATTCATAACAAGTTGTTAACACATCTTGTCTTGCAACAGCATAATATTCCTATGCCAACAACATATATTCCATCAACAACGGAGGCAGCTCGCGCGTTGTTAAAGCAAGTATCATACCCGATTGTCATGAAATTTCCTGAGGGTACGCAGGGGAAGGGAGTTATGTTTGCAGATTCGTTTAGTTCGGCGTCTTCATTGTTGGATGCACTTGGTGCATTGAATCAACCGTTTATTATTCAAGAATACATTGAAACGGGCGGAGCTGATATCCGTGTTATCGTAGTAGGAGATAAAATTGTTGCTGCGATGCGACGTCAAGCACAAAAAGAAGAGAAGCGAGCAAATATTCATGCAGGAGGCGTTGGATTGCAAATTAATTTGTCTCGTGAAGTTATTAGTTGTGCGATTGCTGCAGCGCAGGCGCTCCAAGTTGATATTTGCGGAATTGATATTTTAGAAGGCCCGAGAGGACCGATGGTTATAGAAGCGAATATTTCTCCAGGATTGCAAGGAATTAGTAGTGTTGCAACAGTTGATGTTGCAAGCGAAATTGCCAAGTTTTTAGCTTCTCGAACTGCTGAGAAAGTAGGGATCCATCGTAGTAAACGAGCATCCGAGATGATTGAAGCGATGTCCAAAGAAGCGGAGTTGCGAGAGCCTGGTCGGGAAATTATGACGAAACTTACATTTCGCGGCGAGAGAATATTGCTTCCGGAATTTGTGACGGTATTGTCTGGGTTTTCTGATAGAAAGGAATATGTGGTGAAAGCAGATAAGGGACGGATTGAAGTGTTTGAGAAGAAATAGTTGTTCCTTGTGAGTAGTTCTTCTAGCGAAGCTTTAAAAATAGGATTCTGTTCTTTGATGGTATGATTCCCAATGTTGATGATTATATGGTTCTACAATTCTTTAAACTTCAAAAGAAGGCAGGAAGAAAAGTCATTGATGTAGCTCTTGTTTGTGGAAGTGATTTATGTCGGTACACTTACTGGAATAAATATGATGACCAGGGCTTTCTCAGTTTGTCGTTTTCTAAAGGAGGCTATGAAACAGATCCAACAGTTACAGAAATAATTGGGGATATGATCAGAAAAGAATTTGATGATGATGCACTATCAAAATCCAATCCAGTGATGCAAGCACTGCTGAAAGCTGTGGCGATTGATGGAGGAAGAGTAAAAAGAGATATTGGGGGAAAACCATATATCAAAAGGATGAATGAGGAAACAGAAACTGTTTCAATTTTTTGCGATCGACGCGAAGCAGAGTTTAGTGTAGGTTATGAACATAGTTTATCTCATGATAGTGCACTTACCGTCAACTTATGGCCCATAGAAGAGTATAGACCATCTGCCAAATATCCCCTAGAACAATTAATAGGAGTTAACTATGCTCAACGTTCAATGGATATTGTTGAGAAGTGTGAACGACTGATTGGTTATGTTAATGGTAATTTATTAGATAGAAAGAGTTGAATTAAAATACGAAAAAAATTATTCTTATATGGACGAAAACTATTTTCTCTTAGGTGATCGTTTTCTTGCGGGAGGCCTGAGAAGCTGGGCTTTTAGTTGTTCTTCTTGGGCTTTTGCGAAATGTGCCAAATCTTTTTCTTCTTCTTTCTTTTTGAAGAATGCAAGGTATATGATTGGGAGGAGTCCCAGAGTGTTTAGTAGGAAGAGGAAGATGAACCATTCTTTTTGCTTTGCTTTTCCTGCATTCCAAAGCGCAATGCCTTTCCATACTAGTTCCCAAAGAATAGCTACGAAGAATAGAGTGATGAGCCACATGGGTGGTTGATTGATGTAGGATTCGTATAACATGGTTAAAGTTGGTGGTTTTTTCTTTTTATAGTTTGTGGGTGTTGAATACTTGTCTTTCGGGATATATTGATAGAATAAGACTTAGATAAATGCCCGTGATTTTTACTTGTGTTTTCCGTTGAACTTTGCGGGGATGGGTTCATTTGTTGGGAGAATGAGATTGGGGGTGTTATTTTCTGGATTGTTGACGTCGATGGCTACAGGAAATACTTTGAGCGCTGCTGCTGCTGGTGAAACGAAGGTGGCAGGGGTGTGTGCAAGATATTTGGATATTTCATCTGGCTCAAGAATATAGGGCATTGGCGTTTGGAACTCACTGGTTTTGGCGTTCGGTTTGGTTAAGAGCATGCAAAAAGAGTAGAGTTCTCGACCGTCTGGCAAGGTGTAAATATTGTAGATTCCTGCGAGATAGAGAATGTCTTTTTTTTTATGTTCGATACGGTAAGGGACGTGTCCTTCTTGTATTTTTTTCCATTCATAATATCCATCGGTGATTATAATGCAACGACGATGTTTGAATGCTGCTCGCATAGGTGGATATTCAGAGACGTCTTGGGAAGTTGCAGTAGGATGTTTGAGACCAGCTCTTTGATCCATTGCATGCTGAGGAATAAAACCCCATTGGGCTAGGTGAATCAGTGTGGGTTCGGACTGAGTGATTATTGGAAGCATTTGTCCAAGCGATGCGTTATATGTAGGTTTCCACGGTTTAGAAAATGTTGCTTTAGAAAAATGTTCAATTTCTTGCTGATTTCTGGTGAGCGTGTAGCGAAGAGTCACACCTTGGATTGCTATTATGTATTATATAAAGATATATGTTTTTTCTCCTTTTCTTTCTTTTGCTCTGTTTATTCTGCTTTTTTCAGGAGCACATGTTTGTGTTTCTACAGGTCATTATTTGGATATGGTTTCTGGGTTGTATTACTTCGGATTGGATAGTGTTGATTCACTTTTGGGGTATGGAGTTGAGATGCGATTTGACTCTACACTGCGCAGTCGAAATCATTTGGGTGAGTTTCATCCCTCTTGTGATGTTGTGTTGATTTGCCCTACACAGCAAATTCGAAATAGGAATTTACGTCGAGAGTGTATGGATAATACGATTGTTCATGAGTGGTTACATGCGTATGAGTATCATATGTTGGATAGAGCATTTAATGAGAATGATGTTTCACGCTGGGCTGGCATTCATTTGCGAAAACAACGGGATATTGCGGAGTATATTCGAAGTTTCTACGGTAATGCGGGGTTTTAAGATTAGGGTTAGAATTAATCGTCTTTAGAAGAACATCCTTCGATATCACAACAACTGGTGCACCGATGGCAATGTTGACATTCATCACTATGTTCCATTATCATGCCACATTCATAGCAGTCTTTCATGGTTATGCGAGGTGTTATTTGGTTTTAAATATTTTGTGGCACTCGCGTGCTATATCTTGCGGAGTGAGCTTGAATTTTTTGAGGAGTTCAGATGGCTCGCCTGATTCACCATAGTGATCTTTTATTCCTAATCGATAGATGTGGGTTGGAATGGTAGAAGAGAGATGTTCTGCGATTGCAGAGCCAAGACCGCCTGCGATTTGAGCTTCTTCAATAGTGATGATTCGTTTTGTTTTTTTTGCGTACGCTTCGATGGTTCTTGTGTCAAGTGGTTTAATGGTGTGGCAATTCAGAATGGCTACGCTGATGTTATGTTGGTTTTTGAGAATACTTGCTGCTTGGATGGCTTGGAATAAAATTGGTCCGCATCCAATGATGGTAAGGTCGCTTCCGTCTTGGAGCACTTGAATTTTTCCTATTTGAAATGGAGTTTTTGGGGTGGTGAGTTGAGGCGTGGGGTCTCTTGCGAATCGCATATATGCCGGTCCGATGTGTTTGGCGATAGCTTTTGTTGCCGCGCTTGTTTGATTGTAATCAAGTGGTACAACAACGGTCATGTTGGGGAGTGCTCGCATGATCGCGATGTCTTCGAGCATTTGATGCGTTGCACCGTCTGGACCCACACTTACTCCTGCGTGGGCACCGATAATTTTGACGTTTTGATTGTTGTAACAAATCGTGGTTCTAATTTGTTCCCAACACCTGCCGGGACAGAACGCTGCGTAGCTTGAAGCGAATGGAATTTTACCTGCGTGTGCTAAGCCGGATGCGACTGTAACAAGATTTTGTTCGGCGATTCCAATTTCAACAAATTGATTAGGATAGGCTTTTGCGAATTTGTCAGCTCGCGTTGATTCGGTTAGATCTGCGCAGAGAACATAGACGTTTTTGTTGGTTTTTCCAAGTTCAAGGAGAGCGTCCCCATAACCGTTTCTGGTTGGAAGTGGGGGTTGGTTCGCGTTGAGTTTTAGTTTGGGGTTGAGTTTCATTTTTTCTTTGAGGATGATTTTTTTGCGTTGTGTATGGGATGGAGATGGTTGTGTGTTTTATACCAATTGCCACGCTCGCTTATTTCTTTAGCGTGTAATTCGGCTATTGCTATGCTTTGTTGTTTGTCTTTTTCTGGGGAGCGTTCTGTTTTGAGCCCGCCTGGAGGTGAACCATGCCAGCGATAATCGTTTTCCATGAAACTCACACCTTTTCCGGGAATGGTTTTTGCGATGATCATGAGTGGTTTGTCTTTGTTTTGTTTTGCTTGATTGAAGGTTGCGATGATTTGTTGCATGTTGTTTCCATCAATTGTGATGGTGTTCCAGTTGAATGCTTGATACTTTTTTTCAAGGTCACCTAAAGGCATGACTTGTTCAGTTGGACCGTCGATTTGGATGTAATTTCTGTCAGTTATTGCAATCAGGTTTGAGAGTTTGTATTTGGCGGCAAACATGACAGCTTCCCAGTGATTGCCTTCGTTTTGTTCTCCGTCTCCTACGACGCAGTATACTTTGTTTGGTTTGTTGTCGCGTTGATGTGCAAGGGCAATGCCACTTGCTTGAGAAAGACCTGAACCTAATGGTCCGCTGGTGGTTTCAATTCCGGGGATTGAAGTTCGATGCGGATGGCCTTGGAGTCTTGAATTTAATTTTCTTAATGTGAGGAGTTCTTTCTTTGGGAAGAATCCTCGATTTGCTAATGTGGCGTATAAGACGGGACAGATGTGTCCGTTTGAGAGAATGAAAAAGTCTCGCGTTGGGTCGTCGGGATTTTTGGGGTTTATGTTTAAAGTTTGAAAATATAAGGCGGTGAAGATGTCGGCCATACCAAGGGGTCCGGCAGAATGACCTGATTTTGCAACGGCCAAGGAAGTGATAATGTCTTCACGGATAATGTCAGCTTGGATTTGGAGCTCTTTGATAGTAAGATTATGTGACATCGTATTCCTCTTTTCTTCTGCTTAGGAGGTGAGGAGGGGATATAAAGGTTACGGGGGGAGTATATGTGTTTAATAAGCAGTAAGAAAGGTTATAATCGGTTTATTACTTTCGTTTATCATGAACTGGTCCGGACCAAAAGTGTTTACAAGATTTGCATTGATAGTGGTTTTGAATTGTTTGCATGGTGACTGGTCTTGTGCTTTGATATGATGATGTACCTCTTGAATTTCCTTTTGCATCATAAAAACGTTTTTCTCGTTCAATTTCCTCAAATTCCGTATGCGTTCCGAAGTGGGAACGATCAATGAATTTTCTTACCCAAAATGACTTGCATTTTGGACAGGCATTTGACCAACCAAAACCCCAAACTAATATTAAAATAAAGTCAGTGATAAAAAGAAAAAAATTTGCAATAATTGATTGTTGCCAAATAACAATTAAGTTTAATATAATCACACCTATGAGTAGTTTATATCTAAGTGGTATCCTATGTCCATTTGTCTGATTAGCATTATTTGAAGTCCTGGAAGAACTCGAATGAGGAAACACTTTATCCTTGAACTTGTTGGAATGGTTTTTAGGATGATGCTCAGAATGATGTTTGGAGTGGTATTTATGATGATGTTTTTTCCCCATTATGTTAGATATTACAAAATAGTATATTAATATTTTTAAAAAGTGATTCCAAGAATGATTCTTTGATTAAGTATGAATGGAAGGATTTAAAAGATTCTGGAGGGATAGTTTAAGGAGATAGAGGTATTTTAAGATAGAAAGACACGTATTTGTCTTGAAGGAGGGCAGGAATATGGTTTCAGCATTAATTTTTGGGTTAGTGAGTATCTTTTTTGGAGTGCTTGTGATGGCGTTGCCGAAGTTTTTGAGATTTGTTGTAGGTGGTTATTTCATTTTGAATGGGATTTTGTTTCTGCTTGCGTATTTGTAAGAACATTGTTTATTTTTATTTGTTTATTTTGAACACCTGAAGATAAACAAGTATAATTGGTGGGATGAACACGGCGTACAAACAGTAACTAAATATGGTTAGATAGGTTGAAATTACAGTCTCACTTTGTAAATTGACCCATTTAATACTGACCATTAATGAGAGAATGATAGTGAATATAATTAGATTTGTTAATAACACATATTTAATCCGTGCACATATGAACTTATTTTGAGAAATTTGTTTTTCATAAAAAGAAAAGAATACATAGAGGATAACATAAAGTATAACCCATAACAACCATTTGATTAGAATATCCAACCCATCTTTATTTGTATCAACCCCTAACCAAGCTAGCCATTTTTCAAGGGCTAATAGGAAAAAGATTAGAATAGTAATGTTTAAATGATATAAACTTTCCAGCTTGCTAGTGTTAAATTCAAGTTTCATGACTCTACCTAGAATTTTGTCTTTAATTGCTCTTCTTTGGTGTAGGTCTTATTCTTTTTGTAGGCTTGGTAGGTGAATATGGTATACATTGCACTGAAGAAGAGGATGCCGTAGAGTACGAAGGCGAGTAGGGTGTAGAGTAGGAAGAGAGGGTGAAAGATTGTTCCGATGATTCCAATGAATACTACGTTGTTTACAAATATTTCGTTGATGTGAAAACAGGATCTGAGAGGATGGTTGCTTTTTTCTTTTTCTACAATTGAATCTGCCTCTTGCGCGAAATATTTTTTGAAGAATACGAAGAGGTATTTGGTTGCGTTGTATACTAGTAATGATGAGAGAGCTACAATCCATGCAAATTGAGTAAGATCTGTAATGGAGATATTGCTTAGTAGGGGGAGTGCGTGATATATGGAACTGTAAGAGAAGGTGAAAATTGCTTTTTGTAAGAAGAATCCAATAGCAATGAACATGATACTTATTTGGAGATAATCGGTGGTGCTATCAAGCCAGTTGCCAAGTGATGTGCTTGTGCCTCGCAATCTTGCGAGTGAGCCATCGGCTTTGTCTAGGACCATGGATAGGAAGAGAAGAATGGCGGACGCGATGAACTGTTGGTAATATAGGCAGCCGAAACTGATGAACGCAAGAAGTGTGCTTAGCAGGGTTACTTGGTTTGGGGTGATGGGAGTTCTTTCGAGGAGGAGTGCAGTATTACCACCGAGTGCCCGATAGAATTTTCTTAGGTATGACCCGTTGATGTCAGATAATTTATAGTACGGTCGTGCGAGTTTGGGTTCAGCCATTTTTTATTTCTTTTGCAGTACAACTATCCATTCCCATGGGCTTTTGCCGCCGAGGCGCTCAAGTGCGGATACGGTTTTGTATCCAATGCTGTGGAGATGGAGTGCTTTAGTTACTTTGGAGATTGCCAGTTGACTTAGAGTGTGATGAACAATTGGTCTTGCGTGAATTATTTTGAATCCCTCATTTTCGATTTCTTGTTCGAATGTTTTGAGGGAGGGGTAGAGCGCGTCGTACACTTGGTATTTGTGTTTGCCTAACAGTTTGAGGATTTTAGTTGGTTTTTTGTTTAGTACATCGAGGATGAGGTAGCCGTCTTTTTTGAGAACTTTGTGTGCCTGTGCGTATAGTTTATGTCGGTCACCGCGTTCGAAATGACGAATGAATCGAAAAGTGGTGAGGATGTCTATAGTTGCTTTTTTGAATGGAAGATTGTATGCGTCGCCTTCTTGCACGGTCCATACTTTTGAGAGTACTTTCTTTGCTTGTTCAAGCATGCCTGGGCTGCTATCGAGTGCGTAGCCTTTGGTTACGCCTTTCATGTCTTTGGTTAAACGTGCTGGCCCACATGCTAAATCGAGAACGGTTGGGTTTTTCTTTTTTGCGATGAATGTGTTTATGACGGCAATTTGTTTTTGATGTTTGAGAATTCCTATTGGTTCTTTGAACCGATTGCCAACGTATTTTACTGTGACGGAGGATTTTTGATAGTGCTTTTGAATTTCTTCTTTGGTTTTAAGTGCCATAATTGGTGTTTGCCGGTTTTGGTTCATAAAGATTGTGGAATTGGACCCTAGTTGTGATTTAGGAGTTGATATCGGGTGGGATTTATATCGGCAAGGGATGTATTATTGAGTCTCTTTTGTTCCTTTTTTGATTGATTCTTTTCTGGTTTTGAAGTACAAGATAATGTTGTGAGGGAGAAGGAGTATGCCGAATAAATAGTTGGTAATTCTAAATAAGAGATAGGCAGAGACGGTTACTACTGGGTCAACTCCGTATAAGCCAAAGAGATAGACTCCTAACGTTTCTCTGATCCCAATGCCATTTGCAGTTAATGGGATGAGGGAGGCGGTCATGAGAATTGTATTAATTATGATGGTTTCAAGTAGTGGGACGTCGGAGCCTAAATAATGGAACACGCCGTACACTGCGATGCCAGTTAAGATGAGTCGCAAGAGAGTGAATAATGTGTTTAGTATCAGGGCGGATTTATGTTTGTAATAAAGATCATGGAAAGTGGATGAGAATTGTTTGAATTTTGATTGGTATTTTCTGAGAATTTTTTCTTTGATGAATTGTTTAATTGGTTTGGATTGAAGGGTAAGTAGTGAGAGACCAGTTATGATGAGGAGTCCGATGAAGGCATACAATAATGGTTTTGATGGGAAGAAGAAGATTACACCAATGATGGAAATAATGAGTTGTGTGATGAGAGTGATTATTTTATCTACGAGAAAAATAGAAATCCCACGACCGTATTCGACGCCGCGTTTTTTGAGAAAGTAGATGAGAGTGACCTCCGCATATCGGCCAAGAAAGGACCGGGAGAGACTCGCAGTGGTTAATGAATATTTGAATATTTCTTTGGGGGTTATTTTTCCACATGTTGGATCGATGAGACTTTTGTAACAAAGTGAGGTTATGAAAACGCTTAGGAAAGTGTAGACGAGGAGAAGAGACCAAACGAGAAGGGGGATTGCAGAAATGGTTGCGAGAATTTGTTCTGCTCCGATCTGGTAGATAAGATACCCCAAGATGGCAAAGCCGAGAAGAGTTTGAAATAGGAGAATTAAAATGTTGGTGGTACTTTTTCTTTTTGGCGTAGGGGTGGTGCTTGATTGCTCTATTGGAGGAGAGTGGTTATTCACGTCTTAGTGCCCCCGGCCGACACCACGATGTTTCAATCCCAAAGATATTATTTTTTCTTGGTCTAAGACGTTTCTTGGGTCAATGACGACTTTTGTCTTGTTATTTTTTAAGAGGGTGTAATCCATTTGGGTGAATTCATCGTGATCTGTTACGAATACTACGAGGTCGCTGTCATTTAGGATGCTGGCTAATGAAAGATGTGTGGATTCCTGTGGGACGAATGGATCGTAAATATGTACTGTTGAGCCTTGTTCGTGAAGGAGATGGATGAGGCGATGTGCGGGGGTCTCCCTTGCGTCACCGATGTTTTTTTTGTAGGCATAGCCCAAAATTCCTATCCTTGTTCCTTTGAGTGGTAAATTGATATTATTTAATTCGTTCTGAATTATTTTGAAGACGTAGTCCGGCATGCTATTATTTATTTCACGTGCCAAGCTGAGAAATCGGTGCGAGAAACCGTTCGTTTTTGCTTTTTCGATGAGGTAGTATGGATCTACTGGAATGCAGTGTCCACCTACTCCTGGTCCAGGGAAATGTGGCATGAACGCAAATGGTTTGGTGGATGCTCCTTTGATTACTTCAATGATATCAATTCCTAACACATCAAAACTCATGGCCATTTCGTTGATGAAAGCGATGTTAATATCACGAAACGTATTTTCCATTATTTTGGTTGCCTCGGCTGCTTTGAGTGAGTTTAAGATAATGAAGTTTGCATCAATAAAGCTGGTGTAGAAGTCATGGGCTGCTTGCGAGGCATGGGGGTTTTTTGATCCGATGACGCGGGGGATATTTTGAATTGTCCATTTCATGTTTCCCGGATCAATTCGTTCAGGACAATGTACAACATGGAAATCGTGGTCATGTTTTAAGTGAGTAATAGACTCAACTAAAGGAATAACAATTTCTTCACATGTTCCGGGGTGAATGGTTGATTCGATGATGAGAATCTGCCCTTTTTTCATGTGCGAAGCTACAGAGGTGGTTGCACCAATTAATGGTTTGAGGTCAGGTAATTGTTTATCATCAATAGGAGTGGGAACACAGACTACAATGATGTTTGCGTCATTAATTTTGGTGAAATCAGTGGATGCTATGAGGGTGGATGATTGTAGAAGGGACTCAGTATGTTTTTCACTTACGGGGCTCATTTTTTGATTAATGAGATCGACTTTTTTTCCGTCAATATCTAACCCTATGACATCGTGAACTTTTGATGCCAAACAAGCTAATGGAAGACCAACATATCCTAAACCTATAATACATACTTTTTGTTTCATCGTCTACCAACTCCATAATAGGTGAATCCCGCTTTTTTGATAGTGGATGATTCATAAATATTTCGGCCATCGAGCAATAGTTTGGTGTTCATGCGAGTAATCCGGTTGTATCAACTAAAGTTGAGAACTACCATTTTCGTGGATTACGTCTTCAATTGTTCCAATATCTACACGTTTGGGTATGATGTGAGCAAAGGTTGGAAATACTTTGTGCAGATATACAATTGGATGTGGAAATCTTTGGAGAGTGCTGTATTGATCCCGTAAATACTGAATAGCTTCAGCTGAATAGAGATTTACGAAGGCGTGAGCAATGTCAGATTTTGGGTGCGATGGTTTTTCTTCGAAATCGAGTACTCGGTTCTGTTCGTTTAATTGAAGAATACCATGCTTTGAGAGACGATCTTTTGGTGCGTGATACCCCGTTAGATGAATCTGTTTTGTTTGGGTGAGGGAGTTGACCATGTTTTTGAGAGAATATAGTGAACCATCCTCATTATAGAGAAGAGTGTCGGAGGCAATTACTAACACAGGATCATTGTATCCTATATTATTATCAAGTGCATGTTTGAGATCTCCTAAGGACTCCAAGCGATCTTCATACCGATTTACTCCGTTTGTGAGAATGTTTTTTTCGGGCAGATTGTTTTCTCTTGCCCACTGTTGGAATTGATCTAAGTAGACGTTATTAGTTTGAACATAAATTTGAGAAGAAGGGATATTTGCTTCCTGTAATTGCGTTAAAACGTGTGTTGCAATTGGTTTTCCTTTAATGTGAACAAGACCTTTTGGTTTTCCTTCAACCCAGGTTTTGAGTTGACTTTTTAGGGGACCAGTATAATCTATGTATCCTTTTTCTAGTCGTGTTCCAAATCCACCAGCTAAGAGAAGCGCTTTCATAATCCACCTTTTTTATGGGTGAATGGTTGGTTGATGATTTAAAAGGGTTATGAATTTGTAATGGAGAAGATGAAGTGTAGTTTGAGATTAAGTTGGTTTAGAAAATTTGGGAAAGAATGTTTGGTTAAAGAAATACTTCCCCTGTCTTTGTTGATTAAAAGAAAGGGGACAGCTTACCGGTTTTCCCACGTATCGCAGTACACACCAGTACGGAGGCGTTCTTAACTTCCGAGATCGAAACGGGATCGGGTGAACCACGCCCCTGTGGCCGTCCAGTACTTTTGAAAAGCAGGTTATTTATAAAGGTTTCTGCAATTTGGGATATAATTCTTTTTGACTTTCTTGATGGAGGGCTACTATAGATACAATATCTTTATTGGTTTTTCATAAGACTTAAATGGAAGAGTTTCGATGATAGAAGAATATTGGAGCATTCATTGCTTGGTTGAATAGATAAAAAAATGAATTGATTTTATTGAGGATATGATGATAGATACGGCAATTATTCTTTCGGGTGGACTGGGGACTCGTCTTCGACCTCTTACGGAAACTACTCCTAAACCACTTCTTCCCATTCAAGGGATACCGATGATTGAGCATATTATACTTAATGCTCGGAAGTATGGGGTTACTCGATTTATTTTGTCGGTTGGGTATAAGGCAGAGATGATTAAAACTTATTTTGGTGATGGTACAAAATGGGGAATAACGATATCATACTGTGTTGAAGATACTCCACTAGGTACGGGTGGGGCGGTACGTGAAGCGGCTTTAGGGTTGAACTCGCCATTTCTGTTAATGTGGGGAGACAATTTGCATGATGTTCATGTTGATTTGTTGTCTTCTACTTTCTTTTCTTCTGGTTGTCCGATTGCGATGACACTTGTTACTCGAGAAGATGTGGAAAATTTTGGCGTTGCTCGGGTTGTTAATGGGTGTGTTATGGGATTTGTTGAGAAACCTAGCCGGGCTCTTGCGCCATCAAACTTGATTAATGCGGGTGTGTTTATTATTGATCCCACAGTACTTTCGATGCTGCCTGCGGGGATTTGTTCGATGGAGAAGGATTGTTTTGAAAAGGTTGCTGCGCAGGGTCAGATTGCTGCGTTTGTTCATTCCGGTCAATGGTTTCCAACCGATACACTTGAAAAATATGAGATCGCGGGAAGAGATTTTCAAAGAAAATAAACAGAGGTAAGAGAAATTATTTTGTTGCAAGATATTTATCCATATTTGTATCAAGCCACTGTTTGGTATATTCTGCAATGTCACTTACTTGACCGCCTAATTCGGTTGGAATTTGAAAGTCGTCACCAACGATTTCTTTGACGAGACCAACTAAGCCGTGACCTTGCACCATGTGTAACGCGAAATTTTCTGAGGAATCCCTGGCGTATACTTCTCTAATAAATGGTAAAGCTTGGTGGCCCATTGAGGAGATGATGTTATAATATGGAGTGCGTCGAACTGTTTGTGCGGAAGAATTTAGTAATGCATCCAGTTGCTCGCAGTGTTCTATCCAGCCTTCTACAGCTCTGTTGAAAATGTTTTGATCCATGAGTATAGGATGTACATTGATTATTATAAAGATTTTGGGGTTGCTTGGGTGGTTTGAAGATAATTGGATTACGTTTTCTTTGACGTACTGATGGAAATAATAAAAAGATTTAAGAAGTACTTTGAGTGTGTGCTTATTGATGAAAGAGACCGTTATTAAATTCGTTTTACAGAATGCTATTGAGTTTAATTTGAGTGTTAATTCGAAGGTTGTTCTTGGTTCGGTTCTGAAGGATATGCCATCATGTCGAAGTGATGTTCCGGCTCTTTTGAAGGAAATTGATTCTGCTATTTTGTCTATTAAAGGAAAGAGTGTTGAGGATTTGCGAGCTCAGTTACTTGCAATTGATCCTGCCCTTCTTGAAGCTAAAAAGGTTGTTGTGTCACTTGGTCCACTTAAAGAATTACCAAACGCAGTGATGGGAAAAGTAGTTCTGCGTATTGCACCATCACCATCAGGTCCGCTTCATATTGGTCATGCATACGGTACGTCACTTAATTATGAGTATGCAAAGATGTACAAGGGAAAATTAATTTTGCGCATTGAAGATACAAATGCAGAGAATATTTACCCTCAAGCGTATGAACTTATTGAACGCGATGCTCGATGGCTTACGGAAAATGGACTTGAGCAAGAAGTAATTGTGCAATCCAGTCGACTTGGCATTTATAATGACGCGGTTGAAAAACTCGTTGAGAAAGGAGATGTGTATATTTGTACGTGTGATGCTGATGCATGGCGCGAGATGAAGAATAAGGGTGAAGCGTGTTTATGTCGCGCACTTACCGTTGCGGAGAATAGAACGCGATGGGCCAAAATGTTTGGTGAGTACGCAGAGGGTGAAGCGGTTGTTCGATTAAAAACAGATATTGCTCATAAGAATCCTGCAATGCGAGATTTTGGTGTGATGCGAATCGTTGAACATATACATCCAAAGACAGGAAAGAGTCAACGATTGTGGCCACTGATGGTTTTTTCGGTAGCAGTTGATGATCATGAGATGGGTGTTACACACGTCTTGAATGGAAAAGATCATGCAGATAATGCAATAAAAGAAAAGATGATTATGGAATGCCTTGGTTGGAAGGCTCCCGAGTATAAGCATTGGGGTAGAATTAACTTTGAAGGGTTTGAACTTTCTACTTCGCAGACACGCGTGGCAATTGAGCAGGGCGCATATAAAGGATGGGAAGATATTCGGTTACCATTTCTGCCTGCACTACGAAAAAGAGGATATCAGCCTGGTGCGTTTCGACGGTTTGCTATGGAGATCGGATTATCACTCAATGATAAGACGGTTGCCATTGGTGAATTTTGGAAGAACATTAATGCGTTCAATAAAGAGATTATTGATTCGAAATCACGACGGGCATTCTTTATTGCAAGTCCGGTTCGGGTTCCTGTAAATGGTGTTAAGGGTTCAGTTGTTGCTCATGTTCCGGTTCATCCGAATTTTGTTGAACTCGGTTCAAGGTCGTTTACGGTGGGTTCGGAGATTTATCTTTCAACTGACGATGTTGCACGTTTGGAAGAAGGTAAGATCCACCGTTTGATTGAAGGATATAACTTTACGGTTTCGAGTGGGGTGTTTACGTTCCATTCATCGACTTATGAGGAGTATAAGAGTGCGGGCTCAGCACGTGGTATGATTATTCACTATTTGCCTGTTTCGGCTGAGTTGGTTCCAGTTGATGTGTGTATGACGGATGGATCTGTTGTTGCTGGTTTAGGGGAGAGTGCGCTTTCAACCCTTAAGGAAGGAGAGATTGTGCAATTTGAGCGATGCTATTTTGCTCGGCTCGATCATGTTGATGCGAAGAAGTTGACCTTTTGGTATTTGCATGAGTAGAGTTGAAGTTCGTGAGTGATAGTTTAACGATAGATGTTTGGAGAGAGTGATGGTTTGCTAGCTGGGGTGTTTGCTTGCACAACGAAAAAGAGGGGATTATAGATGGCAAAAATTAGTCGAGATACACCGCTTGTTGAAATTACACTTCGTAGGTATGAGAAACCGGCATCGTCGGGTCGCGATTTAGTTCGACGATTTTGTCTTTCTGTTGGATTGTTGCAACCAGGAGATTCGCGTGATGTGGTCGTTGATGTGCTCTATGTCCTTCTTATTGCCAAGCAACAAAAAGAGCAACTACATTCTGAAGAAATTAAAAATAAAGTAATGGATCTTCGCAAAAGTATGGGTCTTGCTATGTTAGGCATTGCGGCATCCAATATTCGACGACAATTGAAGCGATTAAAGGATTTGCAACTTATTGAAACGAATGCAAATTTGTATCGTATTACAGAATGGATGAGTTTATCTGAAATTTTTTCTGAGAAGATTGAACAGTTGATATTGTCTCAGGTGCTTAGCCGGGTGAAAGAATATATTGTTCGAATGGATGAGGAATTTCATCGGACGGAGTGAAGATTTAGATTCTATCTGAGTGATTTTCATTTTGAGGGTAGTCTTTTTAAAATAGATACTAGAAATAATAGATATGGCAACTATTATTACAGGTATGAGGTATTCAATTACGACGCACGGGGCTCATTCTACAAAGGATACGTGTATTTTGGGACGCGGTGAAGTAGAGTTGGATTTTACCGTACATGAACCAGTTCGAGATGTTTTTGTTTCGCTTGCTACACAGTATGCGCTAGCTGGACTTCGTCAAGATTCTCGAGTTGATATCAATACATTACCATTACAACGACGATATTTACTGCATTGTGATGCTAAGAAGGGAATTGCACGAGGATTATATCTGCAAAGTATACCAAAAAATGATTATCCTGGTGTTTGCCACTTTTCAGAGGTTGTTTCGCGTCTGGATTATTATAAGTCACTTCTCCCTGTAACGGATAGAGCAGGGGGATTAGTACAAGCATTTGCTCATAGTACAGGTTTGGTTCATTTGCTTCTTAATTCGTTGAATGCGGAAGAATTGAAATTCGATGTTCAAGGTTATTGAGGTATTATTTTCTTATTTTATATGAGCTTCCTTATACTTTGAATCTCTATTTTTTTGAGTGATTTTTCGAGTCTCTATAAAGAAAGCAAGAAATAATGGTATAAATAGTTCTTGCTTTCTAATACACGATGGGATATTCTTCACATCGGTATGTAAAAACTTTGTTTTTCCTATATAATGCTGGCAGATATATGTTCGAATATTCCGTGCCAGCACTATAAATGATTAAAAAGGAAATTGGTTGCAACATTGTTAAGGGTTCAGTGTTTACAGGGGTTAAAACCTGTAGGGGAGGAGAACCAGATTTATGGTTTTCTTCCTCGTTTTTTCTTTGATTTATGCTTAATTATCTAGATTCTCGAAAGGTTATTAAGTATTGAAATATGATGCTAGGTGTGGTTCTGAAAAAATTACTTTCGCAAATTGTACGAATTGTTCCTGAAGCTAAAAAGGGTTGGATGCATGGGATTTGGCTTTCGGTGGTGTATGAGGCGCTTAAGTTTTTACCCGCGATTCTTTTGAAGTATGTTGTTGATCATTTTGCAACTGGGGCAAGTACGAGTATGATTCTTGTGTATATTGTGTTGGGAATTGCTGCGTCGTATGTGATTCTTTCCATCATGGATTATTTTACCCAACGTTGGCGACAGAAATGGCTCTTTAAATTTGAAGTGTTAGTGCTTGAGAAAGTTAAGCGAAAGTTGCTTGAATTAGATATCGAATTTCATGAGTCGTATAATACTGGCAGCCAAGTGTCTCGGATTGTGAAGGGAACACAGAAGTTAACGGATTTGATCTTTTTTATATTTGAGGAATTTTTGCCTACCTTTGTTCAGTTGTTTATCACGGTGATCTTACTTATTAAGGAACAATGGATACTAGCTGGTATTTTCTGTTTCTTTATGCCTATTATTTTTTGGATTACAACGTATGAAGTGCGTAAAGTTGCTCCAATGCGAAAAAAATATCATGAAACGTATGATGAAGCAATAGGGGAATTGGGAGAGAGTTTGCTTAACATATCAACAGTTAAAGATTATGTTCAGGAAGAGCATCAATATTCTAAGTTTAAGAGGTTGTTGAAAACATACTATGATCAAGCGCAAAAACGATTTATTTTTACTCATAAGGTTTTATTTTTTCGCGATATGATGATAGTGATTGGTCGCGGAGTAACACTTGCCACCTGTGTCTATATGGTTAGTCGGGGGATTCTTAGTCCGGGTAGTTTGGTTTTGGTATATACGATGACCGAGCGGGCGTTTTTATCGACGCATCGAATTGGTCGCTTATTTTTCTTTTTGGGAGACTCCACAGAGTCGATTAACAAACTCGCAGAATTGATTGATCGCAAAACGAAAAATGTTGACTTAGCGGGAGCAGTTGGAGTTGAGAGAATTGATAGACCTATTATTTTTTCTCATGTGTCGTTTTCGTATGGGAAGGGAAAAGAGGTACTTCATGATGTGTCGTTTTCTATTGCACCAGGAGAGACGGTAGCGTTTGTTGGGCACTCTGGGTCTGGTAAATCTACGCTTGTGAAGTTGTTGCTTCGTCAGTATAATACAACAAAGGGAGATATCTTACTTGGAAAAACGTCTGTTAATGAATTGAAACGGGCGGACTTTAAGCGACGCATTGCAGTAGTATCACAAAATGTAGAGATTTTTAATCGTAGTGTACTTGAGAATATTCGGTTTTCTGTTCCTACGGCGTCTAAAAAAGAAGTAATTGAGGCTGCGCGTAAAGCGTATGCACATGGGTTTATTTCAGAATTTGAAAAAGGGTACAATACTCTTGTAGGAGAAAAAGGTGTAAAGCTTTCTGGTGGACAAAAGCAACGAATTAGTATTGCACGCGCCCTTCTTGCTGACCCTGAGGTGATTATTTTTGATGAGGCAACATCTTCACTAGATTCGGAGTCTGAACGGGTTATTCAGGAGTCAATTTTCTCGATTGCGACGCGAAAGACGACAGTTATGGTGGCACATCGATTGTCTACAATTCGAAGAGCAGATAAGATCATTGTGTTAGATAAGGGGAAAATTGTAGAACAAGGGACGTATGAATCGCTGGTTGGGTTGAAGGGTGTGTTTTATCGCATGGTGCAAATACAGAATGGAGGGGAGTTGAGGAAGTAAATATCTTTCAGATCAAAATTGGAGGCATACATATTTATAGGAAAATGAGTATTTTATACAGATGGTATCTTGTTCACTGTGTAATATGAAGATTGCAGAACTTTTTTTAGAGAAGTTAAAGGGCACAATTGTGAAGAAAGTAGGTTCGAAGAAACAATATCCCATATGTTTTGCATGCCAGAAAAAGTATGATTCTAAGGATGAATTGCTTGCTGCATTGAAGTAAGTGCGAAAGGAGGATTTACGTTTCTTGGTTTGTGGTTTGATTAGCATACATTTTAAAAATCAAGAGTAGTTTTGAGTGTTTATGCCTTCGTAGCATAGCGGTGGTGCGGCTGCTTCGTAAGCAGCAGGTCGGGGGTTCAAATCCCTCCGGAGGCTTTTTTTATCGTTCTTTAAAGAGAGGACGTTGTACGACATTCTTTTAGGGGATATTGGTGTATAGAAATCTAATTAAATGCTCATGAGTTGGTATTCTTTATGAATGATGAACTAGAACTGGTGAGACGATTTCATGAGAAATTTCAGGTACCCATTTTGGCTGGGCCAACGTTGATTGCTGCGGATAGGTCACAACTGAGATATAAACTGATGGCGGATGAAGTTAAGGAGTATTTAGATGGGGTTGCTGCTTCGGATCTGCCAAATATTGCGCTTGAACTTGCTGATGTCTTGTTTGCGGTATATGGGACCATATTGGAACATGGATTACAAGACAAAATGCCTGCAGTTTTTCGCGCAGTGTATGACTCGAATATGAGTAAGACGTACAGTCCGGCTAAAATGTTGAAGGGACCAGAATACTTTAAAGCTGATACAGCAGTTAAAAGGATATTAGAAAAATAGGTTGCTGAATTGGACGGATTTTATTTGATGGATACTAAAACATTTGATTGGAAAAAGTACTTAGTTGAGTGTTTTGAATCTACGCAGTTTCTTGCACTCTCTTCTCTTGGGGCAGATGGGATTTGGACATGTCCGTTATTCTTTGCATTTGATGAGAAGTATAATTTGTATTTTATTTCGCAGCCAAAATCACGACATATGGGATACATTGCAAATCGAAATAATGTGTCGCTTGCGATTTATAGTACTCAGCAAGATCCCGCTAAAGATGTGTTTGGAATTCAGATGCGAGGCCATGCAATTCTTGTGGATGATGCGGATGTTGAGGATGTGTTTAAGATTTATTATGCACGTAGTCCGGCGGGTGCGGTGATGCAAGATAATTTGCCGGAGAAGTATAAAGGGGCGCGTGCAGAGTGGAAATTTGTGAAAATTGTGCCAACGGAAATTTATTATTTTGATACGCGATTCTTTGGTGAGAAGAGGCAGGTTGTTCCGATGGATGTGTATAGGCCTCGGATTGCTCGTGTTTAAATTAGGAGTTGACTAACTGTGATTTACGAGAATGATGAAATTCGTAAAGAACACGGACGGTTTTCTGCTCGAGGGCTAGCTGCGACGTTTCTTATGACGAAACATTATCATTGTCGAAATATAGGGGACTTGGTTGAAAATAAACCTCTTATTTCAGGTAAAGATTTCTTTGGTGTTGATGGGTTTCTTCCTTTGTGTTCACATATTTTTTTGCCAACTTGCATGTATGAAGCAGGCACATATATTCCTCCTAAAGAAAGGTCAGTATTTTTTGGTGCTATTAAAGCCAAAATTTATGATTATAGTGGCACGCTAGAAGTTATTGCGTCGCATTATAGTCGTTCAAATAAAGAGGATATATTGTTGGGTACACCATTACCTGCCTCGTGTCGCTTGTATGATGTCCTACTTCTTCGCTCTGAAGATGAATTCTTTTTATATCAGTTTGAAAAGGATCCGACTGGCAAAAATAAAAAGAAGAAGAAAAAACCGGAGCCCAAGAAATTAACTATTTTTGATAGAATGCCAACTCCAATTTAGGGTTTGATAATATAGTTAGATTAAAAAAGGCTCTTTCTCATTCTGGAGGTTATGTGTTATTCGCCAATTGTTTCAATTAGTATTGCACTCATTGAGTGGGTGCTTGCGGCAGTGTTGCTATTCAAGTTTAAAAGAACTCCACTTCGTGATTTTTGTTCTGCATTTGTGTTTATTTTGGGAGCATTTCAACTGAGTCAGTTTTTTTTGTGTACATCAGGAAATCCGTCTTTTTGGGCACGAATAGGGATTTCAGTTTATACGTTGATTCCTGCGCTAGGGTTATGGTTTGCCATTCAATATACATCCAGACGCGGGTCACTGCACCACGATTGGGGTAGAAGTTATGTTGTGAAGTCTTTTTTAGTTGTTATTCCACTGTCTATAACTGCTATTGCCTTGTTACATGAATCATTTATAATCCAAGCGTATTGTTCAGAGGTATGGGTGGTTGTGCAATCGTTGTTCTTTGATTTTTCTAATCATATGTTTGCTACCACTTTGTATTTAGGATATTATTTCGGGTTTATTTCTTTAGCAGGTTGGTTGCTTGGACGAAATATGTTGAGGGAGAAAAATAAACGCCGCAAAATAGTGGAGCTGCTTGGTTTAGTTGCTATTTTATGTAGCGTGTTACCTTCTATTGTGCTCATTGTGATTATTCCTTCCTTGGGGAAGAGTTATCCGTCAATATTTTGTAATTTTGCGTTGTTAACTTCGATAATCGCATTTGTTGCAGTATGGCAAGAGCAGCTTGTTGATAGGAAGGGGAAATAGATTTTTTAGGATAGATATGGTTTTAATGCAAGTGTTGTGTATGTCAACGATATATGGTTATTTAGAGTAAGGGGGGATTTTTATGTAAGAGGAATTAGAGTTGGTTCGACGATTTCATGAGAAATTTCAGGTTCCTATTTTGGATAGGGCGTCACTTATTCCAGCAGATAGATTTGGATTGCGTCATAAATTAATGGCGGATGAAGTGAAGGAGTATTTGGATGGCTGTGTTGCAGGTGATTTGCCCAATATTGCTCTTGAACTTGCGGATGTTTTATTTGCAGTATATGGAACGATTTTGGAACATGGATTGCAGGATAAAATGCCTGCTGTTTTTCGGGCAGTGTATGAGTCGAACATGAGTAAGACATATAGTCCAACTAAAATGTTGAAGGGTCCGGAGTATTTTAAAGCTGATGTAGCAGTGCGACGGATATTAGAAGAGTAGGAGATTAAAAATGAGAGAGTGCTTCATTTTTTTTGGCATATTTCTTGAATCTGAATTACTCTTCTGTCCAATTTCTTTCTTTTCTATCTAACTCGTTATGAACGATGATGGGACAATGAGACGCGAACAGCATGGTTGGTCCCAAGGTGATTCGATTTGCGTTGAGGCGCTTTAGAAGTTTTTCGGTGTTTTGTGGTATGCCAAAGAGGTCGCCAAAGATGAAGGCGATGTTTTCGTTGCTTAGGGTTGGCGTGGTTCTGATGTCGTCTCCTTTTTTGTGGAGATAGAAAAGAGGGATTTCTTTTTTTGCTAAATCTTGCACGAGCCATTCAAATGATTCTTTAGCAACTTTTATTCCTGGGTTGACGTCCTTTGTTTCGTGCATTTTGAGATCTTTGCCTTCGTTTAGGGCGTGCCTCACTATTTTTGCAACAGACTTTTCATCGAAGGGGAGGTCTTGAATTTGACTTCCGGTGAAAGTAATTATTTTTGGTGAGTGAGGAGGACCGTTTAATACGACGTGAAGAACTGTATCTGGCCTGATACCACGGGATACCCAGAAGGTGTTGGCGATGACTCGGCAAACTAAACCGGATTCGGTTTTGTCATTTATTTCGAAGTCAAAGGTACTGCCTTTTAAGGAGAGGAGGATGAATTCGCGCATAGTTATGCGGAGGAGAGGGGATTTATATGTTTTTGTAATAGAACTTGCATTTCTCTCCACTATTTCATCCGTCTTGCCAAGAAGTCTTTTGGTTATTACCGAGGTAGTTGCTCTACTTGGTAAGGCATGGCACGTGAGTAGGTAACCCCGGGGAGATGTTCCCAAACACGCAAATACTGAGGAACTCTTTTTTTATCGTCAAAAATGGGGTTGTAAAATCCGTTATGATTTGGAGGGAGAATTATTTGGATTCCACTTTCGATTGGATCATGATGCGTCTGCGGGATGTTGACAATCCTCATTCCACCATAGGTATGTCCTGGTAATCGAACTTCTTTTGGTTGTCCGGTATTTTGAGTTGATACCTTTGCACCGATTTCCATGGCATTAGAGGTTACCCGAAATATAGCTTTACCTGGTTCGAGGAAGAAAACAAGTGCGTTTCGAAGACTGACTCCGTTTTTTAGAGGATATGCTCCCTTGCGACGTTCGATTGCTTTTTCTTTTATTTCTTCACTTTCTGGAGTATGATAAAATATGATTTTAGCAACATTAAAAGGGGAATCGACTCTTATTCTTCCATAGGAGGTTCCATGCCAGATGGACTGTACCGGGGGCGCGAAGTATTTAGTCGTTGATGCCATACCCTTTCCCGCCATATTTTGAGTAAGTTCACAACGAAGGGCTCTGAGAAGTCGTTCGTTTACTTCTGGGAGATGGGCTGGAAATGTATCAATAGATAATACATTTTTGGCATTTGACTCTGACTCGACAATAAATGTTTCACGAAGACTCACATATTGTGTTATTTGGTTATCAATTCGCACGGGCATGATGCCACGTTTAACAAGTTCATCGATGGTATATGAGCTGGATTCCATTTAGAGCTTAGTTGAGCTTGATATTTAAAAAGTATCGCTCTATAACTTCTTAATAGTAGTGCATGATTTAAATGATGGTGGGAATACCCTAGTTTGAGGATGAAATGAATACTTAATTGTGAGGATAGTATATTTGATAAGAAGAAGAGATGTTTGAATAGAAGGAGGAGATGTCCAAAATATGGTTTTTGGGGGAAGTAGGAGTTAACCGTTTTGACTATCCAAAACTATTTAAACGCGCAGAACTGTGATTATATCTATGACGGTGCAGGATGATATTATACGTTTTCTTAAAGTAACTGGTCCTACTATCCCTAGCAAAGTTGCTAAACAGGTAAAAACAGAGATTCTATTTGCATCGGCACATTTGTCGGATCTCGCCTCTCAGAAAAAGGTTAAAATTTCATCTCTGAAGATTGGGGGAACACCCCTTTATTATTTGCCCGGCCAGGAAGATCAGTTGTATCATTTTGCTCCGGGTAATTTGAACCCAAAGGATTTTGATGTTCTTGAACATTTACGTAATTCGAAGGTATTACGTGAGTCTGGTTTGGATTTACTTTCTAAAGTTGCGCTACGAGGGTTGAAGGATTTTGCGGTTCCGATTAATGTGACAACAGCTGAGAAAACAGAGTTATTTTGGCGATGGCATTTACTTAATGCCGATGATACGAATTTGGGCATTAGTGCTATTTTACGTGCATCTTCTACTCAAGGGATGGTAGAAACAGAAATTCCTGTGGAAGAGGTATCAAAGTTAGGGCCCGGCGCTGGGGTGAGTGATGGACCAACTGTTCGAAACAGTGAGGATGTTACAACGGACGCTATCTTGCCTGTTGTTGGAGTTTCCCAGATGACCCTTATTGATGCAGTGGCTGATAAGGCAGCTGAAAAAAGCGTCATTGAACCTACATTAGCGAAGAAAAAATCTAAAGTTACAGGTGAGAGTAAGATACGGGTTAAGGAAAAAGATGCTGAAAAGGTCTTTGAGAAACCAACACTACCTTCTCTGCTTGAAGATTCGGCGGTTTCTGTAACGCCCGAGGCTAAACCGGTTATTGTTCAGAGTGAATTTGGCCTTACGATGGAGTCCTATTTTTCTGCACTGAAAATTGAAGCGGTTGAAGCTGAGGCGGTTCGTAAGAATGAAATTAATTATGTTGTAAAGGTTCCAAGTGCGGTTGGTCACATCCGATATCATGCTAAAGCGAAACAGAAAATTAAAACAGATGAAAGAGATTTGGCTGCGGCGTATCTTGAAGCACAAATGAAAAAGATGCCTTTATTGTATTTGTATACAGGTGAGTTGACAAAGAAAGCACAAGAAATGGTGGCTATGGGTGCGTATGAAAATATGGCATTGAAGCGAGTGGAATAAGTGGATTTTTTGTGAGTGACTGATCTAATCTATTATTTTTTCTTGTATTAGGAATTGTTCCCAGGTTGCGGTATTTTTATTTAGTTCATGAGATACTTTTTGAATTATACTTTCAAGCCAACTTTGAAGACGGTTTAGTTCGAAGATAAGCATTGTTAGGGATTCAGATTCTTCTTTTGATGGAGAAAGTTCTTTTCTTTCTGTGATGAATGACTCAACTTTTGTTTTGTGTCTTTTTAGTTGATTAACTAATTCCTGCAACTGAACGGTTATTTCAGGTAATAATTTTTGACGTTCTCTATAACTTGGATCGAACATGACCCCGTATACATCTTCGGTTAAAACTTCTATCTGATTCCATAAGGTGTGAAAATGTGGAAGTGTTTCTTTTTGGAATTTTGCTGCCATAGCCCAGAATACTTGATTCCAGTTTTGATAGCCTTTGTTAGCTGCAATCGCAATGAGATGGTCTTTTTCAGTGTAGGTAAGAAATGTTGATTTGTTGATGAACCTGCTGATGTAGAGGAGATCATCAGATTCGTACCATCCATGGTCGCCTGCAATGGTGGTTGTGTATCCTTTTTCAACGATTCTATACTTGATAAAATCAGCGAGCTTTTTGTTTTGGGGGAAGGTTATGATTTTTGCTTTTCCTGCAAGAGTAATCCAACTTTTTGGATTTACGTTGTATTCGTCTTCACGAATGATGATTTCAGCAGATTTTGGAAGAGCTATTTTTCCTATGACCCAGGTATCAACGGGGTTTAGACACACAACACGGGTAATAATATCTTTTACGGGTACGAGAACAGCGTATTTGGCATCCCACGTAATCCAGCTCCCTTTTGATGACACCCCCTCAACTGGATAATTTAAAGTGAAATGAACAGTCATGCGAGGGTATTTTAATTGTAAGTCATTAATTATGTTTCTTGCACTGGTATTTTGATACAGGGATAATAGGCCATGACCGTTGGGAAGAATGATGCCTTTTTGGGGAAAATAATTTGTTTGATGTACCGCTATCAAAGCACTGGGATTGAGATGCTCAACGGTGTATTCGAGAAGTTTTGCAATACGTTCTGTTTCTTTGATTTCTTTTGTTAACGCAGTGTCGTTTCTGGTTTCTAGCTCTTTTATTTTTTTAGTTAGAACCCTTGTGGCCATCACGTCTTTTTTACTTACCATGGTTTGAGTACAGGGAAATGGGTTTGATAAATGTTTTGATATGGTCCGATTAAAATATAAGAGATATATCTGAATTAGTGTGAAAAAAAAAGATTAGTTCACTGTTTCTTTTTCAACTTTGCCGTCTTGGATGTGTATGACTCGCGTTGCGAATTTGACAAGGCGTGGGTCGTGAGTGATAAGTACGATAGTTTTTCCTTCTTTGTGTAATTCTTGTATCATTTCCATGACAGCTACGCCGGATGTTGAATCGAGGTTTCCAGTTGGTTCGTCGGCAAGAATTATTTCTGGGTTGTTCGCTAAGGATCTGGCTATGGCAACACGCTGTTGTTGACCGCCTGATAGTTGACCTGGCCTATGATCAAGTCGGTCTTGAAGTCCTACCCTGGTAAGTAGGGATGTTGCGATTTTTAGTCTTTCATCTTTAGGCATATTTTGAAAAATAGTTGGGAGCATGACGTTTTCAAGTGCAGTAAGTGTTGGGATAAGATTGAACTGTTGGAAGATGAATCCGATTTTTTTTCCGCGTAATTTGGATAGTTCATCTTCTTTGAGTTTTGCTATGTTAGTGTTTTCAATAATAATTTGGCCTCTGGAAGGAGTGTCAAGTAAACCAACCATGTTCATAAGCGTTGATTTGCCAGAGCCAGATGGGCCGATAATTGCAACGAATTCGCCTTTTTTAATATGTAAATTAATTCCTTGCAATACATTAAGATCTGCGTCACCTAGATGGTATGTTTTCCATACATCTTGGAGTTCCATGATTTTTGGTGCGTGCGTTGATGGATGTGGTTTTGCTTGTGTCATGTGATTATTTTAAATTAAACCGGTATTTTGGATTATGATATTGATTGCGACTTTGATGATGTTGATTGTTGTTTGAGGGATGTTTAATGGGTTGATTGGGTAATGTATGAATGACTATTTAATCATATCTTAGGGCTTCTACAGGGCTTAGTTTTGAAGCTTGTCTTGCGGGGGTAATTCCTGCAATGCAACCAAGGATGAATGTGAATGCAAGGGCGCCAAAAAGAAGATATGGATCTATTTGGATGTCAAGTAATGGTCCTACTGCGGCATGGAATGCTGCTTCGACAATAAGAGCAAATGATGTTCCTAGGAGGAGTCCGATGAGCCCGCCAACAAGACCATAGAGTCCTGCTTCGAGAACGAAGATAATGATGATGTCTTTGCGTTTTGCTCCTACGGCTTTTAGAAGTCCGATTTCTCGTGTGCGTTCTAATACATTGGTGTACATGGTATTGGTAATTCCCACACCGCCTACGGCTAGAGAAATTGCAGCAATTCCAATGAGGACAACTTGAACCATGTCTATAACTGTTCCAAAAGCTGCACCGAGTTGTTTGGGAGTTTGGATTGAAAAATCTTCTTTACCTTCGCTTACTTTTCTTTCCTTTCTCAACTCTTTGGTCATTCGCTCGGCTACAGTATCGATGTTTTCTCCGCTTTGAACTTGAGCTATTATGATTCCTAATTGATCATGCTTATTGAAGAGTTCTTCGTAGGTTTGATAGGGAATAATTATACCTTGGTCGTCTTGGGGGGAACCTGTTTTGTCCCAAAACCCGACTACTTTAAAGTCTTGGCCCTGAATATTTATTTTACTTCCAAGTTCAAGAGCTTTTCCGAATATTTCGGGGTTGGTATATGAATAGCCTAGCATGGCTTTATAGGTGTCGCCTTCTTCAAGGAGACGTCCTGTGAGTAATTTGTAATTGCTTGCTTGCCATAAAAGTGTTGTTTCTTCTTTGTTTAGAGGATAGCCGCTGACTGAATAGTATCGAACATTACCGTTGAATTCTATTTTTCCGGATTGGTAAATCCACCCGGCTGCATGTGAGACCCCTTGCGTTTCTTGAATTATATGTAGGTCATCTGAGGTAATTTTTACGGCATCAGTTGAGAGCCCAATGGAGAATGAATCTCCTTTAGCACTGATGATTAATTTGTCGGAGCCCAAGGCGTTAAATTGACCGGAGATGGAATTTTTGAGGCCTTGGCCAAGTGTGATGAGTGAAACAACGGCAGCTATTCCTATAATAATACCTAAGAGAGTGAGAATGGATCTTTTTCTTCTTCTGAGTACAGCGTTAAGCGCAAGGGTAATGTAGTCTTTAAACATCTTCAGGATTTAGATAGGAAGAGGAGTTTATGAGGTTTGTGATTTTTGACAAAAGATGGAGAAACGGGAGAAACTCAGAATGTTGTGATAGGAAAGAAGATAGTAATATATCAACTACTTGGTTTCTTTTATTGCAACAAATTTTCCGTTCCCAGGATATTTGTTTTTTCCATCATATTTCAACTCTGACCATTTTTCCCACACTATAATTTGATCTTCTGGGATAATTGATGCCCATTTGCGCCAATCTTTTTCGCCATTTGGTGTGATGATATAGATTTTATCGATAAATGATGGATCCCACCCGTCCGTTTTAGCAAGATTTTTGGTGTATTGTGTTGTGAGTTGAGAAAGGGATTTTCCTGGACGGACTTCGTTTAATCTAATGAGGAAGCGTTCCCAAACTTTAGAGCTTATTTTTTCTTTGACTTCACTTAGTTGGGTATTGTTCAAGAATGTGTCTAATGAGCTAAGTGGTTGTGGGCAGGAGGACGTAAAACTCATGGTGGTTAAGAATGTAAGAAGGTTGTGGGCGTTTGATGCTGCATGAAGCAGGGGAGGATATGTTAACGCGTTTATCCACGGCTCCGTGCGAATTGTTGAAATATGATAGAGTTCTTGAAGATTGCCATTGATATCGATGCACCCTTGAATGAGTGCGTACCATAATACGAACGTACTCGATGGAGTTTGTCGTATCATCTCACTATCAAAGGAGTATTGTTTTGTGAATTCATTGATTTTGATAGATAGTACGAATGGTAAGCCTCCACGAGTGTGATCATAACTTTTCCAACCCATAATGAGATAGCGTAGAGCTGCTTTAGGATCAGTTGTAACATACGCTTCACCTGTTGATTGCGTCCAGATATTTCCAGTTTTTGCCGTGAGTTGATCTTTTGGGAGCAGACCCTGTTTTTGAATAGAGTCTATTACTTCACCATGACGTCCGGTAATTCCGGCATGCCAATATTGCTTTTGGGTAGACTTGATTTTGATAATAGGGAGCGATGGACGAATATACCCAATATTTTCTAGCAGGGCGATAAGCGAGCGGATGTTTTTGAGTACATGTTCAATGGTATCTTTGAGCTCTTGCCAATCGACTTCTTTATCTGCTAAATATTTTCCTATGCTCCCGGTTTGGGCGGTATGTTTTAGAATTTCCTTTGCATAGGTATTAATCTCGTCCTCTAGCTTACTTAATGTAATAGTTTGACCCTGCGAAATTAATTGGATTTGACTTGATTGATCATCATGTAATGAATTAATTTTCTGAATTAATTTCTGTACATATTCTTGGTGTTTTTTTTCGATTTTCCAAATACCAGTATGAATTAATCCGCCTCGAAGTTGCTTGTTTATATTCGATCGAATATCTCTGTTAAAAGAAGGGGTTGCATTTGAACCCAATGAAACTCTTGAGTTTACTAAATCCAGAACACTTTGCAAGCGATCGTACTCTAGGAGGAGTTGATCATGCTCTAAAAATGCTTCCGGAATTTTTTCCATGATGAATGTATAATGCTTTGGTTAATATACCTTTTTGGTGGTTGTTAGAAGCCATTGGAGTGAGGAAACAATTAAATAGAGACTTGTGCTGTTTGAATACATGAATATTGCAGAGTGGGATGATGTTATTACTCATTTATTGTTAGAAAAATCTCACGCGATACAATTGGTGCAGTCGTTTGAATCAACGGATAGGAAAATTATTGTAAAAAATAAACAAAAATCATTACTGCAACAGATGATGAAGGATGCTTCTCGAAAAATTTACAAAAAACACCTTCAAAATGAAACCGCCCCTACATTAGTTGAAAAAATAACTGTGATTGAGGCACTTATTTCTAAAATACAGCGGGGAAAAGAGCACGAGGACACTACACTTGCGGCGGTTCTACTTCAAGAGATAGGAGAAGCTATATTGATTGCACAAAAATATCGAATGGATATGATACATACCATTTCTGAACAAAAATACCCTACATTAGTATGGTTTGTTCATCCAACCGCGTTTCACCCGTCTGATTTCAAATTAGGTACATCTTATTCGGGTGAGCATTTGAATTTTTATGGTGACAAAGTCACATCGGCTGCGGTGATTAATACTATAAACAAATTGTACGGATTACTCAACGTTGTTTCCAGAAAGGAGTATATGTACCTCCATATTGTGAAGGGCCAAGATGATATTGCAGGACCAAAGCAAATACAAGATTTATTAACATTACTTCAACGAAAAGACAGAGTGCATATCTCTGAAAACGCTTTTCCAACAGTTGAAGATATTGCTTTTTTAGAGTTGAAAATGCGATCTAAATTTGGATGTAGTTTGAAGAGTGTTCGTCATGTCGTTACGGGGATGAGCGTGCCTTTTTGTGTATGCCATACTGCAACAATGCTACGAAACTCACTGGGGTATACGGATAAAGGGCTTGTTGCAGTTCCACAATACGCTAATGATATTTTTGTGGATATGGAATTTGTTTCGACCAATAACCCCGGAGGAATATTTTTTGTTAATATGATCACGCACCCAACAGGATCTTTGGATACAGGATATGATAAAGTAGCAATGGTGCCTAAAATTTCTCTTGCGAAGTGAGATGATGAATAAAGGATGTTGAGCTAGATTGAGTTCAGGTCGTTTCTATTTTGAATTGGTATGTGAATCTATTAATTGGGTTTTATCTTCTCAATGCGTCTACAGGGTTCATTTTGGCTGCTTGCTTTGCTGGGAATGCGCCGGATGCGGCTCCAACGATGAATGCGAAGACTAGGGAAAAAATTATTACAGTGGGACTTATTGTTGCTTGAATTAAAGATGTGCCATACGCTTGGTACGCAAGGAATTCGACTAGTTTTGCTATTGCGACTCCTAAGATAACTCCGATTATTCCACCAATTAAACCTAGCAGGCCGGATTCGATGAGAAAAATAGTCATGATGGTTTGTGGTGTTGCACCAATTGATTTGAGGATGCCAATTTCTTTTGTTCTCTCAACTACTGCGGTGTACATAGTATTCATGATGCCAATTCCACCAATGAGAAGAGAGATGGCAGCAATACCTACGAGCACACCTTGAATAATAGAGAGAATGGTATTAAGGGTGCCAAGAAGTTGTTCAGGTGTTTGAATGGTAAAATCTTCTTTACCTATGTCTACGTTTCTTGATTTTCGCAATTGCTTTGCTGCTGCTTCACTCACTTGTGATATGCTGACTCCTTTTTGAACGCTTGCTACAACAATATCGTATGCTTCGGGGATGAGGAGAGTATCTCGCATGGATTTTTCAGGCATGATGATAGTATTATCACGTTGAGGATTTCCGGAATCTTTGAGAATTCCTACAATGGTGAATTCTTGACCTTGGATAAGGACTTTTGATCTTAGGTATAGGTTATCAGGGAAAAAATCTTTTTGGAGATTGTATCCTATTATTATTTCCTTGGCAGATGATTGTTCAAAAAAACGTCCTTGATACATTTGATAGTCGTTCATTTCGATGATTACTTCTCGCTCTTTTAATGCGTCAGGCATAGAAACTGCGTAGGTAAATCTTGTTTCATCGTGATACTCAATTTTCGCTGTTCGAATTAATCTACCAACTACAAGATCAATATCTGAAACCCCCTCTAAAGCTTTTTTGTCTTTTAATGTGATTGGAGTAGGTACGGCGGTTCCGGGTGGTCCGAATCCACCCCCTGCTGCTTGCACAGTGATTTTATCAGAACCTAATTTAGAGAATTGATCGGCTACTGAGTTTTTTAATCCTTCACTCAGAGATACTAAGGCAACAACGGCTGCGATCCCAATGAAGACGCCCAAGATGGTGAGAATTGACCTTGTGGGTCGTGCTTTTAGGTTATGCACCGCGAGGATGAAATATTCACGTTTCATTGTGATGTATTCCTACTCTTTGGTTTGGTTTTCATGCTGGTAAGGAAATTATGTTTTTTGTTCCTATGTTTTTGGTTTCCTTTTTTTGTACCACTTTTTGTATGCTATAAACCCAGCTATGACTAAGATTATGAGAATTATAATAAGCATGCTTGAACTTTTGGGTGTTATGCCATATGTTACCATCTCATCTGAAGAGAGGAGGTTGAGTTCAAGTGAGGAGTATATTTCATAGGGTTTGTTGTTAGCATCAATAAAATTGACTTTTATTGGGATTTTTAGGGTTGGTTGATTTGAGTTGATGAATATGTCAAGGTCAACACTTTCTGTGTCATCACTATCGACGTCGCCAATGTAAAAATAGTTTGAAGAGGAGAGTAGTTTGTAGCTCGGATCATCTTGAAGTGTGAACTCAAGGAATTTTATGTCTGTTGGTCCGGCGTTAGCGAACGCTGCTGTGATAGTTGAACGACTTTGGGCTTGAGGCGCTGATGATTTTTTAAGAAATACTTTGAGATTTGGGATGTCCCCTATTTGTACTGCAAGAATATCATTAATCGTGGTTTTGCTTCCCTGCTCATCGGAGAAAGTTATGTTAAGAGGTATTTTGTATAAGCCAGGAACGGCTTCAGGCGTTGCGATAATATCAAAGGTGAGAGTGTCTTGTACTCCAGTTTGGAGTTGTGGGATTATGCGCTCCGATGAACTTTGGTATGGTGCCAATGGAAGAGTTGCACTGCTTAAGTCTAGTTTAATTTTGATGTCTTTTAATAGTGAGTCAGCGAGATTTTTCACGGTTAATGTAACTCGACCAGTTTGACCGGGTGGGATTGGATTTGGGTCAAGAGCAATTGATTTGATGTCTAAAGAGGCATCGTGAGTTTGAATGTCAACTTTAAATTCGCCATTGGTGTAGAGAATTTTTCCTTCACCGATTTGTAGCTCAACTTCTATTTCGGTTTCTTCTTCGACTGCGTTTTCATCAATTTTTAGCTTGTATTCAACGTAAATTGCTTCATTGTTTACTGAACCCGCGGCAAGTTTGCCTACATTTTTTTCTGCTTGGTCCCCATACAAGGAAAATGGCTGCCTCGGAATAAGGCGTAGTATAACATCTTGATTTGTTTGTGCGCCTTGGTTTTCGATTTTGAATTTGAGAGTTACAACCTGTCCAGGTTCAACGGGATCAGGATCTTGATTTACGAGTGTGACGCTTGCTCTAGGTGAATCACTTACATACGCAAATGCCGAGAATGATAAAATTATGATTGCAATTAACAGAAGAAAGTATTTTTTGTTGGACATTGATTTCACCTAGAATGGTGTAGGAGTATTGGTATATAAAGGTTGTTTATAGGGTTAGAACTGGGGAGAAGTGGGAGAGGAAGAAATAGAAAAAATAAATGTTGGATTTCCTTTAGCACTTACGAACGGAGTAAATTGCATCGCCATGCACGTAGCAGTGACCTGGTTGAAAGTCAGGAACAAGCTCGAAGTGTCCCGCCCGGTTTGTTTTACCCAGGGTTGGTGCGAGAGTTACGCGTAAATGTGTTAACCCGCTAATATATCCCACAGTGGTAGCACCGGGAATTGGGGGGGTAAGGTTATTTTTTGGAGCTTCATATCCGCAAGGGTCGATGGTTGGTGCGTCGGTATGGCCATTGTTCCATACTACTCCTTGCTTCAAAGTTATCTCTATGAGAGTGCCTATGTCAAGACCAGTGTCATGCATTGCTGCGATTTGTTCATGAATATCAGTCATTTTAATTACCTCAATAATCAGATTAATTTGAGATTTTAGGTGGGGGATGGTATAAAAACTAATATGGGATTGGATAGATGTTTCCAAACACTACTCTATAATGGTTCATAAACCTTAATAACGCCTATGTGGTGATAGGGGTATGGAGTTTGTAATTGGCCGAAGAATGAATGAGAATAAGATTAAGTATCCTACAGAGGATCTTCGTCTTGCTGAACAATTTTCTGAGCTATTGCTTAAGGAGTTAGGAGATTTTTTGAGTGGAGTTATTGTGTTTGGCTCTTCGGTTCGGCGTGAGACGACCGCGAAAAGTGATATCGATGTTCTTGTTTTAACGGATGATACCCGTTTTGCCATTACGGATGCGCTCGTTGAAGGATACCGTATTATTGTTGAAAATACGATGATGAAGGTTACACCTAAGCTGCACGTAACTTCCATGACATTTACTGCTTTTTGGGAACATATTCGAGCTGGCGACCCCATTATTGTAAACATTTTACGTGATGGTGTAGCTCTGCATGATAGAGGATATTTTGAACCGTTACAAATTTTATTACAGCAAGGTCGTGTTCGACCATCTGAAGAGAGTATCTGGAGATATTATGGTAGATCACCTAAGACATTGCTGAATAGTAGGTGGCATGTATTACAAGCAGCTCTTGATTTGTATTGGGCAGTCATTGACGCAGCACATGCTGCGATTATGCGACGCGGAGAGGTTCCACCAACACCGGAACACGTTGCTGAAATTTTAGATAAATTATATGTCAAGCCAAAATTGCTTGAAAAAAAATATGTTGAGACGATGCATAAATTTTATACATTGTCAAAGAAGATTACTCATCGCGAGATTAAAGAGATTAGTGGTCCGGAATATGAGAAGTTGTATTTGGAAGCAGAAGACTTTGTCAAACGTATGCGCGGGTTAATTGAGAAAGGACGATTTTAGATTTTTTCTTGTTACATCTTTTTCGTTTAGTTAGTAGTTACTTCTTGTGATTAATTGTCTGTCGTAGTGAATAGTTACTGCGATTTGGTGGTGAGTAATATTTATTAAGCTATGTGTGGATTGGTTTCTATTCCAGTTATGGTTAGATAATCCAAAAAGGGGTCTATTTATGTCATTACTTCATAGACGAACGGCAGCTGAGTGGAAAAAATTGGCTGAGAACGATCTACAAAAATTGGCAAATGATGCGGATAAGGCAGCTACTGGTTTTGGTACTCTTAAAGCGGAGATTAATGAGTTTTCTCTTGGTTTAAAGAAAATTCGTGAAAAGCCGAATCATGCTAAAATTGAGACCTTAAAATTAGCTGCCAAAGGGAGATCAGAGTTCATTGTGAAGGTTGCTGAGAGACTCCGCGAGCAACTATTGGAGATGATTCCTGAGGCCAAAGAAGTGGGTAAGGCTGCCGGAAAGTCTGTTCAACAGTACAAAGTAACATTTTCTCGGGCAGCAGCATTTGGTAAGGCTACGTTTGAAAAAATTATCTCAGAAGATGAAGTGTTGATTTTGGGACGAAATAACTGGAGTACGGATGGTAATTATGCCCCGATGACGCAAGTTATCTCCAAAGAACGTTTATCGATTATTATATCCGAAGGGAGTATCAAAGTTCAGAGTTTCAATGGTGATAAGACATCGTTGCAGTATGAGAAAGTAAAATCATATCGAGATAACGCAACGGGTATTAGATTCCTTAAGGAACAGGCATTTGATATTGGGGCAAATCGGCCGTTCTTGGCACCAAGTTGGGAGATCGCTCGAATTAATGTTTTTATGTACACTCCGGTGCTACATTTCATGCACCCATTTACTGAAAAATACTGTTTATTTGCGAATGTTCGGATAGAACCAATATAGAAATGATAAAAGTAGAATTAGATGTGTTTATGCTGGTTGGGTTCATTTTTTGTTTAGAACTGCGTCAATTGTTTGCTCGGGCGTTAGATGGGTTGTATCGATGATTTGGTCATAGTGCTCAGGTTTGGTTATGTCAATTGCGTAGAGATTTTCATAGCGTATGCGCTCCTGTGCGGATCTTGATAATAAAAGGTAATACTGCGCTTGAATATCTTTTGTGGGGGTTTCTTCACTTCTTTGTCCTTGGGCTTTTTGTGTTGCTACTCTTTTGGCTGCTTCCGTGGGATCACATGTGATGTAGAGTCGTCTTGTAATATTGCGTTTGTCTTGGGGTACGAAATGGAATCCGACTCTGCCTTCGAGAATAAGATTGGTTTTGTTGTTTGCGGCCTGTCCTACTAGTTGGTCTACTTTATGGTCAAATGAGGGGTTGGTTGAAAGCGATGCGTACCATTGGTCAAAAGGAAGACTGGTTGGATTGTGTTCAATGTCTTGTGACCATGATCTGAGAATTCCGCCTGCATAAATGTGTTCGTATCCTAACCTGGTTGCTAATTGTTTTGCGAGGGTGCTTTTGCCGGAGCCAGGTGTTCCGCCGATGGTGTATATTGGATAAATCATGAAACATACCACGTAAAAAATAAAGAATTAAAACTTAAATTCGATATCCGATGACTTGCATTGAATAGCTGTAGGGAGCTCCGTCACATTCTTGGCGAGAATCGTGAGATTGTCCACTTACTTCTTCATAGGCATTGGCTTCGTATTTAGTAAGTTTGTTTGGTAACTCGCGTAGAGCTGCATCTCTTGCAGAATCCGGATCGGAAAATCCGCCATATCCAGAACTGAGAGATATAACTTGGGTGAGACGAATTGCGGTGATTGGTGCGGTGGTTCGTGCGTTTACGAAACCGTCTTTTTCGCTTTGAAATAATATTTGTGTAAGATCTAATACCATCTATTTATACCCCCTTTGTTTGATTTATTTTTTGTACTTTTGATTATAAAACATTTATGGTGATGGAGTAGGTATTGTTAGGAATAGGAAAAAAGAGGGAGTGAATTTTTTACTTACATCTTTTAAAAGGAGTAGGTTTGAATAGACTATGTTACTTAATATTATACATCCCCATATGTATAAGGGCACGGGAGATACGCTCGTTTTGGGGCCAATTGAACAGTTTGCGGAGCGAGACAAGAGGGTGAGTGAGTTTATTTCAACGGCATTAAATGGTGGAGTGGATGTGTTGATGCATAAAAATGATTCAGGGGATATGATGAAGTCAATTGTGGAGGAAATGGTTTTGTATCGTGATTCTCACTTTAAAATATTATTTGACTCGCGGGTGAATATATGTACAACAACCCAGTGGGGCATGCCACTTCCAGATTTACGTCCTGAAACATTTTCACAGGATGTGTGGGATCGAGCAATTGAGATTTATGACTCGCGTAAATCTTTGTATGAAAAGGTGCGTGGACATACAAAAACAATGTTTATTGGAGGAGTGCTTGAAAATTGTGTTGCGAACGCGATGGGGTATTTTCAAGATGAATTTGGTTTTGCTGGCAAAGATATATTTTATGTGCCTGAGCTGTGTGTTTCTATTGACTCAGTACAACTGGGGTTGGTGGACGTGAAATTTAAAGAAAGGGGATTTAGCGAACTTACAACTGAACAGGCTCTTAACCTGATGAAACGAAAATAGAACGAGTTATATAGAGATTAAAAAAGAAATTTAAAAAGATATTAAGAAAGAAAGAGAGTAAAATTGAAATTATTCGAATTTCACTTTTTCTTTGTATGTTGGGTCGATGTCGCACGCGTTTTTGAATGCGAGATATGCTCGCTCTGTGTCACCTTTTGCATGTAAGCAGAGACCGGTGTAGTAATGGATTGCGGCATTCTTTGGTTCTAACTCGAGTGCATGAAATAATTCTTCAAGAGCTCCGTTGAAATCACGTTCGGTGATGAGCATGATGCCTTGAGCAAGATAGATGTAAAAATGGTTTGGATTCAATTCACGAGCTTTACTTAATGCTACTCTGGTTCTAAAATAATCGCCGTGGATAAGGTGACCGTTGGCCATGGCTAACCATGCGGGGAAAAATCCCTTATCGATGTTTACAGATTTACAAAAATATGAAATCGCTTTTACAGCATCTCCTCGCGAGAGAAGATCTTGGCCATGCTGCCAAAATAATTTTGCGGAAGGAGACTCTTTTTCGGCAACTTGGTAGAGATGTTCATAAAATTCTTTTTTGCTTTCGTTGCCAAATTTAAGTTGACCAAAGTGATGAATGGGAATTCCACTCTCTTCTATTTTACCTACTTTTCGTACAGACTCGTTTAAGGTTGCGTGAATTTGTCCTATGAATTGAATTTGTGGTAGATTTCGTACAAGACGTATTACTTTGTCTTCAATATACCCAGATGCCATTTTAGCTTCAGGGTATGGGTCGGATGCAGATGAAATAAACGATGCAACTTTATGTTCGTTGGTATAATTTCTTCTGGTAAAGGCGTAGGCACTCGTTTCTTCTGATGCTTCTTGGATAATAGTTTTGAATTCATCAATATCCAAAACGCTCACTGATTCGTCAGCATCAAGTACAAAAATCCAATCACCTGTTGCTTTACTGAGAGCAAAGTTTCTTGCTGAAGCAAAATTGTCATTCCACTTGAAATTGAATAAATTCGGAGTGAATTGAAGAGCTATTTCGGGAGTACTATCGATAGAGCCAGTATCAACAATGATGATTTCATCAGCGAGATGTTTAATAGAGGTAAGTGCATTTTTGAGAAATTGTTCTTCGTTCTTTACGATCATACAGACGCTTAGTTTTGCCATTTTGGGGTTTTAGTAGAACTTGGTTATATGTGTTGCGGAATTGGGGAATCCATGTTGGTAGAAAAGATGATCCAAAAGAAAAAAAGAAAAAATTGATTTATGCGAGATGCAAAATGCTTAAATTGTGCAGCATACGATCTCGAATATTCTCGTTTTCTAATTCACCTAAACGTTTGTATACTGCTGGTAGAGATACAAAAATGTGGTTTTGTCCGTTATTGGTTTCTCTTTTTGCTTGGTACATTGAAAGGTCGATTTCTGCTTCTTGCACTTTAGGGTCTTGTTCTAATCCGTAAAATATCAGAGGAAGTTCTCCCATTTTACTTAGGCCCTTGAGATTACCTTTTTTATCTCTTAATGTTGCTTGGGCATCATGGAGTTGGGTTTGATAATTAGCTCGAGAGGTTATAATTGGATGTCCGCCCTCTTCACGTTTTGGTTCGGGAATAGCAAACAGTGTATTCATGGCGACTCCGGCTAGCCTGCGTGGTGATGGGACGCTTTGTACGCGAATAAGATATTTTCCTGCTATTGCCTCGAAATGTTCTCTGGTTTCATTTTTCGTTTCGCTTACTTCTGCCCTGTCTCTAACTTCCTCAGTAAAAGGAGCTATGGTATTCTCTTTTACTTCTTTTGCAAACTTTTTTGCTTGGTACCATAATTTAGCTGCTCCTGGTTCGCTAATGTTATACTTGCCATTGTCTGTTGCTAATAGTTTAGTTGGGACAATTAATCTGCTTGAGAGATCGTCATATTCTGGGGGTGCCCAACATTCTACTTTTTGCTCAACTTTAAGCTCCGTTACATTGGCTAAGAATTGGTATGCATTGCTCATTAAATAATCAAGTCGGATGAATGGTTCTTTCTTTGGTTCTTTGTTGGACCCAGTGTTATAAGATCTTACACGATATTTTCTTACACCTTCTTGCCAATCCGTTAAGCAGAATTCAAGAAATGATTCCAGTTGGTCGAATGCTTTTTGATATTCAGGATTAATCCTTTTGACGGTGGATGTCACTTCGAATTGGATTTCATCCAAGGTATATTTTGTGGTGGTAGGTGAATATGCTGGCATATTATCGTTGCTGAAGCCGGTTTTTGTTCGTAGTTGTTCATCGCCTTGCGCGATGATTTTTTCTAACACTCCAAGCACACGTTGGTCTGCTTGCAAGACGGCTTGCGTTGATTCGGCATTGAACCCAGTATATTGGTCTGGTCGCACTATTACAAATGAGTCTAGTTGTGGTATCATGAGGTGTTTTTGATTTTGTAGATTATAAGTATTTCTGTGGTGATGTATATCCCCCCTATATCAGGGAAATCCTTTTATAGGTTTAGATAGGTACGGCATCTAGATAAATTATTGAGAACTTTGCATTTAGAGAGGAATAATAATGACATATATTTGGACTGAGACGGGAAAAAATATTGATGCGAAGAAATCTCTTTCTTCCGAGAGTATCATGAGGGCAAAGGAAGTTATGCGAGATTTTAGTTTACAAGTTATGAATACATGCGAGATTGATTTTCGTTATTTCAAGAGTATGACTAACGCGGTTCAAAAGAAAGCAGAAGGAGAAAAACTTCATAAGCAGGCATCATTTCTTTTGATGATTGCGACTGAACTAGAAATCGCCATTAAAAAACGTGTCAATGTAAAAGAACGTGATGAGCTGCTTGCCAGTAAACAAGTTTTGATCAAAAATCTGAATACATTACAGGCAGAAATACAAGTTGGGACAAGATAAAAAAGAGAGGTATTTTATTTTTTGGTTGATTCTATTTGTTTTATATGTTAGTATATCTATATGTGGGCTTCCTATAACTTTAAAAATGCTTGATACTGTCCTTTTGTTGTGATTGATGTGGTAAAAGATAGCTCTCGAGATGAAATAGAGGATAAAATTATTCTAGCTGGCCGAATCGGAGGTCAAGTGCGACGCGAAGGTGTGGCACGTATTTGTGAAGGTACTACTTATTTAGAAGTGATGGATTACTGCGAACGGCGTATTGTTGAGCTTGGTGGTGGTATTGCATGGGCTCAGATGGCAGTTAATGATATTGCGGCACATTATTGTCCGGAACAAGACGATGTCGGTGTCTTTAAAGTTGGTGATCTGGTTAAAATTGATATTGGTGTCCACATTGATGGTTATATTGCGGATAATGCGATGACTGTTGAAGTTGGTTCTGTTACTGGGGTGCGGCAGGAATTGATTAAAACGTCACAAAATGCCCTTCGAGCTGCTATTAAACTTGTAAGGCCAGGTGTTCAATTATGGGAACTCGGTGAAGCGCAAACATCGGAAACCGAGAAAGCAGGATTTCAAATCGTGCGAAATTTAGCTGGACATTCTATTGAACAATATAGAGTGCATGCAGGGATTTCAATTCCAACGTATAATTCGAAAGAAAAAACTCAACTGGTTGAGGGAATGCAAATTGCAATTGAACCATTTATTACAAACGGGGTTGGGTTGATTAAAGAGGGTAACAACCCATCAATATTTATGGTTGCAAATAAACGGATGCCTCGATCTCCATATGCTCGGAAAATTTTGGAACAGGTTGCTCCACAAAATGGTCTTCCGTTTACAACTCGTTGGTTGACTCGAACGCTCGGTAAAGGACCAGCGCTATTAGGTCTTCGAGAGCTGTTACGTGAGGGAATAGTTCGTGCATATCCTCCACTCCCAGAAGTAAAAGGTGGACTTGTTGCTCAGTTTGAGCATTCTATGATTGTGAAGGATAAGACACTTGTATATACTCGTCATGAAGATGATACATGGTAGGTGGCAGTAGTTGCTTTTTCTTTTTCAATAGTGATTGTGTTTATTATTTTTCTGTGATTAGATCATAAGAGTAGAGAGAATTAATCATCAGAGAGGATTCATTTCAAAATATATATATGAAATCCCCCCTATATATGTAATTTTTATTAACTATGGTTGATACGGTTATTTTGACGTTTTCTTTTTTCTTGCTGTTTCATCTGAAGTGAAGATACTACTACCCAAATTGACGGAAGCTCTTCGTCAGGAGACACCCTATGGCATCGCGAGCGGTTCGAAATTTATTGATTTTGGTTATTTTGATGTTATTAGTGTTAGTTCTCAATGGAAAATTATTTTTTCAAATTAACGCTAATCCAATTTTTGTTGCCTATGGTGTACTTGTCACGGTAGTAATATTTCTCTTTTTCTACTTTGCTCATAAGTATATTGATATATCAGCGGAAATTAGGAAACAGGGGGTTGAAGATGGATGGGAAAAAGCCCCTGGTGTCTTGTGTTCTTGCAGTATATAATGATGAGAAGATTATTGGACCTGTATTAGGTCACTTCTGGAATCTGATTATTCACCAAAAGAAATAATTGTTGTTAATGATTGTAGTACTGATTCTACTCGTCGTGTTTTGGCATCGTTTGAATCTAACCCTATTGTGAAAATCATTGATATGCCACATAATTCTGGAAAGAAGAAAGCGATTGCTGAAGGGTTGAAAGTTGCAAAAGGTGATATCTTTGTGTTTACAGATAGCGACTCAGTTGTTGAAAAAACAGCAATCTCACGTATTATTGAAATATTTAGATTTGATTATGATGTTGGAGGGGTTTTATTTCGTTGATTTAGTTTAAATCAAGATGGAACATAAAAAGATTTAGATTCTTGTGACCTACTCTTCTTTTGTTTCCTGTTTTGCGTTTTTGTTGTCTATGCTCCATTTTCCTGCTCCGGAGAAAAATAAGGAGAGAGTCGCAGCAGCTAGTCCGAAGTCGCGTACTCCTAAAGGGTTGAATCCGATTGTTGCTGCGATTCCGATTAGATGAAGGCCGAGTAGGAGGGATGCGAATTTTGTGAATAGGCCGATTGCAAGAAAAATTCCAAGTACGATTTCCATGATACCATTCATCACCACTATGTTAGTAGGTGTAATGATAGTGTTTGTCATGAATCCGGGTAGATAACCAGTCCAATTATCTGGTGTGAGCGCTTGAGAAAATCCGAAGTACAGAAATACGAGTGCTAAGGAGATTCGTAAGATAAGTGTTGAGTAGTCTTTTGGTTGGTTGTTTTTCATTTTATTTTTTCCTAATTGGGGGTTGATTCTGTTGTTGCATTTATGGGTATTACTTATTGCATTGTCCCTACAACATCGAAGTCACCGATGAAGGTGGTTACTTTCATCATCATTGAGACTTTGCTTGTTCCATGTTGTTGTACGAATGCATTTTCAAATCCTTGGGTCCCACAGTGTCTAGCAATTGCATTGATTCCACCTGGATGCCTTGGAAGGAATGAGGTTATATCGTACACTTTTTTTTGGTACACTATCCAACAATCACTTCGAGAGTTGTGCGTTGCGAGTTCGGTTATGGTTATACCTGAAGCCGATGTTGCAGTAGGCTCGTTTTGAGTAGATAAGTTTGATTGCGTGTTTGATTGTGTACTCGAATTTATTGATGAAGATGTTGTTTGTGGCGATGATATTTCATCATCGTCATTGTCTTTATTGTCTGTTGAGGATGGAGTGATATTAGGTGAGGAAGAGGGTTGTGCGTTGTTAATTGTTGGTTTATCTGAGACTTGGATATTGGTGGTTGTCGCATTTCCAATTCCAGTATTTCGAGCAATAAAGACTGCAATGAGTACAACGAGTATGATGATTATGGCAAGGTGAATTCTTTTCATAATGATGCTAGAGAAATTTTTATTTATAAGGATTATGGATTTAATGTCTACTTTGGATGTTTATTTTTCTGATTTATTTCTCTGATTTATTTACCGGTAGTTGGAATCGAATATAGAGTGTGAGGTCTACGCCTGTTTGATTTCCTTTAGCGTGAATTTGTTGGGCGATTGCAAAATTGAGATGGTCTGCAGGACTTATTTTTGAGCCGTAAGTGCAATGCTGATTTGATGAGAGAGCACCATATGTACTGTTTAGAAAAATAAGATAGTCAGGAAGATCGTGCGCGTTAAGAGTAAGTGTTTCAAGTACGGTGAAGCCATCTTGTAGGTATGCTCTTTGCAGTGGAGTAACTGGGTATCTTTTTTCACCATCTTTAGGAGGGAAATTTTGGTGATAGTATTCTGAGATTTTTGTTTGAGCCCCGTCTCGAGTTATATTGGAGTATAGAGTAGGATGTATTTGAGGAATGATGTCGCCACTTACAAGATTGAGATTAGTTACGGATCGATTAATTGCAGCAAAAATTTCTCGTGCACCTGCGAAATCTCCTGAGACATAGGCCGGGCTGAGAACAACAGGTTCTCTCCAAGGGATGTTATTGCCTTGATTACCAATAGGTGTTACCATGGTTTTAAAATTATTTTTGGAGTTATAAACATTGTGGGTTGTGGTAGGGTGATAGGAGGAAATAAGAGTAAGCTTTTTAAAGAAAGTTGCAAGTTAGGTTGTATTCGAGGGGCAGATCGGTCTTTATGGCTTGTCTGTACTTAAGAGAGTTGATGAGTATACGTTGCAGTTGCGATAGTTTGATCAGGCTTTATGTGAGCAGGTTGAATTGTTGGTAAACACAGGCGGGACTTATGAATCTCATTCTCGATTTAAAAAAACTAATAGAGGAATAACCATGGCACGAATGCATAGTGGAGCAAAGGGTAAGGCAGGTAGTAAGAAGCCAGCTAAACATACACCTTCTTGGGCTCCGTATAAGGATAAGGAAGTTGAGAAACTTGTTGTAAAGTACGCTAAGTCAGGTAAGAGTGGATCTGAAGTAGGTATGATTCTTCGAGATTCTCACGGTGTAAATAGTGTTAAAGCACTTACTGGTAAGTCGGTAGCTGTTATCATGAAGGAACATGATGTTGCAACTGAACTTCCAGAGGATATGTTATCGCTTATTCGAAAGTTGATTGCAATTAAGAGTCATTTGCTTAAAAATAAACATGATATGACAGCTGGGCGTGGTCTCATTTTAGCAACTTCTAAGATTCGAAGACTTGCTAAGTATTACAAGCGTGAAGGAAAGATTTCAGCAAAGTGGGAACTTAATCAAGATCGCCTTAAGATGTACCTCGAGTAGACCGGGGGCCTTTTTTTCTTTTTTTTGTTTCTTTTTCTTGAATAGTCAATATTTGTGAAATGCATTTTTTAGATGCGCTAAAGAGTGATTTTCTATGCCTTATTACAGGGTGAATAAGCACAAGGTTTATATACGTAAAATAGGGTTATTGAGCTATGGATGTTAGGGATCTTGGAGATCTGCGTAAAGAGGTGCACTCGCTTGATGATAGCTCGCGCGTGCTGGCAGATTTTAGAGAAGCATGGATTGCACCGTTAAAGGATAATGCAAATGGAAACTTTTCTTTTCTGAGAGATTTACCAAATAATGTTAAAGATAACGTTAATTCTAAATTGCAAGTTATGGATGTTCAGCTTGATAAGGCGCAACGCAATGTGAAAGTGCAAGAGAAGATTCGAAGTCATGTGCGTCAATTGATTGATTGGAAACTTGCAAACTTTCAAGGGAATCATGCAAAAGCAAAGATGCTTACTTCGCAATTACTTAATGATGATTATATGAGCCTACCCGCTACGATTGCGCAACTACGTGAGTATGATACTTCTATTAAAATGGTTGAGTCACATTACCATGAGATTACAGAGTTGTTACATAAGACGCTCTCACTTGATGAGGCAGTATATATGATGCAGATGCCGCATTTGAAATATTTGGCAACGTTGAAAAGAACAGCGGAGAAGCAGAAGTTCATTGTTCGTGATTTAGGTCGGCATTTGGTGTCGATTGCGGATCAGCAGAATTTACGGAAGATGCCGCTTCGGTGATTTGTACTTTGTAATTGGTTGGTTGTTGATTGCTGATTAAAATATTTTTTTTAGTCGGAAAGGAGGATAAAATGGTTTTGACATTTACTTTATTTGCAGGGATTGTTGGGATGATTTGTATTTTGGTTGCATTTATTCTTGATGAGTTTCTCGTTGCATGGCGACAAGATACGCTTCGATATAACGTGATGAATGTGATTGGGTCGTTGCTTCTTTTGTATTATGGTTGGTCACTAACGGCATGGCCGTTTGTGATTTTAAATGCGATTTGGATGGTTGTTGCACTGGTAAAGACCGCAGAAGTGTTGCATGCGACGTCTCGAAGATCGCCGCATAAAGTGAAATGGTAGGGTGATTTATTAATTAGACAAATATCACAATATATATGGAACATGTCAGTATCACTTCTGATGGGTTGAATTTGAAAGCAGAGGAATTTTCCCATTTTCCATCCACACTTGAGCGAGCTCTTGCGGTTGAGGCACGTCTTGGAAGCTCGAAGATTAGGCCACTGATTGTGCCGCTTGCGCACCGAGGGGGATATGTTTTTTCACGGTTCCACATTGATGAAGGCGATTATGTGTTTCGAGTTCAGCCAGGGATCCATGGTATAGAACCGCGGGGCGGAGAAGATAGTTTTGAGACGCTTCAAGCAATTGTAAATACCACATTTTATGGTAATGAAGAGGGGCATTCAAACGCTTATGTAGCGGAGGAAGGTGAGTATTTCAAAACTGATCCTGTCTTTGGAATCCGTTCGAGATTACATGCTACTGAAGGAGATCGATACTATTTGATTATTCGACAATTTGATTCTCGAGAACTACCTCGTATAACTCGGCCTATTGAGGTGTGTGGTTTTGTTCCTGCTGCTTGCAAACGCGATTATACTGTATGCGTTTTATTTGAGAAGGATTTGCATCAAGATTATGTGAATAAACGTCTTGATTTTTATCGCACAACGCTTCGAGATGTAACTATCACACATCGTGTAGGGATATAGAATTCTGCAACCAGATGTTATAATCTGTCTGCTAAATTTTCACGTAATGTTTGACGTGCTAATACTCTTGCGTTTCTGACAATTTCAGGAGTTCTAAAATTTTTTGAGAACTCAAAGGTTAAAGGAATTACTTGATTTGCTTCAAGATTATACCCGACTTCAAGGTATATTGGTTTATGAAATGATAACGTACGAAGAGCGTAGGTGTCTGGTCCGATTTCTTTGTCGACTTTTACGTATGACCCAGCATTATTTGGGAGGGGTTCATATCTTCCCGTGTTTAAACTGTCTGCAAGAGCAAAGGTAGGAAAATGGTATTCTTCTCCAATTTTAGATGCCAAATTGTATGTTGCTCCTGTTCCTTTTCTATAGAATACGAGGACATCCACTATTTCACGTACAAGCGACATTAGGATTTCAAAGGTTGCTCGATCTCGGGAGTATCTATTTTCCTCGCTAAACGGAATTGATGGATAAATATAGCAGGTTTGACGTTCGATGCAATCCTGCTTTTTGTTGAAAATAGTAATGGCTGCAGCTGTGGCATTTACACTTTTTCCATATTCAATACAAAGTCCACCATAGTTCATGATTCGTTTGGGGTGAGAGAGTGATATTAACGTTGGCTAAAGGGTATATATACGAAAAATACGAAATCTGGTGAGGGAAAGTGAGACAAAGCAAAAATATTTCAGAAGAATTATTTGGGATGGTTATTTTGATGGCGTGATCTTTGCTTGTTTTTGAAAATACTCGCAGTACTTTGTGATTGGGCAGAGATTACATTTTGGTTTTCGCGGCTCACAAATTGTTTGACCGTGTACGACGAGAAGTTTGTTTATTCTGATCCATTGCTCTGTTGGTAGAATTTCCATGAGTGCGTCTTCGGTTTCTTCGGGAGATGTGGTTTTAATCCAACCAAGACGGTTCGTGATTCGATGCACGTGAATGTCTACAGCGATTGCGGGGGTATTGAATGCGTAATTGAGGATACAGTTCGCGGTTTTTCGACCAACACCAGGGAGGGAGGTGAGCGCATCTTGGGTGGATGGACATTGATCTTTATATTTTGTGTGAATGAGATATGATAGTTCATGAAGGTGGTTTGATTTGGTGTGGTGGAAACCCACGCCGTAGATAAGTCGTTCGAGTTCGCTCAATTTAAGTTCCGAGATTTTTTTGGGAGTGGGATGAAGTTTGAAGAGGTTCTTGACGATGGGGATAGTAGTGGAATCTTTAGTTCTTGCCGAGAGCATGGTAGCTACTAAAAGTTGGTAGGGAGTGAATGTGGGGAGGGATTCTAGCATCGTTTTTTGGGTTCGTGTCTTTTCGAGAATGTCAAGAGTGGCGATGAATATTTGTTGGGTATTGGTTAACGGAATAGGGTGCGAGATGGGAGCAGGGATAAACGGAGAAACTTTTAGTGCGGGAGTCGAGTTCAGTGGAATAGTAATGAAATGAGTGCTTGGTTTTGGGAGGGTTGGTTTTTTCATTGGTGATGGGTTGAGTTGAGCTTGGTTTATAAGTTGAGTTTATAGGTTGATTTAGAGTATATACCTTGAATAATTCTATTTGATATTTTTGGTTCAAAGATAAAGTAAAAAAGAAACTTTTTGAATTTTAAAAAAATAAAATAAATTTTATTGTTGGTTGATGTGTTTAACTTGAAGTTAGATGTGTGCAAAGAGTACATACATTCCGATAATTATTGCAAGCAGACTCATGAATAATCTGAATAACTTCAAGTGATGACGCTGCCAGATTTCTATTCTTCGCTCTGAGCCACCGCCTCGAACAACTCCTGTGTAGTCAAAGTACCATCTCGTGAGATATACTCCAAGCGCCAATATCATCATTGGAATTGCTAAGATGATAAGGTAGAATAGAAGCATTGGTACAAGAGTTGATGTCCATGTTGGCTCTAAATACAGATTTCTTAATGCTGGAAGGATGGCGCTGGTGGTAGGAATTGTCATCAATGCGGTGAGAAGTCCAAGCCAGAGGAAACCGGCGTCAGAGAGGAAGGTTGTCCCTACTTTTCCTTCAATGTGGCGTTTTCTGGCTTTAGGTAATTGTGCAACTAATCCTTTTTTGCCTAGGACAAAATTTCGTATGATATACATTCCTGCGAAAATGGCGATGAGTCCGGCGGCTTTTGCGAAATATTTTGGTGCTCCATCAGGAGAGAATCCACTTAAGACGGCAAAGGTGTAGAGGATATAGGTTACGAAGGCGCCTATTAAAAAGTACATACTTCGTCTACGAATTTCTTCACAATCTTTTAAACTTCCAACGAGGGCTATTAAAAGGAGAAACATGACCATTAAGAAAGGTGAGAAGCTGTCTTTAATTGCTGCTTTGAAAATTGTTCCATAGGATAGGGTCTCAAAATTATTAATTGGTGAACCTTGTCCTGCCACCCCCACAATTTGCTTTGAAATAGGCTGAGGGCACTCGTAGTGATCGCCTGAGAGAATATAATTTTCTACCAGAGTGCTTATTGCTTGGTCCCCAATGAAATAGGTATCACCAATGAGAATAACGGGAAGGCTTTGGGATGTTTTGGGGATCGCGTAATTTTGGAAGTAGGATTCCAGAAGGGCTTTGTTTTCAGGATTGCTGTATACATCGTACGTTTTTATATGAATGCTTGGATATTTGAGATTAAGTTTATGCAACATATCTCCTGGTGCTACACAATGATTACAGTTTGTTCCATAAAAATAGAGAACACAATCATTTTCAGTAGGAAGTGCAGCTACTGCGCTGAAGCTTACGGTTAAAATTAAGAGTATTAGAATTGCATATAACTTGTTTATTATCATCTTTTCACCTTTGGTTTTAATTTTAGACGCTTATTTAGAGGAAGTTGCGATATTTGTTAGCCTCTTTGGGGAGAGGTAATTTCCTTTATAATAGTGTTCTTAACTGAGCTTATATTTATATACTTATTCGTTTGCGAAAGGTACTGATTTCACTTTTGGAGGGGTTTACTATGGTTACGGAACTTACAAATACGCAATTTGAGAGTATAATTAAGGAGAAAATTCCAGTTATTGTTGATTTCTGGGCAACGTGGTGCGGTCCTTGTCGCATGCTGGCTCCAGTCTTTGAAGAGGTTTCATCAGAGTATAAAGGAAAATTGAACTTTGCAAAGATTTCAACAGAAGACTATCCTGATGTTGCAGCAGATTCGGCGGTTACTGGTATTCCATGTTTAATAGTGTTCAAGAATGGGGAAGAAGTAGATCGTATTGTGGGATTTGCCCCGAAAGCAATTTTGAAACAGAAAATTGATGCGATACTCGCTAAGTGTTAGTTGAGATTTTTACTTTGATTTTTTCTTTTATTTTCGGAGTGTTTTTTTAGAATATAAATATTTATAAAAGATAATTTGTGCTTGTTAGTATGAAAAGAATTGTTGAATATCAAATAGAGAAGAGTACATTTTCTGCTTTAACTCAATATTTAGAAGGGGAAGGTTCATTTAAAGCAAATTCGTATTTTGGAATGCCAACGGGTACTATTGATGATGGGAAATCGAAACAGTTTGATTCTTGCGCACGATTTTCTACGTTTAAGGAAACGGATGAAGGTAAGTCAATAACATTGCGAGTGGAAGATTCTGGATTAGCACGGATTGTGGATACTTATTTTGCTCAAAAGAATTGATTGTGTAATCAAGAGAATTTATTTTTAAGTGAATTATTATATAATTTCTAACACTTTATCTCTGCATTTTTGCCCGAGTTTGATTCTGACGTTTAATTTGTATGTTTTCTTGAAGTATTGGATGACAGCTTGATTGGCTTTGTTATCTTCTGGCTGAGCGTGAATGTAGAGTTTGAGGGAGTTGTCATGTTCAGTTAAGGTTATTTGAGATGAGCCGGGAACTACATATAGGGAAATAGTATTGCGTATTATGTATTTTTCAATTGGTATTGAAGGGATATTTACCATTGTAATGAGTATAACGCATGGAGTTTATTTACTTTATGCTTGTCGTCTTAGATACGAGTATAACTCCATAGGAAATGTAGCTTGTGGATTGCCAATAAGTTTTAAAATGGATAGATGCTTGTAGACAATTGGAAGCGGCTTTGAAATGGTTTGAGATTTTGGAGTGGTGAGGTTAGTGGTTATACCATATATTGGGGTGGCAATGGATCAATTAAAAATTACGTTGGAGCTTTTGTACGATCTTTTACGTAATGAGAAGAAGAGAGAGGATTTGCAGAAACTTGACCCTACGTTTTACGTTGATCTTGTTGGTTATTTGCGTGAGAAGAAAGAAATTCTGGATAAGGTAGATAAGACTGAGGAATTGTTTGGACAAGCAGAAAAAGATAAATTGCAGGGTGAATTACGTAGTATTAAACGGATTGTTCGCGAAATTTATGAAAAACGAGAGAAAAAGATTATTGATATTGCGCTTAATAAAAGTAAAACTGGCTCTGAAATAATTGATACCACTTCTATGTTAATTGAAGAGAAAGTCTATTATGATCAAATTCTGTTGGTTCTTGATTCACACCGTCGAGGAGTTATGCATGCACTGTTGCGAGGTGAGATTCCAATTGTGAGTAATTTGATTGCGCCAACACCACATGATTCTTTTCAAAATTTGTCGAACCCACGTGAAACAAACATAAGTGGGTTGGATCAAGGTATGAACCCGGATTTAGATGAAAGAAATGTAATTGTCCATAAGGAGATGGGCGAACAACACGGGGTTGGTTATTCGAGTGAAGTTGGTAAAAGTAAAGTGAAGGTCGTAGTTCCGATTCCGAGTTTTGTATGGAAAGACATGAAAGTTTATGGACCGTTTGATATTGGTGAGGAAGCAACGCTTTTTACGGAAGTTGCCGATTTGTTGGTGCGAAAAGGAAGAGCGATTAAGGTATGATTTTTTTATGAATGGATTGGATTTATTCTAGAGTCGATATTGTAGTAGAGTAATGGTTATAAGTGAGCCGAAAGTTTTTCTTTTTGTGAGGTGGTGAGATTTGTTTGGGTGGAATGCTGATGTACCTTTGTACACATGGGCTATGCCGATTCAAAATTATTTTCGATCACACGCTCGGTTGCTTCTTGAGGAGATAACAACAAATGAATTGAAGGTCATTCTAACTCCGGCACCACAACAAAGATTTGTAGGACATATGATTCGCAGCGTTGAATCAGAAAATCCTAAGTGGTATCAGGCAATTTATTCTTCACATCCGCATTGGAATCGCACGCGAACGTTGCGATCACTGGGAAGGATTGTGTTGGGAAAGGATAGAGAGATAGTAGAGAATCAAGGGTATATTTCGATGGCTTATTCAAGCGATGCAATTCATCGATTGCTGATTTATGATCATTTGGTACATGGGATGACCAGTATACGGTTTGGGGAAATGCTTCCCCAAGATATGGTTCGAGAATACTTTGGTCTGGAACGCTTTATGTCATCTGTTAGGGAAGAGGAACCAGAGCAGGAAGAGCTATGGTCGTTTAATGATCCTGTGCCGTTTTGATTGGCAGGTGATTTCTTGGGGGTCTTGTTGTGTATGGCAGGAGCAATCTTTAAGAACGTAGAGATATGAACATGTATTATGAAGACGATTCATCGGGTGATTGGTTCAATTGTGTTGGTAATTGCTCTTATTCTTGGTTCGATGCTTCTTGCTCCGTATATTTCTAGTCCTGAACAAGTTCGCTTGACAATTTTACAGTTTGGATATGCGGGATGGGCGATTTATGTTACTCTTGTTAGTGCTGCTGGTCCGTTACCAATTCCTAGTACAGCGGTGGTGTTAGGTGGCGGATATTTGTATGGAACTATTCTTGGGGGTTTACTTAGTTTTGTTGGATTGATTTTAGCAGGAATTATTTCATTTTATATGATTCGTTTTGGTGGCAGACCACTTCTTGAGAAACTTGTTGACCATCATCATCGAATACATTTCTTCCATTTGCTAAATGAACGCGGTCATGTGTTTGTTCTTTTTGCGTTTGCAGTTCCAGTGTTTCCGGCAGATATTGTCTGTTTGCTTCTTGGTTTCACACATATGAAATTTAGAACGTTGTTTTGGTTGCTTGTGGTGGGGACTATCCCTCGTGCAATTCTTGTTACGGCGCTTGGGGCTGAATTAGTGGTAGGGTTTAGCTGGAGAATGGTTGTGTTGCTTGTGATTTGTGGGGTTGGTGCTCTTATTGCAGTCTTTCGAGAAAAAATTAAACGCTTCTTGTTTTATGAGTTACATGAAGTTGAGCATTTAATTGAGAAGGCTGAGGGACATTCTCAGAAGGAGATTTGAGTACCTATTCTTTTTTATACTGAGAGGTAGTGTTTTATTTGATGAAACAAGTTATACTGCGAGATCAAGTTGTATCACTTCAAAATAAACAGGGTTTATTGTTGCATCCAATGAATGGACTTGATGAGATGCGACATAAGTATATTTCTTGTTTAGATTTGAATAAGATTGCTCGTAGTGGTTCTGTGGTTGTACTTGATGTTGGGTTTGGAGTTGGTTATTTATCAGCTCTATTTTTGGATTCGCTGTGGAAAATTAATCCGCAGTGTAAAGTAGTGATTGTGGGAGTTGAGAATGATTCTGAGGTATTGGAGTCAATTCAAACTGCGGTGATGCCACTCAAATCATTTGGTATTTTGAAGTCTGTTTTGCGTGGAGAGAAATATCCTTTTCTAGAAATTACCCTTATAAAAGGAGATGTACGGACTGTTAATGTTGATAGAAACGATGTTGATGTGGTATTTTATGATTTATATCCGCCAACGGCTGAGCGCGAAGTGTGGGATGCTCAAATCTTTTTGAAATTGGGGTTGTGTATGAAATTGTCTGGGGTGTTAGTAACACACTCAGGGGATAATCTTGTTCGGCAGTCTCTTTTTGAGGTTGGGTTTGTGTGGGATGAGGTACGACCCTCTGGACGATTTGGGGTTGGAACAATTGCGAGAAAGAGTTGATTGAGTGCTGCTATTTACTTTTTCTTGTTTCGTCCGCGGTCTTGGACTTGTTTTAGTCTTGTTAGGACTGAAGCAGTGTGCTCCGAGGTAGTGTAGCCTTTGATGATGTCGTTCCACATTTTTGGGTAGAGTTCGTAGTGGGTACTGCCAATGGCTCGTTCGCAGAGGAATAGATCAACTGCTTTGTCTTCATCTCTATCTGAAAAAAAGGAGAGGCCAAAATCGATGAATGCGATAAGGGGTTGATGCTTTGTTGTGTCTCCTTTAATCATGTTTGAAGTTGTGAGATCTTGGTGAATAATGTTTTGGGTGTGGAGTAGGGCGATGGTTTTTCCAATCTCAACACCAATTTTAGGTGTATATTTGTTTTTTTTGAGGAAGTCTCGTAATTTGATACCCTCCACTTTGGACATGGTAATAGTCATGGTTTTGTCGTTTGATTCAATGAGTCTTGGTGATGGGAAGTGGATTTCTTCGAGTTTTTGAAGAATTTTTGATTCTCGTCTGGTTCTAAACTGTCTTAATGGTTTATCTAGTTCAGGAATGCGATATTTTTTTTCGAAGCGAACTTTTTGAACGACAACTGGTGAGGCTGGATGATGTTTTCCGATGGAGATGATGGCTTCTGCTCCTTGTGCTATCTTTTTCATGTTTTGATTGCGGGAGATTTGGTTTATAAAAATTTGTATTGATTGAGAAGAAATAGAAGAAAAAAGGAAAAGAAAATATTTGAAAAAACCAACTTATTGTAACATATCAACTAGACTTTTGATACTATGATATTGAGCATTTGATGGTTCAATACGTTTAATTTGGAGATGTAGATGGTCAAAATGGATTGCAGTTCCGTCAAATTGGAAATGTCTTACAGTACCATACCGTACGTTGAAAGTAGAATCTTGATCTACGCTATATTTTTCGGGTATTTCAATAAAATGAGCTACACTATTAAAATTTAGTTTATTTTCCTGGCCTTCACCATGATTCATTTTTTGAAATACAAATGGAGTTGCGAGATTTTGATATATATGAGCTGATACTCGATCTCCCGGGATTAATTTTTCTAGGTCCGCTTCGCGTTCAATACATTGATATCGTGGTTGTCTTGTTGTTGATGTTATAGTATTGATTTAGAAGAGTTTTTTATAAACGTTTTTTATATTTTTGCACGTAATGGAGAGAAGGGAAGATGATGATATGATTGTCCTTATTTTGATTTGCATGTTGGATTAGATAAATGAATATAAAGGAATTTGGTGGTCGTCTTTGTATGGGGATTGAGAGAGGTAGATGTTTAGTTGATTTTGAACTAGAGGAGTTAATTAAGTCTGGTCGTGTTAAAGGTTCGTCGTTTGGAGTCCAACCTAATTCTCTTGATGTCAAACTAGGGGATGAGGGGTTTGCACTTTCTACAGATGAAGTAGGTATTTTTCAACCGCAAGAAGGTAAAACAGTTGCTGAGATTGTTGCGGGATTACCTACGAGTCGAGTTGATCGATTGTCGCTCTCACAAGGAGCTGAGTTGAAAGTTGGGCATACTTATTTATTTCCGTTGGATGCATCAGTTAATCTTCTTGATGGTGAACGGGTTAAATCATCAACGAAAAGTACATTTGGGCGTTTGTTTGTGAACGCGCGGATGATGGCAGATTATAATCCTTGTTTTGATGAAGTGCATCATGTATACTCTGGAGGAAGAGATGCATCATTGTGGCTTTTGGTGCAGCCACTCGTGTTTAATTTGGTTGCGTATCCTGGTGTTGCAATTAATCAAACTCGATTTTTTACGGGGGAAGATTATGCGTATTCTATGTCAGAAATCCGTGAGTTAAGTGAACGGGAGGCATTACTGTTGGATGCGAAGGGCTCGCGAGCTCGACATATTATTAGTGATGGTGTACAGATTCACTTAGATTTGCAAGGACCATGTGTTGGGCTTCGTGCGATTCAAAATCATACTCCAATTAGTCTGATTAGTCATAATGGCAATTATAATGTGGAAAAGTACTTTGAGCGCATTGAAACGAAAGCGGGTACGGTTATGGTGCGACCATCACAGCATTATTTATTTGCAACTAAGGAATCGTTGTCAATTCCTGCGGATGTGAGTTGCGAGTTGTCCGCACATTCTCATAAAGGGGTTCAAGGGCCGCTGCATTTCGCAGGATTTATTGATAGTGGGTTTAAGGGAGATTTAGTATTTGAGATTCGACCTGAAATAACACAAAAAGAATTGTATGATGGGATGCCACTAGGAGATTTATTGTTTTTTAGAAACAATGCGCCAAAGCAGTTGTATGGTGGTGCATCGAATTATCAAGCACAACGTGGACCAAAGCCCGCGAAGTATTTTGGATGGAAATAAAAAGATTGTTATTATTGGAGTAAGGAATGGTTGAAAAGGGAAAATTTATTGTTCTTGAAGGAATTGATGGAGCAGGAACTACTACGCAAGCAAGATTTCTTACTCGCTATTTGAAACGTGAATATGGTGCGGATGTACTCCAGACGTTTGAGCCTTCCCGGAGTTATGTGGGCATTTATATTCGACAAATTTTAGGCCGACATGTTTTGAAGGATGATGGGGAGAGATATTCAGATCGCGCGATCTCCGCTCTTTTTTTAGCAGATCGTTGGTTACATATTGAAAATGAGGTATTGCCTGCCATTGAGAAAGGTCAACATGTTATTAGTGATCGATATTATCTCTCGAGTTTTGCGTATCAGCGCGTGAAAGGTCGTCCACTCGATGAACTCATTGCAATGCATGCAGGTTTACCATCCCCGGATTTAACATTGTTTTTAGATATTTCAGCAGAGATCGGTGGAGCGCGCAGGGCGCATCGCGGCGGAGTGCAAGAAATTTACGAGGTTGATGAATTTCAACGTCGAGTGGTGGAGCAATATCATGCTGCAATTGACAAAATGAAAGATAAGGGAGATAATATTGTAATGCTTGATGGAACCAAAAGCTTGCGTACAGTTACACGGGATGTGCGTGCGGGAGTTGATTCGCTGCTTGGAAATTAGTAAAGTAGGTTAGAAGAGAAAAAAAACTAAATTTAGCCATTAATTATTTATTGGGATGGATTGTACGCATTTAGCATTATGGCTTTTTCGCCAATGAGATACTGCGGATTATTTCTGGTGAGAATTATTGCATCTTCAAAAGTTGAAGAATACGAGCCGCTGTTACCAGGGTATCCATAGGAAACGAATAATCGATTTTCTTCTACATTAATTTCTGTGATTGGAGCTAAAATGGGCATACGCCGATGATGATCTACACCGAGCAGAAAATCTCCGATGGATACGTTGTGTCTTGTTGGTCGAACGAATTCTATTTGATTTGTCATGGAAATTTAGATGAGATGAGAGTATATATTATTTTGGATACTTAAAAGATTCTTAATGATATATGAGTAAGTACAATTATATCACTCGTTTCTTGATTTGTTCTTCGATTCCAATAAGTCGAGGGTTGTCTAGTGCTTTCCAAACTGGGATACCACAAAATCGTGAGCCTTCAGGGCAGGCGGGTTTGACGTTGGCTCTGGATCTTGCATAGCATGGTGGGCCAAAGAAGCCTTGTAACTCCGGATGGACTCGTTCTATGTCAAGGCGCTGCTCTAAGGTATAGCGACCTATTTCTTCTTGTGCGTTTAAACATTCACGCTTTTCGTCTTTAGGAATGAAGTTTAATAGATCACTTTTTTCTTGAAATCGTACGGAAACAGCGTTTGGTAACAGGTAGTTAGCGAACTCTAAAGGGACGCCTAGGTTGATTAATTGATTACGCGCTGTCCAGATGGAGCGGATTCCTTCTTCATACCTTTGCTGTACTTCAGCTGACGATGCACTGATAAGAGCAGGTGTAATATAGTCTGGTTCTTCTCCTACCACCCGTTGAAGTAATGGACGAGTTCCGGGACTCATCCGTTGACGTTGTTCTTGTGAGTCAGCTGTGTGGCTGAGTTTGCTTAAAAAGGTAAAATCGGGAAGAGCTAAAACGCGCATGAGGTCATCTAATTGTGCAAGGTAGAGTGTGTCGCCACGTAGGGTGTTGACTTTTGGGTTTAGCAGATAATTGAGAGCCTCTGGTACTTCCATTTCGTGAGCAGGAATTCCAAGAACATCGCAAAGTGCTTCTTTCATTTGAATTATTGCTTTTGGTTTGTAGTCTACTAATTTAGCTGCCCTAGGACCTAACTGGACATCAAATTGTTCTTTCCATTGTTTGATTCTTTGAGGATTGTAGGCTGAGGAATCTATTTTTAGTGCTAAGGTGTCATGTTGGGGAATTGATGGTTCAAAGTGTTTTGCAAGGGAGGGGTCTTGATGTCTTACTTGATTCACCATTTCGTTTACAATCCATGATACTTCGGTTGGAACATCGCAGTGTAAGGCCATGCGTTGATATCGTGCTAAGGTGAGTGCACTTATGCTATGGTATAGGTGTGCATGTGCACCAATCGGGATGACATATCTTGCGACTTCTTGGGTTTTTTTGAGAAGATCGAGCCGGTATTTTTTACCGGTTTCCGTTTCCATTACTTTTGCGCGGTTTGGGAATATTTTGCTGTATGCCTCGCGCGTTGCGGGAAGAAGTAAATTATTGCGAAGCTGTTCGTAGAGATTGAAACTTTGCTCCATTGCTTGAGAGTAGATTGATGTTGCTTCCGGGGTGAGATTAGGAATCAATGTGTTTTGAGCGTCTACTTTGCGATAGCGTTGGCTGACTTGTTCACTGTTGTAAAATTGATGTCGATGAAAGAAAGACCAGAGCGCATGACGTGAGACGCCACTAATTTGAAATGTAAAATTTGAATGTTGGATAGTTGTATGATGACCTGCCTTGTATGTTGAATCCGCAATACTCTGCGATAATGCTCTTGCAGCTTCGTCTTTGACACATTCTTCTGGGGTGATAATTCTTGGTGCATAGCAAGAACGTGCGGCAGCAACTGAGACTTGATAATTAAAATCAGTTGTGGGGGTTGGTGATACTAATGTTACAGTTGGTTTGCTTGAGCTAAAATTATCTTCCCATTCTGCCATGTATTTTTTTAGGGAAGAGTGCTATTTATAGATTATGATTGTAGAGTAATATGATGTTTGTAGATAGAGTATAGGATGTTTGAACATATGGCATAGAATGTTTGAAAATGGAGTATACTACGCTTGTAGATAGGAGGGTGTATATGTTTGAAAACTATGCCTTGTGTACAAGGTCTATGGTTTGATTGGATATTATTTCTCCTGTTTGGGCGCTGAGTTTGAGATTACAAAATTTAACACTCTGTGAAATGAATGTGAAATTCCATAGTAGCTGATTGTTTATTGTTTGTAATGTGATGAAGCCATCATGAAGGTTTTCTTTTGGAAAATATTGCTCTTTATTCTGGGCAAATAATTCGGATGCTTGTTCAAAGGATATTTTTGCCGCGAGGAGGGTGAGCTCTTCAACTTCGGTTTTTTCTTCTTTGAATACCTCGTCCTCGGGTTTTATTTCGAAATCAATAGAAATATCTTCTTTTTTTATTGGTACAAAGACAGTTATTTTTGAGTTCGCAGGGTCATAATATCCTACTTCCCAACTGGATTTTGCTTGAAATTGAGCAGTGATTAGGCAGAAAAAATGGGATGGATAGGCGAGTGGATGATTCTTTTTCCAATCTCTAAAGAGAGAGTTTTGCTCGAGTGCGGTAATGAATTCTTTGAAGGTCGTCATGGTCTTTGAAGGGGAAGTCTTGCGAGTACTTTTTATAGATTCTGGTTATGAAAAACGGATTATAATTGTGCTACTTCATATGAGAACAACAATAACAAAAAAAGTTAAATTAATTATGCATATTCTCTCCAGGTATGATTGCATTTGGTGTTAGTGCATTTGAAAAAACGTGTTTCTGGTTCATCTGCACTTCTGGTTTGTTGGGTCCAAAAAAAAGCGATGGTGTTTTTGCATTTTTCACAATTAATCTTTACTTTGGGAAGAGTTTCTAGATTCTCTACCACTTCGATTTTTTTGGTTATGACGCCGGCTTCTTTGATTTGGCCTTCTGAACCATCTGCATTTTTAGTGAATCCACAGGCGCAAAAGAGAATTTTCTTTTCACTTTTGTCTTTTGGACGTAATATTGAACCACATTTTGGGCAAAAAAGCATTTTTATTCCCCCTCTCCTTTTTGAGTTACTTAGATTAGTCGGTTGGGCCTTTATAAGATTTATCTATTTAGGGTCTATGTTTGATTAGTCAAAAACGAATATGTTTTTCTAGTATGACCATTTATTTTGGATATGCAAGAAGATAGGAAGGTGGATGAGGAGAAAACTCGTATTTTTTCAGATCCTCTTCTAATTTGGTTTATAGTCCATGGTCGAGTGTTACCATGGAGAGGCCCTGCTGTTATGCCATATGAAGTAGTGGTATCTGAGTTTATGCTGCAGCAAACTCAAGTTGGGCGCGTGATTGAAAAGTATAAGGAGTTTTTAGGTTTGTTTCCCACCATATTTGATTTGGCTCGTGCTGATGCGTCATCTGTGATATTATCTTGGAGTGGGCTTGGGTATAATCGACGGGCACTACTGCTACACAGATTTGCGCAAGAGGTTGTTTCTCATTTTGAGGGTGTGGTTCCATCGGATTCGAGTGTGATTTCAACATTACCTGGTGTGGGTCCGTATATGCGGGGGTCAATACTTTCGTTTGCGTTTAATCTATCCGAGCCAGCAGTCGATGTGAATGTACGACGAATCTTTATGCGATTTTTTTTAGGACGAGATGTTGGATTGCCGTTATCTAAATTGGAAGAGAAGGAACTCTGGATTTTAGTTCGAGAATGTATTCCCGATGGTCGCAGTCATGATTTTCATTCTGCGCTCATGGATTTTGGGTCAACAGTGTGTTTGCGAGATAGGCCCCTTTGTATGTCATGTCCGCTGTCTTTGGAGTGTAAGTTTGCTCCGTTGTATAAAACAGATGGAAAACAGTTGATGGTGATTTCGAAGAAACGGCTTGAGCAGGGTCTGGCTGAGAATGGAAAACATATCCCGAATCGAATTTTTCGTGGACGGATTGTTGAATTTGCTCGTGGGAACAGTGGGGAGATTAGGTTTTTTGATTTGGGCTGCGCGGTGAAAAAAGACTTTGCTTTGTCTGAAATGGAGTGGTTGCGTGGGTTGTGTGTGAAACTTGCATCTGAAGGGTTGATTCGATTCAGGGAAATTGAAAGTATGGAAACGGATGAGGGAAGAATAGTTGAGATTCTAATTTAAGTTGCTTGGGATATGAGAGGGATATGAGTTTGATAGCACCACAAAGTTAATAAGACCAAAACGGCTCTTTATGTCTATGCCAGGAATGTATAAGTTTTTTGATCATACAGCCGATGTTCTGTTCGTTGCGAAGGGAGATACGCTTGCTGAAGTGTTTACACAATGCGGTCTTGCAACTGAAGAGACTATGGTTGATTTGGAAGGTGTTGAGCCGGTTGAACAAACGAAGATTTTATGCGAAGAGATGAAACTTGATCGCTTGTTGTTTGATTTCTTGGATGAATTGATTTTTTTTAAGGATTACAAACAATTGATTTTTTGTAAATTTGATATTTCTATTGAACAACGTGGAAATAAGCACTATTTATCCTGTATTGCGTGGGGAGAAAAGTTAAATTTAGCACGACATGACCCTAAAGTTGATGTGAAGGCAGTTACGATGCATGAGTTTAAGTTAGAATATTCTGAAGAGAAGAAGCAGTGGAAAGCGCAAGTTATTTTGGATATTTGATTTTAGATAATGTGCTCTTTTTTTTCGGAACGTACCATGCAAGAATTTCTTCCGTGGACAAAGGTGGTGTTTGAGCAAGAGACATTGCAACATGGTCGAGGAGTACACATCTTACAATATGGGATTAGTTTAAAAAAAACAGTGAATATTTCTTTGGGGTTATAATCGGAAAAGGAATCCAAAAGGTTTTTTAGCTACGCTGTGTTTGATTGTTCTATATGGCAGGACGGGATTTATTTTCAATATCTGAAGAGATTAGACGTTGTACTCTGTGTCCATTGTGGAAAGGTCGCACCCTTGCGGTGCCAGGTGATGGTCCGACGGGTGCTAAAATTATGTTAATAGGGGAAGCGCCGGGTGCCAATGAAGATCGGGAAGGAATGCCTTTTATTGGTCGAAGTGGAGTGTATTTGAAAGCAAGTTTGTTGAAGGTGGGGATAGATCCTGGGGCGGTGTTTATTACAAGCGCAGTGAAATGTCATCCGGCAAAGAATCGAACACCTACGTTGGTTGAATGTGGTATGTGTCGCGATACGTACTTGTTGTCTCAAATTTCATTGATTAATCCTTTGTTGATTATTTTGGTTGGTGGTGTGAGTGTTCGCACCCTTCTTGGAACTGGTGAAATGAAGGAGATGCATGGGAAAACTATTGTTCGAGATGGTCGTACCTATTTTGTGTTGCATCACCCGTCAGCTGCGATGCGATTTCCTGCGATTCGGGCAATGTTTGAGAAGGATTTGGTTGAGTTAGGGAAGGTAGCTGCAAAGGTGTTGAAGAAGTAGGAAAAATAGAAAGTAAAAAAGATTTAATTGGTGGTTTATCTTGTTGGATATTACATTCTTCCCATATAATCTAATGGGTTGTATCGTTTGATGGCTATGTTTATTGGTTGGGGTTTTAACCATTCCAACACTTCTTTAGCGTCTTCTAGATGTTGCGGGTAATTTTGGAAGTTCGGTGTTTGGATGATGGTGTTGTACAATGTATCAAATGTCATACTAATTACGGCCCATTCCATTGTTGGTTTTTCTTTGAATGGCCAGCAGTCAATGTGGGTTTTTAAGCAACCGGGGTTATACGCATCACTGGTCGGGCCAGTCCACACGTGTTGAATATCTTTAAGTGTTTGATGCTGCATATCATTGAATTGAAGCGAGTCACTAAGATTTGCTACTCTTGTATCAAGGTTAGAATAAAGGTGGTATGGTGGAAAGCGAGTTTGCTTTTGTTTTAAGTCCTTAAGTGAATCTTGTACTGCTGCGTGGATGACACGTTGTTTTTCAGCCGGTAACATTTGAAGTTGTGCTTCTAGATTTTGTTGTAAGGTTAGGGTGTTTTCTTTTATTTGATGTTCAAACTTGCTGTATACTCCTTTCATTTTTTCATCTAAACCAGGGAACTTCGGTGGTTGCACTTGGATAAGGTAAACATCTAATTCTTGAATTGTCGATGTGATTACGGTACGCTCATATTCTGAACACATACCGTGATCACTTGATTCGTGGGTTGTTGTTTTACTTGATATTCTGGTGGAGAGTCTTGTTTTGCAGCAGAGACAACTGTTATTTAGGAGCTGTGTTGCTTGGTCTTTGGTTAGATAGGTTAGATTATTTGTCATATGCCACCTCAATTTTGTGTTTGTTGTTATCTTTGTTCAGAATGGTTATACTGTTGTAGCAAATAACTTATTAACTGACAAATATGATGGTATGGTGTTGTATGTTAACTGCTGATATCACGAAGAAAATTGTAGAGTTTGTGTATGCTAAGCCTCGCACGGTGCAAGAGATTGCGGAGTTTTTAGGTATTAACTGGCGCACGGCGGATGCGTATGTGGAGAAGATTTCAGTTGAGCAAGGTGTTATTGCAGTTCGTACGTTTCGTCCGGGAACACGTGGTGGTCTAAAAATTGTGTACTGGAACACCGTTGAGAAGACGAGTTCACTTCTCGTTCAGGATACGTTGTTTGAAAGGATTAAGCTGGGACGGAAGAAAGCAGATTTTAGTCCGTTTGATATTTTTCAATATGTTGATGATGCAAAGCGAACGGCAGTGGTGGTGACTGATTCTCGCCGGGAAGTGATGGGGCCACTTCTTGACTCTGCTCAGAAAGAGGTTTTGTTTTTTTCAGGTAATGTGAGCTGGTCTGAAGATAGTGAGGAAGGGGTTGTACTTTTGAAACGCATTGAGCAAATGGTAAATCGTGGGATTGTGGTGAAGATTTTGTGTCGCATAGATTTACCGGGGATTCATAATATTATTTCATTGCAGTCAATTAACTCTCGTCTTGGGCGAGATGTTATTGAGATTCGACATTGTGAACAACCGTTACGTGGATTTATTGTTGATTCTTCGATTGTTAGATTGAAAGAGATGAAGAAGGAACAGGACTTTAGGAAAGGGGAATTGAAGGGGTCAGTAACCATTTCGTATACCCTACAAGATACGGAGTGGGCCGAGTGGCTTGCAAAGGTTTTCTGGTATATGTGGCGCAATGCAATTAGTTTTGAGAAGCGAGTGCGTGATTTGGAGTCGATTCAGAAATTGTTGTGAGTAGGAGTTGATTATTGTTATTTTTCGGTGAAAATTGGAGAGATGGGGGTGTTTAAAATGACTGATAAAGAAAGAAGTATTATTGATGTACACACACATTTAGGCGATATCTTGTATGATGATGGATGTGGTATCATTCATCAGCAAGGACTACCTGATCGAAATTTATTTGACACAGGCTTTAAACTACGTAACGTATTGGATGCAGGGTGGTATGCGGGCCTTTTGAAATACAAACATAAAGGAGATCAACCACCTGAGTTCATTCGAGAATGGGGAACGTATTCCAACAGACAACGAAATTTTGTAGCGTCACTTGAAAATATGCAAAAATCTCTTGATGCTTCCAGAGTACAATATACTTGCTGTTTACCGATACCACCGTATGTTACGTTTGAAAATATGCGGGAAGCTGCACTCGTTGATTCACGTGTTATCCCCTTTACTGGAATAGATTTTTCTGATGAGATTATGATGCGTGACTTAGAAAATATATTTTCTCGACAGGTTCATGAAGGTGCTCGCGGAATGAAGATACATCCGATTGTACAAAATATTTCTTTGCAAGACCATCGAGTACGAAATGCAGTAAAATTTTTTGGTGTTCATGGTCTACCTGTACTTTTTCACAGCGGTGTTACGTCGTATTATCATGGTGCTGAAAAAGTGAAACAGCAACCGCGGTATGGAAATATTTCTGATGCGGAGGATTTAGTCATACACTTTCCTTCTGTTCCATTTATTGTTGGACATGCGGGTGGTATCGAGGTTGATGAGGTTATTGAGAAATTGCCAAGATATGATAATGTGTTTGTTGATACATCATTTCAGTCGCCAGAACACATTACTGCCCTGGTGCATGCGTTTGGCTCTGAACGAGTTTTGTTTGCGTCGGATTGGCCCTACGGGGACCGCAAGAAGTCTATTCAAATGGTGAGGGAAGCGTGCAAGGGGAATTCTGAGATGGAAGAGAGAATATTTTTTTCAAACTCAGCAAGATTACTGAAAATGTAAATTAGGGGATGTATTTTTTATTTTTTGTTGATAATCTCATGTAAATCTAGAGTCACATCTTCAATACTTTTTGAGGCGTCGAGTTTAGTGATTAAAGGTTGATAGTGATTGAGTAGAGGTGCCGTTTTTTGATGATATTCTTCGAGCCTTGCAATCATTAATAAGGGCGTATCATCTGGTCGAATTTTGAGAGGTGAGTTACAACAATCGCAGTTGATTGTTTTTGATGGTCGAACTGCACCATAGATTTGTCCACAGCCAGAGCAAGTTTTACGTGTTGATGCGCGGGTTGTTACGATTTGGTCACTCACTTCGAAGTGAATGACATGGCCTATCGGCCTTGATTTCGTTTGAAGGTATGTGTCTAATGCTACTGCTTGAGGAACTGTTCGAGGGTAGCCATCGAGGATGAATGATGTTGTCAGATGGCTTAGGTGTTCAAAAGCGAGTTGATTTGTGATGTCATCTGGCACTAAACGTCCATGGCCCCAGTAATTGTTGTACGCAGCAAGTCCTACTTCGGTTTTGTTATTGAGGGCTTCTCGAAATATATCGCCGGTGCTTACATGTGTTAGATTGTAGGATGGGGAAATTATTTTTGCTTGCGTTCCTTTGCCGCTTGCTGGTGGTCCAAGAAAGATGAGATTCATGAGAGATATTGTGTGGTTGGAAGTTTTAAGGATTTGCTCTGTACAATAGTTGTGTTGTATGGAGTTGGTTATCTGCCGAGATTATTGGATTTCTGCTGAGGTTATGGGTTATCTGCAAGCATCACGTTTCCCGTCTAACTCGTAGTCCATTTTGAGCCAGTCAAAATTGAGATTATTTGCTTCTTGACAGAATTCGTTCTTTGATAATTTGTACTCGACACCAAAGACAGCTTTGTTGTTTTTGATGAAAGGAAGAAGCTGATCACATTCGTCATACTCAAAGCATTGCTCGTTGATTGCGAAGTCGAAATGTGGTTCTAACTCTTTGATTTGATCCAGGTCATTTTTAAGACCGACTGCGAGGTTGCGCTTGTGGGCTTCTGTTGCGAGGAAGATATTGTATGTTTGCTGGTCAACTGCTGTGAGGTCGAAGCCGTTGTTGTTTTGATAGCCATCAACATTGTCTGGTTCTACGCCATCACAGCCTTTTTGTTTCGCAAGGTCAAGTCTTGAGATGATGATTGGTTTTAAAGTGGGGATTTGGGAGATGTCTAACCATCGTTCATCTGGCCAATCTTCGAGTGCGTTACCGATTATACTTTTCGGAAATAGGGATGCATCTTTTCGATATGGTTCGTAGGTGCCTGCACTAAAATAACAGATTACTTTGATGCCTTTCATATGAAGCTGGGTGATGGTCTCTTTTGTCGTTTCAAATAAATCTATGTCGTACATTTGTACTTGATAATTGGTGTTTATATCTCCTGTTAATTGCCATTGCCAGGAGGTGTGAGGAGTTGGTTGGTACCACGATTTTTGGGTCTGCTGTGCGGTGATTGTTGGGGGGGTTTTATTTTCTGAGGATTGCTGAGGTTTAGATGTAGTCAGGTTGATTTTTGCTTCAGGAGTTAAAGGGAGTGAATTGGTAGATGATTGCTCGGAGGGAGTGGAGTTTTCTGGTGGTGGATTTTGAATTAAATCGGGTGCGGAATTGGAAGGGGATTCTTTGTTGAGTTGAAAGGTACAACTCAGGAGAAAAGTGGTGCTGAGGAATGTTATGATTAGAATGGGATACAGATGTTTTGGAATGGACATATTTCTGTTTAGAGGGTGGGATTAATATGTGTTTTGTGGTAAAGAAATGTGGCAAAGAAAAGTAGCGGGGGATGGATTTGAACCACCGATCTATGGGTGTCTGAGCTCAGTTCGTGATCTCGAACGTGAATATATGAGCCCATCGGGTACTCCTAGCTTCCCTACCCCGCTATTACTATGAGAAAACTTTAGTTCCTTTAAAAACGTTTGGGAGAATTTACCTTTGGTAGATTGGTCAATTTGTTAGAAAATAGAAGGATTTGGCCATTCTGGTCTCAGTAGGAAATAGAAAACTATTAAAAGCAAAGATACTTTGCAATGGTTATGATGGATGCGCAGAGTATACAATATATTATTACTGCAGTGGTTGCTCTGGCTGCGTTTCTTTGTGGTGCTCGTGCGTTGCATAAATTGTTTCAGGGGGACGCGATTTCAGATACGTTTACTGATGCACATCATGAAGTGTATATGCTGATTATTTTTGGATTTTCACTTGTAGCTCTTGGAGAAATTGCATGGGTTCTCATTTTTCAACAGTCTGGAAATGATGTGATGTATGCTGCTATGCCCGATTTTTACTGGGTAGTGGGTTATAGTATTGTGTTTTTGGGAATTTGGTATGCTGCGTACCGTGTTACACAAGATCGAAAAGGCGCAAAATATGGTCCTGCGGTTCTCATTTTGCCATGGATTGCAGGAGCAGTCATGTTTTTTATGTTGCCATTACTTGGAATTGGGGTAGGAGATGATCAAGTTGCGTTTTTTCTTCGTTTGTACCCGACGCTTTCGTTTATGAGTTTACTTGTATCTGCTGTTGTTTATTATTTTGCAGAAGATGAATACTATGTGTTACTTCGCCCACTCCTATTTATTATGGTGGCTATGCTTATTGGTGATATTCTCTTTGCAATTAAAGGAGAGGAGTATGATATTATCTCGGTGGTTGCGGATCTATCGTATATTATTTCGTATAGCATGGTTGCATATATGTTCTTTCAAAAACATGCAGCCATTGGTCCGAGTAGTAAGAAATGATTGTTTTATTTTTTTTTGGATAGGTATTCCGATGAACAAATTGGATTTCTAATTTTTTGGAGTTATTATTCTTAAAATATTGAATTGATGTGTAGCGAACTTGAGTTGTCGTGATCCTGCTTTATTTGATGGATGCTTTTATGTTACCTAACAAAATGTGACGGAGAAGATGACATCAAAGCGTTGTTGGTTTACAAACAAAGGAGTACAATAGTTTATTTATTACTCCTTTTTAGAAGTAAATTATTTAAAGTATATTCGTTTAATTTGATTAATGAATGCCACTCAAGCTATAGAGAAATTTGTCAGCGCGCGTCGTGTTGTTAGGTGGCTCGCTGAAAAAGATGCATTGGATAATATTCGGAAGTTCTACCAATGCAAGCAAATGGCACGTTTTTTAGATTTAGGATGTGGAACACGAGTACAAGGCTTTCGACATGAGCATGAAGAACATTTTGCTCCTGACAATATTGAATGCATGGTTAAATATGGATGGATAAATCCGGTTGGGGTAGATAATGTTCCACAAGCAACAGTACCTGTAGGTTGGACATTTATTCAAGGTGTTTTTGCTACGCAGTCAACGTGGGATAGAATCGGGACCGGATATGATGTGATCAATATGGAATTTGTTATTTCTTTTGAGAGTACACGACATATCAGTCCCAGCTTATTGACACCAGAGATAAATCCCTACTTTCTTGCCAAAATGTATAATGATGCCTTAAATCCATTACAATATGGACATTATTTCGAATTGGTGAATTCTCTCTCGATGTCACGGTGCACTGCTTGAAGGAGGAGTTGTTCGTGTACAAAATAGAGTTCTTGGAAGAGAAGGAGAAATGTATAAACCTCTGCTAGGATTTCATTATAATGGAGATAATGAAGGGGATCGAGATCTGAAAAGGCTTGGTGAATTTCCTTGGAATATTAAATGGAAAGTCTAAGAAATTTATTTCTTCTTTTCGATTTTCTGAATCTTTTGGAAATCTTCTACAATATCAGATGCGATGAAGACGTAGCCTTTCTTTGCTTTTAAAATTTGATCAGCAACAAATCCGTTGATGTAACAACCGGCAACGGAACTTTTGAACATGTCTTGTGATTTTGCAAGGAACCCACTTATTATTCCTGAGAGAACGTCACCAGTACCATTTTTGGTCATGCCTTGATTTCCAGTGCGGTTGTAGGCGATTTTGTTTTTTGAGATAATCAAGTCGGTTGCACCTTTTACAACAAGCACGTTATCATTTTGTAAGAAGTATCGCAGATTACCTTGGAGAATCTCGGCTTTTTCTTTGATGTTACATTCTTTTAGTTTTGGGAGCAAGAACTCTTTATTGGAGTTGACTAGCATTATTTCTAACTCCACTTCGTTCGGAGTGAGGATTGCGTTATTGAAATCTTTAAAGGATAGAGTTTTAAGTACTTCTCCATCGATGATTTTAAGTTTTGGACATTTTCGTATAAAGTAATGACAGAATTTGTCTGCCTTTTTGGTGACACCTGTTCCGATGACAACGGCATCATAGCGATCAGATAATTTGACCATTTCTTTGGCGTTTTTGACAGTAAATATATTTGCGCCACGGATTTTGTGGGAGAGAAGATCAGGAGAATAGCGATTTACAGCCCATGCTACTTTTTCAGGTGCAGCAATGGTAACAGTGTCACAGCCGCAACGCATAGCACTTAAGCCAGCAAGCGTTAAAGAACCGACGAATTCTTCGGAGCCACCAATAATGAGAACAGCGCCATTTTCGCCTTTCTTAGCGTTTTTCTTACGCTCCATTAATTTTTTGACATAGTTTACGTTCATCTTGCACCTAGCTACTAGAACTGTATTTTTGCTTTATATAAGTTTGTTGTAATTCGAAAGGAGTACATCTATTTATTGATGTTTTTGATGTTTATTTATAAATGAAGGAGTTGGGATGAGGGGTTTTGGCTTTTTATATGAAACCGCATGCTTTACATTAAGATCCGGAGAGGAGGAGATGTGTTCAAAAAGAGCAAAACTATTTTAAAGAAGGCTTAAAGTGGATGGGTTGGCCCCGTAGCTTAGCCTGGTGGAGCGCCGGTCTTATATGGCAGTGCTCTCAATATGGCTTGCGTTAAGCAAGCCGGTGGTCGCGAGTTCAAAACTGAGAATTGATTTTAGGATTATTTCTTGGGGAATGTCTCGCCGGGGCCATTTCTTTTATTTTTTATTTGAGTTTATTTTATTTCACATGGAAATCAATCATTAAGGGTAGATGATCTGAGAAGTGAAAGTTGAGTACTTGGTATTTCTTAACTTTGATTGCGGGTGAGGTGAGGATATAATCTAATCTCCTTGTTGGATGCCAAGCGGGTTCAGTGAAATGAAGTGATTGGTGGTCGAGTGCGATTTTGTCTTTCAAATGTGTTTTTTTGAGGAGTTCTCTAATTTCTTGTTCACCGTTGAAGGTGTTAAAGTCTCCAGTTAAGATGACGGGATTATGAATGTTATTTACGATGGTGATTAGTTCTTTGATTTGTTTTGCTCTGGTTTGTGGGCCAAGGGCAAGATGGGCTGCTAGTAAAGTAACTTTTTGAGGACAGTGCACTGTTATCTCTATAACCATACGTTTTGTTCCCTCGTGAAGAGTGTGATATTTGGTATTGGTGATTTTGTACTTTGAGATGATAGCGTTGCCTTGATGTGAGAGAATTGGGATGTGATGGAAAAGACCTAACCACCCTTGAAGCGGATATTTTATTACTTCGATTACGCTTTTTAATCCCAGTTGTTTTTCGAAAAATGATGCTTCATCTCGTCCTCGGCTACGCATGCTACCTGTGTCCACTTCAATTAAGGTGAGAAGATCAGGGTGTAATTTTTTTAAAGATTTGATTATTTCTTCGTCCAATTTTTTAGGTGGAAAGAAGATGCGCCAGAAATAGAGGTATTTATACCATTCACCGTCCATACCTTCACAATATTCGATATTGTATGTTATTAATCTGACCACTTCAATTTAGTGTATGGTGGAGTGGGTTTAAATGGGTTGTGGCAGGTTTATGGTTGCTGGAAATTTTTCTTTAAGTTTTGCAAGAACCGCTGGTGAAACAAATTTAGCAACCATAAGCTCCCAATCTTGGTATCCACATAAACCCCTGACAGTGGAAGATGAAACGCCTGCAAGATTTTGAGGAGGGATAGCATATACTAAATGAATGCTTGGATTTCTAATGTAGCAAAGGTTTTGAAACTCTGCTTCATAGAGAAAGTCGGTTGGATTTCTAATTCCACGCAAGAGAAAATTTGCACCTTTTTGGACGGCGTAATCTACGGCATATAATCCGGTGTATTGATCGACTTCTACATTTGGCAAGTCAGATGTAGATTGTTTGATGAGATCGAGTCTTTCGTCTAAAGTGAAGAGTGGATGTTTGCCTGGGTTTACACCTATTGCAATTATTACTTTGTCAAAAAGCTCAAGACCAAACTCGGTTGCGAATCGATGACCATCTGTGAAGGGGTCGAATGCTCCTGCGTAGATTGCGGTTTTCATGGGGTGATGTTTGAATAGATTTTATGTTAGAACATCTACACCGCAAAGGGTTACTTAAAATGGAAATAAATTTACTTTAAAATGCCGTAACCAATTAGTCTAAATCGGTCTCCTACTCGTCGGGAGATGGTGATTCTATCCCCAGGACTTGCCACGATTGGTTTTCTGAGAACGCAAGTAGTGTTTTTTTTGGATGGGTCGAGTACAACTCCAACGGTTGCTGAGGAATTGACGTTTAACATGAGCATTTCATTTTTTGCCAGAGGCTTTACTTCTACTTCTTCTTTTGAACCAACAACTCGTTCGAGAAGGAATGTATCAAGAATAATTGAATAGTATACCTGCGGCATTTTGCCTGAGATTCCGACTAAGGAACCTGTGAGCGAGTCTGATTTAACAATACTTGGATCTAGTGTTGTTCCAAGTGCCATGGAACCACCAGGAGAAATCTCAGGAACTGGAGCACCGCCTGAAAATATAGCAGTCACTTTTGCTTTTAGTGGCTTCCATACTTTTTTATTTTTTTCTTCTACCATGTAGCCTGGAAGAATTTCTATATCGTCACCAATTTTGAATTTTCCCTGCTTTACTGTTCCACCCAGTACGCCGCCAGTTAAGGTGTTTGGTTTTGAACCTGGTTTATTAATATCAAATGATCTTGCAACTAACATGATTGGATCTTTAGTTGTATCACGAATAGGAATCTTTACTTTCTCAACGATTGTTTTGAGTAATAAGTCGATGTTGACGTTGGCTCTTGCGGAAATTGGTACCACGGGAGCGTCTTTAAAGGGGGTGTCTTTTAAAAATTCACGAATTTGGTTGTAGTTTTCTAACGCTTCTTCTCTTGAGACTAAATCAATTTTATTTTGAACTACAATAACATTTTTAATCCCAGTAATTTGGAGTGCCATCAAATGTTCTTTGGTTTGCGGTTGAGGACATTTTTCATTAGCTGCAACCAGAAGTAATGCACCATCCACAATAGCTGCTCCTGCTAACATGGTTGCCATGAGGGACTCGTGACCAGGTGCGTCGACAAGGGAGAGCGTTTTTTGTCGTTCAGTGATTCCATTACACTTGAGGCATTTTTCTTTTGTGGTGTAGAAATTGCATTTTGCACATTTGTAAATTGAGAGATCAGCATACCCGAGGCGTATAGTAATTCCTTTTTTGAGTTCTTCAGAATGTGTATCAGTCCATTTTCCGGAGAGACGTTCGGTTAATGTTGTTTTTCCGTGATCTACGTGACCAACGAGTGCGAGATTAAATTCAGGTTGAATTGCAACTTTTGGTGCTTTTTTTGATTCTACGTGAGATTGGGATGATTTTGCATCGACTTTTTCGGTTTTTTCTGCTTTTACTTCTACTTTTGTTGAAGATTCTGCTTCTGTTTTTTTCTTTGCGACCATGTAATGCAATATTGAAGGGTTGATTTATAAATATAACTTCTCAAAAGAGAAACCGAAGTCAATCTAGGGAGAGGTTATGGTTTATTCGCCCCTTCTTATTTTGGCCACAAAAAGTCTTCTGTCACGTTGTTCCGAAGTTTCTTGGTTGCTATTCCGATTTTCTTATCTTGGCCACAAAGAAACCTACAGAAATCTGAGGATTTCTGAGATATTTTTTGTGGCTATTCATTTCTCCTAATTTTTGCCACAAAAAATCCTTCAGTATCATTGTCTTGGGGCCAAAGGCGGATTACATCCTTGATTCGAGGGTCGAATTTATACCCGTTGAACTCCATTATTGGCGGGGATGATTTGAGCCCTTTGAGTTTTACATGTACTAACTCCGCTTCGGGAAATTCTTTTAGTAGATAATCAACAACTCCTTCGTCTTCTTCGGGTTCAACTGAACAGGTGGAATACACCAATTCTCCGCCTGGCCGTAGATTTTCATAGGCACGTTTAATTAGTTCTTTCTGGGTTTTGGCAATCTTCTTGATCATATTTGGATTCCAAATATTTACGGTTTTGAGACTTTTTCGAATCGTTCCTGTTCCTGAGCATGGAGCGTCGACGAGAATTTTATCGAATTGGTGTTGATAGAATCGTTTGCCATGCATGAGGGTGACGATGACGTTGGTGAGACCTGATTTTTGTAAGTTGATTCCTAATGATTGTAGACGCATTCCTTTGAAATCGTTTGCGACGAGAATACCTTTGTTTTCCATCATGGCGCCCATTTGTGTGGTTTTTGATCCTGGTGCGGCACACATGTCAAGCACGATGTCGCCTGGTTGAGGGTTGAGCACAAGTGGGGGTACCATGGATACTGCTTCTTGCACGTAGACTTGGCCCATGTGATGTTCCATGAGGTTTCCTACATCTTTACGGTCAGGGTTTGAGACGAAATAACCTCCTTGACACCAGGGAATGGGGTCGAGGATCCATCCTTTTGCTTCGATGTTTTTCTTGGTTACTTTCGGGTCGCCCATAATGGGATTTATTCTAATTGATCGTCTGAGAAAACAAGTATTATAAAATTTGAAGTCTTCCCAATTAGTTAACTGTGAATAGCGTTCAATAAATGCTTCTTTCCATTTGAGTGTTTCAACTCCGGGGATGGGTGTTGGTTGGTATGCCATGATTTTTGTGAATTGTTAAGGTGAGTTTGATTCATTGATGATTAGTTTTGGTGCTGATTTGAGAGATTGTTGAATTTTTACACTTTTGATCGGAATATATTCTTTTGAGTAGGGGTACTTTTATAAATTGTGCTTTGCATTTTAAAGATATGGCTGAGAAAGAGATGACGGATGAACAGAGATCTGCTATGGCAGAAAAGCTACGTTCAATGACTCCGGAGCAGCTTGCTGCATTGCAAAAGGAGCAATGTATTTTTTGTAAAATTGTGTCAGGCCAAATCCCTTCTAAGAAAATTTACGAAGATCAAATTATGATCGCGATTTTGGATATTAATCCTGCTGCTCGAGGACACTTACTGCTTATTCCAAAGAATCATTATATGATTATGCCACATGTTCCTGATGGTGAGATGGCACATTTGTTTGTCGTTGCGCAAAAATTATCTGAATGTGTTTTGCGCACATTAAAGGTAGGGGGTACATCTCTATTTATTGCAAATGGTCAGGTGGCTGGACAAAGAGCACAACATGTGATATTACATGTTATTCCTCGTAAAGAAGGAGATAAGGTACTTGAGTTTACTGATACGTTGATATCATCTGAGATGGTGAGTAAAGTTGAGACGGCAGTGAAACCGACGTTTTTCAAGCATCTTGGGTTAGGCGGGGATGAACCGAAGAACGATGGTGGGAATTCTGAAGAGAAAAAAGATAGTGGGTCAACGGGGGTTGTACACGCTGCTCTTGAGCCGGATGCACCACATCCTGAACCTTCCGCGTATAAGGAACATAGTGCATCGGGTGCTGTACGTGATGAGGGCGTTGTAAAAAAGAGTGCGAAGAAGGTTGTTGCTTCGAAAGGGATTCCTGTTGTGAGTCAAGATGAGAAGGTCGTTCCAAAACGTAAAGATGATGATGTGAGTTTAGATGATATTGCGAATTTGTTTAAGTGAGTGGGTGTTGGTTGTTATGATTACAGGTAGATGGAATATTGAATATGAAATGTGAATACTGTGAGATTGTTGAACGCGAGGGTAAGGCTCCTATTTTGTACATCGATGAAGAACTCGTTGTTGCAATTAAGGATAAGGTGATGGCTCCGGGACAAATTACGATTTTTCCGCGCAAGCATTATACTATTTTAGAGATGGTTCCGGAATTGTTGATTGCGAAATGTTCTGTGGTTGCAAATAAAGTGAGTATGGCTCTGTTTGAGAGTTTAGGCTGTCAGGGAACTAACATTCTTATTTCAAATGGTCTGGCATCAGGTCAGAGTGTTCCCCATTTTGGCATTGAAGTTATTCCACGTATTGAAGAGGATAAGGTGGGATTGACGTGGGAAGGTAAGCAATTGAATGATGATGAGTTTGAAATGACGATGCGCGCACTTGTTGAAGATGTAAAGAAGGCACAAGCAGAGAAGGCAAAAAAAGTTGAGAAAGAGACGGCGGCGGATGCAGCAGCTGCAAACTCGGAGTCGGCTGTGTTGGGTAAAGATGTAAAAGTAGTTGATGATTCTTCGAGGAAGAGCGGTGAAGGGAAGGCAAGTGGAGAAGCGGTTACAAAGGCTAAAACAAAGAGTCAGGCCGTGCCTCCGCTGGTTAGGAATATTAGAAGGATACCTTGAGTATGAAAGGATATTTTATGCGACGAAACTGTAATTAAGCTGGTCTTGTATTGTTTTGAAAAGCAAAAGCTTTTTGTAGGATTATTAATTTTTATTGATTATGGAAATATTTTCGATGGTTCTCATTGTGGTTGGTCTGGTCTTATTTGAGACTATTAGTTCCATTGATAACGCGATTATTAACGCCGAAGTTCTAAGCACCATGGGCCAAAAGGCCAGGAAGTGGTTTTTACTATGGGGCATTTTATTTGCGGTCTTTCTTGTTCGAGGGTTGCTACCTTTACTTATAATTTGGGCGACAAACCCAAGTTTAGGGATTGTTGGTGCGTTTACTGCGACGTTTAGCTCAGACCCTCTGGTTGTTGATGCAATTGAGAAGAGTGCACCTATTCTTCTTGCAGGTGGAGGGTTGTTTTTAGTATTCTTATTTTTCCATTGGCTTTTTTTGGAAACAAAAAATTTTGGTCTTCGACATGAAAAGTTTTTTGCTCGTCAAGGAATTTGGTTTTATGCGGTTGTTTCAATTCTGCTTGCAGGTATTGTGTGGAAAGCAATTAAAGTGAATCCGCTGATGGCGTTTGGCGCCGTGATAGGATCAACTGTGTTTTTTATCACCCATGGATTCAAACAGAATGCAGAGAAGGCTGAAGAGGAGATGATCCATAATAAAACTTCGATGTCAGATTGGAGTAAGATTATGTATCTCGAAGTGATTGATATGACGTTTTCTATTGATGGTGTTTTGGGAGCGTTTGCGTTTACTTTGTCGGTTCCTTTGATATTAATTGGAAATGGCATTGGTGCTATTGTCGTACGACAACTTACCGTGGGAAATGTTGAGCGCATTAAGAAGTACAAATATTTGAAAAATGGGGCCATGTACTCGATTTTGTGTTTAGGTACAGTTATGTTACTTCATGCGTTTGGATATCATGTGCCTGAGTGGGTGTCGCCAGTTCTTACAATAGGAGTCGTGTTGTTCTTCTTTATGAGGTCAAAGAGAGAAATGAATGTGTTACCTGCTTAATTATTCAGATGATGTGAATTTTATTTTTTCTTTTCATGAATCAATGTTTGAGATACATATTTATTGAAGTTTGGAAACTCACGGCGTAACCTTTGCGGATCATCTACTTGATACATTTCGGCAAATGCGATTCCTATTGCAGGTGATCTTCTTTCTCCTTGATGACAATGAATGAGAAAATCAGGAGTATTTCGTGGACGAATGTAGCTAGGTGGAATGGCCATTATATTGCCTGCTAGTTGAGGGGTCAATATTTCGGGGTACGCTTCATAATATACCCTTTGAACATCGTTATCAAACTCTAGGATATGGTTCAAATCAATATCCCTAAAAGAGAAGCGATGAACACCGAGCCAATATCTTGAAGACACTAGGGGTTGAGATTTCTGAAGATGATTGTTCGATTCAGCATCAACATCAAATATTCTCATTGCAACAGTTGGTTTGTCTGGTACGAAACATTGGGCTTGTTTATACCCCATGATGTGAATAGCCATATAATGAAAATGGAGTAGAACTATTAAAATGTTACTTCTTGAAAGTAGTTTTATGGATTAAAATGTGATATTACGGATTATTCGAGTATTACAAGTTAGGGGGAGTCATTTTTATATAGATTAGGGTCTTTTTTAGTCTCATGAAACTGTCCTTTTTTCCATTTGATTTTTCGCATAAGGTAGAAGTGAATGGTGAGGGAGAAAATACGCTCCTCGTCATGTATGGCAAGACTGCTAAAGGGGAGAAGGTTACCGTTTCTTATCCATTTGCACCTTATTTTTATTGTGAGAAGAAAGATCCTATTCGTTCTAAAATTGAAAATTTGCACATTGCAGGCAAAGATGCAGGGTTCGATGCTAAGGTTTGTTTAGTGGAAGAAGTAACTCGCAATTTAATTGGGGTCGATGGTCATTACTTTAAGGTCACGGTTAATGTTCCAAAGGCAGTGGTTATTCTTGCTCGTGAGATTGAGTCATGGGGCGTTACGTGTTATGAGAAGGATATTTTGTATGTGCATCGCGCAATCCGAGATATGGGAATCCTTGCTTGTTCGCGACTAGATGCTGTTGTTGAGAAAAATGTTGTTGATAGTAAGGGGAGTAACGAGACGACTTGCGGGAGAGATATGTATATTGCAACGAGTGTGAGTGTGGTTACAAAGGACGAAGTGTGTTCTGATTTTTCAATTTTAGCTGTTGATATTGAAACATATGCGGTTTCAAAGGAAATTGATGCTACAAAAAATCCGATCTTAATGATAGGGTTGTATGGTGCTACGAGTGCTGGTGTGAAAGGGAAGGAGAAGAAGGCGTACGAACGTGTGCTCACATGGAAGAAATGTAGTGGAATGCCATCGTATGCTGAGGTTTTTGCGGATGAGAAAGAAATGCTTGTTGCCCTTAATTTAGCTGTTTCTGAGTTTGGTCCAGATATATTAACGGGATATTATAGTGATGGATTTGATTTTCCATACATTAAAACCCGCGCAGATAAACTGGGAGTAAAGTTGAGTTGGGGTGTGGATGGCTCTGAATTGTTTTTGAGTAAACGTGGCAGTTTGCGTGACTCTGAGAGTTCAATTGTGGGCATTGTCCATTTGGATGTGTGCGCGTTTGTTAAGAATATTTTTGGTAAAAATCTGAAGACGGAGAGTTTTAGTTTGGATGCGGTGGCTAGCGAGTTGCTCTCTGAGAAGAAATTGGACGTGAGTTTGGATGCACTTAGCCCTGCATGGGATGCGGGGTCCAAAGACCTGGCTCGATTTATGGAATATAATTTGCAGGATGCACGTTTGACGTGGAGACTTTGTGAACGATTGCTGTTGGATATGATTGAATTTGCACGAGTCATCGGTGTGCCACTCTTTGATGTTATTCGCATGAAGTTTTCGCGACTTGTTGAGAGTTTTATTTTAAACCGTGCGGCTGGCGCGGGGATTCTTGCTCCGAATAAACCAAGTGATGAGGAAACAGGGGATAGAATGGATGATGCGGTGCAGGGCGCATTTGTGTTTGAGCCGATCCCTGGGTTGTATAAAGATATTGCCGTGTTTGATTTTCGTTCTCTATATCCATCAATTATTACTGCGCATAATATTAGTCCAGAGAGTTTACAGTGTGACCATTCTGAATGTAAAAAAAAGGTTGTGCCGGGACGAGAAAAGTATTGGTTCTGTTTGAAGAAGAAGGCATTTTTACCGAGCATCCTGGAAGATATTATTAACAAAAGATCAGAGATCAAAGCTAAGCTCAAAAAACATAAAGCTCAAGATGAAGTGAGAGTGATGCTTGAGTCTCGGTCGTACGCGTTTAAAATTCTCGCTAATTCATTTTATGGGTATTTAGGGTTTTATGCTGCCAGGTGGTATTGCATTGAATGTTCGGATTCGACTACGGCCTATGCACGATATTATATTGGAGACACAATTGAGGTTGCCTCACGCGAGGGGTTTAAAGTAATTTATGCGGATACTGATTCGTGTTTTATGGAGAGAGGAGCGAAGAGTAAAGAAGATGCTACGTTGTTTATGAAAAAGATTAATGCTCATTTGCCAGGACTTATGGAACTAGAGTTAGAAGGATATTATCCGCGAGGTATCTTTGTTGGGGCGAAAGGCGCTGAGAAAAAAATGGAGAAGAATGTAGAAGTAGGAGGAGGAGATGAGAAAATCACTCCCAAAGGTGCGAAGAAACGATATGCACTTTTATCTGAGGATGGTAAGATGAAAATTACCGGCTTTGAAGTTGTTCGTCGCAATGCCATTGAACTTGCACGTGAAGTGCAAGAAGAAGTATTGAGAAGAGTGTTGAGTGATGATGTCGTTGGAGCGGTTGCATATGCACAGAAAATGGTAGCAGATTTGAAACTGGGAAAGATTCCTTTGTCTAAACTAGTTATGAAAACCCAGCTTACACGTGAACTTGGGAAATATTCTTCAATTGGACCGCATGTTCGTGTTGCAACAATGATGAAAGAGAGAGGGGAGAGAGTATATTCTGGCATGACTGTTGCCTATGTTATTTTGAAAGGGAAGGGTCTTGTACGAGATCGCGCGGTTGAGCCAAAAGATGCAGTAAAAGGTGAGTATGATATTGACTATTATATGGATCATCATTTGATACCATGTGTATCTAGTATCCTTTTGGTGTTTGGATATAGCGAAGATCAAATCGCATTGCGGAGCGAGCAGAAGGGGTTGAATAAGTTTTTTTGAATTTAAAAAAATTTTACTTTATTGTTATGGATGGCTTTTTGGAGTTGATAAGCAGACCATTTACTTTTGCGCCGCAGAATCCTTCTAGTAGGTCTTGCATTTCTTCGGTTATTAATCTCATGTCTTGCTCGGTTACTGGAGGCATGCAGAGTACATGGAAAATTGCTGACTTGGTGCTTTTATGAACTGCTGTTCGCGGGGATTTCCAATAATCCAACTTAGTTCCAAGTACTCTTTTCTCGTCACTATAGTATAATGCCCCTTTTTTAACTTTTGCAAAAATGTGTGCACGCTCGTGACCGGTTGCAATCCCAAACGTGAGATTTCCTTTGATTTTGTTGAAGTCGTCGACTCCAATTGGAACTAAGTGTCGTAAGGTCATATACCGTAAAATGTTTGTTAAGGTATTGTGTGCTGCAACTTTTTGTTTGGCTAATGATTTTTTGAGTAGTATCTCAACAGAAGTGTGGTATTTTGCTGATGATGGCCCAAAATGTTTTTGATGCATTACCCAAGGCGAAATCTTATGGTGGTGCTTGAGTATTTTCTTTTTGAATGTAAGTTGGGTTAACTTCGATGCTTCTTCGACGAGGTGACCTGCTTGATCTTTATGAGTAATATTATCTACTTTGTGTGCGCTGAATGCGAGGATAGACATGTTAGGGAATTTTTTAAACACGCTTGTTTGGACAGTAATTTTCATAACTCTTCTCCTCCGGATTTGTTTATTGAGTCGCGTAGTTTGCTTCCTATTTTTTTAATGATGCCGAGACGATGTTTTGAATAAGGTAAATTGTAGTGGATATTCATTTGGTCAAGATCGTAACGAATGTCTTCGAGAATTTTGGTGCGTTTTCGTTCGTAGTAGATGCGAACGATGACATAAATGAGATAGAGCCCAAATATACCACCTACAAAGATGCTTATTTTGGCAAGAAATGGGTTGATCGTGTCAATTAGAGGTTGTACTCCTCCATCTAAACCTAAACTGGTAGGGTCTATCGCCATAGGACTGAAACAGTATTTTCCCTATATATAGGTTTCGAAGGTGGGATTTAGGTCAAAATTGGGAGGGGGCCGTCTGGATGAGATAGATATCTAAACTTACCCAAAATTTTATAAATAGCCATTCGAAGAACAGAACTTAACAGCCCCGTGGTGTAGTGGACTAGCATAGAGCCCTTTGGATCTATGAAAGGACAGGCTTTGACCGCGGTTCGAATCCGCGCGGGGCTACTATTTATTTTGTGAGCCCCGCGCATCGTATTCTTTTGGTTTGTCAAGGCAATAATTTTCTTTAGAAAAATCACTTATTTCAATAGAATAATTCCAATTATCAAGAAGCCAGACTGTTGCTAAGTTTATCTGAAAGTTTAATTCTTTTGCTTGGTTGTACAATAAATGAGTATTTAACGTCATTTTTGGTTTGAATTTAACTTCGTAAGGATATTTGTTTCTGGTTTTTATTTCGAAGAGATTGATTATCCGGGGAGATTGAGCGCCCTTCACTATTTCAATGGCATCAATGGAATACCAATTGCTCTCTAGAAAAAGTCTTTGCGGTGGAGTAAAGTAATTGCCAAAGATAGTAAAATATTTTTGCTTATTAAAGAATTTAGTCACGATAGCATCATTATTCGCTATCTTAAAGAGACATTCACCGATAGTACCTTTAAAAGATCCTCCGGCAGTTTTTAAATTATACATCTATGATCACCATAGATGAGAAGATGCGTTGGATAAATAAATTTATTTCCTTGGAGATGCTCTTGTGGTCGGTGCTTTGGCTGGAGCCCTTTTCTTAATATGTTTTGGTAAATCTTTTTGTTCTAGTTTCTTTTGAAAGCGATCTTTTAAGTCGGCGAGCATGGAAAACTTCTCTTTTAAATCACGAGTATCAGCACAATCAATGATAACGCCATTCATCTCTACGTCTATACCGGACTCGCATGGTTTTAAACTTACTTTCATTAACTCTTTTTTGGATAAAAGTCTTAAAATATCATCTAGTTGAATTTTGCTTTGTACTTGCCATATTTCTTGGTATATGTGAAGTTGAGGGGTGCCGTTGTAGGTTTTGAATAGTATGCTCATAAAGGGTAGAATGGATGAGCTATTTAAAAGACTTATTGTTTACATTCGAAAATGGATGGCAGGTTTGGTTGAGGGGAGGAAGAAGGGCGCGGGTATTTGATTGATATACTTGAGGCGTTATATTTAAGAATAATAGTGAGAAAAAGAGTACTATGTCACTATTAATGAAATCTGGGCAACGCAAAGATCTCCATGATGCAGTTCAGAACAAAAATACTGGCCTCCCTCATAAGGTAGAATTGCTATCCCCGGTTGGTTCACCTGAGGCGCTTGTGGCTGCGGTGAGCGCTGGAGCGGACGCTGTTTATCTTGGATCTAAATTATTTAATGCTAGGCGACTCGCAAATAATTTTACCGCTGATGAGCTGAAGAGGGCAGTGCAGTACGCTCACTCACGTGGGGTTAAGGTTTTTTTGACTTTAAATACACTTGTGAAAAATCAAGAGGTAGGTCCGTTTTTAAATCAACTTGCGCAGGCAGCGCAATTTAATGTTGATGCGGTCATTTTGCAGGATTTATCATTTGCACCAATTGTTAAAGAATATTTTCCAACTCTTGAAGTTCATGCATCGACACAGTCAACGATTATGAATAGTGCGTCGATTGAGTATTGGAAAAGATATGTTGATGTATTTGTTCTTGCTCGTGAACTTACTAAAGAAGAGATTATGGTGCTTAAACGGAACACAGGAGTTCGGTTAGAAACATTTGTGCATGGGCATCTGTGTATCTCTTATTCCGGCCAATGTTTAATTTCATCACTTATTGGAAAGAGATCCGGCAATCGTGGGATGTGTGCGTCGAGCTGTCGTAAACAATACAATGGGGACTCCTACTTGCTTTCTGCTCGAGACTTAAATCTTCTTGGTCAAATCAAAGAGGTTGTTGAAAGTGGTGTTTCTACAATTAAAATTGAAGGACGTATGAAACCTGCCGAATACACGGCAATTACAACCAAAGCGTACCGTAAGGCGCTTGATGCGGTTCTTGCAGGGCGTGAGCTGGCAGTGACTCCGCAGGATGTTGCGTCACTTAAGATGGCATTTAATCGTGAGTTCACCACGGGCTATTTTTCAGGTGAAACGAAAATGGTGGACCCGCTCATGGGTACACGTCGAGGAGTTCCTCTTGGGATTGTTCGTCAAGGTGTGTTGGTATTAGAACACGAACTTGAAGTGAATGATGGAGTAGGATTTGTTTGCTATGGAGAAATGTCTGGGGGATATGTTCAAACCATTTTACGAGATGGTGAACCTGTTTTGAAGGGTGCGCGAGGAGATAGGGTTGTTTTGGAGTTGGATGGTTTTCAAAATGGTGCGAATGTATTTCTTACGACGAAACGATTTGGGGAAGAGATTTTTAATTTGCCGTCACGCGTTGAATTTTCGTTGCGTGTGGTAGTGAAAGAGGGATTGCCGACGATGGTGGAAATGGATGTTGATTTGGCCAGTGTTCCTTCCACATATAGGGGAGTTGTTGATAGATCGTCACGCCTTATTGTTACTCTTCCAACGATTGCGCAAAAGGCAGTAAAACATCCATTTACTTCGAGTCAAATTGATGTTGAGATGAGTAAATTTTCATCTCAGTATTGTGTGATGAGCTCGATTGTTGTGGAAACGGATGAGTCGTTTATTCCTAAGAGTGACCTTACAACGTTACGTTCAGAGATTGAGGGTCGAATTTTTGATACTTATTTCCCTACTCTAGCGGTTAAAAATGTGGTTCCAGTAGGAGTGGTTGATAAGATTATTTCTGCAAAGCAACAACGAATGGTAAGAGGTGATATACCTCGACTACAAGTGCAAGTATATTCTGCAACAGACGCAACGAGCGCGGTGAAAGCTGGGGCACAGGTTGTCTACAGCAGTGTGTTTGACTCCGAGGTACATGCCATTTGTTCCTCCGTTCGAAGCGCGCACGGAATATTTGGGTTACATACTCCGATGGTTCTTCGCGATGCAGATGTTATTCGGGTAGTAGAGCGAATTAAAGAGTTTAGGCCGGAATTTGTTATTGTGAATAATGTTGGGATGTTGCATGTGCTGCAATCGCTGTCTTATTCGAAGAAAGATAAAGCGCCAACGATTATCTTGGGCTACCAACTGAATGTGTTTAATGATGTACAGCTTGCTCAGTATGGAGAATTTTCTATTGCATCGATTGAGTTGAATTTGGATGAGTTAAAAGCGTTCAAACTTAAGGAGAGATTACTGTATTATGTCCATGGTGCTCCGGTTGTTATGACGTTTAATGAGGAATTTGAGGACTCTTCTCTTACGGATAATATGAATTATACATTTCCTCTTCGACCAAATGGTACGTCAATTGAGATGTTGTATTCTCGAACGATTGGAACGCTGCAGCATACTCGTGAGGTGTTGAATGCGGGAGTTTCGATGTTGTTTGTTGATTTAACACAAACGAGTGAACAAGGCAATGGAGGCGGGGATGGAAAGGGATATGGACGTCGTGATGAATATGAGGCAGAACGAGTGGTCCGGTATTATGCGGATGTGCTGCATGGAAAACGAGTGGCATCGACACTTTTAATGAAGGGTGTTACATTGGGAAATTTAAGAAAAGGAGTTATGTAGTTGTTTAGGATGGTCAGGGTGTAAAACGATGAGTTTATAAACTAAGGAATGGATAAACATACATGACAAAGATTCAATCGGGCAAAGATGTAAAAGTACAAAAGGCAAATATCACCTTTAATCCATGGTTACTGTTTGTAGGTATAATTATTGTTGCAACTGGTATAGGACTCATGCTTGGTAGAGTTGAAATTGGGAGCATGATTGGTGTTGGCCTTGGTTTTATTGTGGTTGCATTGATTAAATGGCGTGCTTGCTAGGTTAGAAATTTTTTTTCCTTTGGCTCTTTCGATACTTAATTTCTTTTGGTGATAGATGGGGGAAATAGTCCTATGACTGATATTTTGTTTACATACACTACGGCTGCACATCAACATACATACGGTGATGTCTACTTGCGTGTTGGAGAAAAATTAGAAGAGTGTGGATTTTCGATTGCACATTTAGATCTGCAGGGTCTGGTAACTGAATATGTTGGGTCATTGGATTCATTGACTATTGCACAACAAATTTCGGCTTTTAAACCCAAGATTATTATTTCTGATGAGGAGAGTTTATTTTGTGAGATAGGAAGATTCTTTTCAGGAAGAGGAAAGGTTCTTGGAAGCCAAGAGAGGGAGATGGTTGACCTGGTTATGGAAGAAATCGATACTTGCCTTTTCGATAACTATTGGGGGTCTATACAAAGTAACAGTTCTCGGTCTTATGTTGGTAGCGTGGAGAAAAAGATATCATTTATTGAGAGAATGCGAGAAGAAGAAGTGTGTATTCCTGAAAGTGTTTTACGTTCTGAACTTCCCAACTGGACCTATAAAACTTTACTTGAAAAATTTCATTCTAACCATGATGGATTTATTTTAAAAGAGGAAGGTAAACATCGAAGCTTAGGCGTTCACTTTATTGATAGTGCAGAACGCTTTTTGGCATACGGAAAAGATGCAGTGGTGGCACAGAAACGTGTTGAGGATGGTGGATTGTATCCATGTTCACTACGTGTTCTCACCTTTGGTGATAGTATCCTAGGATCATTTTTATTTTATCATACCCAAGATTTAATTTGTTCAAATGCTTTGGGAGCACGAGAAAGAATTCCACTGTGTACACCTATGGAAAAATGCCATGAGACAGCGTTAGATATATTGATGAGAGGCAATGTAGACTATTTGTGGAAGCATGGGGTTTTGGATGACTTCACTTTACGTGGTGATGTTGCGGCTATTTCTCGACATATTGGCGCTATGGCTTCTCGATCTGTACTTCGTGGATTGGATTTTTGCTTTGATTCTTTGGGGAAACCTTTTCTTCTTGAAGCACAAACAGGACCAGGTAATCTTCGCCGAGGTAGTCTGCTTGAAGTGAGTGGTTTGCGAACGGGGGATGTGGAGTATAATATTGCAGGAGCAGTGGATATTTTGACTCGTGAGTTTGAACGATTGCTCGTTGATGGTTAGGTAGGTATATTGATTTTTTGTTACTGGAAGTTCTAAAACACCACAAGTAATATAAAAAAGGGAGTGGTTTCAAGAGGTATGCGTAAACGTATTGCAATTATTCATAAGGAAAAATGCCACCCAACGGAGTGTGGTAATCTGCTTTGTGCTAAATTGTGCCCCGTGAATCGTGCTGGGTCTGAATGTATTACAGAAGATACTCTCTTTCATAAAGCACGCATTGATGAGTACTTGTGTACGGGCTGTGGAATTTGTCCGAATCGCTGTCCGTTTGGAGCTATTGAAATTATTAATTTACCTGAGACTCTTAATAAGAATCCCATTCATCGCTACGGAGAGAATATGTTTGAATTGTATTCTCTTCCTGCACCTCTTTTTGGTCAAGTAACCGGGGTTCTTGGTAAAAATGGTATTGGTAAATCTACTGCGCTTCGAGTTATGGCAGGTCAAATAAAACCGAATTTGGGTGATTGGACTAAAGAGGCTACGCCAAAGGAAGTTGTGGCATATTTTAAGGGTACTGAAACACAAAAATTCATTGAACGGTTGAATAAGGGTGAAATTACATTATCATATAAGCCGCAGCAGGTGGATTTGATTCCGAAACAAGCAACAGGTACAGTTCGGGAACTGCTGACTCGAGTTGATGTAGATAAACGATTGGATTCGGTGGTGTTGGAGTTACAGCTGGGACACTTCCTGGACACTGATATTTCTAAAATTTCTGGTGGAGAATTACAACGTGTTGCTATTGCTGCAGCAGTACTTAAGAAAGCAAACTTGTACTTGCTTGATGAGCCAAGCTCATATCTTGATATTAAACAGCGAGTGAATATGGCACGATTTGTTCGCACGCTTGCAACAGATACAACGTCCGTGATGGCAATTGAACACGATTTAATTATACTTGATTTTATGACGGATTCTTTGAATATTATGTATGGGTTTGAAGGGGCGTTTGGAGTTGTATCAGGAGTTAAGACTACACGAGAAGGTATTAACTCGTTTCTTGAAGGCTATTTGAAAGAGGAGAACGTTCGGTTTAGATCACATCCGCTTAAATTTGAGAAAGTAGTCGATACACATAAAGGCGTTCGACTAGAACTTGTTGCGTGGACGGATCTTTCAAAAGAGCTTGGTCATTTTACACTTGGTGCTGCACCCGGAGTTTTGTATAAGGGGGAGATCATTGGTATTCTAGGAGAAAATGGTATTGGTAAGACGACATTTATGAAAATGCTCGCAGGAATTGAAAAGGCAGATTCTGGATCGTTTAGTTCGACTTGTACGGTTGCGTACAAACCCCAATATTTAGAGACAACATCAGATGTTACAGTGTTGGAATTTTTAGGTATCGCAATTGAGAAGTATCCTCATTCGATTATTAAACCGCTTGATATTGAACGATTGTTTGATCAAAAGCTTAGTTCTTTATCTGGGGGTCAGCTTCAACGTGTGGCTATTGCACATTGTTTATCACAAGATGCTGAATTGTTTTTACTTGATGAGCCATCGGCATATCTTGATGTAGAACAGCGATTGATTATTTCAAAGATGATTAAGACTCTTGCATTTGAGAGAGACATGACGATTTTAATTATTGATCACGATTTGATGTTTTTAGATTATGTGGCGGATAAATTGATGGTGTTTACGGGGACACCAGCGCGTAACGGAATGGTGAGTGGTCCATTTAAGATGGAAGAAGGAATGAATAAGTTTCTTACGGAGTTGGATATCACTCTTCGTCGTGATATGGGTTCGAGACGACCACGAATTAATAAACTCGGGTCGGTTAAGGATAGAGAACAGCGAGCTGAGAATAGATGGTATTATAGCTAGGGCTTTTGTGTGTGTAGGATTCTTTTGGCGGCCTTGTTAAGAGAAGTTTATACTTCTATTTTTGTGTATTTCAGGTTGAGAGTAAAAAATAATTGTCGTTCTAATTCTGTTTAGATATGAAATAAAATCCCGTCAAAGAGATAGTTAGAATGAGAATCATAGCAACTGTGCTCCACTCAGGTACTGGAGGGACATATGTTTCACTGTAGGTGATTGTGACGTTGTAGAGTTTTGGCGTAATTGAAAGACTCTCGGTGGTTAGGAATGCTTTAAACTGTATATAGCGATTAGTCGTTAGGGAGAGGGTTTGACTTGTTTGACCGGGTGAGTTGGTGAGAGCGGTATATGATTCACCCGAACAAGATGCATCATCGCATGACTGGACAGAAAAATTGAGATACATTGCTCCGCGGGCATATAAATCTGATATTTCTTGAGCGCTTAGGGTTCTGTTCCAAATGGCGATTTCGTCCATGGTTCCGTTGAAATTGTAGTCGTTTAATCCGCCACCCGAACCAATCCTGGTTGGTTCATTTGAGTCTGGCACTAAGGTGATATTTCCGGTACCTGCTTCAGAGCCAGAAATTTCTGTCCCGTTGAGGTAGAAATGGTAAATATCATTAGCTGGATCTGCTACGAGAACAACATGATACCAATTTCTGATGGGAAAATTATCCGTATCTGTAACATATTGTCGGTATGTAGCACCATTGAGCGCACCATAACGGCTCATAATGAAATCTCCACGATATGTTACTCCCCACTGTCGCTTACCGGAGGTGGGATTATATTTATCGATGATGGTTTCAGACGCATTGGCAGTAGGATATATCCACACTGCGATGGTATGATTACCATTTATGGTTGATTCGAGTGTGTCCCCTAGAGTGATGTTGTCATCTTTTCCGTCGAATGTGTATGCTTGATTGAACCTTCCGGTGAGATTATGGCTTGGACAGGATTGTGCTGCGCAGGTTCCGTTGTTTCCCATCAGAGAATAGTCTTTGAATAATGTGGAGTTTTCTCCTTGCGCTGAATTGTTGTTGAAATGCATGAGAAGAACGTTTCCAGTCATGTTGGTAACTATGGAATATCCTGTTTCTACGGTTTGATTGTCTGCTAGTTCACATTGAATGCATCGATCGGGTGTCCAACTTAGGGAATACCAACTTGAACTTGAGCCTGCATCAAATACTTGAGAGCTATAATTTCCGGTGAAAACAGTACGGTTTAACTCTAGCGCTCCCGATGTTGTGTTGAAAAAAGTACTCGTAAATGTTCCTGAACTAAAATCAGTCTGATTGAGAATTGTTATAGTGAGGGAGATTGCAGCGGAAATACTACAAAGTAAGAATATTATTGAGACTATTTTCTTTTTTTTAGCATCCACCATAAGGGGAGCTGTGGATGTGATTAATAAAGGTTACGTCACGTTAAAAAGGTTTAAGGTAGGATTTAAAGTTGATAATTTAAAAGTCTAATTTTTTAGCGTAGTGGCCGATAATAGGTAATTCTTTTTCTTTTTCTTGGATGGCGTTAAGTACCCCAATGATGGCAAAGATTAATGGAACGAATCTCAGGAGACCGATTATAGTGATTATGATTGGTCCGATAACTGGGATTAATGAAAAGATGACGGTGACGATGGTCATTAAAATGGTGAAGATAATTCCATAGATTAATGCAGCAATGAGAAATACGGTGCCTTGGTGTGCGTGAAATTGTATTTGGGGATCCTTTTTTGCGTCTTCATCGATTAAATACCATATGATTCCGACGAGAAAATAACATAGTGCGGAGATGAGCTTTCGAAATTTGTGGATCATTACAGTTTGAAATGGTTTTGGAGTTATTAAAGGTTATGTCGGGTAATAGGGGGGAGTTTGTTGATTAGGGGATGTTATTTTTGATTGGTCCACAGGAGTTGGAAGAATTGCTCATACGACTGTGCTGCTTCTTTTTGGTGGATTAATGTGCCAATGGGGTTGTCTGTCCAGATGATGATTCCTACTTTGTCGTTTCGGATGATGGTTTCGGTGAGAGGTTCGAATCCTTGCTTTGTGTATTTGACTTCGGTGAGAGGGTATTTAGTTTCTGCTTTCCATTTTTTTAGGGATTCGTTGAAGAGTAGTTTTGCTTTGACTCTCTTTTTTGCGCGGTCTTTATGATATTGTACCCACCAGGCTTCGCCTAGGAGGAGTGATTTTTTTGATGAGCCGAATGTGTGGTGTTCATTTCCTCCAGCGTTGAGAAGTTCGAGAAGGAGTTCTTTTATTCCTTTGATTCCGCGGTAAAGTGTTACTTCTGGTTTTTGTTTGGCGTGCTGTTGTTTTATGAGAAGTTCGGGTAGGAGTTGTTCGAATTTTTCTTTTTTTTCATTGATGAAGTTGATGATGTTACTCGGGTTGGTTGCTTGGTAGTGATGTCGTTTGCCTTCCTGAATGCTGGTTATGAATCCCTTGGCTGCGAGCTTGATTAAGGTCATGTGGGCGACGGAGCTTTGGAGATTTGATTTTTCGATGATGGGGCCTGCTGTGCTTGAACCAAGTTCTAAGAGAGTGAGGTAGACTTTGATTTCGGCATTTGTGAGACCTATGTCTTCGAGGATTTGTGTGTCCATCTGGGTTTTATGATTGGGGGGTATTTAAGTTTTGTTCTTTCTCCTCCATTTTTGGAGAGTGATTCTTTAAGTAGTTCTTAGATGTTACTGGATAGTGAGAAAGACAAGAAATAATGAGAAAAAAGGATGATGAAAAAAAGGAGATGAATGAACATGACAAACACAATAAATTTTCTTTTTTCTTATTTAGAAATAAAAAATGTGGTTTGAGGTAGATGGAGGAATATAGAAATGCAATACATACTCATGAGACACGAGAACGAAGATAGATTTGACCATATTTACGACCAAATTGAAAAAATAGGAAAACTAAGAAAAAATTCGCTTGATTATAAACAAATTGTTGAGAGAATGGCGAGTGTATTAGTTGATCCTAGAGAACATTATGTACATGATGAAGTAATTGAATTTGCAAGATTAAGGGATGAACAACGTTTAGCAAATGAAAAAAAGGCTCTTGAGGAAGGTGTTGAAATGGCTCCGGTGAGACCAAATAGATTACTTGTAGCGGCTACACGAATTAAGCAACTATCAACAGGTTACACGGGAATTACTATTGCTTACAATCAAAGCTTGAGAACTGAGGTAACTGCTCGTGCTATTTCCAGAGTGACTGGTGGTATATTAGAAGAAGGTAAGTTGTACGAAGGAGATGATGTTAGGCGGTGGATGCAAAATCACAAAGAAGAAGAAGGTCTTGCGGTGATTGTTACACATCAGCCGACCATTGCTGCAGTCTTGGGAAAAAATGCACAGAATTGTGATGCATTCCTTGTTGGAGAAGCAAGTGGAAGATACAGAGCTATCGAAATAATTAATCTGGAAGGGAGAATATGATTATGATCTTTGTGATACAAATATCTTTTTCCATTCTGTTCTGTAGTTTTTGATGAGGATTATTGCTGCTACAACAATCATTATTGCACTAAAGTATTGGCCGAGGCTTAGTGAGAGGAACCTCGGATCTTCTCGCCAGAAGTCTACAATAAATCTTCCGATGCCTTCGAGTAACATGAAGTTCCAGAATATGAATCCTGATTTGAATTTCTCTTTTAAGGTTAGGAGAAGGAAATACATTGCGAGGATGGATCGATATGCTGCGGCGTAGAGTTGTTGTGGATGCCGACATACGTCACCGCCGCCAGTATTTTTGAAGTTAACACACCAGGGAGTTTTTTCGGAGGATGTTATGGTCCCCCATAATTCGCCGTTGATGAAGTTGGCTATTCTTCCGAGTGCTAAAGCGAGCATTGTGGGGAACGTGAAATTGTCGGCTAGTTCGAGGAAGTTGAGTTTTTTCTTTTTTGCGTACAGGTAGACTGCAATGATTATACCCGTGAATCCGCCATGGAAGCTCATGCCACCTTCCCAAATCTTGAGAATGTTTATGGGGTTTGTGAGATAGTAAGTGGGTTCCCAGAAAATTTCGAAGAGTCGCGATCCGAGGAGGACACCAATCATAGCATATAAAACGAGATCATAGATTTCGTCTTTTGTTAAGGGGAGTTTGTTTTGAGTTCTGAGATATTGTAAGAAGAGAATGGTTCCAAGAAAACCTACGGCGTAGACGAGACCGTACCAACGGATGGCAAATGGGCCTAAGCTTAGGATTACTGGGTCTAAATTGTGTATGAACATGGTGGAGAGGGTTGAAACATTTGTGAGTATGTTTAGGGATTACCTAAAATGGGGAATAATTTGATATGAAGTTCCTTGATCTTTTCCAAAGAATAACTCGCAATGATAACATAGCTGTGGGTCCGTTGGTGATAACTCACTTATCTTGTGATATCCCCTATTATAACATTGCGCACGTTGGGGGTAATCTTGCTCAAGACCGAGAGCAAGTTCATCGAGTACCCTTGGGTTTTGTGGGGAGGTTATGAAAATTGGAGATATGTCTGAAATTGGTGTTTTATTGTCCATACATTCTTTTAAGGACAACTCTATTTTAAAGCTTTCTTGATTTTTTCGTGGGGGTATTTTCTCATCAAACCAGTTCAGAATATATCGCTCACTCGCTATAACTTTATATAGGTAGATTTTTTACTTTTAGTTATGTCATCAATTATGAATCATAAGCGATACTTGTTTCTTATGGGGTATCCTGGTGATGATGTGTTTTCTTGTGTTCTACTTAGACGGTTGTTGCTGGCGGGAAAAGAGGTGATAGTCGTTTTTTCGACAAGTGGTGATGCCGTTTCTAAGACTGGTGTACGAGAGCAGGAGGGACATCGCGCTCTTTCTGTTGTACACCTTTCTCTTTCCAAGATATTTTTTTTGCAAGTTCCACAGCGTGATGTCTTTAATCATTTTTCAACTATTATTAATAAAACTCGACAGCTTTGTGTTCGGTATCAAATTGATTGTATCATCTCTCCTGACTTTGAAGGTGGGCATGAAGTAAATGATAGTGCAGCATTTTGTGCATCTGAAATTGCGAATTTGAATATGTTAGCTCATTATTCTTTTCCAGTATTTCATATGAGATCAGGTAAAGTTGTTGGTGCGCGGTTTAAACCTTTAACACCTGAAACAGAGACAATTTCCATTCTTTCACAGGAGAAGGCAGTTAAGGAAGGGTTTCTTGCTGCACATCAAACGATTAAAGGTCATTTTGAAAAATTACAAGAGTCAACCGGCGATTTTTATCCCATTTTATATTCTCGTGAGTTGTATAGGGAGTTTGGCACAGTGAATTTTTTTAAGAAACCATGTGATGAAATTGCGTATGAGAAACGTGCGGAGCGTGTAGGTGTGTTTGAAGAGTTCCGGAAAGCGGTTGAAGTATATCGACCACGACCATTTGCTCGGTTCTGATTATTTCTTTCTTAAAGATAGAGATTTTTCTAACAGAGAAAGTTCTAGAAATAAAGTTAAAAAATTAAATGTGTCATTATCCCCTCATTATTACTTTCTCGCGCTCAGGTCCAACACCTATACCACTCACCTTACATCCGGTTCGATCTTCAATTGCAGTAAGAAATTCTACTAAAGAATGAGGGATATCACTCCATTTCGTAGCATTAGTTGGTAATGATGTTGCTGCAAAATTGAGGTATGAGTGTGGAGTTACACTTGCAAGCTCGTTTGTGGTAATTGGATATGTGTTTAATTTTGAACCGTTGATTTGGTATGTATCTACCATTACTGGGCCATGAAATAGAGTATTATTGAATAATTCGACTTGATCCATTTTCGTGATGAAAAGTTCATCGGCTCCCGTTAGTTTTGCTGCATATTCTAACTGAGGGAGATCGAGGATTCCAACGCGTCTTGGTCTTTTGGTCGTTGCTCCATACTCACCACCAAGCATCCTAAGCGCAATTCCTAACTCGAATTGGTCAGATGATTGGAGTAAGTCCTGAGGATTGTGGGTGGTGTGCTCAAATTCTTTTGTGTGTTTTGTGTTACCTTCACTATCTTTAGCAGCACAGTATTCTTCTGATTTTTTGCCTCCTAATTCTCCTACAAATGGTCCTGCTCCTACTCTTGAAGGAATTGCTTTTACTACCGCCATTGTTTTTCGATGATATTTGTTGCTTAGGTCTCCTCCTGTATATGCACCTGCTGCGATTGTGCTACTGGAGGTAGTAAACGGTGTATTTCCATATACAACATCAATCATGAACCCTTGTGCTCCTTCAAAGAGAACGTTTTTTCCTGACTCAATTTGTTTTGTGAGAAATAGAGGATCTCGTTCAAGATATTTACCCAATCTGGCCAGACTACTTAGATATTTTTGTGTTGGATCGTTGTTGAAGAGATCAAATATTTTTTGCATTTGATGTGCATTTGGATGATTTTTAATAGGATTCAAACACTCAGATACACAATGACCCAGATTTGATTTCACGATATCTCGGGCTTGATGCGGTGATATTATGGCATGGGCGAAGCGGAGATCTTCGAGGTTTGGTCCAAGGCTGCGCATCATACGTTGTGAATAAGCTGGCCCTATTCCGTTTCCAGTTGTTCCAAGATGTCCACCATACATGGAATCTGTTAAGAGATGATGGGGTTGGATAAGGGTTGCAAATGGAGAAATGTGAAGTCGTTCTTCTAATGACACGCCAAGGGATTCAACTTCTTTTATTTCTGCTACTAATTTTTCTGGATTAATTACACAGCCTGCTCCTATGTAGAGATGAATTTTCGGATGGAATACACCACTTGGGAGTCCGTGAGTTGCAATGATATGACCATTAACGGAGAGGGTATGACCTGCGTTTGGTCCACCGCCATATCTTCCGACAATAGAATAGTTACCTGTATCTAAGCGCATATCTATTAGCTTTCCTTTTCCTTCGTCGCCCCATTGAGCTCCTTCTACAACGTCTGAATATCCTGCCATGATGAATACCTCTTATGGCGAAGAAACAGAGGGGCATTTATATGGGTTTGTTGGTTATAGAAGATATATGTGAAGTTATGTTGCGAATTAATTTTTTTGCGTAAGATATATATGTCATAGAACTATTTTTGGATTATGGTAAAACCAAAGGTTCTTTTTGTTGACTTGAATGATGCGAAATTAAAATCCGTTGGTGAAACAATTACATCTGATACGTCGCGTAAGATTTTGTCTTTTCTGATGGAAAAAGAAGCAACAGAGAGTGCTATTGCTACAGGGCTTGGGATTCCTATTTCGACAGTTCATTATCATTTGCTTAAGTTACAGCAAGCAGGTCTTGTTCACGTTTTAGAGTTCCATTATAGTGAGAAAGGTCGTGAAGTGAATCATTACAAGCTCGCATCGCAGTATATTGTGATTGGTCCGAAAAGAGAGGGGATTTTAGCTAAGTTGAAGATTGCGGTGTCGGCCGTGCTCACGGTTGGTGTTGTGGGGTTTGTTGCTCAGTGGTTGATGAATCGAACAAATTCAGCTATGAATGGGGTTTCACAGGCTACACCAATGATGGAGGATGCGGCTAGCTCTGCTGCGAGTTCGTTTGTGAATGAAGGTGTTGCACAGACTTCCAAGATGATGGTTGCGGAATTGCCCGCAGAAATGAGTGCGAGTAGCCCACTATTTGAGCCGACATTTTTTACATACTTGTTGCTCGGGGCGGTTCTGGGAGTAGGAGTTTATCTGCTGATATCGTATGTTGTGAGTCGAGTTAGGAAGTAGAGACGAATCATTTTTCTGCATTTTTTATGGGGGGTAACTTCTAATCGGGTTGAAGTCTTCGCGAGGTATATATATATGGACTTTTTGCAATAGACTGGTGAATTAAATATGAAGCAAATAACATTTATTATAATGATTGTCGGTCTTATGCTAGTTGTTGGGTGTTCATACACTCCCCAAGAAACAGATGAACCAATATCCCAACCATATGATGAACCAGATGGTTTTGATAAAGTTTATCCCTCTGAACAGCAAATAGAACCTGGCTTAAAAGAGAATATAGATGATGGTGTTGCTAGAGAAGGTCCTGGTTTTGAAGTAGCCCATAATGAGTTAAAAATACAGAATGAACTTGATACAAAGGTAGAATTTGTAATATTTGTTGATGGTAATGAGTACTACCGATTATTCGCTCCTGCAAGGGAGGATGGGTTTCAGATTGAAACCAAAACAGTAGTTTTTCCATTAGGAAATAAACCTATCGTTATTGTCCAAGCATGGAAAGATGGAAACTTACTGGATGAAATTGAGTTTGTACAAGAAGAACCTGAATTGGGTATTGAACTTGGTAATGATTTTGGACAACCACAACTATTTATCTCGCATCTGAATAGTGCGAAGTAACTTCCACTGTAGTTGAAGTCTTCGCGAGGTATATAAAGGACCAGCCGCTATGTATGAATAGAGTTTAGGTAAGGGATATAGGAAAGTGTTTAATAGTCTCAGATTGACTCAATTTCAATTATGGTCTTGCTGATAATGTTATATTATGGAGGATAACTATGGAAAATTCAAAACCAATGATGTGGATGTTTGCAATTTTGTGTGTGGCACTCGTTGCAATGTCTTATTTTATGTTTGCACGAGAACCAGTTGTGGTACAAAATGGTGGTTCAAGTATTGATGGCATTAGTAGACCTAATACAGTTACAGTAAGTGGCCAAGCGGAGCGAAAGGTCGCTCCGGATAAAGCTATACTGCAACTTTCGATTGAGACTAAGAGTTTGCTTGCGAAGAATGCTGAGGAAGAAAATTCTATTGCTATGGAGAAAGTGATGAAAGCTATCCAAGCAGCAGGTGTTGATAAGAAGGATATCGTCACCGAATATTACAATATTTACCCCGAACAGGATTATGAACCATCAACTCAACGATGGGTACAAAAAGGATATCGAGCACAACATACGCTTAAAGTAACGGTTCGTGATGTAGAAACGGTTGGAGAGGTATTAGACGCGGCAGTAAATGCTGGTGTTACAAATGTTCAATCAACATATTTTACCCTCAGCGAGGAGACTGAGAAAGAGATTCGTGAGGAGTTAATTGCAGAAGCTGCGGCAAAGGCTCGCGCTCGGGCAACGCAAATGACATCAGCTCTTGGCGTTAATATTGGAAATGTTGTCGCTATTCATGAAGATGGTGGATATCAACCTCCTATATATTATGCTAAGTCTATGATGGCTGAGGCGAGTGCTGGTGGGGATGCAATGCCTCGAAATGCAATTCCAGATATCACTGGAGAAGATGTTACCGTTAGTACATCTATTTCGGTGGAATTTGAGATTAAGAACTAGGTTTAGTTCTATTTCTTTTTTATTTTTTAAGTTCAACTGACTGTCTCATTCTCAGATTAGCGATGATATCTGGCACAACGAACTACTCTATCATGTAATCCCAGAGAATCTAGAGGTAGGAGAGAATATAAAATTCTTAGATCTGCGCTTTTTAAAGATGAAGTTTTAGGGGTTGCTATAAATGAGGGAGCACGTGTTGATTTGGTTTCTTTTCGAATTCGCATTAAGGTGTGATAAAAAATCTGATCCAATGAACCGTCAATGCTTGAGTGTTCATGTTCGCGTAATATGGTATCAACAGAATAGTCTCTGTTTATTGCTTCTGTAAGGAGATGTCGTGCAGGTTTCACGGTGGGTGCATTGATATAACTATACTTGTCAAGAAAATATCTTTCATGGGAGGATGGATTACCCTCCACTATGCTTTGAAGACACACTTTTGCATAGGGTTTGATATCTTGTTCATCAAAGAGCAGTTGGAGGCATTCAGGTGGACTATTTGGGTGGGGAAGATCAAGAAGTAAATAATGTAGAATTTTTGAGTGGGGGCCTATCGTGTTCATATTTGGATTTCTGCCTCGGTTCTTTTAATAAATTTACTATATACAAGTGGTACAAAGAGACATAATAATAGATAAAAAAATAAAGATAAGAAAAAGATGTTATTATGGTTTCATTCTTTCTGGGTCTCGAGGAAGGAGTACTGCTTCTCGGATGTTGTCCAACTTTAGCAGTCGATGAGTGATTCGGTCCAAGCCAAAACCTGCGCCACCATGGAGAGGTGCTCCGTACTTGAATAGGTCTCCGTATTCTTTCATGAGTTCTGGGTCAAGGCCTTTTTCGGTTGCTTGTGCTGCCCATACTTCATAGCGGTGTTCACGTTGTGAGCCGGAACAGATTTCAACGCCGTTGTAGAGGAGATCAAAGGATTTGGTGACTTTTGGATTCTTCTCATCTTTGGTTTGATAGAATGGTTTGATGGCCCAGGGGAACTCGGTTATGAAAACGAATTCTGAGTTGTATTTTTCTTTTATGAGTTCGCCTAGCATTCGTTCTCCTTCGGCATCAAGGTCATCTTCGTCAGGATAGGATTTCCCTAGAGGTTTGAGTAAGTCTTTAGCTGCTTGTACGCTTATACGGGGAATTTTAACCATGGAAGGTAATGTTGCGCCTAAGGTAGTGAGTTCTTTTTGAGCTTCTGCAGGGAGTTTTGCTATAAGATCATTAAACATAGCTTCGATGAAGTCCATTACATCATGATGATTGTTGATGAAACCCATTTCAAAATCCACCCCGGTGAACTCCGTTAGATGTCTGGTGGTGTGTGATTTCTCTGCTCGAAAGACAGCACCAATTTCATACACTCGCTCGAAACCGCCGATGACAAACATTTGTTTGTATACTTGGGGTGATTGGGCTAGAAACATTGGTTTTCCAAAGTAATCTACTCTGAAACAATCTGCTCCTGATTCTACTCCTAATGCGGTCATTTTTGGGGAGTTGATGTTGGTGAAACCTTGGTCATCAAAGAAATTCGTTATGATCTTTACAATTTTACTTCGTACTTTGAAGATGGATCCCACTTTTGCGTTTCTTGTATCTAGGAACCTGTTGTCTATACGTTTTTCGATTCCGGTTAAACCCTTGTCACTATTATCAATTGGCAGAGGTGTTTGCGCCTTGCTGATGATTTTTAGATCCTTGACTTTTACTTCAATGCCCCATCTCGATTCTTTGCTTTCAACAGGGACTCCAATGATTTCAACTACGGATTCTCTGGTTATTTCATTTGCTAAATTGAATGGCTCTTCTGGTGTTTCGCCCTTGAATGCTACTGTTTGCATGTCGCCTGAGCGATCTCGAAGAATAATGAATTTTATTTTGCTGACGTTTCTAAATTCCTGCACCCAACCTTGAATTTTGACTTCTTGGTTTAGATGTTGTTTTAAGTCCCTAATTAATGTTCGTTCCATGTGAGGTAGAGAATGGGAAGTATTTTTAATGGTTTTGGATAGATTTTTTGGATTTTATTGTTGGGTGTGAAAGAATTAGAAAATTACCAATGATCTTAACCTTACATATGCATTTTCTTTTGTAAAACTAAAAGAATCATGAATGTTGCTGCGCCAATCATAAAGACATATTTTAATCCTGCACCATCAGCTACAAACCCTGCGGTGAGAAGTCCACAACAAGCAGCAAGACTTTTGGATGCGAAGATGACACTTGTTTGTTCTCCGATTTTCTTTTTGTCAAGTAGTTCTGTTACATGACCGGATAAGATTGGGCTGATGGCTGCAAAACAAATTCCGAGGAGGATGGTTAAGGCGAAAATGATTGCGACACTTGTTACAACTGAGAGGATTATGAATAAGGTTAAACCTAAACACAGAGCAAGGGTGAGAAGAGCGTGTTTTTTCTTTGTTGTTGAGAAAAAAGATTCAAAGAGCATGGGAACATAATACAATGCGCTCGCAAGACAAGCAAGAGAAAGAGAACCTCCACGGCTTGCTACGAATAAGGGGATTACTAAAGGCATCATGGCAGCGATAAAATAATAGGGGATGAGGAAGTAGAGGAAGTGAGATGCGGCTTTGTTTTTTTCAAAATGTTTGAAGCTCGCTTTTAGGGATTTGAAGGAAAATCCTTGAAGCGATGAGGTTAGTGAGGTTCTGGTTTTCTTATCAGGGAGATAAATTGATGCGATGAAGGCGAGTCCGCCAAAGATACTTACTGCATAGATTACGTTGAATCCTAATGATACGACGATGGCTGCACCGATAAATCCGCCAATGACGAGTGCGGCGCCAGTTCCAAAATCGAATAGGCCAATTGATTGGGCTTCTTTATGTTTTTCGCTGTGTTGACGTACGTAGGCTTCACCGGTTAACCAGAGACTGGTTGCGATGGCTGCGTGATACACCCTAAATATCATTAATTGGACAATGGATGAGAGGGCAAAGAGAATGGGGGTGAAGGGGAGATAGAGAAAGAGGGCAACGCTCATTAAGGATTTTTTTTGGAGTTTGTCCAGAATAGGTCCGAGAAAGAGTCCGAAGACGAGGGCGAAGAATTCTAAAGCGGCTGCGAGAATACCTGCGGACTTGTAATTGCCAAACAGAGTACTGATATAAATTGGAAATATGGGAGCGACAATTCCCCAGCCAATTCCATAAATAAAGAATATGATGGAGATTTGTTTTATACTGCTATTTAACTTGAGAAGTTCTCCTGGAAAACGTGGTTTATGGAATAATGCAAATGGTTTCACTATCTACCTCTTTGATGATGCTTTTTGGAACTTATGATTGTAGAGTAATCCTGCCTTTTTAAGGGTTATGGGGGAGTCGGGTGGTAATTGCTTGTACTTGCAGAAAAAGATAATTCGCAAGAAGGTCTAGTTAGGAACATCCGATTGAATGTATCCCCTACATTTTTTTGAGCCACATAAACATTTGTCTTTTACGGGGTCGTCAAAAGGAAACTCATAGTCAAAGAATAACTCTTCGCCAGGTTGGATTTCTTTTGTTGATATGAACCAGATTTTACCATCGATAATTTCGTCTTCGCAATTGGGGGAGCAGCTGTGATTGACATATTTACTTTCGTTGCCGCCAATTTCGCCGTCTATACAGTAGTCGTCATCGAGAATGTAGATGTAGGTTGCACCTTTTTTGATGTTTTCAAATTCTCTTCGATCGGCTTCATCGGACGTTATTTTTTCTCCGATGTATTCGATGATTTTCATGCCCTTGGGGATTTTCTTTTTGGCAAACACGCCTTTGTGATGGATTTTAGATTGTCGTACTTCGATATAATCATGAAAGTTTGGACATTCTATGTATTTCGTTTTTGTGGTTGCTACAGTTGAGTGGACAGTTGCCATGAGGGGTTTTGGAAGAAGGGGGTTAATATGGCTTGTGGTTGCTACGAGGGGAGGAGGTAGAATGTTAAGAAGTGCTGATGGTTTATTTGTTATTTGGGGAGTTGAATTGTTCCACGACAATATTTTGTTCCACATCGGCATATGTCTTGTACTACATCGTCTGATGGGAATTGGTAATCGTATGTGAGTTCTTCGTTTGGTTTGATTTCTCTTGCTGATACGATCCAAATTTTTCCTTCGAGTGTTCGTGGAACGCAATTTGGGGTGCAAGCATGATTGATATAGGCGCTTTCGTTTCCGCCCACGGCTCCATCGATAAAGGTATTTTCGTTTAGGTCGAAGAGATAGGTGAGGCCAGTTGTGTTGTTTATTGCTTCTCTTTGTAGAGCTTCTGTTCTGGATATTTTTTCACCTATGTATTCAATGAGTTTTATTCCTTCGGGAATTGTTTTTAGAGTAAATACGCCGCGCTGGTGGATGTTTGAGGTACGTACTTCGAAGTACTTGTTTGGATTTGGGCAAGGATAATATGGTCCTGTTGGGTTCTCTGGTTGGAGAGGGTAAATTGTAGGAGATGTAGCCATATATGAGGTTATTTGAATCTATTTTTTAAAGATGACGGAGCTTATTTAGAAAAGATTTATGTTAGAAAAAAAGAGGGAGAAAGAGCTAAAAAGAAAAAATGCGATGATCTTTATGGGGTATGGCCTAGTACATAATTACCATTTTCCTTTGGCTAGTCGCTTTGCAGTTTTTGCGAGGTTTTGTTGATATGTCTTGAGGTCGAGTTGGATGGTTGCTACACCAGAGGTCATTGCTGCTTCGGCAATTTTTGGCGTTACTTCGGATAATACACGTGAGTCAAAGGCTTTGGGTATGATGTATAATGGCCCGAAGGCTAACTTGTGATTGTATGCTGCTTCGACGCTGGATGGAACTTTCTTTTTGGCAAGTGCGGCTAATGCTTTGACGCAAGCAAGTTTCATTTCTGGAGTTATTTTTGCTGATCTCGTATCTAACGCTGCTCGAAATAAGTAGGGGAAAGCAAGTACATTGTTTATTTGATTGGGAAGATCGGAGCGTCCTGTAGCCATAATTATGTCAGAACGGGTGCTTATAGCGAGGTGGTAATCTATTTCTGGTGTTGGATTTGCCATAGCAAAGACGATGGGTGTTGGTGCCATACTCAGTAACATTTCTTTGGTCATGATGTTGCCTTGAGAGAGACCCACAAAGACATCGGCTCCGATGAGGGCGTCGGCAAGAGTGGTTTTAGTTGTGTTTTGGGCGAATTGTTGCTTTTCTGGATTTAACTCATGCAATCTTTCTGTGGTGATGACGCCTTTACTGTCTACCAAGGTCAGGTTTTCTTTTTTTACTCCGAGCTTATGAAAGAGTGTTGCACATGAAATCGCTGCTGCGCCTGCCCCGGAGAAGACTACTCTAACTTCTCTTATTTTCTTGTTTGCTATTGAAACTGCGTTGAGTAATGCTGCGCTGCAAATGATAGCGGTGCCATGCTGATCATCATGCATGACTGGGATTGACATTTTTTCAATGAGGGTTTGTTCGATTTCAAAACACTCGGGTGCTTTGATATCTTCTAAATTAATTCCACCAAAGGTTGGCTCTAAAGATTTAACGATGTCAATGAATTTTTTGGGATCTTTTTCATCGATTTCAATATCAATTGAGTCGAGACCTGCGAAGCGTTTGAAGAGAACGGATTTTCCTTCCATCACTGGTTTTCCTGCAAGTGGGCCGATATCGCCTAAGCCAAGAACTGCTGTGCCATTGGTAATAACTGCAATGAGATTTCCTTTGGCAGTGTATTTGTAGGCTGCGCTTGGGTCCTTTTTTATTTCAAGACAAGGGATAGCAACGCCCGGTGTGTACGCTAGAGAGAGATCGTCTTTGGTGTTACACGGTTTTGAAGGTATGATTTTTATTTTTCCTGGAACGGGAAATTCGTGGTAGGAGAGTGGGGTTTGATTATTTGTTGGTGGAGCGGTTTTTGTCATTGGAGTATCTCTTTATAGAATTTAATTTTTCAAGTTACTTTCACTCTTGAGCTGAGATGTATTAGCAGTTCGGTTTATTTCATTTGCTTGCTTTATGGCGGTTGAGTTTGTGATATTTTGCTCAATTGGTGCGGGTAATATTATATTTTTTGGTTGAACTTTTGAATACGAAAGTATGATGATATCATCGTCTTGAGGGCTGTAGTCTAGGGTAGATGCGTTGCCGTTGATTCTTAAATCCAATACGTTGTTTTCATCTTGGCAGTATTGAGTCGTGTGATATACCATGCAATTTTGGTTAAAGGTGATACCCACTTTTTCAAGAATACCGATGAGTGGCATATTCCCTGAAAATACAGATATAGCATCCCCTTGGGTTTGTACGAAGGTATTTTTGGGATCAACAATGAGTGGAAGATGTGAAGGTATGTTGGTGTTGTTTATTACAATGGCTAATGTGAACTTGGTTGGTACTTGGTTGTAATAAAATAGGGGATCTTGATCACACGCTGTTTGAGCGCAGATATTTTGGATACATAAAATAGGGTCGCTTGGAGGAGTACATGTTAGGGTACAATCGGTGTCTGTGTTACATAACTTCGGATTTTTTAATTGCTCTGGAAGATTGCTATTTGTGTCTTGGTTTCCTTCAAAGAAGGTGTAACTGACTAGAGGAGCGGTAAATCCTATAACGATAAAGGCGAGGAAGGCTAATAAGATGATTTTTTTGGTTCGTGACTTCATATTTGGTTGGAGACGGGGTTTCTTTAAAAATTATTCGACGCTGGAGGATGCGTTTAGAATATTTAACTAAAAGTAGGGAGATTGTCGGTTTTTAAAAAGTTAAAAAAAAGTGATATGTTATCTTTATTCTACAATTATTTTACCCGTCATGCCACGATATTCTTCGCAACTTGCGCAGTTAAAGGTATAGTTGCCTGAGGTTGGTACGTCAAATTCGATTACACTTGCTTTGGTGATTTCTCTTTCAATGTTTAACTCAGGTATGGTAAAGGTGAAATCAAGCGCTGTTGGGTTAATAGTTAATTTGATGTGGTCGCCTGAACGCGCGTTCATTTGAGTGGGGGTGAATACCCACTTTTTTGCCGCAAGATTGATTTCGATTGTACGTGCTGGTTTTGCAGGTGTACTTGGATCTGCTGGTTGAGTTGCAACAGGATTGTTTGAGGTGGGAGATGATGGCTCAGTTGGTTGGTTTTGAGTGGTTGGTGAAGTAGGACTCAATGGTCCAGCGGTTGATATTGCGAAGCCTTGTGGGAAGAACATTTGACCGTCTTTTGTGATATATGTATCAACTGTCTCGGACCCAACGGCTAATGTTATCATATATTGATCCCCAGCGTCAGCCGAGGATACGATGGTTGCTTTAGTTTCGCCCATTAATAGCTCAGTGTTCACGTATCCAAGAACTCTTTGCTCGGCTTCTGCTTGGCTGATGCTATTTTTTTTAGCAAGCATGCCAAAACCACCAGTGAAAATTGCAATGAGTAATAGTATTGCGAGAATGACGCTGAGGATTATCCACATTTTGGAGGTGGATGATTTTTCTTCGTGGTTAGCCCATGGATTGATAGGAACTTTTTCCACTTCGGAAAATGTTTTCGATACTGTTACTTTTGATGCTGTTATGTTTGATACTGTAGTTTTTGATGCTGCCGAGGTGGAATCGATTAGTTCATCATCTGACTCTTGTGATTCAACTTGCTCAGGTGATTCTTCTTTCCAGGGATTTTTTTTGGGCTTTTTTATCGCTTTTTTTTGTGCTTTGTAGTTTTCAACTTCATCTTCCTCTTCAATATACTCTTCAAGAGGTGTTTCGTCAAGTTCGTCTAATTGTTTTTGCTCCATTGGATATCACCATAGAATTGTATTGTGTTATGTTATATTGTATTATGTTGAGTGTAACAGCTTGAATTTGTCTTATAAAGATTTATACAATGGGATGGTTAGGTTCGAGGGGTTAGAAGAAATTCAATGAATGGTGGATGGCAGGTATTTGGTTAAATGTTGTGGAGTAGTTTAGAAGAATTTGTCTAAGCCGATTTGATTTTTGGTTTTGCGTACTTGGGTTAATTTTGATAATTTTGATTTGACACGGTCAGCGGAAAAACCGTACTGATTGACAAGAAGTGTTACAAGTTCTTCTTCCACAATAGGATTCCACATAAATTCGGGTGAATCTGTGGTTGGGATGTTTTTGATGACATCAAGTAATTCCGTCCAAGGTAAATCGGGATAGGTGTTTGCCCAACCTACTTGGTCGAAGATGGCAGGATAGTCGGTTGCATGTTCGTGTAAAAGTTTGAGGGCTTTTTTTGGTCCGATTCCTTTGATTCCACCTGGATTATAATCCGTTCCAATAAGGATGGCTAACACGCGAAGTTGTTCTTGAGTGAGTTTTAGTTCGGTGAGAACTTTTTCTAACTCCACCATTTCTGGTTTTACAATTTCGTAGGCTAATGTGCCTGGTTTTTTGCGCTTCCCATCTATTGAGAGGTTACGAATTACTCGTGGAGCGCCGAAGAGAAGGGTGTCGTAATCTTGTGAGACGCATGCGTAGGCTTTGCCGATGGTTACGAGATGAGATGCTTGCGCTTCTCCTTCACTTGGTGCCTCAACAATTGGACAGCCTAAAGCCCTGATGAGATTCTTTGCATCTTCAACCATGTCTTTGGTGAGAACGGCGGTTTGAGCGGAATAGCGTTTGATATCGTCTGTATTTTCGTCTTGTTCGGCAACAGCAAGTTTATTTGCGGCAATTGATTTGGCTTGGGCTCGTTTGTCCCATGTTTTTTGCTTGATCGCAGGAGCTTTTCCATCGAAGACAAAGACGAGTTTGACTCCTTCTTCCATTAAACTCGTTGTTCGATTGAATAAGCCGATGAGGTGACTTGTGACTTGTCCTTTGTCGTTGGTTAATGGTCCACCTGTTGGGCCACGAATGGTGGTTAAAAATTGGTATAAGAGGTTCATGGAATCGACTGCGAGAATTTTCCCTGAGAGATCAGAGATAGCAATTTCTTGTTTTGATACTAAGTCACGTATTGCTAGTCCCATTTTGGTTTGAGAGGAGGTGGATGTTAAAAAGAATGTGGTTGTGTGCTAGATACTATGTGTTTTTGTGACCTGTTATTTTGGTAGCGCATAGCGAACAAAGGTGTGATATAACCCGACCGGAGGAAACCGGCTTGTAAAGATCGCTTTTGAGAGGATGAAGTTGTGATTTTCTGGTGGGAAATCAAAAACAGTAGGGCCGTAGACAATATGAATTGGTGAAGTATGTGTTAGGGAACCAAACTTTTTTGTACATTCTATGACATAATTTTGAAGGTCGAGGTCCTGTTGACATACTTCGGTTCCAATAAAGGCATAACCCTTAGAGGTCATTTTTCCCAATAAATCCTTATTAGATAATTGATAATGATGGGTATTGATTAACTCTTGTAAGGAGATTCGAACAAGAGGTGTGTAGAGTTGCGAATCAACATGGGGTGGAATTGGTTGATGTGAACCCATGGTGAGAGTTGATTTTATGGTATTAAGGAGATTCATGTAGTGATTTAGATAATTTCCTTTTTATAAACTGTTGGGTATAAAATGATTGTGTCTTATCCTGAAACTACATGGTATACATTATTTAAGGAGTTCAAGGTAAATTTGGCGTAAAGTTTATATCACTTGCTTGATGAGTTATTTTTATGTTAGCGGTTCAAACGACTCTTCCTTTTGCTCAGAAGGTGAAAGAATATCTCGTGAAGCATAGGTTAGTTCATTTAGATTATGTTACAGTGAAAGAGATGAATTTTATTTATTTTCCGATTATTTCTGATTCGCTACAGAAAGGGAAAAATATCAAAATACCAAATGCAACAGTACTGGATACGAAATTTGCATTCCCGTTGAAGAAGAAAGACCTTATGCCAGAGGATGTGTTGAGGTCGAAGTTGTCGGCAGCTGAACTTGCTCTCATTCCTAAGACACAAGAGATTATTGGAACCATTATGGTTCTTGAAATTCCAATTGCGTTAGTTGGTAAAGCCAATACAATTGCTGAGGCATATCTACAAACCAATACACAAGTAACGACTATTGTGATGAAAGAGGATATTCATACTGGCGAGTTTCGTACTCGTAAAGTCCGTGTGCTGGCTGGGCGTGATACGCGGGAGACAATCCATTTGGAGTCGGGTATTCGCATTAAATTAGATATTGAACAAGTTTATTTTTCTGCGCGAACGGGTCATGAGCGATTGCGAGTCGCTGGATTAGTTCGCGCCGGTGAAAAGGTGTTAGTGTTGTTTGCTGGGGCTGCTCCGTTTCCACTGGTTATAGCAAAGCATTCTAAAGCAACGCACATTTGGGCGCTGGAGCTGAATCCTATTGCGTGTAAATATGCACAGGAAAATGTAGAAATGAATCGGTTTATGGATAGGATTACGTTTATGTGTGGTGATGCTAGAATTGCGACTCCAAAATTGAAAAATAAGTTTGATCGCATCATTATGCCGCTTCCAAAGACAGGCGAAGAATTTCTTCATGTTGCACTTCCTAAAGTTGTGGTGGGGGGAATGATTCATTTGTATGCGTTTCTTGAGGAGAAAGAGTTTGCTGCTTATCGTAAGAAAATTCGCGAGTTGTGCATTTCACTTGGTTATACGGTTCGTATTGTTCGTACGGTGAAATGCGGACAATTTGCTCCGGGAACATTTCGGGTTTGTCTGGATATGAAGATGCTTGGAAGTATGAAGGTACTTGGGAAAGGGAAATAAATGGTGATTATTCTGGAAGAGTTTAAGGGTTTAGTTTGTTTGCGACAATTAGGGAGATATTTTTATTAAGGTGAGTTGTATTTCTTTTCTTATGAAACTAGGAGCTCTTGCGCGAGAGAAGGGATACATTGAAACTGATGTGTTAGCTATAGAACTTGGGCAAGAGTTTGCTGGCTCGAAACTGGCTTCTGTTCTTCGTAAATCGGGAGATTCGTATTTTGATCATAACTCTCGTATTGGGATTATTCTCATTGATAATAAGAGTGAACCTGAAGTGGTGATTGCAGGGGTTCTTCAAGGGATTTTGAAGGTGAGCTCGGAGAAGGAGATCCTTGAAAAATTTGGCTCGGAGGTTCTTGCGCTCATTAAGGGAGTTGAAGAGTTGAAGGCGCTTAAGTTGAAGAATAATAAGCTTGGAGCTGAGGGATTACGTAAAATTGTGTTGACTGCGCTTAAAGATGTAAGAGTTATCCTGATTAAACTAGCTTCGAAAATTGATAATTTACATACTATTTCTGTTCTTGATGAAACGGAAAAGAAACGTATCGCAACAGAGGTTCTTGAGGTCTATGCACCGCTCGCTAATCGTCTTGGTGTTGAGAAGATGAAGGTGCAACTGGAGGATTTGTCTTTACAGGTGTTGAATCCTCGAAAATATCGTGAGATTGCGAATTTTATTGAGGATTCACGTGAACAACGTGAGAAGAGTATTGTAGAGGCAGTAACACTCATCAAATCTGTAGCTACGGGACATGTTGATATTGTTAAGATTAAAGGACGACCAAAACATATCTATAGTATCTATAAAAAAATAGTGGACCGCGGTGTGAGTTTGCATGATCAATATGACTTGCTTGGAGTGCGGGTGCTTGTTGGTTCAGAAAAAGATTGTTACGCGTTACTTGGTATTATTCATGAGAAATTGGAATCGCTTGATGGTAGATTAAAGGATTATATCACAAATCCAAAACCAAATGGATATCGTTCTATTCACACAGGGGTTAAACTCCCATCGGGAAAAGTGCTTGAAGTTCAAATTCGTACTCTTGAGATGGATGAGCTCGCAGAGGAGGGGTTTGCTGCGCACTGGCGATATAAAAAAGTTCGAAGCGATGAGATGTTTGAGAAAAAGGTGGCCTGGCTTCGTGGTGTGATGGATTTACAGAAGTCGGGCGAGGATAAAGATTTTCTTGAATCCGTTAAAGTTGATTTGTTTGGAGATACGATTTATTGCTATACACCAAAAGGTGATGTGAAAGAATTACCTAAAGGTGCTCGAGTCCTTGATTTTGCATACTTGGTCCATCAGTCGGTTGGAGATCATTGTATTGGTGCTCGGATTAATGGTAAATTTGTACCTCTTAAGGAGGAGCTTAAGCAAGGAGATGTTATCGAAGTATTGACAAATAAGAGTCAACGACCGCGGAGTGCATGGCTCAAAATTGTGATGTCAGGTCGTACGCGACAGAAGATTCGTAAATCGCTGCGAGTGACCGAGAAGGTTCCTGTGTTGCACTATAGGAAAATGACGGCGGCGGTTGTTGAGGAGCAAGATGGTCTTGTTGAATGTGAAGAATTTGGATCGGCGGTTTGCCATTTAGCACGATGCTGTATGCCGATTCCTACTTTTGCGATTGTGGGTCTTATTACAAAGCATCGTGTTGTGTCTGTGCATCGCGATGACTGCAGATTGTTGTTGAAAAATAATGATGAAGATAAGGTAGTGTCGGTTGCATGGAAACAAACGTATTCGAATAAAATTAGGTTTTATATTGAGGCAACAGAAAGAAGTGGGGTACTCGCAGATTTTTTACATACAATAGCTCAAGCAGGGTTTGAAGTGAAGGAAGCGAAAGCAAAGATGTCTGATGTTGGTAAGATTGAGTGTGCGTTCTTAGTTGTTCCACGAGATTTAGATGCGATTGTTGAAATGATTGCTCGCGTTCGGAAAGTTCGGGGATTGCTTAAAATTTATTTTGAGTGAGTACTTGAATATTTTGTATTATGATGTGATCTTTTTGATTTTCTGACAATTGTTGATTATTCGTTTTAGAACGTTCGGGGTAATTTGTTGTTCTTTATCAGATAATGCATGCTCAATGAATGGAGACATGCTTACTTCAATGATTAATCCATCCGCCCCTGCAGCGATTCCAGCGTAACTGAGGGATTCCACTAAATCAGAACGTCCCGCCGGATGTGATGGGTCAACTAAGATAGGATAGGGAAATGTCGGATCGGTTTTGAGGTCAGCAATAAGGTTTACATCGAGTGTATATCTGCTATATTCACCATCTGCGAATGTTCTAATACCCCGCTCACAAATGTAAATTTGCGCTTTATGGCCATGCTGTTTTAGGTATGCTATTGCTCCAAGAAGTTCTTTTTTTGTTGCAGCAAATCCGCGTTTGAGGAGTATTGGTTTTAGAGATTGTCTTTGTGCAATTTTTTTAAGCAACGTGGTATTATGCATGTTGCGTGTTCCGATTTGGATGATGTCAATGTGTGGTGCTGCGCTATTGATATCTTCGGTGTCTAAGATTTCACTTACTATTGGGAGTTTGGTTAGCTTCTTTGCTTTTTTTAATACATGAAGAATATCGTGACCATGTCCTTGGAAGGATTCTGGATTTGTTCTTGGTTTGAATGCCCCGCCTCGAAGGTGAGTTGCACCTGCAGCCTTAACCGCTTTTGCGATAGTGAGAAACTGTTTTTCTGATTCGATGGAACAAGGTCCCGCGATGAAGATGAGCGCTATAGCTTTTCCTTTTGTTTGGGATACCATGATTTATTGCTCGCATTTCCTTTTTCGGAGGTTTAATGAGGAATGGTTTATTTTCCGATTAGTTTTATCATGTCGACCATGCGGCAGCTGTAACCCCATTCGTTATCATACCAGCTGATAATTTTGATCATTCTTTTGTCAACTACTTGCGTTAATTTTGAGTCGTAGATGGTGGAGTGCGGGTTATGGATGATGTCGCTCGATACTAGTTCCTCTTCGCTATATTCAATGATTCCTTTGTGAGTTGAGGTGGAGGCTTTTTTGATGAGGGTGTTTACTTGCTCAACGGTTGTATCTTTATTGGTTTCAATGGTAAAATCGGTGACGGAGCCGTCTGGTACGGGAACACGAAATGCTGAGCCTTTGAGTTTGCCTGCTAACGCGGGAATTGCTTGCACTACGGCAATGTCTGCGCCACTTGTGGTTGGGACAATATTTTGCGCAGCGGCTCGGGATCGTCTGAGGTCTTTATGTGGGCCATCAACTAGATTTTGATCTGCGGTGTAGGCGTGGATTGTAGTGAAGACGCATCGTTTGATTCCGATATGTTTTTCGATGACATCAAGTATGGGTGTTACGCAGTTTGTTGTACATGAGGCGTTCGAGATGATTGTATGGGTGTTCTTGCTGAATTTTTGATGATTGACACCGTAGACGATACTGATTACGTTTTTTGGAAGTGGGCCGTCGCATTTGCAAGGGGCGGAGAGAAGAACTTTTTTTGCTCCGGCTTTGAGGTGCTGTGCTGCTCCGTCTGGGGAGGTGAATCTGCCCGTGCATTCGACTGCGACGTGGACCCCTAGTTTTTTCCAGGGCAATTTACTTGGGTCTTTTTCGGTGAATACAGGAATTTTCTTTTTGTTGATGATGAGATGGTGCTCATCTGATGTGATTTGTTGGTTGAATGTGCCATGTACTGTGTCGTGTTTGAGAAGATGTGCTAATGTTTTGGTGTCTGTTAGATCGTTTATTGCAACAATGTTGATATTTTTGTCTTCGTACGCTGCTCGTGCGATCATGCGACCGATTCTTCCGAAACCATTGATAGCTATATTAATTGTCATGGGGACACCTCTTTATTTGATAAAATTATGTTATTGAGATTATATTTTGTGGAGAGGGTTGTTATGGTTTATATTGCTTTGGTTATAGGGATTTAAATATTTATGAGGAAGGATATAAAAAGTATGGGAGTTCTAGAGGTATTGATATGTATGGCAAAGAAAAAAAATAGTCAAGCACTTGCAATTGTGGCACTTATACTCAATGTTATTATTCTTCCTGGTCTTGGAAGTTTGATTGGTGGGCGAGTTCTTGCGGGAATTTTACAAATGGTATTTTCACTTCTTGGACTGGGTCTTGTTGTAGGTGGAGCAATTTTCTCCATCTTTCTAATTGGGATTCCGTTTTTAATTGCTGGTTTGGTATTGATGTTTTCCATGTGGGTTTGGAGCATTGTTACTGGCGTTCGATTGATTCAAGAATCGGAAGAGTAGATACAAGTATTTTTTTATTTTCATGTTTCGACATCGTTTTTAGGTCTAGGCGGATATAAAGGGGAGACGTATTTTCTTTTCAATTGGTAGCTGATTATTTGCCGGAGCGGTGAGTTTTTATTGTGGGGTTTAGAGAGAAAAGAAGTATTTATATACCCAAAAATAGGTTCTGTGATATAATGGCTAAAGCAACTACTAAAAAGAGTGTGTCGAAACCGAAGGAGAGTAGTCCTAAGGAAAAGAAAGTAAGTCAAGGACTTGCTATTGCTGCACTGATTCTTAATATCCTTGTTCTTCCAGGACTTGGAACGATTATTGGTGGCAGAACGAAAACCGGCGTTATTCAACTTGTGATTACATTAATTAGTATTCCATTGTGTCTTGTGATTATTGGAATTCCTATTCTCATTGGAATGTGGATTTGGGCACTGATTACTGGAATTGATATTGTGAAGAATTCTAGGTAGATTTTGTTTTCTTTTTTGCTTATTTCTTTTGGCAACCCGAAATTAGAGTAGATACGGTCTTACATTTTTGAAATCCAATTTAACAAACTGATTGAAGGGGAGCTTCTTATTCTTGAGTGTTTGTAAGGCGTCTGCAACATGGGTGGAACCTTTTGGTACATGGAATCCTGCAATGGTTGCGAGATAGGCGAGTTGTTCAAGGGCTGCTGCGCGTGCGAGTATTGAAGCTGCGGCTACTTCGGGATATGTTGATTCAGCTTTTGTTTCGTGATGGTCACCAACCGTGCACCCTGGGTACTCGTCGACTATATGAAAACCTGGTTTGATTTTTGATGCTGCTTGAGTATGTAGAGTGTTGAGTAGGAGTGTAAGGTTGCCGGGTTTTGCGTTGTATTGCTCTGGGAGAAGGGAGATGATTTCGTGTTGAAATGTTTCTTTTATTTTTTTTGCTAAAGGGAAAATTTGTTTGTCGGTTAGGAGTTTACTATCTTTTACGCCGAGGTGGATTAGGAGTTCTCGTTCTTTGGGTGTTGCTTTCAGAGCTGCCACTACAATGCCACCAAAGGTGTCGCCTTTGAGAGATTCGTCAGAGCCGATGATTGTTTTGTCTTTGAGAGTTGGTGGGAATTGTGACATTTTAGAGAATTAGATGGAGGGGATTATATTTGTTGTGGGATAATGATAGCAGGTTGCATTATTTATTCAAGATTTAATGTCCAACTTTGCAATGATGGGAACAGATATACAAGGTATATTGAGATAGTGGTGATATTCATCACCACCTTTTAAGATATACTCCACTTTTATTTAATATCAATAGAAAGTAAAAAGCATTAAATAAAAACATAAAAATAATAGTAGAACTCATTAATTATGGAACATTTGTGAGTCCTACTAGTATGTAAATCACAGAGTATAGTTCCTGTATAGATATGATTTACTATAAGACAAAAAGGAAACAAAAATGACAGACGCATTACAATATTACCGGACTACTAAAATGGACGCACCAAAGACACTCTATCGCCCAGATATAGAGATGAAAGAAGCAAAGACTGTCACTGAGCTTGGAAATGTTTTGCGAAGTCTCGTACAATTCTACGATAGAAATGGTGGGGCAAACCAACTGGATATGCTCGTTAACCAAAGCGTAGTTCAAAGTCAACCATATTATGCAAGCGCACTCGAAAATTGTGGAAGAGTTTTAGGCAAAGAAAATACAACTGTTCATGATTTTTACACAGTAGCCTTTGGCATGAATAAACCACTATTCCAGTAACGCAACACCAGAGAGATAACTAATTCTTTTGAGAGTTGAGACTAACCGAGAGGTATAAACAGAAATGATTAAAACTCGCCTAGAGTCTTTTGTTTCTTTTTTTCTTCTAATGCTTTGTAGGTGCTCCAACTCTTGCGAAATATTTCAGGATAATCCTGATAATGCTCGGCGATGAATTTTTTTGTTACTGGGTCGCTTGGATATCCTGAACCTACGTCTTTTCCAATATCATTACAGATGCTATCCATGGCTTTGTCGCGAAGAACTTTAGCTACGATACTTGCGGCAGCAACAGGAAGGTGGTTTGCGTCTGCTTTATGTTCCATTATTATTTTGACTTTCTTTTTTACGCCAGTGCTCAAGCGTTTTTTGAAGTACTCAGTATACGCAGGAATGTTTGGGCTTGGACAATCTATTATTACGATATCGGGGTCGAGTTCGCACGTAAGTCTTGCTTGGGTATCAGCTTCAAGCCAATTGAGATTTGTTGCAGGGTCTCTTAATGTACTGTCAATTGCGTCTGGTTCAATGAATTCTATTCTGAAGTCATGTGTTACTTCTCGAATTCGTTCAAAGAGTTCATCACGTGTATCTCTTGATAATTTTTTAGAATCCTTGACGCCAAGCCATTCTAATTGTTTTATTTGGTCTGGGGTGAAGGCGAGTGCTGCTGTTACGAGTGGCCCTAGTATTGGTCCGCGACCAGCTTCATCAATTCCAACCGTGATGAAATTTTGACTGATGACTGCGGTGCGGTGAAGAGAGGCAGTTGATTTTTTTTTCTTGGGAGATGGAGAAGGGGAGGGAGAGGAGGGGGTGGGAGAGGATGATGGAGACTTCTTTGTGACTGGAATCTTTTCTTTTTTGGGGAGTTCGGAGGTTGATGGAATATTCTTTGAGCTAGCCATATTATGGATAAAGTGAGAGTAGAATAAAAAGATGAGTGTTGAAAACTGAACTATAAGCCAAACGCGTCGGTGAATTCTCTCATTCTGCGATATTCAGCTAAGAATCCGAGGCCCTTATCCGTGATGACAACATTTTTCGATACTTTTTGTCGCTTGCGGACTTCTTCCTCTTCCACGTTAATGAGACCTTTACCCACTAACTCATCAAGATAATTGTTTAAGAGTTTATGAGACAGATTTGATTTATACATGAGGTGGGTTGGTTTTATTCGCCCACCTTTGTTTTGTATGGACACGAGAATATCGTATACCAGTTCAAGTCTTGATCGTCGGTTGGCGCTCATTTTTTGGTGATTCTCCGATACGTCATTAATAGGATGAGGAAGCCAAGAAGTTGTAATACTTCTCCGGCAACATATGAGTCCCCATTTACAAATACAAATATGAATAGGAGATTGCCAAGGAGGAGGAATATAAATCCAATCATGACTTGCATCGCGTTTTTGTTTTGAGTATTAAGATAATTTTTGTAGTAATTCAAAGTGATGAGACCTAGAAGAACTGAGCTTGTTAAGTAAAATACAAAATATTGGAAGTTACTCACGGCACTAATCAATAATACAAGGTATACAAATAACGCGATTTGAGATACTTCATGCCACTTATGTAATCGTTCTCTGGCTTTTTGTGAGATGAAAAAGATAAGCAATAGGGCCCCTAAGGTGGTAGTCATTTGTACAAAGAATGCTCCGCGATACAATAAATCTGCAAAAACCAGCTCTTGACCTGCTACGGGTGCTAGGAGCGTTGCTGCAACATCTCTTACAGGGGAAAAGTAAAGTATAGCACTGGTTGCTGCTTTGAATAAGAAACCTATTGACATTAACACGAATGCTAATGAGAAATAGCCTAACCTATTTTCTTTGGTTCTACGAAATAGTTTATAGCTATATCCTGCAATGAGAAGACATATTAGGAGACCTATGGTATCGAAGATTATATCAAAACCATGGAACCAGTCCGGTGTTGTGTAGAGGCTGAACATTGTGTAGTGGGTATATTGTTTTATTTTGTTTGTTTACTTCTTAACTGTGCTTTTTGATTTTGTGCTTTTGAACGTTATGGAACGCTCATCTATAACGAAATTCCCAAGTAATTATACATAGGGTTGGGAATTTCGAATATAACACCTTTCATTTTTATTAGATTTCAATGGAAAGGTGCTATACATCAGTATTAATGATTAGTATTAATGAATACTCCCCAGTGATAACTTATTTAGGTTTAATAGTGAATTCCTTTTAAAAAGGTTATGGCTCTTTTAAGGATATTAAGTAGTTATGTTGGTTCTTGACTCTTGTTTCATAATTGATTAATAAGTTGATTTTCTGTTAATGCTTTGGTGATGAATCTATGGCTTTAGCAGTTAGGATGGGTGAATGTAATCTGAATGTAAGTGAGCTTAGTGAAGATGATTTAGAGTATTTGGTGTATAAGAAGGAGTTAATACGCCGCAGGGAACTGCGGGGGAGACGATATTAATTTCTTTTTTAAGCAGATTGAATTAGTACTACTTACTAGCAAAAAATTCTTAAAGAATAGAACGTTATTTTATTTATAAACGTTAAAGTGATTTACATGGACACATTAGATATTTATAGATTAATTCGACTAGTGAATACAGATGCTGGTCGAAAAGTCGTTGTTGGACATATGCAAGTGTCGGGCTTAGAAGATTATTATTGTATCGCTCGAGAAATGAAATTTCCAGAGGATAACCAAAAGTATTTTTGCGATCTCCAAAAAGGAGTTGATACTGAAGGAAATATTGCGTTTGGAACTCCTACCTTCAGATCAGGTCTCGTTGTTGAGGGTAATGCAGCCATGGTGGGGGTGTTTTTTGGTGGGATTAATAGTACATCATGCCAAATTCCTTTGTCAACTGAGATTGCAAGAATGTATGATTTGCTAAGTGGTGATCAGAGATATGCTATTCAAGAAATCGCGTTGGGTAGTTTTGGGGTAAGAAACGCGATAATCCCTGAAGCAATGATTCGATTCTGTCATGGACAAACAGTTCCGTTTGAACCAGCAGAGATTAGAGAAGGTTACCAGCATACTCTTGCTGGTCGTGTTACTCTTGCTGCTTTGGAACAACAAGGCATATCGAAAAGGTGGGATTAATAGTTAGAAATTTATTTTTTTGAATTTTCTTCTGGGATCTATAACTCATTATAGTTCGTTTTATTCTATTCTAATGGTACGCCGCTCCATAATGTCCATTCTTCGTTTGGCGAATATCCGCCAAAGGTGAAGTATGGCGGTGCGTTTTGTCCTACCCACCCGTACCCTGCATCATTCCATGTTCTTTTTCCACCACGACCTGATCCGCCTCCGCCAGGACTATAAAAGGGGATATTGAAGTCTCGCCATGTTTTGGCTACGGCGGAAAAACCTTGACCGTTATCAGTATAAAAATCTGCACCAGGTTCTACGATCATGTCTTTGTTGTATCCATTATCTCGTAGAACTTTGATGATTGCTTTAACCGGGGTATTTCCTTCACCTGCTGCGAGATGGTCATCTTGATAGCCATAGTTGTCGTCAATATGTACGTGACCAATGATTTTCTTTTTACACATTTCGTCGACTTTTTCAAGTAGCCAACCATTGAACTGCTCTTCGTTGTCTTTAATTGATATTTTTGGATCGGTCTTCCAATATTTACGCCACATGTTAAGATGCCCCGTATCAAAGGTGGAGGTGATATGGTCTTCAGCTAGTTTTTTGGCTTCTTGTTCTGATTTTTTGAAGTCACGCTGTAAGAGAGTTACCATTTTTGCCCTACTTACTTCAACTAGATGTATGAGCTCGTCTGGATGTGAGCCGTAATGCTCGGGAAATAGATTTTCAAGTGCGATGGCTACGGGTACTTCTTCGCGTTTTCCATTTACTGTTCGTACATCTAACTTATTCTCTTTTCGAAGCCGTTCGGTTTGTTGGAATGCGGTGATTGCGGCTTGTGCATACGATGTTGCTGCTTCTTTGATTGCATAGGTGTTTGAACTTTCAATATATTTCATGGTCTCTTGCGCTTGCTCTGCTTGGGACCATTGGGATGATGCGGATTCTCTTGCTTGTTCAATTGCTCGTTTGATCGTTTTGATTTGTCGGTCAATGATTTCGGTTGGAAATTCGCTTTCGGCGGGTACGAGGCCACCTGCGAGAGGGGGGAGTTGCTGTTTTAATTTCCATTTCTCTTCTTCACTGGTTTCGGTTTCTATTTTGGTGTAGAGTTCACGTGCTTTTTCGAGTTTTTTGAGGTTGTCAATGTTTTCATCGAATGCACCAAACTGATATCGTGCCCAACCACGTGCTTGCGCGGCAGTTGTTTCAAGATGTGCCATGATATATGCTTCTTCAGGGCGTACTTCGATGTCTTTTTCATTTTTTGTTTCGTTGAATCGGTAAGCAAAACTTTTTCTAAACTCAGGGTCATCTTTGTCTCCCCCTCGCCTTTGCCATGTTTTCCATTCGGCTTTTGCTCGCTTAGTAAATTCTATTGCTTCTTCTTTTAATTCGTCCCAGTTCATTTGTCGCATGACAAATCCGTCGCCGTCTTTGTTTAGTTTTGGTACGCGATCCTCTGGGTTTACTTCTTTGTTTAAATAATCGAGATAGACGGGAATGTCTTCGTTTCCTTTGCATTCACGTTCGTTGCCGTTGACATCAACATATTTTTGACCGGTTTCTGCTTTGTTCCACACAGGTTTGGAGATTGCACGGTTCTTTCTTGCTTGTTCGATTAATCCACCAGTTCTGGTGTCAACAACGTTGTATGATGTGCGTTCGTCTTCGCCAGCATACATTTCAAATTTGTCTTTCCATTTTCCAGATTGATTCCAATCTGAATCGGCTACAGGTCGGCCAAATTCTCCTGTGTGCACTACTACTGGACCACCATGTCCTACGTCAGCTGCGAATTCGATTGCTCGTTTTACTTCTTGGAGTGAGAAATTTGCAGAGGCTTTGTTGAAGTTTCCTTGTTGATCGGCTCCTGCTAAACCATATACTCCAACGGTTGAGTGTGTTGTAAAGTGTACGTCGTTGATTTTTCCCATTTCAACTAGTGCTTGACGTTGTTTGAGTCCGTATTGTTCTGGGGTATGACCTTGACCGGAACCTTTTCCGGTTCCCATGAACACAAATTCTAATTTTTTGGTACCTGGTCGCATTTTTGCTTGGATGTCATGCGGTCCTTTAATGGGTCCTAGACCTAGTGACATTCCTAAATCACCTATGGTGACACCTAAATCACCAGTAGCGGATTCGTTATGGTTGTGACTATGTTCGAACTCTCTGTCCATTGCGCTTGCGTAGCCGCCATAATCAGACTGTGCCATTATAGTTAGGATGAATTTTAGCGTATATAAACGTTGCTTATCAGAGTGGGACAATTATGGTAGGAGAAGGAAGTGATTGGTTATGGCAAGGAGCTAAAGAAAATCCTGAAAAGGGGTTATTTTATTTTAATGGGATGGGGATTTTCGCTCCTTTTCTATAACGGATTTTCTAAAATAAAATAAGATAGGAATCCCAATGCGTAACACGCATTCCTCCCCAGGATGAATCCAGGGGATTCCTGCTTATTTTATTTAACAGAAGATATTTGATTTTATGTGCCTTTGTACCAATCTTTTTGTTGTGGTTGGTTTAGGGCGGGCTGCATTCCGAGAATGGACTGAGCAATTTTTTGGGTAACATCGATATGCTCTTGAGTTGTTGAGGGGTCAGAGGGGATATAATTCCCGGATTGTAAGTCTTGCACTTTGTTTTCTAAAGCGGAGGCGATGTTTTGAGCTAACTCGTGTTGTTCCCAGAGGAGATATCCACGAGTTTGTATTTGAGTGTAGAGTTGTTCTATGTTGTTACGAAGGTACAAAGAGGGTTGTTCACGTAGAGAGGGGGAGTAATTTGGATTGTTTGTCTGGGAAAATGGGTTTGATGGTGGGAGGGGAGTGGTTGCGAGATTTGCGGTGGCTGAAATTTGTTCCAGAGTTTGAGGGGCGATATTTTTTGATTGTTTATTTTTGGATGTTTCTTTTTCTTTTGTTTTTGTTTGCGGTTGAGGAGTAAGATTTACGGTAAGAGTGTTTGCTTTTGTTTGTTCATGGTTGAACTCGTCAGAAGAGAGTGGTTCGCCAAATGGATTATCTTGTTGTATATCAATTTCTTTGGTACTTTGGTCAATCATAGCTTCAATTTCGAGAAGCTCTTGTTTTTCTTGGATTTCAATTGAATGGAGATTGCGCTCTACTGCTTTGACGCGTCCGGTTATTTTTTGTTGGAGTTCCTTTAGTTTTTGGAGGCGAATTAACGGTGGTAGGTCTTGTAGAGTAATTGGTAGCATTTTTGTTAGAAGGGGTCCGGACTATTAAAGGGTATAGTCAATGCTTCCGAGATTATATATTCTCTTGATAGTCCCTATAGGACAAGTTATTGTTGTTTGCTTCTATTGAAAGTGGATGACAAACACAAATCCAATATTTCAAAACGAATTTTTTGCGATTGGTCAGCAAAAAGCAGGTCAAATGGTGGATTACATTACCAAAACCGTTGAGCCTGAATACCAAAGGTATGCCGTTGTGCTTTCAATGCTTGAGATGCGCAACCACCTTTGTGCCGTGCAGAATCCGGTGCAACTTCCAGATGATGCTCTTGCACTTCAACTGGGGGGAATGAAACAGATTGGAACGTATCTCGATCGAATGCGTGTTCCGGAAGCAGAAGGGGGGATTATTAGCTCTGCGTTGGATAGACTTCTTGAGGAACAAGTTGAGGATACTGTTTTTCGTTCAGATTGTGACCATTTAATGGATAGTTTGAATCGACCGATATTTAACCTTGCTAATGGCAAATACTGGAAGGAGCTGCGGACGCATGCACACTTTGGTCTACCAGTATATACAAAAGTAAGAGAATTATTTGGGGAAGGTATCGAACCCACAAGAATTGATAAGTTCCTTGCGTTACCAACATCTTAAGTGTTATTTTTTTTGTTTATTTTGGTGAAATGGGAGAAGTTTGTGGGTTGAATTTACCACGCAGTCATTCGATGTGATTTTTTGAAATTGTGATGTGAATTCCAAATGGTGATGATTGCTCCGAAGGCGGCGCCCTTGAGTGCTGCCTTTTGTTTTTCTTCTTCGGCTCTTAAAAATTTAGCGGAAGGAGTTGGTTTCTTTTTTGGTCCTATGAAATCACCAAACATTTTTTGGGCAAGAGATTTTTTATTGGGCGCGGTTGGTTTCTCTTTTTTTTCTGTTTCTTTTATTCCTTTTGCTTCGTTTAAATATTTGTCAAGCAATGGTTGAATTTCATCCATGGAATTGAGTACGGGACCAGCTACGGCACCGAGATATAACATTGTTTCGCGGTCTTTAAGTCGTTTATATTGTTCCACTTGGTCTTCAGTCCATCCATATGCTCTTAATGAAATGTCTACCCTTCCAATATGAACTGGTCCACGGTTGTATCCTTCAGCTTGTGTTTTAAGTTCTGCGCGTGTTTTATAGTTGAAGGTGGCAAGAACAACGGAACATGCACCTTTGCCTTTGGTTCCTAGTATTTCGATGTCGGTCATACTTCCTTCGAATGCGCTGATGAGGTCGGGAGAGTCCATGTTTTTATCTTTAAATGATAATTTTCCACTATTTCGAAGATACGGCTTGAGCCATTGTAAGTACATTTTAATGATTTCAAAATGTTGTGCAAGGTATTTGAGAAGGAAATCTTTTCTGTTTTGGTGCTCTTTGTACGTTGCTTTTTTCCATTCCATATATTGTCTTAGGTGACGGATTAAAACACGCAGTACGTTTTGGTTGAAATCGCTTCCTAACTTTTTGATGTGTTCTTCGAGTTCTTCGGCAGTTGCAAATGGTGGAGCGTCAAAGAATAAGTCGGGGAGAGTTATGTATTCAAGGGAACTTGACATGCCATATACTGAACCAGGACTTTTTCCACCACCTTGTACGAGGTCAACAAAAATTCCTTTCAGGGTGATTTCACTTGCGCGACCACGTTTTTCGAGGGGCTTTTTTGTATGCTCCTCTGCTTCGTTATAATACGCAAGTCTTTCGTCGAGGATGCGTAATTCACGCAACATTTGAAATAATTCTTTGATCATTTTTCCTGAGGTTGCAAGAAGTTGTGAGACTCGATCTTGCTGTGCTCCGAGGCGTTGCTGGGTGTGGCCAAAGACCGCGCTGTTTTCGGCTGCGGCGAATGAATCTTCTAATTTGTGGACTTGAAAACCGTTGTCTCTTAATACGTCAAGAATCCAATAATACGGTTCCTCGATAGACATGTCGTAATTTTCCCAAAGTATGCGTTGGGTTTTTGCTGATTTAGGAAACCCTGTTGGTTTATAATTTCCAGGAAATATTTCCAGAATCTCTTCATTTGCGTCTTGACCGTCAATTTCTTTTCCGTAGGGTTCGTAGAGTTTGGTGTTTTTATTGAGAAAATATTTTCCTTGGTTTTTTATGAAGCCATGTTGAACAAGCAACTGAGAACGATCTCGGATGATACTTTGGTCTTCTTTTGAAAATGACATCGTGGCCTCTTTTTTGGATTATGATTTTGACTATGGTACTTTCTTTATATGATTAAGGAGGGGATTTTACTTTATAAGGTTTTGGGGTTGTCACGCTTTTTGCAGATGAAAATAAGGAGATTTTCTTGGTGATTTGTGGTTACGTTGAAGTGCTGTTGTAAAATGGACTGCCATTTTTTTGTGATGTGGGTTTGTTTTTGTTGGATTAGATGATATTCGTTAATGGGAGATTTGGAGAGGATGGCAATGAAGATTCCATTTTCTGTGAGGATTCGGTTGATTTCAGTGAGGAGTTGGTTCAGGTTGGTGATGTAGTTTAATAGGAAGATAGCGGTGATTGCTTGATGGGAGTTTGTTTGGAAAGGGAGAGGTTGTTCGATGTCGCCCATAATTTTTTCTTTGAGGTTGTCGTTTAAGTCAAGCATTTTCGGTGAAATATCAAATCCAATTGAGGGGATGTAGCTGTATGCACCGCAGCCGAGGTCAAGCGGTGTAATGTCTTTTGGAAGATGGTTTTGTAGTAAGAGGGTGATTTGTTGTCTTGTATCTTTATCTATTTTGTATGTCCACATGAAACTTTCAGCGTTCCAAAAAGATGAAGGGTTTTTGGGGTAATTTTGAAGATAAGAAATTTTGTTTGAGAGTAATGATATTTTGTTTATTATGTCTTGCTTGTTTTCTTGTGAGGTGTGATGTAGTTCGATTAGAAGGGTGAGGAGTTCTGATTGGGGGTCTTGGGGGATGAATTTTGGTTTTAGGTTGAGGAATGTTTGGGATGCCATGAGTTTGAATTTCTCTACGCGATTATGAGTGCAATGTTGAGGATGGCCTGCGTTATGAAACCATGTGTTACTTGTTCGGTGAGTAAGACTATTGAGAGAAGTAGAACTCGACCAATGCAGAGATAGACTTCACGATTTGCAAAATAAGCTACTATATTTTTTTTAGCATTATCCATTTCATATGCAAGCAGTGGTGCGTCTCGGGTTGCATGAATGAAGGAGTTGCAGACGACCAGGATGAGAAGATGGGTGATAGTGCGAGCGTAGGTAGTGAAGATGTAGAGAGCGGAGTCTATGATACTTGTTATTTGGATGATGCGGTGTTTATTCACGCTATCGCTGAGCTTCCCCATGACGAGAATGATTAGAGTGGAGAGAAGTGCAAGAAATGAAGTTAGGAAACCAACTTGAAAGTACGTGCCAAGAAAGAGGAAGATAAAAAGTGGCCAGAGTACGGATTGAGTCATAGTTAATGCGCCATGGCTCACCATGAATAGGGCAGAGGGTAATGAAACGGGTGAGGCTACTTCTTTGAGATGTAATGTGAATGGGATGTGTTGCTCTGTGTGAGAGAAGAGTATGATTGAGGAGATTACCATGGCGAAGGCGGAGAGAAGAAATACTGCAGAGAAGGAGGTGGTTTGAATTATGAAACCACCAATTATAGGACCAAGCATGGCTGCAATCATAGAATAGGCTAATTTTTTGGCATTTTCAGTGCCGTGCAATTTTTTATGACTTATTTTTTGGAAGAGTACGTTCATGCCCATCCAGTAAAACGCGAGTGAAACACCTAGCGCGATGGAGGAAAGGATGAGGTCGAATGGGGAAGGGTTTTGATAGAGAAGGAATGCGAATAATACATAGGGGGGAACACTGAGGAGAATGGCGTGTTTTAGGCCGTATTTTGCGGCATACTGTGCTGCAAACGGAGTGATGACTGCGAAGATGATGGAGTTGAGAATGTAGTAGCCCAAGGTGATGGAGAGACCAAAGTTGAGTTCATGGTATAAGTAGAGAGGAAGAAAAATTCCTAATAAGGATATTCCAAACGCTCGTATGGCGGATGAGAGGTAGATGGATTGAAGTTCTTTGTGGGGAAGGAGACGATGCATGAAGGAAGTGGATTGATGAAACATGTGATTGTGGGGGGGTGAGGAGATTTAAAGGTTCTTTTTGTGGTAGACTATGCTTGCGAAAACAGAACCCGATACTAGAGAGTGGATGGAATAGATGAATGGGCCCGCCCAGATTCGAACTGGGGATCCTTTCGACTTTGAGGATTGGCTCGTCAACGAAATGTCATAGCCGCTAGACCACGAGCCCACAGAGCGGTTATTTGAAGGTTATATTTTAAAGCTTTCTTATGTTTCTGGTTTGGGGTTTAGGCCATGTTGGGGAAGGCTCGTCAAATAGATAGGGATTGCAAATGGTTGCAATACCGATAAGATAGATCGCGCTTGGAGGAGATAGAATAGTTTGGGTAGATGTTCCATGTTGTTTTGTTTGATATTCTATGCATGCGCACTCTACATGCAACTCGGTGTGTCGAAATGGTCCTTCTAAAATGAGAATGTGTTCTTCGGTTGAGTATAATGATTTACTTGGTTGAGGAGTTCTTTGGCCATATCTTAATTGAGCTGCTGTTATGGTTGGTTGTGGCCATGCTGACATTGGCTTAAATGCAGGATCCGCCATGAGCGGTTTTTCTTCGGACATGGGGTCACATGCAAGATGCACAGTGAGTGGTTTTGGCTCGCCAAGAGGATAGAGATGGTACTGATTTGGTGATCGGTGGATAATTTGGATTTGTCCTGCGTAGTTAAGGCGAGGGTGGGACGGTATTTTGATTGAACCGGTAACTGCTGCAAGTTGGCGAGAATTTGAATATGGATCAGAGTTGGTGTTATACAGAGGAAGGGCGTTTAATATACTGCACAGGGTTTCGTTTTTGTTTATTTTTGCCATCGATTGGTTGGCAAATGAGTGACTTTTAAAGGTTATGCAATAGGTTTGTTGAGAGCTAGAAGGGTTTATTATCGAGATTTTTGTAATCTTCCCTATTGTCCTTTATTTTGGGCATAAACTACGAGTTTGTTGATGTATTCATCCAAATGAAGTTCTTCAGGTACATGACGCAAGGTGTGACCAGGAATTTTTATCTGGTTTGTATGGAATAATTTATCCCAGATATTTTGTTCTGTGGTTGCTTGTGTTATGGCGGTGTAGAGCACTTTTTCGTTCCCTAATTCCATCCATGTGCGATAGAAATGATATTCTTTTTCTGCTTTGACATAGGTGATATACATGCCTAATGCGATAATTGCAGTAAGAAAGAAGAAGGTGATAATTTTGGTGAGCGTTTCGTTTGAAGCTGAGAGATCGAGGAGCATGATGTTTATGAGGACACCACCATAGAAAAGACCGCCAAGAGCAAGCAGTATGATGAGTTTGGGTATGAGAAATCTGGATCTTACAACAGGGACTTTGTAGAGTGGTTCCTCGTAGAATGCCATGGAGTTTAGATGGGAGAAGAGGTTTATATGTTTTTGCTCTGTGGTAAGGTGATTGGTGCTTAGGTGTTTATTTCTTGGTTAGTTGAAGAAAATCGAAGATTTTCTGTGCAGAACAAGAAATGAATTGGAGCTTTTCATTTCTTTTCAGAAATGGAGTAGTTTCTCCATTTCTTGAAAGGGAACGTTCCCTTTCTTGCATCAAATAAGATAGGAATCTCAATGCTGTACTCGTATTCCTCCCCACCATGCACACGATAAGGCAACGACCTTATCGGTGCGCCGGAAAAGTCGCTGCTTTTCCGTGCGAATGGATGGGGATTCCTGCTTATTTGATTTGAAGAGTTGATTCGTGAGCACATTTTTTTTGTAGTATCAGTTCTTCGATGAAGATGATGGTCATGGCGAGGATGAATGGTCCAACCAAGGCACCAAAGACGCCGAAACTTATTATTCCACCAACTATTCCAAGCATGATAATAGCAGGGTGAATGTTTGCTGCACCACCCATGACCTTTGGTTTGAGGAAGTTATCCACACTGGAGACAACAATTAGGCTATAAAAGAACAGACCCACACCGTGATACACGAGTGTGGATGAATCTTGCAATGAACCTTGTAAGATGAGGAAGATGGAGGCGGGAAGCCAGACAACACCGGTTCCAAGAAAGGGGATAAGGGCGAGAATTGCCATAATCATGCCCCAGAAGATGGGGGATTGAACACCAAATATCCAAAAGCCAATTGCTCCGAGTAATCCTTGAAGTAAGGCGATAAGAGTATAGCCATAGGTAAGACCTCTGGCGACGCGTCGCAGGCGAGTGAGGATCGTGTTAAACTTCTGTTCGGGGAGTCCTAATAGGTCATTTATATGCGCGAGAAATTTTGGGCCGTCTTTTAAGAAATAGAACATGGTGAAGAATATAATGAAGAGGTTAAGCAAGATGATTGGAAGGCTTGCAAGGAAAGTCGAGCTGCGCTCCAGGAGGGTATTTGTGGCGAGGGTTATTGTGTTTTGAATTTGTTGACTCACCATGGGGTCTTGTGCGTATTCTTTTATGTTGAGGCAGAAGGTTGTGTGGCAATTTTGGAAGACGCCTTTGGCGATGAGATGACGCGACTCAGTATAGAGAGCGTAGGATTCGTGCACGGTGCGCTGAAGAAGAAAGATACAAGGGATTATAATGACTAATAAGGTGAGGACACACAAAAAGAGAGCTACCCAAGTACGATTTTTGGCATTGGGAAAAATTCTTTTTTGGAGAGGATAAAATAGGTAGGCAAGAAGTCCACCAAGAAAGATGGCGAGCAGAAATGGTTTTAAAATGAAGTACGAGAGGATGAGCAGAAGGATGATGCATGCCGGGGCGATGTATTCTTTAAGTTGAAACATGGATTTAGGAAGAGTGTAGGATGTTATAAAGTTTGGGGTTTTATGAGCAGTAGTGTCTTTGAAAGGATAATGTTAATTCTTGAAGGAATGTTAGAAGAATAGCAATATCAGAAATCTAAAAAGAAAAAAAGAAAAAATGCCGGTTAAGGCTTATTGGGTACCAGCTGGGCTAGGTGCTCCAACCTGAACGTCCTTAAGGGATGTACCCTCAATTTCTACTTCAGATCCGAGAAGCTTTTCAGCTTGTTGAGCTACGATCTTTCCAGCAAGTCTTGTGTCTTCGCCACTGTATCCAGCTACGAGCATAGCAACTTTTCCGTTTGCTTGTTCGAAGAGTTTAACTCTTGCTTTTCCAGGGGTGAAGCCTTCAGTACAGTCAGCAGGGTTACCTAAAAGGCTAGCTGCTACGCTGTTTACACAAGGGCCACCAACAACGATCAAGTTTTGAGCTTTCACGTCGCTGATTTCGCTGTCAAGTCGGGAAGCTTCAACAACATTTACTCTTGTCATCTTTCCTGACTTCTTAGCGCCGGAGGTTACTGCTCCTGAGGTAACGAATACTTGAGGTACAAGTTGTACCTTAGGGTAAACCATCTTTAACTCACTTGGATCCGATGAAGGATTTGTGAGGGTCAAGAATGCACCAATTGAGGTGTAACCGTAGCTTACGTCGGATGATCCATCAGGGGTTAACAAAGTAACTCCAGTAACGGATGCGTCAACTTCTGGTCCACTTACTGCTGTTATATTCATAACAATAGTTGAAGGAACCATATTGTCGTAGTCATCAACGTTAGGGGTTGTTTGTGTTACCAATACATAAGTTTGCATACTTACGTTTGTTGTACCTGTACCGGTTGGAGTACCATCGTAACTATTGTAACCAGTTCCAGTCTCGTTAACTGATGCTTCAAATGCCCATTGGGATCCGTAGGAATCAATGAAGTTAACTAATGCAGCATCTGACGAGTCTGTATCACCGTTCAAAGAAACGTTGACGTTGAAGTTGTCCGCAATTGTTGATGAACTGTTTCCAACATCGAAGCTGTAGCCGCCTAACTTAATGGTTGCAACAGTTGTACTGGTTGACACTGCATACTCAAGAGTCTCGCCTGAACCAATATTCTTGAATCGAATCTTTGGTGAGGTTTGACTTACTGCATCTGAACCCTTGTATTGCAAGAGGTACGATTTAGCCGAACCTGAAGCTGCAGTTCCATCAGTTATAACGAAGTAGTCATCCTTTTGGATAGCAACTGTTTCGTTCAAGACTAATCTTTTCTGATTTTGTCTTGTGTTTGCGTGGGTGTCGTCACCAACGGACAAGTTGTATGTTCCTTCTGCGTAGGCAATAGGTAAGTCAACAGCGTTGTCGTCTCCATCAAACAAAGTCAAGTGGTAGCGTCTCGATGAACTTGTTTTTAAGTCAAGCTCGTGAGTTGTCTCTTTGGTTAAGCCTTTGTATTCGTAGTCAAATGCTTGACCAGCGAGCATATCAGCTTTGTCACCAGTTGCTTCCATAGCTTCACTTAACTTGTGGCCTGCTCCAACAAAGTAATCACTTTGAGCAGTCATGTTAATTTCAATGGTGCTAATGGATGCAGTTACGTTATTGTCAGTACCAGTTATTTTAACTTGGGTTCCGTCAATATCGTCTGAGCCAATCTTCAAGTTGTATGAGCCGGTTACTGCAGCGATGTTGTCATCTCGAAGTTCCATCTTTTGTGCGCCAATGTAGAAGGTTGCGGAATGAATACCACCTGCGTAACTCTGGTATAATACTTCGCTTACTCCTAACTCGGATCCATCAGATAAGATGTATGTTTCACCAACTTTAAGCTTGTTTGTAGCCTCGCCGTTTACAGTGAATTTTGCGTATGTGTCATCAACATAACTGGATGTTACATCATATTTCTTTCCTGCTGCGTCGTAGGTTTTGGACTCGCCTTCAAGAAGGGTGTCACTGGATGCGCCAGCCATTAAAACTAATTGAACTGCGTTTAGATTTGTTCCAGCTGGTTTTCGTGCTTGTACAACAGTGTATTCTTTTCCGAACATTGTTAACTTGGTGTTTTCAAAGTCGTCTAAGTATGTTCCTGTAGTGTCGGCTGATCCAGTTGAATCTGTTACGTCAGATTGAGCAGTGGATGAGAATTCCAATTTGTATCGTGCAAAAGGATCTGAGCTTGCAATAAACAAATTGTCTGCATCAACATCAGCATCATCTTGGGTGTATTTTACAATACTGGAGGTGGTTGCTGTGCTATCAAAGAATACAAATTGTTGGTAATCATACCGGTCGTTATTTGTTTCCCAGGTTCCATCTTGAAGAGCTTCTAATTCATCGCTACCAATGAAGGTGTTGATGTTTCTAAAGGTCTCACCATTAATGGAGCTATCGGATGCGTTGCTGTTTGCTAGTTCTAATACTTTGGAACTAGTTCCAACTTGCCATGCGTCTCCTTCAACAGTTGCTACTTCTGAGCCTGCTTCAACTGCAACAGTCTCCATACTGGAGCTGATATCAATTGCTGCTAGATTATCAACTGACTTAGCGTTTTCACCAACTACGATGTATCCGTTAAATGATCCTTCAGTAACAAACATACTTGGATAGTCCTTTAGATCAACGGCTGCTAGAGCTCCCATTGCGGTTGCGCCTAACATTGCTGCGCCTGCACCTACTGCTGCAATACGCTTTACGGTTTTTTTTATTTCCATTCTCAAAACACACCTCCGTGTTTGAATATCCTACCCACATCCCTTCTTACCCATCCTTTGAAAATTCCGAACGGCGCACCTTGGCGGCTTACGTCATTTCGATTTCAAAGGTGAGTGCTTGATTGGCTGTGAATCTTGATTAGGCAGTAGACAGGAAAATGGTTTATAAGCCTTTCGTAATATTCCCCCCCTAGATATGTAAAACTTGAATTATAAGCCTTTAAACACCAATATTTGGTGGTTTCAGGCATTCATCATTTGGAAATGATGAACTTTGGATATAGAACTTAGTTCCCTTTTTTTTCTTAGTCGGAAATTTTAAGGGAAGATAGATTTTCTCGTCGAAAGTTTATTAAAAGTGAGAGGGTATAAAAGGATATGGATTTCAATGATTTACCACTCCCCTTGTTCTTTACGTCGAGATATTCGAAATTTGGGACTCTATCTCCCATTCAAGAAAAAGCAGTTCGTTCAGGTCTTTTAGAGGAAAAGAGTGTTCTTGTGTGTGCGCCTACCGCGTCGGGGAAAACGTTGGTTGGTTCGATGGCCCTTATTAATATATTAGGCAAAGGGAAGGGACTGTATGTTGTTCCACTTAAAGCGCTTGGAACGGAGAAATTTAGGGAGTTTAAGGAATTACTTGCGGGTACCCCTTATTCTGTTGCGCTATCCACAGGGGATGTAGAGGGAGATGAAAAAAGATTAGGTAACGCCGATATTCTTGTGTTGACATCTGAGAAGTTAGATTCCCTGTTACGAGATAGACATGGTTGGATTTCATCGGTTAAGGTAGTGGTGGTTGATGAAATTCATTTACTCCAAGATCAGAGCCGCGGTCCGACATTGGAAATTGTGATTACCTTGCTTAAGATGCTATACTCACCCCAAATCGTTGGACTTTCAGCCACGATTGGTAATCCTAAGGATCTTGCTCTTTGGCTTGACTCTGAGTTGGTATTTGATACCTGGCGGCCCGTTGTGCTGGAACAAGGTATTTTTTCGGAAGGAAAACTGGAATTCATGGTTAAAAAGTAGCCCTTTTTGCTTGAAATAGAATAGAATTAATAGGGGAAAAAGTAGGAAGATTGTGGGTAGAAGGGCTGCGTTTCAACTGAATTGGTTATCTTTGTGGTTGCTTTTTTCTAGGAATAGGGTAATTTTCTCTGCATATTTCTGAGCCTGAGGGTGCCCTGCACCGGTTGCTTGCTGATAATAATCTCTAGCTATGAGGAGTTGCTTTTGTTTTTCATAGACCACGCCAAGATTGAATAGGGCTTGGGGATTGGTTGGATGGAGGGTTAGGGCATATTTTAGGTGGGCAATGGCTTTTGAGTATTGGTGTTGTTTTTCGTAGATTGCCCCGAGATTAATTCTTGCTAACAGGTGTTTTGGATTTAATTCGAGCGCGTTCTCAAAATTGATTTGAGCATCTAATAGATTTTCTGAGGTAGGGGGAGTTGAGCGTTGCAAATAGATATATCCCAGTCCAAAATATATTTCGCAAAGATATTTTTTATTGCTCGGAGTGGAAGTGATGGTGGAGGGTGTGGTCTTAGTAGGAGACGAAGAAGCGGTGTCTATGAATGAGTTATTGGTGGTAAGGATTATCTCCTTGGCTTTTTGGTAACATTGTTCTGCTTTTTGAAATTGGTGTAGTTTAGTGTAGCAAATGCCTTGTTCAATATACGCAGGAATGTGAGTTGGATTGTGGATGAGGAGAAGATTAAGTGTTGATAATGCTTCTTGAGGCTGATTGGTTAATTTCTGTTGCATGGCTAGATCGAAAAGAGCTTTTTCGTTTTTGGGATCTTCTTCGACTTTTTTTTTGTTTAACTGGAGGTGAAGATTTAGTTTTTCAGAGGTATTGTTTTTGAGTTCGCCATAATGATGGATACTGATTGGGAGAAGTTCTAATTTTCCAGCTGAGTTAATGATTGAGTTATCAATTAATTCGTGAACATCACCTTGAAAACGATAATCCGGTTTATTTTTGAAGAGCCTTACTTTTATGGATGGGACGTACCCTGGAAAGTTGTGAGAGTGTGGATGGTTCGGAGTTGGAGTGAAATGCGAGGATTGTGTGGCATTAGTATAATTTTTAGTGATAATTTGGTATGCATCAACCATGGGGTGATGTATGGCGTTTTCGATTAAAATGAGGTCGGAGGAGGTCATAATTTCATCTGCGTCAATGACGAATATCCAATCACTGGTGGCATGTTGAAGTGAGATGTTTCTTGCTGTGCTAAAGTTATTTTCCCAGGGGATTTCAATTATTTTTGCGTTGAATTGTTTTGCGATGTTGATTGTTTGATCGTTGCTTCCGGTATCGATAATGATTATTTCATCTGCTATTGGTGCAATTGAAGTGAGACATGCAGGAAGAAACTTTTCTTCGTTTTTGACAATCATGCAAATGCTTAGTGTTTGTTTTGTGAGCAGAAGAGGAAAGATAACGTGTGAAACATCGGGTGTTACCCATTGCCTTGCGAATGAAAATGGTGTTTTTGCTAGACCTCGTTTGGTTGAGACGGCGCTTATGTACGTTGGGGGTATGAGGTTCTGCATTTTATCGTTTAGTTGACCATACGGAATGCCATAACTGGTGATGTTCGTATTGAATATGCTTTCGAGAACTCGTTTTGAATCCTTCAGTTCGGATTCATATTCAGATTCGGATATGGTTGAGAGTTTACGATGTGTCTTTGAATGAGATCCGAGTTCCCAACCGTTTTGAAGACAGTCCTGCACGTCTTGGATGGTCATGAACTCAGAGTAATATTCACGCTCGGGGATGGCGTTATGATCTTGAACCCAATCTGATACCACAAAAAGAGTAGCTTTCATGGAGTATTTGTTGAGTAAAGGGAGGGCATAAGTATGGACACCCAACCTTGCGTCATCGAATGTTAGGACTACGCAATCTTGAGGAAGGTCTCCATCAACTTTGAGGAGAAAATCGAGTTCCTGCATGGTGATGGTATGAATGTTATGGTCGCTCAGATATTTGAGATGACTTTCAAGAAGTTCGGGAGTAATGCACCATGGGCTGCGGTATACGCCGATGTCATGGTACATGAGGATTGGTATATCACAGGCTTTCATTTTTTGGATGGTTTATGTATTTGCTTTATATGAGATTTGGATGTGGGTTGATGAGGAGGAAATAGCTGCGTTAGAACTGAATTATAGGTTTCTTTTGTTTTTTGGTATGTTTTAGCAAGTGTACGAATAGATTCAGGTGTTTGGTTTAGGATGGTTAGGATAGTTTTATTTCTTGCGAAATATTCGAGGCATTGGCTCACATTTTTGGGGCGATCCGTTTTTGTTGCTCTTTCAAAATCGATGAAGATGGGCTCTTGATTTTTGGAGAGGAGTATGTGCTTGTAGGGGTGATGCATTTCTTCTTTGGAATATCCCAGGGCATCCATAGTGAAGCATTGTGCTAGGACTTTTGTGAGTAAGACTTTGGCGTCTGATGAGCTGAGGGTGGGAAGATGTTTTTCTAAGAGTACGCCCTCAATAAATTCAAGTACAAGAAACTCTTTGGTTGCAAGATATAGTTTTGGGCCAATGGAATGCTTGTTCATTTCTTTTAGAATGTTACCTTCAATTTCAATTCGGCTTTTGGCATGACTGTTCGGATTGGTAATTTTGATTGCTACTGCAATGTGTTTTGAAGATGTTTTCTTAATTAGTTTAGTTGGATTGTACTTTGCTTTGTACACGAGACCGCGCTTGCCTTTCGCGTGATATTGGATAGAAGAGATACCTGCAGATTCAATTTGTTTTCTGATGGGCGATTTGGTTATTTTGTAGATATAGAGTGTTTCAAACGGAATTTTACCGGTGCTGAGAAGAACGGATTCCAGGAGATTTTGGGCGATGATGCCATCAATTTTTTCCTTGATGGTTAAGGATGAAAAGAGGAACAGTATTTGGCCGTTTGGGTCAAGATAGTTTGCGGCATGAGAGAGGAAATCTTCTGACCATTCGAAGCCATGTTTTCCTCCGAATAGGGCTGGGTCAACGATATGAGCATCTTCAGGCAGATAGGGGGGGTTACAGATGATAGTATCAAATTTTTCTTTTGTGGGGAGTGATGTGAATTTGGATGAGAGAAGGGTTTTGATTCTAAGGTGTTTTGTTTTTGCTTGCGTTTGTACGTGGGTTAGAGCGAGAGGATTGATGTCAATAGCTAGGATGGAAGTTACGTTGTTTACTGTTGCTGCGGTAAGAGCTTGGATACCAGAACCTGTTCCAACATCGACTACTTTTCCATAGGCGTGTTTTTTAACTTGTTCTTGCAAGAGGAAGGAATCTTCAGCAGGTTCATAAAAATCGAGGAATTCGGCCATGAAAAGAAGTTATTTTTCTTTTCTAGTATAAAAAAGGGTTGGTTTCATGAGTTAGGAGGAAATGGAAGGAAAATTACGTTAGAAAGTGGAAAGCAAAAAATTATTTGGTGGGAGTGTCAATGATTTCGCCTGCAGTGAGGGAATTTGTGATTTGGATGTTGTCGGCGATGAATGATCCTAATTCTCGCTTTCCTGAATCAAATGTTTTGCCGTTGATATGAAGAGGGATAGTTTGAGATGGAGTCTGGTTGTTTTGAGTTGTTGCTGGGGGAGAGGTATTATGAAGTATGACATGTGGATGAAGTGTCACACCGTTTCCTAAAACTGAGTCATACATCTCACAATTTTCTTCAAGAATACAATGTTGACCAATGACACTATTATGAATGATGACATTTTCATGAATGGTGGTGTTGTCTGCGATAGCGCAGAATCCGGTGATTAAGACGTTTTTTCCGATATGAACATTTTTACCGATGATGATGTTACCTGTTAATGTGCAATGATCGCTGATGATACTTCCTTCCCCAATATCCGCTGTCCCGTTGATTCGGACATGACGCTTGAGAGTTCCTTTGATGGAAAGAGCGTGACTTTGGCTGAGTAGAATTTCAGTGGCGTCCAAAATGTGCCATGGGTACCCTACAGGAATCCAATACCCCTGTACTGTTTGAGCATCCATTTTATCTTGGAGAGAGAGAATTTTTACAGCATCAGTTAATTCATATTCACCACGAATACTGGGTTTGATTGTGGAGAGGATATCAAAGACGTCTTGTTCAAAACAATACATCCCAGTATTTACAAAGTGAGAAATTATTATCGGGGACTTTTCAACTATTTCTTTGACTTTGTTGTCTTCAATTACCACTGAACCAAAGGCCGATGGATCTTCTTTGTATTCCACCAGGATGCAATTTGGATACTTTAGGAGGTTTATCATATCAGATCGGGCAAATAAATCATCACCATTGAGAACCAGCATTTTTCCTGTGATGAGTTCTTTTGCTTGAAGCAGTGCGTGACCGGTTCCTTTTTGTTCTTCTTGGATGAGATAGGTTAGTTTGATTCCTTTGTAGGTATGACCGAGATGTTCAATAATCATGTCTTTTTTATATCCTACAATAATGACGGCTTGGGTGATGAGGCCTACTAATTGATCGAGATTGTGTTCTAAAACTGCTTTGTTTGCAATTTTAATGAGTGGTTTTGGTCGATCTTGTGAGAATGGATGGATTCGACTTCCTTTTCCTGCTGCGAGAATAACTGCTTCCATAGGATTAGTTAGGAGAAGAGGGTATTTATTAGGATTGTGTATAGATGGACTAGAAAATGGGGGTGTATGGTATAAGAAATGGTTGAGGATTAAAGGTAGAAAAAGGTGGTCAAATAGTTAAAAAGAAAATTAAACAATAGAAAAAATTACTCTTCTACGAACTCTTCGATAGTGTGCTTGAATTCGTCGGCGTTTCGAATCAGGTTCTTTCGTACCATGAATTCTCGTGCGATGAGGAAGAATACTAGGCCAACGGATTTCTTTCCTTTGTTATTACATGGAACTACAAGATCAATATTGTTTGATTGATTGTTGGTATCACATAAAGCTATTACCGGAATTCCTATTCGAGCAGCATCTTCAACGATGTTTTTGTCTGGCCACGGGTCACTTACCATAATCAGTTTTGGTTCAGTAAATGTTTCCAAATTTGGGTTGGTTAAAATTCCTGGCGGGTATCTTCCGTCAATTATAGGGATGCCAGTTAGTTTGTGAAGAAGTTTTAAGCCTTTCCAGCCGTTTTCTCGTCTTGAAACAATAAGGATATCTTTTGCTTCATATTGGCAGAGTAAGTTGATTGCAACTGCAATTCGCTCATCAATTTTTTTCAAATTGAGTACGGAGAGTCCATCAGGTCTGGTTTTGTAAATGAATTCAGCCATATATTTGGTTTTGAATTTGGTTCCGATGTGGATACCTGATTTTAGGTATTCATTTGAATCTAAGAGCTTTGTCTCTTGCTTTTCCATTTGTTGTACTGCGGGAGTTGTGTTTGCGGTTGTCATGTTTGTTCACCTTGTTTACGATTTGGTTGATGATTATTTCAATTTGTTTATTTGAGGTTATAAGAAGACTATTGTCTTCTGCCGTTATTTTTGCCTCAGGCAGCGATGTGATCTTAACTTTGAATCACGTTGGCTATATTTTGTTTGGAGCAGGGGTTATTTAAAAAGGTTTGGGGAGGTTTGGTGATATTTTTTATGATATTGTAGTAGAAGATAAAAAAAGTGATACATTTAGTCCCCACATGTCCCCATTCATTTCCTATTCCCTTAGAGGATAGAGTGAGGCAGGCTCAAAAATACGCATTGAGGGTATACGAGGGAGATGCGTTTCTTCTAATCCGTGCGATTTTAAAATGTCCCAAAATTTGGTTGAAGCTGATGATCTTAGTGTCATACAATCGCCCATGACGAAGGATTTAGCATGGTATGTTTGATTCTTGATGGGGTCTTTTGGATTTTCAGAAGAGAGGTATCCAAAGATACGTTGGTGGTTTGGAGAACACCTGATTCTTTCATAGGGCAATAACGAATAAGATTCAGGAGGACAGAGGACGAGTTCGTTTTCGTCTTTTATTGAGTAGAAATTCCCGTTTAACATGACATAGGGTTCTTGGGGGCGAATCTCGATGTCATTTTTAGTGTTGTATCCAAGGGAGAGATTATGATGTAGGGCATCTTGGGGGTTGTGGGCGGGGGTGAAATTTTCTTTCTTAAATCCGACCGTACTTGCTGCATTGATTATTATCTCGAGAAGTTCAGGGGTGCCGATGTTAGGAAGTGTTGCGGGCCTCGGGGGATGATATACTTCAATTGCGATTTGTGTTTCGCGCGGTAATCTGTTGAATTGTTCTTCTGAAACAATGTTTGTGTCGTAAGTTAAAGTCATGTTTATTTTACGAGAGGAGGAATATATTAAGGTTAGTCTATAATTTTGGGGGGGGGTGGTATATGCTTGAAAGAGAGAGCAGTACAAGAACTCAAGCCTAGCTGAATTAGCTATCGTATCACTTCTTCGATTCCGGTTTGGACAATTTTGAAAAATGTTTCTTGGCCTTCGGGCTGGCTTCGATGTTTTTTGAGAAGGAGGCGTCTGCAGTTGTTTAATGTTTGAAGTTCAATTAAACATTTGGAACCGTATTTTAAGAGGTCACCGCCCACGATTTTAACTTTGTCCTTGTTGTCAAAGTCAGCATATACTTGAGTGGTGAGAAGTACGGGGATTTTTTTTCGTCTGGCAATTTCAACTAATGAGGCAATTTGCTTTCCCAGAGCTGAGTTCACTTCATAGACTTCTTCAGATTGACCGAGTTCGATTCGATATAACATAGAAATGGAATCAACGAGAATAAGACCTGTGTCGTCTGGAAGATTGTCTTTTAGGTGAAGGAATATTTCTTTTTGTTCCGCAAAGGTTACTGGTTGGGAAAAGAGAATACGGCTGAGGACTTCATCGGGGGTCGCGGTGAGTTGCAAAATTCGTTCCGTTGCAATCCCACCTTCGGTATCTATAAAGATAACTTTCTTTCCGGTTTCTGCCATTTTAACTGCGGCAATAAGACAGAGATTCGTTTTTCCAGAGCCGGATGGACCGTAATAGGTAGTAATAATATCTTCATCGTAGCCGCCATTTAGGAATTGGTCTAGAAAGGGAACACCTGTTGAAACTTTTGCCATTTTGTTTGATTGTAAGGTGGGTATAAGAAGTTTTGGAGGATTGATGTGTATAATAAGTATGGGGAATTAAAGGAAAAGGATAATTCCCGACTAATCGGGCGGAAACATATATAAGGCGATTTTGGTATTGTTCATTAAGTTTAAAGGAGTATCGCTCAAAAAGAGGTATTAGGAAGGAGTATGGAAAAGAGAACAGCGTGGTTTCTGGTTGGGATTGTACTGATTACATTTATTTTACGTCTTACGGTAGCATTTAGTATTGGAGGACTTACATACCAATCATATTTCCATATTAGACAAGTGGATACTATTGTTGAAAGTGGACATCCGATGTGGTATGATCCTTTTTCATATGGCGGTCGAGAAATTAGATTTCTTCCACTTTATCATTACATGGTTGCTTTACCTGCTTTTTTTATTGATACAGTGGATGCAGCAAAGCTGGTCACAAATTTTATTTATGCGTTGATTCCCTTGTTTGTCTTTTTTATTGCTCACGCGATAACACAAGATGATGAATCTTCACTTGTAGCTGGGGTTGTGAGTGCGTTGCTACCCGTTCTATTTACACCAAATACAGTAGGACCAGAATCGCTCTACTTTGTGTTGGTACTTGTGTGTATCTATATGTTTATGCTCTGTGAGAAACCGAATTACCTTTATTATTATGGTCTTTTTTTCTTTTTATTGATGTTTACATCATCACTTGCTATTTTACTTGTACTGGGGTTTATTGTGTATTTGGCACTCACAGCAATTGAAGGGAAGAAGGTGAAAAGAGAACAGACCGATTTGATTATTTTTTCTTTTTTCTTTTATATATGGCTGGCTCTTGTATTGTTTAAAGATCATTTTCTCCTTCGAGGTATTTCCTTTGTCTTTCAAAATGTACCCTCGGAAAGTATTGCTAATTACTTTCCATCGCTCTCTATAGCTTCGGCAATTTTACTAATTGGGATAATCCCATTTCTAGCCGGTACATATGTGGTGTACAAGAGCCTATTTGAACTTAAGCAGAGAAGATTGATGCTGTTAATTTCACTTGCAATATCAACAACAATTTTGGCTTGGCTTCGGTTTATTCCGTTTACCATTTCGCTCTCATTTTTTGGGTTAACACTATCCATTTTATTTGCAGTGTTTTATCGAGATGTTGTTTTGTTTGTGAAGAAAACTAAAATTGCGTCTCGCGAAACAGGATTTAAGTATGTGTTAATTGGGATTGTGGTGATTAGTACTCTACCTCTTTCTATATCAGCAGCTACAAATCAAGATGTACCTTCACAAGAAGAGATTACAGCATTTCATTGGCTATCTCAAAATACTGATAAGGGTGCAACGATTCTTGCGTTAGTTGAAGAGGGACATTTGGTTAGTTATGTTGGGGAGAGAAAAAATGTCATGGATGAAAATTATGTTTTAGCTGATGATGTGGATTTACGATTTAATGATATGCAAAAAATATTCAATACTCGATTTCAATCGATTGCTCTTGAACTACTTGAAAAATATAATGTAAGTTATATTGTGATTACGCCAAGAGCAACAAAATACTACGAACAGCATGATTTAGCATATCGAACCCCAGAATGCTTTGAGAAGGTGTACAAAGTGGAAACAAGAATATACAAGGTAACCTGCCTATTGCGTTCGCGATAGTAGTATACCATGTGTGAGCTATAATGCTGATATATAAAACGGTGGAGTCATTGAGAGAAAAGTAGGGGAAAATTAAAAAGATATAATACCATGGCAGCAACTGAAAGTTCAAAATGGAAATTTGTGGATAATCACTTAGGATTACTCTCTTTTTTAGTTACGACATTATTTGTGGTATCTATTTGGGTCTTACGTTTTATCAAGGGTAATCCGGTTTTGTTTGGCGAGGATATATACAATGCACTCATACTGTTTTCTAGAGTTGTAGCGTTATTTTCTGAGATGCAGGTCCGTGGTGTAATTCTTGCCGTGTCGCTTGCTCTTACGGGATTTGGAATATCTTGTCTTGCATATGTGGTTCAATATCACATTGAATCTAAATGGATGAAAAGAGCTATTATGGGACTTGTAAGTATCACCCCCGCATTTATATCTGCAAGTGCGAGTTTTTCTAAAACCCTGATTGTTTTTGTGTTTTGCATATTTATCCTGTTCTGTCTTACAAAAATTAGTGAGGATGAGAAAAAGAAACTGGCAACAAATGCTGAAGATCAGAAGTCGCTACCATCGCGGCGTGTAAAAATATTATACGTTGTACTCTCGTTGATTTTTTCTTTCTTGTTGGGGATGCTCAGTTTATTTGCAGTTATTTTTGTGGTGTTAGTGTGGTATATCTATTTGCGTCGTAATGCAACACATCTTTATTTGATCTTAAGTAGTTTTGTTGGTAGTATTTTGGCATATTTTCTTTCTCTTCCCTTATGGAATGGTACGATTTCTATTCCGGAAGTTATCTCTGATTTTGGTGCACCACAAGGAATTGGAGTGATGGTGGTACTACTGGCTATTTTAAGTATTTTATTTTGGGATAAACAGTGGTCTACTCGGTCACTATTAATTACTGTTCCACTGGGAGCGTTGTTGTTGTTTGATTCTTCGGTTCGGTTATTGTTTTTTCTGGTCATTATAGTTCTTGCAGCTCGGACATGGGAAGAACTCTTTTTTCAGGGATGGGCATTACCACTGGTTCGTAGAATGAGTATTTTAGTTGTTGGGTTGAGTTTTGCTTTTTCTATGTTAGTTTTTATAGATCGCGCACCTACCTTTTCACCTACGCTTGAAGAACATGCCGCTCTTGCGTTTGTGGCTGCTTATACACCGCTAAGTGTATCAATATTCTCAGAACCTAGTCAAGCAGCATATGTACGGTATTATACAAAACGAACACCCGTGGTCCATAGTGAAATTGATCGAGAATATTATGAAAAAGTAATTAATAGTGCATATATCAAAGAGGCGGTGCCAAATTTAGAAGAGAGAGGAGTAAATGTACTCTATTTCTCCTCGAGTATGATGCAAAATCTCCCATCAGATCAACGCTTGCGTTTTCTGCTTACAAACGAAAGATTTAAAATGCTTTATTTGGGAAATACAACCCAGGCTTGGATGTTTCTAAGTAGACAACAATAATTAGGAATCGGGTCAACCGTGTATAGAGTATATAGAGTGGGTTTATTATAGGGACTGGTTATTTTATTTAATATCAATGAATAATTAAATTAAGTTCAATTGTGAGTGTGTACATTAATGAATGTGATTATGAGCGTGGCATTGTGGACTATTTACTTAATTTCGCTCTATTTTAGTGTGTTTGTATTTCTTGTTTATCTTGACAAACGTAAAGAATTTGGTAAGGTAGAGACACCGGTTGAGAGAACTTATGAACCGTTTGTATCAATAATAGTTCCCGCGTTTAATGAGGAAAAAACTATTCTTAAAACTTTACATTCGATTTATGCGTTGGACTATCCGATGCATAAATTTGAGGTGATTGTAGTCAATGATGGATCAAAAGATGGAACGCTTGAGGTAGTAACTTCTTTTGGTAAAGGGAAAAATAATTTAATTATTCTCTCACATGAAAATTGTGGAAAAGCTGCATCGATGAATAAAGCATTAGCAGTTGCACGTGGAGAATATTTTGCATGCCTTGACGCGGATAGTTTTGTGCATCCGCTCACCCTGCGGAAAATGATGTATATTTTTTCGAGTGAGAAGGATGAGAAACTAGCTATTGTTACACCTGCAATGAAGGTCTATGAACCCATAAATATTCTCCAAAGAGTTCAATGGCTTGAATATTTGGTGATCATTCTGATTGCCCGTTTGTCTTCTGAGATGGACTCATTATACGTTGCTCCAGGCCCATTTTCAGTTTATCGAACTTCAGTCATTCGGAAAATTGGTGGGTTTGACTCGAAAAATATAACTGAAGATCAAGAAATTGCATATCGTATTCAAAAACACCATTATCGTATAAAACAATGTCCTGATGGTTACGTATATACCACAACACCGTCTACATTTAAAGGATTTTATCGTCAGCGAAGGCGATGGTATTTAGGTGGGATGGTGTGTGCTGCGCAGTATAAAGAATTAGTTGCAAATAAGGAGTACGGCGACTTTGGAATAATGCAGATGGTGAAAAATGTTCTTGGGTATGTCTTTGCAGTCCTTGGGATTGGGCTTGGCGTGTACTTTATATTAAAACCCCTTTATCATTATATTCGAGCGATGATGTTAGTTCATTTAGACATATGGCCGTATATTTTAGCTCTGAAGTGGAAACTGACATGGTTCTCTTTTTTGATGGTTGATTTTCGAAAAGGGTTTTTGGTATTATTTTTGATGATTATTGGATACTTTTTGTTTTTTGCTGCACTAAAAAATTCAAAGGAAAAATTATCTGCGCAAGGATGGATTCCGTTGTTTCCCTATTTTGCTTATTATTATACATTGAAGGCATATATTTTGCTTGTATGTGTGTATAAATTTGCAAGAGGGAAAAAATTAAAATGGTAATTTAAGGAGAACTTTGCATAATTCATAAAAATTAGGCAAAGTTATCAAAGAGGACTTTGCAACGGCGCCGTTTAATCTTATTTTTGCACCTTCTGGTGCAATGATAATGTAACAAACTGCTTCACAAGAAAGGATAGCTTTCCTTTCTGTGCACAAATAAAGTCGCTGCTTTATTTTGTGTTTGCAAAGTCCTCTAAGTTAAAAATTAGAATTGATCTGGAATATTTTGATTACGGTATGGTTTTTGAAAACTTCGTAAAATCCAAAGTTACCTTTAAAAGTGAACAAATAGAAATAAGCTAACATGACTGATAGGCCACCATTTCGTGTAATAAGTAAGGATAAATATATTGTTGCTGGAATTATTACCCTTCTTATTTTCTGCCTAGGCTTGACACTGGGGTTTATAATTGATGATCATCGGTACAATTTAGTTGAAGAAGTCAATATGCAACAAGAAGTAAAGTTTGCTAGTGTTCAATTGCAGTACCTTTATCTCACAACAGAGAATCATTATAATTATTGTCCTACTATGTCCGCTACGTTGAAGGAAACGGTTAAGGACTTGTCAGATTCACTTGCTGAAGTTATCTCTTTTGAGGAGGAGAATGAGGATACTAATCTGCGTAAAGAAATCATAATGCGACGATACTTGTTGGATAATTTAAGGTACTACTTGCTTGCAACACAGAGCAAGGCACAATGTGATTTGGATATTGTTCCCATTTTGTATTTTTATCAAAAAGATTGCCCATCATGTTCTGATCAAGGAATTATTTTGACATATTACAAGCAGATATTTGGGGAAAAATTGCTTGTCTTTCCCATTAATTCAGATTTTAGGGATACAGAATCAATGGTTCGTATCGTAGAGACTGAATATAATATCACGCGCTACCCAACCATTGTTGTAGATGGAGTGAAACATGAAGGAGTTGTTTCACAAGTAGAATTAGGACGGGTGATTTGTTCCTCTCTTAAACAACCAGAAGCTGATGTGTGTGTTAGGGATACTTTACAACCTTAAGTTGATGGTGTTGTACCAAAAATAATATGGTTATCATTGAGATTATACTACTATGAAAGAGAATGTAACTTTGGTAAAGGAGAAGATATCTGCTGATACTCAACATTGGCTTGTGGCGATTCTTTTTTCATCATTTCTGACACGAATAATTTACATTGGGATGAAGATGCCTCTTTGGTGGGATTCTCATGTTTATATTGGTATGGGAAAGTATATGTTTAGTGCTGGGAAGTTAGGAATTTGGGAAATGTTTCGTCCGCTGATTCATCCATTTATTTTAGGGCTCTCTTGGTGGCTAGGATTTCAACCATTAGATGCAGGAAAGTTGTTGGATGTGGTGTTTTCTTTAATTGCCATTTGGCTCGTATTTCTGATTGGCAATGAGGTCTGGGGTAAGAGAGTAGGGTTGGTCAGCGCGGCGTTGTTTAGTTTTACGGGACTGTTTATGATGTTTTCTGGGCTAGTTTTAACCGAACCATTAGGGTTGGTGTTTATGCTTTTTGGAGTTTGGCTTTTTTTTAAGGAACGATGGTTCAGTGCTGGGCTTATGTTTGGTATGTCATTTCTTACCAAGTTTCCATTTGGTCTCATAGTTTTGGCGCTCGGAGTGACGTTAGGCAGTAGTATAATTTGGAATAGATCTATTTGGAAAACGGAAGTTAACCGTGCATCAATGATATTTTTTAAAGTTGGGAGTGGTTTTGGGATTATTGCATTGCCTTATTTTATACTCAATTATTTTTTATATGGAAATGCACTTCTTCCTCTGTTAGAAGGTTCAGCAATTATTTCAACATACACTTGGTTGTACGGAGGTGGGTGGAGTTTTTATTTTCGAGAATTTTTTGCGTCAAACATCATTTACTTACTAATTATACCATTTGGATATTATTTTATAACACGAAAACTATATTTGAATCCCCAGATACGGTTACTTTTTTTTGGTTTTCTGATATTTTTTTTATATTTTGAATATGTACCGCGAAAAGAATTACGTTACTTAGTGTTGGGACTACCATTGCTTGCGATAATGGTGGCGTATGTAATCATTGAATGGTATGATCATTTAAGACGAACGAGTCACCCTATCATTAAACCAAACGCATTTGTATTTTTATGTGTTGTTATTGTCGGAGCAAGTCTGCCACTCCCTATCACTTTTGAGCGTCCACCCTCATTTGAAATCCCAATTATTGATCTTACGCAAGCATATAATCTGAGCGGACTTGTGCTCACTACTGATCCTGCACCAGTATCGTTTTTAGATAATAGAATTGAAACTTTGGATGGAATCTTATACGCACCGTGGATCTATGAAAAATATAAACAAGATTATGATTTGCTGTATGTGAATACATGTGACCTTAGTTGTCCCTTGCAAAATGAGACTTGTCAACGTGTCCAAGATGATTTTATTGAAAAAATACAGACTGAAAATGTGTTGAATGATACAAAAACCTTTAAGAATTGTACTTATTACTTGTTTATACCTGAAAGAATAAGTTATGCTAATACTTATGCAAATGATATAGAAGATTCGACGTTGGAATCAAAAAATATCTCTGGAAACATACAATGAAGCTTATTATTGCGGATATTATTTCACTCATTCGTGTACGACAGTGGTACAAGAATTTAGTTCTCTTATTACCATTACTTTTTGTAGGTCATCTTTTTGTATTTTCAGAAACTATACTTGCGCTCGAAGGATTTTTTATCTTGTGTTTATTGTACGCCGCAGTTTATGTTTTTAATGATATTATTGATAGACATAAAGATGCAGCACATCCCGAGAAGTGTACTCGTCCAGTTGCGTCAAAAAGAATTTCCGTTGGTAGTGGATTGTTGATTGGGAGTGTATTACTGTTGGTGGCGCTGATTGGATCTTATGTGCTATCACGGGGATTTTTTGTGGTTATGCTGGTCATTTTGGGAGTGAACATTGTTTACACATTTCTATTAAAGGAGGTATTGTTCGCTGATATCCTTATGATTGCCACGTTGTTTGTACTTAGGGCAGTATCAGGCGCAGTACTTATTTCTGTTACCGTATCACCTTGGTTGATTTTATGTCCGTTCTTTTTGTCCTTGTTTTTGAGTGTGGGAAAACGACATGGGGACGTGGTTCTAATGGGGGATAAAGCAGCGAAAACACGTGAAGTTCTACGTGGATATACTCCAGAAATTACGTCAGGGTTGATGATGATTTCGACAACGTTGCTTATTATGTCCTATGCGCTGTATTGCTTTTTATCTGATCATCGATTTTTGTTACTTAGTCTACCGTTTGGACTTTTTGTGGTGTTTCGTTATTATTATTTAATCACGAGTGGATCAGATGTTGCACGACATCCGGAGAGAATGTTTCGAGATATTCCATTGATGGTAGGAGTATTTTTGTGGGGAATTGTTACTGGTGGGGTATTGTATTTTAGTACTCTATTGCAAATTATATTTTAGAAAAGGATTTAGAAGTGGTTTGTATTTTTTTAAGGTTTGTAGGTCTGCTGTTTGGGTTATACGCTGTCCAGTGTTTGGTTGATATGGGGATTGGCTGAAAATGGTAGTTAAAAGTTGGGCTTGTTCCATTGCATGTTCATCCAATGGAGGGAGTGTAGCCACCGTTTTGTTATACTTTGCTGCAACAGTTCGTAAAGGGCCAGTCGCATTATGTGAAAGGAAATTTTGGGCTTCGTAATGTACAAAGTCAAGATATGCTGCTGTCATGATGCGATCGGTTGGAATGAACTCAAGTGGAGCACCCCAAAATACTTTTAATCTTCCAGGATTGAGACAAAGAGTAGGTGAGGTGTGAACTTTTTCCCTATGCACCAAATAGGTGGGTAAACTGGATTCAATACTTAATTTGGATACAGGGACACTGGGCTGACCAAATCTTGCAGGGAGAGTACTTACTTCTCCGATTAAGCCAAAATAGGCAATGTGGTGTGGGTGATTTTTGGCCCATGTGAAAACTTGCTTTGCGACTTCGATTAATTGTGTATAAATGGCTTCTCTTTCAGTATCGGTTTGTCGTATCGTGGGACTTGCAAAAGTGTGTTCAGTTGTTGAACTTTGGTTGAGGGTTATGTCATTTAAAACACGCTCTAAACTGCCATTGGCGTCTTCCATACTTTCACTAGGATCGCCCGCGTTGGGGGTTACATGTGTTATGATTCTTAATAGAGTATCTTCGGTCATAGATAGGTATTTTTGAGGTATAGTTTAAAAGAGTTGTGTCAGAATTGTTATGTTTCAGTAGTATCCTTTGGGGAGAGTGAGATGATAGAGAATTTTGTGTAACTCATCAAAAAAATAGGCAAAGTTCCCTAAAAAAAGAATTTTACCACTTTTAATGCTCCTTGTTTCCATGGTACCCGATGAGAAATGCCTGTCTTTTGATTATATTCATCACAGTGTTCAACATACCATTGATAGTTTCGAATGAGAGCTTGTTTATTGGAGTATTTTGGATGCCAACCGAGTTGCTTTTCTGCCTTTTCGATGGAGACAAATGAATCCTCTGGTGCGGTTTCATAGACCCATTTGTAGAGTGGTGAGAGATGAAGGACTTCCAAAAACCGTAGGGTTAGGATGAGTGGTTTAGCAGGAGTTGGGATGATACGTTTGCCGAAGCCGGCGTAATCTACCACCGCGCCGAAGTCTTCTTTCATGGTTGTGAACTCTTTTGCACCGATGTTGAAGGTATCGTTTGCTTGTGTCTTTGGTTTGGTTGCGCAAAGGTGAATTGCGTCACAGAGGTCCTCCACATCAAGAAGTTGGTACCGGTTTTTGCCGGAGCCGATGATGGGAATATTTTTTCCTGATTTAATCCAGTCATAATATATCGCCAAAACACCAAGTCGTTCTGGTCCTACAAATGATTTTGGCCGTAATATGGTGATACACATGCCCTCTTTTCGAAATTCCTCACACATTTGTTCCGCTTTGACTTTTGATTTGCCATATGGACCAACGCCTACTCGTTTGTCGGTTTCAAAGAGCGGGTGATGATCGGGGATACCATACACAGCGGTTGATGAGATGTGGATGAAGCGCTCGATGTTGTTCTTTTTTGCTTGCTCCAATAAGATGCGTGTGCCTGTGATGTCGGTTGAGTAGATATCTTTTGGTTTGTAGAGGGGAAGAGCAGCTGCAGTGTGAACAACAATATCCACTCCTTTCATTGCTTGTTCAACCACTTTTGGATTTCGTATGTCGCCATTTATTACTTCGACTTTTCTTATGAGGTCATCGTAATCGAATGGGGCAAGGTCTAAGATGATGATTTTGTAATTGTACTTGATTAGGTATCGTGCAAGATTGATGCCAAGAAATCCTGCGCCACCAGTGATGAGAATTGTTTTTCTTTTTTTGGAGGACTTCGATGGTTTTGATTTTACTATAGAGGGCTTAAATTTTGATATTAATGAAGTTTTTTTGGCAATGATCTTCTTTGGGACGATGATTTTTTGCGTGATTGGAATTGGTGTTGAAATCGTTGACTGAGCTGGTTCAGGTTGATTAGATTCAGCGATTATTTCAGGAATTGGGATACTATTTGGTTTGGCCATGGGTTATGGTCTTGAAGATATGTTTAAATAGATAGTGGTTGTAGAGTGTTCTATGGGAATAACAACACGATTTTATGGTGAAGTCGTTCGTGATATTTCGAGTTTTGGTGGATTTGCTTTTTCTGCGATCATGTCAGTGATCTTTATTTTTATGGGCCTAATTTCTCAGAATAATGAGGTGTGGCTCTTTTTTGTTTTTGGTCATGTTGCATTGATTGCAATTGTGTTTTTAGTACGTTTGGTTTATTTTAAAAATCGCCCAGAGAAAATGCAACACAAAGGTGTACTTGAGAAAATTGAAGCATCCTCGTTTCCAAGTTTACATGCAGCACGAGGTATGTTTTGTGCCCTCACTATTGGTAGTTTGATTGGTGGGCAGTTTGTGTATGTACTTTTTGGATTGCTTGGTGGACTAGTTGGTGTTGCACGCGTATTACTTCGACGACATGATGTAGTGGATGTTATTTTTGGTGCGCTACTTGGGATAGGAGTTTATATCGGGATGTTGATGTTAGTTTAGCTAGTCATACATTTGTTCTAAAATAGACTGCGTTGAGATATGGTTGAAAATAGAATAGTGTGATGGATGAAGAATTAATTTTTTTAATACAGAATGAAATAGGGGAATGAGAGTCAGAGTAAGAAGAGCTAACGTTTTTTTACTTTGATAAAATCGCCTAAGGTTAGTTCGTCGCTTACTTTCGGACTGTTTGAATGATTATTATTTGTGGAATGTTGATTATTGTTGTTAGTATGTTGATGAGTTGAGTGATCACTTGATGATGTTCTTTCAGATGAGTCTTTGTCATGCCCATTGTTTTTGTTTTCACGTTCAATTAGATACACGCTCAAAAGTTTGCCTACTCGAATGGCAGCGGGGATTGGTGGTTTAATTGAACCTGATTCCCACTTTGCAACGACACTCTCTTTTTCTTGTAAGAACTTGGCAAACTCTTCTAAAGTCATACCTTTCTTTTCTCGAGCTTGACGTAGAAGCTCTGAAACATTTGGCAATAGATGTTGTTCTGGTCCTTCTCTTCGTGGGGAAGGGGAATAACTTCTGGAATTGTTGTGACTATAATTGGATGGAGCAGGCCGAGCGGAACCATGTTTAACACAGTTTCGACATACTTTAAAGTCGACACCTTCTACTTTGGCAGTCATTTGCGCTTCAGGCGCTCCACATAATTCGCAAGAACTCATTTGAGGGGAAAAATAGGGTGGTCTATTAAAAGCTATTGGTTTTTTTGAAATTTTTTTGTGGGTAGTATACTCTACTTTAACAAACCTTATAAATTAAAATCTGAGTTTTTCTATTTGAGGAACATTTTCCTATTTATATGTAGGCCTAACTATTATTTGGGGTCAATTTGACTTTGTGATAATTGGTTAATCCAATGTCATTAGATTATTAGAAAAAGATTATTAGAAAACGAGAGAGAGGGTTATTATGACAACACAGCAAACGACACAGCCTGATGAAGAAATAATTGATTTTTCAAAGGCAAAAGACAAAATTAAAGGGATATTTTCTTCGAAAACTCAAGAAAGTAAAGCGCATGGACATCATGAAACTCAGAGTGGTCATGACAAAGGTGGTTCAAGAGCTGGAACATGGAGTGCATTTTTTAAAACTCATGGAAAATGGATGATTCCTTTATTTCTCCTTCTACTTACTATAAGTATGTCCGTTTATTTACGAACAATGCCAATGCGGATGCCAATGGCTGATGATTGGGCTGCGACCACGGTTGAGAATTATTATAAATCGCAAATTTCTACCAAGGTTGCTGAACAGTATCCCAATTTACCTGACCAGAATAAGAACACGCTGGTGAATACAGAATGGCAAAAGTTTCAAACAGAAAATTGGCCTATGATTGAAAGTCAGCGAGTTGCAGCTGCGACGCAATTTAGATCACAATTTCAGGATGATTCTGGTGTGATGTATATTTTAGGAATTGATCCATATCATTATTTTAGACTGGTTTCTAATGTGGTTGATCATGGGTATCAAGGAACAAGTTTCAAAGATGGTGTTGCGTGGGATGATTACTTCTTATATCCTGAGGGTCGATACGCGGGATCTGATTTTCATGCGTATTTTGGAGCATTTTTGTATAAGTTTTTGAACTTTTTTGCGACCGTGGCTCCGATGACTTCATTCTTTTTGATAGGAACCATTTTTTCTGCATTGAGTGTCATTCCTGCTTTTTTTATTGGACGAAAGATTTCTGGTAACAACGTAGGTGGATTTTATGCTGCTCTTTTAGTTGCTGTTTCTTCTTTTTATGTTGCACGTACGACCGGTGAAACATCAGATACCGATGTGTATACGGTCTTTTTTCCATTGCTTATAACCTGGTTTTTGATTGAAGCATATGATATTAAACGATCTCGAATATGGATGATTGTACTTGCTGCTCTTGCTGGTCTTGCAACTGGACTTTTCAGTATGGCTTGGATTGGCGGATGGTGGTATATTTTTCTATTTTTGATTTTAGCAACTCTTGGCTCGGTAGGAATCAAATTAATAGAATATCGAAAACAGTTGAAGGAAAAATGGCAATCTTTGGTTACTGCACCGGGGATTCTACTGGCAACGTATGTGATCTCAACTGGGTTGTTTGTTAGTCTACTCTCATCATTTACTGATTTTATTAATGCAGTTAAAGGACCGATGAGTTTTATTAATATAAAGTCAGTTGCCACTGTTTCATTGTGGCCAAATATTAGAACTACGGTTGCTGAACTTAATGTGCCTCCGTTTTCAACAGTTGTCTCAGAATTAGGAGGGACGTTATTACTGGTTATAGCCATTGGAGGAATAATTCTTAGCTTACGAAAACGTGAAGATGGTTCTCGCCACTATATGATTGCTCTTTTACTTGCGATGTGGCTTGTTTCTTCATTATTTGCAACAACAAAAGGTGTTCGGTTCATTCTTCAAGTAATACCAGCATTTTCATTGGGTGTTGGAATTGCAGTAGGAGTGATATGGATGTTCCTTTCAGAAAAGGCTCATACCACCATGAAAATTAATAAAACGCTTGCTATGGCTATTATTTTTCTTGGTTTTTCTTTGCTGTTTATCGCTCCAGCTCAAGCGGGGTATAAACAAGCTTATGGATCGCTACCTGCCATGAATGATCAATGGTATAACACGTTACATAAAATAAATGTGGAAGGCGACACAAAAGCAGTTATTAACTCGTGGTGGGACTTTGGACATTGGTTTAAAGCAATTGGAAATCGCCCCGTTACTTTTGATGGGGCAGCACAAGTTGGGTATGATGCATATTGGGTTGGTCATGCCTTGTATGTATCTGATGAAAAGCAGAGCACCGGGATTTTACGAATGCTTAATTGTGGACAAAATAAAGCGTTTGAAACGTTTGATTCGTTTTTGAACGATACCCATTTTGAGGTTGAAACTTTAAATCAAATTGTTGCGATGAACGTAAGTGCGGCGCATACTCGATTGATGGAAGTTGGATTGAGTTCTGTGCAAGCTGATGAAGTATTGAAGTACACGCATTGTGCGGCACCAACTGATTATTTCATTACTTCTGAAGATATGATTGGTAAGGCAGGCGTGTGGGGACACTTTGGAGGTTGGGATTTTAAACGTGCTGAAATGTATCAACGTGCGTCGAAGTTAAATCAAAAAGATGCAGTGGCTTTGCTTCAACGTGATTACAATGTGAGTGAGACGGATGCAACCCAATATTATCAAGAAATGCAAACGACAACGGCTGATAATTGGATTGCGGTGTGGCCATCGTATTTGAGCGGGTTGTCAGGTTGTACTAAAAATGGAGAAATGCTTGATTGTCCTATGTCACTTCAGCAAGGAAGATTGGATATGAAGATAAATCTCAGCTCAGGCGATGCCACGGTTCTATCACAAGATGGCAAAACTTTTGCACCGCGAGTGCTGGTGTATGCCAATAAAGATGGAATTGTTGAGAAGAAGACGGATGGTAATGTGTTTAATTTTGGGGTTATTTTATTGCCAACCGGGGATGGACAATATGGGGTCATTTTAGCTGATCCAAATTTAGCAACATCTGTGTTTACAAAGTTGTTTTTCTTTGAGGGACATGGATTATCCTGTTTTACAAACTTTGATAGAGTTCGACAATTTTCAGGAGGGAAGATTTCAACATGGACCGTTGATTACTCCTGTACACAGCAAAAGAACCAGGTTTTTTTCGTTCCAATTGAAAAGGTTGAGGCAGCACATATTTTAATTGCGTTTGATAAACATCCTGAGGCTGAAGCTCTGTCTCTTGCAACGAAAATTCGGTCTGAGTTGAATGCAGATAATTTTGCAGAGTATGCGAAGAAATATTCGGAAGATCCTGGCTCTGCACCATCGGGTGGTGAATTAGGAAAGTTTGAGCGTGGCACAATGGTTAAAGAGTTTGAAAATGCCGCGTTTGCTCTGAATAAGGGAGACATTTCTGAGCTCGTTAGAAGTCAATTTGGATATCATATTATCTTGTTAAAGGATAAGATGTCTGAATAGATAATGATTGGGTAAAGGTGGCTGTGAGTCCTATTTTTTCTTTTTTTCTTACTATGTTGGGTCATTATGATTATAGTGTTAATTTTTTATATTAGGGGTGGTATTTCATAAGGTATATAAAGGTCTTTTTAGGGTGATGATATATGAACAGTGTCAGTCCTATTTCTTTGAAAAAAATGGTAAAATCCACTGTTTGGATAGTAATACCTGCTTATAATGAAGCAAAAAATATAGGAAACGTTCTTGATACTCTTCAGGGTATGTTACGCAGTGAAGGGAAGAGAAGGGAATTTAAAGTTTTGGTTGTGGATGACGGTTCACGCGATGCTACAAGTGATATTTGCAAGGCGCGGGGAGTTAAGGTACTTCGCCATGCTCTTAATTTAGGAAAGGGGTCTGCTTTGAGGTCTGGATGTGATTATGCTGCACAGATGGGAGCTGACATTATTGTGGTAATGGATGCAGATGGTCAACATGACCCAACGAAAATACCTACTTTCTTATCAGCTCTAGCCGGGAAGGATATCGTATTTGGTTACCGATCATATTGGGGCAGAATGCCATTTGTGCTTCGTTTTGGGAACTGGTTCATTAATAATTCGGTTGCTATTTTGTTCGGAGCGCGGATACGTGATACTCAAAGTGGATTTCGTGCCTTCCGGTCTGATGTGTATGCGAAGATTCGGTGGGAAGCAACGGATTATTTTATGGAATCTGAAATGATTGCTCATGTAGGAAAACATAAGTTGCGATTTGCCCAAATTCCTATCCCCACGATATATACAGATAAGTATAAAGGAACAACAGTGTTTGATGGTATAAAAATTGTGGGAAAAATGTTAGTGCATCGATTTGCTGCTTGAAAAAGGCAATAATAATGATAATAAGAGGATAAGAACCATTAATACAAAATAATAATAAAGAAGTAAATCGAAATTATCATCACAAAAAAATTAGGAGACTGAAATTTATGTTAGGTATTCAATTGATTGGAGTTGCGTTTGGACTTGCAATGATCTATTTTGCGTTTCTTCATTACAAACGACGAGAATTTACAGGTGCAGAGTTTGGAGCATGGATTATTCTGTGGGTTTGTATCAGTTTGGTTGCTTTATTTCCAAATTCTCTTGATTTCTTAATTAAGAGAGTTCTTAGTTTACAGAGACCGCTTGATTTTTTCATAATATGCGGGTTTTTATTTTTGATGTTTCTTAGTTTTTATAATTATTCTGCTGTTCGCCGTATGGAAAAAAGAATTCAAAAATTGGTGAGTGGCCTTGCTATTCGAGATGGTATTGTGGAGAAAAAGAACAAATAATTTACTTATGTACCAGTTGATGTGAAAGAGTTTAATTGAGAAGATTGATGTAGTTCATTGATATGGGGAGAAGGATATGAGAATTTTATTTGTATGTGAAAATTATCTTCCCCATTATGGTGGAGCTGAAGTGGTCTTTAAGAATCTCGCGGAGGGTTTTGTTCGTGCAGGACACACGGTTGATTTAGTAACACATCAAATGAAAGGGACTGCTTCTTTTGAGGTGATTAATGGAGTACGTGTGCATCGAGTATGGAGTGCAGGAAGTCGGTATGTTTTTTCTTTTTCCTCTATTTTTAAGGTATGGCAATTGGCTCGACGTTCAGATATTATTCAGACAACTACGTTTAATGGGGCGCCTCCGGCATGGCTTGCGGCCCGTATTTGTGGGAAAAAGATTGTTCTGACCGTTCATGAAGTGTGGATTGGAAAATGGAGAACGGTTACTGGTCTTGGGACATTATCTTGTTTTGTTCATGATATGTTGGAGAGGATGATATATGCACTCTCTTATGACAAATATGTATGTGTGTCAGAAGCGACACGCCACGATGTTCTTGCGTTAGGAGTAGCGTCATCTAAAGTGGAGAGAGTGCATAATGGATTTGATTATGCGATGTGGAAACCGGGTCTTTTTTCTGGTGCGATTGTTCGGAAAAAATTAGGTTTAAAAGGTACATTTGTTTATTTTAGTTGGGGTAGACCTGGGCCATCTAAAGGATTTGAGTATGCATTGCGCGCGGTTCCGGAGATAACTTCACGAATCCCACACTCTACATTTATGTTGATGCTTGGATCCAAAGAAAAGTATCCTCAAGAGTACGCGATGATTTTGAAATTAATTGCACAATTACATATTGAAAAAAACGTTGTACTTGTACCATCAGTTGCGTATTCAGAGTTAGGAAACTATATTGCGGCAGCAGATTGCGTGGTTGTTCCGTCGCTCTCTGAAGGGTTTGGATATACTTGTGTTGAAGCGGGAGTGATGGGAAAACCAGTTGTTGCTTCCAATGTGGCGTCCATCCCTGAAGTGGTATCGGGTAAGCATGTACTTGTTCAGGTACGTGACTCGTCTGCGATTGCACGTGGTGTGGTAATGGTATCGCAGAAGAAGTATGCAGTGTCAAAGCCGAAGAAATTTTTATGGAAGGATGCGATACAGGATTATTTGGGGATTTATGGAAGGTTGATTGGGAAGAAAGGTATATGATTTGGTGTGGAGTTAGGACTGATTTTTTAGAATCTCATTTCGCCAATAATGGAGTATTTCTTGAAGAGTCTGATTGATTGGGATGATAGGTTTCCAGTTGGTTGCTTGTTGTAATTTGGTATTGCTTCCTACCATGTTTGGGATGTCACTTGGTCGCATTTTGTCTGGATCTTGTTTGATTGTTATTTTCGAGGTACTAAAAGTTTGGAGGGTTGAGAGAATTGATGAAATGGGAATACTTTTTGCTGAACATACATTGAATACTCCGCTAGTATGAGGGGTGGTGATGAGGAGATGGTATGCTCTTACTACGTCACGAACATCAGTAAAATCTCTTTTGGCTTCGAGATTGCCTACAGTGAGAATGGGAGGCTGTTGATTTGCTTCAATTAACGCGATTTGCTTTGCGAAATTTGAGCAGACAAACTGATCTGATTGACCCGCACCGGTGTGAGGAAAACTTCTTGCGATGATGAGGTTGAGTTTATTTTTGGTGATGAAATTCTGGCATAATTCTTCTTGCTGTTTTCGTGACTCGGCGTAAGGATTGTTAGGATTAATTGGTGTTTGTTCAGTGATTGGAAGAATTTTAGGCGTTCCGTATATTTCAGCAGAGGAGATAATGAGGACTGTGCATTTAGGAGTATGTAGGGTGATAGACTCAAGAATGTTTCTTGTACCCTCAACGTTGATGCTTATTGTTTGAGTTGGGTTGTCCCAACTTTTTTTAACTGACGATTGTGCCGCAAGATGGATAAGATGGGTTGGTGATATCTGTTGAATATATTTATCAACTTTTTCTTTGTCTAGAATGTCAATAATAACAGTAGTGATATTTGGAATGTCTGAACCATGCCGGTCGAAGCCGTATACCACAAAACCTTGTTCAACCAAATATTGAGAGAGATACTTCCCAACGAATCCCCCTCCTCCGGTGATGATTACTTTTTTTGAATCCGTGGTCATTATCTTATGTTATATTTACTGGAGCGGCGGTAGAGGAGATATGACGGATGAAGGGATGGTATTTGGTTGCGAGGAAGAGGTGGTCTGCCATTGCTTGATTTGTACTTCTTGCGCTACACGTTGTAAGTCAGCATCCATCATCATGTTTACTAACCCATGAAAATCGGTTTTAGGTATCCAACCTAATTCATTTCGTGCCCTATCGCTTGAACCTTGAAGTACGTGCAGTTCGGCTGGACGCATATGAATTGCATGTTGTTTAACATATTTTTCCCAATCATGAATTCCTGCACGTTTAAACGATGCTTCGATGAACTCGCGCACTGTATGTGTTTGTCCTGTTGAAATTACGTAATCATTTGGTTTGTCCTGTTGTAACATCATCCACATGGCTTCAACATAGTCACCTGCAAAACCCCAATCTCGTTTCGATTCGAGGCTGCCCATAATGAGCTCAGATGCAACACCATGTTTAATTCTTGCGACACCATCAGTGATTTTTCTGGTTACAAATTCAATTCCTCTACGTGGGGATTCATGATTAAAGAGAATTCCACAACATACGTACATACCATATGATTCCCGGTAGTTTACAGCAATCCAATGCGCGTAGAGCTTTGCGGTTGCATATGGACTTCGGGGGCTAAATTTAGTTTGTTCGTCTTGAATATTTTCGGTTGCGTTTCCGTACATTTCGCTTGATGATGCTTGATAGAAGCGTGCTTTTGGTGCAAAATGTCGAACGGCTTCGAGCATTTTGAGTGTTCCTAGGCCGGTAATTTCAGTGGTTGCTTCGGCTTGTTTCCAACTTGTTGCGACGTACGATTGTGCTGCGAGATTATAGACTTCATCTGGTTGACTGGTTCGAACCGCGTGATTTAATGAAGCTTGATCTCGTAAATCACCTTCGATTAAAATTACTTTGTCGAGGATATGATTAAATCTCCAATAATTTGGGGTTGAAATTCTACGTACAAGGCCGTATACTTTGTACCCTTTTTTGAGAAGGAATTCTGCTAAATATGACCCGTCCTGACCCGTTATACCTGTAATGAGAGCTGTTTTCAATTAAAACCACCATGTTTTATCGGTTTTGCGGCTCTTTTAAAGTTTACTGTTCAGTGTTCTAGGTTAAGGGGTGTGGTCATGTTGAGATTTTTGATGAAAGTAATACTCATCCACAAGATATATAAATTGGATTAGGCATTTTGGATTAATCAGATTAAGTTTATTGCGTTGATTTTGGTTTAAAAATAGTTAGTGGTTCTTAGGTGTGTTTGGAGATATTACAGATGGTACGTTTTGATTCAATTGATAATTTGGTTAGTGTTCCACAAAGGACACATACCTATGGAACGCGGGATGAGATTTTAAACCATTATGCTCTTCCATTTGGGATAAGCTATACCGAGAACCCGACTTCGAAAATGATAGATGATGAATATGAAAAATTGCCAGTGCATGATCGAGATATTTATGTTCCTCAACCGTTACGACATGAATTCTCTACATCTGGTTCGCGTAGTGGGCGAGTGATTTACGTGATTGATAACGCTGTGAAAGTTGAGTTCGAAATGTCACGTATGAGTAAAGCTGCAATACTTGCAGGAAGAAGTCACGGATGTTTTAAATTATGTAAAGGGGAGAGAACTATTATTCCGCCCGGCATGGAGGTTGTTATCCATACACCTGAGCAATCACGATTTTTAGATATCCCAATCTCGAGATATGAATTACAGAATGGTTCCCATATGGAAAAGAATCAATACTTGAAGGCAACATATATGGAAAGTCTGAGAGAACCTTCTATGACTAATATTGATGCGCGACGTTCGATTATTGATGTCACTGAGCGGGTTAAAGTTTTTAGTATTGCTGATGCGGAAGGGTTGAAATTAGGAAATCATTTTCATCGAAAAATGAAGGAATGGTATTTTTTGGTATCTGGCTCTCAAGAATGGATATTGGATTCGCGTAAAGAACGACGAAGACATAAGTTGATTCCAAAAGAGATGATTACTGTTCCTCGCCATGTTGCTCATGTTGTTATGCCAGCACCACAGACTGAATTTATTGGAATTATTGATCGGAATTTTGATGCGGGTGATTTGCATAAATATGAGTTTTGATTCTTTCTTTCTCTTGGATACATTTCAAGGTCATTATTTTTTTGTTGTTAGGAGCATCTCTACACCGTTTACAGATTAATAAAGTATTTAAACGACTTGGACAAGATAGTTCAATATGGTTATAGATCACACTAAGAAGGGAGTGGTAATGAATAAGGTACAACAAGGGCGGTCACTTAAGATTGCAATTTTAAGTCCGACGTTTTCGTATTTTAGTGGGCCTGATCGTGTGGTTGAACTGCAGGCTAAGGATCTGGCTGCAGCCGGTCATAAAATTACTATTTTTACATTTGAAGGAGATATTCCAGTTCCTGCTGGAGTTGAGATTGTGCGTATGGGGATGCCAAAGAGTCCTTTTGTGCAACGGATTTATCGCCTGCTTTTTTTTGTTGATGTGTTGAAAGTTCGCAAGTATGTTAAAATGCTTGAAGGATTTGATAAAATCATTTGTCATATGTATCCAATGACAATTCTTGCATCCAAAGCGCGAAGACGATTTAGATTGCATTATAATTATTATAATATGGGAATTGCGTATCCTCATCTTTTTGAAACACCGCTTGAGAGGTTGTATATGCGGTTCTTTCTATTTTTGACGAAATTGACGGTACAGGGAGCTGATAGTTCAACGTCAATTAGTGATTTTTTACGGAAGGAACTGAAGAAAGAAACAGGGGTTGATGGGAGTATTGAGTACTGCAAACTTCGCCCAGAGTACAAACCGTCGGTTGATGGGTCTGCTATGATCAAAAAGTATGGACTTACGTTTCCAACATTACTTTATGTTGGGCGGATCTCTCCACACAAGGGCGTTCACATTCTTATTGAGGCGTTTCGGGTGGTGCAGAAACGATTTCCTCACGCTAGACTGCTTATTGTTGGGAAGCCAACGTTTAAAGAATACTCAGAGAAGTTACGATTGCTTGCTAAGGGTGACCCTCATATTATTTTTGTGGGATTTACACAGGATGCGGAGCTTCCTCAACTTTATGGAGCGTGTGATGTGTATACGAGTTGCACACAATGGGAAGGGTTTAATTTGCCTGCTGCTGAAGCACAAGCTTGTGGAAAACCTGTGGTTGTTTTTAATGTGGGTTCACATCCTGAAGTGGTCAAGCCGGGTAAAGGGATACTTGTTTCAGATATGACTGCTCTGGCGTTCGGAGATGCGGTAGTTAAGGCGTTGGAGGAAAAGGAATCTCAAAGAAAAAATGTGCTAAAGAAAAGCAAGAAAAAATGATGAGAACTATTAGATACAAATGAAGAGACACAAACAACGAAGGATGGCTGAGGTGCAAAGCAGCTCGATGTCATGGGTTGGTACTTTTGCTCATTGGATAACTGCAGGCTATAGACTGGAAGTACTGGTATGGATAATTTTCTTGTTGTTTGTGAGTTTCTTTATGATTTCACCCATATTTGGGCATAGCCTTACTCATAATGCGCCTGCTGGGTTCCAAGCAAAGGATGCATACTGGCATTTAGCCTATGAAGAGAGAATTTTACGAGAGGGGAATTATGTTTCTACTCCGGCTGACATGGTTAATGGAAATGCTGGCCTTGTTGCTATTCAACCCCCATGGTTATATTACAGTGTTGCATCGATATCATCAGTGCTTGGTGTTGCTCCCTGGGATGTGAATCAAGTGTTCTTAGTTGGTTTAATGTTACTTAGTATGCTGATAGTTTATGGGTTGATACGATTGATTCATGTGAATGCAGCAATATTTAGTTTACCAATGATGTTGTTTGTCTTTTCTTTTCCATTTATTGCAGCGTTTACGTGGGGACAACATTTGTACATTGCAGGAATGTTCTTTTTGATTTTATCAATTGCGTTGATATTGCAATTATCTCGATTGCAGCACAAGTGGATGGTGATGATTCTTTTAGGGTTATCGGTTGGAGCACTTAATTTAGTTCATCCATCAGAGTTAATTTATTTTCTTGCGATTTATGGATTGATTGGTTTGATTTGGATTTGGGATAGACGATGGAAGGATATTGGTTTTTGCGTGGGTGGCGGTTTGATTGGAATACTTATCTCTATTGGATACTTGCTTATTTTTTCTCAAACCTGGATTGCGGATGGAAGTGATCCCATTAAGTTTAACCATATTATCACTTCCGATAACTTTGGATTTGCAAGTATTCATTATACACATTTTGGATATTGGTGGTGGATTATTTTAATAGGAGTTGGTTTGTCACTGGTGGCTATTGTTAGACACAACAAGAATGCTGAAATGTATGCTGCATTTGTAGGATTTTTTTTAATTGGCTTTGGAACGTATCTCAATCAATGGCGAGCATACCAATATCGCTTTTTGTGGCCTATGGTGTTAGCATTTTTTGTGGGAGTTGCAGTGTATCAGGTGGTTACTTTCTTAACACAAACAAAAAGTGAAACGGTTAAACGAGTGGTAACGCTTACAACATTTAGCTTATTAATGATGTTGATGTTTTATCACGTATCGGATGGAAATCTGAAGACATTCACATTAAAAGAGTCTAAAATGGGGATATCAATATATGATGAAGCAGACATGCGACTTATTGGAGCTGCACAGGCAAAAATTTATCCAAATGAAGAAGTGCTGATTTATGAACCTGGAGATCCTGCGGAAAAAATGTATTGGATGCTGCATGGAGCTCGTGTTTTCCAAGTAGATAAGCAACAATCCTATATTCAATTGATGAGTGGCAATACAAGTTCAGATATGATTGTTATCCCAGTATGCGAGGGAACGAACTATCGTAAAAATGATACGGGAAATTATGTGGCCGCTCAAGAGGTAGCGAAGTCCTGTGCAGCGGTCCAGAGATCAGTGTGTTCCTTTGGGCATATTCTTTTGATACTTCGTATAACCGATGAGGTTCTCCCTGTAATCCAAAATATTTTTAATCAAAATGGGTTTTTGGTAGAATTTAATGAGCCGGGGCACGTACTCATTTCTAATTTGAACATTCGGCAGAGGTGTGATGATGTCATTAATTGAAAAAGTTAGGCGAATCTTTTTGATTGAAAGGAGATATTTTTTCATTGGATTGATTGCGATAGCAGGATTACTCTTGATTACCTTTTACCAATCCATTTCTGTTGCGTTGATGTTTTCGTTGTTTATAATCTTAGCATTTTATATCCCCGGATACTTATTAGGGTTAATGCTTTCCAATGAAGGCAGACTTTTGCGAACTAGTCTTGGAGTTGGGGGTGCAATCGCTTTCTTTGGAATTGGAAGCTACCTATTGGGACTCATAGGAGTGCATGTGAAGTATCACGCGGTTATTACAACAATAGCGTTGTATGTCTTGTTGCTGGTTGTTATTTTGGTCATGTTATTTGAGAGAGGGAAGAAAAATAATTTGGAAATAGGCGATGGAATAGGAACCGTTGGACAGGTATAGCTTAAAATCTATACCATAAAATAAAAAAATATTAAATGTTTAGTGAATTTAATTATACTTTACTCCGTATACTTTTTCTCTGAACCACTCTTTTAATATTCCTTCTTGTTTGAAGAAGTCGTGGATTGGTTGTGAGCCGATTTGAACAGTTGTTGGGCATTTGAAGAAAAACCCAAGTTGTTCTTGTACACCAGATTCACCAATACGTTTTGTGTATTCTAAGAGCCGGATAAGATCTAACACGTTGCCTGCAGCAAGAATTGAGTCCTTGCAGAGAAAGTTTATTTTTATTTGCATTGGCATGCCAAGAACTCCTTTGAAGTCTATGTTGTCCCATGCTTCTTTATCATCGCCTCGTGGAGGATAATAGTTGATGTTGACTTTGTGATATGGATGATACCCCAAGATTGAGTCAAGAACACTTGATTTGGTTACTATTTTTGATTTTAAACTACCTGGATCGTCAAGAACGAGACCATCTTTGTTTCCTAGTATGTTGGTTGAGAACCAGCCTTCGATGTGAAGATTCTTTAGACGAAACATTGGGGCTATTGCGGTTTTGAGTAATGTTTGACCAGTTTTTCCATCTTTTCCTGCGATGGGGGTTTTTGTTTTTTGTGCAAGTTCTCTTAACGCGGGAATTTCTTCAGCAAGGCTTGGAGTAAAATTTGCATACGGGCAATTTTCACTGATGGCTGCGTAGGCGTAGATCTGTGCTGGGCCGATGAGGGGGTCGCTTTCTTTTAAACCTGTTTCGAATCGCTCTAAAGAGGAGTGAGTTGTACTGGTTTCGTGATACACTTCAGTTGATGCTGTGTTGATTACAATAACAGTTTGGAGGTTGTGTGTGTGTTTGAAATCTTTGATGTTTTGCCTCAATGATTGAGCTTGTTCATAGAGTGAATGTCCTTTGGCATGATCCTTTGCGTCAAGATTTTTGATGAATTCTTTTGAAAAAATACCAGGGAAACTTCTGATGCTTTTGAGTTCAGGTTCTAATTGCGTGACCATTTCTTTTGGTACGATTCCAGATTCGATTGCACATTCGTACAAATTTCGTTCTTCGATATCCCAGCCGCCAAAAACAACATCTTGGAAATTGATGAGATTTAGAATTTCTTTGATTGGCTGCTGATTTAGTCTCGCTAATTTTCCGTTAATTACTGGTGAGATAAGTGTTTCAGTGTAAAGACCGTAGGGTGGGGTTAGACCTTTTCCAATTGATATTGCGCCGATTATACTGGTTGACGCTACTCCACCATTTAAACCAACAAAGAGAGCTCCGATTTTTGACATATTTCCACCTTCTTTTTTTAACAAGGCCCGATTATTTTGGCTTTGTTATTGATTAGGTGATGCTTTTTCTTTTTAAGGAGGATGATACATCAAAATAGAACTGTGGTACAGAAGAGAAGGGTATAGGACAAGCAGCTGGAAAGAGGAGATAAGGGTAAAGAAAAGAGGGAATGATAGGAGAGAAAAAGAGAATAATACAAAAATCCTAAAATCGCCTACCCATCGCTCGCTTACGCTCACTTCGCAGCAAGCTGCGGGGTACTTGGCAATTTTTCAGAACGGATTTTTGAATATTACTCACTGCCGTTGCAAGCAACGGGATATTAGACCCAGTGAGTAATAATTGCTCATAGGATTTTTAAAGGGGATATTGTTTTTCCTTTATATGAATCTACAGAAACTTCACCTTGGTTGCGGCAAAAGTATTTACCCAGGGTATATTAATTTGGATATAGTTAAAGGGACGGGGGTAGATGTAGTTCATAATTTGGAAGTGTTTCCTTACCCATTTAAATCTGAGCAATTTGAAATTGTTGAAGCTCATCAGGTATTGGAGCATATTCATAATCTTGATGGTTTGATGAAAGAGGTTGCTCGGATTTTGAAGAAAGGTGGCAAGTTCAAAATTGATGTTCCTCACTTTTCAAGTAATTCGGCATTTATGGATCCAACGCATTGTCGATTTTTTGCGTTTACCACGTTTGACTTTTATGTGAAGGGACATTTTAATTCAGAAGGATATGAATATTCAACCCAACACTTTTCACGTATACGTAGACGCCTTCGATTCTATAAGGGAGGCTATTTCTGGAATTATTTGGTTGAACCTTTTGTAAATGTAATTGTGCGCGTAGGGAATGGGCATTTGTATGAGGCGAATTTTATGCGATCTTTGTTTCCTGCGTGGAGAGTAGAAGTGGAATTGATTAAATAGAAAAATGGTTTATTATATTTTATCTCATTAATGATAATGATAACTATTCTTTTTCTTTGTCGTCAAGTTGCATCATGGTTCGATAATTGAAGAACCACATGATGCTGTTTAGAATGATTCCTACTGCGATGATGATTGCGAGGATGAGAGCTGCTGTTATTTGGTTTAATGCCAGTAAGATCGGGATTATCCCAAATAGGACATGTTGGTTGTCGGTCATGTTGAATGGTTCTCGAAAACCTTTTTTGATGGTGTAATCACGAATCTTTCCTAGTAACGAGGTGGTTTGACCTTGTTGGGTTCGTTTTTTGTATGATTCAGATCCACCCATAATGAAACCGGCAACGTTTCCTTCTACAAAATGAATTATGAGGAGGAAATATAGGGTAAATGCAATTGGCCAAACTAAGAGGTTGTTTGTTTGGAGGTATGTTGCATACGTTAATGCGATTGCGATGAGGAAGGTGAAATAGAAACCACAATAAGAATCAACGTACATTCCCCATTTTCCAGAGAATCCTTTGAGCCTTGCGATGCGTCCGTCGAAGGTATCAAAGAGGTTCATTAACTCGAAGAGGATTGCTCCTGTGATAAAATATTGGAAGAAGAATGCGATTGCACTTGCTAGGCCGAGGATGAATCCGATGATACTTATTTGATTTGGAGTTAGGTTTGTGAAGTTTGCTACGAGCCATGTCGTTCGATCAAAAATGGGTTCTAAGAGGAGACGGTTAAAATAACCTTGAAGAGAGCCTTTTGCGGATTTTACTTGAGAGAGGGTGAATTTTGCCATTGGTGTTGTGTAGTCTTATTTTTTTTTTTTTAATAACTTTTCCCACCAGGCAGGGTTTGTTCTATACCAGTCTACCGTTTTTTTAAGAGCAGCATCAAAGGTATTAGAATGGCGCCACCCTAGAGCAAATATTTTTTCTCCGCTGACACTATACCTTCGATCATGACCTTTTCTGTCTTCTACAGGTTGAATAAACGATTCATCTTTGTTGCATAATTGCAATATTTTTTTTGTTAGTTCAATATTTGGGATGGACTGTACACCTGGAACATTAAATATCTCAGACTCAATGTTGGGAGTATGAAGGAGGAAGTCAACAGCACTGCAGAAATCTTCAACAAAAAGCCAATCTCGTACGTGCATGCCATCACCGTAGAGCGGAACTTTTTTGTTCTGTAATAAGTTTGTTACAAAGAGGGGGATAACTTTTTCGGGGTATTGATATGGACCAAAGGCATTTGAACATCGTACAATTACGGTGGGGAGATTATATGTTTTAGCGTATGATTTGACGAGTAATTCTGCACCGCATTTAGATGCGCTGTAGGGTGAACTTGGATTCATTGGATCTTCTTCAGTGAATGAACCCTCTAATATGCTGCCATATACTTCATCCGTTGAGATGTGCAGAAATCGTTTGATGTTAGTACGTCTTGCGGCTTCCAAGAGAACATGTGTTCCCTGAACATTACTTTGGGTGAATATAAATGGCTCTTTGATCGAATTGTCTACGTGACTTTCTGCGGCAAAGTGAACTATCAAGTCGGCTTTTTTTGCCAGGAGATACATCATTTCTTCGTTGATGATATCAGCTTGAATGAAGGTGTACTTGGGATTTTTTTCTACTTCGCGCACGTTTTCAGGATTTCCACAATAAGTTATCTTGTCCACATTGATTATATTGTCTTCTGGGTGTGCATTAAGATAATGACGGATGAAATTGCTTCCAATGAAGCCTGAACCGCCGGTAACAAGTACTGTTTTCATGTTAATTAACCTCTAGGAGCATTACTTTTCGATTTTCTTTATGGGAGATGCGGATGGCTTCCATACAACGAGCTTGATTTAAGATGTTTTGTATTCTGTGCTGCTGTTCAATGGTGGCTATGGGACTGTTTTTATTATTGATACAGTAGATAAAGTCAATGAAGATGGCTTCGAATTGGTTGAATGGTAGTAGAATGGGAGATTGCGTTTTTTGAGTCATGTTTTCGTTTGTAATCAGTTCGATGGGGGGGGCTAGATTGGGAGGTATGGAGAATGCTCGATTTACTTTAATTAAACCATTTTGACCCCAGAGTTCGTAATTGTTTTGATATACTTGATCAAACCCAAAGGAGGTGATGGCAACTTGGTTGTGAGGGAATTCTGCAAACAGGGAGCCGTGGATATCAACGCCTTTTTCGGTGTTGTATTCAAGTGTTGAGGTAAGAGCAATAGGTTCGGTTTGGAATATTTTCCTGGCCATAAATATGGTGTACGCTCCGGCATCGTTTAGAGATCCACCGCCAAGAATAGGATCATAGCGAAAACTATTTTTTTCAAACGGGGGGAAACCGAAATATCCTTTGTAGATGCGAACTTTTCCAATTTTGCCACTTGCAATAGTGGTTCTTACAAATTCATGTTGGGGATGATAGGCACACATAAAGTTTTCAAATAGAATGACGTTGTTTTTTTGACAGGCTTCAATCATATTTTTTGTGCTTTGTAAACTTGTTGAGAGTGATTTCTCACATATGACATGTTTTTTATGGTTTGCTGCTGCGATTACCCATTGTTCATGGAGTCCAATTGGAAGGGGAATGTATACTGCGTCTATTTCAGTGGATGAGAGGAGTTCTTCGTAGGAGTCATATGCAGTTAGGTTATACTTTGCAGCCCACTCCTGTGTTTTTATTCTGTCTCGGCTGGCGATTGCTGTAAGCTTTCCTCCAGGTAGATTTTGAAGAGAGGGAAGAGCATTTTTTTCGACGACTTTAGCGCACCCCAGGATGCCTATTCGGATTGTGTTTGAGTTTGTAGATGCCATAACTATAGGAGTGACAGTTTTGCTTATTGTTTAGTGTGTGTAAGTGGTTTTTTGGCTACAATAAAGTACTGTGCACCAAATGGGACTTTAGATAACATTTTTTCAGTTGGACGTAGGAGTGAGAGAGATTTTGGGAAAAAAAAGTAGTATTGGAGTTTTTCTATTTGGAAACCACAAGAAGCGAGCATTTTTTTAGCATATGACGGTTTGAGAAGAATTGCATCTTTATCAAATGGGCAATCACGTACTACTTTTCTGGTGAGCGGATTGTGAGGGTTGTGTTCAAAGAGAAATAGATAACCACCCGGAGTTAAGGAATCAAATATTTTTTGAAATGTCTCATTATGGTTTGCAGGAGGGATGTGGTGGGCAACGACAGCGCACATACAGCAATCAGTTAGAGGGAGGCTTTGATTTGATTGAAGAACAGTGTATACGGGTGGGGAAGTGGTTTTGTTTAGGTTTGAGTGCGAGTGATTATTATTTTGTGTGTTGTTTGTTACATGGTATGAAAATTCTTTAGCGACGCTTTTTGTTGCTTCTATTGCCACATTTATACTCTGTTGCGAAGGGTCAACCCCATAGTATTGAATCTGAGGAAATTTTTTCTGTATAGGATAGTATGCTCGACCCGTACCACAGCCATAATCTAAAATGCTTTTGGGAGTGGAATTATGTTTTTTAAAATAATCGGCAAGAAGATTTATTTTTAACTCGGTGAAATAAAAGCTTTCTTCTCCTGAGATGGAGATGGTTTTTTGGTGTATTTGTTCATACTCCTTTGCAAATGTATCGAATTCTGCTTCCATGGTATTTGATAATTAATATATGCGTGTGTTTTTTGATGGATTTAATTGAATTAAAATGTGGTTATTTGTTGGAGGAGACGAGGGGGGATTACCAACTTCCCATCACGCTGCGTGCTAAGGAATTCACCACCACTTGCTTTGCTAAGAGTTCTTTTAATTGGGGATAGTTTACCCAAATGAAATCGTCTGGAATATCTAGTGGTTCGTCCTTATCAACTTCCACTAACATGTTGCGATTGGTTTTCATGTAAAAACGACCGCCGTCTTCAACTGAGGTGACGTTAGTTAAGACATTGCCTTTTCCATTACCTTCAAAATATTCAGAAAATAGGGGTTTCTTGCCACCATGAGCCATTTTAAGATTGCTATCGGTTGCTTGTAATGTGGGTGAGAGTTGAAGAACATCGGTGTTGCCTGGCTCATACTTTGCGTAGAGTAGATAGTGTCTGGTGCCGTTGAATTTCTTGCACAATATTCCTAATATCCCACATTCTTGCTGATGCACCATGGGTTGTGTCCATCCCATTACTTCCCGGCCTTTTGCTCCGTCTACTTTTACTCCGATTATTCGGAAAAACTTTCCTGATTCATGATACACATGTCCGGTTGTCTCTTCTACATGCCAACGATCTAACTCGTTTATGCCAATGATGGAGGTGTTTACAACATAGCTTTTTCTTTTTTCTTCGAGCCAATTCATGATGTCATCTGTTGTTTGAGCATTGGGAAACTGATTTTTAGCGTGTAAAGATTCCCAAAGTTGTTCTATTTGGATTGTCTGGATATTTGTTAAGTTTGAGGGGAATTGAGTTTGAAATTGTTCTAGAGTTGGGGGGATTGCGGTGGTTGCATTTTGTTCTGTCATTTTTGTTCTCCGTGGTTCACTTATTGGTTTGGTTAGCAAGGTAATTTTGGTAAATGAGGGGTTATTATTTTTGATTTTTTTGTTTTATTTCTTTGATGATGTATTGTGGTTTGTTTGAGACGTTAAGGAAGATTCTTCCAAGATATTCTCCAATGATTCCTAATACGAATAAAATTACTCCTGAGAGGAATGTTACACTCAACATTAATGATGTCCAACCACTCACGTTAATTCCTGCGATAAGATAATATACTACATAAAATAGTGCTGCTGCAAAACTGATGGCTGAGAAGATAAGACCTAATATGGTGGCTAGTCGTAGCGGCCAAGTTGTAAATGTGAAAATCATGTTTAATGCGTACATTGCTAACTTCTTGTAAGAATAATTTGACTTTCCGATGGTTCTTTCATGATGTTCGACAGGACAAGTTCCGATGTACATTGGGCTTACTGTATCTTTAATCAATACGTCTATCATGACATAGTATTGTGATGACTTACAAAGATTTTGCACTACTTGTTGATCCATTATCCTGTACGATGTGACTGCATATCCACTGCCAGTAATTTTAGATATTAATTTATGAACGGTTAATGAGGCGATGTCTCGCAGGAGGCCCCTTTTTCGATCTTTGTTGCTTTGATATTGTCCATAAACAACACTCAAATTATGTTTAAGTAAGTAATGGTACAGTTTTGGAATTTCTTCTGGGGGATGTTGAAGGTCATCATCCATTGTTATGATGTATTTACCATTGGCATGATTTAACCCGCACATGATGGCGTTTGGTTGTCCAAAATTATTGAGAAGGTTTATTGCGATGATTTGGGGGTGTTTTGATTGGATAGACTGGATCACATCCCAACTTTTATCTTTACTACAGTCGTTTACTAGTATGAGTTGCCATGTGGTGTTTAGCTTAACGAAGACACTGTCTAAACGGTTGACAAGTTTTTCTAAGGAATCCTGAGAATTGTAAACTGGTACAACAATTGAGAATGTTGGTAATGATTCTTTTGCCATGGGTGGAGGATATAAAGTTATTTTATTAGGTGAAGATCTGATTATTACCTAGATCATCATAAATGTTTTTTTAACTCGTTTATTTTTTGTTCGAAGGTGGAAATCATGTCCGTTAGCTGCTCTTTGGTAACTAATGAGGATGCTGGTTGGTTTGTGCTCTCTTTCATTAACATTTGACTTGCGTGATGAAGAGACTCAAATGTTCCCGCGTCGGTCCAAGGAGCATCGAGAACATCGTACTGTAATTTTCCTTCCTTGATATACGCATTATTTACGTCAGTGATTTCATATTCTCCTCGAGCGGATGGTTGTAGATTTCGGATTACGTTGAAAACATTATGGTCGTACATATAGTATCCGATGACCGCAAAATTAGATTTAGGATTTTTTGGTTTTTCTTCGATTTCGATGACTTGCTCTTGGTCAATTGATGCGACACCATACCTATTTGGGTCTTCGACTTTTTTCAGAAGAACTCGTGCTCCGTGTCCTTGCGTTCTAAATTTATCAGCGAATGCTTTGAGGGAACCGGTTGTGATGTTGTCTCCTAGAATAACAATTATTTTTTTTCCTTGGGCGAAGTCTTCTGCTAACGCAAGAGCGTGGGCAATGCCTGCAGCTTCTTCTTGAACTTTGTAGGTGAAGTTACATCCAAACTCTGAACCGGATCCTAACAGGTTTACAATGGATCCCATTTGTTCGGTACTGGTTATGATAAGAATTTCACTCACTCCTGCTTCAACGAGTTTTTTTATGGGGTTAAATATCATTGGCTCTCGGCCAACTGGGAGAAGATGTTTGTTGGTGACTTTTGTGAGAGGGTGGAGTCGTAGGCCTTTTCCGCCAGCTAATATGACGCCTTTTATGTCTGATTTTGGCGTGCTTTTTGTGTTTGTTTCTGCTTTATTTTCGTTGTTAAATAAATTTATGCGTACCATAACTAACCACAGGCTTATTTTCTGAGATTTTCTTTATATAGGTTATGATTCAAAGGCATATTTGTAGGGTTAATAGAGAGGGCAAGTAGAGCATGGATTATTGGCAAATAGACATTAAAATTTGCAGAGATGGTTTATTGACTTATTGAGGGAACAGAAAAAAGGGAATATTTTACTACCCTGCAGTTATTATCCAGAATATTTATAAATATGCATAGAAAAATTAGATTATGGTTTCACCACTCTATTTGTTTGCTTCGCCCGGTTACTGCGCATTAAACCAACCTGTTTCGTTCAAATATGATTCTGCATGTTCCATGGAAGATATTCTGGAAGATCATGAAAAAGAAACAGTTGCGCAAGTTTGGAGTGCGCCTGGCGGACCAGCATCAAAAGGGTGGAGAAGTAATCCCATTGCGTGGCTTCGCGATACCACGGATGGTTTATCATTTGGAAGATCCGAATATAGTATTTATCTTGCTTTAGCATTGCATCCGGAACAATTTTCAGATAGATTGAGAAATACATTTTGTGGCGCCGTTGGATGTGCAGTTACCACAGCAGATGATCAAGTAGTTGTTCAAGAACGTGCATCTGGGTTACTCGCACCTCATTTGCTGGATAGTTCAGCTGCAGGAATGATTGTAATTACTGATGGACGAATGGACCCTGAATCACAAATAAGAGAGAAACTTTCTCGGGAATTAGGGATTCAAAATATTGATTTTACGATGACAGGGGTGCATGGATCACAAGACTATGTTAGTACACAGGTCACCTATAAATGCCGCATCCCACTGTCATTTGCAGAGTTGAAAGAAAAAGCAAATCCCACGTTTATGGAAAGAGTCATTGGAGTACCAGAGAGCAAATTAGGGACGTTTGTTTTAAATCATTATGTAGAAGGGCATGAACCTAAAATGATAGGGGATGGTGTTGGGGTCTTTCTTGCTGCCATGGAATTATCTAAGCGGATGACATACAGAAATATTCTTAATATGCGCGGTGCACAAATTTCATATGCGAGATTAGAGCAAGAAAAGATTATTGCTGACTAATTTTTAAAAGAAGGAGTTCAGAATTTCCAAATACTTTTTCAACTGTTAACCCGGATAGATTTAGGGTTTTTTCGATTGATTCTTTTCTTTTACTTTCTTCTTTTGTCAGTAGGATATAGTCTAATTTATATGTTATATTTTGATGATAGGGCATTTGACCTTGTGACTCTAGGGCAGGTGGTGAAGTAGATGCTGTGGCGTATTTTTTTATTAATTCGTTTACTGGTTCTTGATTGAAGATGCGCCCCTTGAGTGTTCCTTGCTTTTCTACAGGGTATATTTCATCTAAATAGATGTAACTTCGCATGTACGTTTGTAGAGATGTGGGTGGCGGACTGTTAGGGATGCGAGTGTATGAGCTGTTTGTTAGGAGGAGGGACTCGACTTCGCTTGAGGTGTAGTTTAATAGTGTGAATGTGAAAATAAATCTATTTTCTAATTCTTCTTTTGATGCAATAGTTGAAGCTGAATACGGGAAGAATAAATCCGCACTTGTGTAGGCTGGTATCCAAAGGTTCCAAGTGATGTTTGAAGTGAGGATGACGCTATTTGGGGGAAGCGATTGAAGGTAAGTTAGCAGTTCTTGCTCCTCGGGGGAGAAAGAATAGTACGGTGATTGGCCTCGAATTTCATTTATGTGAACTATTATTGCACTTGTACAGAGTAGCAGGAGGATAACTGGGGTTATGTATTTCTTTTGGAGTATAGTCGTTATGAACTTGGATGAGGAGAGTATCCATAGGATACTCAGGATGACTATTGGTACTAAAATTCTTGAGTAATAATGGTCGTTTTGAATGGTGTAACCGAGAATGAGTTGAATGTTTAGAACGATAATTGATGACAGTAGTAGAGTAAGAAGTACGATGGAGGGTTGATCCATTTTGGTTATGATTTGCGTGATTCGATGAGTAAAAGTAGAGTTGTTTTTCCGTTTGACTAGCAAGATAGTGAAGATGAGGAGAATGAGTAATACGAATACTACCGAAATGGGCTCTACTGCTTGAGTGTATTCAATGCCTGAGCGTGCGGTGATATCCATATCTTGAATTTGGATAGTGTTTAGGAGGTAAGGGATGCATAATATGATGAGTAGAAATATTGTTCCAATAAGGGCAAGAAATAATTTTTTGTTTAAGGGATGAAGGAATTGTGAAGGAGTTTCTTTTTGGCTGATGTGTTCTTGATATTTTCCCTCCTTATTGTGGATATAGACCAGCATCATTAATGAAAAGATGGTACAAAATACAAAGAGATATGTCCAGTTGTAGAAATAGGAATAGACGTTGGCTGCAAGTAAGATAGCAGATGCGAGGAAGTATAATTTGTGTTTTGTTTCGAAGGCTTTCCAGATTATTAGAATTGTTAGCAGTAGGAGTGGGAGAGTAATTTGTGGATGCATAAAGCGACTCAACCAAAAGTTTGCGTTGCCTTGTGCGGTATTTAAGAAAATGCTGGTGAGATATGTTTTTAGACCTGCAAAGGTTATAGTTGGTGGAGGAATGAAGATGCGATAAAAGAAGAGGAGAAGAACTGAACCTATTAAGGAAAGGTTGTGAGAGCTGGTTATTTTTTTTGCAAGAATATAAAATATAATGAAGGTAAGTGCTGAGAAGATGAAGTCGGAGATGATTAAGAGTGGAGTTAATCCACCAAACAGTTTGGCAAGGATAGCCATAATGATGAAGGGAAGCGGGCCATAAATCATCAGACCGTGTTTATGTTCAAATACGGTAAGGTCAGTTGGGATTAAATTACCTTCGAGAACTTCTTGTACACCAGCACTGTATATTGCCTCGTCCATAAAGCCGCGATTTTGAGAAATATATAACGGGTTGTATGTTCCTGGTTGGGAGAGATAAACAAGGTGAGGAAAAAGATATATGAGGCCAACTATCACCGCGAGAATGATGGCAGTTTTGGTCTCTTTTTCCATTAGAAGTCCTTCTTCATAACATTTAAAAGGTTTATGAATGAAGGTTGAGGATATGATTGATGTTAAAGATGGAGGAAAACGCTTACCCACTATTTCGCTTTTAGTTTTGAGCTACAATGGTAAACATATTACGCCGATTATTCTGGATTCTATTTTGAAATTGGATTATCCAAAAGATAAGATAGAGACGTTAATCATTGACAATGCATCAACGGATGGAAGTGCTACCTTGTTTGCGTCTAAGTATCCATGGGCGAAGATCCTTACCATGGAAAGAAATGTTGCCTATGCGGCATTTAATAGAGCAGTACAAGTGTGTAAAGGGGAATATTGCTTTATTTTGAATAATGATATTGAATTCGATTCTAAGTGCTTGAAAGAAATCGTGGCGGAGTTTGAAAGACATCCGGAGGCGGTTGCTGTAGGGCCTGCCTTATATGATTTTATTACACGAAAGCAATTGTATACTCACAAATATTTATCTCGAAGTTTCTATAATGGATCAGATTATGGAACGGCATTTACGCAAAAAGATGATGAGATGGCTACCAAAGAAACGTATACAGGGGTTCCAGCGCTGCGTACATCTTTTGCAAAATCGCTACCATATGTGTTTGACCCGGATTATTTTTTGTATGTGGAGGATGTAGATTTGGCATATCGCCTCCGGTTGATGGGTCATACTATTTATCGTGCACGAAAAGCAATAGTATATCATAAACCTGGTTCGACAGCTAAGGAAGTTTTTTCAAGTGAGAGATTAACATTTTTAATTGAGAGAAATACATATCAAACATATTTCAAGAATTTGGCGTGGTATAATTTAATTCTGTTTAGTCCGTATTTTTTTGGATTACGTCTGCTTAATTTTGGTCGGCATGTGTTGCGTGGTAATTTTACATGTGCAAGAGCGATGATTGGGGCTTGGTGGTGGAATGTGACACATTTGGGGTTGCTTATCTCTAAAAGAATGGTGGTGCAACGCTTGCGTAAGGTAACTGACAGGGTAATATTTGCTGAGATGATGAATGAGAGAAAAGTAATTAAGTATGTTTTTGGTCGAAATAGACGTCGATAACATGAGTTTATTTATGGCTAAGAATATGAGATGATAGTAAAGTGAAATAAAATACAAATTACTCTTGATAATAGTCTGAACCTAATGCCAAACAGATTTCAGCTTTCTTTAGTTCTTTTCCAACGTATGCAGCGTGGTCGAATCGATTGAACCAAGCCAACTTGTTTACTTCTTGGAAGTTGAATATCGCTACATAAATGTCTTGTGCTCGGCGTCCGCGGAATTCTTTGAGAATAGTGTGCTGATAATCGCAAACTGCAACACCGATTTCATGTCGATCACGGTAAATTTTGATTAACACGTAGGAACCCATGTCTGTTTTGAAATCCTTGTAATCATCCCATCTTGGAACGTCAATTACTTCGAAGTCATCAGCTACTTTTTTATCTTTAACCCATGCAGGGCGCTCTTTTACGGTTGACATAATGGTTTATTTGGAGAGAGGTTATTTAAATATTACCTCGACCTTTGTGTTTTGAGACAGTAATAAAATGGATGTTGTATCATCTATTTAATTAGAGTCGTAATGATTTTCCGTACAATTTCTGAACCACAAAGAAGTTGAACCCTTTCTTTGCCATGTAAACCATGCGACCAGTTTTATTTGGCATGGATGCAAACATTCTCATGTAAAAAGTATTATTAGTCATAGCATTTTTGATAAGATTGCGATGTAACTCTTTTTCAAATATCTTATGAATCTCAGTTAAATTGTCAACTGCCGAAAAATTAAATTTGTTGGAATAATTTTTTCCACCCCAATCAAGATTTCGATAATCTTCCACGGTGATTTTGTTGTTTTCTGGTAGGCGACTATTGACCATTTCAAATAATGCAGTATTAGGAAGTGGTACGGCAATTGCATAGTAGACGTAATCTAACTGAAGTTCTTTCACAAACGCAACAGTGGATAACATTTCATCTTTAGTTTCAGTTGGCAGACCAAGCATACAGGTACCCATTGTTCGCATCCCTACTTTCTTACATGTTGCCACTCCTTGACGCGCTTGTTCGATGGTTGCTTTTTTGTTGATAATTTCATTAAGAACACGTTGGGATCCAGACTCTATTCCAAAATCAATTTGCATGCAACCGGCGTCTTTCATGATGGTTAACATTTCTTCGTTTACAGCGTGAACTCGGGCCTGTGCGGTCCATACAATGCCGTACTTTTTTAGTATTGCGCTCACTTTTTTCACGTGATCTAGACTTACAGTGAACATATCATCTGTTAACATGATCCCTTCAACACCATACTTTTCTTTGAGTAATTTTACTTCAGACTCGATGGACTCAGCTGTGCGATAGCGCATTTTATGTCCTGCTATAGTTGGACAACTGCAAAATGAACATGCCCATGGACACCCACGACTGGTCTCAAGAAGAGTTGCTTTACAGGGTATTCCACGTAGAATACCATCCCACATTTTGAGATAGTACTCCATATCAATTTTATGATAGGCAGGAAGAGGTAACTCATCAAAGTCGATTAAGAGGGAGCGGCGTTTATTGATTACAACTTGGCCATCTTCCTTTTTCCAACAGAGCCCATCCATTTTTTCGAAATCTCGTTTGCCTGCAAAAATGGATCTGAATAATTCCATAATTGTTAACTCACCTTCTCCACGAACTGCATAGTCAAAACCGTTGTTTAAGAAATCTTCCGGAAAAGCATCGGCATGGTACCCACCAGCTACAAAAATCGCATTAGGAAGGATTTGTTTTATTTTTTTGGCGAAATCGATTACCTCATTAAACTCCATGGTGGTACAGGTGAAGCAAAATATTTTGGAATCCCATGCTTTTACTTTCTCAAGGAAACGATCTTCAACTTCCTGTGTTTGTTCCGGGGTTGGGGCGTGCCACTTCATGGGTTTGACTAATAACCGATGAGGCTCAAAAATGATACTAGGAATACCATTTTCATCTAAATAACTGGAAATGAGTAGAATACCCCGAGAGAAACGGTGGGTATCAAGGCGAGATAGAGGTTGCATGAAGATGATATCAGTTTGTTTCAAATTTTGATTTTTGAAATAGGATGCATGAATATCAACTTTGAGATCTTTTATTGAAACTAATTCTAATTTTTCTGCCATGTAGAGATATATCTGTGCAAGGTGTTTTTAAATATTGTGAATGTTGAGATTATATAGCAAATATCTATTTTCTAGTAGTGGAATAACGGCAAAAGAACATTTCCGTGATTTAGTGATCAAGGAAAGCGTTGAATTTTTCTTCAAGGATGGTTAGTTCTTTTTTCGTGTCGATGTCCATCCATAAAAATGGACCGATATCAAATGTGTACATTCTTTTTTCAGAGGCTAATACTTGAACCCCACCCGTGATGGAATAGTCACCACTTGATTGAGCCTTTTCAAGGGCGGTGAAGAACTTGGGGGTAAAGAAGAACATACCAGTATCGATAGCGTTGTATTGTTGCAGTTTTTTGTGTATGTGAACTATTTTTTGGTTATCTTCTTCCACCTTGGTTGCATCTTCAACATCACTTATTTGGTCCAATTTCTTGTCGGTGTAGAGAGTGCATCTTGGATTTGTTGTTAATGTGCGTTGCATGGATTGCACGAATTGGTTTACGGCACTTTGCTCAAAGATATGATCGGACATCGCTAGAATAAACGGTCTTGTAAGGAATGGTTTTGCTTTGTAGACAGAAAGACCGTTGGCTTTTTCAAACTCGTTGTTATCAATATAAGTTATGGGGACACCATATTTTGCTCCGTCACCAATTGCGCTTATGAGGGTTTCTTTCATGAAACCAACAACAATGTAAATATGGGTTATACCTGCTTTTTTTAAGCGAAGAATGACATGTTCAATGAGATACTTTCCTTTGCAGATAAACAGTGGTTTTGGCTTTGGATGGTCATCACCATTAATCCTTGTTCCTTTTCCTGCTGCTACGATTAAGGCATCCATTCCATTTTATTTTGCAATGCTGGTTATAAAAAGGTAATGGAACTGTGATGTGGGTGTTTCCATGCTGATTGGTTAGTTTGGGGATTGGAAAAAATATCGGGGCGGGGTTTAAGCAGGTCACGGGGAGGAAAATTCTCAAGTGAGAATATTATTGAGAACTTTGCATAATTCATAAAAATTAGACAAAGTGCAAGAAAGAGGCAGCGACCACTTTCTGCACAGGAAATCTTTGATTTCCTTGTTATCAAAGAGCACTTTGCAACGACGCAGTTTAAGCTTATTTTTGCACAAGAAAGGATATTCTTCCTTTCTGTGCAGAAACACAATAGTTTTTGTGTTTCTTGCACCTCGTGGTGCAATTAAAATGTGACAAACTGCTTCACAAGAAATACTGTTGTATTTCTGTGCACCGATAAAGTCGTTGCTTTATCTTGTGTTTGCAAAGTGCTCTATTGATTTCTTAATGATGCAATGATTGATTTCAATTCTGTTAAAGTGAATAGGCGCAAGATGGCGAGCATCACTATGTAGATGGTAATTAACACGGATGCAAATATACATTTTGGCAATAAGGCGGTGTTTTGTTCGGATAAGAACCAAAATAAAGGTATGGCGGTTAGAATAAATAGAATTGTCAATTGCAATATGGGAAGTGGAACGGTGGCTTTTGTTGAAAGGTTTATTTTTTTAATAGATAGATATGACATTACAAATGTGGCAAGGTATGCAATAGTTGTAGAAATAGCCGCTCCTAACATACCAAATAGGGGTATAAGTATGAAGTTTAATATAGCATTTATTATGGTCGCATAAATCATAAACATTCCTGCATTTTTTGAATGATTCATTGAAGTTAGCATGCTAATATTGATGTTAGCCAGTCCATAAAACAGTATGCCACACAATATTATTTGTAGAGGAAGTGTACCTGGGAGATACGCTGGCCCAAATAAATAGTAAAGTATTTCTTGTGAAAAAAGAATAAACAGAGTGACAATGGGGATCATGATAATTATGAGATATTTGTAGATAATATTCATTAAATTGAGAAGTTTTTCTTTTTCGTTTTGAATCCAGAGCTTCGTGGTGATGGGCATAATTGCTACGGAAATTGGTCGATAAATAAATAGTCCAATTGCGGCAGTGGGTAGAACAACACTATAGATACCAACTTGATCAAGAGTTGAAAAATAAGTGAGCATAAGTAAATCCAATGTCTCAATTGCTTTATTTCCAATAACAAAGAAAATGAGCGGAAGGCCGTACATGTATACTTCTTTGAATATTGAAGTTGAAGATGGATGTTCAGCCAGTTTTGGGCTATTTTGTTTATTTATTTTAGGGTATGACTTTTTGATAATGATTAGACCAATTATACCCACTAGAAGTGTTGCCAACAGAAATGCTACCAGAGGAACCCATACGGTTTGATATATTGAAAAACCGATGAGAGTGAATAAAATTAACGCGGCTGCTTTTATGGCTTCTAGGGAAGCAAACCATTTCATGTTATTAAATCCCTGAAAAATCCTTCGAGGTATATCCTCAAGGATAAGGAGCAAAAAGAGAATGGAAGCGGTGATAAGGTATGAGGCGGCGGAGAAATCTTTGAAATAATTGATAGCAAGCCAATGAGAAAAAAACCAGACAGCTAGAATAAAGATAAGCCCGAAAATAGTTTGGAAGATTATTAAGGAAGTGAGGGCACTACGGATATGGTAGTATTTTTTTTCATGGTCCCACATACTTAAAAAACGGACTAGAGCGAGCTCTGTACCCGTTTTTTGAAATAGGGTGAGAAAAATAATAAAACTGATTATAGAAAAATAAAGACCAATTTGATACACTGGAAGGTGATGAGCAAGAACTATTCGAAATAGATAAGAGAATAAACCCCCTATAGCAAAACCGATAAATACTATTGTAGAGCCAGAAATGAGTTTTCGCGCTGAATCGTCCATTAAGACTATTTGGCATCCCCTGGTTTTAAAAGATTAGTGGAACAAGCAGATTGGTCTTATATATTTAGTATCCAGTTTACAATATTAGTCCCCAGTTTGCAATATTCATAGTGTGTTTAATTTTAACTTTTGGTTATGTGATTAGTATACTGTTTGGTTATGGTTACATCTTCTGCGCCTTCACAAAGTTTAAATATGTTTATTCCGCTCAAAATTTTATGACAGATACTCCTTACCGAGCAAAAGAAACGGTCCAGCAAGATTTTGATAAAATTACTAATTACGATGAGAAGCGGGATATGTACTATTTTGAGCGTCGCATTCGTCGATTACTCGAAGTTGTGCCAACTCAGAAAAATGCTAAGATCTTGGATTTCGGAGGTGGAAGTGGTCTATTTTCTTTGGAATTAAAGAAACGTGGTTATACCAATTTACATTTGCTTGATTTGTCGGAGGTTCAATGTTCTCAGGCACGCGATAAAGGTCTTGAGAATGTATATTGTGGGGATGAAAACTCTCTTGCACTTCGTTTTGGTGAGGGAGTGTTTGATTTTGTGTTTATGTGTGATGTTATTGAACATGTTGAACATCCAGAAGAAGTACTTCGCAAAATCCGGTTTGTGATGAAACCTGAAGCCCAGCTTTTGATGACGTATCCAAATCCATATTGGGTTCCGGTGTTAAATATCCTTGGTAATATCGGGCTTAAACTAAAGGGAAAAGATAACCGGATCCATATTGCGCGATTACGAAAAAAGCTAGACGCTGATTTTGTTTTTGAAACACATGAAGGTCATATGATGGTATCCAAGTTACCTAAAAAGGTACTTGGTGCTTTTGAGCATATTGAAAAGAGAGTTCCTCGCTTTATGAAGAGAAGAACGTGCCTGCTTAATGTAGCAATTTTGAGAAGAAGAGGATAATTAAGATGAAATTAAATTTTGGTTGTGGAAATGTCCCTTTAAAAGGTTATCAAAATATGGATAGAGAACAATGTGATTTGGAGAAACTACCACTTCCATTTAAAACAAAGAGCGTGGAGAAAATTTACTGCAGCCATGTCTTAGAACATGTCCATGTTAACCTTCTTAGTTTAATGCAAGAGTTTGAGCGAATTTTGAAAGATGATGGGATGATGTATATTCGTGTACCTCATTTCAGTTGGCATAATGCTTATGATGAGTTACATTGTCGATTCTTTAATTATAACAGTTTCGGAACAATATATGATAATAGTGTAGAGAGAGGATATTATTCTCATTTTTCTCGAGTTGTTAAGATTAAATTTTTTAAGAAGTACTTCTTTTGGAATTATCTTATTGAACCTATTGTTAATATTAACTCTAGGACTGCACTGATTTGGGAGTCTACATTTTTATGTCGGTTGTTTCCAGCAAATGAGCTACATTTTATTTTGCGGAAAAATAAAATGGGAATTGGTAAACCAGTAAAAAACGAAACGCAGTTGAAAAGTGGAAATTAGAAGAGGATGAATGAAAAAATTATTCTTCTCGGCCAAAGAATTATTATTTTTGATTGGTTTTACAGTCTTATCTGTGCTTATCCGTGGCTATACTTATCGTGGGACGTTTATGCTCCCCTATTCATATCATTACCTTGACTCGGCCTTGTTTTCCAAGGATATCGCATTTTTTCCCTATGACTTGAATTTTTTCTTTTTAGTAAATGCACACTTATCAAAATTTATTTCTTATGAAAACATGTTTTTTATTGGATATGTTATTTCATCATTTCTGCTGGTGCTTGGAGTGTATTTGCTTTCTACCACACTTTTTGAGAAGAAGGAGATTGGATATCTGGCGGTTTTATTGATCATTTTGGTGAAGCCTGCACTATCAGCAATGACGACAGTTTGGACTTATTATTATTATAAGGATCTGGCGATGGGTATTATGCTAATATCGCTTGCATTCTTTTTGAGAAAAAGGTATGTATTGAGTTGCTCTTTACTTGGTGTTGCTTCCCTATTACATATCCTGTTTAGTTTGTATTTTGTAGCGTTTTATGGGTTGTTCTTTTTGTGCACGTTATTATCTTCAAAATTAGCTATATATCGAAATATCACCGTGGTTGACAGGAAAAGAATGTTGATAGGGTTTGGCATATTAGGTTTATTTTTAGCAGGACCCGTTTATCTGATACTTTCTTCAGAACAGCCGGCAAACTCAGCAAATGAGATGACTGCGTGGTTTGATATTTTGAGAATGCGTAGTTTTGATCATTTTTTTCCTAGTACGTGGATAACAAATAGCGTTCTGGTGTTTATGCCACTGCTGGGATTATTTTTATTGTATTTATTTGTTCTTTACTCCAGAAAAAAATACTTTGAATCGATAAACGCTGAAGTGGAGGGAAACACAGGTAGAGATACTCTTAGCAAATACCGTGTGGAGATGGGATTATTTTTTATTTTATGTATTATCCTTGGAATTATGGCAATTGTGTTTAGTGAGATTATACCTGTTCGAATGCTTACGATTTTACAATTGTTTAGACCTACTATTTTGTTGACATTTTTTGCAATTTGTTTTGGGGCGTTCTTGATACATTATTATTGGGTGCAGGGGTTGAAAAATGTACGAAGAGGATACTTCTTTTTGAGTTTGATTCTTTTTGCTGGTTTATTTTGGTATGATTTCAGAATGTTGCTCATCGCATTTGTGTTATTAGTGATGGCGATGTTTGAACCTCAACTGGTGGGATTCTTTGGTTCAAAGTTTGGATGGATTCAGAAATTAATTTATGTGGGGGTTGGGGGAATTTTTGTGCTTTCGGTGATAAGTTTTGTCTTTCCATCCTTTTTGTATGTGTCATATGTGGGAGAGCAAGTGTTCCGATTTCAAGATATGACCTATGTCTTCTTAGGATTGGGGATGTTCATTTTTGGTCTTGATTTTATTTTGAGAAAAAAAGTGATGATACAATATGCGAGAGCGGTTACCGCGTTTGTTTTAATTGTGGGGGTTGTTGTGTCGGGAGTTATTGCAACACGAGAATCCACGATTCATAGTGATGATCCTTGTTATACTGCGCATGGTCAATTTGATTTTTCTGAACATTTACAATATCCTACTTTCCCAGTAACCGAACATATGAAGATGGCCCTTTGGGCTAAAACAAATACGGCTAAGGATGCATTATTTTTGATTCCACCTGAATGTGGATCGGACTTTCGAAATTTTGGTGAACGGTCAGTGTTCATGGATTTTAAATACGGAACCATGAGCACGTTTAGTGTGAATTTCGGATTGGAGTGGTGGAATCGGGTTCTTGCGATTAATCCTGATAGAAAATCGTACGATCACCACACGTTTTATCGTAATTTAGTTTCGGACTATGGGAACATGACTGAAAAGCATGTTCAAGAACTTGCTTTGAACTATGATATTGACTATGCAGTGTTTAGAGTGGATCGGAAATATTCATTTCCAGAAGTGCATAGAAATGAAGAGTATGTTGTCTATGATGTTAGAAATAATAGTATTAAAAAAGAAATTAATTAAGGATATTTGAATCTTTAAGCGAGACCCAGAATTCATAACCTTTATAATAGGGGTTTTAGCTGTTTGAATTGGTCTGAATGGGCTTGGAACAATTAAATTGTTTCATTGTTAGAGTCAAATTTAATATTTTAAAAAATAAAATTGGAAAGAGGCGTTTTTCATGGTGAAAAAAATACTTATTACGGGTGGACTCGGGTTTATTGGTGGTCATCTTATTGAACAGTTGGTTAAAGATGGTAATTGTGAGATTGATGTGGTTGATAGTCTTGCAAATAATTCTCTTCGACCAGAAGATTTGAAGTCACCATGTATTCGAAAAGTGTATACTTGCTCCGTTGAAGACTTTGACTTTTCTGATAAGAAGTATGATGAGATTTATCATTTAGCAAGTCCGGTTGGACCCGCTGGTGTTTTGAAGTATGCAGGTAAGATGGGCTCTATGATTTTGGGAGATACCATGAAGGTGGCTGAGTTTGCATCTAAAATGGATGCTAAGGTTATTTTCATGTCAACTTCAGAGGTATATGGAAAGGATCCAGGACATAGCGCACAACATGAAAATATTGAGAAAATTGTTCCAGCGAAGATTACAACTCGGTTGGAATATGGCGTTGCCAAGATGCTTACTGAGATTTGTCTTCATAATTATGCAAAATACAATAATTTGAAGTATAATATTATTCGACCATTCAATATTGTTGGTACTGGTCAAAGTACGAAGGCAGGGTTTGTAATTCCCCGTTTTGTTCATGCAGCCCTTACTAATCAACCGATAACTGTGTTTGGTGATGGTAAACAACGACGAACGTTTACACATGTGAAAGATATTGTTGATGGTCTTATCAAAGTGATGAATGCACCAATATCAGGAGAAATTTATAATATTGGAAATCCTGCAAATGAACACTCGGTATTAGATGTTGCTAATATGGTGAAGGCTTGTGCTCAATCCAACTCAGAGATTTCGCTTATGGATCCTAAAGAATTGTATGGTAAAGATTATGAGGAAGCATGGAATAAAATCCCAGATATCTCTAAGATTAACAACCATGTTGGATGGTCGCCAAAGTATGATTTCAAGTCCATTGTTCAGGAAATTGTGGATGATCATAGAATGACTCTGAGCGCGAATAAATTTAGACCTAATCACGAGTATTGAGTTTATTTTAATTTCTTGGATAGGGTATGTTTTTTAATTTATTTTCTTCTTCCAACTTTTCCTTGTTTTTTTTGTGGTTCTACTTCACACCACATATATTTATAATTTATTTTGAGACTTAGGGAGGTATGGCAATTAGGCTTCTTGTTAGTGATGTGGATGGGACAGCAGTTCAGTATCCTTATGGGAAATATCAATCTACATGGGATGCTATTGGCTATCATGGGCCTGATTGGGATGCTTGGCAAGATGCGATTAATCAATATGGTGAACATCCTCATTTATGGGGAAAACTGGGAGAGAGAAATCTTGAGATCTTAAAGGGGCATCTTGTTGCTCCCATTCTGACTAAAGTTTTACCTCCGCCTTATACCCCGGGATTTATTGAGTGCATGCAATTTGTTAAAGAAGATGGGCGAGGGATACATGCCGGATTTGTAAGCGGGGGATCACATTTTATTGCTGAGTATATGGTTACTTCTTTCGGGTTAGATTTTCAGTATTCCAATGTGATGCACGTGGATTTAGATGGACGGTTTTCGGGCACGGGGACGACACATGTGTTTCATGATTCAAAAGGAAAACTCGTTCTAGATTTGCAAGCACGATTTGGTGTTAGTAAGGAAGAAACGCTTTTTGTCGGGGATCATAGTAATGATGTATATGGATGGAATGAAGCAGGAGTTCGAGTGGGTATGAATTTGAAGAAAAAGGAATTGGAGGCCTATGTGGATTATTCTTTTACTGATTTTTTTGCGGTTAGGGATTTGATTGAGAGATCGAATGGGAAGTAAGTCTTTGCTATTTGTTGAGGGTTTATATGTTTTATTTTGATATATAGAGCAACTGCTTTTATTCATCTGTAGTTGCACATTAGTATGCAATCACTTTTGGTTTACACGTTGGAAGCAGGGTTTTATTCTTATTCGCAAGAAGGAATGCTCAGTTTATTTGAACCAGATCTTAGTATGCCTTTAACACGTCCGATGTTTATTGGGAGGGCGGCTACGGCTCTTGAAGAGAAGGTATGTGTTGGGGGAGATTATACTTCTTTACGTCCAGATATAGAAGGAGAACATGTAATGGGTTCGGCATGGATTGTGGAGTTTATGCCACGAGTCTCGTGTTTAGGAGATAAAATTGTTTTTCCAAAGGCAAGAGGGGAGATTAGTCGAGAACATGGAGCATTTGATGTAAGATCCGCTGAAAAGAATATAGGTTGGAATTATGTTCATCGGTCTCAGAGTCAATCGCAAAGTGCGTTGTGGGCACCTGGTGAGGGTATTGTTCAAAAGGTGTCTTCTCGTGGGGAAATAGTTTCAATGAACTTTATCAAAGAAGGTAATTCTAAGAATATTTTGCTTTTTGGATATTTAGAATCTTATATGCAAAATCCTAAACCTATTCCGTATAAATCCGGTTACGTTGCAATAACACAGCGGGATATGCGGACACATGGCAGTAGAAGTCTTGTTTATGAATTGCCGCTGAACCCGAAGAAGAAGTAGAGTTTATAAACCACTAGTGCTTTTTTGTAGGCAATGGCTAAAGAGGATACAAAGAAGATTTTTTCGGAGTCAATAGATTTAGGTGGCACTACACAAGAAGAATTAGGTTCTGTTAAATCAGTTAAGAAAATTGAAGATGAGAATAAGATGCTAACAGCACATGTGCGGCGTCTTGAAGAAGAGTCAGCAATGCTTCGGGAGTTGTTTAATAATGTAAACACTGAACTTGCTAATTTGAAGAAACCGGCGCTCCTTGTTGCAGATGTTATTAGTCTTGTTCCTCAAAATAAAGCAGTAATTAAACTTCCTAATGGAAATAAATTTTTAGTGTATGTTGGAAAAGATGTTAAAAATGTGGTTGCGGGTGACGCAGTTCTCGTAGATCAGAAATCGCTTAATGTTGTAGATTCGGTTGAAGTAAATTCTAATTTTGAAGTAGAGAAATATGTTATTATTGAGAAACCTCAAGAAAGTTGGAAAGAAATTGGTGGTCTCAAACGAGAAGTTGAAGAGGTTAAGGAAGTAATTGAGTTGCCTCTTAAGAAACCTAAGCTGTTTGAAAAAGTTGGTATTTCACCTCCAAAAGGATTGTTGCTATATGGTCCACCTGGTACCGGTAAAACGCTTCTTGCTAAAGCGGTTGCACATAGTACTAATGCAACGTTTATTCAAGTTGTTGGGTCGGAGCTGGTGCAGAAATTTATTGGGGAAGGAGCGAAACTGGTTAAAGATATATTTGCACTTGCTCGCGCAAAAGCTCCATCAATTGTGTTTATTGATGAACTTGACTCACTCGCTGCAACACGAATGGATACAGGTACGTCGGGTGAACGAGAGGTTAATCGTACATTTATGCAGCTCCTTGCAGAAATTGATGGATTCAAACCGTTAGATAATGTTAAGGTCATTGGTGCTACAAATCGTCTTGATATTTTAGATCCAGCAATTATTCGACCCGGAAGGTTGGATAGATTAATTGAAGTTGGCCTTCCTGATGCAGAAGGAAGACTGGAAATTTTCAAAGTTCATACGCGTAGAATGAATTTGCAGAAAGTAGATATGCCTGCTATTGCAACATTGATGGATAATTTCTCAGGCGCTGAGATTCGCGCGGTGTGTATGGAAGCGGGGTTTTTTGCTATTCGAGATAATCGAGAGTATGTCACGCAAAAAGATTTAGTCCAAGCGGTGGAAAAGGTTCGCTTTGATGAAGAAGATCAGGGACATAAGAGATTGTATGGTTAGAAGTTTCTGGTTCTATTGATTTTGTTTTTTATTTTTTGCTTGTTTCCAAAATTGATTGAAGTAATGGATGAAGTTCATGGCTACTTACAACTCAATACTTTCTGCGATGTCCAAGAATTTGTAGTTTATTGCTTGTTTTTGAAATTCGGTTTCTACTTGTTCTCGATTGATTGGATATTTTGGGTTGTCGTAATGAAGAGGGATGAGGAGTTTAGCTCCGGTGTCTTTTGCGAAGTGAGCAGCTTCGAATGCGCCAAAGACAAGTCCGTGGTTGCTTATGGGAAGGGCAACAATGTCGCACTTGTAATCATTGGGAAAATCAATGGTGTCACTTGTGATGTAAACGCGGGTGGTGTTTTCTTCAATTATGAACCCGATGTTGTCGTGGATTTCTCTTGGGCCACGAAGTTCTGAGTGATAGCCATGGACTGCACGGGTTACCTCGATTTTAATTCCTTCTCCTCTTCTTGGTCCTGCAGAGTTTAGCATTTCGCCAGGTTTGACGATTTGAATTCTCAGGTTAGGAAATGCGGCTTGTACTTCTTTACTGGAGATGATTGGAGTATTGTAAGGACTCGATTGTATTTGCTTGATTGCTTCTTCGTTACAGTGGTCTGTATGTTTATGGGTGATTAGGATTAAATCTATTTTGGCCCATTCGTTTTGAAGGTATGATGGATTGTATTGCAATGAACCTGGATCAATTAGAATACGTTTTCCTTTTGTTTCAATAAGAAGGCAGGATTGGGCGAACTTGGTGATTTTCATGTGATGTTTTTTGATTTAGAAGTATTTATGGTTTTAGGTTTTATGGGCGCTTGGAAGTTACTACCGTTCATCATTTGGTATCAGTTGGTGTTCACTACCTCATTGCGCTGTCCACTTTTGCTTTATTTGTGAGGAGTGTATTAAATGTTTGCGTCAAAACGAGAGAAATGGGCATTGGTTGAATGTTTGATTTGGTGTGAACTATTACTCATTGAAATGGACGAGTTTTGAGTATAAACATAAATATTTTTGGTGGAGAAATGGGAATGATTTTTCCTTGGGATTGAGTGATTTTTACCCATAGGTTTATAAGTCATGAGCGTTTTATGGGCTTATACTTGAGTGGCAAAAATAAATTTCTCAAGGAGGAAGTAAAATGGAAGGAGTTGTAAAGTTTTTTAATAGAAAGAAAGGATTCGGATTTATTACCGGTGACGATGGGCAAGATTATTTCGTTCATTTCACTGCTATCCCACGAGGCGTTTTCATTAACGATAATGACCGCGTTTCTTTTGAGGGTGGACAAGGCGAGCGAGGCTTGAAAGCTGACAAGATTGCTGTGCTTCAAAAAGCTCCTCGTCAAGAGAGAGAGCAAGGCGAAGGCCAAGCATCTGATGAAGAAGAAGTAGAAGAACAATAAGTTCTTCGCTTTTTTCTTTATTTTTCTTTTTTTGGTGTGATTTCTTAGATTTGGTTACTGGTTTTTAGAGAATTGTCGTTGATGTCTAATTCTGAACAGAATATATTTAAAGCATGTTAGGTAGGCAATATCCATATGGCTATTCGTGATGATTTAGTGGTATTATTATCTAAGGCTACACTCCTTGAACCTACTGAGGTTGCACTTATGATTTCTGTTCCACCTGACACTAAGATGGGAGATTTTGCATTTCCTTGTTTTAAGTTAGGGAAGAATCCAAAACTTGCTGCGGAGGATCTAAAAGGAAAATTAGTGTTGCCTGATTCTTTTTTACGTACTGAGGTGATGGGGCCATATTTGAATTTCTTTGTGAATAGTTCGTTTCTTGCGCAACATACAATTTCACAGATTTTGACTAAGGGGGCTTTTTATGGTCGAGGAAATGCTCGAAAAAAAATGCTTATTGAGTATTGTGGACCAAACACCAATAAACCTCTACACCTTGGACACTTACGAAATATGTCTCTTGGAAATGCGATGGTACATTTGCTTGCGTTTCAAGGAAATGATGTGCATCCAGTCAATATTATTAATGATCGTGGTGTCCATATTTGTCAATCAATGTATGCGTACTCTCAGTGGGGAAATAATTTAGAACCTACTAAGAAAGGAGACCATTATGTGGGCGATTTTTATGTTTTGTTTGCGAAGGCAATGAAAGAAAATCCTGACTTGAAAGATGAAGCACAGAAGCTTCTTGTGCAATGGGAAGAAGGGAATGCTGATGTTCGCGCTCTTTGGAAAAAGATGAATGCGTGGGTACTTTCTGGGTTTGCTTCTACGTACAAACGCTTTGGTGTGTCTTTTGAGAAAGAGTATTTTGAATCTGAGTATTATATGCATGGACGAGATATCGCACTGAAAGGACTTGCGGATGGGGTCTTTGAGAAGGATGAGAAAGGGGGAATTGTTGCTCCGCTTGAGAAATTTAATATTCCATCCAAAGTGATTCTACGGTCTGACGGAACTAGTATTTACATTACTCAAGATATGTATTTAGCTCTGAAGAGATATGAGGATTACCATTTTGAAACTCTTTGTTATGTTGTTGCGAGTGAGCAGAATTTACATTTTCAACAATTGTTTGCGATTATGAAGCTGCTTAAGAAACCGTTTGCAGATAAGTTGCATCATTTGACTTACGGTCTTGTCAACCTGCCAACGGGTCGCATGAAGTCTCGCGAGGGTACTGTTGTTGATGCGGATGATTTGATGGATGAAGTGTCCAACCTTGCGTTTATTGAAGTTGAAAAACACTCGCCGGATTTATCGGTTGAGGAGAAGCGTCGTCGTGCTGAATTTATTGCAATAGGTGCTATTCGATTCTTTTTAATTCGAACTGATCCGGTGAAGGAGATTATATTCAATCCCGAAGACTCTATGAACTTCGAAGGGGAAACAGGTCCGTACTTACAGTATACCCATGCGCGGGCGTCCAGTATCATTCGAAAGGCTCGTGCACATATTGCTTCTACTTCAGGATGGGAGACATCTCGCGTGAAGTATAATACATTGTCATCAGAATCTGAGAAGAGGATTGTTTCGCTTCTTGCACGGTTTGGTGAAGCAGTTGATGACTCGGCAACTCATTATCGTCCTCATGTTCTTTGTCGCTATTTGTTAGATTTAGCGCAAGCGTTTAATGGGTTTTATCATTCTGAACAAGTAATATCTGATGATCAGGAAACGATGAATACTCGTGTTGAGTTGGTTTTAGCTGTAACACAAGTACTTTCGAATGGCCTTGGATGCTTGGGTATTCATGCACCTGATGAGATGTAGTTGTTGCTGGATTATTTTTTATTACATTATTTCTTTATGGCAATGATCATTTCTTGATAGGCACTTAGTTTTTGGAAGTCGCATGTTGTGTTTTGTGTATGTTCAGATAAAGGGATTTCCTCAAGCGGTGATTTTTGATTTCTGGTGTATTGGGTGAAGCCGCTGTCGGAGATGAGAATTCCACTATGGTTTAATTTAGAGATGATGATTGATTCGTATTCGTCGTGGGCACTTTTCATGATGCGAAATGCGCGTTCAAAATAAATGTCGAATTGGGTAATTTGATTTAGGGTGGTGAAGATGTTTGCGGTTATGATTTCTAGTCGTACTAAAAGGTTATTCCAGTAGAATATGAGGATGTTTTCCTCTTTTGCAAATGGGATATTGAGTTCACTTAGTTCTGTTTCGATGAGAGTTTGCATGCCATATATGTCTACAAAAATACTGTGGATTGTTTTGAGGTCTGGCCATATTGTTTGGACATATTGCAAGGGGAATATGAGGTCACTTCCGCAACCGGGGTAGAATAAGGTTGGGCAGGTGATTTGTAGGGGGATATTTAAGTGGGAGAGGATTTGGATATTTTTTATTTCGTCATCGAATGTTTTTGTTCTGAGGAGTGTATGAGTGATTTTGGTTGGATAGGCACCTCGTGGCACAACCTTTTTTGCGATGATACTTCGGAGGTTATTTTCCATTAGTCTATTCCTAAGCAAAATCTTTAAAAGACTACCCCCTAAAATGAAGGTATCGTGGATCCGTAGCCTAGCCTGGACTGAGGCGTTTATCGCTTTGGAGGTTCATAGGGCGACAGCCTTCTACTGAATCAACCGTGGTTGATTGAAGGCGAGAGCTGTAGGTCGGGGGTTCAAATCCCCTCGGATCCGTGTTTTTTCTTTTTATTGGTTGGATTATATTTACCATGGTATTTGAATATACAAAAGGACGAATTGATAGGCCGGCACCGTTTGAAGCTATTGAGATTCCATATTCCTTGAAGTTACGTAATGTTAAATACGGGGACCGATTGCAAGTGGAAGATGTGGTCTGGGTGGTTAATAGCTTGGGGTATAGTAATAGGCCACCTGAACGGATTTATTGTCTTGGGTTATGTACAGAGGTAGCGTGGACCCATGTTCTTGAGCACCAACGAGAACGACAGGCAGGACAATATTTGAATAACTTTCTTCGAAAGATGGGAGGAAAGGAAGAGAAAGTAATTAGTAAAAGTAGTTCTCCGCTTGGATTAGTGTTTACCGTTGATGACTTGATTGGTTTTGCAGATGGTACGTAGAAAGCATATTTTGAGTTAGGATATTTATACTGGGTGGTGATGATTGGAAAAACTTGAAAACTCCCTTTTTTTGAAAGAAAACTATATAAATGGACCTTTGCCAAGGTATTTTAGAAGCGCCCGTCGCCAAGCGGTAAGGCAATCGCCTGCAGCATCCGCTTGTATGAGCTTTACAGCGATGAAATAATAAGACAGCGGTCATTCGGGGGTTCAAGAGGTTTTGTGCAGAAATGTACAGGATTTGTAATTCCCTCCGGGCGCTTTTTCTCATTTTTTGGCTTTATATCGAGTGTATATGTTTATTGCGATAGGTATATAAATGACCTTTCTGGTTTGATTTTTCATGTTAAAAAGTCGAATTAAAAATATTGAGCTGGCATTGGAACAATTGGTTCAGAAAGGAAACGAAGACCCAGTTCTTGTTCCTAAGGGGTATGATTATAGACAGAATCCGAATTATATACCTCTGGCGCTGTGTAAAGATTCACGAGGAGGATATCAGGTGTGGATAACACCTCCATCAACTCAGAGCACGGGGTTTGTTCGGGTTGTGCCTTTTGAGGATGGAAGTTTCTCGTACACGAAAAAAGCAAGAACAACATTTTATCGCTCTGCAGAAGCAGTTGTTCAACGGGTTCGTCGAGATATTTATCATCTGTGAATGTCGTTGCTCGTTATCTGAAAAAGATTTAAAAGTGAGGATAACTTTTTTAAAAAAATGGTTGAGATTAAATTTGCACCACGAGAGGTGTTTGAACAAATTCTAGAGTGGGCAGTGATTCCAACATTTGATTTAGTTATTGAGTATGGCAATAAGGTTGTTATTATTGCGAAGCGAAAAATTGCCCCGTATCAAAACCAATGGGCTCTTCCAGGTCTGCGAATGTATAAAGGGGAGAATATTGAAGATACACTTTCTCGTATCGCATCCAAAGAAGTTGGATTGGTGATTGATGCATCATCTAGAATTTATCTAGGACAATATGTGGGTAAGTTTACAACTGAACATGAAAGGCAGGATTTGTCTACAGGATTTTATGTGAAAGTTGAAGAAAAAGTTCCGATTGTTCTCAATGAAGAACACTTTTCTGCAATGAAGATTATTTCTTCTCGCGCAGATATTCCTAAATCGGGGATTGGAGCGATGTATAAATTTTATTTAAATCAGTATTTTGACTTGATGGATAAGAAGCATTAATTACTTTCTTTTTTCGTTAGATTATTATAGGGTGGCTCCGTTTACTCATTAGTATGGATAAGAAATCGATTAGTTCGTTGGATTTGCGGGCAATTGTAAAAGAGATGCAAGTTCTTGCACGAGGTAAGATTGGTACGATTTATCATCAGGCAAACAATGAGGTTATTATTCAAGTTCATTCTCGAGCGAAATATTTGCTCAAACTTATTCCAGGGAAGTGGTGCTGTTTTACGAATTTAAAGAACCCGCCACTTCGACCAACAGGGTTTTGTATGTTGCTTCGTAAATATATTGAACATGCAACGCTGGTTAGTGTGACGCAAAAAGATGCTGAGCGAATTATGATTTTAACCATGGAGAAGCCTGATCGATTTTATTTGATTATTGAATTATTCTCAAAGGGCAATGTTATTCTGGTTGATGCGGAGTATAAGATTCTTGCTGCGCTTGATAAGCACGTGTGGGCAGATCGAAAAGTTATTGAGAAGGAAACATATGTATTTCCACAAGGTGGAATAAACTATACAACTGTTAGTCGAGACCAATTAAGCGATATTCTGGTCAAAAGCGAAAAGAAAAACATTGCGACGTGCCTAGCAACTGAGCTGGCGCTTGGTGGTATGTACGCAGAAGAGATTTGTGTTCGCGCGGGAGTTGATGCCAAGAGTGATTTAAAGAAGCTTAATGAAAAAGATTACACTCGATTGTTTAGCAGCCTTAAAGAGGTGGTGAAGACAATTGATACTGCTGATATTAAGGGATTTATGTATGCCAACCAGGTTACACCAATCCCACTATTGGGACAAGAGGTGCTTGAGACGAAGGAGACGTTTAATGGTGCTCTGGAAGGGTTGAATCCATACCGAAAAGCGTCTCCTTATGAGAAGAAGATTGCGTCTATGCAAAATATGATTTCTGCACAGGAAGCATCGGTTTTGGAGTTGGATTTGAGTATTGTTGAGAATACTCGTAAAGGTGAATTGATTTATGAGCAGTATGTTAAATTGCAGAAGCTCAAAGATATTGTTGGTGAGCTTGCGAAAACTAAGAAATGGAATGATATTGGGTTGGAGTTGAAGAAGGAGAAGAAGATTAAATCTGTTAATTTGAAGGAGAAGAAGATACAGATTGAGTTGTGATGTTTGGTATATCTTAGGGGTTAGTTGTTGGTGATATTATTTCTTCCCAGGTTTGTGTGTGATTATCCACAAGGTTGATTTTCCTTCACCACGTTCGATAGATACTTTCTTTTCTAGGTGAAGCTGGTCTGGGATGACAAGATCCCATCCTTCACGGGAGAGGAATGTGACTTTGGAAGATGGATTTTGCTTGAGGAGAGTTAGAGCTTGATGATACATCTCGTTGACTTTTTCTTCGTCTTTTTGTGTGATGATGAAGAGAACAACATCAAAGGTGTTTTCTTCGAAGTGTAAGTCTAGATCATCGAGAGCACATTTTTTTATTTTGAGATGTGACTTTACGCCGGCAAGATGGGCGTTGCGATCAATTGCTCTGGTGTTTGGCACTGAGGTTTCAAACGCACAGATTTGTGAATTTGAATTGGTAGTTTTTGGACCTTGATTGGCGGTGTTAATGGGTGATGTTTGGGCGATTTGATTATTTTGGGTAAGTATGGTGCTGACCAATGGAGGAAGTGTGCGATTCAAAGAATGGTTGTGTGCTAAGATTGCTGCTTCGATTGCGAGAACGCCATCTTTTACAAATCCGATGAAGATTTTTTTGGAGTTGGTAAACTCAATTTCTCGTAGAATTCTATATGCTACGTCACCACGAATGGATGAGGCATGAGCAAATACTCGATACTCTCGTCTTGCGATGTCACCTACGAGGTCAAGCGCTAAATAATAAGTAGGGGTAGAACTTTGGGTTTGGGATTCCCGTTTGATTATGTATAATGTAAGTTGTGGATGTTTTCGATCCATTTTGCAATCAGGCATTTTTGCCTCTAGAATAGGGAATAGTTGGGGAAGAATTTTTTTAGATATATTGTCTCGTATGTCTTGACCTTTAACGCCGTCATATTCTAGGTTGAAAGTGGAGATTGGTGGGAGGGATGTTGCAAAGGTAAAATCTAGTGATTCAGGTGTTGAGGCTTGAGTGAATATTGAGACAATACGTGTTGGTGCTTGTGCGTGTTGAATGTATGAATTGAGTTTATCAGCTGAGAGTTGGATTATGAGATGGTCTTTATTTTTGATTACTGCACCAAATTCTATGGCTTCTTGTAGTGCTACTTCGGCTAGGCCAGGGCTTGTTAGTATAAGGTATTGATTCGAAGCAGTTGTAGGTATTGGTGACATTTTTGATATAGAATAGGGATTACTTTTAATGGTTGCTCTTGAAATTGCTAATCGAATAGTTCGGTGATGTCACGATGATTCGATCTATGGTTATCGGATATGGGATTTGGTTTTTCGAGTTGAGAGATGTGATAGTATCGATTATTAGATCTGAACTCTTGTACGGTTTCAGGTTTTAATGGTATCAACTGATTTACACCCATGCCAATAGTAAACCCATTATCCAGTACATGCCCCTGTGCTTTTTTCATCGCTTTACTGCTTCCACCATAATGAGAGAAGGGTTTCCCTAGATTTCGTACTTCTATTAAATAGGGTAAAGAATTGAGTGGCATGGCAAAATAACCTAATTTAATACTAGCTTGATTACTGGATTCGTCGAGATGAACCCAATAGAAGGCAACATCACGAGGACTTTCATTGCTCGACGCCATTATTTGTCTTGCTCCGAGTTGTCGTCTGGATTTTCATTTGAATCAAGAGAAGTGGCTTGATTATCAGGATTATCAGGGGGCATAGTTTTAGTAGATGGGTTGGTTTGGTCTATTACTATTTCTACGTCATCAGGAATAATTTTTGCACATGCGGCGAGGCTGTCCTCTTCTTCGAGTCTCATGACACGGACACCCTGGGTGTTTCGGCCGACTATAGAAATATCGGAAGTTTTAATTCGGATACCTACGCCATATCTCGATATTAACATGAGTTCTTCTGAGCCGTCAACTAACATGATGGTTGCGACTTGACCGTTCTTTTCGGTGATGTTGATATTTATTACACCTTTTCCACCACGGTTGCAGAGACGGTACTCAGTTACTTCAGTACGTTTTCCGTAACCCTTTAGCGTAAGAGTGAGAAGATGTTTTGTTTCATCCGCTACAACCATGCCGATGACTTCGTCGTTGTCATCGAGTCGGACACCACGGACTCCTACTGCGGATCTTCCCATTGCTCGTACATCCGACTCTTCGAAACGATTTGCTGCACCGTTACGGGTTGCGCAAATAATTTGTTGGTTCCCCGTTGTGTACATTACGGAAACTAATGAATCTCCTTCGTCTAAACCTAAAGCGCGAATACCACCATTTCTTGGACGAGAAAACTCGGAGAGGGCGGTCTTTTTGACAGTGCCCATTTTTGTACACATGAATAGATATCCTTCGCTGAAATCTCTGACTGGAATGATTGCGCTAATTTTTTCTGCTGGCTCGAGGTTCAAAAGGTTTGATACGTGTTTTCCTTTGGATTCTCGAGAACTTTCTGGAATGTGGTATACTTTTAGCCAATGCATTTGGCCACGATCGGTAAAGTAGAGGAGATAGTCGTGAGTGGAACAAATGTAGAGACGCTCGATGAAATCTTCATCCTTCATGCCTGCTGCGCGAATTCCTCTACCACCACGTTTTTGGGTTTTATAGGTATCAACAGGAATACGTTTGATGTAGCCTGAGTTGGTCATAGTGACTACGACTTCTTTTTCTTCGATAAGTTGTTCGAGATCGATATCTCCTTCTTCATCGCCGCCGATTACTATCTTTGATCTTCTAGGGTCGCCGAACTTTTGTGAGACTTCTTGAAGTTCGTCTTTAATCATTTGTAAGATTATTTGTTCTGAAGCGAGAATCTCGTTGTAATGTGCTACGTCTTTTAAGAGATTAAGATGTTCATCGCGAGTTTTATCTTGTTCAAGCGCTGCGAGTTTTTGAAGCCTTAAATCGAGAATTGCTTTAGCTTGTTCTATCGACAGGGCGAAGGTGGAAATTAAAAATTCTCTTGCGTCTTCAACATTTTTACTGGCACGAATTCCTGCGACCACTCTATCGATATTGTTGATTGCGATTAAGAGTCCGTCAAGAATATGAAGTCGCTTTTGTGCTTGATCTAAATCGAATTGCGTAGCTCTGGTAATGACTTCTTTTCGATGTGAAATATGATTTAATATAAAATCTTTAATAGGAAGAATTTTTGGTTCGTTGTTTACGAGTGCTAACATAGTGATACCAAATGTGATTCGCAGACGACTATGTTTGTAGAGTTGATTTAGTAGAACTTGTGGATCTGCATCTTTTTTTAAGTCAATGACGATTCGAATTCCTTCTTGATCGGATTCATCGTTGATATTTCGGATGCCATCAACTACTTTGTCTCGCACTAGGTCAGCAATTTGTTCAATCATTTCTTCTTTATTAACCATATACGGAATTTCAGAAATGATAATTTTGTTGTCCTCTACCGTACTTACTGCTTTGATCGTTACGCGACCTTTTCCTGTTGTGTATGCGTTGACGAGTGCGCCACCACAATGAATTTCTCCTCCGGTTGGGAAATCTGGAGCAGGGATTATTTTCATTAATTCTTCAACAGTTATGTCTGGATTGTTGATAGTTGCACAAACAGCGTTTGCTACTTCAGTTAAATTGTGAGGAGGAATACTGGTTGCCATCCCAACTGCAATTCCAGTTGATCCATTGACTAGAAGATTTGGAATTTTGGATGGGAGAACAAGTGGTTCTTTGAGAGAGCCGTCAAAGTTTTCGCCAAAATTTACGGTGTTTTTTTCGATGTCTACTAACATCTCTTCGGCAAGGCGATTAAGACGTGCTTCAGTGTACCTCATTGCTGCTGGGCTGTCCCCATCAATTGAGCCGAAATTACCTTGACCATCAATTAACGGATTTCTGAGTGAGAAGTCTTGCGCCATTCGAACTAGAGAATCGTATACCGCGGTGTCACCATGAGGGTGATATTTTCCAAGGACTTCCCCTACAATACGAGCTGATTTTTTGTATGCCTTATTGTGAAGCATACCCAAATCGTACATGGCGTAGAGAATACGTCTATGAACCGGTTTTAAACCATCTCGAATATCTGGTAAGGCACGGCCTACAATGACAGACATGGCGTATGTTACATACGCTTTTTTCATTTCGTCCTCGATTAATCGAGATACAATTCGGGTCCCAGTGGGAGGAGCTTGTGGTTCGGTCATGGCATACACTTTGTCGACGATAAATTGATAATAAATAGAGAATTTGATGCTTTATAAAGATTATGGGTGTGGATGGGGGATAGAAATGAATTATTTAGAGATTGGAGGGGGAGAGCGTACTAATTAATGCTGGAACAAATCTCCTTAGTTGATGAAATTCGGGCACTTGTGGAGTAACAGTAAAACGAATACCATCTATTTGATAATCTTGACCCACGATGTGTAATTTTCCAACTTGATATCCTTGCTGTCGAAGGTTTTCACGCACGTGCAGGGCTTGTTCTTGGGAATAAAGTCGTAGCGGGACAATAGTCATCTTTGGTCCGTACAATAGATCAACACCTGCAGATTTAAGTTGCATCCCGGCTAGTCGTGCTTCCAGAACACAATCGTTGGCTAATTCTTGTAGGCCGGCTGGTTCATAGTCTTTGACCATCTGCGCCCAGGCAACGATTGGTCCCATAGAATGAGTGGTGTAAGGAGTAAAGTTAGATTTTTCGTAATATGGTACATTAAGAGGAAGGAGCATGGTTGGTTTAATCAAAAGTAAAGAACACCCTGGTTTGCCCACGAATTTATACGGATCCAATGTGTAGGAATCTGCATCCGGGATAGTGTGTGAAATAAAGGAAGAATGTAATGTATAACACCCACCATACGCAGCATCGACATGCAACCAGGTGCCATCTTCGCGGAGTTGTTTTACGCTGTCCTGGGTGGCGATATTTTCAGCATGACCCAATTGTGTCGTACCATATGTTGAAACTATTACTGCAATTTCTTTGCCATGCTGATCAATAATTTTTTTTAATTGATCGCTATTTACTTGGAAATTCGCGGTATGATCAACATCAACAATTATTGGTTCAAGCCCGATTCCGGAAAAGAAACCCGTTTGACCTTGTGCTGCGTGTTGAATTGAACTGTGCGCGAGATTACTCATTAGGACTTTTGTTTTTCCCGTTTTTTCTTTGGCAATTTTAAGAGCTCTTTCATTTGCTGTGCTACCACTAAATTCAATTAATCCGGTTAAATCAGGCCTTTGGAGAAGATTAGTATGATATGATATGAAATAATTAGCTAGATTTTGAGAATATGAATTTTCAGCAGAGGCGAGATTTACCTCATCCCAACTAGAAGAGATTTTTCTCGCACTGGGGGTTACTAAGCCTATTATCTGTTCGAAATCCAATAAGTGTTTCATTAAGAGTGAGAAATAACTTCTATTTAATAGAGTTCTCAGGATAAATGCTTAGATTAAATTAGTGGAAAATCTACTCGTCTTTACGCATGTCGTCCATGGCTTTTTGGATCTCGGATTTTGCTTCGCTTTCTTTGCCATCTAACTCTATTAGGCGTTCTACTTCGTCGGCTTCTTTTTCAACTTCGTCAGCTTCAGTGAGGGTTTCGGCTGGAACTTGGGAGAGGAAGGCTTGTTTTGATTGCTCGCTTGGGAGGTCGAAATATTCAAAGAACTTAGGAGTTAATTTTATTTTATAGGTTCTTCCCGTCCGCTCTTTTTGGATGAGTCCTTTTACTTCTAACTCGCGCATATGGTCGTAGGCTGCGGCAGAACGCATTTTGACAACATCAGATTGGAGAATAGGGTATCGCCATGCAATGATTGCTAATGTCTCCATGAGCGGTCGTTCAAGTTCGAGGCTGGTTACTATTGAACTTACTAATGGTACGAATTCATCTTTTACGGTAAGTTTCCAAGATCCTTCGCGTCTAATTAATTGCAAACTATTGTCTGCTGTTGCGTAGGACTCGGCAAGTTCAGAGATGATGGTGTCTGCGTCTTCGACAGTGAGGGCACATAGACTGGCAACACGTTCAGAAGTAATATCTTTACCAACAGCAAAAAGTACAGCTTCAACCTTTTTTTTATTTTGATCCATCTATTTTTCACCCGTGTTAAAGTAAGGGTTATACTCATTAAAGAGTACATATGTAATTTAATTGAGTATTATTATTGAGTATTATTTATTGTTTGTTTGACTCGGTTGAGGTTTGGGTGGTACTGTTTTCTTCGGATAATTTATTCTCGACTTTTATTGGTGCTGCAGTATAAAAACCGGCCTTCTCCTGTAATATTTCTTCTTTTACGAGGGCGTCAAGGAATTTGCCCAGTGGTTTTTCGGCAACACCAGTCATGGTACTCAACATCTTTACCTCGTAATTATTTTTTCTTAGTATAAAGAGAAGGAAATTTCGAAGAATCGTTGCGGTAAGCTCTGCTTGAATATCTCGCTCGCCTTTGATTTGTTTTGCCATCATATCTATTTGATGGAGCCGGGTTTGAAGATCGTTTAGGAATGAGCCAAACTCTACATCAGTAGTAGTGATTTCTTGTGGTTCAAGAATTTCAATAACTGAAGGCATGTAGTCAAAACAGAAATGAAGCACATCGATTGTTTCATTTGCTTTTATCTCGAGCTCTACATACACGGACCAAAGATCCTCTGTGTCACCATGCTTGCTTGGGTCTGCTATTTCTTCTACTAGGATTTTATATTTCGGGTTTTTTTTAATTGCAGCAATATATTCTTGAAGTGTATCTTGGATATGTTCCTTTGGTTTTCCTAGTAGTTCAATTACTGCTCTAAAAGTGATAGTCATTTTGACTTTAAACGAGGGGTTGATATATAAGCCTTTTGTCAGTTGAGAAGTGGTTTATTTTTAGCTCCTTTTAAAAAATAGGGGGAGGATGTGGCGATTTAAGTTCTCTTTGAAAATAGAAAAGTAGGGGGGTTGGAAATCAGTACTTTTGGAGATCATTTTAGAGAAAACATTTTTGGTTCATGAAGATTTGGAAAATATGATGGCGGCCAAGAATACGGCAAAGGTTAAGGCTAAGAAAAGGGTGATGACTTCAGACGGGGTGCTGTTATCTTTTTGATACATGATGATGCCTGGGCCGATGGTTGTTGTGTCAATTGTGTTCCTTGAAGATGATTGTGGGGATGATGTGGTGCTGGAGTTTGATGCGGCAGTAAAGGTCTCTTGGGAAGTCTTTGTTTTGCTCGTTGAAGAGGTCACATGTATGGGTGCGTGAAATTCACGAGGGGTTTTATTGCCTTTTTTTAGAACTTTTACTTTAACTTGATACTCACCTGGTTCGAGGTTATCGAGAGTAATAGGTATACTTGTTTTAATTGCGGTCTTACCAGGAGATGAGAGAGGATAGGTACGCTCATCGGGTTTTATTGATTTTTGCGCACATGAATAACATGCAGATCCTCGATAGACATACGCCCAAAGATCATACTCACCTTTTGGTGCGTCGAATGTTAAGGTCGTTTCGAAGGTACTTTGAGATTCAACGGAACTGGGAACTTGTAGACCTTGGACTATCTTTTCTTTAAGACTATATGAACCTGAGTTGGAGGATGATTTGGATGATGCAGTTGATTTTTTGGAGGTTGTAGTGGGAGGACATTCAATAGGAGATACGATGAATTCCGTTTGGAGATTTGTGCCACGACCCTCCATAACTATGAATGTTGGCCCTCCGCGGTCGCAGACATCTTTTAGTACAAAAGGAAGAGTGATGTCAAAGGTGCCTGCTTCGACTGTGAAATCGGATTCTTTTGTTAGTTTGCCTTTTTCATCTTGGACCCACATCCAGAATCGACTTACATCTTGCACATTACCGACTACCCGAACATTGACAATATCTCCTGCGTTGACTGGTACGGGTTCTATGTTGACAATATCCCAATACTCAAAGTCCCCGACATCTTCACCCACATCATCAATTATGGGAACACTAATTAGTTGTTGGATATTATTATTTTCTGGATATGTGTCCATGCAACCGGGGTTCATGGTGAGATTGATTAGATACAATCCACCATCCAAGGAAGGGGAATATTCTGAGGCAGAAAAATTCGAGACGAGCTCGTCTTCAAGAATAATGAACTCTTCGATGATGTCTCCTTCAGGTGTGCCGATAAAACCTGACGCGTTGATGTTTGCTTGCGTGCCACTGAGATGAGTTATATCAATTTCAAAGGTGTAATTATCTGGATCTTCAATGATTACGGGGGTGAGTAGAGTGAGGGCATAATCACAGTTATTGATGACAATGTTTGGTTCTTTTGGTGTAGGTATTTGTTCAACCCAATCTGTTATGCTGTTGTTTAAATCGTCAAGAATGGTAACTTTAGACCAACTGAGGCCTGTGGTTGTGTCGGGGTATGTGAAAGCGTTGATTACTTGATCTTCTATTGATAATGTGACGGCATCTTCTGTGTTGCTGAGTGAGAAGTGGATGTCTGCGTTGCGATAAATTACAGAATAACAACCGCTGCAGATGATGACGCCGGAACCAAATGTGTTGGTTGAGGTGATTAGAAGAAAGTTACCACTTTGATCGCTTAGAGTTATGTCGCGCAAATCTATTTCATGATCTGCTCCGTTATAGACTTCGATCCATTCTCCTTGCGGGAGTTGCGCAGTGTCGGAACCAACAGGGTCTGCTAGTATTTCTGAGATAGTGAGGCCACGATATGCACGTGTGAGATCCCATACACTGTTTGACATCAAGGGGGTACCTCCGCGATCAAAACCTTGAGTGAAATCATCTTGAAGTGTTCGTTCTAATGTGAAATTGCGATTGGCTAGTATCTCTTGGCCATACGACATGGCGTCGAGAATAGTGAGGTTGTTAGGTTGGCCAATTTGAAGCGTGATGGAATCAGCAGTGTCGCTTAACCCATTTCCAATTGAATTGTCGTCAACGCAAAATATTTGGGAGTAGTTAGATAGAAGTAAGAGATGAGAGGAATCTTTGTCTACAATGAGCGCGAAGGATTCACTTGGGATGGAAAGTGTGCAGTTTGCTTGACAACACTCAATGGTGTCGGTGCTGGTTGCGTCTTTTAGTTGAAGAGGAGCCAGGTTGAATGTGCTGGAGTCGTTGTTGTATATTTCGACCCATTCGTTGCCATCAGAGGGGACATACATTACTTCGGTGATTTGAAGTGCGATGGTTAAAGGGATTATTAGAGGTAGAAAAATGAAGAAGGATAGGAGGTATTGCCACTTTTTCATAGAAGAATATTTTTTAAGAGGTTATTAATGATTTCTGATTGAATATAAAATGATTTCTGATTGAGTGAGGGTGATTTTTGATTGCTTCAAAGAAGAATGCTCAAAGTACTAAATAGGCTTAAAGACATAAAAAGAGAGTAGTTACTATTATGACATACTAAACAAAGTTTTTAAACAATATTTCCCGTTGTCCATATTACAATGGGATGGTTATTTGGAAGTAAGAAGGCACCTAAGGTGCCGTTACCTGAGGCAGGTATGTTTGATGAGCATTCACTACATTTTCCTGTGGCAACCCAATCTCGAACAATTATTCCTGAATATCATGAGGATGAGGATAATGCTCCTATTTCTACCCCTACTATGCCAAGTGCTTCGGTAGCAGTTAAACGTGGGGTTGTGAAGGGGTCGGTAAGTTCAACACCTGTTGTTCATCGTCATTTTTACCTTAAGGTAGATACATACCAGCAGATTCTTGCGGACCTTGATGGGCTTAAAAAAGATTTAGGTCATTTAGGGGAAGTTAACAGACTTCTTGAAGCTTCAGAGTTCAATGAAGAAGCAGATTATGATAAAATAAAGAGGGGACTTAAACTGTCCCATGATAAGTTAGTCTCAATTGATAAAGTACTCTTTAGTGTGAGGAGATAAAAAAAATGGAACGCATGCCTGTCTTTGTAAAAATAGAAGATTATGATCAAGTTTTGACTGTTATGAAAACAATTCGGAAAAAACTTGATGAATCAAAAGATACTTTAGCTAAGATTCACGAGCTTAAAGCCGAAGAAGATCATCAACTTGAGATGTGGCAGAATACACTTTCTGAAGTTGAGAAGAAAATTGATTTTATTGATCAGTCGCTTTCAGAACCGGAACAATTTCATTAGGTAATTGATGTAAAGGATATTATTATGGCTGCTAAAAAGAAACACGTTGTACGCAAGATTGTTGCAAAGGAGAGAGAACCAGAGTTTATGGTGCAAATTAATGATCCTGCTACTATGCGTAAGGATGTTCTTGAATCTCTTAAAGAAGTCATTTTGTTTATGCAAGGGTATGAACAACTACGAAAAGTTCAAGAAGAAAAAATGGCTCTTTTTATGAAATTGAAGGGAGATGTTCGAGATTTAAATCTCCTTATTGAGACTAAGTTACGACGTAATTTCCCACGCGGTAAATTCAAACCTACTCCACGAGAAGAGATACATGAAGAGTCTCATGAAGAAGAAACGGTTGCTTCTGTGAGTACGGTTAGTGCGCCTGTTGCAGTTGCACCGCGTGTGGTAAATGCTCCCGCCAAAAAAGAGGCCGTACCTGAACCCCCAAGTGAGCTTGATGAACTTGAAGCACAACTTCGAGAGATTGAGTCACAATTGAATGGATTGAAGTAGAATTTTTTTATTTAAAGTGAATTTTAGTTACTATTTTTATCAGTGCATTATTGCGAGTGATTAAGTTTATAAAACAGAAGTGGATTTCTAGATACTAGATGGACGTGCCGGTGAGAAAAAATGTGAGTTATGCATTTTTGAACCGTCACGCACATGAACAATGTGGACGTGCCGGAGTGGCCAAACGGGATAGACTCAAGGCATTTGAGTGATGAGTGCTCAATAGAGTGCGATGACTAAACTCGATATAGCGTTAAAGTTGCGACTTTAAATGCTGATCAAAGGTTAAATCTCTTTGATGTAAGTCATCTATTGGCTTAGTGCCTACGCAGGTTCGAACCCTGCCGTCCACAGTTTTTCTTTTACTAATTAGTTCATAATGTTTTTAAAGAGAGTTGGATGCTTGTACGTAAATAAGAAGGTTATTGTTATATTTCAAGTAATGGATAAATTACATAGGGGGATGAATTATGGCACTTGGATTGTGGATTGGTATTGGAATTGTTGTTTTTATTGTGCTTGCAATTGTATTAATGTATAATGGTCTTGTACGCTTGCGTTTGCGAGTTGATAATGCCTGGGCACAAATTGATGTTCAGTTGAAAAGAAGATATGATTTGATTCCGAACTTAGTGAATGCAGTGAAGGGATATATGAAGCATGAAAAAGGGGTTCTTGAAGAGGTCACAGCGGCTCGATCTGGCCTTATGAAGGGGTCAGCATCATCTAAGGCAGCTGCGTCAAATCAAATTACAGATGCACTTAAAACTATTTTTGCTGTGGCTGAGAATTACCCACAACTTAAAGCAAATGAAAATTTTATGCAACTTCAAGAAGAATTGTCTGGCACGGAGTCAAAGATTGCGTACGCACGACAATTTTACAATGATTCAGTTATGGAATATAATACGGGTATACAAGTATTCCCTCGTAACATTCTGGCTGGGATGTTTAACTTTGTGAAGCGAGATTTCTTTGAAGCACAGGGTAAAGAGAAGGAAGTTGTGAAAGTGGATTTCAATTAAAATTAGTTTTGGATTTCTTTTTTTTATTTTGGCTGGCAGCTGGTGAACAGTTAATTTGTTTGGTGTGGTGAACTATGAATTTTTACGATCAAATTGCAAGCAATAAACGACGAACAGTACTGCTCTTGTTCTTCTTTGTTGCTCTTATTACCTTCATTGGGTTAATAATTGGCCTATTTTGGGGTTCGACTTATTTTGGAATAGGCCTTGCAGTTGTGATTGGTACGATATATTTTCTGATTAGTTATTATGCGGGAGCAAGTATGGTTCTGTCTATGACGGGGGCCAAAGTTGCTACGAAACCAGAGTATACTTATTTGATTAATACAGTTGAAGGGTTGTCTATTGCGGCTGGTTTGCCGAAGGTTCCTGATGTGTATGTAATTCATGATACTGCACTTAATGCGTTTGCAACTGGTCGAGACCCTATGCATTCTTCTGTGTGTGTCACTTCGGGATTGCTTGCGAAGTTGAATAAGGTGGAGTTAGAAGGAGTTCTTGCGCATGAGTTATCCCACATTAAGAATTTTGATATTCGAGTAATGTTGCTTGCATCGGTTCTGGTTGGTGTTACTGTTTTGCTGTCCGATTTTCTGCTTCGAAGCTTTTTGTTTGGTGGGAGCCGGGATCGAGAAGGTGGAAACGCGAATTTTATTTTGATTGCGGTTGGAATTGGGCTTGCAATTCTTTCTCCCCTTATTGGTGAAATGATTAAACTTGCTGTATCACGGCAACGTGAGTTCTTGGCTGATGCATCGGCTGCGCAGTTAACTCGCTATCCAAAAGGGCTTGCAGATGCACTTCGAAAAATCAAGGATGACCCAGACCCGCTTGTTGATCACGCTAATAAGGCAACAGCTCATTTGTTTATTTCAACTCCATTTCGAAAGAAGAAATCGTGGACGCTTTCGTTGTTTAGTACGCACCCAGATATTGATGAGCGAATTCGACGATTGGATTCGATGTAGAATCTTGGCGGAATATTTTCATAATTTAAATTAATTGTAGGTGAAAAAGAAATGACTTTTTGCAAGGGATGTAATGTAGAAATTGATATTAAAAAAACATTCTGTGGCAAAACGTGCTATGGTGCATTTCTTAAAACTCGTACAGGAGTAAACAATCCTTTCTTTGGAAAGAAGCATAATGAGAACACTATTTCAAAATTAGCTGAAAAGGCTAAAAAACGCACGCATACAGAAGAAACAAAGCTAAAGATAAGTCAGCTTCATAGCGGTAAATCGAAGGGTCCAATGAAGGAGGAAACCAAGCAAAAGCTAAGTGAATCAATTAAAAAAGAATATCTTGATGGAAGAGTGGTCTGGAATAAAAATCTCACCAAGGAAACAAATGAGTTCCTTAGGCGTACATCCGAAAAACTAAGTGAAATTGGGAAAACCTTAGTGGGTGATAAAAATCCATTCTTTGGTAAACATCATTCTGATGAAAACCGAAACGCCCACAGTCAATTTATGAAAGGCAAATTCATAGGAGGTAGTAATGCTTTTTTTGGTAAAAAACATACTTCTGAGGTAAAGAAATCATTATCGAACTATGCCATAATACGGTCACAACTTCCTGAAGTTAAAGCACGCTTAATTCAGCAAGGGATTACAGCCGTAATCAAATCTAAAAAAATAAATACAGATATTGAAGTAAAAATTAAAGAAGAATTAGATAGAAGGAATGTTAGGTACGATTTTCAGTATAAATTTAGAAACTCGCAGGGACAATATATTTGTGTTAGTGACTTTGCATTTCCTAAACAAAAAGTAATCTTGGAAGTACATGGAGATTTTCACCATGCTAATCCGAAAATTTACTCTCAGCATAATTTAAAACCAATTCAACTTCGGACTTTGAATAATGATGTAAAAAAGGCAGATATCTACAAATCTGAAGGATGGACTTTGGTTATACTTTGGGGATTAGATATTAAAAAAGATGTTACCAAATGTGTTGATTATCTTCTAGAAATGCTATCAGCAAAATCTGGAATCTAATCTAAAAATCATATTGGGAAAAATTCGGAAGTAATCATGACGATTAAATTATTTTGGGACGATCCGTATTTGACAACTTGTACTGCTGTTGTTACAAGTATTGATGTAAGAGTTGTGAAATTAGATAGGACAATATTTTATGCGTTTTCAGGTGGCCAAGAGTCGGATACGGGAACGATTGGGGGTATCTCTGTTTTGGAAGCCCACAAGCAAGGTGATAAGGAGAGCATCATTGATATTGATTATACACTTGCAGAAGTGCCTTTGTTTCGTGTAGGGGATACTGTTGAGGTTGTGATTGACGCTGCGAAACGGGATAGACTACGACGATTGCATAGTGCGGCGCATTTATTGTATTATAGTGCAATTTTTGTTCTTGGTCCAATTAAGATTGTTGGGTCGAACGTGGGGATGGATAAAGCAAGGATGGATTTTTCATATGAGTTGCCGCTGGTGGAGAAGATTGCACTTATTGAGGAGGCTGTTAACTCTGTTATTTCATCTGGAGTTGCTATTGTGATGAAGAATGATGAGGAGAAAGCAGATTTGCGATGGTGGACGTGTGGTGAACATAAGATGCCGTGTGGTGGTACGCATGTACGGAATGTTTCTGAGATTGGGCCTTTGAGGTTGGCTCGGGTGAATAAGGGAAAAGGAAAAGAGAGAATTGAGATATTTCTGACTTCTTGAAATAGGCGGTTTTGTTATTAATACTTTAGAATAGAATTGTTTTTAAAATGCATTTGAAAATAGTAGAAGATGGTAACTCTTGAAAAAATTACATTGCAAGCACAAGGATTCAACATCGTTGCGGTTACGCGCGCATTAATGAAACATAGTGATATGCACCGACTTGATGATGCGGACAATACTGCGTATGCGTTCAAATTATCAGAGGGAGAAGCAGTCATTACATATCCTTGCTATAGCATGGCAAATGCGCCTTTTGCGGCTAAAGTTAAGGGTACAGGTGGTAAATATGAAATTGAGCGTTTCGCTGAATTTCCAAGTGGTCAAGACTTGAGTTCTTTTGAACCTGCGAAATATGAGAAACGATCCAGGTGGATTGCGCTTTTTCAACGCCGGGGATGGGAGTAAGAATTTGTTCTTCTGATCGGTATATTTTTTAAATTCCTTTATGGGTTATTTTAGAGAGCGAGGTCTTTTAAAGTACTACTTATAAATGATTATTATGGCAACCTATACTCCTACATTGAATCCCTCTCGAGGGTTGATTGTTGAAAAGAATCCGTTTCTTAAGTTAGACGTTGATTTGGTTAAATGTGTTCTTAGTTCACATGATGAGGTTGTGATTGGCATTGGATCAGCTCTGAAGAGTCATGAACCCGGGATGATTTGCACCGCAGGTGAGCGGATGGAGATTACGGATCATGTTTTACAATCTGAAGGAATTGATCCTGCAAGGTATATTCTTATTCCAATTGAAGATCAAGGAGCGAATGCACATTGGGTGGGACAATCTATTATGGTATGTCCACGGTGGGATACATTTTATACTCGAAATTTCAAGAATGCAAGTATGTTTTTGTCGCATCGCAAGGCGCGTGGGTATAACGTGGTACAAATGGATCAACAAAAACCCGAGATTGATTATTTTGAAGATATTGCTGCGATGATTCGGGGTGAAGCTAGTGCAGTTGATCGTGTTGAGTCTTATGTTCCGGAGTCAGCGATGGTGAAAATGCAGGAAATGGGGATTTTATCTCGGGTGGATACGATTTATAATCGTAAACGGAATAATGAAGTTCGATGCGATAAGGTTAATCGTATTTTGTTCTTAGGTGGGCTTCGACCGCCACATGGAATTTGGTCTGAAGGGAATGGTCATCTTGGAGCGATAAAGCAATGTCTTGATGGCGGTGCACAAGTGGTTATTGCAGTTGGGTCGGCACAACGGTCTGATGATGAGCGATGTCCATTTACTGCGGGGCAGCGTATTGAGATGATGCGGTATGCAATGCTCTCAAATGGAGTGGATGCTACTCGGTTTTATATTGTACCAATAACTGATATTGGGTCAAACGCTCTGTATGAACCACATTTGAGTACGCTTACTCCTGCATTTCAGAGGGTGAGTAGTGGGAATGGTGCGGTGCTGAGTATTTTCAAATCGTATGATCCTTTTGTTTTGGTGCGATCAGAAGTAGCGGGTAAAGCTGGGGAGGCATTAAGTGCAAGTTTAGTCCGAAAGACAATGTATGATGGTCTTCGAGGAGTTTCGTCTGATGCTGTTGAGGGGTTGATACCAACTATTGAATCTCGGTTGGTTGGGGCACTTGATCCCGCTATTTTAGGGTCGTTTAAAGCACTTAAGCTGTATCATGTGATGCATGACATTGCGAATCGAACTGAATAAATGTGTGAGGTATTTGATATGGTAAAACAGACTGAATATCCTATTTATTTTGCAGATGATTTGATCGCAATATACACTGCGTTTAAGCAAGAAATATTTTCTTCGGGATCAGTACTATATCCTAGTTGCGGGTATGATGCAAGTCCTGCTCGAGTTTTTGATAAAGTTATGTTTGTTGACAAAGAAGATGGAAATGAAGGATGTGTTTCTCAACTTCAAAAAGCAGGATTGAACGCGATCAAACAGGACATTAGAGAATATGATCCTAGCGAAAAACATGATCTTCTCATCTTGTTAAATCCGGCTATTCCAGTAAGCTGGGCAACGCCTCATTTAATCTCAGGTGGATATGTTATTGCTAACAATTACCACGGTTCGGCAACATCGCTTTATACAAATCAGGATGAATTTTTATTATGGGGCACGATGGATTTTTTGAAAAAAGACAGTCGAAAAAATGACTTTCGAGTGAATATTTCACGAGATTTGACGGATTTATTTCAACCAGTTAAAGATGGTGAAGAATTTAGATCAGTGAATCCTGATGGATACGAATTTATTCATGGTCTTGTTGAACATTTTATTAAACAAGGAATACTTCAAGTTGAATCTGATCTAACGTTTGAGCAAAAATGGGAAGCATATCGCAATTTGATGGATGAGAAAGAAATGCCTTATAGAAGGGTTGCAGAGAGATATATTTTTATGAAGAGATGAGGAGTATACCGGAGAATCTATGAGAGAATTAATTGAAAATATTAGAGCAGTAGGGTTTGATATAGATGGCACTTTATATTTTCAGAATAAGGAAGATTCATTTTTACCAAATCTGTATGGCGCACTTGCGACAACATTGAGTATATCTTCTGATGAAGTCTTGACTTTTTTTGAAACAAAGAGAGCACAGTATGGAAACTCGTTGCAAACAGCACGAGCATTATGTGCAGGACATGTGGCACAGGATTTGCTGGATGAACTATTTTGGGATATATTAGAAAAACATGAAGAGATAGATACTTCTCAGTATGACTCTCGCCTTAGCGAATATATGAAAGAGTTGTCTACTCAGTATCGATTATTTGTTGTTACGGGAAATAGAGAACGTCATGCAGCACGGAAATTTTCGGCCTTAGGAATAGATTCCAGCTTATTTCATGCAACGTGTTATGGTACAGAAAATAAATATGAAGGTATGAAAGGAATTTCTGAGAGCCTTGGTGTTTCTCCATCTCAGATGATATATTTTGGTGATCAAGAGAAAACAGATATTAGATGTGCTGCAGATTTGGGGATGGTGACTGTAAAGATCGGTGCTAGCTTTGATACGTATTCATCCGCCACCTTTCAAGCTCGGCAGGTGTTTGAATTGAAAGAATTGCTTCTTGGTAAGTGAGATTATTTTTGGCGAAAGTTCATTTTGTAGGAAAATTAAATTGAAAAGTGGTTCTTGATTTTTTGTGCAACGTCTTGCGGTGTGAGAATTGAGTTGTCGAGTTCTAACGTTTTTGAACCGGGAAAGATTGAGACGTAATCTTTGATGCTGAGGAGATATTCTAATTCTTCAATTGTTTTTGTTTTTTTGAAGGCTTTTCTGGATTCGCCTAGAACTCTTTTTTTAAGTTCGTCTTTGTTGCACACGAGGTGTACAAACTGTAATTGACCGTTTTTTTTATCGAGTACTTCTTTGACTTTTCGTACAAATGCGTAATCGTCTTTGGCTATCTCTGTGTATGTGAATATTAATCCTTTGACGTTGGCGTTTGATGCTTCTTCGAAAATATCTAGGTATATTTTGTTCAGTAGTTTGAGACTTATTTCGTAGCGATCTTTTGTGAAGATGTTTTCTAAGCAATCGTAAATACTGTGAATGTGAATTACTTTGTATTCGGTGATTTTTGAGAGTTCGGTGGCTACGGTGAATTTTCCTGCGCCAGGTGGGCCGTGGATTAAGATGACTTGCATGATTGAGTGTTAAAGGTGTTTATTCTTTAATGTTTCTTTGGAGATTGGATTATTTACCAATGGGGAAAAATTAGATAGTAATCAAAATGGAAGAAAATGAATGGGCTTGTTACAAATCTTTTAAGTCTTTTAGTCTTTTTTCGAAGTCGTTCTTTTTTTCTCGAATAGCTGTAGGGGATGAGCCGCCGTGCCAGGTGAAGCGTGGTCGCATTTGACAAGGAAAGAGTCGTTCGTTTGAGTCGTCGAATAATAATGCGGCTCCTTGTGTATGAGGAAGGATGCCGAGTTGTTGATCAAGTCCTGAGCTCATGTAACTTTGCATTAATTTTCCTAATGCTTCTACGTCCATTTTGGCGGTTAAACGGTGGGATATGACAATGTCGCTTTGGGTCATGACGTCAGTGTGGATTTTTGCTGGTTGTTGGGTTGCAAGGATTAATGAGATTCCAGGCTGGCGACCTTCACGCAAGATAGCAATGAGGGCGTCGGTTGCGGCAGTTCGTCCTTCAAATGGAAGGAGTTCGTGTGCTTCATCAAGTGCTACCCACACTAATGGATCCTTTAGTTCTTGCTCTTCTTCTTTGGTGAAGTAATGCATTGAGGAATCTACTTTTGAGAATTCTTCGGCTTTTCTTGCTAGCATGCGTTGGTTGAATAGAATGCGACATACAAGTCCAACAACGAGTCCTTTTATTTCCCAACCACCTGCCATGGTTGCGTACGGGCTCACGTCGAGAATTGTTACTTGGCCACCGGAGACGAGGTCTTTAAGGGGGGTTCCTACTTTTGAGAATACTCCCCACCCTTGTGCTTTTCCAAATTGACTCATGACAATTTGTTTTGAGACAGTGTCGCTGTTTGAATCGTTGTTTACTAATGCAATAAGATCTTCTAATTCGTAGCTTTCACCTTTGTTGAGAAGAGTTTGGACACATCTTGTTATGAGGACGCCAGGGGCGGAATTTGCGCCTAACGCGAACACTGTGCACCAATCTTCTGGTCCTACATCAATTGGTCGTACATAGAATGGGAAATCAGTTGGGATGCCTTCCTCTTTGAATTTATTGAAGAATCCGCCGGGGGTGTATATTTTGATATCGAGTGCTTTTGGCTCAAACCCCCATTCTTTACATAAGGCTGCGTCTTGAAAATTCGGATATTTCATAGTCCAATAAATACCCATGGTGTCAATTAAAAGAATAGCAAGATTTTGTTTGATTGCTTTTGGAAGATCGGCTAGACCCTCAGCGATAGCTCCCATGGTGTAAGACTTTCCCGAGCCTCTTTTGCCGACGATAAAGACAACGTGTGCGCCAGCTACATCCATGTATACTGGGTTTGATAACGAGGTGGTTTGACCCATTTTTACGTACTGTTTTCCAATGAGTACGGTTCCCTCAAGTCCGAACTTAGCAAGATCTTTTTTGGACCTACCTATCACCACATCAAACGCCATGATTTTAGGGTGGAGGGGTGATGATAAAAAGGTTGTGGTCTTGGTTGGATTAAGCTGGAGTGGAGATAATGATTTATAGCGGTTGATTACCTACTAAAACTATGGATCACATTGCGATTATGAATAAGTCTTGGAAACTGATTGCGAAGATTCTACGATGTGAGAAGACTATTGAGTCAAGGTGGTATAAGCATAAGATTGCACCATGGGGAAGGATTTCTTGCGGGGATATGATTTATTTCAAAGATGCGGGTGAACCTGTAACCGCTCGTGCTAGAGTTTTGAAGGTGTTGCAGTTTGAGCAATATAATGAGAATACGTTACGCGAGATGATTGATGAATATTATGATGAGGTACGGTTTGTATCTTCTAAAGAAGAGGTATTTCAATGGGCGTTGAATAAGAAACATTGTATATTGATTTTTCTTGCAGATGCGGTTGATATTACTCCGTTTAATATTGATAAGAAAGGTTTTGGAAATGCTTGTGCATGGATGTGTGTTGGGGATATTGACAAGGTAAAAAATCGAGACTAACTTATCAATGAGAAATGATTAAAAAATAGAATGGAGTTAGAATGTTTTTATTAGAGATTCACATATTCAGTTTTAACTTGTTTTAATGAGGTTAGTGATTTAATTTTTGTTATGCCTTTTCTTGAGATTACTTTTTTCATGAATTCGTAATATTCATCTTGATCTTTGCATTGCACTTTGAGCACCATTTCCCAGTCACCGGTGCAGATGTCAATTGCTTCGATTTGGGGATGTTTTGCTAAGTCATGTGCGATGCGCTCAGGGTCACCATACTCGTCTGGACTTAAGGTGATTAATACGTATACTCCGAACCCTTGGTTTATTTTCTTGTTATTGAATACTGCTTTGTAGCTGATGATGGATCCGTCTTGCTCTAACTTTTTGATGTTGTAATGAATGGTTGCTGACGGTTCTTTGATTTTTTTGGCGAGTTGAGAGATAAGTGGGGTGCAAGATCCTGTTTTGAGAAGAGGGATTAATTTTTCACCTAAGTTTTTCATAAAGTTGAATGACATTCAATTATTTATAATTTTATTGGTAATTATTTGAATTTAGTACCATTTTACTTATAATGGAGAGGTGGGTGATAGAAGAGATTACTTATGAATATTGAAACATTACCTATTTTGGACTTAGATCACCCCGGTGCGCAAGATGCGGAATATAGAGAACGAAGAAGAGTTATTGTGCAAAATGCACTTGATTTTCATGCTCATGGCGGGGGGGATATTCCTCTGGTTGTTTATTCAGAGGATGAGCATGAGACGTGGGCTATAATCAACTCAGTGATTTCTGTGCTTCATCAGAAATGGGCATGCCAAGAATATCTACGCGGTCGTGAGTTGATTCAAATTGATATGTTACGTATTCCGCAACTGTGTGATCTTGATTTGGTGCTGCGTCGAGTAGGATTTCGTTTAGAGCCGATTCATGGGTTAGTGTTGCCAAGGCAATTTCTGTTCAAGATTGCTCAGAAGGCGATGTTATGTACACAGTATATTCGTCATTCGAGTAATCCATTTTTTACTCCAGAGCCCGATATTGTGCATGAAGTATTGGGGCATGTGCCGATGTTTATGTCTGAGGAGGTTGTTATGTTGCAAACTCTTATTGGTCAAGGTGCTGATCATGCTACAGAAGAACAACTTACTTGTTTAAATCGTTTATATTGGTATTCCATTGAATATGGGTTGATTCGGGAAGATGGGGAGATAAAAGCATTTGGTGCTGGGTTACTTGGAGGAATAAAAGACTTAACGAACGCAATGACGGGAGAACGAGTGATTCGTCCATTTGTTATTTCCGACGTTATTTTGACTGATTACAATTACTCGTTTGAACAGCCACACTTTTTTGTTATTGAGTCTCTGCCTTCGTTGATTGCAGACTTGAAGGAGTGGCTTGCAAAGGAAGGCTTAATGTGAGTTCTCGTGTCGAACTGTGTATAGATAGATTAGAGAGAGAATAACAATGAGAATAAAATCTAGAATAATATAAAGCGTACCATGTCCATTATATTTTTTTTAGGAACTCTTCAACTGGTCTTACACACTGCGCTCTAAATGAGTCCTCTCCAAGGGCAGCGATGTGTTCGGTGGTGATGAGATTAGGATGTTTTTGGTTTTGAAGCTGCTGGAGAAGAGATGGTGAGTAGACGTCAAGCGCGATTCCTCGGAGTCTTTGTGCATGAGCAAGGAGGTCGGTTTCATTGATTACTTCGGCTCGTGAGGTGTTGATGAAAAACGAGTTTGGTTGGAGGAGGGAGAGTACTTTTTGATTGATTAGCCCATCGGTAGCTTTCATGTAGGGTACATGAATTGAGATAATGTTTGATTTGATGAAGAGTTCTTCAATTGGGACCATGGTTACATTGAGTTGGTTGAGGACGGATTGATCTTGCGCAATGACGTCGAAGGCGATGAGGCTACATTCGAAACCACTTAGTTTTTTAGCTACCAATTTTCCAATTGCACCAAAACCGCATATCCCTACGGTTTTTCCTTTTAGTTCGGCAAATGGTCGTTTTGAGTCTTCCCTTAAGAGAGAAAGAAGAAGGTGGAGGGTGTGTTCTGCAACGCTGTTTGCGTTGGTTCCAGGGATGAAGATGAGTTCTATATTTCTCTGTTTTAATTCGTCTAGGTCAATATTATCGGTTCCTACACTGCAGAGGATGGCGTATTTTAATTTTGGAAGTTTGTCTAGCTGCGGTTTTTTGATGGGGTTGAATGTTCGGAAAACTATGGCTTCGCAATCTAATTTGTCAACGATGTCAAACTCTCCTTGACTCATTTGGATAATCTGACATTTTGATTTTAATGTAGAGAGCGCATCGTCATGGATTTGGCCGAGGAGGAGTGTTTTCATAGCTGGTTTTTGGGCGGGGTGGGATAAAAAGGTTGTGGAACTGGGGGAGGATTTAGAAATAGGGTAATTGTTTTGTAGAACGAGAATTATGTTTTGTTACAACCTATATGGAGTTCTAAATTATTATAAGGATAGCTTAGGTTGTATTGTTTTTAATGACACCAAAATCGGAATTCTTTGAGTTGTTTTCTGCGTCGGTTGGCCATTATGGCGGACTGTTTAATGCACACCTTCACTTGGATAGGTCTTCGACTCTTGCGCAAAAGTATCTTGCACATGTTGGAATGAATCCTCTTGAAGCGTCAGGATACCCTTTACGAGTAAAACAAAATTTAACAGGGGACTTGCATCGGGGGGTAGCATACGAAAATGATGATCTACGACGTCGAATGAAGGACAACTTGGATTTAATGATTTCTTGTGGGACCATACGTGCAGATTCATTCATTGATGTTTCATCAGATAATGTGGGGATGAGAGCGATTGACTGTGCCCTTGCGCTTAAAGACGAATTGAAAGAGAAAATTGATTTTCGAGTAGGAGCATATCCCATCTTTGGGTTTAAGGACTCTGAACCACAACGATGGGAACTTTTTGTGGAAGCTGCACGAAAGGCAGATTTTATGGGATTATTGCCTGAGCGGGACGATAAACAGTATCATCCAAATCATATAGGGTTTGATGAACATTTTCGACGAACGCTGGCTCTTGCTCATGAACTGAAGAAACCAGTTCATTATCATGTTGATCAAGCAAATGATCCACGCGAACAGGGAACGGAGACATTGATTGATGCAGTACGCTGGCTTGGTTCACCAAAAATAAATGAGGATGGTCCTGCAGTTTGGGCGGTGCATTCTATTTCACCGTCGGGTTATGGAGAAGATAAATTTGCTCGAATGGTGGATGGTCTTGTAAAGTATAATATTGGAATCATTTGTTGTCCCACTGCAGCAATTTCCATGCGACAGTTGCGTCCAATTACAACTCCCACACATAATAGTGTTGCTCGCGTGTTGGACTTTTTGGCTCGGGAAGTTCCCGTACGACTAGGCTCCGATAATGTTGCTGATGTCTTTTTGCCGAGCACAACGGTTGATTTAACGGATGAAGTGCATTGTTTATCAAATGCAATACGATTTTACAATGTGGATATTTTAGCCAAACTAAGTACTGGTAAGATGCTCACAGATATGGATCGAGAGTTGATTGGACGATTTATGGAGCAAGATAGGAAAGTGTTTGAAAAAATCTGATGTTAAGGAAATTTCCAATTGGTTTATATGTATCAGAGACAGTGAGATGAGATGCCGGTTTTAATTGCGAATTTATCTACGGGAAAAGGAACGTGGGCGGAAGTGAATCGGATGATTTCTTCGTTTGCGTGGTCTCGGGTGTTTCTTATTACGAATCAGTTTGGGAAGGATAATTTTACGTGTTCAGCAAATACGGAACTTATTTTGGTGAATGCAGAATTGGATTCGCGTGCGCAATGTGATGTTATCATTAAGGAGCTGCGGGGGAAGATAACGGATTTTGAAGTGGCAATTAATTTTGCTTCAGGCTCGGGTCGCGAACATATGGCACTTCTTGAAGCAATTATGGAGATGGGTTTTAGTTTTCGTATTGTGACGTTAACGAATGGGAATTATGATGTTCTTGGGATTAGACGGGAATAGAACGTGCTGATAAATGCTAATCGAAAAGGAAGAAAAGAAGGGTTTTAAAAAAAATTATTGTCTGTTCGGTTCTGGTGCTGCGTAGAAACATACTTTTAATACTCGACCAGGTGGGGCTAACCTACTCTCCAGATGAGATGCGACGGTACTCATTTTTTGGTCGTATCCTGGATCTAAAGATTGAACACTGATTACATCTTGACCTTCCAAATAGGATACTCTAGCTACAATTGGAGGTGTTAAAGGAATTCCTATTCTTGCTGCTATATCTGAAGCGTCCCCTATTTCTTTTACTACCAATTCTAAAGGGCTGACACAAGTGATATCATAGTTCATATTTATTTTGGGAACCCAGCTATGAGCGGTTGGCCCGCGGGTAAAGGCTGATTCATGGGTGATGGATGCTTTGACTTGATCTGCTACTTTGTTAATATCATATCTGATAACCATATTCATCTCTGCTTTGGGTTTTATTTATTAACTCAATTGTTAGTTCATAACCCCATACAATTGATATAACACTCTTTCGCTGGCTCTTGTAAGGTCACTTTCGTTTCCGTAAATTCCAATGCATGATCCTTGTAACACTACTTTTGCTTCATCATGGGGGATGAGCTCTATAACTGGAAGTCCCTGAGTATTATTGCAGGATGCTATTGTGCGATTGACGCAGATATCGTCTTCCATGGTACATGCTGCTTTTACTTTACCGTAGATTCCGTGATTAATGTTTGTAGTTAATTCACTTAATGCCAAGTTATAATATTTTGATGCGTAGTCCGGCCTTACTGCTAGATACACATTTGATCCATTGTTGAAACTCTCATTTAAGTGGCCAGTTATGGTTATATTTTCAAGTTCTTTTGGGTTATAATGGAAGCGGATACGTGTTAGCTGATCAGAGACTTGGACTTCGCCCCACCACAAACCGTCAAGTTTGATGAAACTGAACCCATTGTAGATGATACCTTGGTCTGGCTTGAGTTTTCCATCTAGATTTTGTTGATGAAGTTCGGTGATGGTCATTGGTTTTGCCGCGAGTTCAGGGTATATTTTGATTGCAAGGAATATGAGAAGGAGAAGTCCAATAATTACTGCTGCACCGATTAATAGTGATTTTGTTTCAAAGCGAACTTCCTCCGGGGTGGGAGGGGTTTGGTCTTCCATCTTTACATGTGCGGTGTGATTTGGTTCATGATGTACTGGTGCGTGAGGATTGAGTACATGGAGATTTGTGGAGGTGGGAGTGGAGGGGTGATTTTCAATTTTTTTGTCTGCCATAGGCTCAAAATGAGGGTTTTCTTTAAGAATATTATGCAGTTAGTTTTGTTATTAGTTGGAGTTCTGGATTTAGGAGAGGTAGGGGGTTTTAAGAGTTCTATACTAAAAGGTGCAAGAGGGTTATAAGAGTAAAACATATATATCTAAGTAACAGGATATTGTTTGTTGAAAGAGTAGTTGATAGGGTTGAAAATAGATGACTAAATTTATTGCGGTTCATTCGGGAAAAGGAGGGGTTGGCAAAAGTACGGTTGCAATTAATGTTGCTGCATCACTGCTTGAGAGAGGGGCGCGAGTTATCCTTGTAGATTTGAATTTAGATACGCCACACATTGGGTTGTATTTAGGTCTCGTTACACCGGAGCATCATATTCATCAGTTTCTTTCAGGTACTAAGGATTTACGAAATACAGTGTATAAACATGAATCAGGACTTCGATTTATTCCTGCTGCGAGTACTCCTGAGATGAAACATATTAACATTCATGAAGTGTTTGAACATTTGGATAAGGCATTTGATTTTGTGGTCATTGATTGTCCGTCGGGTTTTTCTTCGTTAGTACATGATATTTTGAAACAAGCGGATGAGTCAATTGTGGTAACAACGCCTACGATGAGTGCGGTGTATGACGCGCAAAAAACAAAGGAGTTGGCTGAAAAATATAATCATACAATTGCAGCGGTGTTGGTTAATAATCCCCACAATCTTGCGGGGTTGGAGTTGGATGAAATCAAGAAAACTCTTGAGCACTCTACGCTGTATGTGATTCCACACGATACTAAAATCCCGGCATCGCAACAACATGGTGGGCCATTGGTTTATTTGTATCCTCATGCAAAAAGTAGAAAAATATTTGTTGATTTAGCGTCGCATCTGATGCATGGGATGTGAGGATATTACTGATGAAGATTCAAACTATTAAGAAACTCATGATGAAGGGATGGTCTCGTGAAGAGTTGTCACGGGCGATTCGAATTATGGAGCGCGCGCAGGATTCAGATGTGGCTCATTCTCACGTGGTGTATTGGAGTGTTATTTTATGTGTGCTCTTTGGAAGTATGTTGATTATGTCAATACTGATTCCAGTCATGCTGTTTTTAGAAGGATGGTTTGTGTATTTTATTTCGGTATTGCTTGCGCTTATTGTTGGGGCAGTGTATGTTCACTTAATAGACCAAATTCATCACATAACACAAGGACATCATTTGTTTGGGATGACTATCATTCCGTTAAGTTCTATTGTCATTTTAATTACGCTGGTTCAACTGACAAATAGAATTAGTATTTTGCATGGGCTGAGTGTGTTGACAAATCCAGTATATGTTGCGATGACATTTGGGATGTGTATGTTTATTCCGATTGTGGGACATCGGCTGTGGGTTTCGCGGAAATAGAAATAGCAAGAATTGTTTGCATGAAGAAGTATGAGGAAGAAATGTGGAAAGATTAGCTTCCTATTCCGACTAGAATCACTCCGAGAATTATTCCGATAATACCTATCCATTTCCATTTGTTCATTTTCTCACCCAAGAGGTGTACGGAGAATAAGAGTGTCCAAATGTATGCAGTTGATACTAACGGATATACAAAAGTTACGTCTCCTTTGGAGAGGGCAAATAAGTAGAGCACGGAAGATAGGGCGTAGAAAAACCCGCCGATGTAAAATACCTTATGTTTCCAGAGGTCTTTCAGATGGAATTTGTCTACACCTATTTTGATGAGGAGTGTTCCAAGCGATCCAAGAAGGCCACCGATGAGGACAATACAGGTAATGATGAGTTTATTCATTGATGCACCTCGGATTTTTTGGTGGGAATCTGCGGTTTGTTTTGATTTGAGGGTTGCTGTGCGTGTTTTTTTGATCCTCCGATTCCTAGAATGCTCACAGAAAGTACAATGATGGTAATTCCAATCCACTTTAAGAGAGAAATGTGTTCGTTAAAAAGCCAGGGGGAGAGTAGTGTGACCCAGACATAACTGGTTGCAATAATTGGATAGAGTACACTTAATTCTCCTTTTTTAAATGCGATAAGCATTAAGATTGCGCCAATTCCGTATGAGATAAAACCGAGTAGGAAGGGGAGGTTTATAAGGGTTAGAAATGAGGTGGTGAGGTCAGCTTGATTGAACCCCGTTTTCCAAAGTAGCTGGCCAGTGGAAGTGAACACGGTGCATAGAACCATGATGAGAATAGCTGCGCGATGAGAGTTGCTTTTTATCGGTTTGTGCTGGGAAGAATTTTCCATATTTAACAAAAAGTTTTGCTTGATTTAATTAAAAAAGAAAAAAACTATTTTTCTTCATCTTCGTGCATTGCGCGAATGATTGCTGCGTATGCGGGTCTGGCAATAAGAACACCAAATGAGAGCCCAGCAATAGTTGTTACGGCAAAACCTTTGAGTAATCCTGCTCCTGCCCACATTAATGGGATGAGACCGGAGATGTTGGTTAGGTATGCTCCCGTAATAATAAAGATTGCAGCTTTGGTTTTATTAACCCAGGATCCGCCTTGTTCTCCACGGGTTACTTCATCTGAGATTATAACAAGGTGATTAATTCCCGTTCCTATAACAATTATTATTGCAGCAATTGCGATGAGATCTAGTTGCCAACCAACGAGCGCTGCAAACCCAAGTAACATGACTACTTCACTGAGTAAACAAAAGATCATTGGTATGACAATAACAGGTTTTCGGTATCGAATGATTACAACGAGTGCTACAGCAAGGGTTGCAAGTACACCGACAAGAAGCACATTTTTTAAGAATTCATCTCCAAGGTTTGGTGAGATAGTATCAAGTTTTACGACGTCCAATTTTACGGGTAAAGAACCAGTGAAAATAACTGTTTGCAGTCTTTTCATATTTTCTAAAGTGTTTTGCCTTGCTTCTAATTCTGTTCGTCCTGTTCCAGAGCCCGATATTTGAATAGTAGTGGATGCTCGTCCGCGGAGTTCGGATCCTATTTTTAATCGATCTACTTCTACGTCATCCAAATAGAGTACGATATCATCACTAAGGTAGGAGCTACCGTCACCACTGGATATTACTTTGAGATTTTTGGTTAGATCGGCTTGACGTTGTGCTGCTTCACTTGAGAGCGAGATACTAAAGAAGAATCGACACACCGACCCTTCTGGGGAGCTACTGCATCCTTGACTTGGGTCAAGACCTGAACATTCGGCAGTTCGACACACATACGTTATGTCCTTTTTTCCGCCTGCAAACACACTTTGATTAGTAATTTTTGCTTCGAATTTGCCTTGAGACGCAATTAACTCACTTACTTGGTCTTCGGTAACGCCTGCTATTTCAATAATAATGAACTGATCTCCCGATAGGTCGGATGCGGGTCTTATTACAACATCAGAGAGACCATAGACATTTAAACGCTCAGAGAGACTTTGAATCGTTAATTGAAGTTGATCGTCGGTGATTTGTTCCGTTGGTTTTAGTACGACACGCGTACCTCCTTCAAGATCTAAGCCTTTTCGTAAATTGGTGACTGCATCTTTTGAGACCCGAGCACCTAAAATAGGAGACTCTTTTAATTTTACAGTGTAGAGTTGCTTTGTTGTTTGAACAAGAACGGTACTGTTTGGGATGAGTGTCTTTTCAACTTCGTTATATTTCTCAAGATTTGGTGTGGGTATATTATTTATTGATATAATAAGTTCGCGAGCTAAGGGGGTTACTTTCCCGGTTGGACCCGTCATGCCGGCTATGGCTAGAGGTGAATTTGTTTGTACAGATCGGATAGCTACCCCGTTTTCAACAAAGTGAGGGGTGAAGGAAAATATAGCTACTAATGAAAACAGTATGAAGAAGAGTAATATGATCACTCTCCATTGAGTTATAGCTTTGGTAAATTTCATTTTCTTTCTCCTTTTTCAACATAGAGGCGTAGGATGCCCACGTTTTGAATCCAGGTCATGAACATGTCTGTTAATAGTCCTATGAAAAGAACTAACATGATTTGGTGAATTACGTCGCTATGAACAAAAATAAGTGCAACAATTACAGCGCCAAGTGTTGCTGCGGTCATGGACATTCCCGTACTGATTGCACCATGAATCCGATGCATTACTGTTCCTTCCTTACGTTTAAGTACCCGACTGGTAAGAAGAATGTCTGTGTCTACACTATATCCAAGCAACATGAGAAATGCGGCAATTCCTGCGGTTGAGAGTTTTTCTCCGGTTAGATTGAATATGGCAAGGGTAACTATCAAATTAGATGCACCAGCTAGAATAACTGCGAGCGATGGTACGGGAGTTCGGAAATACGCAAATACAACACAACCCATGAGTAAAAACGCAACGCCAAGAGCTACTAAGGATTGTTTAAAGAAACTTGCACCAATAGCTGAACCAATAATTTCGGTTCCCATTTCTTTGGTTGGGACGTTGGTTAGACGAGTAAGCTCGGCTTTGAGTTTAATAATCTCGGCTTCAGTTTGATATTCAGATTCCACTACTATTCCTGTTGGGTTTGAAGCTGGACCCAGGGTCCTTACTGCGATTTCATGACCTGGAAAGGAGCTGGTAAGAGATGATTGAATTGAGGCTATATCACTTCCTTGCGGTGCAACAAAACTGATAAGTGAGCCACCCTTAAGGGTAACTCCTCGATTTACAAAGTCGCCGGTGCTATGATATTGGTACCCAATTTGAGCAAATGCAAGAAGAACCATTAGAAATGGTATGAACATTAGTATTTTGTACTTTTCCTCGTAAAATGATTTTATTTTTGAACCGATTGCCATGAGCTTGTTCTTAGGGGGTATATTATAAAGATTATGGATGTTAAGTAATGGGAGGGGGATTTTATTGAATGCAGGAAGAATCGAATAGATTTTTTGGCGGGGGGTTGCTCAAAACATTTATAAACGCGCAAACGCTAGCTTTTATGTGGAATTGCTGAAGCTAAAAGGGGTGACGAAAGAGTATAAGAATCATAGAGTGCTTGATGATGTTAATCTCGTTATCGAAGAAGGTGATATGGTTGGTGTTATTGGTCAATCAGGATCAGGCAAAACGACGCTTTTGAATATTATGGCGGGGTTCTTAGAGCCAACAGAAGGTGAAGTAACTTATTATTCTAAGATTGATCAAGCAGATAAAAATTTACACAAGAATTTTCACAAAATTAAGAAACATATGGGATTTGCTCCTCAACATAATTCATTTTATCATAAATTGACGGTTGCTGAGAATTTGTTACACTTTGGTAAATTGTATGGGATACCTCATCCAACACTTATTGCTAATATAAAGAGTTTACTTGCGTTTATGCGTTTAGAAGATGATAAACATAAGCTTGCAGAACAGTTGTCAGGCGGAATGCAAAAGAGGCTTGATATCTCATGCAGTATGGTGCATAAGCCAAAAATTTTGATTCTTGATGAGCCAACCTCTGACTTAGACCCTATTTTACAAAAAGATGTTCTTGCTTTATTACAACAAGTGAATAAGCAGGGAGTTACGGTTATTCTTGCTTCGCATCACCTTGAGAGTATTGATAATATCTGTAATAAAATTGCAATTATTCATAAAGGAAAAGTCTCTGTTCAAGGACTTGTTGATGATGTGAAGAAGCCGTATTTGAGCGATCATTTTACTATCACACTCCACTCTGGAGTTGATAAAGATCGGTTGCTTGCACGATTGAAGGGAGTACCTATATTAAAAATTGAAGAGCAGGGCAAGACACTGGTGGTATATCCATCGCAAGTGGATAAAGCGGTTGCTGCGCTTCTTCAAATTATTAAGGAAGAAAATTTGCAGATGAATGACATGGATTTGCGCAAGCCGTCGCTCTCAGAAGTGTTTGAGAAGATTGCAGCACAAGATGATGTACCTATCGTGCCTAAATAAGAAATTCGATGTGGTTTTGGTTGTTTACATTAATAATTTGATTGATGTGTGTAGGATGGTATTAATCCGATTGATGTTACGGGTATGATGAAGAGATAAAGAGGGAATGATGGAATCTATTTGGTTACTTACTAAGAAGAATTTGCAGTTACTTCTTCGTTCACGAAGTTCAGCGTTGGTTCTTATTTTTGCTCCGTTGCTGTTGATATTGGTTCTTGCCCTCACATATAATTCTCAAGGTAATTACAATGTAAATATTGGGGTGTATACACCGGTATTTTCTGCGGAAACTGATTCTATTATTGGTGCATTACAGGCGCAAAATTATACGGTAGTGAAGTATAATGAGTCTATTGATACTTGTGTTGCGGATATAAAAGCAGGGTTTAGTCATGCTTGTCTTTCTATTCCGGTGTCTCTGGTTCTTGAAGATAATACACAAAAAGAGATTGTGATTTATGTTGATCCTTCAAGACAACAACTTGTGTATGCTCTTGAAGATGTGTTAAAGTCAACTGTTCGAGGTAGATCATCTGAAATTAGTGAAGGAGTATCGACTGCGATTTTAGCTAAGTTGAAAACTATTCAGGATAATATTGCGGCACGAAAAGCAGAACTTGTCGCGATTAAAGGAAAAACGTCGACTGCAACAACGAATGCGCAATCAGCTAAAACAGGGTTACAAGGAATTGATTTAACACCTACAGGGGGAACTTATAACCAAAGCGTCATTGATGCAACTATCTTACAGTTGAATTCGACGAAGACAATTTTAAGTCTTGCAGTACTGCAATTGAATAACAGTAATATTTCGGCTGCTGATAAACTTGTGTTGGATTCATATTTGTTGAATACGTCGGTAGCCATTGATGCGGCATCAGGGATGATTCTTGGGGGTAATGGAACCACCATCACTGCACTTCTTGGTCAGGTGCAAACTGATTTAGGTGCAGCGAACGCAAAACTTGGCGCTGCTCAAAGTGGAGTTAGTGCGAGTAGTACATCACTTGATAGTACGTCAAGCTCTCTTCAGGAAAGTATTACAAGTTTAGATGCGCTGTCAACAAATTTAGATGCGGTTGTTAAAGTGATTACTGATCAGAAAGTTACGGATCCTAAGGTGATTTCAGCACCGCTTACCACACGGGTGGAAAATGTGAGCCCAAAAGCAACATATTTGAGTTATTTGTTTCCAGGGATTTTAATTTTGGTAGTTATGTTTGGATCGCTTCTTCTTGGTACGACTCTTGTAATGATTGAAAAAAATAGTCCGGCGTTTGTTCGTAACTTTTTTGTTCCGATCCCTAAATTCATGTTTGTTCTGGCAACGTATTTGACTAATTTAATTTTAATTGTAAGTCAGATTGTGATTATTTTAATTATTGCTTCTGTGTTCTTACCTGAGCAAGTTGCAACGTTTCCACTTATTGCTTTGGTGTTGTTTTTAACAGCGTCAATATTTACATTCCTTGGCATGATTGTAGGGTATATCTTTGCGTCTGAAGAAACGGCGGTTCTTGGGTCGATTTCAGTTGGCACATTATTTTTAACTGTGTCAGGAGTTATTCTTCCGATCGAAGCTATTTCTCGCGGTGTACAGGAAATAATGTTCTATAATCCGTTTGTTGTGAGTGAACGGATCATTCGTCAAGTATTTTTGTTTGGATCTGGGTTTGGCGATGTGGTGTTGGATTTGGCAATTCTAGCCGGGTACATGCTTGTTCTGTTCTTTTTGATTTTGCTTCTTGAGACTTTATTACATCGTCATTTGGTTGAAAGGTTTATGCGGGGCCATCATAAGGGTGGCGGACCACATAAGGCATCAGTTGGTAAATCAGAATTTTAATTGAGAGGTGTTCATGGTATTTATTGCGATTACGGGAACACCCGGAGTGGGAAAGAGTTTTATTGCTACTTACTTGGCGTCGCATGTTAAAGAAGGGGTGAGAATTGATTTGCACCCACATTATAAAGCCCTTTCGTCTTCGTATGATTATTCTGGTCGATGTTATAACTTGGATTTTGCACGGGTTAGAAAGTTTGTTTCTGGAGTTGTGAAAAATAAGGAAGGTGTGTATTTTTTAGATAGCCATGTGGCACATCGGTTGCCTTCGGCACTTGTTGATTTGGTTATTGTGTTGACTTGTTCTGATTTGAAAATAATTTCTTCTCGGTTGGTTGCGCGAAGGTATCCCAAAGCAAAGATTGCTGAGAACTTGGAATGTGAGATGTTCCATGTGTGTGAAGAAGAAGCATTTGCTGCGCATAAGAATGTTATTTCGGTTGATGTTACTCGAGCAGGGTATGAGAAGAAAATTCTATTGATGGTGAAGAAATTTTTGAGAGGGAGGGGGGAAAAGTAGTTTATTAATAGTTTGTGGGTGCATTCTTAATCCCGCCCAAATATTTATATAGCGTGTGCCGGAATTCTGAGTAGGATTCATTTTCATATACTCCATGGCAATTACACCACAAGAAAAACTGCGTTTGAGGAAAATTATTGCAGAATTAAAGGAACAAAAAGCACTCCATACAGAGTTCGTCTCAGTGTATGTTCCAAAGGATTACGATCTGGTTAAAATTATTCAGCACCTTCAAGAGGAACTTGGTACAGCATCTAACATTAAGTCAAGTGTAACGAGGAAGAACGTGCAGATGGCACTTGAGAAGATGATAGTGCACCTTCGGCAATATGGTAGAACGCCAGCAAATGGAATTGCTGCGTTTTCTGGGAACGTGGCAGCTACGGAAGGTAAGGTTGATGTTCGTGCTTGGTCTATAGAACCTCCAATGCCGTTAAATACTCGTATTTATCGCTGCGATAAAAATTTTGTCACTGATATTCTCGAAGATATGATGATGATTCATTTAGTGTATGGCCTGGTTGTTCTTGATAAACGCGACGCTACTATTGCGCTTCTTCGTGGGAAGACGATGCAAATTTTACAGAAGACACATAGTGAGGTTCCTGGTAAATTTAAAGCGGGTGGTCAGAGTGCGGCACGGTTTGCTCGTTTACGTGAAGGGGCTCTTAAAGATCATTTTAAGAAAATTTGTGATTATATGAAAGATCAATTTCTTCCACTGGGAAATAATTTGAAAGGTATTATTATTGGTGGACCGGGTGTTACAATTAATGATTTTTTAAATCACGAATATTTGACTGGGGAGTTACAGCGTAAGATTTTAGGTACTAAGGATTTGTCATATACAGAAGAGTTTGGATTACAGGAATTACTTGATAAATCTGAAGATTTACTTTCTGAAGAAGAAGTTGCAATGGAGAAGAAGGTGATGCTCAGCTTTTTTACGATGCTTCGCGAAACTCCTAATAAAATCACGTATGGTGAGAAGGAGACACTACGAGCTTTGGAGATGAACGCAGTGAGTGTACTCATTTTATCTGAGAGTTTACCTGATGAGATGGTTTTGAAACTTGATGAACAAGCACAAGCAGGTGGATCGACGGTCAAAATTATTTCTATTGAAACACGTGAAGGTGTGCAACTTAAAGAAATGGGTGGCATTGCTGCAATGTTGCGGTTTGAGATTGGGAATTAGTGATTTTTGTTTTTTGTGTGATGTTTTTTAAAGTGGATGTGTTCTTATTGTTGAATGGCAACTCATGAAGAACATATTACTCAATTAGAACAACTCCTTGATAATTCTACTGTTAACTTTCATCGCTTTATTAGTAAGGCTGTTGGTGGAGATTATAATGGTACTGCGTTTGGTGCGGTATGTATTGGTTGGGAAGGATATCCTACTCATGGTGGCTTGTATAAGGGATATTTTGATTTTCATGCTCAGCGAAATACCATGCTGGTGGTTAAAGCGGGTGGTATGTTTACGTACGATGGAAATAGGTTTTTACGAAGTGCGGGGGAAGGGGGGAGAGGGCATACCATTCGATATTTATCTTCTAAACGTCTTCCTGCACGAAAACGTAAATCTGGTTTAGATGGACCGGATACAAGTTGGTTTGATTCTCTCGATGCTTCACATGATATTCACATTGATGACACCAATAGACCACGTGTTGAAGAGATTATTAAGGAAGTGAAGGAGAGTGAGTTTTGGACACTTCGTAAGTATGCAATGCAAACAAATGTAGGAACCGGCTCTTTTCAATTGTATAATGATGATGCGTTTAAGGGTTTAGTTGGTCGCATGTTTACTGACGTTCCAACACCAGGAGCAGTTGTTCGATTTCAAGACGCACGATATTTTATTCGTGAATTGCCTTCGGCGGATGGCCTTGGTGCATTGGTATTGGAACCACATAGTGCCGAGTATACAGTGCAGACTGTTCCAGCAGCACAATTGAAGATGGATGATTTTAATTCGCGAGAATTTAGAGTGGGTGCTGAAATGCCAGATGTTGTGTTGAGTGTAACGTCGGATAAGGATGCATCAATTGCAACAAATTGGAGAGTAGCTGGAATAGGATATGGAAGACGAAACATGCTGAATCGTGTAAATGAACCGCGCACGGTTTAATAGGGGATTTGTACTATGGATTATACTTGGAAGAAATTAGGAAAGGATTTGGATGCGTTGCAGTTTGAGAAAGTGCTAGGTTATCAGATTCCGCTATCACGCAGGGACAGAGAGGATGGTCGCAAACGAGATAACTATGGTGTGTGGGTACTGCCATCAAAAGGATTAGTGGTTGAGGCTGATAGTTTTTCAAAACAGATCAATAAGGCAAATCTGCATTGTGAGATAGAACTACCACAACCAATTCATTCGCTCGTTGATGGCGAGGTCTTTGATACTTTTATTCGCGGGTTTGGTGAGATGCGTTCTGGTGGAGGGCCATGTCATTCGAGTAAAGAGGACAGAGGGTATGGTATAGATTGGCGAGTGGAGTCGAATCTGAAGGGAATAATTTCATATATTGAAGAAGGACCTTATCCACTGCGTCCGGTGTGGGGAAGTTGGCAAGATCACCATGGACTTCGGTTTTATGATACACATATTTGGGGTCAAATGGCGGATGAGAGAATTCCAGATCATCTTCATCATCCATTTACTACCTTGCTACGTGGACGAATGGTTGCATCGTTGCCTGCGCATGTGCGAGTGATGTTGGGTGAGAAGTAGTTTTTGGGGAATTTATTTTGGTGTTGTTTTGTTTATTTTTTTTACTTGTTTATTTGTTTAAGAATTCTTTGAGATATGGATTGCAGATGATTGAATCTGAGCCGATGTCCATTGTGGATCTTACTTTGTCCCATGATGTTGAAAATGTTCCTGCAGGGAGTGGCTTCATTGGGTTGATGTAGAAGACGTCTGGCTCATCGTAGAATTGGAGGGTTGAGTCACAATATTCTCTGATGGTGTTTCCGAGTAACCGGGGGATTCTATCTCTATGTGAATGGACTTTGAGGAGGAGTCGTCGTGCAAAGGTTAATTTTGAGCCGCAATCGAGAACGAGGATTTTTTGGATACCAAGAGATTTGAGGTATGCGATGTTTTTGTCAAGTGGACAGGCAAGTTCGCCATCAGTAAAGTATGTATCGTTGACTTTTATTTTTCCGTCGTTTACAACCGGGATTGATTTGGAAGCGAGCAGGGCGTCTACAAGCGGAGCGTTAGTCCAATTTGAGAGGTAGATTGGTTTTCCAGTTTCGTACTCAGTTAATGCGATGTGAAGTGTGGTTGGATTTTGAATGATGTTTTGGATGTTTATTGGGTATTCTTGCGCAAATGTTTGTCTTAGAAGGGTGAAATTGAATAGATTTGAGAATTTAATTTTATTATTTGTGAAGATGCGCTTTAGGTCAATTAGTTTATTAAGACAGAGATACTTGTATGCCTCGTATCCGACTTCGCTTTGGTTTGCTGCATAATAGGCAAACGGAGCAGCAGAGCCTGAACAACCAAGAACGGCTTTGGGGGCGGTGAGGTTGTATTGGTCAATTAATGCTTCAAGTGCGCCGCAGACAAACGCGCCGCGAAGGCCACCACCAGGGGCTACGATTCCAAGATTTGGATGTGTGAGCTCCATAGGAGGAAGGAGAATTCTCAAAGATATAGTTTTAGAGTATAGATATATGTAGTTGATTCTTTTACTGTGTATTTTTGTGATAAAATCATGAGCAGCGTTTATAACTTGGTGTGAGTTTGAGTAAATGTGGTACATGCCAATAATTCAATGTTACGAAATGGACGTGGAGAAGTTGCGACATCGCTGTTAGATTTTGAATTTGTTGAGGAAGTGGATGCTGAGATTTTGCAAGATAAAGAAATTAATTCTGTTGAGAAAGATATTGGTGAAAAGGCTGAATCTACTCATGATCTCATTGCGGTTGCGTTTCGTGCTATTTTTCCTCGCAAGGATATTCCTTTGACATCTCTTGTGTATAATCGACGGTTTACACGATTCAATGCGAATATCAGAGTGGGTGGTCGCGGGATTGAAATTGGGATGCATGAGGAATGGAGAGATATTGATGACTCGATTAAACTAGGACTTATTGAGCATTTGCTTCGCAAAGTGTATCGCAGAGTTGAGATGACTCCTTCTGTTTTGTTATACAAGAATTTTGTGAAGACAATTTCGTCGTTTGCAGTGGTTGAGGAACAGGATGTGGTGTTGAAGGCATCGTTTGATCGCAATAATATTTTGTTTTTTGAAGGTGGGTTGGAGTGCCCGAATTTGAAGTGGGGGCAGGAGTCGACTCGACGATTGGCGCACTATAATTTTCAGAGTCATACAATTGTGATGTCAACGGCGTTTTGCTCGGCACCGGCTGAGATGCTTGATTTTATTATGTACCATGAGATGTTACATATCGTGCATAAATTTCATGTCCGGGGAGTGCGGGATGTGAGTCATAGTGCAGCATTTCGTGCTGATGAGCGAAAGTTTCCTCGTTTTGAAATGCTTGAGAAGGAGATTGAGAGGTATGTTCGAACGGTTAAAAATGGGAAGAAGAAGGGAAGTTGGTGGAAATTTTTTTGAATGTATTTTTGTGGTGGTTGTTGGTATTCTGAGAACACTTCGTTGTTTTTCTGAGATAAACACGTTGAAAACTAAAGAGAACTTAAATAAAAATAAAAAAATTAAAATGTTGTATTGAGCTTCATTTCTTGGAATTCTTGGCCGCGACCACTGGTGGGAGTATATGTGGCATGTATTCTTAGGATGTTGTATGGGATGCTTGCTACAAGTACGGGGCTTCCAGCAACTGAGAGCATACTTCCACCTTTGAATCCTTCAGGAATTTGATCAATGAGTGTAAGCGCAAGGGTTTTACCCCTTACGTGAGCATTCGTTATTTCTAATTCGTATATGCCCGATTGGGCCCGATTGACTCCGATGATTCCGATAACTCGCTTTTCACGAGGAAACATCACTTCACTATCGTTATAGATGTTTAATTGTGCGTAAAAATCGTTGAGAAGACTTACATCTCGAAGTGGTATAATTGATGGTTGCGCTCTCGATTTTGTTGTCTCATTCCTGCTTAGTATTTCATATAGGTCTGCCATGATGGAAATAGGAGAAATCTGGTTAAAAGTATTATGGTGGTTGAGAGGAGGTTTTATGCTGCCGTTTATTTGAGACGGGAGGCTTGTCTTTCAAATTTAGTTGAGAGAATAGATATAACACACTATAAAATAAACTAATATAAAGAAAGAGAGGTGGAGGATGTCTCTTTCTAATATTAGTTGATGAAATAGATATAACCCACTATAAAATCAACTAATATAAAGAAAGAGAGGTGGAAGATGTCTCTTTCTAATATTAGTTGATAGAATAGATATAACACACTGGACAATCAACTAATATTTCGATACCTTTAAAAAAGAAAGCTCATTTTTGGGTTGTATGGCTAGCAAATCGTTCTTGTCCTATAATGCAATGGATAAGATTATGCGACAGGTAGGTGTGGTTCGTGTTTCTGATGACGCAAAGGAAGCACTGGCTGCTGTGCTTGAGCAGAAAGGTATCGAGATTGCAATGGAAGCAAAGAAGTTCGCAGAACACGCAGGTCGCAAGACGGTGACTGAGAAGGATATTGCTTTAGCAACAAGTAAGTAGGTGTAATCATATGGATGAGAGAAAGCTCGTAAGTGTCGGTACACTCCACAAGGGAGATACTATTATTATTGATAATGCGCCGTGTAAGATTACGGATACGGCTACATCACGACCTGGTAAACATGGTCACGCTAAGGTTAATTTGATGGCGGTTGGTCTTATTGATGGGAAGAAACGAAACGTGGTTATGCCTGGTCACGATAGAGTTGAAGTTCCTATTATTGAGAAGAAGTCCGCTCAAGTGTTGTCTGTTTCAGGCACTAAGGCTAGTGTTATGGATTCAGAGTCTTTTGAAACCTTTGAGATGGATATTCCTGAAGAACTTCAAGCTGATGTTCATGAAGGTGTTGAGATTTTGTACTGGACTATGGTTGGTATGATGATCATGAAGCAGATTAAGGCATAAATATTAAAAATATAATTATAGGTGCTCACTATGGTAAAATTTGAAGAAGCAACCGCACGAATTTTGAAAGGCGTTTTCGTTTGTCGAGGATGTAAATCAAAAATTCGAGCACAAAGTTTGAAGGTATCCCAAGGTAAGATTAAATGCCGAAGTTGTAAAGGCAGAAAACTCAGACCTAAGAGAAAGAAATAAGCTAGGTCATAATTCTTTTTTGATTTTTTTAGTTTGAATTTGTTGATTAGAAGATTATTTTCTTGTTGAATTATCTATTTTTTAAAGAGAATCTATTAGATATGTGGCCTCGGTTAAAGAAAAAAGCATAGGATTTACCATAAGGTAATTTCAAGAGAAGGGATGGAGTTGCAGGGTGAAAAAAATGCGAGATTTCCCTCTTAGATTTTTTCTAACAAATACTTTTTAATGGCGAAGGCAATAGTTACATTAAATGCCATTACTCACAAAGTCAAAATACATTGTCGGTCTTTCCTGTCCGCGTTATTTATGGATGATGTTTCATGAGTTGGATAAAATTCCTGAAAATGATGCTGCCACGCAGTATATTATTGATCAAGGAAAAGAAATAGGTAAATTAGCAAAGAAGTTGTATCCTGGTGGAATTGATTTGCCAGATGAGTCTACAGATTTTTCTTTGAATTTGCAGAAGACCAAAGAGTGTTTGTTATTACGTCAGGTTCTTTTTGAAGCAGGGATTATGATTGGTGAGTTATTTGCACGTGCTGACATATTGGTTCCAGTTGGTGTTGATGAATGGGATGTTATTGAAGTGAAGGGGTCAACAGAAGTTAAAGAAGATCATCTACACGATCTATCATTTCAGAAGTATGTGTATACTCAATTCGGGTTAAAGATTCGTAACTGTGCTGTTTTACATATTAATAAAGAGTATATTTTGAATGGGGAACTTGATGTCTCACAGCTCTTGAAGCAGACAGATGTAACAACTCAAGTTAATGAGCTTGTTGCTAGTTTGCCTGACTTGATTTTTGAAATGATGGAGATTGTTAATTCGTCATCTCCACCTCAAGTACATATTGGTAATGGTTGTCACAATGGTCTTGAGTGCAAATCTGAAGACTGCTGGAATTTTTTACCTGAAAGTCATGTGTTCGAGTTGTATTATGGTGGCAAGAAATCTCTTGAGTTGTTTCAAGCTGAAGTTGTGCGTATTCAAGATATTCCTTCTCCATTTAAGCTAACTGACAAACAACTCATTCAGAAGAAATGTGCGGTGTCTGGTACTGTGCATGTGAACTCTGTTGGGTTAGGGAAGTTTTTGGGTGAGTTGAAATATCCTGTTCATTATCTTGACTTTGAGACATTTCAAACTGCGGTTCCGATGTACTCCGGTACGAAACCGTATCAGCAAATTCCATTTCAATTCAGTGTGCATATTGATGATGCGATGACATTGAAACATTCCTACTTCTTACATGATTCTGCGGATGATCCACGAGAGAAATTTCTTCTGGCGTTGAAGGATGCTATTTTACCCACGGGGACTATTATTGTGTTTAATCAATCGTTTGAGATTGCTCGGTTGCGAGAGTTGGCTACTGCATTTCCTGCGTATGCTGGGTGGGTTGAAGAGATTGTTGTTCGTATCGTTGATTTGATTGTGCCATTCAAGAACTTTGATTATTATAATCCAACACAACGAGGAAGTTGTTCTATCAAAGCGGTGTTGCCTGCATTGACTGGGAAAGGTTACAAGAATCTGGATATTAATAATGGTGGGTTGGCATCGGTTTCGTATTGCAAGATGGCTTTTGGGAACTTGGGTTTTGATGAGAAGGCTCGGATTCGGCGGGATTTACTTGCGTATTGCGGATTGGATACCGAAGGAATGGTGTGGATTGTGAAAGAATTGGAGAAGCTGGTTGGAAAGGGAAAAGATTAAGAGTGAGGATAGGAAGTGTTGAAATTGATTACGCCAGAGCAAGGATGGAGATTGAGTATAAATAATAACTAAGAGGAATGAATGAAAACATGTTAATATACGAAGCTACAAAGGAAGAATTTCTCAAAGACTTTGTAAATGATGTTCTTATAGATAAAATCAACACTCCCAAACCATTTCTTAATGTGGGCATGGGGAGTAAAGGGGAACTTTGGTCTTGGCAAAATTCATTGCAACAGATGTACAAAGTATTGCTCTCTGATACGATCCCCTCTGATGTAGGAATAGCTATTGAGTTTAAGATTCCATTATCTTCGAAGCGAATTGATTTCGTGGTTTCAGGATATGGTGAAGATAACCGAGGGGTTGTGATCGTTATTGAGCTAAAACAATGGTCCGGCGACACTACTTCAAAGATAGAAGGTAAAGATGGGTTGGTTTTAACTAGAATTGCTGGAAGAACTTGCGAGAGTTTACATCCTTCCTATCAAGCATGGTCTTATTTCCAATTATTAAAAAATTTTAATGAGAGTATTCAAGAAGAAAAAATATTAGTTAACCCATGTGCCTACCTTCATAATTATGAACAGAAATATAAAGATGAAATAGATAATAAACTCTATGCATATTATGTTAATGCAGCACCTCTTTTTCTCAAAGGTGAATCAGACAAGTTACGCGAATTTATTGAGAAGCATATTATAAAAGGAGATCAGAAAAAAAATCTCTATGAATTGAGTGATGGAAAAATTCGTCCTTCAAAGTCATTACAGGAATCCATTTCTACATTAATGCAGGGAAACACTGAATTTGTGATGATTGACAGTCAAAAAATAGTATTTGAGAATGCTCTCAATTTAGCTCTGCATTCTATTCAACAACCTAAAAAAAGTGTTATGATCATTGAGGGTGGACCAGGTACAGGAAAAACAGTTGTAGCTATCCAATTGTTAGCCCAACTTCTCCAAAAGGGGATTGTAACACAATATATTTCAAAGAATTCAGCTCCTCGTTATGTTTACGCAGCGAAATTGAAAGGATCTATGCGGGCACCTGAGATTGACCATTTGTTTCGAGGGTCCGGTACATTTGAAGGATGCAAAGAAAGTTCAATTAATGTGCTCATAGTAGATGAAGCTCATCGTTTAAATGAAAAATCAGGGCTTTATCGTAACAAAGGAGAAAATCAAATCAAAGAAATTATACATACTGCTAAATGTTGTATGTTCTTCATTGATGAAAATCAAAAAGTGGATATCTTTGATATAGGGAGTAAAGAGCAAATAGAACGATTTGCAAAAGAATTGGGGGCCGATATTTCTTATTATCAATTAGAGTCACAGTTTAGATGTAATGGATCGGATGGATATCTTTCATGGTTAGATGATCTGTTGGGTATCCGAGAAACAGCGAATGATGATGGTTTTTCTATGGATTATGAGTTTAAGATATTTAATGATCCTTCAGAAATGCGTCAGGCAATTGAATTAAAAAATAAAATTAATAATAAATCGAGAATTGTTGCAGGTTATTGTTGGAATTGGCCAAAGGACAGTAAAAATAATCCATATTTATTTAACATACAAATAGGAGAGAGTTTTCGGATGAGTTGGAATTTAGGTGATAGTAAAACTTGGGCAATTGATAAAGATTCAATAAAGGAGGCAGGATGTATCCATACTTGTCAAGGCTTAGAATTTGACTATGTGGGGGTCATCGTTGGAGAAGACTTACGATTTGAGAATGGAAAAATTATATCTGATTTCACAAAGCGAGCTACCACCGATCAATCTTTGAAAGGTATTAAACAATTGGCGAAGAACAATCCTTCCGAAGCTCAGAAGATAGCTGATCGAATAATTCGAAATACTTATAGAACATTGATGACAAGGGGATTGAAAGGATGTTATGTTTATTGCTGTGATGTGCAGTTGAGTGAATATTTTAGGAAAAGACTCCCTATTTAGGAATTTTCTATGATTTCAAAAACTAATCCCTATCCTTGCGGCCATTGCTATAAACCACAATACACCTGCAACAACGGCCCCAATCACAGCTTGCAAAATCACATGTTCTAGCGAAGTTGGAGGAAGAGCGCTATAAATGAAGTATTCTAAAAATGTGTTAATAAAATTTCCAGAAAGTAATTGACTAACAGTATTATAAAACGTAATTAGCGTTCCGCCAAAGATATACATACTAACAAATCCAACACTTAGCAAAACTCCGATGATATATTTTGGAAAACCCCCAATTATGCCCATAGTCTCAAATTATTCTGACACTTTTTAAATCTTATTAAACCAGAAACTATAATTCAAGTTTACGTTTATTGCCTTACTAATTTCCTAAAATCGGACCGCAATCCATATAAACCTCACGGTTATAACGTTAATACATACGTACATACATACATAAATACCAACAATGTCAAACAGACCCAGAACTCAAATCTATACGGACGTCGTCAAGTTTCTCAAGACTGGCTCCCACACGACCTTACAGATAGCGGAACACACAAATATCAATTGGGAGACTGCCAAAAATGCCGTTGAAACACTTTTCGCAATTAAGCTAATCTCGCTAGAAGAAAAGAATGGTAAAACCTATTACTTTGTCAATGAGTCAAACATTCTCTCTCTTAATGAAAATACTCTGCTTGGTATCCCTATTAGCGAACCACAGCGCAAACTCACTCTCCAACTTAAAAAAAGGATTCAAGAACGTTGGAAAGATCGACGAGCTCAATTAAAGACATTCCAGAACAAAATCCTGGTCAAGGTAGTTAAGGATGCAAAGATCAAAGACATCCCGTACGGCTGGTATCTATTTGGGGAGTGTGTTGTACTTCATGAAGAATTGACTGAAAAGAGTATTACTAAATATGATCCGGAAATTGATGCAGCGATTAAGTACTATGAGGATTGCCAGACAACAGCAGAATTAATGCGAAAAACGTATCGCGATGAACAGAACGCAACGTACTTAGCACGACTCAACATAACAAACATTCTTATGGATCGCTTTACGGAGAATTCAATTCATGATTTACGTCGTGAATTAAAAAATTTACTTTTTAGTATCAAAGTAAATGAAGAAACCAAACCACTTTTAGAATATATCGATGGATTTGTCTCTATGGCTCTTCGAATAACAACCAAATTAGGGCCGCTTCAGGCCGAGGAGATTCGTCCAATTATTATTGAAGCATTCAATGCGGTGTGGGAAATCATTGCAACATATAATCTTTATACTTCTCTCGAATCAAACGGCTTTTATTCTAAGGCAGAGATTCAGAAATATTATCATCTAAGGATGGAAAGTCTCAAACAAGTGGCAACAGAATATCTTTTTCATCTAAAGGATTACGTACCACCTCTCGATCTATAATTCTTCAGGAAAACGAATTTCAATAAGATTAGAAAATTCTTGATAGTCAGAATCACGTGTTACAAGGTAGATAGCATTACTTTTCATTGCAAGTACAACATGGAGGGCGTCTGGATAATTAACCGTTGATATTTCTCGTGCTTTCTGTTTGTCTTGGAATGTTGTTTTAACTTGGATTATATGCTTCTGAGGGATGTCATCAATCAATTTTTGTATTTCTTGCATATCTTGTTTTTTAGAGAACTCTTGTATCACCCAATCTGAGATAATGAGGGTATACTCTCCTTTCTTTACTTTATTGAAAAGATGAGCGGCTAAGTCAGCAAAATTGTGCCAACGACCACTCTCTCCTTGAAAGAGATTGAGGTAGATATTAGTATCAACATAAATTCGTTCCATTGTAATCAATCTCTTTTACGAACCTCTTTTGAAACGTCCTTTATAATCATTACTGATATCTCAGTCAGTCCACCACCAACCACCATCACTCTTCACACTTATTCTAAATACCCACACAAAGTTTATATACTAAAAGGTAATAATGCTATTACAAATGAGTAATAATAACCTCGCCGTTCTCAAACTCTTCGTGGACAACAAAGACACATCGTTTACAATCCGAAAGGCTGCTCAAACACTCAACATTAACTATAAGATAGTTTACCAAGAGATAATAAAATTAGAACAAGAACATCTCCTCAAAATCGTCAAACACGGAAATGCCAAAGTATGTTCGTTTAATTATCAATATCACAGTAAGATAGTTGAAATTGAAGATATGCGTAAGCAAGAAATATTCAAAAATAAAGATATAAAATTGATCTATCATCGGATTAAAACAATTAAAAGTCCTTTCTACTGCCTGATACTTTTTGGCTCGTATGCCAAAAAAACAAACAAAAAAGGTTCAGATATTGATATCTGTCTTATTACTGATAATGAAAAAACAACGAGTCAAGTACAATCAATGCTAAGTATAACTTCCCTCAATATTGATCTACAGGAATTTACCTCAGAGCAATTCTTAGCCATGCTCACGAGTAAAGAATTTAATGTTGGAAATGAAATTATGAAACATAGCATCATCCTGTACGGAATTGAAAGCTTTTATGAGATGATACATCATGTTAAGCAATGAACGAATCAAAGAAGCACAAAGTAATGTGAAGTTGTATCTTGCTGATGGTTTGCTCAAAAAAGAAAAGCGTAATGAGCTTATCTTCCAAACCTACATGAGAAACCATACAGAATCTTTACTTGTTGCTAAAAAACTCTTTAATGATAATATATCTCCACTTTGGGTTGTGGTAACAAGTTACTATTCTATGTTTTATATATCAAACGCCATGATTTATACATTAGGGTACAAGGTAGGACCAAAAGTAGCACATAAAGTAACCTCTGATGCGTTAATTGTGTTAGTACGAAATAAGCTCAAGGATCATCTCATTGAAGATTACGAATTAGCCAGCAACGAAGCTTTAACACTATCTGACAACCTACTGCAAAATTATGATCTTGAAAGAGTAAAGCGTTCCGCTTTTCAATACGAATCAACTGATGAAATAAAACGAGCGAAAGCGAAGACTTCTTTAGAAAGGGCAGAACAGTTTAGTATGGAGATGGAGAAATTAATCTTAGGATAAATTAAGTCTTTAAGTAATAATCCTTTAACCAACTTTAAAGCCGTATCCTTACTGTTTTATACTAGATATGCTAAAATCACATTGTCTCGTTCAATGTATCCAACCAAACCCACTCCCGCACTGGTCAAGTCCTGCTAGGGTATTTAAACGGCCTCACCTTTCAAGGTAATATGGCAAACTTGGCACTATTTGAAGGAAAGGAAATCCGTAAAACGTGGCACAATGATGAATGGTTTTTTTCGGTGGTTGATGTAGTTCAAGCGTTAACGGACAGTCCTACTCCAAGGCAATATTGGGGGAAAATGAAAGATAGAGAGTTCACTGAGCTTGAGTCGTCCCCAATTTGGGTACAACTGAAATTACCATCTTCTGATGGAAAATCCTATGAAACAGATTGTGCGAATACCGAAGGTATTTTTCGTATTATTCAATCGATTCCATCCAAGAAGGCAGAACCGTTCAAATTATGGCTGGCAAAAGTTGGCTATGAGAGAGTGCAAGAGATTGAAAATCCTGAACTTGCGCAAAAACGAACAAGAGAAATCTACAAAGCTAAGGGTTATTCTGATGATTGCGCAGTCACTGTTTTCACTCGTTCGGCGGTTTGCTAAGCGCAAACGATAGAAAAACGGGTTAGGGGTATCGCGATTCGAGACGAGCTTACAGATGAGTGGAAGAAGAGGGATGTCAAAACTGATCGAGAGTTTGCTGTTCTAACAGCTGAAATTTCAAAGGCAACGTTTGGGATGACTCCCAATGAATACAAAGACCTTAAGGGGTTGAAGAAAGAGAACCTTCGAGATCATATGCAAGAAATAGGGAACCTACCCTATTTCTGCACAGAAATGAATGTGAACACGTTCATTTCTTGTGAATGATTGGGAGTTAATATTCTCAATGCTAGGGGAAAGGGTGTCTACTGAGATCACAAGAAAAGAAGATGCTAAAGGTTATTCTGAAGTGGAAGATGCAGCTAAACGTGGTGGAAGAGTTGCAGGTAACGCTCGAAAAGATACGGAAAAAGAACTTGGAAGGCCGATTACAACGAGTGAGAATTATCTAGAGACGCCAGAGAAAGAGAAACGGAAGAGGATTAAATAAAATAATAAAACAATAAATCACTTCCTCGTCGGTGATGCATTGGTCATGAAGATTAATTCTTTTTCTTCATTGGTCATTTGATAATACTGTCCTGGTTTGAGATTTCCCAGTTTTAATCTGCCTATTTGAATGCGAATTAATACTTTGACCATGTAGCCACATGATTCCATCATTCTACGGACAATTCGGTTGCGGCCTTCATGAATGGTGAGTTCAATTTCTGTTTGGCTGAGTTGTTTGACTTTCGCATCCGATGTCATACGATCATCAATGAGGATACCCCGAGCCAGTTTCATCAAAACAGGAGGGGTGATAGGGTTATCCGTCTTCACATAGTAGGTCTTTTCAATTTCATAGCGAGGATGCATGATACGATTGGCAAAATCACCATCATTGGTTAGAATGATCAAGCCACCGGTAAACTTGTCTAGTCGGCCAACAGGATAAATACGCTCGGGGACATCAATTAAATCAGTGATAATTCGTGTCTCGTGAGGATCCTCGGTGGTAGTCACGTAGCCAAAGGGTTTGTTCAGTGCGATGTAGACTTTTTTCTCGGAATGTAATGGTTTTCCATCAATAGTAATCATGTCAGATGTGCTCGCTTGGTCACCAATTTTGACGGTTTTACCATTGACTTGGACTCTGCCTTGGTCGATGAGCTCTTCAGCTTTACGGCGTGCACAGTATCCAGAGTTGGCGATGATTTTTTGTACGCGTTCGAGTTCGTCCATGGGTGTACAAAATGGGGGTTACTTTATGTACTTTTGGGAGAATTTAGCTTAGGTATTTTCCAATATTGTCTTAGTTCGTTAAGTTGATTATTTCCCCAAGTTATAGTTAAAAATCCTGCTACTTGATGAATATTGGTGGCATTGTAGAGTGCGTGTGGATCTCCAAAATAAGTCCGGTCATCTAAACCACAAGTGTATGTGACATTTGGCGTTGTCCCATGACCACTCTCCACATTTTGCGAGAATACGTGAGGGAACTGACCCAGGCCCCAAGCCCTTACTACTTTTCCATCTCTGACAGTTAGCTCTTCAAGGCAGCCAGCATAAGGAATCGTCAATGTATCGTCTCGAATAGCAAAGAGCGGGAGATATCCTTCACTAATAACCCTCTCTTTAGCACGAGGAAAAACTCTATGTGGTTTATCGTCATGGTGATATTTTGGGGGAACTTCAATTGTACCCGCTTGGAACATACTTGTGTCTCCGGTACCATCGCCTGGTGCAAAGATTAGTACTGCTATATCTCCACAATTTTGATTCTCATACAATATTGGGACATTTGTACGTGCGGTGTATGGTTTCTCAGGAGTTGCTCTAACTGGTGAAGGTTTTCCAAACTGAATTTGCTTGTGGTGATATGATTCATAGCCATGTAGTATTGATTCTAGCTGTGGAAGAAGATGAGGAAGGGTAAGAGGATTCATAAGTTGTTGTTTTTCTGCTTTTTTATAAACTCTATCTCTTTTTTCTTGTTAATCAAATTACTCATGATTATGCATTAACAAGAACTTTAAATCCACCTACTGCCATACGCTTCATATCAAAAGGCATTGTCTTGTCTTTCCATTTTTCGGGGGCCATAGCAGGATCTTTCATGACTTTAGCATTGACACTATTGCGATGTGCTTTGGATTTATAGGTAATAAACGAGAACACGACAACTTCATTAGATTTTGCTTTAGCCAGAGTATAGAACGGCACACATTTGAATTTGAGTGCACTTTTCAAATCTTCACCCACACATTCAACATACTGCAACGCACCGTGCTTCATCCAGAGTTTAGCTCCAACAGCAGCCATTTTCTTGTAATCAGCTAATTTATTCTTGGGTACTGGGATTACAAATCCATCTACATAGCCTTGGTTGATTTTCATGAATCTATATAGGAAAAAATGGTATTTATATGTTGCGAAAGTCTACTTGCTCATTTACCTTTATCATTCCTTTCAAAACTTTTCCTTACTTTAAATCAGACTTTTCGGTTTCATTTAACATCCAACCCCACCGGCTCTGTAGAAAATCTCTCGTTCGCTCGATTGCCAGCTTCGAACCCACAATATTTGTTATTAGAGAGCACTATGTTCCCGTAGGGAGCAACCTCATGACGCGCTCTATGTGTATTTGAATGGGTTCGATTGGAAGGCTGGCGATTTTTTCTACAGAGCCAACCCCACCAAAACATATATATAGACTAAAATGGTCATTGGAATATGGCTTTAGATGTGGTATTGGACTTTTTTTTGAAATACAAGGTGATTATTATTTTTTATCTTGTTGTTGCGACACTGATTTTTATTTTTAGGAAGAAGTTTGATATACAAAATAAAATTATTTTCTTGCTTCGAACTAAAATTGGTTTGAATCTGATGGATCGGATTGCAACAAAACACAGAGAATGGGTTATTCTGCTTGGTTATATTGGTGCAGGTGTTGGGTTTGTGGGTATGGTCTTTATTTCAGGAGTTTTAATTAAGAATCTCTATGACTTGATTACGGTTGAAAATGCTGCATCAGGAGTTTCACTTGTTCTTCCGGGAGCAAATGTCCCGGGTGTTGGAATTTTACCATTTTGGCATTGGTTGTTTGCAATCTTTTTAATCGCTGTGGTGCATGAATTTTCTCATGGAGTGGTTGCTCGTGCTCACAAAATAGAAGTTAAGAGTTCAGGTCTTGTTCTCTTTGGTCCGATTATTGGAGCGTTTGTTGAACCAGATGAGAAGAAGATGAGTAAAGCAGATGATATAGTACAATACTCGGTTCTTGCCGCAGGTGCTTTTTCAAATATTTTATTATCGCTCATAGCCCTTGGATTGTTGTTTGCGGTATCACCACTTGAACAATCAATGCGAACACCAGTAGGATTTACTTTTGATGCGTATGTGTCACCAGATTTACCCATTGCGGTAGCAGGAATTGAGCCAGGCTCCGTTATCACGGGAGCTGATGGTGCGGTTGTTACAACATTTGCCGATTTGCAAAAAACACTTGATACAAAAAAACCAGGAGATACGATTGTTCTCAAAACAGATGGAGTAGAGAAAGCAATTGTGCTTGCTGCAAATCCGTCGGATGCTACAAAGCCATTTTTAGGGATTACAAATATTCATGATACGTTTGATGTGAAACCTGAATATGCAGGAGGTTTATCGTATGTCTATGCGGTTGTTCATGAGATGGGAGAATTTTTCAAGTGGGTGTTCCTGTTAAGTATGGGTATTGGAGTGTTTAACTTGCTTCCACTTCCGATTGTGGATGGTGGACGGATGGTACAGACGTTTTGTCGCAAATTGAAAGGAACAGTACTTGGTGATAAACGATATGGACAAATTGGAATGTTCTTTTTACTGTTGTTGCTTTTGAACCTTCTTTATCCACTCATTGCAAAGATTCCGGGATTGCTCGTGAAGATATTTGCTGCGTAAGTTTTTTTGGGGATTATTTTTTTCTTTCTTTTTTCTGAATTTTAAATTAAGTTTTTCTTGCGGTTTAAGGCTCATTTTTGAGGCGGATTTCTTATTTTTTTCAGGTTGTGCTCAAAAGGATAGTTTATAAACGTTATTTTCTTTCTTTGTTCTATGCTCTCCTTTAAAGCGAAAGTTCTGTTGTACGCAAATAATCTTGCTATGCTAGGTGAAGGGCTCTTTGGTCCATTATATGCGGTGTTTGCTGAGCAAATCGGGGGGTCGGTGCTGGATGTTACATGGGCATGGGCAGTGTACTTGGTGGTATCAGGTATTACAATTGTGTTTGTTGGTGCGTATAGCGATCGTCCTGGTTGGAAGAAAAAAATGCTTCTTGTTGGATATGCGGTTTCGGCGTTGTTTACATTTTTGTATTTGTTCGTTGATACGCCCATGAAGTTGTATATTGTGGAAGGTGGTCTTGGATTTGCAGCTGCACTCTCAACTCCAACATGGTATGCATTGTATTCTAAATATCAAACGGAAGAAGAACGAGGTTGGTCGTGGGGTATAGCACAAGGACAAAGTAAATTACTTCTTGCACTCGCTATGGTTATTGGTGGATTTGTTGTGAGCTATTATTCATTCTTTGCGTTGTTTACAGCAATGGGTATAATTCAAGTCATGGCCACTATTGTTCTGTTTGGATTGTTTAAAGGGACATTTGGGTCACGTGGGGAGAAAATAAAGAAGAGTACGAAGAAAAAAATAGTATAGAAGAGATAAATATAATCCGTTTTTTCTTAGCTTATCTACTGTTTCCAAGCCCAAAAATCCTACTAAAGATTCCACTTGTTTTGGGCTTTGATGTTTGTTTTTGAGTGAGTAACTTAAAGTGTAAGTCAACCATTTTGAGTAACTTATCATGAATTTGATCGAGAGCATGTTTTTCGTTACTACCGGTAGGAATATTCTTTCTTAAGAGAATAACCCCTGCAGGTAAGGTTAGGTCGGCTGCACGCTGTTTGAAATCTTTTTTAAATGTGAGATCGGTTACGATGGTAAGATCTGCAAAGAAACGAACTAATGGCAATTTTTCAGGAGTAACTAATTTTTTGAGATGTTTTTCATAGAGTACTTCACATTCAGCTTGTAGCCTGGTTATTTGATTATTTTCCATGGATGTTAGATACATTTTAGGTTTATATTAGTTTCTAGATTGGGGATGGGATTATCATAAGATAAATATTGATTTAATGTATGCCTTTTTCTGCTAGATATCGTTCTGCTTCGATGGCAGATTGGCACCCAGAACCTGCAGCCGTGATTGCTTGACGATACCTTGTGTCTTGGACATCACCACACGCAAAGACTCCTTCAAGATTGGTTTTGGTGAAGCGATCGGTTTGAATGTATCCTAGAGCGTCCATGGTGATTTGATCTTTGAATATGGTGGAGTTTGGGATGTGACCAATTGCAAGGAATACGCCGTCACACGCAAACGAGGTGTGTTCTTTTGTTTTGGTGTCTTCAAGGGTGACAGATTTGATTGTTTTTTCTCCTTGAAATTCAGTGATGGTTTTATTCCAGATTACGTTGCATTTTGGATTGGCTAAAAGACGATCTTGCATTATTTTGGATGCGGTGAATTTGTCTTTTCGATGAATTACGGTTACCTTGGATGCAAATTTGGTTAAGAATGTGGCTTCTTCCATCGCGGAATCTCCACCACCGATGACTATGACATGTTTATTTTTGTAAAATGGACCATCACATGTTGCGCAACTGGAAACACCACGACCTTTGAATTTTTCTTCTGAAGGGATATTGAGCCAGCGGGCTGATGCTCCAGTTGAGATGATGAGTGTTTTTGTTTGAATTTTTTCTCCTGAAGTGAGTTCTAGTTCGTAGCCGTCTTTGATTGGATTGAATTTGGATGCTATGTCAACTTTGAATCTCGCGCCAAAGCGCTCTGCTTGTTGTTTGGCGTTTGAGACGAGTTCGGTCCCTTGCACACCATGGATGAAACCAGGAAAATTTTCTACTTCAGTGGTTAATGTAAGTTGTCCGCCGTCTTCAGGACCTGAGATGACTAGCGGTTTGAGGTTTGATCTTGCTGTATAGATAGCAGCAGTACATCCGGAAATACCGGTTCCAAGTATGATGACGTTTTCCATGTTCTTCAGATTTTGTGTTTTTTGTGTGATGGTTGTAAAATGTTTGTTGACATGATGTTTGGTAGTATACTGTTTGGTAGATAGTAATGGAGTTATAGGTTCATAAAATAATACGATAAGAGTCGCACGCCGCTTCCTGTTCCGCCTTTTTGATTATAACTGTTTGGTTCATTTAAATGGGCAGTTCCTGCGATATCAATATGTACCCAACGAGCTTTCTCAACGAACTTACTGATGAATACGGCCCCTGTTATTGCGCCGGCTTCACCTGGTTTTCCTTTACCTGCCGTATTTCTCAAATCAGAGAGTGAGCCATCCATATAATCTTGATAGTCGTCAAAGAAGGGAAGCCGCCAGAGACGGTCACCACTCTTCTCTCCAGCATCAATTAAAGAGTGGATTAATGATTCATCTTTTCCTATGATGCCGGCACACACAACACCTAATGCAACAACACATGCGCCAGTGAGTGTTGCTAAGTCAATGATGATTGATGGTTTGTATTTTGCTTCGGTATAACTTATTGCGTCAGCAAGGATGAGTCGACCTTCCGCGTCAGTATTTGTTATCTCAATGGTTTTTCCGTTGTAGGCACGTACAATATCACCTGGGCGTTGCGCAATGCCCGAGACCATATTTTCACATGTTGGGATGACACCAATAATGTTTACTTTGATTTTGAGTTCGGAAGCTGCTTTTAGTGTCCCTAGAACTGCTCCGGCTCCAGCCATATCACATTTCATGTCTTCCATGTACCCGGTTGGCTTGAGGTTGTATCCACCACTATCAAAGGTGATACCTTTTCCAACGATTGCAATGAATGGGTCAGATGATCCTCCTTTGTACTCAAGAAAAATGAGTTTTGGTGGCTGAGCTGAACCTTGAGCAACACCAAGAAGTGCGCCAAGACCTTCTTTTTTCATTTCGTCTCGATCCATGACGCGGATTTTGATTTTTTTTGATGAAGCTAGAGTTCTTGCTATTTTTTCTATCTCGGTTGGTGTCATGACACTTGCTGGTTCGTTTACGAGATCTTTTACAAAGTTGGTCGATTCTGCAATTATGGTACCAGTTCTGAGACCTTCATCAAAACTTGGAGATGATGTTGTCCACTGCAATGAAACGGTTTCGATTGGTCTTGTTCGCTTTTCCTTTCCTAGATATTTATTGAAATGATAGTTTGCAAGAATGAGACTTTCAGATATTGCAAGGGCTACGTCTTGCTCTCGTAGAATAGTTGCTGCTACGTGCGCAAGATTGGTTGAGAATGATGTTAATTTTTGAGCTTTTATAGTTTTGACTATTTTGCCAGTTACTTTTCGCAGACGTTCGGTTGTGAATTCATCTTTTTTTCCTAAACCGATGATTATTGTTCGTTCATATGGGAGGTCTTGGGCTTTGGTAATGAATACTTCTTGGAATTTGAGGGAGAAGCGTTCTTGTTTTATGGCATTGTCTAGATCCGTTGCAAGTTCTTTGGAGTAGGATTTATAGGATTCATTTTCAAATATAGTAAGAACTAATGCATCTACTTTTGAATCGAAACCGCTATTGGTTATAATTTTCATTGTTGCCACCATATGTGTAGGGGAATGGTCTCTTTATTAATTCTTTTGCACTAAAAGAGTAGTGTTACTATGAGAGAGTCTAGTCGTAGCGTTCGAAGTGAATATGTTCTTTTTCTACCCCGGCGGTTAGGAGGAGATCTTTGGTCTCTTGGATTAACTCGTTTAATCCGCACATATAGAAATCTTTGTTACTTAGGTCTTTTGGAAGATGAAGTTGCACTCTGCCTTTTGCACCTGGCCAGTTGTCTCGAGATAGAGTTGGAATGAATGTGATGTTCTTGTTTGTTTTGGTGAGGTGTTCTATTTCTTTGGTGTAGAAGAGGTTATGTTCGTGGCGGACACCAAAAACTAAGGTGAAATGGTGAGTTGGTTGATGCGATGCGTGTTCAGCTATCATGCTGTACAAGGGAGTTACTCCCGTTCCTGCGCCAAGGAACCAATGATCTTTGATTTCTTCTGTGTCCTTGAATGTGAAATGACCAAGCGGCCCGCGGAGTTCAAAAGTGTCGCCTACTTTCATTTTTTTGAACGCGTCGGAAGCGAAACCATCGGGTATGAGTTTGATTATGAGATCAAGGGATTCCTGTTGGGATGGAGGAGAGCAAATAGAGTATGATTTCCATCGAAAAAGAGGTTCTATACCGTTTGCGTTGAATATTTTGATCGAGATAAATTGTCCTGCTTTGAAGTTAAAATTTGTTGGTCTTGTGCAGGAGAGAAATATGACATCTTCGGTTAGGAACTCGTATTTTACAATCTTTGATTGGAGCGGTACTTTAACTGCGGGAGCAAGGGAAATCATATATTTGTGATTTTGAGGGGTTGTTTAAATATTTTCGGGATTAGAATGTGTGAAGATATACTTGAAGGCTAATTTTGCCGTTTTCGATTTTGATTCCTTCTTGTTTGAGGAGTTTTATTTTTTGTTGGATTTCTGGCCCTGCTGTTTGTCCCATGAAACCACCTATGGTCCCATTTGATTTAATTACTCGATGGCAAGGGACCTTTGGCGCATAAGGATTGCATTTGAGGGCTTGGCCTATAGCTTGAGAACTGTTGATGTGTAGCGCATGGGCTAGTCCTTTGTACGTGGATACTTTGCCTTTTGGGATTTGTTTACAAAGTGCGTACACTTGTTCTTGGAAAGAGGTTGGCATGGTTGAGAGTGTGACGATAGATAATAGGGGTGGCAGTGAAGGAGGACTATAATTTGTATTTCAAAAAGTTTTTGACTCGGTCAGACCCTTGAATGATGGCGTTTTCAGCTACATCATAGTATGTTTTTTCAACGACATTGCCCCAGGAGTATTCTCCTTTTTCTTCGACTATTTTGTTGATTGCAACTTCTTTGGTTTTAAGTCCTTTTTTGAGATGATAATAAATTGAGCGCTGCGTTACGGGAGCGAAGATTTCGTTGTAGAGTTTAGCCACTCGATAACCATGAAGTGGTCCGGTCTGCGCTAAAATTTCAATGACGTTCTGGCGAATTTGTGATGCGTTTGGTCGTCCTCGTGGCATATTTGGTTTGTGTGAGGAGGAGTATAAAATGGTTTTGGCGCGGGGTATTAGTTTGTTAGGGAGTAGATATTTAAACTTAAGAAGCCTATTTGGTTTTATGCGCTCGAATCAATCGAAGAAAGAGGATGTTAAGCGGATTGCAAAAGAACGTCTAGATACTTTGTTTTTACAGGCACGTAAAGTGTTTCATGTGGATCAGAGCCGGGCTCATCGGTACGTAGATCTTGCTCGCAAAATTCAGATGAAGGCAAAAATTCGGATGCCGCGGGAGTATAAGCGACAATATTGCATTCATTGCTATTCGTATTTAGTGTCTGGGGTAAATGGTTCTATTCGAGTTCATAATTCTAAGATTGTTATATCGTGCTTTTCATGTAAGAAATTTACACGCATTCCGCTTACATTGCGACGGCGAAAAATGGTTGCAAAGAAGGTTAAAGTGGTTGATGGGAAAAGAAAGGATAGACCACGACGAAGATAGGTTATCGACGGTTTGATATGGTTTCTATCGGGGTTTAATTGGATAGAAAAAAAGGAAAAAAGAATTGAATTATTACGCTTTCTTGAAAAGTGGTTTATACTTGTCCATATACACGTAGCCAAAGTAGATGTTGAATAGAGCCACGATGATCCCCATGGGGAGAAATGCTGGAGTTAACATTGCGTTAACAACAATTATTCCAATAGAAACGGGTGCCATAACAATTGCTGCGAGTTGAGGTAATAGATTGAAGAGGAACATAACGCCGACTACTATTTCGGTAATTTTAATCATGTGAAACATTCCGGATGCTACAAGAGTTGAGGTGAATGCTTGCATTGGTTCTGGTATGCCTTCCATACCGTTGGAGATAGCCATAAGACCACTGATACCACTAAAGAGCATAAAGAGTCCGAAGAGGATTCTTACAGTTAAGATTACATATTTGTGTTTTAAGTTCATAAATTTCACCGAGAATGTGGGTGGTTTGGTGATTTATTAAGATATCTTTGAAAACTTAGAAGAGAGGGTATATGAGTAAAAAAAAGAAAAAGAATTATCTCTTATTTGTTTTTTCGAGCAGTAGCTTTTTTTCAATGCGTGCGACTGTATGACGTATGCTTTGTACAGCATCGAAGTTTGCGGAGATAGAATCACATCCGTGTCTGACAAGGAACTCGGCCATTTCTGGTCGTGAACCTGCTTGACCACAAATGCTGGCTTTGACATGATACTTAGCGCATACCTTGAGAACGTGTTCTATTTCATGTAATACTGCCGGGTGCATTTCGTCGAAGAGGTGCGCAATTTTCGCGTTGTTTCTGTCAAGTCCTAAAGTGAGTTGCGTTAAGTCATTGGTTCCAAATGAGACAAACGATATTCCTTCGCGACAAATGTCTTCCATAACCCAACACGCAGCTGGAGTTTCACACATGATTCCAAACTCAACATCTCGACATGGTTCTAAACCTATGCTTCGCATGATCTCTTTGGCCTGTGCTACTTCGTTTGCACGAATAACAAATGGGATCATCACTCCAACGTTTTTTATTCCTTCGTCGTGCAGTTCTTTAATAGCCATAAACTCGGTTTTGAGTAACTCTTTTTCGTCGAGATGGCGACGGATTCCGTGCCATCCAATCATAGGGTCGGACTCGTGAGGTTCTTTGTCACCACCTTGAAGGTTACGATATTCGTCGCTGCGCATATCAGATGTTCGTACCCACACTGGCCTAGGGGCGAAAGCTTGCGCCATTTCTTTTAGACCGTCTTTTAGGAGTTTGACAAGATCTGCTGCTTTGTTTTGTCTTAAGTATTCAGCTGGATGAATACCTCCTTGTGCGATAATTATTTCACTTCGAATTAAACCTATTCCATCCGCTCCGGTTGCGGCTGCGTCTTTAGCTCGGTAGGGGAGATCTAGAACAATTTTTATTTCAGTTGCGGTAATGATGGATTCGCCGCTGTTTTGGAATTCGGACGCTGAGGTAGAAGTTGTTGTGCTTGGAGTTTGAAGTTGGACTTCTCCATCATACACCACACCAGCGAAGGCATCAACGGTTATTTTTTGATTGTCTTTGAGAATTTGTGTTGCTTTTTGTGTTCCAACCAAACAGGGTGTTCCCATTTCACGCGAGACAATTGCTGCGTGACACGTCATGCCACCTTCGTCGGTTACAATGGCGCCGGCGCGTTGCATAGCAGGAACCATGTCGGGCATGGTCATGGTTGTTACCATGATGTCGCCTTTTGTGACTTTTCCTAATTCGGAGATGTCATGTACTACTTTTACAATGCCCGTATATGCTCCGCGACACGCGATTTCGCCTTTAAGAATTTCTTTTCCTTTTAGGTTATTGTTTGATGTGTTTTGTGATGATTGCGGGGTTGGTGATTTTTTGAAGGTGGTCACTGCTCTTGTTTGTACAATGCATACGTCATCCCCTTCAATTGCCCATTCGATATCTTGCGGGCAGCCGTAGTGTTCTTCAAGTTTTTTTCCAAGTCTTGCGAGTTCTTTTACTTGTGCGTCGTTGATTTTCTGACGGTCTTGCAGGAGTATGTCGATGTCACGTCGTTCATTGTCACCCGTTACTTTTCTGAATAGTCCGAATGTTTGTTTTCGTATTTCTCTTGAAGTTATTTCCCTGGAAGATTTTTCAACGATATACAGATCAGGGGTAATATCGCCACCAACAATCATTTCTCCTAAACCATAAATTCCTTCAATGACGATGTGTGCTGCATCGTTGGTTGCGGGGTTGATGGTGAACATAATGCCAGCTTTATCCGAGTTGACCATTTTTTGGACAATGGCAGAGATTAATACTTTATCGTGGTCGAATTTGTTCTTCACGCGATAATAAATTGCTCGAGCGGTAAAAAGAGATGCCCAACAATCTCGCACCGCCTTTATGACGTTGTTTTTTCCTTTGACGTTAAGGAATGTTGCTTGCTGTCCTGCAAAACTTGCGGAGGGTAAGTCTTCAGCGGTCGCGGATGATCTGACAGCTACGAATACCTCGGTTCCTTTTACAAAATCACTTGCTTTTTTTCGATTTGTTCCTAGGAGTTCGTATGCGTCCATGATCTCTTCAGACATGTCTTCGGGGATTGGTGTTTGATTGAAGACAGCAGCTATGTCAACGGAAGCTTTTTGGAGCGCATCATTATTTTCTGAGTCAAGGCCTACTAGAATTTCGTTTATTTTGTTTTTGAGCCCGGTTCTTTCGATATATTCTCCATAGCATTGAGCAGTAATGGCAAAACCGTATGGAACAGGGAGTGAAAGTTGAGTCATTTCTCCCAAATTTGCACCTTTTCCACCAGCAATAGGAATTGAATCTTTTGTTAAATCTTTAAACCACGCTATGTATGACATCTGAACACCTCTTGTTTGAAATCTTTTTGAGTATGATTAAAGTAAGAAGTATGGGTATTTAAGGATAACTTTGCCGAATTATTAATTAAATGGCCAAGTTATCCAAGATACTTTGAAATATCTTTGATTTTGCTACATTGCAAAAATTATTATTTTTCAAAGTAATCTAAGGTTTAAGGGGGAACTCATGCAGAATTTTGTATTCTGAACCGGTGTCAGTTAGATTACTTTGAATAAGACATATTTTTGTGGGAGTAAATATTCCTATCTTGGTTAATTGATATTTTTTGAGGAAATCGAGTAGTTCTGGATTGGTTGGATTTAATGATATTTTTTGTCTTGCGATGGTGATATGGGGTATTGTTTTTGGATGGTGATCTAAAATTCCTAATGTAGTTGCGAGGTCTTGCGTGAGTTGGGTGAGAATCTGGTGATTGGCTTCGAGGTACATTATTCTATATCCAAATGTGTTGATGTTCTCGATTTGGATAGGAAAGGAGGTGAAGTTGTTGAGTACGGATTGTGTTTTTTCGATGATTTGAGGAATTTCTGAATGTTGAACTTCACCAAAAAAATGCAGTGTGATGTGGCATTGATTTTTTTCTGTTGCGTGACAGTTAGGGATTGTGTTTAGTTCGGTTAGAAGAGGGGTTATGTTGGATAATATTAAAGAAGGACAAAAAATGCCTAAAAAAATTCTAGGCATAGTTTACTCACCGAAATTTTCGGAATCCTCGTATTGCACAGCAGGTTCGTCACGTCGCATGTCTCGAAGCTCTGAGGTGCTAATGGTAGTGTACCTTGTGTTTTGAGGTCGTTCAAGTTTTTCAACAACTTCAGCAAATCCTACTTTTGGTAGAACTTTTGTGATTTTGATTTTGACGTAATCGCCTTTTTTTACGTTTGCAACAAAGAGAACGAATCCTTTTACTTTTGCGATTCCATCGCCTTTGCCACCAACTGCATTGATACTCACATCGTATGTTTCACCGGATTTAACAGGTGCTACTTGCTCGCTTCCATTCATGTATGTATTCCTCCTAGGATTAATAGAGATTAAAAAGGGTGGTCCATATAAAAAGGTACTGGATGAAATAGCTCAGTAGAAAATGGGGGGTGAAGTACGGAAAAGGATAAATAGTGAATTTTGATTGATGGTGGTATGATTCAATCTACAATTATTTCTGAGCGACCTGAGGCGGACCCAAGGACGCTGTATGATGTTTTGAAACAAAACGTGTTTTGGAAACCGTTAGCTGGAACGAACCAGGATTGTCAGAAACAGATTGATGCACAGACCAAAAAAGAATTGCGCCCATGTGTGGCAAAGCCGTTACTTGTTGTAGTACAAGAAGGCCATTATTCCGCAGGTTTTACACCGGGAAAAATGTGGGCTGAGACACGAACAGAGTTATATCTAGGTTTATTACACCCAGGAAATTGGGCTTGTGAGGGGAAGGGACTGGTTATACCAATGAGTCAGCATGTCATGATGCTGAGTTATTCTGCACGACGCAATGATCGAGAATGGATGCTATCGCGAGTGTGGAAAACTCAAGGAGGAGGAGTGCTGTTGCCACATTCACGAATTGAACATCTCAAGATGAATTATACACCAGGGAAACCGGAAGGGGTACAGATAGCACTGATTAGCGGAGAAGAAAGTATTGAGCCGTTGTTTCAATTAGGTATGGAAAACTCAGTGCATGGTACATTGGGTGATTATTTGAATGGAGCTCGGGCGCTTAAATGGGGACTTGGTACTCATATGAAGAAAAGATTGATTAGTACATTGTATGAGATGGATCACTCTGGAGATAAAGAGGCGGAATTGCGAGTGAGGGATTGCCTAGAATTCAAAGCGAATGAACTATTAGGACCGGTTGATGTGGAGCAGGGCGTTCAAATTCAACCCGAGAGATATGTTTTATCGATGGCAGGAAAATATGGTGTGCCTGTTCCGGTTGAAGAACGGGTAAGACCACGTCGAGGTTAAACGGTCTTGCGATAATTTTGAGAAATAATAAACTAAAAAAAGAATAAAAGATTCTATGCGGCATCGTGGAGACCGTCTTCTTGAACTTCGAACACAACTTCACCATCAGGAAGGTTTGGTGCGTCGATGAGTTTTGCTACTCGTGTGCCTTTTCTGCCTTTTCTTAAATATATTCGAAATGTTGAGGCGTGTCCTACGACGTGGCCGCCAATTGCTTGAGTAGGGTCACCAAAAAATTGATCTGGTTTGGCCATTACTTGGTTGGTTACATATACACATAAATTAAAGGTGCTTGCAATTTTAGCAAGAGCATGCATATGGCGATTCAATTTTTGCTGTCGTTCAGCGAGTGTTCCACGTCCGGTAAACTCGGCTCGAAAGTGACTGGTTAAGGAGTCAATGACAACTAATTTCACTTTCTTTTTTTGTTCATGAATGAGGCTTTCTACTTTTTCAGTGAGAAGCATTTGATGATCAGAGTTAAATGCACGAGCCACCATTATTCGTGCGAGAGCATCATCTGGATCGAGTCCGACACCTTTTGCAAGCTGGATTAATCGCTCGGGACGAAAGGTATTTTCTGTATCAATGTACACAACGCATGCCTCGGGATCTGATTTCAGTACGTTGGCTGAGAGAGTGTGTCCGATTTGGGTTTTTCCACAACCAAACTCACCAAAGCATTCAGTGATACAACCGGTTTCAAATCCGCCACCTAATAAAGTATCAAAAGCAGGGGACCCTGTTGATAGTTTGAGAACAGTTGCTCGGCGTTTTAACACGTCAACACCGGATTCAAAACCCATTTTCATACTATCACGAGCAGCATTTATCATTTTCCTTGCTACTGCTTCGGAGACGCCTGCTGTTTCTGCAAGGTCACCAATGGTTGCAACAGCTACGGACATCATATCTCTAAATCCGGCGGATTCGAGTTTTTCAGCAGTGGCTGCGCCAACACCAGGTAAATCATAGATTGTTAATTTTTCCATCTTTAGTTCTTTTGGTTGTTGCTCTATGGCTTCGATTTCGATTCCGAGAACATCTTGTTTCAACTCTTTTGCTTTAGCCATTTTAATTTCCTCCTTTAGTTAAATCTTGTTCTTGTAGAACAATGTGTTCGTAGGCCTTTTGAAGCGCTACGATTGCTTTTGGTACATCATTAGTTCGAAGAGAATTGGTGGTTTGCCACTTTCCATCTTTGTCCATGTACGATCGTTCAATGGAAACAGTTTGATAGTCGCCTTCTTCCCCATTTTGCTTCTGAGTTTTATTATGCCATACTGTTACAGAAATAGGTCCTGCGCGGAATTTCTTTTCGGGAAAATTTCCGGTGTGGGACTGCTCTTGTTTTGTTTCTGATTTTACTTCTGTTCTTTGTTCTGCTTTTTGGGTAGGTCTCACAGTTGCTGTTTGTACATATACTTTATTTGCGCTTGGCGCCATGGTTGTTTGTTGCATTTTTTTATTTCCTCTTCCTTTCGGGTTTTGTTTCAGCCGACTCTGTTTTTTCGTCGGTGAGGGGCAGACACGGTTTGTGTTTGCTAAGCATAGTATTGGTTAAGGGGTTTATATAGTCCAGCCGAGGTTGTCCAGTGCGGGAGTGGCTTTTGTAGTTCATCCATTGGAGGTGGGTACTAGTTCAAATGTACACAAAATGTGGACGACTCAAAAAGAAAGATTAAAAAGGGTAGAGAAGTTGTATTTTCTTAAATTAAATTGGTGTGGATTACGTTTTTTGGGTAGGTTGTATGCCATATGTTGTAGTGCATGGACTATATGTGCTGAGGAGAAGAATATATCATGATTTCATATTTTAAACGGACGGTTGCGTCACGGAACTTGAAGAGTCTTGATACTTATGAGAAGGGCTGTTGGGTTAATGCTATATCGCCGGATACAGTGGAGCTTGAGAGGTTGTCATCGAGCTTTGATTTAGATATGGATTTGCTTCTTGAAGGTATTGATGAGCATGAACTTGCACGTATGGATGTGTTTGAAAAACGAGTGTATGTGTTTATCAAAATTCTATCTCCCAATGAGAAGAAACTTGTTACGTTGCTCGTTATATTAGGTGATGATTTTCTGATTACTGTTTGTCGTGAGGATGCAAACCTTGTTACAGTTCTTGATAAAACAAAGGCCTTGACAACTCGTAAACTTTCTTTTTTGATGGAGTTACTGTTAGAGCAAAATGAGTTGCTTGATAAGGCGATTCATAAGGTTGTTAAAAGTGTTCAGAAGAAGAAGTCAGATACTGAGCACTTATCGGAAGATGATATGGAGAAGCTTCTTGAAGAAGAAGAGTTTCTCAATACTGTGATTAGTTCGCATTTTTATTCTAATTTATTATATATGAGGATGAGTAAGAAGTTGAAGTTTGACTCGGAAGATAAGAACAAATTGGATGATTTAATTATTGAGACAACGCAGAGTTTGACACTTGCTAAGACGTCACTTAAAAATATTTCAAATTTGCGAAACTTTTACTCAATTATTTTGACGAATAGGTTGAATCGTACCATTAAAATTTTAACGATATTTACTATTTTTGTGACCATTCCAGCTGCAATATCAGGTTTTTATGGGATGAATATTGCATTACCATTTCAGTCATCACCACATGCATTTTGGTATGTGGTAGGATTGGTTGTTGCGATTTGGGCGCTATTTTTGGTGTTTTTAAGAAGAAATAAGGTTATTTGAGCCTTTATTTCTTAGAAAACTGGTTTTGAATAAGTAATGCGGTTGTCTCACAAAGCTTTTTAAATGGAATCTGATTCTATCTCGTATTATGGGAATTGAAGTATGTACAATTGGTGGTTTTACTAAAACCGCAGGTAATAGTGTCGCCGTTAAAATAGACGACGAAGTTATCATTCTTGACATGGGTTTGTCCATGGAAAACTACATCCGATTCGGTGATGACCGAGAGGATGCGTCCACAAAAACGTACGATGCTCTGCTTGAAGCGGGTGCCGTACCAAACTATGGTCTGGTTGATGATTGGAAGACAAAAGTCAAAGCGATTATTCCATCACACGCACATCTCGATCACATTGGTGCAGTTCCGTTTGCTGCGTCGTTGTATCCAATGGTTCCAATTATTTGTACGCCATTTACCGCGCAAGTATTGAAGACGATTTTTTATGATGAGCGAATCAAATCACCAAATAGAATTATTTCCGTGAATTTGAATTCATCGTATAAAGTAACGCCAAATATTACCGCTGAATTTATTCATATTACACATAGTATCCCGCATACGGCAGTTGTTGTGTTACATACACCGTATGGTAAGGTCATGTATGCAAATGATTACAAATTTGATTTGCAACCAGTTGTTGGTAAACGCCCTAACTTTGAGCGTCTCACTGAAATTGGAAAAGAAGGTGGAGTGAAGTTACTTATTATGGAGTGTTTGTATGCTCATGAACATCGTAAGATGCCGTCTGAAAGTGTGGCTAAACAAATGTTAAAGGATGTTTTGTTTGGTGTTCCCTCAGAAGGTAAAGTAATTATTGTTACAACGTTTTCATCGCACATTGCACGGTTAAAAACAATTATTGAGATGGGTAAGAAACTTAATCGTAAGGTTATTGTTCTTGGACGATCTCTTACTAAGTATATCAAGGCAGCTGAAAAGATTGAACTTGTGAACTTTGAAAAAGATGCGTTGATGGTATCTTATCGAGATCAAATTGAGAAGACTCTTGATAAGATTCAAAAGACAGGTAAAGATAAGTATCTTATTATTTGTACTGGTCATCAAGGAGAACCTAAAGCAATGCTTTCAAAAATGGTTCGTGGAGAGCTCGCATTTAATTTCGAAAGTGGAGATATTGTTGTCTTTAGTTGTTCGGTTATCCCGGTTGAACTTAATCAACAGAATCGAGATGTACTAGAGCAAGGTCTTCAAGCTAAAGGTGTTCGAATTTTCAGAGATGTTCACGTATCTGGTCACGCTGCTCGTGAAGATCATCGAGATATGCTTGAGATGGTTAAACCTCAATATATTATTCCTGCTCACGCAGGAGCAGATAAGGCTCAGATGCTTGCTGAATTAGCAGAAAGTTTAGGATATAAGAATACCAAGATTATGAAGGATGGCGAGCGATTCGTTGTTCCTGAGTAAATTTTTGATTTTTTTTTGTTTCTTTTTTACGAGTGTTCTGAAATGTTGATGTATGATTAGAATTAAATTGAGATTTACATACAGAAACTTGCCTTATGCGCAACAATAATGCTTATAAACCTCTTTGCCCCGAAAACTTCTATGAAACTTGTGCTTAGCGAACCACGATTCTTTAAGGATAGTATCGGCATCATTTCAGAAATGGTTACTGAAGCTAAATTTAAGGCGAACAAGGATGGTCTTGAACTTGTTGCAATGGATCAAGCAAATGTTGCGATGATTGTGTTTAAACTTCTTGCGAGTTGTTTTTCTGAGTATAAGGTTGAGAAACAAGAGATTATTGCTATTAATCTTGCGAGCTTGAAGCAAATTTTACGTCGGGCTAAATCGGATGATATTTTATCTCTTGAAACCACAGATGATTCAAAGTTAATGATTACGATGAAGAGTAATACTATTCGGTCGTTTAGTATTCCTACTCTTGAGATTGATGATAAGGAACAAAGAGTTCCGGAACTTCAATTTCAGTATTCTTTGATGTTGCCTTCTTCCATGTTGGTTGATGCTATTGATGATGTTTCAGTGGTTGGAGAATCGGTTACGTTTCTTGGGGACGCTAAAGAGATGCTCATTAAAGCAGAAGGAGATATGTCAAAAGCGCTTATTGAAATTAAACCCAATGAGGTTGTAATAATATCTGCTAAGGGCACGGACAAGTGTAAATCAAAGTATTCTCTTGAGTATTTGAAGAAGATGGCAACTGGTGGTAAATTAGCGGAGCAAGCCCACGTACAATTTAGTTCAGATTATCCTCTTAAAATTGATTATAAGGTAACGGATCGATTGATGATGAGTTTTATTCTTGCGCCTCGAGTAGATAATGATTAGTTTTTTAATTAATTAGATTATTTTTATTTTATTCCTGACTTCCTAAATTATTTTAAAGGGTGGATGGTCTTTACGTTCTATGAAAGATGAGATGTTACAATTTATTTCTAATTCTGGTCTTGTGCCGTTTAAAGGGGTGAGTAAGAGTACTCATATTATGCCGGAGATTCATGTTGGTGAGAGTAAAAGTGAATCCATATTCAAAACCAAGGAAGCTCGCGCTGTTTTTCGAAGGATACGAGATAGGGTTGCAGCTGAGTGTGTGTTTGAGGATTCCATTTCAGTGTTATCACGGTTTGAACCGGTGGCTGATGCGCAGGTTATTGCAGAAAGAAGAGTATTCTTTGATTCTATTCCTACGGTGTCGCCTGTGTTTCTACGAAAGTTGAGAGAACCCCGTGCGAATTGGAAATTGCCATATCAAGCCATTATTGCGGTTGCTGATGAGCGACTCTATTCTCGGTTGAAGGCTCGGAAGTTGCCGGTTCTGTTGTTGCAACAGCGAGGAGAATTGCGATCACTTGAGAAATATGCCGTGGTGTATACAATTAAGGGAGATGAAGTGTCTTCTTGGGCGCGAGAGATGGATTGCGCTGTTGAAGTTGGCGAGGAGGTGGTATATCCTGAGCAGTATGTTGAGGAGCTGGCGCTATGGAGTGGGGTTGTGCATGATTTGATTTTGCATCGAGATGAGGTGGGGCGAATTGACGCGGAATTGGTGGTTTTACTTGATCAATATAGTAGTGCATTGTCTATCTTTGGTGCTGGTGGTGAGGATAAAAAACCTATTAGCCGTGCGGAACTTGAGAAGGTATGTCTTGAATTGAATGCGTCTGTACGAGTGCAGGTGAAGTCTCTTACTCTGCAAGGTGATGCGTTGGTTGCGGCACTTTCGTCAGGCACGATGCCAGCTGAGATTAAGCAGATTATTTCGCGCTCAATTGCTGGGTGTGGGCATTCGCGAGCACTATTTGTTGAAGCGCTCCCGATTACTATCGATGAGAAGGAGTTTGAGCGTGAACGAGGTCGCCTAGTACAGCAGGGGATTGATTCCTTTGTACGTCAGTTGAAAACGCATGCGACGTTACTTTCCGGTGTTCCTGCATTTGTTGAACGGTTGCAAACGTTTTTAGTGTATGCGGATTTTGTGTGTGCCCTGCGCGCAAGCTTTGATGGGTCGCATGCTGAACTTGGTGTTGGGAAGGGTCTTTTGATGGATGAATGTTCCAATATGTTCCTTGAAAAGCCAGAGCCGATTACGTTTTTTTTGGACTCTCAGATTAAGTGTTCTATTATGACGGGGGCAAATAGTGGTGGGAAGACGACACTGCTGGAACATATTATTCAAACTATAACGCTAGCGCAGATGGGATTGCCAATTCGTGGGCGGGTGGGGATTGGTGTGTTTGATTCTGTTTATTATTTTGCAAAAAATAAAGGATCGACTAGTAAGGGTGCGTTTGAGACAATGCTCACACAACTCGCAGGTATTTCTGGTGGGATGGGTACGTTGATTTTAGCAGATGAGATGGAGGCAGTGACGGAGCCAGGAGTTGCGGCACACATTATTGCGTCAACGTGTTCGTATTTTATGTCAAAGGGATGTTATCTTGTTATTGCAACGCACTTGGGAGAAGAGATTATTACACATTTGCCGTCAGGCGCTCGAGTGGATGGGATTTCGGCCTCGGGGTTGGACGCTGACATGAATTTGATGGTGTGCCATAATCCTGTCTTAGGTCAGCTTGCTAATTCGACACCGGAGTTGATTGTGGAGAGGTTGGCTACGCTCAAGAAGAAGGAGTATTTTATTCATTTGCATACACAACTTAAGAGTATTTCAAAGGAGAAGATTAAGAAGTGAGGATGATTATCGGACCCTTTTAATTATATTAAAAAAACAGGAGGATTAATATGGGATTTTCAAAGACCTTTCCAAAACAAATTGCAGGAACAAACTATCCAATCTGGGAAGAGGTTCGACTAGATAGTGAAGAAGAGAAGGCGGTTGAAGATGAATGTAGACGGGAGAATATTAAGATTATGACCGAGTGTGTGGCAGATGCGAAGAGTGTAGCGATTCGCTACGGTATTAATACGGAAGAAACAGTGGGGTTGCTGTCGGTTGCGTTATTTGAGAAGAGAGCATCGCATGTGGTGTATCATAAAGAAAATATGGCGAAGGAAAGATTTGATTTGCAGAAATAGTGAAGGGTGAGGAGTATTTTGTTGTGGTCTATTTTTTCTTTAATTTTGAATGATGTTTTACAATGAATTGTTCGTATTTTTTAAGTTCATCTTTTGTGTTGAAATAAAGAGGATGTCTGGTTTTTTTGGTATGGATGGTTCCTGCTAATAAAGTTGAACTTAATTTATGACGTTTTATGTCGGTTAATTTGAACTTGTCATTGGTTAAGCCAAAACAGGATGATCGTTTTATTTCCATATGTGTTGGAGAGATGGTGTAGATGTGTTGCGCGTTTCGGATGGTTTTTACAATTGCAGATATTACCATGTAGAGCCCAATGTATAGTAATACATAGAGGATTGAATTTGATATTTTATGATTGGTTACATAACTTAACATGAAGAGAAGGATACTTATTATTGCGACCCACCAACATTCCATACGATGCCAAAATTGATTTTTAGTTGGGTATGACCAGGTGTGGTTCGTGTTTGATGATTCTTTTGGTACAGACTTTTTTTTTAAACTGGGTGTCATATGTTTATTTTTCTATTATGGGTGCTTTGGTCATTGAGATTATTGAAGCGATGAACATCAAAGTGAAGATTAACATGAAAGAGAAACCCCAATTGAGACTTTTTGGAAATATCATGTATGCACTTACTAAGAATCCAATGATTGAAAATGCCATGAAAGAGGCTTTGAGTGGTTTTGGATGCCATCCCCATTTTTTTTCGAATGAGGGTTCTTGTTTGGAAGCCTTTGAAACTGTTTTAGTTGATTTTTGGGTTGTTTTTTTTGATTTTGAATGTGTAACCATGGTATCTCCTCTTTTGGATTGATGAACTTATCCTTTATAGATGAAACAATATGGATATTTAAACGTTTATGTTTGGGCGTAATGGAAAATTGATTGCATGGTTTTATTTTGGCGAAAGATTAAAGAATGATCGAGTGATATTACTTAAAATGAAACAAGTTCCTTCATCTCTTCGTATGTGGTTTGCATTTCACTTTATTGCGGATATGTTATTTGCAATTCCACTCATGATTGCTCCGGTATGGATGCTTTCAATGTTAGGTTTTATGGGAGCAGATGTTTTAGTTGCTCGTCTCGTTGCAGCGGCTTTTATAGGGATTGGGGGTACATCGTTGTTGCTTAAAAATAAGGGATGGGAGACATATGACACGATGCTTACACTTAAGATAGTGTGGTCAAGCTCAGCCATTTTGGGAACCATTCTTTCCATTGCTCATGGGACCTCACCATTTGCATGGGTGGTACTTGGAATTTTTGTCCTCTTTTTTGTTGTGTGGGTGTATTACAAACGCAGATTGTAAACACAGTTATTTCTGGTGATTTTTCGTGCTGATTTAAGGAGTCTTCGTTATTTCGGATCAAGGTGCTATTAAGTCACTTTGTTGTAGCACGTCTTGGTTTGTCTGAAGGTGCAGAAGTTTTAAATGTAATTTTAGTTCACACAATGAAATGAAAAATATAGTGTGGTATCTTCTTGCTGGTTCACGGGGCGGACCCACGCGTGCAAGGATATTGTGGGAGCTGAAAATGCGACCACGAAATGCGCATCAGTTAGCAGTAGATTTGGGTTTTGACTATAAAACTGTCCAGCACCATCTTTTACTGATGGTAAAGCATCGGTTGGTGGTAGCTATTAATCCTGATAATTATGGCCAGATGTACATAATATGCCCAGAATTAGAAATATTGTGGCTAGAATTTGGTGACATTTGGGCCCAATTTGGGTCTGATTTGGGAAAAAGTAAATAAAGAGTATTAATGGTGATGAATCATGTTTGAAACATATGTGTTTTGTTTGACGGCAGCAAACCTGGTATTATTAGGGGCATTATTGATAATTTATGTTCGTAATTTGTTAAAGGTTCGTGCCGCATTTACGGTAGGGTTACTGCTTTTTGCATCAATATTATTCGTTCAAAATGCAGCATCGTTGTTTATGGCAGTTACCGAGATGAAGTCGTTTGCTATGATGGCTGAACTTCATGTGCTCATACTTACAGGGTTACAAACGGTTGCATTAATCGTGCTTAATTTTATTTCGTGGAGGTAAACATGATGAAGACAATATTTATTATAGCTATAGCACTCTTTGTATTACTTGGTGTGGTTGCTTGTCAACAAAAGGCGGATATTAAAGAGGAAATTGGTGCTGAAATGATGAACCAACCTGACCTGAGTCAAGATAATACCATGATGAAGGAGAATACCATGATAGGAGGAGATGAGGGTCAACTCCTTCTTGCAGGGACGACATCAACATACTCTGAGTTTAGTGAGACTGATTATAAACAGGCGCAACAGGATGGCAACGTAATCCTGCTTTTTTTCTATGCGAGCTGGTGTCCTGAATGCATGGCAGAACAACAGGCAGTATATGATGCATTTACCGATTTAAATGATTCTAGAGTAGTTGGTTTTCGTGTGAATTACAAAGATAGTGATACTGATTTGGCTGAAGTAGAGCTTGCAAGGGAATTTGGAATTTCATATCAGCATACTAAAGTAATTTTGAAAGACGGTAAGAGAATTCAAAAATCAGGAGAAAGATGGGATAAGGAACGATATCTTGTGGAATTAACGGACGCTTCACAATAAAGTAGGGATTTAACTATGACAACTATATCATTTATTGCGGCATTTGTAGCAGGGATTTTATCGTTTCTGAGTCCGTGTGTTCTCCCCATCATTCCAGGTTATATTGCGTATTTGAGTGGTACTGCGCCAAAAGATGCAAAGGGGGCTCGATGGAAAATATTTTTGAATAGTTTATTTTTTGTTTTAGGTTTTTCGATGGTCTTTGCATTGCTTGGGGTGTTGCTTAATACCGTTTTGGAACATGTCTCCTATGGTGTTCAAGAATGGCTTGGTCGCATTGGTGGTCTGATTATTATTGTGTTCGGATTATTTTTGCTAGGATTGTTGAAAATTCCATTTTTAGACCAAGATCACAGAATTGATACTGGAAAACGGTACCGTTATACTTATTTTGGATCTTTCATTTTTGGAGCGGCGTTTGCTGTTGGCTGGTCACCATGTGTAGGTGCTCTTTTGGGGTCCGTCCTTTCGCTTGCGGTGGCTCAACCGGGTACGAGCTTTGTATTATTGCTACTTTATGCTCTTGGTCTTGGAATTCCGTTTTTGCTAGCGGGCGTATTTGCGTCTCAGGTGATTTTATTTATTCAGAAATTTCGAGTCGCGTTTAGGTACTTCAATATAGTGGTAGGAATTTTACTCATTATCTTGGGGATATTGGTGTTTACTCAGTCGCTTAGTGCAATTGCAAACTTTTCAATTTTAAATAAGTGGGTGTTATCATGAAGAAATCTACCAGAAATATTTTACTGGGGGTAGCAGTATTGTGTATTGTGTTGGTTATTTTTTTCATTCAACATTTTAAAACAGGATCGACGGTAAACAATGAATTTCAGAGTGTAGCTCTTGGGTCTGAGGTTGGCAACTCGAGTCGACTACAATATAAAGAGAATCATTATTCTCGTGCCGTCGAGTTGGTTAGTCCGGAAGTGTATCATAACACGGATGGTCAACCTATTTTTCTTCGCGATCATATTGGTCGCGAGGTTATACTTCTTGATATTTGGACGTATAGCTGCATAAACTGTCAGCGAACGCTCCCGTATATTGAAGGATGGTATGAGAAATACAAAGAAGATGGATTGCTTGTGATTGGTATTCATTCACCAGAATTTGAATTTGAGAAAGACCAAGCTAATGTAGCTCGTGCTATTAGCAAGTTTAATTTGACATACCCGGTCGTTCAAGATAATGACATGCAGATTTGGCGTAGCTACCGTAATCAATATTGGCCTCGAAAATACCTCATCGATATAGATGGGTTTGTGGTATACGATCATATTGGGGAAGGGGGATATGATGAAACTGAAGTGGTGATTCAGAAATTGCTTGATGAGAGGCGAGAAGTGTTAGGGATGAATGGGTCTGAGGGTGGTGTAAGGGATGGGATGGTAAGTGATACCATTGCAAAATCTGTTACTCAAGTCTCGACTCCAGAGATTTATTTGGGATATGAGTTCTCTCGTGCTCAGATGGGTAATATTGAAGGTTGGCATCCTGCTCAGACAGTGGATTTTCTTGGCGTGATGAAACGAGATAAAAATAAGTTTTATTTGAATGGGCTGTGGAGAAATAATGCAGATAATATGGAATCGGTTGGTTCAAACTCAACACTCTCTTTACGGTATGGGGCTCGACAGGTGAATATTGTGGCATCGGCTGATACAATGGTTGAGGCGGTGATATACTTGGATGGCGTTGAGTACGGTAAAGTTGCGATTAAAGATAGTGGGTTGTACACGCTTGTTGACCTGCCCATGTATGGGGAGCACGAAATAGAAATTCGAACGATGTCACCCGGGGTGAAAGTGTATACATTTACATTTGGTTAGGTATGATCAGTGTTAGAAGTGTAAAGGAAAAAAATGGCATGATTGGATGATTTATTTCACTTTGAGCATGAACTGGTCAATCATTTTGGCCGCGTCTTTTCGTCTGGCTTGATGTTCTGCTAGGAATGTTTGGACACGTTCAATGAGGATGGCTTTTATTTCACCTGATAGGAGTTTGCCGCTCTTGTAGTCATCATGGATTTGTTGCAATTTTTTGTCGTCTGGTTCAAAGAACATAAGCCATTGATACGCAATATCTACATCAGGATTGCCGCCGAGTTTGCGGTGTTCTTCAACGGTTGCTTGACCACCGCTAAAAGCGTATTTGTTGATTTTGTTTTTTATTGTCTTGGCATCATCGGTTGCGTAGATTGCGGTGTGTTCGGCAGAAGATGACATTTTTCCATCTGTTGTCATGCCACCAAGACCTGGGAGGAATCGACATTGAATTGAAGCTGGTTTGTCATAGCCTAGTTTTGGTATAACGTCGCGTGACACGCGGAAGTGTGGATCTTGGTCGATTGCATGTGGGATGAGGCAAGGGATTTTCTTTTTGGCTATGACACTTGGTAAGAATGCTGGTACGGCTTGCATGGAAGTGTAGAAGATAGCGCCGATGTTATGTTCGTTGGTTAAGCCGAAAGCTGCTTTGACCGTTGAGAAGGTGATCTTTTTTGCGACTTTGATAGCTTCTGGATACATGAGGTTCGCGTGTTTGGTGTCAACGATAAAGTGTGTTTTCTTTGGATTAAATCCGCAGGCAATGACGTCAAGCATGTTGTCATGTAATGAATCTTGCGCTTGAACGAATGTGAGATTATCTTTAAAGAGGAATTTTTCTTCATCAGGAAATTGGAAATAGAGTTCAACGTCAAATTTGTCCTGGAGCCACTTGGTGAACATCCAGGGTACAAGGTGACCGATGTGAACAGGTCCAGAGGGTGATCTGCCGGTATAGAGGAAGAATTTATTGCCTTTTTCGTATTGGTCGAGCGCCCAGTTCAAATCGCGATGCGCAAAGAAAATGCTTCTTCGTAAAAATGGGTGTAGTTCTTTGGTATGTTTTTGAATTCGTGCTAATGTAGGTTGATCTATTTTTGAGACGCCAAACTCTTTGATGAGTTTATCGTAGTCGATATTGCCTTTGACTTCCCACGGAGTGACTGTTGCCATTTGAGAAGTGGGGGGGGGGAGGAGTATAAAAAGATTCACTTGTTGGAGTGAGGAGATATGTGGGATTTGATAATTTAATAGGGATTCATCACTTGGCTGAACTTCTTAGTTTCCAACCGTTAATGTTAAACCCGCCCATTCTTTTGAGAACATGGTTTGTTAATTTATGAAAATCAGTAATTGCTTTTGATTTGTCTGTTTGCTTGAGTAGTGATACAAACTTTAATGCAAACGTTTGATCGGGGAAGTTGCGAACATGATATTTTTTCTTGTCTTTTTCATTCTCAAGACATCGTCTTAATTTGTGAGCAGGGAAGGAGTCAAATTGGAGAAATTTGGAGTAAGTCTCAAATAAATCAGTGAGATTATTGTGATAAACGTAGAAAAAATCTTCAGAATTTGATTCAAACACCTCTTTTAAATTATCACACATGTCCCATAACTGATATTTAGCTAACTCAACTGATATTAAGTTTTGTTTAGGGTATTTTTTGAGTAGATATTTCTTCGAATCTTGGACTAACTGTTTTAATTCACCTGTCTTGTCGAATAGGATTTTGCCGGTGCAAAGCATATGCGCATGAACTTTTCTTCGATCTTTAAAATCTTCTACATCATAGTCCTTATGTTTAGTTAGTGGATTGGCAAAATACTCGATTAAAATTCCATTGACTATTTCGTTTCCCCTTTCTCGCCATGTGGTCTTTGTATCTAAAATGATATGGAGATCGATATCGGAATGTTTGGTTGGATTTCCTGTGATATAACTTCCACAAACTATTGCACCAATAACTTCCTTTTTATTTTTCCACTTATTTAGAAATTTATTTAGTGCTATTTCCCATGGAAGTAGATTTTTCATGTTTTATTCAACAATTATAAAAGAAAAAATTATCTTTTGCCGTCGAAGGCGCCTGGCCACTTTTTCTTTAAGTCGTCAGCCGACATGCGTTCAACTGGTTTTGCTGGGTCTCTGCCAGAGAATGAGGTTCGCTCTTGTTGTATACGATCTTTGGTTGTTGGTCTCACGTGATGTGTTGCCTGAGGTACTATTGGGCCACGAGAGTGAGAAGTAGGTTGCTGTGAAGCTGGAAGACCCCGGGGGACTTGTTGGACTGGTTTTGCTGGTTGACTTCCGGTTGGTACTTTTATTTCAATCCAGTCTTTTTGATTCCATTTTGGTGTTGATTCAACTTCCTGAGGTGATAATATATTTTTAATTTTGCCTAGTAGTGATTTGTCGCTTGCCATCATACGCCTCTTTTTTGTGTATTACTCTTACTTTGTTTAATGATACTGTTTTATGATATTGTTGAATGAACGGTGCTTTTTATAGTTATGGTCTGTGGAGTATTGATTAGAATAGGTATTGTAGGGTGTGGGGGATGAAGTATCACTATTGAATAAGTACATAGCTAAGCTTTAAAAATAGCATTGATTCTAAGCGACTATGGCCTATGTTGTAAGAAAGCGATACCTTAATCCCACTTATTCTAGTAATGGATTTGTTATGGTACAGGGAATTTTGCTTCCTCAAAACGAAGAATCTACAGAGTTTACAGGGGGACTGTATTTGATAGATCCCCTTCTTGGAAACATGGAACTTACACCAGTATCATTGTGTGTGAGAAATCTTGGAAAGCAACAAGGGCTAGAGAGTAAACTCATTTTGCCATTTGCACAAAGTCGATTGCAACGACAGGTACTCCCCCAAGTACGGTTAGAATATTTTCGTATTGAAGAAATAACAGAGGAAAATATACTGAAAGGAATAATTTCGAGTTATGTTCCTCTCCCTGAGAGTAGAGCACAATTTGGGTTACCCCTGTTATATTGTGCCATTGATAGACATATTGCATTGCCGAGACCAAAGATTAAATTACGGCGATAATTAGTATTCTTTATTCTAAAAAACCCATGTAGGATGCGAGGTCAACTAGGAAGAGATCTTGTGGTGTGAATTCTCGTTTTGTTGTGAGAATTGATACTTGTTTTAATGCTTGATGTTGGAGACTATTGAAGCAAGCATTGTTGATGTCATTTTGCGTGTACATCCCCCGTTTTATTCCTTCATTTAAATAGCGGGTTATGTTTTCTTCAATCCAATTACCTTTTGTGGGTTTGATTGGATCGATGGCTACTTGGTCTGAGATAAATTCTAGTTTTGATGCGAATGCAGTACGTTGTTGCTCGGGTAGAAGTCCTGGTCCTTTATTTGTGAGGGCTTCTATTGCTCGAATTGGACGCTCGGTTATTCCTTGCAGGGTGGCTATTTTTACTTCTGCTGGTGTGATGAAGCCGTATTCGAGGAGATTTTTTAGTACTTCCTTTTCGTAGGTTAATGGTTGGCCGGTAGCAATTTGTTCTAGAATAGGTGATTTCCATTCATGTGCCCATTTTCGCCTTGCAACGAATATGTCCACAGGGCTTACATCACCGTGAAACATGGCAGCATCAACAAAGGTACTTGCAAGTGGGGGAAGAACGCCATGAGCCTCTATGAATGATTCTATCTTCTTGGTCATGTACGCGGTTCGCGCGAGTTCAAATATACTTTGTTCTTCAGCTGGGACCATAGGGTTGGATGCTTACAATGATCCCATTATTGAGTGTTTATGCCAGTAATGATGGGGGCAGCATTGTTTGCAGTTATGATTAGCTGTATATTCTTTTCAACCTTTGCTCCATATTCGTCACGGCATTCTATAGCAGTGGTATATGAACCCACGTCTGCTCTTGTTGCAATGCGTTTTTCGCCGGTGAATTTTCCGTTTATTTTTGAGAAAGTGAGGTCACCATCTGGGTCAGTGCAGGTGTATGTGAATTCGAGGGATTCGCCTTCTTTTCTTGTGATTTTGTCTGGTGATGTGAGAATTGGTTTGGTATTTTGGGTTAGATCTTTACAAGAATAGCATTCGTAGTAGAATTTTTCTTCTAATTGGTAATTGATGAATTTAGGAAGTCGTCCGTTTACTTTGGTTGCATTGGTGATGAACTCTTTGTTTTGGTTTTTGATTGCATAGAGTGTGAGGGTTGCGGTTGGTTTACACGCAAGACCGGTGTAAATAGTTTCGTGGTCTGCGATGAATGTTTTGTTTGATGAGATGTAATTGCTACAGGTATGTGTCTTTGGGATGGATGATTGGACGTCAAGGATTGGGAGGGCGAGAACTGCAGTTGAGAGGAGAATGAGTAGAAATAGGATTAAAAAGGTTCTGTTCATGTTGATTTTAAGCTTGAATTGAGTATATTAAGATTATTGCTCGGGATAGGATAGGTTGTTTAAAATAGGTTTCGATGAAAATTTAAAAAAAAAGAAAAAAAGATTTAATTCTTATTGGTCGCAGAAATCGCCAATGCCGTTGTGATTGGAATCTGCTTGGTTGTTGTTTATCCATGCACAATTGTCAATACCATTCTCAACACCATCGCGATCGATGTCGCCCGCAATGTTAGCTGCGGGTACACAACTTCCGGTTGCAGTGGAACACAATTCTTTTGGACCACAGAGTTGGAGTTGCCACTGAGGGTTGCCATTCACGCTTGTACATGTTGCGGATTTAGATAGGGACATGCTTAAAGAAGCGCCACCACATCTTCTTTCACCTACAGCAGCACTTGGAAGTGGTTCAATGTTTGCCCGCTCTGATGCTGCACATACACCGTTATCTTGAATGCAGGCACCATTAGAACAACTTTGACCAGCAGTACAGGTGGTCCTATCAACTTTAACTTGGGCGCCATCACCATTTAACGCTGCAGGTATTCCATTTGTTTGACAGGTGTATGTTACCACTTGACCGTTTGGTGGACTACTTACAGTAACAGGTGCACAACCATTAGTCTTTGAACCCATATCATCACTTTGATTATTATTTAAGTCAACATACAATATGGCTGCTCCTTGACCATTGTTCGAGCATGATCTTACATTTGGAACTAACTCTGGGACGCGACATGCTCCATTTTGGCATGTTTGTCCTGCTGGACAAGGGATGGTTGCATGTAAAAATATATTTCTTCTTGAATTACTACATTTAAATGCTAAAACTGCACCATTTGCATTACAACTGTTTTCTTGATTAACGGTTGCATTCCCAATCTGTATAGTAACACCATTAGGGATATTAGTACACACGTCAACTCTACCAGAGTCGAAATAAACTTGTCCGCTTATTAATTCACCCTGGTCACACTGATTTAAATCATTTCTGAAAGTATTGGGTTGACATTTTTCAACACATGAATTACGAATGAAATCACCATTTGCAGTAGTACAATTTGCTTGGTTATTACATAAATTCAAATGATTTGCGTCACATACTGGTGCGGGTGCTGCTCTAACTCTACATGCGCCATTCATACATCCTTTTCCATTACAGTCATCGGTGAAAACTCTGGTTTGAGTTGAAGAAGTACATTCATACTTTAATAGATTCTTTCCAACACAACCATTTGAGAAGGGTTGCTCTGCAGCATTCTTGGTTGTTTTGATTTTGACTCCGGTTGCAAGTTTGGTACAACTGTACACGTTACTGGTACCAGTCGTTACTGCTTGACCAGCAACTGCTCCTGCTGCGTCTGCGGTTTCAGGACTACTTTTTGCAAGTACATTCTCACCAGGTTTAGGACAACCGGCAATGAGAAGCACTGTTGCAAGAAGGGCTACAACTATTAATAATTTTGATAGTTTCATGTATAATACCTCTTTTTTATTGGTATAGGGTGGCTTTACTTTTTATATATTTTGGTTTTTGCTCTCTATTTTTAACTGAAAGGAGTGCAGTTAACAGGGGAGTGGTGATGTCTCTTTGGTCTTGATCATGCTAAGAAGAGGTGGTGGATGTTGTAAACGGTTGTTGATGATTAGATATGAATCAATCATAGATAAGATTAAAAATAGACTCAGCTCTTGGGGGTTATGCCCATTTATACCGAAGGTCTTATTGGATATCTCTTTGCTCTTGATGCGCTGGTGTTTTTTGTGATGACGTTTACGCGAGGATGGTTGCATAAGCAAAGTAGTCATTGGTTATCTGCGTATATTCCATTTGAGAAGACCTTTGCAGTTCTGTATGTTATTCTAACTGGGTGGATTTGTTTCTTGCTGTGGCGGATGCAGTTGTTGCAATTTTGGAGATAGGTCTTTGGTTTTTGATTGGGTTAGAGTTATTCGTGTAATGTGATTATTATACTATCCTTTCGGACATATACTGAAAGAACGAAATATTTTTACTTTCTTGTTCGTTCTTTCAGATAATGCTGTGCGTTGAAACTATGATAATGGGGAACGCACAGCATAAATCTTAATAAATCACTCTTGGTCTGCTGCTTTTGATATGATGCTTGGCAAGATAGTAGGTAAGGTGACGACGATGCAGTTTGATATGCTGTCATCGAGTACGCTTACGCGTAAATATCAGTTTGTTCAAGTTCATCATGCGGAGTATGGGTTTGTTCTTTGTCAAATCGGTGAGCTGGAGCGAACTTCTGATCAACTTCTGGCACATTGTGTTGTTATTGGGTACAAGGATTCGGAAGGATCAATTCGTACACCACGCTCGCCGTTTCATGTAGGAGCTGAAATTCTGGAAGCAGAGGATGATTTTGTTGAGGGTATTGTGAAGATTGGTGGCGAAGGTGCACTTCTTGGTCGACTGGAAGGAAAAAATATTCTTGTGCGATTGGATTTACAGAAAGTCCTTACGAAACATTTGTGTGTGCTTGCGAAATCTGGGGCGGGTAAATCATATACGGTTGGTGTGCTTATTGAAGAGATTTTGGAGCGAGGTATTCCGCTTCTTATTATTGACCCCCATGGTGAATATTCGTCGATGAAATTTCCGTCTGGCGAACGTGAGAAGCTGGCTCGATGGAATTTGGAGCCGCAAACATATGGAAGTCGATTGCAAGAATTTGGGGATGTGACAACGAACCCGGATGTAAAACCGTTGAAGCTTGATGAGAAGATGTCGAGTTATGAGTTGATGAAAATACTTCCAATTAATTTATCGCAATCACAAGAAGCAGTGTTGTTCTCAGTTGTTAAGGATTTAGAGGAGATTAATTTTGATAATATTATTTTAGGTCTTGAACAGATGAATTCATCATCGAAGTGGAATATTATTGATACGCTAACGTATTTGCGTAATCTTCGGATTTTTTCTTCAAGCCCGACGCCTCTGTCGGAAATTATTCGACCAGGTAAAGGATCGATTGTGAATTTGCGGGGGATTACACCTGAAGTACAAGATGTGATTGTCTATCGATTGTTAAAAGATTTATTTTTAGCACGCAAACAAGGAAAGATTGCACCGTTCTTTTGCATTATAGAAGAAGCACATAATTTCTGTCCTGAAAAGGGGGTTGGGAAAACAAAGAGTTTAGATGTTATTCGGCTGATCTCGTCGGAAGGGCGTAAGTTTGGGTTTGGACTTTGCGTTGTGTCCCAGCGACCTGCTTTGGTTCAGAAATCTATTTTGGCGCAATGTAGTACGCAGATTATTATGAAGATTACAAATCCCAATGATTTGAGAGCGGTGACAGGCGCGCTTGAAGGAGTAACAAGTCATACAGAAGATGAAATTCAAAATTTAAGTATTGGGTCAGCACTTGTGTGTGGAATTGTTGATCGACCATTGATGGTTGAGATTCGACCACGTAAGAGTCAACATGGTGGACATGCTGTAGATATGATTTCGCAAACGCCAGTTGCGTTTGAATCGTCGGGGAGAGATGAATACAAAGACAAGACCCGAGTGGAGGAAGGTGTTCATAGTCAAAGTACATTACCAAGAGTGGAAACGAAGGTGGTGCAACAAACTGGACATGATGAACGTGATGATGAGTATGCGCCAAAGGTGATGGAAGAAGCCGCGCAGTTTGAAGGTGCAGGACTTGTGGTTATGCCAAAATTAACTCTGAGGGATATTGAACTGGCTTCAAGTCGACCGATTTCTAAGATTACGACATATTCAATTCCTGCGACGCTATTTCAGGTGCAACAGCATGGGTTTGACTTCCCTATTTTAGTTGATCGGGTCAAAGGTAAACTCATTATAGACCCGGATGAAGATCGAAAAGCTGAATTGAGGGAGTTAGGGATGGGAACACAATTTTTACGTAAACCAGTGTATGCGAAAGTTGAGGGTGATGTGAAAATAGATGCGCAACTTACGAGTTTGGTGTTACGAGGAGAGATTAGTAAGTTTTCAATGGTTCTTGATTTTTGCGAATGTGATATTGTGTATAGGAAAGTGGATTTTTCTTAGAGATGGTATGAATTTTGTTCTTTAGGGGTGTAGTGGATGATTACTTCTCCGTATTGCCTATGAGCTTGAGCGATTTGATCCCACGTTGGATTTGATTGTGGTTTGCCTGTTTTGGTGATGAGCTCTAATGTTCCTAATGAGTCTAATTCAATGGATGACGATGGGTTTAATCCTTCCTAGAGAATGCGTACTACTGCTAAATCTTGTGCAACGAGATGTAAGTATACCATGGGTTATGTTGATGTTAAGGATTAATAACTGTTTTGGTTGTGTGTTAAATTCTTGCTTTATGAGAACAATAAAGTCCAAATTACAATGAGGATGAGGCAGATAAGAATAATGCCTTCTACGAGGCCGCCAGCTCGTATAAGTCCGCGCATGCGCCAGGTGGAAAATGGATAGAATGGGGTTACACCCATTGGTGTTATGATGTCGCCAAGGAGATGGGCAAGGTATCCAATGATGATAGCCCATGCGTAGTAGTTTGACCAGAAATATGTACAGAGGCCAAACAAGATTAGGTATAAGGGTAGACTATGGAATACTCCGCGATGCTTAGAAATACCTGCGATGAGGATGCCAATTGGCCCAGTTGCTTTGTTTATTTTGCTGTTTGGTTCATCAATATCGGGGAATATACTGAAAAACATGGTGATGATGAAAAAAAGTATGAGGTTTCCTCCTTTGAAGAATTGATATGTGTTCAAGAAGAAAATGATGCCAATTAATAAGTGGGTGGGAAAGAGCATTGCCTTTTGGTTATGAGGAGTTAGTTATATAGTTTGTTTTTTGGGATGGTACTTTTAAATTTAATTTTAATGGATTTTAAAGAAAATCCTGAAAAGGGGCTATCCCCGCCCCACGGGGACGGGAATTTTCGCCCCTTTTCTAACACGGATTTTCTAAACAAGAAATGATCCAACAAGTTCATTTCTGGCCAGAAAGACAACAGTCTTTCTTGAATCAAATATAGCGGTATCCCAATGTGAAACTTGTATTCCTCCCGGGGAAGAATCCAGGGGATACCTGCTTATTTGATTTGTATTTTTGGGGTAGAATTTATTTTCCAAGTCCTGAAAGTACTTTTGTTACAGCGTCGGCACGTGACATGACGTAAAAGTGTAATGCGGGAACTCCGCGAGATAGTAAGTCTTGAGATTGTTGTATAGTGTGATGGATCCCTATATCATATGCGTGTTGTGGATTTCTGTTAAGTTCTTCTTCGAGGCCTGGAGGGATGTTGCATCCGAAGATGTTTGGAAGAGAGGTTCTTTGATTTGCTGAGGTAATTACTTTTAAGCCAGGAATGATGGGTGCGGTAATTCCTTGCGATCTGCATTTTGAGACGAAGTCGAAGTATTTTTCATTATCAAAGAACATTTGAGTTACTATGTATGATGCACCGTTGGATAATTTTCTCTGAAGGTTATTTATTTCGAATTCCCAGCTTGAGGCAGGAGAATGTTTTTCTGGATATCCTGCTACACCAATACAAAAATTTGTTTTGCTATCACTTCTTGCTTCGAGATACACGCCGCTATTCATGGATGCGATTTGAGTGACAAGGTCTGAAGCGTACACGTTTTCTGATCTGCTTTGGGGGATAGGTTTTGGTTCATGTTTTTTATCTCCTTGTAGTGCTAGAGCGTTATGAATTTCCATGTAGTTGAGATCAACTAGGAGGTCTTCTGTTTCTTCTCGAGTAAAACCGTGACATAAAATGTGAGGGACAGCATCAATTCGTAGAGATTGTTGGATGTAGGAACAGATACCTAATGTGCCTGGTCGTGCACGTCTGGTTCCATTTCCTGAGGCGTGACTTGTAACGTCAATAAATGGAGGGTTATATTTTGCAAGAATGGTTAAAGTTTCTTTTAACTGTGAGAATGGTGAACCACGAAGCGGGGGAATGACTTCAAAACTGATGAGTGGTTCGGTAGCCTTTGCTAGATGTTCTACGACTTTCATGGTGGTGGAATATTTTTTTTAGAATGGAAAAAAAAATGGAAAAATACGAGGATACTTATTTTTCTAGTCTTTTTAATTCGTCTTCTGGTCTTGCTCGCTCAACACTTGATACGTTGAACTCGAGTCTTGCAAACATTTCATTTTTTTGAACTTTGCCAACGAGTTTTATTTGTTCCCCTAACAGTTCGGTCTTTATCTCTTCAATTGTGCTTGGGTTCTCTCGAATTTTTGCATAGTCTGGTTCTTGCCTTTGAGTTAGACTGTTGGTTTGTTGTTTCCAAAAGACACAACGAATGTTGCCCGTTCCATCGTCAATGACGGCGTTCATGACGTAGCCAATTCCGGGAGTTACTTGAGCGTGCTCGTTGCAGGTGTATGTGCCGTTTGTTTCTACCACTTTTTTGTTACATGTTGGGCAGGTATTCCAATATCTTGGATCAAATATTTGTACAACGGTGCCAAATAATTCACATTGTTCGTCTGGTTCGATTTTTGCAATTGTTTTTCTTTGTGCTGTTGGTGTTGTGCGTACATTTGAAATTTCAATACCTTGCGGGTTTACTTCCACACTTGCTCTATCACCGATGTGGACCTCTTTTCCAGCTGCACTTTCTTTGACATATCCTTCTTTGACTAATACAATGTCACCTTCAGCTAGGCCATCGAAGATATTTACTTGATCGTTCCAAAAGACGATACGTAAACTTCCTGTTTCGTCACCGAGAAGAATGGATGCAACTTTGCCTTTGGTTTCGCCTTTGGTGAATTCGCGCACGTCGTATTTTCGTACTATTTTTCCTGCGAGGTTTACGTTGCGCATGCCTGGCATGATTTCTTTGACTTTAAGTCGCTCATCGTTTGATTGTGCTATTTGTATTCCTAGCTCGTTCGCGATGATGTGTGCTGCTCCTTCTTCAGAAATGAGACCGGAGAGGTCGTTAATTTTGGCTTTGATTTTGTCGTCAAGTTCGCGTGGGGTTATTTTTCCGCTCGCGATGAGTTTTTCTCGTAATTGTGCGTATGGGACTTTGAACATGGGTTTTTGGGAGGATCACCCCTTTATAAGAATTTGTGAATATGTAAAGATAGTATCAAACGAGGTATATGGTACTTGGTATTAAATGGTTGGTTTGTGTGATTTGTACTACTGGTATTTGTATGGAAGGAGTAGGATTTATTTTTTTGATTTCGAGCTGATGATTAGAGGAATTTGTTTTCTTGGAATTTTTCTTACTTGGACTTTGATTAAGCCCTGCATATGTGCTTTGGTGAGACGGTGTAATCCATCCAGAATGAGCCATCGACCTTTGTTTTTCATGATATCGATAGGGTATTTCAAGCGTGCACGTTTTATTTTATTGTAATGGAGAGGATGTTTTGTTGGATGTTCTATAACTTGATATGGAGTGAGATTGTAGTTGTTGGTGTGTTGTTTTTCCCAAAAGGGGATGTCGAAGTGCCAAAGGAGATGTTTGATTGGCATACTTACTGTTGGAATCTTGAGTGCCCATACTTTTTTGGAGTCCCAATCAAAATCAAAACCGACTTCTTGGATAATTTTGGGAGTCTTGGAAGAGAGAGGGACTGATTTTTTTGCGTTTTGGGTAATTTCTTTTTTCATGGTGGAAGATTATGAAGGAACTTGGATTGGTGAATGTGTTTGGAGTTGAATTGGTTTTACAAAATCTAAGGTTGATTCTTTTTGATTTTTTGTGGAGGTGATACCAATATAATATGTTTCGCCGGGGATTATCTTTTCATTGTTTATGATATAATATAACTCGTTTGCGCAAAGATAGGGCTTGTTGTTTTCTTTGTTTTGGGGGCAAAGGTTTGCTTGCTCTAAGGTGAGTGGTATTTTGATATAGAATTCGTTGAAGTTTTCTGAGATGGTGCTGAAGATTTCGGTTGGGTCTTTTGGTTGGTTGAACTCGAGAGCGATGCGGTCGGCATTAGTGAGATATAGGTTATACCCATCAACTAACGTGTCGGTGGGAATTTTAAATGTGAATGTAGAATCTGATTCTTCAACTGTATATTCACTTATGGGGATTGGGGCGGTGGGAGTAAGGTCGAGTGCGAAAATGCCATCCTGAGTTCCTTTCTCGCAGATTAAAGCGAGTCTTTTGTTATTTTTTATTTCGACGTTACATATGGTGTAGGTATCTAACTCGCAGGTTAAAACGGATTCCTGATTTTGACATGTTTGGACTATTTTTGGTGCGTCCTGGCGGTATTTGTTTATCTTTTCAAATAAAGGAGTGGTGATTTCAAATGAAGGTAGGTAATTATATTCTAATTTGAATGGTCGGATGCTGTAGACGAGTTCGTTACTTGCGTCGCTTTCTCGCATGGGGATAGCGTCAAAGGAACCAATGGTTTTTGGTTGAGTGGCCGTGCCAATTATTTTTCCGTTGCTGAATATGATGTTGAATGGGATGTCGACTACGCGTGTTACTTCTCGATTTGCTTTTTCTTGGAAATCGGTTTGGAGTTTTGGTGTGATTTGACATGGACCTTGTTGATTGTTTAGTACTGAGCGTCCACGATATGTTCCGCACCCGTAGTCCTGTAATAATGCTTGTTCTTCGATGTCAAGTGAAACGGTTTTGAGTACTTGACGTGCTTGGTTTTCAATGGAGAGGGTATCTGTTTGTGCGAGGATTGAAGCTCGTTCGACACTGATTGCCCATGTACCTTTAGCACCGTAGGTTGGGAGATCAACTGAGAGATAGATGAAAATAGCTATGGCTGGAATTAATGCTATTAATATCCAATGGTACAGGGCGCCTTTTTTGTTTAATGGTTTCATGATTTATTTGACTGTTATATTTTGGGAAGTTACTTATTTTTCAAATTATGACTTGAATCCTGGTTTTGCTTCCTCTGGTGAGTTTGGTTGACTTTGGAGCGGGTCATTGTTTGGGTCGTATCCGGTTCTGGCAATAACTTTGAGGTCGCTTTCGAGTCTTGTTTTTGGTTTGATTATTTTCCCTTCCTCGAGATTGATCTTCCATTCTGCTAATTTTGTACTCATCATGCTGGTTTTGGTGGCAAGGTCAGTTGAGGCTACTTTTGCATCCTCTTTTCCTGCCATGAGAATAAGATAGAGTACAGAGAATATGACAATGCCTCCAATGATTAACACGATGAGGTCGAGGGGCTCGTCTAAAATACCTTTGTTGTTTAGATGTAATAAGCGATAATGCTTTCCTGGGGCAACGCCTTGGTGTTTATGGCTGTTGCTTAGAATGAGTTTATTGATCATGGGTTCACTCTCCCATTCAATGGTTTATCCTTAAATGGTTTCTGAACGTAGATGGTGATGGTGTCTTTTGTCCATGCATCATTTTCGTGAACTGGGATGGTGTAGTATAAGGTGAAGTCTGGTGCTTCATAATAATTTGCGGATTTTATTTCTTGGCCTGATGATTTGAGAATTAATTTGAAGTTGTATTTTTCGTAGTCTTTCTCGCCGGTTACCGGATAGCATACGTTGAGTTGGTCAGTGTTGAATTTGGTTATGTCAATAGATGGGGTGACAGTTTGTTCTGCTGTGTTAATGTAGGCGAAGCAATCGCTTGAATGAGTAAATCGGTACGCAATGGTGTCTGCTGTGACTTGCTCAGGGTCTTGTAGAACGTTACCTTTGTAGCTGTATACTAATGAGACGAGTCCCATAAAAATCATGGTTATAACAATCATTGCAATAGTCCCAAATACAACTTTGTACATGAGGGTGAAGGCACTTTGTGCTTTGGAGTTCACTTGGTTACCTCCTGACATTGTCCTAGTAGAATGAGATTGTCTTTTTTGGTAAGGCAGACGTTTGCAACTGCTTCTACTGCTCCCGTTGCAGTGATAGTAGTTGGTAGGGTGAATTGTTTTTCACTTTTGAAGTCTCCATTTTCTTTATCGAGGTTGTAGATGATGATTGAATTAGGGGTCAGGATGAGACCGTAGGTTGAGAGGTCTTGGGGGTAGCCAACGATTATTTTATTGTCATCGCCTGCAAGCACGTTGATCATTGAGGTGAATTCATAGGCGAGATTATTGACAGCTACTTCTTTTGATGAACCAGATCGGATGGCGAAGAGGAATATAAGGTAGACTGCGACGGCTACGAAGATGAGATTCATGATGACAAAGAGAAGATGGGAGCCTTTGTTGTTTAGTTTTGGGAGATGAAATGAACACGGTTGATGCATTATTTCAACTCCTTTCTGGTTTGCGCGAATTGGACACCATCTTCAATTGGTCCGAGGATGAGGGGGGTTCTTCGTTGAACTGAGAAATATGCTGAGACTAATAGCTCGTCTTTAATTAGTCCTCGGTCGATGAACCAGCCCCCACTGCAAGTGTATGAGGCCCCGTTGGTACTTTCGCCTATACCACATTGGTTATCGCCTGCTTTGTAAGATACAGTGTAGGTGAGTTCATTGCAGGTACTCTTTAGAGGGCTCACTTTTACACTACTTTGAGCGGGTATGGTTTCAACTTCTGCTTCTTGGATTAAACAGATACAGGGGGTTTTGGTACAGGCGGCAGGACGTTCGATGTAGATTGAGTATGATGAGAGCGTTGTTGCGGTGGTGTCTACTTGGACGTTTATCATTCTATCTGTGAAATAGGTAATCATGGTTAGGTCGTCCATGATGAGGAGATGACTCTTGCGATCGTCCGTGTTTTCTGAGTGAGACATTGACTCGAGTGCTCCGGTGAATTCTTGAAAATTATCTGTTGCCTGACCTGAGGTGCTTGTGAAATTACTGACCAGAAGTACAATTGGTACAATGATAATTAGGGCGAAGATTATTCCAAGTATTGCTTCTAAACTAATGAATGAGCCTTTTGCCATGAATTATTTTGTTCGGATTTGTTATTTTTATTATCTTTAGGGGTAAGTTAAGTTGTTGATGCGGGGCACGGTGTAGCGGGGCCGCAAGTACCGGTGCCAAGTTGATCTTTTGTTTGAATGTTTTTATCTTTTGGGCAAACGTCAGTGAAGTCTGCAACTTTATCACAATCGCTGTCGCCAAAACCGTCAAACTTGTCTTTGACGATATCTTTTGATTTGCCAACAGAGTCGTTGAAGAAAATGACAATCACAATTACTGCTATGAGTGCGATGATGCCCATGACGATGATCCACCACATTTCAGTGCCTTTTTTGTTGATTTTTTGTGGTATGATTTTTTTCATTATTTGTTCACCTTTAGTTTTTATGGTTCATTTGGTCTTATGGAGTTTAGTTTCCTAATATGTCGCCATCAGCACAGAAATGCTGCGCGGTTGTTAAGTCGCTTACATAAATTGATGAGTACTCGCGCTCTTTGAAGATACGGTCTAACTTATCATAATCAACAAAACTTTTTGACTTTGAGGCTTCCATCCCTACAGCAGCTCCGCCGAACCCGGCAATGGTTGTTCCTACAGCTGCGCCAACTAAACATACTGGAAGGGTTGCAGTGCAGGCTAGACCTGAAACGATAACGCCACCAACTGCTGCAGCAGCACCCCACCAAGTGCCGCCAACTGGCCTATTTTTAGGTAAAAATGTTATGGCATATGTGTTTCCTGCTTCAATGTTGTCAGTTAGGAATCCGATTTGTCCTGGTCCACCATAGGATTGAACATATTCAAGATATGATAGAGTTTGAACAGGCTGACATTTGCTGTTTTGACAGATAGCACCGTCTGAACATTGGTCGTTGGTCTCACAAGGAATGCAATCGTTGCCAGTGCATTTCTCTTGCTTTGTTTTGTATGGAGTGTCGTACAGGTAACTGATAAATTCTTGGGAACTTATTGGACAGTTATCGCCATATTGTCTGCAATCTGCTTTGTCATCGGGTTCGATTTTGTCTTGATCTACGATCATAACGTAACAGACGAAACATTGATTTTTTTGACTTCCAGTACCATAAATTAATGGCATGATGGAGGTGTCACTGTTTTTTAAGATCTCTTCATATCTACCATCGCCAAATTGCCACCAACAGCGTGCTATTTTTGTGGCCATTTGCTTTTTTATTTCTTCTCGGTCTCCTTCTATTTTTTTGTCAATTGTTTTACACACTTTTGGGATGGCTTTTATTTGCGTGGATTGGATTGCGGAATCTTCAGCACCAATTCGAAATGCGGTTGCAGCACGCAAGGCAATAGAGTCACGACAGGCGTTTTCTGCGGTGACGTCATCAGCTGATATGAGAAATTTGGATATGACTCCTGCTAGAACGAAAAAGGATGCAATAGAAATTATGATAGCTACTAATACGCCCATTTCAGCCTTTTTTCCTAGAGAAGTGGTTGCTTTTCTTTTGAGGATTAGGGGTAGGATGGGGTTTGACATAATATCACCAGAACGCGGGCGGTGGTTTAGAGCTTGTTAGATGCAATTACAATTCTTGGCAACGAGGCCGAGGAAAATTGCAAATGTTGATAATTATCTACTCTGAACTCACTTTTGGCGTTTCTATAAAGCGGAATGTATTTTCCCCTTTATTAAGGTTACAGCAGAATTGCTTTGGTCCGGTGGGGGTTTGGGTTGTGAGGCAGCGGCCGACGACTCTTTGGTTGCATTCATTCCAGACTCCATCTTGATCGTTGAAGGCTTTGCTGCAGAGAAGGTCACCTTGTTCTGTCTCGGGTAGAGTCCATTGGTGGTTGAGAAGACAGCCGACCGCTAGATTGTTGTCTTGGGCTTCTGGGAGGTTCACTTCAATTGGACCAAAAGGGCAATTTGGCTGATCACCACAGTTGTATAATGAGGTCTCGTGGTTTTTGCTTAGAACTGTTCCAAAAGGAATGAGGGCTCTTGCACAATTATTGTTGGAGTAAAGATCTGCTGAGATGAATACCTGGCATCCTTCTGGTGATAATTGGTCCATACTTGGGAATTCGCTTTCATCGTTACAAATTCCTTTATATGATGGACAGATGAAGGTTCCTGTTTTGCTTGAAGGTGAGGTGACTCCCATTATTCCATTGAGATCACATTTGGAGTTTATGATGTTGAACTCGGAGTCACATCCAAGGGGATATGCACCTAAAGCCCGTCCAGCAATTTCTATTCCTCGGTATTGAGCGAAGTTTAGGTCTCCTGATTTTTTTGTCCAGGAATAATGATCACCATCAGTGGTACATTGATATATGACGGGTTTTTGATTCACTGCAACTGTTATTTCGTTGTTGAGGGACTCTTTTGAGCATTCATTCCAATTTGTATTTGCGCAGAGTAAGCTATTTTCATTCTGTGTGAACCATTCTCCTTGACTGATTGCGCAATAGGCACTTGGCGATGCAAAGGAAGGATTGTTGAGGTATGGTTTTAAACCGTACTCTGCGTTTGTGGATGGGATTACTTCTCCTTCTTGAACAACCGTGCTTGCACAGCCCTGAGTTGTTGAATACTGTGGATTTTGAATAAGGGCAAGGCAGCCTTGGTTTGGTTTTTCAGTGGGTAGTAAGAAACTGCATGAGGTTGATAGTCCTTTAAAGTATTGGTGTGTATTTGTTAGTTGGACTCGCTTGGAATTAGAATCGAGAGGAAGATTTGTTTTTGTACTTTTACACTCGAGGGTATTTCGATTTGAAGAACTTTCCATATTGGAGGTAAGTGTAATTGCATCAAATCCTTTTTCGAGATGACACTGTGGTACAGAAGGGTCACCGTTATCGAATTTATTTCCTAATTCTTGGACGTAATCATTATTTAAACCATCTTCGTCAGCATCTTTTATCCAATTGGTTGGGAAGAAGCATAATTCGTTGTCAGGTCCTTTGAAGATGAGGCCGCCCTCTTCGAAGTTTTTGGATTCATCGTTGACTACTTCTGGGTCAGGTGCTGCACCTCGAGCTAACTGGTCAATGAAGATACGATTGCCATTTCGATAGTTTTGAGAGTATTGGATATGAAGTGTGTCAACGGTATAGGTATAGGGGATGGTTGCTTTATTTATGTCCCCTCGTTCTATTGCTTGGCGGAAATTCTTGGCGATTTCGATGTTGCCTTCTCGGCCAGCAATGACACATGGTTTCATTTTAGGAACATCAAATTTGCTTGCAACAACGTCTTTTCGTTTCCAGATGATGACGTGGGTTAGGTCATGTGTGTCATCGTAATCAAACTGGAACATCGCTGTTCCTGCATTATCTCCCATGTCGGTTGTGAATGGGGCGTATCTGGCAAAGCAATTCTTTCCTGTTTTAGGATCTGAGAGAGCGGTGAGAGTAGCTTTGAGTGAATCGGCGGATTCTAAAGTTGAGCCTTCCAGGGTGGTTTTGCCTGATTTAAGTGATCGTTCACCGACAGTGATATCTGGTACATAATTTTCATATGCAAACTCGAATGCTTGTTTTGCTCCTTCGAATAGACTACCATCACCTAAATACCACATAGAACCAAGTACAAAAAAAGCGATGAGAGGGAGGACGTAATTCCAAATGGGTTTATCGGCGGCCATTAAAACATACTCCCAAATCCATTAAGGGCGGTTTCCATTTTTGTTCCAAGTGCACCGGACCAGATAAGCATGAAAAATAAGAGAATGATTGCGAGGATGATGAATATGATTTGCCACATCTCCATCCCTTTTTGGTTTAAGGTAGTAGGTGATTTCTTTTGAGTGATGTTGTTACGCGAGGCCAAGTATTCCACCTTTTATTTTTGTGTATAATATTGAGACCATGAGAATTCCGAATAGAACGATAAGGATGATTACAATAAGGGTTTCAGGGGATTGCCAATCTATACCTTTTTTATTCATTGGGAGTTCCTTTGGAGATATGTTTGTGAGAGATTTTGATAATAAAAAAAATCTATTAATTTGGCTTATCAAGACAATATGATTTACCACTAGTTCCTACAATGCCACAATGTTCCGTTTTTTCATCACACTTTGGACCATCGGCCCCAGTATTACATTCTTTGGCAAAGCCGATGCAACATGATCCACCAGTTTGACAGGTGAAGGCTCCACTGGATTGGGTCCCAACTGGACAATTTTTTTCATTTGTTCCACCGCCAGTGCAGATGCCAGTACATGAATCTAAACCTTGTTTTATGCCGTTGCCTTTATCTGTGAACATGACAACCATAACGATGAGAACAATTAATGCAAGAACGGCGCCAATGATTATCCACCACATTGCTTCTCCCTTTTGGGATAGTTTAGGAAGGTGGAATGCCATTTTGTGCGTTGAACTTATTTATATTTTAAAAATAAAGAGAAAATAATTTATTGCCACTTGCAACCACTGGATTCGCAGAGGCTTTTTTCGCTTGAGACTTCATCGCAACGGGAAATTTCGTCTTCAAATACTTGACGCTCTCGATCTTTTTCGTCGCTGGTTGGTGCTCGTGCAATTTGTGTTGAGAATTCAGATTCTCTTGCGGTTGTTGGATGACAGTCTCCGTAGGAGATTCTCATTTGTGTTAATTCAACGTCGCCACTTTTGTCGACTCCCGTCTTAAAACCACCTATTTGACCTGTGAAGATTGCAACGAGAACAACTAATACAATTAATGCGAGGGCTGCGATAATAATGACGTTTAAGGATAGCCCTTGACCTTTTCTTGATAACATTTATACACCTCTTTTTAGCGCTAGTAGCGTGATATAAGGATTAGGGGGAGAGTGTATATAAAGCTTTGTGTGGGTGGTGGTGGGGAGAGAATGGGAAAATAAAGAGGAATACTGTTCTGACTCGGATTACGGGGATTTACTCGCAGATATATAATATGTTTTGGACTTCACCACCTTGGAGATTACTTAGGGGGTAGATTCCGGAGCTGTCTTTGTTTGTTGCCTTTGCCGTGCATCCACCTTTTACGCCGTTTATGGTGAATAATGTTAGTTTTTGTTGGTTGGGGTTGTTTGGGCTGTACAGGCTGGACTCAAAGGTGTATTTTTTATTCCATGTCCCAAGGGTGTTTTGGAGGTTGAGAGTGATATGGTCCCGTAGGAATCGGCAACTGTGTTCTCCTTGACATTGATACAGTGAGAATCCTGCACCGGATTCGGCTGCGTCATCTGGTTTATTTGCAATGTAAAGAGAGCAATCATCGAAGAGTTCAGATCCTATGGCTATTGGTCTTGTTGTGATCCCTGGAGCGAAACAGGTTGAGTCTTCTATTGTGTTTTTCATGACGGCACTTACGGTACTATATGCTAAACCTTTTCGGGTGAATATTTTTTTTGCGGGATCGTCATCTATTGCGAACTTTACCATGAAGAGCATGCCAAGGCTGATGAGGATAACTATTACTACGAGGCCCATGATTTCCATTTGGCCTCGAAGGTTTCCTTTTCGTTTATCAAAGAAGGTGGTCATTGGATAACCTCCCCATATACACCTACTTCAAGGTAGCCGAAACCGTATTTAGATTGATGAGTTGAATCATCGATATCACGTAGTGCGACGATGAAATATGTTGGTTCGTAGATGATTTGCTTTGTGGGGTCAGGAGAAAGGCTTTTGTCATATAATACGATATTTTCCGAATTGTCGAGGTTATGCAATACGACTTTTGCAACACCAAAAACGTCGTAATAATATTGTTGGTTGCGCATGAAATATGACTGTGATGGGTCGAGAATAGGAGCTGGATTTGGGGGGATAGTCGGAATGTCTTGGCCAATTAGCGAGCGTACTTTCATCATATCAACACAGTTGTCTTCAGGGACGGCATCACCACGTGTGCACATAAGTTCAGGGAGGAAGAGGACACGAAGAGTAGTATCCATGGCTCGACTTGCTCTAGCTTGGGTTTGTTCCTCTTTGATTGCGCCTTCATGCCATTTGAAATAAAAAATTAGACCAAAGGCCACCAATACGAAGAAGATGAAGAGGACGGCAATTGTTTCCGTCATGTGCTGGGCTTTGCGGTTTATGGGGAATAGTTTCATTTGATGTTGGGGTAAGTGGTTATTTTTGTGGGTGGTTGTTATGTTTGATTATTGGTAATTTGTTTAATAAAGAGTTGTACATCCTTGTGATACTAAAGTGTCAGAGTTCATCGTGTTTAACTCTGATGCGGTTTGAATGAGGGTTGTGCATGACCCAATTGTACTTGTTGCTTTTATTTCTTGAATACATGCAAGACTTGCTATGAAATGTGTTTGAAGTGTTTGAATTATGTTTGGGTCTGACTTGGTGTAGGCGTTACGACATTCAGATAGGTCTGGATAACTATCTATTAACATGTTTAGTTTTCCACCTGGTTGCGCGGATGCGATGTTTTCTCCTGCATATATTTTAGTTACATATGGTATACGAGCAAAAGCTTTTTGCATATTACAGATGTACAGCTCTGGACTTCCTGCAAATATTGCGGCGTAGGCGGCTGCGTCTTTTTCGTCATCTGGAGTAATAGAGATAATTGGAATTGGGTCGCTCCATTGTTTCCACAAATTTGCGCGCTTGCGATAGAATGTTGCGGTGCTATGGTCAGCGCTTATCACGACGGCTGTTGCTTTGATGTCAGGAGTGTTTTTGAGTGAAATTGGTACTTCTTTATCTGGGCTTATTTGAAGTCCGCCAATATCAACGATTCTGATTTGATATTGTTTTCCAATATCGATGTCTTCATATTGGTCATCATCGTAGGATTTGACATTGAAAGAAAGTTCTTTGTTGCTGTTTGATGAAGAGGAAGCTGGTGCAGGTGAAGCGGCTGGGTCTACTGGTTTACTGCTATCCCCTCCGGTTGCTTTTACAAACTCGGCAGCGAATTCGTCCTCACCAAATATGGCATATTGGGTGTTTTGTGAGGTAACGAAAAGAAAGTCGGTTACTTTGTAAGGTAATTTGTAGGGTAAGCTCCATAGAATAAGTCTTGGGGTTTGGAGGCGTTCGGGGGAGAAGATAGGTTGTACAGTATCTTCAACTGTTCCACCTTGCCCTACGATTCCAAATCGACTCACCCCGTCGGTACAAGAGAATTCAAATTCGTAGTGTTGCAAACCGGAAGTGTCAATGAAATTCTTCGTATTTTCGGAGACGCCAGAACCAGTGAATATGGATTGGAGGATGTGAATTACTTGATCGCCTAATTGTTGCTCGGAGATGTCTTTTTGTCGCATGACAATACCAACGAAGAATAGAAGAATGACTCCACCGGCTATGAGTATATACATCCAGTTGAATACAAGTTCTACTTGACCTTTGGAGTTTTGATGTGTTCGAGATTTTTTGTGATGAGGGATGACCATGGGGTTGCCTAATTGCTAATGCTAACGTCTGCGAAATCGTCACCTTGTGAAACTTCTTCGGTTGAGGATGATTGAGGGAGAGAGATTTCAGTATGATCGCCTTTGCCTTCGAGTACAAGATTAAGAAGCCCTGAACGGAGTGGGGTGCAGAGATAAGGAATTTCTGTGCATGTGCCATCAGGGTGTATATCACATAAGGTGAAACGATAGAGTTTGATTGGGTATGGGCTGGTTGGGGAGAGGAATACGTTGGAGTCGAATTTTCCGTAGGCAAGACCGTTAGCATTACCATTGTCTTGAGAGAGCATCTCATTTACAACTGAACAAGCTAGGGCGTTATGAGAGCAGAGTTCTTCTACTTTATCAGGAGTAAATTTATCGGATCCGGCATTAAGGTTTACTAAACAAATTTTGCTATACTCGGCGGGTAAGCTGTATTTTTCTTGTCGTACTGCGCCGTACTCGGTATAAATATCTTTTACGGATCGCTCGAAACTATTTTTGAATGAGAGGAACTCAACTTGCTCGGAATTGCCAACGAATTGGGTTATGGCGTTGTAGCCAAAGAGAGAGATGAGTACGAATGTGACGGCGGCGAGAATATATACGAAGACTTGGCCAATGACTTGGGCTTTTTTAGTAAGACGTTTTATTCTTTTGTGCGTGATACTTTTTTGGAATGATTGTGTCATGGGAGTGGATTGGCTACCGGATTGGTCACGAGATAGGTTATGAGATGGGTTTTTTTGTGAATTATTATGTGTCACAGGTATCACGGCTTCTTCTTTCTGTTTTTGCTGATGTCGCGGAGTTGTCCCATGATATCTTTTGCTTCGTCCTTTTTTACTATGGTTTCAACGGGTGCGTCTTTGGTTTTCTTGGCAATCGACTCGAGTTTTGCAAATATGCCTTTTTCTTCTCGTTTTAAACCCGGAGCTATTTCGTCTTTATGTTCGACATATTTCTTTGCTACTTCTTGGAGTGCTGCTGGCGTATTTGATTTGTTTGATATGAGTGGGCCTACGTGTGGAATCTCGGCGGATTTACTGTGAAACGCGTCGAAGACGTTTTTTCTGCTGGTGTCTTTGGCTTTGGATGATTTCCATTTATCAAATCCACCGAATGCGTCTTTGACGGTACTGGTTACGGAATCAACAGCACTGCTTAATGGGTTTGAGTTGTCATTCGCGCTTGAAGAGGTTGAACCATTTGATGATGATTTTTTGGATCCTAGGTTGTTGTATTTGTATATTAAATAGCTAAGGCCGCCAAGGAGTAACACGAGTCCACTGATCAAGGTTATTATTGGGATACTTGAACCACTAGATTCATCTATTGGGGTGATCTCTTTTTTGGAAGTGTTGGTTTTCTTGTTTGGCGTTTCGTTGTTTGTTGTATCGCCACCAGGTACCCATGGTTTTGTTGGCTCATCAAGCGTACATGGATCAGATTCCGAGAGCATTTCTTCTAAATTTGTTCGTCCATCTTTGTCTGGGTCTTCATCTGAATCTTTGATGTTGTTTTTGTCGGTGTCAACTTTGAGGTAATCCATACCACAGGAACTGTATTTTTTCTCGAAGGCGTCAAGGAGGCGATCTCCATCGGTGTCTTTGATTAAATCAACTGGGAGTGGATCGTTATGAGCGCATCCGGTGGCTCCTGCTATTGCACCGGCACCAGTTGTACTACAATTGTCACAGCGATTCATGACCCCGTCACCATCAGTGTCAAGGAATGGTACGGAGAATACGCCTTTTCCAATGTTACCTACATTGTCTTCTACATTATAACAAAGGAAGCCTTTTTTGGAATATGATAATTTTTGGCCGGAGTATGATTGATTTGCAATGCAACTTTTTTCAGCGTCTGTTTGACCATAGGTTAGATTGAAACAACCAGTAGTATCTTGGCAGGTCATGGAAGCAAGAACGCGTGAACAACTTTCATTGTCTTCAATGAAAAGTCGAATTGATGGAGGACTTGTGTCTTCTTTACATACACTGAAGTTTTCTCCTACAACAAGTACGCCATCGGAGGTGTTGAATGGACCTTGGAGACCGGCTGCGTCGGTTGCTTTGAGTTTGACATAGAGTTTTCGTGATTGATTATCTGTTAAATTGAACATATCAGTTGGAATAAGTAGAGGCATAACAGGATTTGCAGTACTGTTTAGAATTAGTGTTCCGCCTGTGAGTACGGGTGCAGGAGTTGCTTGATCAGGGGTTGGTGTGGGTGAATTAGGGGATGGAGTTTGGGATCCACTTGAACGGGCATTTAGATCAGACCGTCTGGTTTGAGTTGGTAAGCCTTGTAAACCGAGATCGTAGACTTCGTAATAATAAGAGACGATTTGGGCGTCGGTGGTTGAAGCAAGAATAGATATGGGTGTCCTTCCACAGGTGATATTTCCGTCGTTGATGTCACGTACTTGGGGTGGAGTTCGGTCAATTGTGAACGCAGAGAGAGCTTCAGCTGTATGATCTCCCATTTGACAGCGAATTGGAAATCTGAGGTCGCCTTCGGGAAGGTTGCTTAGTGATCCGGCGTGAGATCGCGAGAATGCACCTGCGAGTCCGATATATGTTTCGTTTTCTTGGTAATCACACACGGCGGATTTTGATGTTTGTACTTCAAGTGGGAGCTCGGTTACAGTGAAAATGCCGCCATCAGGTGAGACAGATTCGATTGCACCAATTGCGCTGTAGTCTACTTGGAATGGAATAATGGTTGTTTCTGAGAGAAGTCCTGCGCCGTTTTTACATTGGACTTGAATCTCGAAGTTGTGTGTTAAGCCGATGAAGGTGTTCGCGTTATAAGATATGATGTGTGTTGTGTTGAGGATATGTTCAGTTGTGCCAGGGAACTCGTGAGGCATGGTATCGTACTCCCCACTTGCTTCGTCATTGAATTTACATGTTGTTTTGTCATCGGTTGTGACCGTGAGTTGCACAGTAGTTCCTTCAAGGAGTAGAGTAGGGTTTGCAGTTGCACTGAGAATAGTTGGTGCGCTTGGGTCAAACTCTAAGTTGAATTTTTGTTCAGGACTTATTTCTTCTTCGCTGTTGATACATTTTACGTAGAGTTCTTTTGTTCCACCGTCTTCACCGTATGGACTTACTCCAGCGTCGGTTGGGAACTCGCCTACGATGTAGCGTTTTTCAGGAGTTGGGTAGAGAGTTCTTGCTCGAGGGATTGCGTCGTAGTTTGAATTTGGTACAAAGTCATATTTACATTCGGTGGTCGGAACTTTGGTGTAGAATTTCCACTCGAAGGTGTTTGAATCGCTAATACCCCATATTTGATCTTGGAATGTATATGGTTCGGGATGTTCTAAGGTTATGCCGAAACCATCAATGTTTATTGTTCCACACTTGACACCTTCGGCATGTTGCTCGGTGTCGTTTGAGAAGTAACAAATGCGGTTTGTTTTATCTACGACGAATGGAGCGGTGAATGGAGCGAATTTACAATCTTGGCCGACACAGAATTGAGTTGATGCACACGGGAAGCCGTCGGATCTGCATTCAAAGTCAACGGTTGCACCACGAATGAAATGTTCTTCCCAATTTGATCTTCCTTTTTCGAGCTCTCGTGCTCCTTCAGTTAAATGGATTAATGTAGATGGGCCTAGCGTATCGATTGTGAAGCTGAAGGCGGCAGCGTGTTCTGTTTGTGCGAGGAATTCTTGACAGATGACTGAGTAGTAGGGTATTTGGACACTTGCGTTTTCAAAGATGCCAGGTACAACTTGATTCTCTAAGACGTGACGTTTTCCTTCTTCATCGGTTACGAAGTCGGAAGCATAGGTGTTATCATAATATAATTTACAGAAACCACCAACGGTGGTGCTTATTTCGAAGGTAAGTTGGGGGATGGAAAGAGTCGTGTCTAGCTCTGGGCTTACGATAGTAATTGTTTGATCAGGATTTGTGACAATTGCTTTTTCTTTGTTCCCACTGTTTCCAAATTCGTCGACGCAGGTTATATTTGCTAAGTAACTTATTCCTTTGAGGTTTTCGAAGGTTGTTGTTTTAGGCTCAATGTCTTCGGCAATATCTTGATGTAGTTTTTCTCCACTCGGAATGATGGAGAGGAGATCAACTCCGCATTTATTTTTACCATTGTCAACTTGCGGAATAAGAGTGAGAGTGATAGAGGAAGTATCGGCAACCGTGGTGACCTCTTTTTCAATATCGAAGAGTGGCTCTTGGTTGTCCACATATAATAATATAGAGTGTGGTTGTTCTTGGTTTGAGAATTTGTCAGTTGCAAAATAGATGAGGTTATAATTTTCACCTGCAATTTTTTCATCTCCTAGTAAACCAGTTGTTTCGTCTTTGGTGAGGATAGGAACTTGAATTGTTTCGTCGCGTAGACGTGTACTAAATGCAATTGGAATGAACTCCGTACATGGTGTTGCAAGAGCAGCGGCTGCACTTTGGGTACATACACTGATGTGATCGAGTGTTGCTTCTTGATCAATACTTTGAAGCGTGATATTTGGGTTTATGGTGGAAATAATAGTTAGACCGTCTGGGCCTACACTTGTTGGTGCGTCGGTATCCGCTACACAGGCTTCGTGATCTCCTGCTTCAAAATGTTCGCAGTCTCCTTGGTCATTTGCGTCGCCGTCTTTGACACAGAAATTTCCTGCGTCTTTGTTGCTGGTCCATTTGCATCTGTTCCAGCCACATTGGTCCTCACTTAGTGTGAGTTGCTCTTGATCGTTTTTCATTATTCCAACGGAGTTGGATTCTGGTGAGCCGGTACATTCTAAGCGCGAGGTGTAGCTATAACAGTTGATGTCAAGGTTTGATTTTTCGCCGCATGCGGAGCATGATGTAAGTGCTGGTCCGTCAACAGGTGGATTTGATAGACATCTTCCTAAGGATGCGCAGACTTGCGCGGTACAATAATAATCGCCAAAGAGTGGTGCCCCTTGTGAACAGTCAGCACAGTGATCTTCTTTTTTGTAGTCTTTTGGAGTACAATATCCAACCCCGGTTTCTTGCGAGGTGGTGGTGGGAATATCCCCATCAAATAATGATGAGTAGTCAATTAATTCTCTATCTCGCTCGTCTTGGTTAGCTGCGGCGTTCACCCATTGACATTCATCGGTTAAACAGGTGTTGAGTTCACAGGCGTCTTTGCCTTTGTAGGCGAAACAACTTTGCACAGTTTCACATGTGTTACATCTGTCTACAATACTTGGACTGTAGTCATAGTAACAGAAATTAGGTATTTCTTCTCTTCGTGCTTGTCCGTTTATGCCAAGACAGGTATTCTGATTATAGTATAATGAGAATGGATTATTTCGAGGAAGAGCACATGGACCAGCATCTTTACATGTTGCGGATCTGGCACTGGAAGGTGCACAAAAGAATCTGGCAGTTTGTCCTGTTTCTGCGTTTACTCGTTCGGAATCAGCTTGGCACGCGTTTGGAATGAGTGTGTTTTTATTATCACAGGTGAAGGTGAATTTGGAACTTGCTTGATCTCCTACGATACAGAAGCTTTCCCAATTGGTGTCTGCATGGTATTTACCTTCGCATTTTTCGTTTCCGAGGGTTATTTCAGCAGGTTTTGCTTCAGACTCGACTTCACTAACTCCGTTACTGTAAATAGCCCTGATAGTGTAGGTATATTTTGTACCCCATAGAACATCTTCATCGATAAATGTGCCAACAGCTGCATCTTCATAGTGTTCTGCTGCGACACTGGTTTTTGGACCAAGTGGATCTTTGGTTATTTTATATCGTGTGACTTCTTTACACGGTTTTATCCATGTTAAACGAACTTTCTTTTCTCCGAGGACATGGTGCGCAGTAAATGTATCGACCATTTTTTGCAGACTGTCTGGGCCACACTCAGGTACTTCCGGAGTTAATATTAGATCTTGTGGGTCAGGATTTTGGTTTTCTATAATTGTGAAGATTGTTTCATGAGAATAGGTTGTGCCATCAACAGTGATACTGGATTTAATTGAGTAATCACCTGGGATGAGTGCGTCTGATTGTATAGTGTATTTTCCTTCGCCGTTTGTTACACCTTTGAATGATCCGTTTAAATAGACTTTTGCACCTGCTGCAACGGGTGAATCACCACCGATACTTTCATATGTGATTGTTCCAGTGATTGCATGTTGTTCGATCGGAGAGAGTGTGATTGTTACTGTGTTTGGACCGTCTTGCGTTACTCGAACTGTTTCTGTTTCAGAACGATATCCGATTTTACTTGCGCTAATTTGATATGAGCCGGGAGCGAGTTCAGTAAGTGTTGCTACCCCACTAACCGTAAGAGCGGATTTGACGTTTGGTCCTCGAGCGAAGACTGTGATCCCGTTGCTACTGTCCCCTTGGATGGTTACAATTAAGGTTGCCTCTCCGGCTTCTTGACGAACCCCGGGATCAACGGATCCTGCATTACATTTCTGGTGACAGGCCTCTTCTGTAGCAATTGATGTGTCGAAGAAAATATTATTTGTTTGGAGACCAAAGCTGATGGCTTTTTGGCCACACTCGAATTTTGATTGGACAATTGAACAACTGCTTGCACGTTCGATTTGACAACAAGCTGGGCCACATTGTTCAGCTTCGTCGGTTACTGCACTGCCGCCGAGTTTTTCACAGAATCCCTGAGTGTGATCTTGGCAATCTACGTCACATTGAATGACATTGCATTTACCGTCAGGTACTTGATCACAATTTTGGGGGGTAGTGAATTGGTCGCACCCATCTGGGCCACAGTTTCCACCACGGGTTGCTGGGTCTACGCAGTATAAGGATTCGTCTTGATCATAGAGAAGACAGGATGCTGCGGCTTGGTTTATGATAAATAATAGAGATAGAACTACAAGTACACCTATCACACGCATTTTACGTTGCATCTAGGAGAAAACAAGCTTTCATGATTTATAAACCTATCGAGCTTTAGAGGAGGGATTTGAGAGGGAATTTGGAAGAATTCTAGTTTATCCGTTGATTTATGATTATTCTCTTTTTTTGCTGGCGATTTTACGTAGGTCATCTAGGGAACTCTTTTTTGGTTCTTTGGTTTGTGTGGAAGTATTTTTTTCTTTGTTGAATGCACTCTTGGTTGTGTTTTTGGAGTTTGGATTATCTTTATTGAGGTCGGCTAATCTTTCTATTGATGTCCGTTTTGATTCGTTGATTTTATTTAGTTTATTAAATGCAGATTTGTTTGTTTCATGATGATTTGGTTTAAAATTTTCAAAGGCGTGGAGACGATTGAGCTCATGCGCTTTTTTAGATGGATGATGGGATTGCTCTACTTCGTTTATTTGAGGTGTTGGGTTGATTGGGTGATGTGTTGCTGGTTGTGTTTGTTGAATTTTTTCTCCAGGATCATTCTCCGCGTAGGATTTTTGTTTTGTTTTTGTTGATGTTGATTTTTTTGCTTGCATAATTTTGAAGATGACTAATGCTGTTGCAAGAATGATGAAAATGAGAATGCTGAGGAAGATAGTGGTCATGGGTGAATCGGTACTTGGTGGTTGAGAGTCAGAGGGTGGGTTGGTTTTGGTTTGTATTGATGTTTTTGAGCTGTTAATTGTTCCTTTGATGCTATTTGTTAAACCGCGATTGCATTCAAGAGTGCATGAGGTTGAAGTGGGAAGGTATTCGTATGTTGTTGCTTGACCACTTTTAGCGGTTTGAAGGCAGCTGTTCCGATTGACTGTTCCAATACAGATGGTATCTTCAAGAGATTGGTATTTGCAGCACCCAGGTTGGCACCAGAGACTTTCTTCTCCGGTTGGAACTGCTCCTGCAGTACAGTCTTGCGCGGGGATAGTCGTACATGTGCTTTTACAGAGTACTTTTGCGCAGGAGATTTCTTTAGGTAAAGTTGCGCAGAACTGTTGTTTGTAGACGGTTTGTAGGTTACACCCTTGCAAATTACATTCTTCTTTTGCTTGGGACTCGGAGATGTCCTTACAATAATAGGGGGAGTCCTCGTAGAGAAAACAACCTGTTGATGATGTGGTTGCTTGGGCTAATGCTTGGGCTAATGGGATTATGAGGAGGGGGAGGAGGAGTACGAGGGTGAATTTGAGGGGGGAGGCTGTCATGGTGCAGCAGGATCTCCTTCATCATCACCAATACAATTGCCACCTGCGTTACAGGTTCCACCAAAAGTTCCGTCGAAGTTGGAATCGCATGATTTTTCGTTGTGATTTGCACAGCCGCAGAAGTATTTTAATGCATCACTGTCTTTGAAATATGGATCTCTCTGAGCTTTCTTGTTAACTTCTATCATATTAAGAGCGGCGCCATCACCTGTGTATACAACCGGCCCCGAACATGGCTTCTCACAACCCATTTTTCCGTTACACCAACTATCCAATTTGTTATCGTTATTTGTATCAACATATCCGTATGCAGGATTATTTTGGCATGCGGTAGGGATACTACGTATACAATTTTGACTATTTTTTCCACATAACATTAGTCCTTTGGCGTTTCTTACAAGCTCATATTTTCTTGAACCATCGCAATAATTACCGCGGTTACCCGTACACATAATTGATTGTTTTTCTAATACATAACCTCCAAAGGAGTTAGGATCATCATTAACTTTTGTAAGACCTTGTATTTTTCCATAACAATCAGGAACATTTTGACCACACTCTTGTTCTGGTCCGGCAATTTGGCCAATTTTGGTATCGGCGTTTGCTGGAGTTGGAGTGATACAACAACTGTGAGTAGCAGTAAAAGGATTTGATTCATCTGGAGGATTCAAGGAATATTGAGAACTACCGGCTTCAGACGTTTCTTCTTTAATGTTATTGAATGGGTAGGAGAAAGGATAATCTGGATTATCATGAGCGAGACATTCAACTACATTAACATCAATTGAGACGGTTGCGATTTGATCCGATGCCCCATTACAGTATGAGGAAGTATATTGAACATCAATTGTGCCGTCTCCAATATCTAAAGAGGCTAACTTGCTACCACTAATATCAATAATGTTACTCTCTACAAGATAATCTTCAATCATTGAACCGCTTTCCTCACTCGTTGAAGCCGGTATTCCAACACTAAGAGGAGATGCGAAACTTGTTTCTAAATCTTGAATCTTAAATAACTCTTCAGTATGTAAGGGGATTGTTTTACTAGTGTATATTACTTTTAAATTTTTAATTGTTCTACTTTCAGACTGTTCTGGCAACTCCAACGTAATTTTAATAGGATCTTCTCGAGAAATAATGAGAGGACCGTTATTTCCACTGGATGTTACAACTGTTGAAGTGTCAGCCATCAGGGAACCCTTTAATGAAGAACTTAACCCTTGGTCAATGAAAATTTTTATTTCTTGCTCGTCACGTGCTTCGTGTTTGTCCTTAGAAGATACATCAAAATACGTAAAATCTCCTACTACCCGTAAAGGGGGATTGTTAGGTAAAAGAGGAGATAGATCAAATTGATTTTCGATAACTCCTATCCAAGGTGAATCGGGGTTTGATCTGAATTGATACTTTATTTCTTCTTCACTCACTGAATCCTCGTCGGGGTCTCTTGCATTAAAACTTATCTTTACTTCACCCAATGGAGTTCCATCTGTTCCGACGTCAGTACTTCCAGGAATTACTAAATAATCATATCCATTTTCTCCGGGGCACGCATTTCGTGATATGTAATCTAAAGCGGGGGGGCGATTCTGTCTTGCGATGACAAACTCGTATTGGTCTACTGCTTCTTCTGCACCAGGAGCAATCATTTCTATTGGCATGGTGTATAGGAAGAGGTCGTCACCGTGTGAGTCGGGAATTTCTCGTTTCACCATTGTGATTTGGAGTTGGTCCCAATCGTCGTGGAAGGTTGGTTTTCGACAATTGAAGAGCGGGTTGTGAGGTATGATTGGATTTTCTTGTACACAATCTGCTCCAACGATGTCAATGGGGGACGCAAAGGGGAAATTGATATTGTCTTTGTTAAGTGTTGCTTGATCAAATTTGAAATCAACATACTTCCAATCCCACTTGAGTGGGTTGGTGACTGCGGCACGTAGGAATCTATTGAATGCAGTTGGATAGGTAAAATCAAACTGAGTGAGTTCGAATTGTTCAACGCCCGCTATACTTAATGTCATTTCATAATTTGCTTTGACGTTGATGCCTTCGTCAGTGAGTGATACTTCAATTTTAGGAACGGAATTGATGATGTCGACTGCGCCGACCTTTTCTTTGAGTACTCGTTCAACACAGGTTCCGCCTTTTGCTACCATGTAGGCTTGGAGTTGAGATTCTATGTACCCTTTGGTTAAGAGTGGTCTTGCGCCGTAGCCTACGTCAGAAGCTTGAGAGGGAAATTTGTAGGAGTTGATACATGCGGCGGGGTCCGCGGGGTCTGCTGGGTTGGAAATACATGGATACTTTTCTGTTCCTTTGGTTATCCCATACATGACTTTGGATTCACCCTCGGCGGATGCGACGGTGATGCCGTTGATTCCGTCATTAAATGCTTCGATTCCGCCGGGCTCACCTGCCCAGAATTTTCCGCCTTGTTTTCCAAGTACGATTAATGCGTGGGACATTTCATCTTTTAAGCAATCGTCAACTGCAATTCGAAGTGCTTCTTTGCGAAAGACTTTGGTTACTACTTTTTCTTTTTCAGATTGTAATTTTTCATTTTGGATTTCAGTAGTAGTTGAGATAACGAAGAAGAAAATAGCTGCGACGATGATGCCTACGATAATGAAGATAGTTACTTGACCCTTGTTTGTACTTAGATCTATACATCTTGTGTTACTTCTCATATTTTGTTTGGTAGGTGAGGGGGGGTTATAAATTTACTTTGTTTATGGGGATGAGAAGCGAGGTGGAAGCCACTCCCGCACAGGACAGGCGCGACTAAGGTTTATAAGAAGGATTTTGGTCTTGTATAACAGGTGATACTATGAATAAAGAAAATGCCATTCGATTATTTCAAGATCAAAAGGTACGTGCGATATGGGATGCAGATAAAGAAGAGTGGTATTTTTCGATTGTTGATGTGGTTTCTGTTTTGACTGAAAGTGATTTCCAAGGAGCAAGAAATTATTGGACGGTGTTAAAGCATCGTCTGTTAGAAGAGGGAAATCAAACGGTTACAAATTGTAACCAGTTGAAAATGGAGGCAGAAGACGGGAAACAACGATTAACTGACGTAGCAACCACAGAACAACTTTTACGTTTAATTCAATCTATTCCATCACCGAAGGGATAGTTTATTCTTGCACTCTTAATTTAGCTGTTAGTTCGCCAAAGAAACTATTTGCATCGTTTGACTCTTTTGCGCTTGTGGTTAGCTCGACGCGTTGGACACCGCTATCTACTTGGCATTTTAATCTTTGACCACGATCTGCTTCTTCTAATACTTCACCGCTCACTGCTTGCCATGGAAGTTTGTCCTTAGCTATATTTCGAATATACTCAGTGTACGGGCAGATCGGAGTGGTGTAACCATCAAATGTGGCGTTGATAACGATGGAGCCCTGTCCGTTTGATATACGCTCTTTGATGGCTTGGATGTTTTTCTCTGGTGATTTAAATACATAAACACCGTCGATGTTTCTGGAGTGGTTGAGGAAGAGTGCTTCAGTTAAATCCGCATCTCTATTTGAGCCGAAGAGACTGGTAAAGAATGTTTTTAATGCACCCCATGCGGCTTGGATTCCACGAGGAGCCAAATTTGGTCCGTAGATTGTGATGTTGAGTGAGGGTGAATATTTTATACCCATTTCAGCAGGAATGAGGTCGCCTGTGATTTGACATTTTTGATAATTGTCGTCATTTATGTCACCACAATTTACCGCATTTGGGTCATTAACTTGGACTGCTTTGAAGAATGGATGATTGAATATGTTTGGATCTACGGCTGGATCTTCTGCGATATCTTCTTCAGGATTTGGATTGAGACTCGTTGCGAAATAGACTGTGCCGTCGTTCTTTTTTAAGACACACATTTTGTTGATACAGGTGTTTTCATTTTCTTGAACAAGTTCGCCTGCAGCAGCAATCATTTGGGGATAACAACCGGTTACAGATATTGGACCGGCGGGGGTGTCTTCACCAATAAGCCCACCGGCAGGCGCATTCTCAATCACGACTGCATCTGAGCCAAAAATGGCGTCTTCTTCAAGTGAACCTATTTCGATGGTTTTTCCTGCAACTTGGGTTGGTAAACCGCAGAATAGGGAATATGTATCTTCATTGCTTGCTATATCCATCATGGCGCTTGCGACGTAACCAGTTCTACTTGTCCAATCTCCTGCGTCACAGAAGTGATCGAGGATAAAGGTTTTGTCTGGGATACACATTGGGATGAAACCTTTGTAAAAATCTATAGGTCCTTTGTCTGGAAGTCCTACTATTGTGCTGGCTTCAGTTTGTTTGAGGGAGCTTAATACGAAGCAATCAGTTTTTGCTGGGCAGTATCCGTAATTTTTTCCTAGCCAATCGTACTTGACTGGTTCATTGGTCCATTCGCCTTTGGTGCAACGGTATTTGTTATCTTTTCCTGTTTTCTCCACGAGGAAGGATGATTGGGTAAATTCTTGCACGCAGGCATAGCCATTCCAACAGCCGTTATTTGGACAGCAGGAGACGCCGGAACGGGATGGTTCGGTTGATCTTGTGAGTTCTGACTCATCGGTGTATGCGGCTGGTTCTTGGTCCTTGTAGACATATTGGAGATTAGGGACCGAAATCCTACACTCTCTGTTTTCTGCTGAAAATTCTACATAGGCTGCGATATACTCTTTTGTAAACTCGACTCTTTGACCTATAGCTAGTTGTAATGCGTCAAGTATGTTGTATCCTTCAGTCTCAGTACTTTTTGAGCCATCGGATTTTAGTAATATTAAATTTGGTTTGCAAGTGGAAAATGCTGAGAAAATAAGATTGAATTTTTCTGAACTCTCTAGCTGTTCAATAGGTACTCGATCCGATCTTAGTGTATATTGGGGTGGAAGAGTAATGCTGTTGACATTACTTGCAGATGTAACAAAAATATGTTCACCGTCTTGGCGTTCATTCTCAGGACCAATTGGTGTGCCGTCTTTGAAGATAGTCCAATATGGCAAGTCACTTAGTTGTTCTGAAATGGTGAGGGTTGAGTCGTATTTGAATTCTGAATTAGGTAAGATGTTTCGTGCAGGGACGGCTTTTGCTAATGTGGTTCGGTCTCGTACTCCCCAGGTGAGGTCGGGGAGAGTAGGGTCGAGTTGTTTAGTTGGGAAACCTTCAGTTAATAAATCAAGTCCGTCTTCGAAGTCTGCTTGGTTTGTTGGGTCTTTGTAGCCTAATCTGGTGATTGGATTGGTATCCCAGCTGTTGATTTGGGTTTTTCCTTTATTTGAAACGCTTGGTGCGCAGAAATTATTAGTGAGGACTTGGCAACGGTTTGCTTCTTGGATGGTGACTTTATCATTATTATTATCTATTATTTCGGTTGATTGGCCACAGGAATAGAATCCGTGTGTCTTTGCTCTGTCTGCTTCGGATAACGTCGTGTCGGCATCGTTTGGATTAAAGAAGATGACTTGTTTCGGGACGCGACGTACGAGGAGCGAGGAAGGACCAGCAGGAGCATGTCCTAAATCTTGGTAATTGTCAAACGGATCTAAACCCTTGTTACCCACAAAACTAGTTATTCCATTATTTCGAATTACATAAAGATCATATTGACCAGGATTAGGATTAAACACATTGCTTGTTGTTGGAGGAAGAGGAATTAAGCACTCAGATGATGAGCATGAAAAGTGAAATACACTTCTTTCTTTAATTGCATGAAGAGTAAAAGCGTTGGTTAATGATACTGCTTCAGGTTTGGTATTTATGTAGTAAACTAAATTATATGGCCCTGTAGATGATTCCAATAGCTCTTCTTCCGTTAAAAGATAGGTAAATAAACCATGATCACTGACTATTGTGCCTACTCTTTTACCGGAATTCTTTTCGAGAATATAACCATCCAGATAATCAATGGTCTCTTTGCGATTAGGATTCTCTGAGTACTTGTACCCAGGTTGCCACCAAACTTCTTTCATCCTTGCTAAATTCCACTCATGACAACTTAGTCCATCTTTGCCTACATAATGTTGAATGCATGATGAAGGGATTTCAATTGAGAAGAACTCGCGCGTAGGCTCGAACGGATTTAAATTCAGATTGACATCACCACGTGCTACTCCTAAATTTGTTTGGATAAGAATCGGGTTATCTTGAGGAATATATTGGATAGAAGAATAATTTAATACTACATCAATCAATGCACTACTATCCCCATGTTTAATTGGCTGGCCATTGAAGCAACCAAAGTGACTTAATGATGCTGGATCGGGATTTTCTGAATTGCCCATTGGTGCGCTGTCGCCGGAGTAGTATTCTGCGCCGTCGTCACCGCAACAATGGGCTTGGTCATTATCTTTTACTTCATCGTAACCGAGCCATGCGTTGGGGCCGAATTGAGAGGTGCACATTCTTTCACCGGGTAAGTCTTTGTTAGCATCGTCGAAATCTATAAGCCAATTCGTTGGAACTTTTCCACTTTCAAAACCAGAACAAATAGGTGAGAGAGTGTCTTTGTTTAAGTTTATGTTTTTTATTTTAATATAAATACCAGATGAAGGTGTAATGCTTAGTTGAGAAATGCCTTCTAAATTATTTGGAATTGGTACTTTGATATGAAGATAATTATCTTTGTAGTTTTCTCCTTCAAAAAGTGGAGTATTCCAATATGGTGTACCTACAACGTCACCTAATATAAATTGATCGAGATAGATTACAGGTTCTTCGCCGGGTGATGAAGGTCCATACAACTTTATATTAATGTCAAGTGGTAAAATGGTCTTCAATTGCTCAAGGGTAGCAGGAAACTCATTTTCGGGAAGATAGAGTTGAATATACAAATCTAATTCCGTATATCCACTAAAATCAAAATAAGTATTAGGTCCATAATACTCAGTCATATGTAAACCTGCATCGGTGGGTTTGATTGTGTATGAATCACGAGGAGTATTTGTGAAGGAAGGATCTAGGAATATTGAATATAAATTGTCACCTGCAAACCGAGTTTTGATAGAAGTAGGAATTGATGACAGTCCGTTGCCGGTGGATTCAGGAGATTCTTCCGGTGATCGGCATTGTGCCCAAGACCAATGATTACCTTCTTTAAAACAATATAACCCGTTAACACTCGCACGTGATGCTTGCTCGATAGTTTCCGTATTGGTAATCGCCGTCTCGCCTAAACTTTCGTCACAGACCCTCCAAATTTGACTATCAGACACAATATCAAAAGGGAGTTTACCTGATGCTCGAATAGTTAGAATAGTAGATGTGGGATTTGTTACGGCGGTGTTTGATGATTTTGCTTCAAGCCAACAAGTGGTTGTGCCAACACAAGATGCAGTTTGCCCTGAGACCATTTCAGAGAAGATATTATTGGCACTCCCAACAGCAAAGTTATTATCATTTACAGGAAGACAGATTCTATCACCTGCTTGGTTCAAAAGTCCATAGTCATCTGGATCATCTCCACAGCAAGCATTTTGTTCTTCGGTTGCAGTAACACCTTGAACACCCCATGAATAACCGTTTGCTTCGCAACCCGTTTTTGTTGTTGCACATAGCTTTGGATTCATCTCACAAGTAATTTCCTGTGGTTCCCATACATATTCTCCAACTCCGTTTTCGGTACAAGATATCCCCCATGTAGGATCAATTTTTACATCACCTATACCCAGAACACTTGGAGCAGAACCAACCATAGCGGGATCATTTGTTGGAAGTGCGTCAGCAGGGGTAGGTGGGGCGGCAGCATCATCTTCATTTGGAGGAGTATCTTTTGGTACATAATAAGGTAAATATTTTCCCGTGTCCTTGGTCAAATGATTTCTATCGCAGATATACCATACTTTGGCTTCTGGTTTGCTAACTGACCGTTGACAGATATACATATCGCTTGAAGAAATTTGAGCGGCTCTAATACCACACCACCCATGATTATCAGAAACACTATCCATCTCGTTTCCTTCAGCATCATAATCCCTATTAGGAAAAAGTCCAAGGTGACTATTTTGCCTGAGGGTTTCATCATCTTTTTTACCGAAGAAAAGGATTTCTGCTGTGGTTGGAATGTTCCCAATTGTCTTACCGAGGGGAGCCTGAACTAATGCTGCATCATTAGCATTATCATCCTTTTCTTCAGAAATGAAATAACACCCTCTTTGTTGTGCTACTCCATAGGGTAAACCGTTCCAAGTTGCCCATTCACTTCCCTTTCGCAGCATAAAAAGATTACTGAGTGTTGTATCAGTATATGTCTCAAATAGAAAAGTATGAGATATAGGATAGGGGACTGGATCACCACAACGATCTTTTTTCCCCCCATCACCAAAATATACTCCTAAAGCTCGTTCAAACAGAAAATCACCATCAGATGAAATACTGCTAGTGACATCTTTTTCCCCACCAGAACAGGAATAATGGTGGACTATGAGTCTTCCTATTAATTGAGGATTGTCTACCCAATCACAACCATACCCTTGGCAAGCTGCTTGGGTATATTGAGATTCACACTGAATAGGGATTGCCAAAGCGGTGGGTAATAGGATTAAGAGTAGAATAATAACTACTACCATCAACCCTCTATATTTACCCATGGGGAATTCATATCTATTGAGGTATATAAAGCTAGCGACTTATAGGATTTTGATTTTGTGCCCGTTGGAATTTTTCTTCCATAAAGATTAAATACTCCTTCCGAGTAGTTCTTATTATGAAATATACTCCTATTTTGACACTAAGTACAATACTTGCTGCGTGTGGCAGTTCTTCGAGTCCTGCGGATCAAAGTGATCCAACTTGTAAGAATGGTCGGGTGTTGGATCCAATGTCAGGTGAATGTATAAAACCCATACAAGATGCGTCTTTGGAAGATGCGATGTTGGATGTTGATGCCGCGGTTGAGACAAGATTCCCAGGTATTATTTATTTTACGGGAGCTACAAGTGATGGATATTCACTCTTTACGTTTGATACAGAATTGCGACGAGCAGAACGGGTGGCGGATAGCCAAGGTAGTATTGTGGAATTTGGACAAGATCCGTGGGCCTTTAGTATCTCACCACATTTTTCCAAGATTGCATATATTTCAACTCGGGGAGAGAAAAATTGGATCCAGATGTATGATTTACAGTTAGGTAAAAATATTAAAATTGCGCCATCTAAAAGTGGCAGTAATATTACATTTGAAGATGAGGAGACAGTAATTTATGCTGATAGTTCTGAGACACAAGGATACCGTACAACTTCGATTTATCGATGGGATGGGAATTCATCATATGAATTACAAAACTTCCCCTTACAAGGATTTTTTATGAATGTAAATGTCACGACAACAGACCTCAATACTTCAATTGTGTATCAATGTGTTTCTAAAGAAGATATAGAACATGCAAGAGTAACAAGAGATAATTATGACAGGTCGATTAATGATAGACTTGAATTATGTATGGCCGATATTCGAGGAACAGATTTTTTCCCGATGGGAACTACAAATCTTTTGGGAAGTGGACTTGTTTTAACTGGGCAACCAATGATATGGGGGTATAGAACGAGTGAGAATTCAGGTGAGTTCAAACACGAATTAGCCATTTATGCACTGTGTGATAAGGAGGAAGTTAAATCACTATGTGAAATCATGTATTCGGACTTTCCACGAATAAAAAATGTTACTCCCCTCCCACAAGATACTTCATTTAATTTTATGGTAGCTATGCCTGACTTTCATTCAATATTATTAGGTAGTAAATATGTTTATGATATTGGGCTTCGAGAGTTTATTCCTTTGAATTTACCACCTCTTAAAGTTGATGGATATGAGATAGGAAAGATGCTAGTGATAGGATTTAAACCAAAATGAAATATACTCCGATTTTGACACTTAGTACTATACTTGCTGCCTGTGGCAGTTCTTCGAGTCCTGCGGATTCGACTGATTGTAAGCCGGGTCGTGTGTGGGATCCGATGAGTGGGGAATGTGTTGGTGCGGCGCAGGATGCGTCACTTGAAGATGCGATGGCTGCGGATGCGATGGTTCCTACAAGGTTTCCGGGAATTATTTATTTTACAGCAGGAGTAGGTACCCAACGTGAAAATAATTTTCTTCAGTATGATACTGCCATTCCAAAAACACAGGGGATGGTGGATCAAAAAGAGAACATCGTGGATATCACTAATATTGGTAACCCAGTTCTATCACCCACAGGTATTAAAATAGTTTACACCCATAAAATTGGGGAGGGGTACAGTGTTGAAATGTATGATTTGGCAGTAGGAGAATCAAAGTTGATTATGCCCACTAAATTTGATACGCGATTTACGTGGGAAGATGATAACACCTTTATCATGGCGGCATCTTCAGAGCAAGATGGATTCTTAACAACGAGTTTGTACCGATACCATAATGGAAATGTTACAACAATACAGTCGTTCCCCCTCCAACAGTTTACTATGAACATATCAGTATTGGATGTAGGGATTAAGAAGGTCCTTGCATATGATTGTGTCCCAAAAGAGAATATAGAAAGGGCAGAAAGAGAGAGAGAGAATTACAATATTACTGAAATAAACAGTCCACGGGAAATTTGTACAGCAGATATTCGAGGGGATGAATTCTTTGTAATGAGTACAAGTGATGTAGCACATTCAAATTATGAACTATTAGGGACTTCTCTTCAATTTATTGATCCTTCACATTGGGGATATAATGGTCAAACAGGAGTTTATGCGCCGTGTAAACAACAAGGAGACAATACAAATCGGTTATGTGTTATTCCGTATGGAGCGTCTTCACGAATAGTGGAAGAAGTCTTACTTCCTGAAGTGGTTTCATTTACCCAATTAGTGTATGTACCAAAACATGATGTGTTCATACTTAATCTGGAGAAGATATTTGACCGAAATAATAATTTAATGTTAAATAGTGGATTTACATATCCGGAAGTTGATGGAAAGAAACTATTTGCTCCGTTTCAACTTGCAGGATTTAGAACAGAGGAATAGGAATGTTTCTATGAACAGACATGTTCAATATCGACCCATATGGAATTCATATCTATTGAGGTGTATAAAGTTAGCAACTTATAGGATTTGAAAAAGACGGGATAATTGAAAAATAAGGAATTAGAAAGGAAAAATGGTTTATTTCTTTTCAAGTGTTCTGAAGAAGGTTTCAATATCTTTTACTGATCTGATGTCGTGTTTTGATTGACACAAACTACTTTGGATGATGTTTACTTTGTATTTCTTGGCCACGTTAAGGTTGAAGCGCATGCGAGCAATCGTTTTTGCTGAAGGGTTATGGAGAATGTCGGTAAATGGCACAAAAATAGTAATGTCTCGAGTTTTAAGTAATGGTGCGATGATTTGATCTACGCCACCACGTACTTGATGTAAACTATCTGATGATGCAATTTGGTCTATACCTGTGATGATGGTGATGCCTACTTTTTCGATGATTTCACGGTAATTATCAGAGGTAATTCTTGCAATGGAAGGGACTTTAAGTGATCCTGCAAGGCCGACTAATTTCTGTGCGTCTTTAACGGTTTTAATTTCGGCGTATACAAAATCTTTATTTTGGAAAAGTGCACGGGTGTAACCAAAGTTCTTTGCTAAGTCTGATAGTTCAATACTGGAAGGGCAGAGGAAATAAATGTCCATGATAATACTATAAAAACAGTAGACTTAAAAACGTTGTTATGCTATTTTTGAGAGTGAAATTTTATAAAAGAGTGATGATTTATACCATTTAACAACCGCCTTATTAAAAGACGGAAGGAGAGAGATTATGGTTACGGTACATTTTGAAAAGAACAACACCACTCGTAATGTTAATTCGAGTGCGAAGACGCTTGCACTACTTCTTAAGGAGCTAGGGTTAAACCCCGAAACGATTATTGTGACACGTAATAATGAGGTCATTACAGAAGATGAGAAGATATCTGCTGACGATACTTTGGAAATTTTAAGTGTTATTAGTGGTGGCTAAGGATGAGGATTATTTTTGTTATTTTATGGAATACTGAATTTGTGGGTAACTGCTAAATGCTATGTCACAAGTGCGATAGAAAGGCAGTTATTGTGTTGCAACATTCAGGACTTTGCGATGCGCACTTTTTAGCCTATTTTGAAGAGAAGGTTGAAAAAACAATTAATAAATTTCGACTTATAGATCGTGCTGATTCGCTGTGTGTTGCAGCGTCGGGAGGAAAAGATTCTTTGACAGTGTTGTATTTGACAAAGAAATATTTGCTTCGGTACCAATTGCCGTGTACATTGTTTGCATTGTCGGTTGATGAAGGGATTAAGAACTATCGCAAATCGACACTTCGTGATCTTAAAACATTTTGTACTAAACATGAGATTGATTTGCATATTATTTCTTCTAAGGAAGAATTTGGATATACACTTGATCAAGCGGCACCAAAAATAAAGAAATTGCAACAGAAAAAAGCATGTAATATTTGTGGTGTTTGGCGACGATTCTTGTTAAATAAATATGCCAAGAAATATGGGGCAACGAAAGTGATTACGGGTCATAATTTAGATGATGAAGCTCAAGTGGTATTGATGAATATGTTTAAAGCAAATACCACACTGATGGCCCACCTTGGTCCACAAAGCGGGGTTGAGGAACATGAACAATTTGCAAGTCGAGTGAAACCGTTGTATTTTTGTACTGAGAAAGAGACACGCCTCTATGCATTGTTGAAGAAATTTGATGTTAGTTTTACTGAATGTCCAAATGCGCAAGAGGGACTTCGTGCGTATGTGCGTGATATGCTTAATGATGTTGAAGCACGCTACCCTGGTACAAAACAGGGGATAATTAATAGTTTCTTGAATGTCATGCCGCTTATTAAAGAGAGAGAAATGAAAAAGCCCCAGCAACTCAATATGTGTTTAGTGTGTGGGGAACCAACAAATAATGATGTATGTAATGCGTGTAAAATTAAAGAAGCGTTGGATGGAATGTCACGTGGTGCGAAGAAGGTGGAAGTGAGTCCAAAAAAGACTTCATTGAAACCAAAGAGGGTATTGATAATTACAAAGACAAAGAGTGAAAAGAAGAAAACAAATAATGAGAAGAAAAAGAACATAAAGTGATTTTATTACCCATGGCAACTGCAAAAAAAGAACAATCAAAAATAAACGGAACTGATGGAAGATATCATCGTCAAGAACTTGTGATTGGAAGTGTTGGTCAGAAAAAATTGCAGAAGGCTTGTGTTGGGATAGTGGGTGGGGGAGCGCTAGGAACAGTTGCTGCGGAGTTGCTTGCTCGAGCTGGAGTAGGTGGTTTGAATATTGTTGATCGCGATGTGATTGAACTTTCTAATTTACAAAGGCAGGTTTTGTTTTGTGAGGAGGATGTGGGAAAAAGTAAAGCTGAGACAATTAAGAAAAGATTACTGGATGTTAACTCAGATGTTCGGGTTGTTGCGCATGCGATGCATTTGAACTCGGGGAATATTTCTCTTCTTCAAAAGTGCGATGTGATTATTGATGCAACGGATAATTTGAATACGCGTTTTTTGATTAATGATTTCGCTCGAAAAAATAAAATTCCTTGGATATATGGTGCGGCGCTTCGGGATCAAGGTTTTGTGATGCCAATAGTCCCTGGCGGGGCGTGTTTATCTTGTTTTTTGAAACCGGCACAACTTGAGACGTGTGATTTAGCAGGTGTTTTAGGGACAGCGACAATGATGGTTGCCACGTTGCAAGTGCAGTTTGCGATGCAAATACTTATTGGTATGAAAGTTGAGAGTGTGCTCAAGAAGATTAATTTACGAGATGGGTCTATTGCCACGCTTGCGGTGAAGAAGTCTGCTACGTGTAAGACTTGTTGTGGGGAGTATGAATACTTGAATTCTAAGACTGAGGGTGTGGTGCAATTTTGTTCGACTGGACGATTTCAAATACCTGCAGGAGTAGGGTGGAAGAGTTCACAGTTTGAAATTTTGAAGAAAAAATGGTCAATGTATGCAGGGTTTTCGTTTGATGAGGTGGCAATTCATTTGCCATCTATTTCGTTATTTCGCGATGGGCGAGCGCTGGTGAAAGCGAAGACGAAAGAGGAAGCGATAAGTGTGTATGCGAAGTTAGTTGGGAATTGAGTATTATTAAGTAGTAAAATTTATAAATATAGTGGGTTTCAGAAGTTTATGGTACAAACAATAGACAATGTTGTTGGATATTTGCTTTCAGATCGATTTTTAGAAAGAGATGGAAATTTGATGCAAGTAGCGGCAGGAGCATTTGGAACGGGCACCCTTTTAAGTTCAATTACTGAAAGATTTGTAGAAGGTAGATATGGTGCGGCAGCAGCACAAATAGCACTTATGACTATTCCTGCAGGATGGGCACTCATTCACGGTATCAAATATAATCAGAAATGTATAAACGATACCTATCAAAAGTAATATTGCAGCAAGATTTATTCATTTTTTAATTTTGTTTTTTAATAATGATTCTAGCTAAGATATTTTTTCTTTAATTCTGTAATTTTTTCTTGGGATTCGCAAATGAGGGGATGAAGAATAACACATGATAGAGAATATGTTCTTGGATTTAGCTGGGTTGATGATGTAATGAGGCATGCGAGTCTTTTTTCTTTTACGAATTGATCTATTTCTTCATATGTTGTACACTTCGTGAGTAGGACAGGTGATGGGCTGTATTTTTGCAATTTGGCTATGGTTTTTTCTTCAATAAATGGATTTTGGTTTGACTCGAGAATAATTGGATATACTCCACAGCCTCGGCGCATGATGAGAATGCCTGCTAAGGCACTTAATTCGTCTTCAACTAATAGGCCAACTCGACCTTCGATTCCAGTTGGTAAGCCGCCGTGGCAGGCATATGTGTTTTCGTCGAAGAAGAGATAGGTTCCAGTGTTGTTGATTTCGATTCGGAGGATATTTTGTGGGTCTTTAAGTGAAAATGAAAGTTTTGTGTGGGTTTCGATGTGTTCGCCAATATGACGGTTGACATCAAGGGAGGTTGTTGGAAAACGTTTGTCTGAGCGTTTGGTGTCAATACGAAAAGTGCCTTTTTTTGATTCGAGCATTTCGGTTGCTTTTTGGGTTATCGTGGAAAGATCTGAGTTTACTTTCTGAACAATAGAGTAGGAGACAAGCCCAAAGATGTTTTGAAGCAATGAATGTTCATCAAAATAATTCATATTAAGACGACCTTGATTAATTTGGGCACCGTGGTTAGTAATTGCTTTGATGTTAGAACACAATGCGCGGATAAATTGATACTGATTTCCTCCTTTTAGGAAGAGTTCACCATATCGAAGCAAAAGGAATGACATAATGGGATTGATTTCATCTTTTTTAAAAGGATTCCTGTTCATTTTGTACTTTTTGGGAATAACACAGATTAGAAAATGGTAAAAAGGGGTATTTTTGTCTTTATTGTATTAATAAGGGTAAAAATAAGGATATATACTGCAATAAGGGGGGTTAGGATATAGAGTTGTTTAAAAAGGAATATTTAAAAACCCCTCCTTCCTTTATAAAGGCATATTGATTAATTAGAGTATTTATGGTCAAATAATGCGTATATGTTAATCACGTAAGGGAAATATACACATCGGTGGAAAAGAGGGGAACGCGCATGGCTAAAAATCTAAAAAGTATACGCATTGTAAATATTGTCGTATCAACTGCACTCGAGGTAGATATTCCGCTTGAAAAAATGGCAGCAACGTTGCCAAATACAGAATATAATCCAGAACAATTCCCAGGATTAGTTCTGAGAATTAAAGATCCTAAGACGTCTGCTCTTATTTTTTCATCAGGTAAGGTTGTATGTACTGGTGCGCGTACGATGGAAGATGTCGAAAAATCAATCCAGAGTATTATTCGTAGCTTGAAAAAATTAGATATTAATGTTAAAATTAAGCCAGAAGTGACAGTTCAAAATATTGTTGCGTCAGGTTCCATTGGAATGGATTTGAATTTGAACGTTCTTGGAATTAAACTCCCAAATACTGAGTACGAACCGGAACAATTTCCAGGTCTTGTTCATAAATTAAAAGGAACAAATGCGACGTTTTTGCTCTTTAGTAATGGAAAGATTGTATGTACTGGTACTAAAACTGAAAAAGAAGTTAATGATGCAACGGATAAACTCATTGAAAATCTTAAGAAAGTACTTGCAAAGTAATTTTTTACATTTTTTCTTTTTATTAGTTTTTATTTTTAATAGTGAATTTACACACGAGGTGGATATTGGTTAGTTAGCATGCCAAAAATGATTAATAAGGGAACACCAGGATGAGTGAATTTTTAGTGTGCATAACATAAAGCATTAAAAGAAGGGAGTATAAACATAAAGTTGAATTAGGTAAAGAAGGTATTTTGACAAGAAATAAGAAAAAAATATTATCTTATTTTTCACATGAATAATAAAGGAGGGGGTATGGAAGTAGAAGAACAAGTTCGTATTTTTCGGGACTTTATTGAACAGAACTACCATGCAGAGCTCTTAGAAACAGTTCGAAAAGGTAATTCATTTCTCGTTCTTGATTTTGCGGTTCTAACAAAGTTTAATCCTGAAATTTGTGATGAAATTCTGGAGCAACCTGAAGAACTTGTTAAAGCAGGAGAACTTGCAATTCGTGAATTTGATTTGCCTAAGAAAATTTCTAAATTTAATGTACGATTCAAAAATTTACCAGACTCTCAAAAAATTAAGATTAGTGAAGTGCGATCAAAACATTTGGCGAAGTTTGTGTGGACAGATGGTATTGTTCGACAAAAAACAGATGTTCGACCGCATGTCACGTCAGCGAAATTTGAATGTCCATCCTGTGGTAGTATTTTGCATGTTTTACAATTGGATAAGAAATATAAGGAACCAACACGATGCTCGTGTGGACGAAAAGGGAAGTTTAAGGAGATAAGTAAGGAACTCGTTGATGGACAAGGTCTTGTTCTTGAAGAATCGCCTGATGATCTTGATGGTGCTCAACCAAAGCGATTAAAAGTTTTTTTGAAAGATGATTTAGTTAGCCCCATTAGTGAGAGACGCAGTTCTCCTGGTACGCGCTCAAAAATTTATGGATGGGTCACTGAAATTCCTGTTGTTCTGAAAACAGGTGGTCAATCCACAGAATATGATTTAATTTTGGAAGCAAATTACATTGAGTCTACATCTGATGATGAATCAACTATGCAGATTACTGAAGAGGAGATGGAAGAAATTCGCAAAATTGCAAAAACACCGAGTCCTTTACAAACACTTGCGAGTAACTTAGCCCCGTCTATTTATGGACATGATCGTGTTAAAGAAGCATTAGTGTTACAATTAGCAGGTGGATGTAAAAAAGAAAGACCTGATGGGGTAGTTACGAGAGGAGATATGCATATTCTTTTAATTGGGGACCCTGGTTCGGGGAAAAGTCAATTACTGAAACGCATGACTAAAATTGCACCAAAAGCACGGTTTACGTCGGGTAAAAGTGCGAGTGCGGCGGGGCTTACAGCATCAGTTGTCAAAGATGAATTTCTTGGTGGATGGAGTTTAGAAGCAGGTACATTAGTTTTAGCAAATCATGGGTTTGCTATTATTGATGAAATGGATAAGATGAGTAAAGATGATAGAGCTGCATTGCATGAGGCACTTGAACAGCAAACAATTAGTATTGCAAAGGCAAATATTCAGGCAACACTACGGTGTGAGACAACAGTTCTTGCGGCCGCAAACCCTAAATTTGGTCGGTTTGATCCTTATGATCTCGTAGCGAATCAAATTGATTTACCTCCAACATTAATTAACAGATTTGATTTAATTTTTCCAATAAAAGATATGCCTAGTCGAGAAAAAGATGAGTTGACTGCGACATTTATTTTAAGTCTTCATCAAAATCCAGAAAAAGCTACTTCAGAAATATCAACTGATATTTTGAAAAAATATTTTATGTATGTTAGGGCCAAAATGAACCCAAAGATGACAGACCAAGCAATTGATGAGTTAAAAAATTATTATATCTCAATGAGGAATAGTAGGGGAGGGCAAGAAGGAGGGATTAAATCTATTCCCATTACTGCGCGTCAATTGGAAGGATTAGTTCGTTTATCTGAAGCATCAGCAAAAATTAGATTGGCTAAAACAGTAACAAAAAAAGATGCACAAAAAGCAATTGAACTGACAGATTATTGTTTAAATCAAATTGCAAAGGATTCAGAAACAGGGCAAATTGACATTGATCGTTTAGGTGGAAGGATGACAGCTACACAACGTAGCGCAATTAGTGTTATCAAAGATATCATCCATATTCTTGAAGAACAGCAAGCAACAAAAATACTTTCGGTGGAGTTGGTTATTGAAGCTTGTAAGGAAAAGAATATTACAGCCGAAGTTACGGAAGAAACTTTAGAGAAATTACGCAGATCAGGGGATATATTTGAGCCTAAACGAGGATTTATTCAACGGTTGTAGAAAAAATAGGTTCATATTGATTGTGAAGATATTGGTACTTGTGGAGAAGCAAAAAGCATTAGAATAGCAAAGGGAATTGTAGGGGAGTTTGATACATTTCATATTTTTATTGTAAAATGGTGTAGTATTAAATAATATATTAAAAATGGCAAATACTCAAGTTGCATCTGTTGGTTTTTCGCGACCACCCGCTATTAAGATGACATTACAAGGAGTTATGCAGGCGCAGTACGTTCAGGAGAAAGAACAAAATCCAAACTACATTCTATCTTTAGGAGACCAAGTATTCAAAGTTAGCCTTATTGCTGCAATTGTGTATAAGGAAGAGATTGGAACTATGACTATTTTTTTGCTTGATGATGCAACCTCGCGTTTACCTTGCCGTATTTTTGAAGAAAATCAAGCAGCACATGATATGCAAATAGGAGATGTGGTTCATGTTATTGGGAAGGTTCGAGTGTATAATGAGGAAAAATATGTCTCACCTGAAATATGCAAAAAAGTAAATCCACTTTGGCTTAAAGTTAGGATGATAGAACTAGGTGCTCTTGCGCAACGTGAAAATCCTATAAATGGAGATATTGTAGGAGGAAATACTCACGTAAAAAAGGATGTAGATATGGTGGAGATGCATCCAAGTGACAAAATTATGCAATTGATATGTTCCTTGGATAAGGGGGATGGAGTGTTTATTGAAGAATTATTAGAACAATCCCCATTTGATAATACACAAAGTTGGCTTGATAAGATGCTTGAGAGAGGAGATATTTTTCAGAACCAGCCAGGTAAAGTGAAAATGTTATAGAGGAATTGAGTATTTCTTGGGGATTTGTTGATATTCAATATTAGATCATTTGTTGCGATATTTAATCTAAGTCTGAAAAAATTGAGAGTTAGTAATACTTCTTATCCAGTAAAGAAAACAGGTGTGATATATACTTCTACAACGCCTGCTACAATTAACATAGCCATACTAATTAGAATTAAATCTAATGAGTCAAATAAAACACGATCTTCTTGTAAGTTATGTTTAATTAAGGCGATACTTATAATCCCTCCAGCTAAACCTGCGACGAAATAGGCCGCGATTTCAAGTAACCCATGGGTCATAAAACGAAAGAAACTGTATAACGCAGCGTTAAAGATGTGTCCGCCAAAAGCACCTGTGGCAGTTGCAGCCCCAGCAATTACTTTACTTTGAAATAATGTGCCCATCGCAGTTGCAATGACAGATGCGTTCCAAGTCAAGATGAATACTGCGCCAGTTCCATATAAAAAGGAGAATATGAGGCAGAAAAAGAGTACTTTCATGTTATTAAATAGAATCCCACTAAATAAGTCAAGTTTTGTTACGTTACCTGTAATTGAATCTTGTACATTCTGATTAACCATTCCAATTGCGTGCTGTTGCAAGCTAAATATATTGTTTACTACTTGTTCAGGAAGGGCTACATAGGCCACTACTAAAGCTAAGGTAATACCCATAAAAAGAAACATGAGGAATACGAGCACTTTAGTATGTTCTTTGAGAAGAAACCACTCTTGATCCGATTTCATGTCTAATTCTTCTTCATTTTTAATAGTGTAATATAACATGGGGGAACAAGCAAGAACGATAAGGAATACCATGAGAAGGCCTGCTGCTTCGGCAAATACCATGTAAGATAAGCCGAGAGCTATGTAAGTGTAGATAATACCAGCAACAAACATCTCCCACGGTCTTTTTTTTACTGTAAAAGGATTGAAAAGGCTCTCTAAAACCATATATTTGTCAGAGAAACAGGTTATATAAACATTTCTACAACGGGATTGGGAATGATTTGCATAGGAAATATTTAATATAAGATTTGAGTTAATGTTAATTGAAGGGCATTTTTGCCTTTGTTTTTGAAGATAAGGTAGAAGATAGCATTTAACAAATATTTGAGTTGATGGGTTCTCTTTTTTATTGTTGTGAAATAGGCTCAAATTTTGGAGGGTGTGACCCCTTGATTTCTTATGGAGAATTGGGAAATTCAAAAAAAATGTTTTGTTTGTAGGTGGATTATCTTTGTATGCGTTAAATGAACTAGACCTTATGTGGAAAAATAGAAGATTATTATATCCATGAAGACATGATTTTTTTTATGGTAGGGAGACTTGCGAAGGTAAATATGAGATGAGGTGCTAGTATAGGGTGAGATGGTTTGTTTGGAAGGATAGTTTCGTGATAGAGATAATTTGTTCTATAGCCAAAGAGTATTAAACACATTTGTTAAATGCAATAGATACTAATCTATAATATTATATTAATCAAATACTATATAATGGAAGAAGGATAAAAGAAAACTTGAATGTGATCCTACCAAATAAGGCAGCCAGTTTATCTTTAGATAGGAATGAAATTAGTTGTTTGATTCTTTATGGTTCTGATTTTTTTTGGATAATCTGTTTGTTGTTGTTGTTGTTGTTGTTGTTATTATTATTATTATTATTATTATTATTATTTTCTATATTGAAAAGAATACTACTACTACTACTACTACTACTACTACTACTACTAACACTAACTAACTAACTAACTAACTAACTCAACTATTCACAGTCACTAATTGAATTAGGAATGAGATCAAGGAGCAAAGGAAAACAGAAACTCAAAACTGACTAATATAAAGGTATTTTTATAATATTTAAAGGCTATTTTGGGCGGTTAAATGCAATTCACCCCCTCATTTTAGTTTTTTTTGATATTTTAGTCACATATGTGGTTTTTAGAGTGAGGTGATTTGTTTATATCGAAGGTTGATTATATTTGAAAGTCAGTTAGGGGATAGGTATTTTGTTGTGTTTATGTTGGATTGTTAGATTGGATTGTTTGATTGGGTTGTTTGATTGGGTTGTTTGATTGGGTTGTTTGATTGGATGGTTTGATGTGTTTAGTTTGAGTTGTTTTGGTTGGCCTATATTGGTTGATCTGCTATGTTTGTTTGTTTTGTTGGATGTTTTCTATACTCATTCCTAATCATTTATGTTATCATTACTATAATTTTATAAAAGAGTTCCACTAGAGAATTAGATAATCATACTTACTTTGGTATCATTTTGAGCTTTGTCGAGGCTATAAATGAGTAAAAAGAGGGATTTCAAAAATTTAATTTCGTGTTTTCCATCGGAAATGAAGGGGTCAGAGATGTCAATAAATCAATTTTTTGAGAATTATCTTCAGAAGGAATCTTTTTTCCTTGATAAGGATGTTTTACTCTCTTCATATTATCCGCATGAGATTAAATATAGGGAAGAACAAATACAAGAGGCAGCTAATATTCTTGCTCCTGTATTGCGTATGCAGAAACCCTCCAATCTTTTTATCTATGGTAAAACTGGTACGGGTAAGACTCTTTCTGTTAAACATATTCTTAAGTCTGTTGAGGAATTGGCTCAAAAAAACGGGCTTCCTATCAAACCAATTTATCTTAATTGTAAGTTGAAGCGGGTGGCTGATACGGAATATAGACTTATAGCTCAGTTGATTAAGGAGTTTGGGGATGAAGTTCCGGCTACAGGTCTTCCTACTGATGAAGTATACTCTATTTTTTATGCTAAGCTCGATTCTCAAAAAATGACTGTTTTGCTTGTGTTAGATGAAATTGATCAACTAACGAAGAAAATGGGTGATGATATTCTTTATAATTTAACGCGAATCAATAGTGAACTTAAACAATCTCAGATTTGTTTGATTGGGATTAGTAATAATTTGGTTTTTGCGGAGAATTTGGATCCACGGGTTAAGAGTTCTCTTTCTGAAGAGGAAATTATTTTCCCGCCGTATAATGCACTTCAAATCCAAGATATATTGCGATTACGGGCTCAGAAGGCGTTTCGAGAGAATACAATTGAACCTGGTGTTATTGAGAAATGTGCTGCTTATGCTGCTCGTGAGCATGGAGATGTACGTAGGGCTATTGATTTACTAAGGGTAGCAGGTGAGCTTGCAGAACGATCAGGCAGTCTTACCATAAAAATTGAGCATTTAGATGAGGCAGAGAAGAAAGTAGAATCTGAGAGGATTTTGACTAGTATTATTACACAGCCAAAACAGTTTCAAACAGTGTTATATTCTATTCTATTTCATTGTCCAGCAAAGCGTAGTTTTTTTACAGGGGAAATTTACAATACATATCTTACTTTTTGTACAAAGGAAAAATTTAATGTATTAACACAACGGCGTATTTCGGATATTTTAGCGGAGCTTGATATGTTTGGGATTATCAATGCGAAGATTATCTCAAAGGGTAGGTATGGAAGAACGAGAGAGATTGTAGTTCCTTTAGAAGATGGACTTATTTCAAAAATTAAAGAGGTACTGGAAAAATCGTTGCAATTATAGAAAAATGTGATGGGTTGCCTAACATAAAAACAATAATAGATGGTCTTTAACTGGTTATTTAATACAAATGATTGGATATGGTTTTGAAAATTATATAGTTATTTTAAACATGGATGAAAAACAAAAATTAATAGAGGACTTGTTTGATAAAGATATTTTAGTTAGTAAGGATTTCCTTGATTCTCAATTAGATATTAGTGCATTAGATAAAACAAAATTCGAACGTGATATGCTCGTTCTTACACAAGATTATTCATCGGTACTTACCACACAACAGAGTTTGGTTAATTGGTATGATGTGGATTCATACCGTGTTGCAAGTGAAAAAGGTCGTAATGATGGTATGTATCAAGAACATTTGCAAGGGATAGCAACTGTGCAGACTACATTCGTTACGCCGAATTTATCTACTACGCTTGAATCTCAGATTTCTTCCTCTTCTTCTATTACTTCTTTGCCAACATTAGATGATTTAGGTAGTGGGGATATTGTTGTACAGCATTCAGTCGTTGAGAGTAGCAATGATTTTTTTTCAAATGAACCTGATTTGTCTCCTATGACAGAAAATATGATACAATCAAATTCTGATACGGCTGGTACAGGTATGTCGGGTGTTTCTATTCCTTCATTAATTGAAAGTGTTCATTCTTCTACTATTACAGTAGTGTGTTCATATCAAAATAAACCAAAAAAATTTGTTGTCGCTGATTTTACCAATTTTTTTTACTCTCGTTATAAGTATATTGAATCTTTACTTCGGACGCGTCAAGAGTTGTCTGGTGCTATGACAATAAATCGTATTCTGGCTAAAAAGGATAAGGATACCGTCACAACTATTGGTTTAATTGAAGAAATTGGTGAGACTAAGAATGGTAATGTTATGGTTACTCTTGAGGATCCAACAGGAAAAATAAAAGTTGTTTTTACTAAGAAAGATAAAGATCTGTTTATGGCAGCAAAAGATCTTGTGGTTGATGAAGTAGTTGCCATTACGGGGATGTGTTCTGAAAAATTTATATTTGCACAAAATCTAGTATGGCCTGATGTACCAATCAATCATGAGATGAAAAAAGGCCCTGTTGAGGAATATGCAATCTTTTTATCAGATATTCATGTTGGTTCTAAATTGTTTCTTCGGGATGAATTTACTAAATTTTTAAAGTGGCTTAATGGGCTTGGTGGTTCTGCTGAGCAACGGGCAATTGCGGAAAAAGTCAAGTATATCGTCATTGCAGGGGATTTAGTTGATGGAATTGGTATTTACCCTAGTCAAGAAGATGAATTAGAAATAAAAACTATTGATGGTCAATATAAGGAGTTTACTCGTCTTATTTCACAAATTCCTCAAGATAAACAGATTGTTATTTGTCCTGGAAATCATGATGCAGTTCATTTAGCTGAACCTCAACCTATTTTTTATTCTGAGTTTGCATCTGAATTAATTGCACTTCCTAATGTTACTCTTGTTACAAACCCCGCTATGATAAATATTGGAAAAACTGCTACTTTTGAAGGGTTTGATGTGTTAATGTATCACGGGTATAGTTTTGATTATTATGTTGCAAATGTTGAATCTATTCGTACTGGGGGTGGGTATCATCGGTCTGATTTAATTATGAAATACTTGCTTAAACGACGACATCTAGCTCCTTCGTTTTCTTCAACTCCGTATCATCCGTCTCATGAGGAAGATCCACTCCTTATTAAGAAAATTCCTGACATTTTTATCACCGGTCACATTCATTATTGTTGTGTTGCTAATTATAAAGGAATTACGATGATGTCAGGGAGTTGTTGGCAGGGAAAAACGTCATTTCAAGAGAAGTTAGGTCATGAACCGGAGCCAGCACGTGTTCCCATTATTAATTTGAAGACTCGTGAAGTGAAAGTGATGAGGTTTGGATAATGGCTGAGGTATCTAAAAATAAAGATATCTCTTCATCTGAATCTTTAGCTAATTCTCTACCAGTGTCTTTGCCTATTTCTTTACCGGTATTTCCATCGGATGCAGTTTCAACTTCTTCTCCTATGTCGATGCCTATTCCCGTTTATATTACTCCTGAAAAAATTGATTATCAAGGTATTATGATATCACCCACTATTAAATCTTATTTTGATATTATTCAATATGAAATTAAACGGGCATATGATGTGGCTAGAATTGCTCGAGCAAAGAATTTGGATCCAGAACCCGATGTTCCTATTCCACTTGCGCAAAATATGGCGGAGCGAGTAGTTGGACTTATTTCTGTGGTAGCTCCACAAATTTTGAATACGAATATTACTGGACGTATTGCTGAACTTGAATTAGAGTATGGGCAACTAGATTGGCGTGTTGGGCTTAAAATAGCAGTTGAAGTTGCAAAAGAGCTACACTGCAAATTTAAAGATAAAAATGAAGCACTTGAAGTTGGTATTCGTGTTGGATTTGCGTATCTTACTCTTGGTATAGTTTCAGCTCCACTAGAAGGGTTTATCGGGCTTAAAATTAAAAAACGAAAAGATGGTAAGGAGTATTTTGCCGTACAGTTTGCAGGTCCTATTCGAGGTGCGGGTGGGACGGCTGCGTCAACATGTGTTATTTTAAGTGATTATGTTCGAGTCCAAATGGGTTATTTTCCATACGACCCTGATCAGAATGAAATTAATCGTTATGCTATTGAAATTCAAGATTATCATGAACGGGTCACAAATCTTCAATATCGTCCATCTGAAGAGGAAGTGAAATTTATGGTTTCACATTTACCTGTTGAAGTGGACGGGGACCCTACCGAGAGAATTGAAGTATCTAACTATAAAGATCAACCACGTATTGAAACTAATATGATTCGTGGTGGGGTGGCGCTTGTTCTTGCTGAGGGTCTCTGTCAAAAGGCTCCGAAATTGTGGATTCGGTTGTCTGATTGGGGTAAGAAGTTTGATTTAGATTGGGATTTTATGGCTGATTTTATCAAACTTAAAGAACAGATTCACGCGACGCACTCTAAGAGTGATGTGAAAAAAGATGCAGTTGCTGGTGCACCCGGTGAGATTGAGAAGCCAAAAGTAAAAGCGAATAATACTTTTATTATGGATTTGGTTGCAGGGCGTCCTATTCTAACTCATCCTCTTGGGGTAGGGGGGTTTAGACTTAGGTATGGTAGGGGTAGAACATCAGGGTTTTCGGCAACAGCATTACATCCTGCTACTCTTATTGTTCTTGACAAGTACATTGCAATTGGAACACAGCTTAAAGTAGAGAGACCCGGAAAAGCTGGTACCGTCACTTTATGTGATACATTGGAAGGACCTATTGTTCGTCTTATTGATGGCACCGTATTGAAATTGAATTCTGAAGATGAGGCCAAAAAATGTAACAAAGAAGTTGAAGAAATTATTTTTTTAGGAGATATTCTCTTTAATTATGGTGATTTTTCGGAAAATGGTCAGAAGCTTGTTCCGTGTGGATATTGTCCGGAGTGGTGGGCAGTTGAAGTGGAGAAGAAGTTGATTAAGGATGATGTTGTTTGTTATGGTGCTGTTGAGGGAATTAGTTCCGAAGCTATGACGAGTTTTGTTTTGAATCCTTTATTTGTGTCTCCTACTTTTGAAGAAGCGTTACGTATTTCTAGGGTTTTAGGAGTTCCACTTCATTCTGAATATACTTTTTACTGGAAATTGGTGTCTGCTGAGAAAGTATGGGCACTTCGATGTTATTTAGCAAAAGGGAAATTAAAGAAGGATGCGGATGGTCTTACCAAAATTATTCTTCCTTATGATTGCACATTGAATGAGGATGTTGTTGGAAAGAAAACGCTTGAAGAAATAGGTTGTGTGCATATTATTTTGAATGTTGATAATCTTGTTATTGCTCAAAATGAGACTTATATTTTGTCTACATTGTTTAAATTTAATACACAGGCACTTATGTCAGATGTTTCTTCTGGTTTTGATCCTCTATGGGCCGGTAAGGATGGCCTTGAGTTTATCATGTTTTTATCTGGTGTGTTTATGAGGGATAAAGCTGGCACCTTTATTGGTGCTCGAATGGGACGACCTGAAAAGTCAAAGATGAGGCATATGACGGGCTCTCCACAAGTGATGTTTCCAGTTGGAGAAGAAGGTGGTCGTTTACGAAATTTTGGTGCGGCAATGGAAGGGGGTATGGTATCTGGTTATTTTCCTCTATTTTTTTGTTCTTCATGTAACAAGATGACAGTGTATCCACAGTGTGAAAAGTGTTTAACGCCGTGTGTTATAAAGTATAATTGCAAAATTTGTGGTGATGTTGATACTCCTACATGTCGTCATGGAGAAGCGAATAGATTCAAATTTATGGAGATTGATATCAAATACTATTTTAAGGAAGCGTTACGCACTATTGATGAGAGGAGTATACCTGATTTAATTAAAGGAATACGGAGTACGTCAAATAAAAATCATATTGTGGAACACTTAAGTAAAGCAATTTTAAGAGCTAAACATAATATTTATGTCAATAAAGATGGTACGACTCGCTATGATTGTACTGAGTTACCTCTTACTCATTTTAAACCTAAGGAAATTCAAGCGTCTGTTGCAAAGTTAGTTTCTATTGGATACACACATGATATATATGGTAAAGAGTTGGTTTCAGATAACCAACTTCTCGAGATTAAACCACAAGATGTTATTTTACCTGGGTATGATTCACTTGAAGAATCGGCACATCAAGTGCTCATTCGTGTGGCTCAGTTTTGTGATGAGTTGTTGGTTAAGTTTTATCATATGGAACCGTTTTATAATGTCAAGAAAGCTGAGGATTTAATTGGACATTTAATTATTGGTCTTGCTCCACATATTTCTGCGGGGTTAATTGGACGTATTATTGGTTTTTCACAGACACAAGGTATGATTACACATCCGATGTATCATGCTGGACTTCGTCGCGACTGCGATGGGGATGAGGCTTGTGCGATGTTACTCATGGATTCACTTCTTAATTTTTCTCGACAGTATCTTCCGGAGAGAAGGGGTGCTAAGACAATGGATTCGCCTCTTGTGTTAACTTCTATTTTGAATCCAGCCGAGGTTGATGATCAAGTGCATGGTATTGATGTTATGTGGAGGTACCCTCTTGAGTTTTATGAAGCGGCGGAATTGATGAAGGGACCAAAAGAAGTGAAGTGGGGACCAAATAAGAAGAAAATTGAACAAATTAAAGATCGGCTAGGAACACCTGGGCAGTTTGAAAATATGGGGTTTACTCATCATGTTGATAATTTTAACAAAGGCGTTCAATGTTCTGTGTATAAAATTGCACCATCCATGGCCGAAAAGTTAGAGGGTCAGATGGAAATAGCTCGAAAAGTTCGCGCGGTGAATATGGATGATGTTGCTAAACTTGTTATTCAAAAACATTTTTTAAAAGATATTAAGGGAAACATGAAGAAATTTTCCATGCAGCAGTTTCGATGTGTTAAATGTAATGAGAAATATCGTCGTCCACCTTTACTTGGTGCATGTTCGGAGTGCGGGGGTCGGCTCATTTTTACCATTAGTGAAGGTTCGGTGTTAAAATATTTAGGGCCATCACTTGCACTTGCTGAGAAGTATGATTTCTCTCCTTATTTGAAGCAGACGTTGCAAATTTTGCGAGCAGATTCTGAACATATTTTTGGGAAAGCAAAGGAGAAACAGGTTGGGCTTGGTTCGTTTATATAATGAAATTCCCAATTATTTGAATATATGTTGGGAATTTCAAATATAACCTCATTTAGGTTATAGCAATTTTCTAAGGAAATGTGTTATAGGTTAAATGCTATTTTTGTGTTTATAAACAGGAGGTATATGCTTTGAGTAAACTTTATTAAGGCTCATTTCTTCTTTTTGATATTATATAGAGGTGTTTTATGAAAATTTCAAAGATAGTGTTTATAATTGGAATTCTTGCAGTTGTGTTGTTGATTGCAGGATGTCCAAAGCCAGGTGAGAGTATTGTTAAGAGTGATACTTCCGAGCCGGTTAGTGAAGGGAAAGCGATTGGTGGTATGGCGATTACGGCTGGAGGTATTTCGATTTGTAATACAGGTGGAGCAGTACGTTCATGTTCTGTAACCCCGGGACCCGGTCAACCTCCTACTGGAGTAGCATTCGTTTATAGCACTGGTGGGGCTAATTTAGCTCAAGATTCATGTCAAAACGATGTCGTTTGTTCTTGGAATGGTGTGTGGACAACATATACTTGTACACAAAAAGCAGGTGGAGCAGTTGTTAATGTTAATAAAAATTCTCCATGCCAAGGCTTTTGGGATTTGAATAATAATAATAAAGTGTCAGTTAATCCTGCGCCAAACACCGATGCAGATTGCGCGACTGCGGTGTTTAATCAGTTTCCAGGAGAATTTAGTTTAGTTAAAGCTGCTGCAATCAAAGCAGCATGTGGGAACAGTTTAACTGCTACACGAAAAGTGGATTTGAATTGTGATGGTAGAATAGAATTGAATCGGGATTATTTACCTGTTGTTGCTCTTTTAACACAAAAAACAGCACTTCCGGGTCAAGGTGAGGTTAATAAAGATCAAAATAGGGATAACATTCCAGATTGTTCGCAGTTAGATGCTGATTTGGATGGATTAAATTTTGTTGTGGATAATTGTCCATCTGTTGCTAATGCAACTCAACAAGATCATGATAATGATAATGTTGATACAACTTGTGACAACTGCCGATTCACTGCAAATTCTAATCAACGTGATGTTGATAGTGATAGAGTAGGAGACTCTTGCGATAACTGTCCACAACTCGCGAATCAAAATCAACTGGATAGCGATAATGATGGACAAGGTGATGTATGTGATGCAAATCCATTACCTGCTTTTTGTAGAGCTATAATCAATGGTGTAGAAACCGAACAAGGCCGATTTAATGATACCTGTGATGTCAATTCAAATTTAGTCAGAAATAGATGTTTGGATCCACGTACTAAGTTTGTTGAAAGTACTATCTGTGCTTTAGGTTGTACGGGTAATTCTTGTTGTAGCGTTGTCTCTTCAACAAATATCTGTGAGGGATCAACATTTATGAACACTTCTCGAACCAACGCCTGTGGAGAGAGAGTAACTCGTACTGATTGTGGAGCAGATTCGGCATGTGTTAGTACTGCAGACAATTTGGCCTACTCAGGTCGTTCTGCAACTGGATGTTGGTCGTCCCAGTATAGAGTTTGTCAAAGTGTTTCAAATTCTTCGGTTGTAAGTATACATTGGTCTACATGTGATACTTTACAACCAGTGGGTTCGTGGATAGACAGCGGGGAGAATGTTGGTCAATATACATCCAATTAATTTTTTTTATTTTTTTAATGTATTATACTTTTCTTAGTGAAGTGTATTTCTATATATTGGAATATTTTATATGAATGCTCATATGTTGTGCAGAAAGTATATTTTTATCCTTCGCTGAAGATTTGGGCATGTGGTACTCCTTGTACCCATAGGATTCTTTCGGGGTTTACTAGATCTAAGTTGAGTGCTAATTCGATTGTTTTTTTCCCTGTGAGGTGCAGATGGCGTGCTGCTTTGAGTAATAGGAGAACTTCGTCTTTTGTTTGATCCTCACCTTGGAAGAATGTTCCTTTAATGCTTAGCTCGAGGTTATCTTCGTGGAAGACTTGACCTAATATGTCTTTATCTACAATGACTACAAGAAGGCCGTGAGGGCCACGATGGGTTGTTACGATAAATGTCATTTTTCTTTTTTAGAGAATTTTTATACGTGTTTAACTGGTTTTTTGACACCGCATGCATTACATCTCAAATACATGATCCCTTTTTCATCGGTGAGAATTGTTTCAGGTTTTCCACATTCAGAACAATACACAAATTCAGATACGTATTTTTTAATTTTTTTGTTTATGGATGTTGCGGGTACTTTAGTTCCAAAGATTACAAGGTCGCCTACTATTTTTCCTGGTGTTGCGAGTTCACGCAGTAGGTATTTTAGAAGATGTTCTTCGGCTCGGCCAATGTCTTTGGCGATTTTTTTGAAGTTGCTCACTACTGTTTTGTTTCCTTCAAGGTGACCTTTGACTTTTTCTATATTAAATCGGTCAGTTCCAACTCCTTGTTCTGGTAGCTCTTCTTGAGCTTTATTTAACATTGATTCGTACTCATCCATAGTAGTTGAAAGCGGTGTTCTTTTTATAAAGGTTTATGTCTGTTTGGGATTAGGGCTTGCGTAATGTTTATATACCTCAATATGCCTATTTGGTTGATATAAAGAGGTGTCTTATGGCTGGTTTAGATCTTGCTGGTGTTATTTTAGCGGTTATTATTGGTACGCTTGCTGCGATTGTGTATTCATTGCGAATATTAATTTTAGTAGAACGACGCGTTGCAAGTATGGAAGAAAATATTCAAAAGATGACACAGAAAGTTTTACGAGAAGAAGGTGTTATTGAACGGTCGCTTGCGAAGAAGAGAAAGTAAATTTATTCTTCTTTATTTCTTTTTGTTTTTGTGAACTTTTCTTGTTGGTGGTTTTTGAGTACTATTTCAATGAGAAAGAATTATATTCTCGGTTTTGTGGGTGATTTAGAGGGTGTATATTCTCCGGTTAGTTCTAGAAAAAGAAAATGTTAATTAAGGTAGAAAGTTAAAGTTTTTAATTTAAGCGGATGGAGTTGTTCTTTTGAATTATCTCTTCTTGGCTTTTTTCTTTTTTTCAGCTTTCTTTTTTGGTGTTACTTCTTTTTTTGAAGAGTTTTTTTCTGCTGGTTTGGAAGGTGTTTTTTTTACAGGCGTGGTCTTTTTTGTTTTTTTGACTTTTGTTTTTTTCTTTTTGATAACTTCTTTTTTTCGCACCGCAGCGTGTTTCTTTTGATTCTTTTTTTGTTCTTTGAATCTTTCGAGTTCTTCAGCTATTTCAACTAAGTCTTTTTTGATTTGTTCAATTTTTGGCGCTGAGTCATCTTGTAAGAGAAGTTTTCCACATTCAGGACAGTGGAACTCGAAATCCATTGCTTGATCAAAATTGAGCCGTACACACTTTCCTGGGCATACAAAGAAAAGTTCTTGTTGTTCACTTTCAAGTTCTGCGGTTTTTGTGATTAGTTCTTCTTTTCGCATGCGAACGTAGTTAAAATGAACGTTTTCAGGGACGATAGTCCAATAGTATATGTACCATCCTTTATCTTTGTCTTTTTTTCGGGTGAATGAGACAAGGTTGTTGTTGTATAAAATGTAGAGTAATCGACGGATAACTTTAATATCTTTTTTTGTTTTGGTTGCGAGATCAAACTCAGAAACGTTGTTTTTTGCGTTTAACTCTGTAATTAGTGGAGCTCCTTCTGGTCCAAGTAATTTAAGCAGAATTTGCTCTGTTTTTTTAGGAGGTAAACGCATAGTGATTCCTTCCTTAGAAGCGACAGCGCTTTTAAAGATTTCGGTTACATAATAGATTTGGTATTGGGCGTATATTTCCTCGTGTTTTGTAAATATGTAACGGTTTTAGGGTATTTTTTTGCTGCTTGAGTGTTTATGATAATTTGTCCTTTTGGATTAACTCGGTAAATCTAAGGCCTTTATATGATGCTGAGGAGGTGGAAGCCGAAAAAGATATTCCTGCTTGATCTAGGTCTTCTATCATGAAGAAGTACCAATCCTCTTTGGGAAATTTCACCGCAAACCAGGCTTCAGCACCAAATTTTGTTGAGAATTCTCTGAGTTGTTCTACTTGGTCAACATCAAAATATTTTTTGGTTTCAGCAGTAACTTTACATTCGATGGCTAGGCGTCTTATGGCGTTTCCTGCGAGAATGTCTGGGGACGGGTATCTACTTGAACCTGAACCTGCAATTCGTATGCAGCCCCATCCTGCTTCGTTGAAGGCCTTTACCAAGTCTCGTTCTCCTTTGGAGCCTTTGGCTTTCGCGTTGATCATCAATTGTTTGATTTTAGATGGTGTATTTGTAGTTTGTGTTTTTTGGATAATATACTCTTTGTATTTGGTATATTTTTGGGCTGGTGATAAGGAAAAGGGTTATAAAGGTTAAATACAGCGGTATAGAAAAAAGGTGATGATTAATGGCTTCTGAACATAATTTTGAAACGTATGGACAATCTTTAATGGGTTTTGCTCTTCAAGCAAGGAATGCTCTTTTGGATGGTAAAAGCAAGGAGTTAGATTCGTATCTTAAAGACTTAAATTCTATGCTTCGTAAAACTCAGTGGCGAAAGGGTGTGGGGATTAGAGATTTACCTCCTCTTGCTCCCATTAAAGAAATGCGGGGACTTCTTACTAAAGCAGAAGCTGCTACTCGAGTTTTGTTGGAGTTTAGTTTTCAACGAATTGAAACACAGAAATTATTACCCAAAGCTGAATCAAATCCTGCTGAGAAGGTTAGGTTGTATAAACAGTTTATACAAATCAATAATAATTTAACTCGCTATTTAGCAGTTCTCATTGAGCAACTTAAATTGGCTCGACAAATTTTACAGAGTAAGCCCTGGATTAATCCTGAACTTCTTGTTTTGCCTGAAAATAGAGAGGTACTTTTTCATCTGTTACGCAGAGATGGTTTTTACAAAAAAATTGATGTTCACGATATTGAAGTTTTCCTTCATTATGCACATCTAGAAAAGTGTGATTTTTCAGGGGCTAATTTAAAGGGAGTAAATTTCATAAAACAAAATCTTATAGGAGTTAATTTCTCTAAGGTTAATCTTACTGAAGTCGGTTTAATTCACTCTAATTTAGAACGTTGTAATTTTGAAAATGCTAATTTGAGTCATGCAAATTTGTTAGGAGCAAATCTTCAAGGCGCAAATTTTAAGGGAGCTAACTTAAGCGGGGTGGTGGTTGAAAGAGCAAATTTTACTGGAGCTCGTGGGCTTACTGTTGGTCAGGTTCTTCAAATGAGAGATCCAAACAAAGCAGTAGGGATAGTTTTGCCTAGTGAAAAAGTTATACCTACTACTCCTGTTTCTACAAGATCGAGAGTTGCTTAAATTTTATTTTCTTTTTTAATCTTATTTTCTTTTTGTTTGAATGTTTGCTTCTTCAGATTTTGAATTTCATGAAATCTTCGGCTACAACGACGTTATGAAAGTAATTTTTTGCTTCTTCTAGTACGGCACCACTTTCTTTGTAACGCTGAGAGATGTGTGTTACAACTAATTTTTCCACATTGGATTCTGAAGCGAGAAGGGCTGCTTCTTTGACGGTTAGATGCATGTATTTTTCGGTTTTTTCTTTGATTTCATCTAAATGTGTTCCTTCGGAGATTAGTACAGTACAATCTTTAGCTAGGGCGTAGGCGCCGTCACAGAGGGTTGTGTCTGCGATATAGCTTACTTTTTTCCCTTTTGTTACGGTTGAAACTTCATCTGGGTGTATGCTCTTCCCTTTGATTGTTATACTTTCACCATCTTGGAGTTTTCCGAGATTTGGGCCAGAGATGCCCAGCTTTTCTGCTTTAGCGATGTTTATTTTTCGTTTGTCTTTTTCAATTAAACTAAATCCGTAGCACAAGACTGAGTGTTTTAGGTGTCTGGATTCAAGAATGAAATCATCATTTTCAAAGAATTTACCATCTTTTATTTCTATTATTTCGTGCTCGATGATATCTTTTGCGGCAAATGATAATAAAAGATGTTTCATGTATTCTTTGGTTCCGGGTGGACCATAGATGTAGATCTTTTTTTCTGGTTTGTCTGCTCCCATAGTACTTAAAAGTCCGGGAAGGCCAAATACGTGATCACCATGCCAGTGAGAGATGCAAATACGAGTTATTTTGGCTGGTTTTACGCCTGCGATGCGCATTTGACGTTGTATACCTTCTCCACAGTCGAATAGAATGTTTTCTTTATCATGTGAGAGTAAAATGCCACTGTGGTTACGAGCTTTGGTTGGTTGCATGCAACCGGTTCCTAAAAAAAGTACTTCCATCATATGAGTATCTCCAATTCTGTTAGTGAGGCAATTTTGTTGCTGTGGTCACGTCTTCCCTTTCGATCAACGAGAATAGCCTTGATTCCAGCAACGGTGGCTGGTTCTATGTCACTTTGAATACTGTCTCCCACCATCACACACTCTTCAGGTTTTATTTTGAGTTGGTCTAAAATAGTTGTAAAAAAGTCTTTATGTGTTTTAATAATTCCCATTTCATAGGAAAGAAACATTTTTTCAAAGTAGGGTGCGAGATTGAATTTATCCAGGGCTCTATTAAGTGAGAAACTATCGGTGTTAGAGATTAGGATGAGTCGGTGTGTTTTACTGAGCTTTTCAAGAGTTTCTTTCACTTCTGGGTACATTGTTGAGAGCATCCAACTTCTGTTCCACATACCTACTAAGTAGTCAATATCGCTTTCTTCGCTGAGGTTAAATTCATGACATACAGCTTTAAATGCGTCGATTAATGTAGGGAATTGTTTGGTCATCATAGCTTGTTCTAGGCGTACGACGAATTCTGAGAATGGTAGATCTACACGTAGAGTGTGTTGCACTTGTTTGGTTGGACTCCACACTCCGTTTTCAACAAGAGTGCCCCAGAAATCAAAAAGGATTACTTTTGTCATAGTTTGGTTAAAGAGTGGTTTATATTTATACTTTGCGTGAGTTAAAGCATCAATTTTTTATAGTCTTGGTGTTCTTGAATACCCATGACACCTTTATCCAAAACAAAATTATCACATACGGCTGGTTCTACTTCTTATTCGATTCCAAAGACGGTTGATGAGAAGATGGTATTACTTCATAGTGTTGCAGAAGAAATAATTGATGAGGCAGAGCTTCGGAAGTTGTTTTTAGAGAAAAAGAAGATTGTGGCATATGATGGGTTTGAACCTTCGGGTAAGATCCATATTGCACAGGGAATCTTGCGGGCGATTAATGTTAATAAGATGACTGCGTGTGGTATCACTTTCAAAATGCTCGTTGCGGATTGGCATGGATGGGCTAACAACAAAATGGGTGGCGATTTGGATAAGATTCAAGTTGTGGGCAAATATTTTATTGAAGTATGGAAAGCATCGGGAATGGATTTAGATCATGTAGAATTTGTCTGGGCATCTGATCTTCTGAATAACCGGGAATATTGGAAAACAGTTATGGGCATTGCACGCGTATCTACATTGAATCGAGTCTTGCGTACTACTCAGATTATGGGAAGGAGTGAGAAGGATTCTTTGCAAGCGTCACAGATATTTTATCCATGCATGCAGGCTGCAGATATTTTTCATTTGAAGGCAGATATTTGTCAATTAGGAATGGATCAGCGAAAAGTGAATATTCTTGCTCGTGAAATTGCTCCAGCTCTTGGTTTGTATAAGCCTGTTGCCATGCATCACCATATGCTTATGGGGTTAGGCGAGCCCGTTGTAACTGAAGATCCTATTGAGCGAGCAATTGCGATGAAGATGTCTAAATCAAAACCAGATACGTGTATTTTTATGACTGATTCAGATGATGATATCAAACGTAAATTTAAGAAAGCGTATTGTCCTGAGAAACAAGTTAAGGATAACCCTATTTTGGAATATTGTAAACACATTGTATTTGAGAAATATAATTCGTTTGCAGTTGAGCGACCGGAGAAGTTTGGTGGTAATTTGTTGTTTCATTCGTATGCAGAGCTCGAGAGTGCGTTTGTTCGCGGGGATTTACATCCAATGGATTTAAAGACGGCAACGGCCAGGTATATCAATGAATTACTTGTTCCTGTTCGTGAGTATTTTGAGAAAAATGTGGAAGCTCGGAAATTGAAAGAGCAAGTTGAAGGCTTTATGCTTGTGCAAAAGTAAAAACTGCCTTTATTTCTGTTTAATTATTTTTTTTTGGCTTTTTTCTTTTTATTCTTTTTTTCTATTACTACTTTTGCGTATTTTTGGAGATACTTGGCTGTGACACGCGTGATATCTTGAATTGTTACTTGTTTGATGTTTTTTACGTATTCGTCAGCTTTTGTGTATGATTCTACTTGGTCCCAGAATAATATTTGGTCTGCTACTTTTTGCGTATCTTCCAAATCCAGGAGATATTCACCTTCTAAATAAGTTTTGGCCTCTGAGAGTTCTTTTTTGGTTACTTGATTTAATGTGTTTAGTACTTCTACAATAACTTGTTCTGTTTTTTCTTTTTTGGATGGGTCAACCACTGCGTAGACTGCGAAGTATCCATATTCTTTGTCACATACATTACTTGTTCCTACTTCATATGCAAGCCCGTGCTCCCCTCGGACCTGCTGGAACATTTTTCCACTTTGACCACGTCCTAAAATCGCATCAATGACATCTAGTACGTAACTGTCAGGGTTGCTTCGTTTTACTGCTCTAAATCCGAGTACTATGTGGCAACTGCTCATATCTTTGCTTATTTTGCGGGTTGATGATTTTGTGAGGGGTACCTGAGAACATGGAGGAGTTGTTTTTATTATTCCGTGCCCGGTCTCAAAGACGGTCTCTACTTCTTTTTTCCAATTTTTTACTTCACCAACGATAGCAATAGTTATGTTTTTTGGGTGATAGTATGTTTTGAAGAAGGTGGCAATTTTCTTTGGGGTAAGATTTTGTACAATTTTTTTGGTTCCATATGTCGGATGAAGAGATTTTGAGTTAGGGTAAAGTTCTTTTTGTAGTTCAATCCATTGTAAACTATGGGCGTCATCGTGAACCATGTCAATTTCTTTTAACACTACTTTCTTCTCTTTCTCTACTGATTCTTTTTGAAATAGGGGATGCTGGATGATGTCACTTAGTACATTCAGAGTAGATTTGAAATGTTTTTTAGGAACTTTAGCATAATAACACGTTCTTTCATGCGTGGTGTAGGCGTTGAATGCGCCTCCTACTTTTTCTATTTCGTTGGCTATTAGAAAGCTGTTTGGCCTTTTTGGGGTTCCTTCAAAGAGAATATGTTCCAGAAAATGTGCTAATCCAAGTTCTTCTGGTTTTTCTATTGCACTTCCTATTTTAACCATTATTTGTACAGTGACAGATGTGCTTTTTTGTGGGATATAAATTATTTCTAATCCGTTTGCAAGAGTAGTTTTTTGCATAGAAAAATGAATATAATTGCCTTTATAACCTTTGTGACGGAGTATCTTGTGCTAAGTCAATGAAAATGGACTAAATAGAAGAAAGTTGAAGTCTTTATTTACCGAAAACCAATTGTTTCTTTCTTGTACAAGAAAGCTGTTGCTTTCTGCACAGATATGAACGTGAGCATGTTCATATCTTGTACCCTACAGCTTGCTTTGGTTTGGATTTTTACTTTTTTGTGATCTAATCTTCTTTTTTGTCTGAGAAGAACACGTCGTTTAGGTGGATGTGGTCAACGTTGTGTAGTATGTCTATTGCTTCTTTGTGGATAATGGTGATGAGACACATTCTTTCAGGGGTGATTCCTTTTTTAGGAACAGCTTTTGCTTCAGCTAATAATTCAGTACTAATACTTGGGCGATAGAAGGCTTTTTCAAGCAGTTTAATGAGAGCTTGTATAAAGGTGTCTTCTGTTTGAGTTATACCTACATGCCGTAGATCGCGTAGGGTGTCTGCAATGTTTTCCATTTTTTTGAAACATATCCATAAAAATAAAACGCTTTCATTGCTGTGAAGTTGATTGTCCTCGCGAACTTTTGTGGAATTCATGCATCGCAGAAGCACACGTTTTGCTAATAGGTAGAGACCGTCGACAGTGTCTTCGATTTCGTCAAGTGTTTCGTAGTCTTTTACTCTTAGGCTTTCCATCATGACGGTGAGCATATAGAGCATACGTCTTATGATCCGTTCTAGACGGACATCTATATCATGGTAGAGAAAAGATATCTCCATGGATGTTGCAGTTTCGCCCGTTACGCCGTATCCATCGATGTGCTTAATTGCTTGTTTTATTTCTCGTACGTTTGCTGGATCAAAATGTTTTGCATAGATAGTAACAGTGTCAATGTTTTTCATGTAGCAGAAACGAAGGAATCTCTCCATTCCTTTGATGTCTTCTTTTTGTGCAGTGACTTTGGTTCCTTTTGGAAGAAAATCTTTACCTGCTTTGATTAAAAGTTCGTTGTTCGCAGTACGTTCAATAATTATACTATCATGTGCGCTGAGTTTATTGTCACTTACCCATGATTTTGGTAAGGTGATAGTATAAGATCGTTTTCCAACAATTTGTAGTTTGCGGGCTTTCATGTTTATATGTGGATTATTATAGAAAATAATATCTTGCTATATATTTATTGTGTATTTACATACAATACGGAGCTAAGTTATATATCAATTTCTATCCATATCAGGGATATGAAAAAGGTGTTCTTTTACTTTTGTTGTGGAGAAGGAGGTGTGATGTGTTAGATATTTGTCGTTGGTTTAATACGGTTTCTAGAAGGGCCGGAACCCCCAAGCACGGATGCGCTTGGGAGAAACCGACGGCAAGAAAGTTAAAAGGTTTTTGTGTTTATAATCATTTCGAAAATCGTGAGGCTTTCTTGAATTTTGCTCGTTCTCGTGGTATATTCGTCAGTTTAGATTGTAGTAGGAAACAAAATATAAAATATGGTATAGGACAAAGTATTGAGCGTAGAGTACAACAATTGAGAGGTGATCCCTAAAACCATCATGGAACTTCGCGCCCAAGCATAGATGAGCCTGGGAGAAACCGACGGCAAAAAGGCGAATTCTATAGTGGCCAATTACGACATGGCTAAACGAAAATTTGTATGGGTCTGCAATCATTGCATTGATTACGTCGACTTTGAGAGCAAGGAGAATTTACAATCTCATGCGAAAGATGAACATGCAGACATGGGAATGTTGGATTATCATGTGCTTTCAAAGGATGATTTCGATACGTAAGTGCGGGTTATTGATTCCACGGGGTAATAGAGGATTATAATAGAGATAACACAGAGTTTTTTAGTGATTTTTCTCTCTATTTATTGGTTTAGATGAGACTCTCTATTACCTTGCTGTTTGATTTTGATAATTGATAGGTGATACTATGTTAGATGAGATAAAAATGTTGGGTCTTAGCGGGTTCCTTGTTGTAGGGTCGTCCTGCTGTTCTTTACCTTATCCTCTACAAGATAGTAAGTATAGTCATTCATCTGTGGAACGTGCATCTGGTCATAAAACACCTCTAGAACAGATTATTGATAGCGTGCATTGTATTCGTGTAGCGGGACTAAATAAAGAAGGTGTTCCATTTGTAGGTTATGGGTCTGGGTTTTCTTTGTCGTATTTTGAGGAAGGTACTTTGGTTACTACGAGTGCACATGTTGTTGATGCGGGAGTTGGGTCAACTAATGTAACCTATTCTATTGTTGAAAGTCGGTCGGATAACAATGTTGCTGATGATGTCGTATTGACGGTTTTTGCCCAGGATGATAGTCTTGATACGAGTATTTTTTTTGCACCTCAAAAACTTTCACTCGCTGCAAATTTGAGAGTTGGTGGTAATTTTTCTTTTCGGGCAGGGGATGAGGCATTCATTGTTGGCTATCCCATGGGTATTGATCGATGGATAACAAAAGGAATAATTGCCAATACATACGCTGATTCGTATCTTCTTGATATTAATGTCAATTTTGGAAATAGTGGTGGGATGGCTATTAGTCCACTAGGTGATGGAACCTATGCCCTTGTTGGTCAAGTAAAGGCATGTTTAGCTCAGGAATTTTATTTGGGTTGTAAGGAGTTCGGTGTTATTCAAGCAGTCCATACGTTGATTCCGTTTTGGGAGAAATATACCCAATCTCGTTCGATTTGATTTTTGGTATTATTTTTGTAATCAGATTGGAGGAGTTTGGCTTGTTGATTTCGGGTGGTAATTTTTTTTTGGAAAGAAAGGGAGGCTTATGTGATGGAATTTAAACAATTAGTTGCTAAGGAAGATTATACTCGATTAGAACGTTTGTATACTGAGATTAGCTCTCATAACACCTCACTTCGTACTGAAATTACACATTTAAATGATGTCCTTGATGGTTGGAGAGATGTCTATAATAATCTTGAAAAGGACCATACTACATTACAAGTTGATTACCAAACTTTGAAGACACATTATGATGCTAATCATCAAGCTAACTCAGCTCTTTCTTCCCAATTAGAGGAGATGCTTAGTTTAGTTCATACTCAACATAAACAGTTGAAATTATATGAGTTTACACTTAAGAAACATAATGAGTTACATAAACAGCAAAAAGAAAAAATTTCCGGGTATGAAGAAAAGATAAAATCATTTGAGGAGAAAGAAAAAACAAGAGCTGGTGCTCCTCAAGGGAAAAGTCATCATCCTATTGTCAAGTTTGAAGAAATTGGGGGATTGCAGGGTTTAGTTATTGAGTTAGAGCGATTTGCATATTTTGCAAAACATCCGGAAAAATATCTTGAATTGGGGATGGAGCCACATTACAGTCTTCTTATGCATGGTCCGCCGGGTTGTGGCAAAACGATGATTGGCGAAGCAATTGCTTCCGAATTAGGGTATGCATTTATCAAAATTAATATTCCTGAAATAGTGAGCAAGTGGCTTGGTGAGACAGAACAAAATCTGCAGAAAGTATTTACTCAGTGTCGAGAAATTTATGAGAAAGATAAGTTGCGGGTTGTGCTTTTTTTAGATGAGGCTGATTCACTTTTACGAGCTCGGGGGAGGGATAGTACGCCAACTATGGATCGGGTTCTTAATGTTTGGCTTCAAGAAACTGAAGTTCTGTCACGCTACAATGGAACCGTTATCGTTGCTGCAACTAATAGGTATGATGATTTAGACCCAGCTGCTTTACGACGATTTAAGCGAACAATATGTGTCCCATTACCTAACGAGATGGGGTTGTTGGATATTCTTGAAAAACAAATTTGTAGTATAGAAAAGAAGAGAGAAATTCATGCTCTTAGTGCTAATCGAAAATGTACCCCACTGTTTGTGGATATTGATTATCCTTCTTTAGCACAACAAATGCATTCTTTTGATTCGAGTGGGTCGGATGTGAATAGGATTTTAGAACAAGTGCGTGAGAATCTTTTGGTACAAGGAGGTGTGTTCATAAATTCAAGGATGGTGTGGGAAGCTGGAAATTCATACTTTGGTGATCGGGGTGGAGTTAAAAAAAGGAAGATAGGGCTACTCTAAGTAAATTTTGATTTTTGTTGTGACAATTAGTTGTTTTCAATTTTTTGTTTTAAAGTGTCGGTTTTTATGGAGGTGAGTTAAATTGGTCAAGAAGAAAATAGTTGATAATTTTAATGTTGTTCCAATAATAGTTGATAATAAGTGCGAGGTGGATGTTGGTGTTAAATCATCATCAACACTGGATACATTACTTGGTAATCTTACTACCCATACTGATCGGGTGTATGTACTAAGTGAGGTTGGGTATGATACATTGTATTTTAACCCTCAGGCATATTCTTCATTGCTTTCTATGATGAAAAGTGATCCTGATCTTTCTGGGATAATTGTGGATGGTGCATTAACTCGACTTGATAGGCCAGAATATTTGAATGATCAGTTGTCATATTGGGAAAAAAGTAATTCTGTGTGTGATTTAGTGTCGCGTACGATTAAAAATAGTGAACAGTATGAACATATGTTTTCAACTCAATTAGAGTTACTTGGTGAGAAATTTAAGGAATTACGAGAACAGTTTTCTACGGTTCCAATTTATTTCAATGTAGATACTGATGACTTTCAGTTTACTCTTTCTGCTATGCTTAATGAAGCACTCTTACGGAAAGTTCAAAATATTGATTTAGAAATTAATCATCTTAAGAATAAACGTACGACATATCGCGATGAGTTGGCGTCTTTACGACGCGATGGAAAAAAGGAAGGCGATAGAATGGAGGGTGAGTTTGTATCTACAAGCGATACTGGGCAAGACAGAGTTAGTAATTTGGAACAGCGGTTGAGTAATATCGATTCTAGCATTAGCGAAGAGTATACCAAGAAAAGTTTATTTCGAGAGAAAAAAGTTCGTCCTGCACATCAACTTTATACAAGGGAAATTCTTCAAGATGTTTATATTCGTATACAGCAACTATGTGATCAATACGGGGTCGTGTTACTTCGAGCTCCGGGGCGAATTGAGTTTTCTGATCTAGTACTTCATTTTTCTCATAATTCTTCACGTACTTGGTCTGTTTGTTCAAATCTTGATGAACGATATATAGGTCATCATCTAGATAGTCTTCGTGATGCTCGGGGGCGAGGAGTTGATGTTGTGGTTGAGTCAGGGCATCATGGTTGTGGGTATAAACAACTACAGAAATTGCATGATGTTGTGTCCGAAACTAATTTTCAAAATCAAGGTTCCAGTAGTCCAATTATTGGGCAAGATCATATTAATGTGGTTTTTGCATTGCCCTTTGAAGATCAAGAAAATGTTAGTGAGTTTGCTCGCGGGCAAAGGGGGGTTCGATTAAGTGGTGGTAAGGCGGTTGGTACACGCAAGATTGCTGCTGTTGATCGATTACTTTCAGGTGGTGTGAGTGGAATTACCATTATTGGTAAGGATAAGGCAGGTTTAATTAGTACTGAGTGGGTTTCATATAATACTATTAAATCAGAGAATTTTTCTTGCGGGGAATACGGTGGTGCTCAGAAGAGAGCATTAATTTTTTCAACTTCAGATGAACATATTGGATCACCTGAAGAAAATATTTCAGTTCGTAGGGCTGGGATTCAAGTACATTCTTTTTTTGCAACTCATGCTTTGATGGTTGGGGGAGTTGGGTATCTTGGGGCGGGTTATATCAGTGGAGGTGATACTGGAGAAGCGAACAGTAAAAAATGGAATCATAGGTATCATTTTCGTACTGATCCTATGCAGCTGATGTATGATAATATTGACCGTATCACGGAGTGCATGAAAGGTGGTAACCCGGCTGATTTTTTGAAATTGTTACATTCAGTAACATCAGACTCCAAGAGCGGGAGTGTTGAAGATATGCAAGTGATATTGAGTCGGGTTGCTGATTATTATGATTCTTTTTTTCATGTATCAATGGCTCATAGTTTGTTGCAATTTTTACATTTGAGTGTTCCTGGCAATCATGCTGATGGAGTTTTAGTTGATTTAGGTTTGCGAGAAAGTGATTTTTTTGTTCAGCGTCTTCATAGTCGAGGGGTAGGAGTGTATGAAGTAGGTAAAGAGAGTAATCTTAATATGTCGCGAGTGGGGGTAGGTGGATATAGTTCCGCTCGAATTCTTCAGATTCCTGAATATGGTAGAACTGTTGATGGGGAGGTGGCATTTGGGCCGGTTAATTTGTTAATTCAACATGATCCAAAAGGAAGTAAGTCAAGTGGGTTGGTTGGTGCTGGACGAGCGGTAAATGCGGATTTGGCACTTGCTGGTCATACACATGAGACATATGTGAAGACGTATTCTCGAGGAGCTAATGATTTTGGCATAGCATATCGTCTTGCAACGTTACAGGGTACAACACCAACCGAGAAGTATTATGCAGCTAGTCCTCCTCGAACTCAGGCGGCCCATTTGTTTATTCCGTTTGGCTCTGGGCATCTTTTTGAGAAGACGATTCCTGCTCCGTATCTTGAGAGAATTGCAAAAGCTCATTTAGAGGAGACAGTGAATAGAGTTATGTTTTCTCCACAGTAAATTTTATTTTTCTTTGTTGTTTTTGTTATTTTATAATTGATGATTTTATTTCTTAAGTAAGGAGATTTTTATTTTCTACGTAAAATTGCAGATTTTCGTAGTGTATTTTTGTGAGGCTGGTGATAGTGTCTATGGTGTATAGGTTTATTTTTGATCCATCGCGGAGTTGGTGTCGGGTGCTTGTTTGTCCAGTGGTTCTTAGATCTTCATATAATTGGATGCATATGAATGATTCTAGGATAAAATTAGGGTTGTGATACTTTGAAATGTCAAAACCTATACCTGTTCCTAGTTCATAACTTCTTTTTTCATTAAATGATAGGTGGAGTGGAGTTTGGATTTTGGGTTGTTCTATTCTGATGATTGTGCCTTCAAGAGTTTGTGTTTTGAGGAGAAGTAATTCTTTTGCGGTGAGAAATATTTCTATGTCTTTTTGAGAGTCGATGCTGGCTATCATGGGTATATTTCAAGCTTATTATATTATTATAAGTTTATCTTGGTGGTCTAAATAGATTGTTGAACAGTATTTATCCTATTTTTGTGCCTTTTTCTAGTGGTTATGTTACTCCCAACTCATACTCCCAAACTACCATAAACCTTTTAAATAGCTCTCAGTTTGATGTCTTAGTTTAAAAGTACCCTTGGGGCTGTAGTGTAGCCTGGTATGAGTAAATAATTTTTACTTGTAGGTACCTATCACTAATGGTTTGGGTGATGAGTGACTCAAAAAAACCATTGAACCCCGGTTCGAACCAGTAAGCCACGTTGAGACGTAGCTTGCAGCGATTGTCCGGGCAGCCCCATTACAATCACGGAGGAAATTATGTCAACAACCAATCCATCAACAAAACGATTTGGAGCACGTTATGGTCGAAAACCACGAGCTAAATTTGCACTTATTGAAGCACTTCATCGAGGACGTCATAAATGCCCTTATTGTAATAGAGAAGCTGTTTCTCGACTTGCTGCAGGTATTTATCAGTGTCGAAAATGTAGCACAAAGTTTGCTGGGAAAGCCTATACGTTTTGAGGTGAATTATGTATTATCTTTGTTTTGATTGTGGAAAGAAAGTTGAAGACGAGTATACTAAAGCTAAAGTGCGTTGCCCTTATTGTGGTGGAAAGATTTTGTATAAAGATCGAAAGGTTCCTAATAAGATTAAGGCGCGTTAATTTAAGGTATTTAGGGTATGGCGTCTTCTAAAATATCTCAACTTCAGCTATTGCAGCAAAACTTACAAGGTATTTTGCAGCAGAAACAGTTGTTAGAAACTGATTTAATTGAGGTTGAGTCATCTCTTTTACAAGTTGCTTCATCTCCTGAGGCTTATCGAATTATTGGTAAGGTTATGGTTCTTGTACCTAAGGACATTTTGTTAGCTGAACTTGATGAAAAGAAACAAACGTTACTTCTGAGAATAGCAAGTTTTACAAAACAGGAAAATAAAGTTAAAGATAATCTTGAGGTACTTCAACAGGAAGTACTTGATGAGATGAAGGTTACGCATGAATGAAGCTGTTTTGGAAGCGATTGAAAATTTACAGGCTCTTAAAGAAGAGAGTGATGTAAGTAAGAAATTTAAAGAGAAAGCGAATAAAGTTATTGCCATTCTTGAGAGTAACGTCCAATTAAATGTTGAGAAAGCCATTATGGAGCTTGAAGAGATGAGTAATTCTGATGCATCTACATATTTACGAACACAAGTTTGGGGAGTTATTTCTATTTTGGAGAGTATTCAGAAGAATTAGATTAATTTTAGTTACAGTATGTTCTTTTTATTTTGGTGTTATTCTTCTTTGAGCCACATTTTTTGTTTTACAAATAATGAGTTTGGCACAAATAAAATGTCACCTTGTTCTGTTTTGATTTCTGTTTCAAGAAGGCCAATACGTTCTACTATTCCTTTTATTTCACATACTTCTATTTTTGAGCCAATTTTAATTTTTCCACGTTTCATTAATGCGATCCAGGCAACCATATTTGGTATAACATCCTTTAAACTCACTACAAATGTTAAAACAATTAGCATTAATATTGCTCCTACAACAAAATAAACTACTATAGATGTTATTCCTAATTGATCTAAGAAGATGACGAAGGTGATTAAATATATTACAAAAGAGACAACAAAACTGATGGTACGTTCCATGTTGTACGTTATTCCTGCCTTGCTTAGCACTGAGTTTAATTCTACTTGTTGCAGAATCTTGAATACAATTTTTTTCACAAGTATTCCTAAGCAGAATCCAACTAGAAGAACGACTAATCCAACAACTATTTTGTACATATATGATTGTGCGGAGCTGAATACTTCTAAGGTCATGATTTGTTCAGAGTTGCCTCGTTTATAAATATTACTTGGTTCTATTCTTGTTTGCATATTGACTGTGGTTGTTTATGGGTTGTAGTTTGTTGAACATGGCAGGAACTTTGTTGGTTATTGTTGAATAGAAGGATTATTTCTCCAAAAGAGTTAAAAACAACTCTTCAGAACTTGGTTTATGGTTGATTATAATGGGCAGATTAAGGAGCTCGAGGATGAGATAAAGAAAACAAAGTACAATAAGGCTACACAAGGTCATTTTGCTATCATTAAGGCTAAAATCGCTGTTCTTAAGGAAAAACAAGAGTCACGGTCTGTTCAAAAAACAGGTAAATCTGATCATGGTTACCAAGTTAGGCGCTCAGGGAATGCAACGGTTATTCTGCTTGGTTTTCCATCAACTGGTAAGTCCACTCTCCTTAATGCTTTAACTGATGCTAAATCAGAAGTGGCTGCGTACGCTTTTACTACGCTTTCGGTTATTCCAGGTATGATGGAGTATCGACAGGCAAAAATTCAAGTTCTGGATGTTCCCGGTATTGTTGCTGGGGCTGCGTCTGGAAAAGGTCGGGGAAAGGAAGTTCTTGCAGTTATACGGTCAGCGGATTTAGTGGTTGTTGTTGTTGATGTGAATCACCCAGAACACTATCCAGCCATTATGCGTGAAGCGGCTGAATCGGGTATTCGTATTAACAAAATTCGCCCAGAAGTGTTCATCAAAAAAACAAGTAAAGGAGGGATTCTCATTGGCAAAACCCTTAAATTAGAAGTTGATGATGAAACTATTCGAAATGTAATGAGGGAGTTCAAGATTAACAGTGCTGAAGTTTTAATTCGGTCTCCTTTAGGAGTTGATGATTTAATTGATGTTATTGAAGGTCAGAAAAAGTATATACCTGGGGTTGTGTGTGTTACAAAAGCGGATGCCGTTGGATCAGGGCAATTGCAAAAAGTTGTATCGGAGTTGAAAGCTGATGTTGCTATTTCTGCTGAGAATAATTATCATCTTACGGAGCTTAAAGATTTAATATTTGATCGACTTGATTTTATTCGTGTTTATTTGAAAGAACCTAAAAAGGAAGCGGATATGCTTGAACCTTTAATTATTACTCGTGGTTCTACTATTGGGGATGTTTGTTCAAAATTGCATAAAGATTTTGCAAATAAATTTCGGTTTGCTCGTGTTTGGGGTAAATCGACTAAATTTCCAGGTCAAAAATTAATGTTAGCTCATGCATTAGTTGATGGTGATATTTTAGAAATACACGTTAAGTAAGCCCTTCTTTCCTTTTTGTTCCCTTTTTAGTATAATACGTTCAGAAGTGATCAATAATCGTTAACGGGGTAGTTAATGGGTATATGGTTCTTCTCTAGCACAATAACGTTTAAAAGTGGATACTGTTCATTTTAATGTATGAAACCCAAAATGTTCGTTATTTTCTTGTTATTTGCAGTTATTTTTTTCGTTGCTGCTTGTACTACTACAACTGTGTGTAATTCTCCTTATATTAACCATGGCCAATCGTGTTGTTTGGATCAGGATGCAAATGCAGTTTGTGATTCTGATGAGAATTCATCGCTCGTAAGTTCGACTGTTAAGCAAGTAGATCCTAATGGTACTGGTGGAGTATCTGCTAATTCTTCAAGTGGTGCACCGGGTTCTGCTCGTTTTTTGAAGAATATGACAACTCTTGCTAATGAGGAAGATAATCTTGATTATGATCTTATTAATAAGTTACAAAAGAAGATTAATCAATTTACATATAATGATGCTTCTTGGATTCAAATGACCAAGGGTAGTTCTTATTATGATTTAGGGAGTCAAAAATTAGCAACTTTACAAATGTTATCGTCTCCTATTTCAAATTCAGATGATTTCAAAAATAGTTTTAGTGGAGAGGGTTGGAAAGGTAATGTTCATTATCTCAACTCTACTGCTTATGACCATTTGTTTGCACCACGCGATGAGAGCAGTTTTGAAAGTGCCTCACTTTATAAGAAATATTCACAAGAGGCGATCTTTATTGAGAGGTATATTGGTGAGCAAGCTATTGAAACACCACTTGGTTATGTACTTGAGTATCAAGAGTTAAATTGGAAGCGAGATGAATATCAGTTTTTCAAAGGTGAGTATCAACATAATGTTTTAACCTATAAAATATTTTGTTCTCCAACTTTAGTTGTTTATCTTCAGCCTTCTCGAGATGATTTAGATTTAAATCTCTTGACATCGAAAATGGATAATGCTCAAGAAGTATGGGATCAAAATGTTGTTCGACTGCGACCGGAAATGTTACAGAAAGCACAAAAAATCATGCAAGAATGTCCTAATACTGCGGCAATGACAAAAACTCTTCGAGGCAGCACATATCAAAAACAGATTGTATATGCTGATCATCTTCCGACATATCTTTATTATTATTGGGATATGAATATCAAGATTGACCCTGAAATACATCGTTCAGAACGTAACACTCAGAAGAATGCAATAGATCGGGTATCTGTTACTTTTAGTAATGATGATGCGTATGATGTAACTGGGCCTATTTTAGTTGATATTCGTGTTAAACCTGATGGAAATGCGGAAGAGTATCTTGTTCGTGATAAGAAGCTTGTTGGAAATTTTGCATCAGGAACTTCTATTAATCGAGTGTTTATTCCGTTTGAACCTATCGAGTTTGATACTCATGCGGTCATAGAAGTTAGGATGTATACTGAAAATGGTGGACATTATATACGACCACAACAGTTTGTTTTGAATTATTAAATTTTTTATTTTCTTTTTATTTTCTTTTTGGCTCTGTTTTTTGGTGTTTTGTTGAGTATTGGCATGCTATTCTTGGACATATCTTTTAAAAAGCTAGGTTTGTTTTTGTAGTCTTATGTGTGGAATCCTTGGTGTTTTTGGACGTGGTTCAACAACGCAAGTTAAGTCAGGTTTACCTCTATTGAAATTGCGAGGAAAGGATGGGTTTTCAGTTGAGAAGGTAGTTCATAAGGATACTCTGGTTGGTTGTGTTGCACATAGTTTACATTCAGTTGTTTCTGTTGTGAAACAGCCAATACATCATAAGGGCATGTTAATTGCAAATTGTGAGATTTATAATTGGCAGAAACTCGTTGCGTCTCATTCTCTACGTGCTTCTAATGATGCTGATATTCTTTGTTTAATGCTTGATAAGTTTGGAGTAAAGGCATTTCCACGGTTAGATGGAGTGTATGCGTTTGCGTATGTAAGAGATGGGAAAGTGTGGCTTGCACGGGATATTATGGGAGAAAAACCACTTTGGTATGCTCATACTAGCACTCATTTTGCTTTTGCGTCTGAGAAAAAGATGTTGGTTTTGATGGGCTATGAGGATGTAGTAGAATTGAATCCTCGACAGTATTTGGAATATACTATTTCTCATAATTCCTTACGACTTGTTGCTCGGTCATTTTTTCAAGTAGGGGTCAAAAAGGAGACTACTTTGTCCTATCCGGAAATTAAGAGAAAAACTCGTTTGCTTCTTGAGAAGGCAATTGATAAACGAGTTCTTTCACTTTCACACAAATTCGGTTTGCTTTTTTCAGGTGGTGTTGATTCGGCGTTTTTAGCTTATTACTTGAAATCAAAGGGTTATACTTTTACATGTTATGTGACGGCTGTTACAACTCCCGATTTAACGACGACACCAATTGATTTGGTACAGGCGCAGAGTGCTGCGGTAAAGTTAGGTTTAGATTTGAAGGTTGTTTCGATTTCTATTCTTGAATATGAGGAGATTTTGAAAAAGGTTGTTCCTCTTATTGAGGATTCTAACCCCATCAAGGTTGGCGTAGCAGTGCCTTTTTATGCTGCAAGTAGAGTGGCTGCTCAAGATGGTTGTAAAGTAATACTCTCTGGCCTTGGTTCTGAAGAAATATTTGCTGGGTATGATCGACATAAGCAATCAAGTGATATTAATTCGGAGTGTCTTTCTGGTTTACGGAAGATGTATGAACGCGATTTATATCGAGACGATGTTGTTACAATTAATAATGGAGTTGAACTTCGGTTGCCTTTTTTAGATGCGAAGTTGATTCGGTTTGCATTAACTATTCCCTCAAAGTATAAATTGTGTGAACATGCTGGTGGTGCTGCTAGTGCTGGTGTTATTGGGAAGTTTGTTTTTCGTGATTTGGCGTGTGATATGGGTTTACCATCCGAAATTGCGTGGGCAAAGAAAGTTGCTGCACAGTATGGTTCCAAGAGTGATTATGCACTTGAGAAATTGGCTCGTCGAGGCGGTTTTGTTTCTAAGGCGGGCTATTTGCGGTCTTTGTATGCCCCATATAATCTTCGAGTTGGTGTATTGTTTAGTGGAGGAAAAGATTCTACTTATGCGGCATATATACTTGCTAGGCAAAATTACAATTTAACTTGTTTATTACATATGGCATCTCATAATTTGAACTCGTATATGTTTCAAACAGCAGGTATTGAGGTCGTGCCTTTACAGGCGCAAGCGATGAGTTTGCCGTTGATTGTTCAAGATACTAATGGGGTAAAGGAGAAAGAGCTCGTGGATTTGAAGAAGTTGATTTTACGTGCGAAGGATGAGTATCATATTGATGCAATTGTGACGGGGGCGGTTGGCTCTACGTATCAACGCAATCGAATAGAGAAAATTTGTGAAAAAATTGGGGTTAAAGTTTTTGCACCGTTGTGGCATAAGGATTCTAAATCAGAAATGGAAGAATTGCTTTCGTTAGGATTTGATTTTACATTGAGTGCGATTGCTGCGGAGGGTCTTAGTTTAGGATTAGTTGGTCGCTCGTTTACTCAAGCTGATTTAGGGAGACTTATTGCAGCTAGTCGTAAGGTACCTATTAGTTTAAACGGAGAAGGAGGTGAGTTCGAGTCGATAGTTCTTGATTGCCCATTGTTTTTGCAAAGACTTATATTGGATGAAATTGATGTTGTGAGGGAGAATTCATGCACAGCGCATCTCGTGGTCAAAAAAGCACATCTCGAGCCAAAACTAAAGTGAAGACTGATACTAGATAATGCGAGATGACTCCGCAGAATAGTGCGGAGTTATTATCATTTATGCCCGCATTATCTGTTCCGAAAAATCGCCATTTTATACGAGGGCCGTAATGCCCCGGATGAAGTCCGGGGATAGGCCCGAAGTGGCGGATTTTTCGTTACTAAAAATAAAGTGATGATTCAGGCTAAGACTAACATGAAGATTCAGACTAAGGCTAACGTGATGATTCAGACTAAAACTAATATCAAGGGGAAAGAAGTTGTTGACACACCTGTTATCCTTTTATGTGGTTTTCTTGGATCAGGTAAAACGACCGTTCTTTCGCATTTACTTAGTTTGTCGAACAAGCCTAGAGTTGCTGTGTTGATGAATGAATTTGGGGATGTCGGTGTTGATACCATTCTTATTCGGGGAAAAAATGTATATGTAAAAGAATTACTTGAAGGATGTGTGTGTTGTTCTCTGGTTGGTGAATTTAAGGCGGCTATTTCTGAAATTATTAGTACGTATCATCCGGATTACATTCTTGTTGAGACAACGGGAATTGCGGAAGCGGATAATTTAGTCCTTGACGTTTCAGAAATTCCTTTTGTGAGGTTACATGCAATTGTCACTGTTGTTGATGCACACTTGGCTACAGTTTCTCAGCAATTAGGATATACTATTTCAGCGCAGATCAAAGTTGCGGATATTGTTGTATTAAATAAGATTGATCTTGTTTCTGTTGCTCAAGTTCAAGATGTTGTGAATAAAATTAAGTTACTTAACAGTGTTGCACTTGTGGTTTTGGTTATTGATGGTAAGATTGAATGGCGAGAGTTGTTGGCAGGACGTCGAATGGGAAATAAAAAGGTGATAGAAAGTCTAAAAAAAGTGGCAGGAGATGTGAAAGGTTCTGGAGTGGGTTATGATGGGAGTTATGTCACGTTTTCGATTGAACCACGAGCACGAGCATTACGTGAGTGGAAGTCGCTTTTTTCTCTCATTCCTGATTCGTTTGAGAGAGTCAAAGGAGTTGTTAAAATCGGTCAGAGTAGTTATGTTTTAAATTTTGTTCGGGGTAGAGGTCGATTGATAAAAACAGATGCGGTGCCAACTTCATTGGTTGTCATTGGTAAGAAAATTACTCTTTCTCAGGTTCGAAGAGTGTTTTGTTGAATTTTTACATTTTTGCGGAGCATTCTTGTATTTTCTAGTATCATAACTATTATAAACCCCCCAATGCACAAAAATTAATCTTTTATGTCCATAGGGAACTTTGCATAGGTTTCGATAGTTATGATTTAAAGGAGGTAGTTGTGTTGTTCAGTTTGAATTAAACATAATTATTGAGGTATTTATTTTATTACTAGGTAGGTGATTATTATGGACCAAAAAACAAATGATCCGGATATCGGAAGAAGTGTACCGCATGGGAGTCATCATGCTCATGAAGAAAAACATAGTGTGCATGAAGCAGGTCACCATGCAACGCATGGACAAGCTGCATCACGTCATGTCACGAATGGGAGTTCAAGTCATCATGGGGCGTCTGAAGCGGGAAGTAAGGTGTTTTCTCCTATTATTGTACTCTTACTTGTGTTGACTTCTGTGTTTATGATTGTTAATCAAGTTCAAATTGCAACATTAGGTGAAGTGTTAGGTGCTCCAATACCAATGGTATCTGCTATTAGTTCTTCTTTTGGAAGTGGTTCAGCTACGCTTTCTAAAGGAGATTTGTCTTCTGTTGATGTCAATGAACTTAAGTCTTCTGCGCATACGGTTTTAGCGGTATTTCCCGTAAAAGATATTAATTCACAACAAGATGCAATTGATATTATGTTTCCAAAGGGTACGCCGGATTATGGTGCTGCTCTTGGTGTGAGTTATGATGATCCAGTTACATCACTTGATGTTTTGGCAAATATGTATCCTGGACTTAAAGCAGAGGTTTCTAAGAATAATCCTGAAGCGTTTGCACGTTTCATTGCTCTAGGTACTAAACCGGTGGGCATTAGTTGTGAATATTGTTGCGGAATTGGTCCTATAGGTATGGATAAAAAGGGTGATTCCACTTGTGGTTGTCAACACAATCCTGCTTTATTGACCGTTGCGTTATATTTAACCGCTTATACAGATTTAAATGATGGTGAGATTTTGCTTGAAGTTATGCGGTGGAAGACATTGTTCTTTCCGAAGAATATGATTGAACTTGGGTTAAGTGTTGCGGGTAAAGATGCATCCAGCATTGCAAGTTTACCAGGTATGGTTGGTGGTTGCTAGTTGCACATTTTATTGTCATGTGTATTTGTTTTTATTTATTTTCAGTCGTTGAATTTAGTTAAAGGTGTTCAAGTTTAATTTAAATCGTTTCGTGGAGGATAAAAATGGATCAAAAAATAGTAATTTCAATTATTTTAGGTGTGCTTGTGATCATTTCAGCAGTGCAGGCGTTTCAGTTGTATACAATTCAAGATAAAGTCTCTACCTCTGGTCTTAAGGCGGTTGGGTCGCCGTCTCCGGTTGCTGCTGGTGGGGCTGCTAGCGGAGGCGCTGGAGTTCCTAGTGCTGCAGGTGGTCTTCCTCAGATGGTTGGTGGCTGTTAGATTCTTGGTGGTTTTTTCTTTTTTAATTTAATTTAGTTTTCAAAAATATATGGTGTGTGGTTATGGCAACAACAAAAATAAAATTGATTATATTTCTATCCGCTCTTGTTGGAGTGGTTCTGTTAGTTAATGTGATATTACTTACAACTTTATCAGGGGTGGTTAGTTCTTCACAAGAGAAAGCTACATTAGCAGCTATTCCTGCTAAAATTCAATTGGTTACTCTTGGAGCTTCAACATGTAGTGAATGTTTTGACACGAAAGCGATTATTGCTCAGTTTAAAGATGCTAATGTGACTTCTGAGAAGAAGATTGAGTTTGATTCTGTTGAAGGCAAGGCAATGGTTTTAAAGTATAATATTGCTAAAATACCTGCGGTTATTGTGACAGGAGAAGTGTCCAAGTCTTCTTCTATCTCGGCGTTTCTTGCTCAAGCTGGTAATGATCATGGTGATGCGTTTGTGATTGAGTCCCCTATCCCACCGTATGTTGATGCTCAGACTTCTGATGTACGTGGGTTAGTGGTGTTGAATGTTATTACTAAGAAGGATTGTACAGATTGTTATGATCTCACTCCATTACTTTCTCAGTTGAAATCCACCCTTACTATAAAAGAAATACATGAATATGATAGTTTAGATCCTGAAGCGTTAAAGTTAATTTCTACATATCATATTGATGCTGTTCCTACTCTTGTTTTTGATTCTGAAGCGGCTACTTATCCGATGATCACAGAGGTGTGGCCTCTTGTTGGAACGGTTGAAAAGGATGGGATGTATGTGATGCGAAATTTGAATCCACCTTATTATAATTTGACATCCCGAGAGATTGAAGGTGTTGTTTCGATGACTGTGTTAGGAGATTCCTCTTGCACTACGTGCTATAATGCGACTAAAATTAATTCAGCAATCCTGGCTCAACTTGGTGTGAAAACAAAAGAAACGAAACAAGTTGATGTTTCGTCTGTTGAGGGAAAGAAGTTGATTGATTTGTATAAAATCACACGGGTTCCCACTATTTTGTTGTTTGGGGGCATGGATAAATATCCTAATCTTGCGCAGAGTTGGCAGGGTGTTGGTTCTATTGAAGATGATGGGACGTATATTTTGCGAAAATTAGAAGTATTTAGTTCGCCCTTCATGGATTTAGAGAGTGGAAAAATTGTGATACCATCACCCGTTGATAGCTCGGAATCAGTTCAATAGATTAAGACTGGGATGATATTAAATTTAATAGATACATGAAAGCAAATCAGAGATCAGGAAAAGAGGGTAAGAGTTTGTTTGGCCTTGCCTTATTTTTTTTGTTTGTTCTTTGTTTGTTTTCTTTTTCAATGTTAGCGGAACTTCCACCGGCGCTGCTGAAGATTCAAGAATATAATTTACAGCTAGCTCAATCGAATATGTTGCAAATGACTTTTTTTATGGCTTTTTTTGCTGGGATACTTGGTATATTGTCTCCATGTATTTTGCCGCTTCTTCCTGCCTATTTTGCGTATACGTTTAAGGAGAAGTCTAATATCACTTTGATGACGCTGGTTTTCTTTTTTGGGTTTGCTTTTGTTTTTGTTGGAATGGGTATTGTTGCGGGATTTTTAGGTGAGCAAACTATCACCGCTATTCAGGGTACAGTTTTACCGCGTATTGCTGGGTTATTTTTGATATTGACGGGAGCGATGATTTTTTTTGGGAAAGGATTTTCGTCTCTGTTTTCTTTTCATACACGGTTTTCACATGATGTGGTGGGAGTATTTCTATTTGGTTGTACATTTGCGTTAGGTTGGTCGGCTTGTCTAGGACCTTTTTTGTCTGGGATATTGGCTATCGGAGCGTTGTTGCATAATGTGTATTATGCTGCGTTGTTGTTATTTTTTTATGCATTGGGAAATTTGGTTCCGCTATTTGTGTTGTCGTTTTTCTATGATTCTTTTTCTGAGCGTCTGAATTCGTTTAATCGAAGCGTTCGTATTTTTGGTTATAGTGTTCCTCTCTCAAGTTTCGTTTCTTCAATTCTCTTTGTTTTGTTTGGATTAGTGCTTGTGCTATTTGGTGGGACAGCGTTGGTTAATTCGTTTGATGCACTGGGAACAAAGGAATATTTTTATTCGATTCAACGAGGATTATTGGTATCTTCTTGGGGTTCTTATGTTGGAGCAGCTGTACTCGTGTTGTTTTTAGGTGTGCTGGCGTATTTTTTGTGGCGTGGGAGAAAGAGAATTATTGTTTAGGATTGTTAATTTTTTTTAAATTGGAATCTCAAAGTCTTAAGAGGAGATAGGGGTTGGAAATGTGATGGTTCTTGCTCCACGGCTTTTTAAATCGAGTTTTTTGATTGTTCTTTCAATTTGTTCAATAAGTCTTTCTTGGCCACGATGTTCGGTATATACAATCAGGTCTATGGTCTTGGTGTAATGATTTATCTCTATTTTCGCTCTGGGGGTGTCATCACCTAGGATGCATTCAGTTGTTCCTTTATATCCCATTCTGATGTAGGGGGTCAGGATGTTTTTGGCAATTTCAAAGTTTAAAGGGTTTCTTCCAGCTTCAATGTATTCGATACTACTTGGCATGAGGTGTTCATGGATTATACCAATTAAATTGGGTTCTTTGTAGTAGTCTGGTTGTGGGGTTGATGGATCGTGTTCTTCAAAAGAATCATCGAGAGAAGCAATTATTAGTGGAGAGAATAGATAGTTGCAACTTAATTTTAAACGTGAATTATAAGCGACCTTTCCTGTACGGTAGAGTTCTTTAGGAGCGAAGAGAAGCGAGTTGATGTAGGACCATGTTTTAGGAATACTTTCTAGTATTTTTGCAGTGTGTTCTGGATGTTGGTTGAGACTATATGTAGTGTATGTTGGCATGTGTTATGAGTATCTCTCTTCTTTGAATGCGTCACCTCGATTGTGGTATCCTCGCGTTTCCCAAAATCCTGGTTTGTCTCTATTTGTGAATTCGAGTTTGATTAGAAATTTACTTGTTTTCCATGCGTATAAATGGGGAATGATAAGCCGGATATAGCCATGTTCTTTTGGGATTGGTTTGTGATCTAACTCAAAGGCAAGGAACACTCCTTTGTTTTCTAGGTCTTCACGGGGGACGTTGGTACTATATCCGTCTGCGCCATGTTGGATAAGGTGAGTCCATTTTGGGTTAGGATTTATGAGGCTGGTGATTTTTTCAAATGGTATGCCTGTCCATATGACATCTTTTTTACTCCAAGTGGTAACACAGTGAAAATCATTGGTGTATGTTTTGATGCCGAGGTTTATTAGTTGTTTGAGTGTATATTTTGCGGATATTTTGTTTTCTGTAATGATTTCTAATTGCCATGATGCGAGATCCATTTCTGGTTTTATTCCAAGGTCTAGGACTGGAAAACCGGATGTCCATCGTTGGCCATTTGGGAGACGAGAGTCGGTTGAATGTGATGGGAGTTCGGTTGTTTTATTTTTGAAGGATTCAAGTAATCTTTCTTTTGCTGCGACTATTTTTTCTTTTGTTGTCATGGATTTGTGGGATGTATGCAAATGTTTATTTTTTAAGCGTTGTTTTTTGCTTTGTTTATTTCTGTTTGCTTTTAGGATTATATATTGTGTCTAGATAATTTCGGTTTTCATTGGTTATAGAACTTGCGATGCGGTGTTCGTCATATGGTATTTGGTGGGGCATAACTTCAAAGTCTAATGCGTTTTTTGTGTGAATACGATATCGGAGGTTTATTGATACACCGATTTGAAATGCAAGGATGTCAGCATAATTTATGATGGGGATTGAACGATCACCCTCTCCATGACACTCGACTTGGTTTTTTGGGAGTTTGATTCCTGAGCGATTAAGGTAATTGCAAATGATGTCAACTGTTTCATGTGTTCTTCCGTGAAATGAGTCGATTAGGAGGATGGTATTTTTAGCTTTAATATTTAGGTTGCTTACAAGGTGAGCAATGGAGGCATGTTCTATTTCTTGACGAGAAAATCGTCCACCATAGCGCGCACGCATCCAAGCGAAGTTGTCTAAACCGCAACTGTGCATCTCATCTAAGGGCGGAAATGGGGGAATCTTTTTAGGATCAAGGCCGCCCGTAATAGATAGAGCTTGGGCTTTTCGCAAGATGTCTTTTGATTTTTCAAGACTGCGGTATCCGCGAGATGATGCCAGAGAATGGTTATTTGTGATGGCTGCTGTGACAATGAGGCCGCCATGTCCAATACTGAGACACGTTTCATCTATGCCAATGTAGGTGTAGGCCCCTGGTAGTAAAACCATGTATATTTTATTTGGTGTGTGGGTATTTATGAGTGTGCTATAGATATTATAGGGCAAGGTATATACTATTTTGGAGTTTGTGTTCGATGGATTGGTTAGGCCATTTTATTTTGGATGTTTGTGTTTAGTAAGTTAATAGAGAAGTGATACTAAGAGAACGACGCTGGCAATACTCATTATGGCGGTGATTGTCCAACCCAAAATATTTGACCATTTAGTGTTACTATGCTCACCCATTATTTTTTTGTTATTTGATATTTTCATGATGATAAAGAGTAATGGTGGCGCACATATTCCATTGATTATTGCTGCATAATAAAGCATTTTAAATGGCGGGATTGAAATTAAATTAATTAAAAGTCCAAGAATGGTTGATATTGCTATTATTCCATAGAATCCGTGAGCACGTTTGAATTTAAGGTATAAGCCTTCACGAAGTCCAAGGGTTTCGGAGAGAGCATAGGATGCGGAACCTGCGAGTATTGGAATTGCAAGTAGGCCAGTTCCAATGATTCCTATTGCGAAGAGGAGGAATGCGAAATCCCCAGCTAAAGGTTTGAGTGCTAAGGCTGCTTGGTCAGCGGTATCGATATGAGAGATGCCTGCAACTCCTACTGTCCCTGCTACAGTTATAATGATAAAGAACATTACTAGATTTGAGAAAAACATTCCAAATACTGTGTCCGTTTTTAAGTCTTTTAGATCTTGGTCTGTAAATTTAGGAATGCCCGCTCCCATACTGCGGATTTCTTTTTTTTCAACTTCTTCTTCAACTTCTTCGCTTGCTTGCCAGAAGAATAAATATGGGCTAATAGTTGTTCCAAGAATGGCTACAATGTTGATGAAATATTGTTTAGTTAGGATTATGTGTGGTATGAATGTGCTTATTAAAATTGAACTCCAGTTGAGATGGATGATAAATGCGACTACGATGTATGAGAGCAGGGAGAAGGTTAAATATTTGAGAATTTTTGCGTACCAGTGATAGGGCACAAATACTTGTAGAACTACGGTTAGCATGGTAATAATTAGTAGTGCAGCACCAAAATCAATGTCAATAATGAGTTTGGTTGCGCTTGCCATTGCTCCAAGGTCTGCTCCGATATTGATAATGTTTGCAATGACAAGTAAGGAGACGCAGAAATATAGTATTTTTTTAGAAAAATTTTCTTTTATAACACCTGCTAAACCCTTTCCGGTTACTATGCCGATGCGGCCACACATTTCTTGTATTGCAGTCATGAAGGGAAATGAAAACAGTGCGGTCCAGAGTTGGTTGTAGCCAAACATTGCTCCTGTTTGTGAGTAGGTTGCTATTCCAGATGGGTCATCATCAGAGGCACCGGTGATGAAGCCTGGACCTAGTTTTGAGAAAAATTTTGATAATTTGGATTTTTTTTTATTACTTGTATTTGATTTGTGGCTTGAATTTTGGTTGTTCAATTTGCTTCTTTTTATCCTTTTTACCACATGAATATTAATTTTTTTGATTATATAAAGGTTGCTTGTATCGGTTTGGATAGGATGGTCACAAAATATATAAAGGCAAGTTTACATCTTGGTTTTGAATGCGTGATGTTGCGTTTGTTTATACGAGGAATGACTGATGGTGCTTGAACATATTTTTCCTGAAGATTGGCTTGAGAATAAAGGAAGGTATGCGTTTATTTTAGGTGTTATTTATACTATTATTGGTTTAGTGGTTGGGTCTATTTTATTTCCGGGAGATCCGGCGCTTCCCGCGGTTGCCATCACATCGATGCTTCTTCTTCCGGAATTGTATAAAATTTTTTCCATTGAAGAGCGTAAGGAGAGTGTCGAGAAAAAAGTTGGTCTTCGATCTTTGTGGAAAGATGATTTAAACATAGTACGTGTTTATGTCTTTTTATTTTTAGGAATTATGATGGTGTATGCTGTTGGAACGATGATGCTTCCTACTCTTCAGGCAAATAGTTTATTTCGAGAACAGTTAGAATTTAGATATGGACAAGGTTTTGCAGGTCATGCGGTTTCGTTTGGTTGGGATACCAATTTGTTTTGGGGAATCTTGTCTAATAATTTCATGGTGCTTATGGCGTGTTTTGTGCTTGCGTTACTTTCTGGAGATGGGGCGATATTTCTTATTTCGTGGAATGCGTCGGTGTGGGGTACGATTTTTGGACTTACAGCAAAGACTGCAGCGGCATTTAGTGGTGGAAGCGTCATCTTTTATTTTTCGCTGATTATGCTTATTGTGTTCCCACATATGATTATTGAAGCAATTTCGTATTTTCTTGCGGCTATTGCGGGCTCGGTTATATCTAAGGATGTTATTTTGGAAGAGTTTGCATCAGATCGATTTTATGATGTGTTTACTATGAATATTTATTTACTGGTTGCTGGTCTTGCGGTGTTGCTTTTAGGGGCTGGTGTTGAGACCTGGGTTCTGCAGAATGTACCAGTGTATCAAGAAATTATTCGAATGAGTTTACAGGCAGCGACGGGTTAGATTTTTTTTGAAGAGTTCTTTTAAATATGGGTTTATTTTCTTCTTTTTATGTTAGATATTTCCAAATTTAAACTGTTCGAGCCTTGTTTTTTTGATCAATCATATATGAATGAGGATCCAGCTCTGGATTATCGGTTATTACTTGGAAATTATGGTTCCAAGAACGACTTTAATGTTTATGGTCTCTTAGGTGATATGTCACTGTTACTTCGACGAGAGTTTCGAGGCAATGAGTCTCTTGACCGTCATTTTGATGCACATGATGCCTTTCTTGATCAGTTAGGAATTACTTCTGATGAACGACGTCGGTTGGGTTCACGTGTTCCTTCACATTTGTATAGGTTGGGTACTCCGTCTTCACTATTGCCTAATGAGGTTAGTGATTTGAGTATAGATGAAGAGGATGCTCTAAAGAAGGAGTGGGACTCGAAACTTCAAAACTCGGTCACTCCTCAGTTTGCGTATGACTTTATTTCTGCCTTTCGTGAAGAAGTTTTTACTGATTCTCTTATGGAACGGTTAGGGGATGAGAATGAGGAAGTTTTTTCTTTTTGGACGATTGCTCCTTGGATGTATCAAATTCAAAAGGATAGGGGGTTTGATACTTTAGTTAGTATGAAGATGATATCCTTGCATCTTGAGTCATATCATTTTCTGGATGTTCCTTCAAATTTATCCATTCGAAATCGTCTTGGCCCTGATGAACGTATGCCAAGCCATTTTGGTGTGTATGTTATGGCGTTAGATCTTTTAAGGAAATAATTTTTTGTGTTGAATTTTTTTGTTAATTAGGTTGGTAGATTTTGTCGTGGGGTTTACAGGTTCCATAGAAGTCACATTGGCCTGAACTCCATTTACATAGTGGGGTGATTTTTCTGTTGTATAAAATTATGTCTTCGCCTACGGATGTTTGGGAGTGAACGAAGTCAATTTCCTTTTTTGCCATAACGAGCAGTTCTGGGTCGACGTTCATTATTTTTGCTTTGTCTCGTAAGAAGAAGATGCCCACTTTTTGCGGGATAACATTGTATAATTCTTGGTAGAGTACACAATAGATTCCTAACTGGAGCATGATGCTTTCTTTGATATCGGAGTTTGCGTTGGTTTTGTAATCGAGGATCATAATTTCGTTATCGTGTTTGTGGATGGCATCAACGAATCCTCGCACGCTGAGTTTTTCGGATTTGAATTCCTGCTCACGTATGGGGGTGAGGAGGGTGTAGGCTTCTTGGATGCTGCATTTTCGGTTTTGCATTTCACTTGTGAGGTCTTTTATGAAGTGGTTACTCCAATTCAAAATCATCATCATGGTTTCTTCAAAATAAAATCGTTCTTGATCGGGATTCAGTTTGAGTTGGTCTAATTTTGGTTTGTATTCTTTCCAGAAGTTTATGAGAAGTCGTTGTGCTGCTTCTTTGATTTTGAGTGAGAAGTTTTCTTCGGTTAATTGAGTTTGGTCGATGTCATAAATGTGTTCTAGGGTTGAATGTGCAATATTCCCACGCACAGTGTGGATACTTGGGCTTGTGGGGAGTTTTGCGATGTATTGATAGAAGTATTTTCTAGGGCATTGTTTGAATGTGTTAATGGATGATGGTGATTCAACGCGTTTGGCCATAGGTTCCTCTTTCTTATAGATTAAAAATTGAGAACGGAGGTATATATGGCTTTTGTGGGGTTGACTAGTGCGGGAGTGGCATGTGGAGCTGAGGGCCTGAATGCTGAATACTGCGATGAAGATGTTTAGACAAATGTTTATAAATAAACCCTGGCTTTGCTTTATTATGGCTTATTTTCCTCCGTCTGATGAACAGCAAGTTATTCGTGTTCGTATTCCGCAGGCTAAGGAAGTTCTTGGTATTGTGCAACAACGGCTTGGTGGGTCTCGGATGAGAGTTCTTTGTTTGGATGCTAAGGAGAGAATTTGTCGTATTCCTGGTCGTCTTCGACGTGAGTTATGGGTTCGAGAAAATGATGTTATTATCGTTTTGCCTTGGGAATTAGGTGGCGAAGATAAGGGTGACGTTATCTATAAGTATAAAGGTAAGGCCGAAGTTGATTTCTTGCGTAAGAAAGGTTATTTGAAAGCAATTGAAGATGATTTGTAAGTAGTAGGGTATTCAGATCTTTTCGTTTTGTTTGATATTTGTTCTATGTTCTCTAATTCTCTTGTTTGGTTATAGAAATGGTTATATATCACAATTCTTCTATTTTGGTTATGAAAAGGGCTAATTTTGTTCTAACTTCGTTTCTTACTCTTATACTTCTTGTGTTTTCATTTATTCAAGGATTTGTTTCAACTGGGTTAATTGCAGTTGGTGAGTTTACGGTAGTAGTGCTTGGATTAGTGTTATTTTTAGTGGGTGTTATAACATATAATTCGAGGGGTAAGGTTATGTTGTTCGTTCTTGCTCTCCTATTTGCACTTAATGGGATTGTGATGTTAGGCTCGCCTTTTCTTGTTCCGTATGCGCTGTGTGCACTCTTGAATTGTCTTATTTCGTATCCACTTCCACGTGTGCGAAGTAGGCATTTGAAATCAACTATTGTAAGTGCGGATGAGAATGTCTTATTTGATGAAAAGTCAACTGGTTTAAAGAATGCGGATGTTGTAAAGGCCGTTAAGGTTGAGACTGAGTATACTCCTGGTAAGTATGTTGCAAGTTTGCGTTCTAATCAGTATCATGAGCCACGCTGTGATTGGGCAAAGAAAATTAAGCGGGAACGACAGGTGTGGTTTAAGGAGAAGCAGGATGCGTGGGAGCGAGGGTATCGAGCACATGCGTGTGTACAAGAGTGAGAATTATTTTCTTCTTGGAACTTAGATATTGGAAGAATATTTATTAGTAGGGTATTAGGTTTTTTAGCTTATTTTTTAATTAACCTACTTTTCATTCTTGATGTAATAGATAATCAATAGGGCTGTGCTAATAGTTAATGCGGCGTCTGCAATGTTGAAGGCAGGAAACCAACCAAAGTCAATGAAGTCTACCACCCTTAATTTGATGAAGCGGTCAAGCATGTTTCCTATTACCCCGCCAAGGAAGATGGCCCAGAGGATTTGGGTGTATTTTGTGGTTGCTAATTTAGGAAGATTGTAAATAATTGTTATGGCAACCGCGAGGGAGAGGAGACCAAGGGGTATGGGGTTGTTTTGCAAGATACCAAAACCTGCTCCAGTGTTGTAGATAAGGTGAATTTTAAGAAAAATAAATGTTAGGTTTGGGGTTGTTTTTTCTATAATGTATTTTGTAAGTTGATCCAGGATTAGAATTATGCCAAATGGGATAAGGGTGGTGATTGAGCAGAAAAGGTTACCAGCTGATGTTTTTGTTGCTTTTGTGGTGGTCGTTTTTTGATTCATGCTACCACAACTTTTTAGTTTCTTTTTTTTCGGATTCGATGCTGTTTAAACGTTGATCAATAGAGTTGAGCATGGCTTTGATGGTGTCGAGTTTTGAGTTGATAAGTTCTATTTCACGACCACCTTGGGGGTTCGTTTGGTTTAGTGAGTTTGATTGGTTTTGAGATGTTTGATTTTGAAATTGATTTGGTTGTTCTCGCATTGGGGGGACTTTGAATTCGTCTTGCGCTGGGCTTTGGTTTGATTGGTCTTGGGGGAATAGAGGGCGGTCAGGTGAGCCTAGGGGTGCGTGTTCCATTCCCCAGTCTCCATTTGGACTACTACCACCTTGTTCTTCGCGTTTCATTGCGTCTTGAGCTAGTTTGTCAAAGTCAAGATCGTCGTCTTTTTTCCAAAACATTATTTTGTCAAATACTCCCATAGTTTCATTTAACTCTTGTAGCCTTAAATGTGTTTCGGATGGTGCTGACAACTTTTTGCGATTTGGTGATATTTTTGTGGGTTTGAGTTTAATGGAATTATCAGCTCTTCGGTAGAGGTATTTTTGACAGAAGGTTAATAAAGGGTAAAGAGGGTAATAGGGGTATGGCAAAGACGGAACAAAAGGTTGACGCGCAAGCGGAAAAGATAGGATTTCATAAAGGGTCACTTGCAACACTTAGTAAGGAAAGAGAAGAACTTCTTCGGATTTTACAAATTGTTGAACAACTTATGCAAATGCATGTTAAGGAACTCAAGGATATGGGCGTTGATTTAGTTGCTCAAGCAAAAGATGAAGTTAAAAATTTGAAGTCTAAGAGACCTATTGAAGATGTATTGAGATAATTTTGTTACTTTTGGTACATTCTTTTTGGTTTATTTCGTTATTTTTCGGTGATTTATATTTTCTGATATAGCTATTTGGATATGCTGAATGCGCATTGTTATAACTGTATAGGCAAAACCTTTTTAAATCAAAAACACTATTTTTAGCTTAATTATGGGAATATGGGGTTAGACACAGATTTTGGTTTGTGATTGACTCTTTCTTATTCCTAACTAAAAGCGGAGGGTTTTACTATGGGTCTTGTACATAAAGTAGGAAATAAAGTAATAGCATACTCGTTTACAGTAGGTGTTATTATTGCTGTTTTGTTGGGTTTAATTAGCAGTAGATTATCACCTAATATGGTTGCAATTTTAACTAGCGTTTTGATTGTTATGGGTATTATTGTTGGATTCTTCAACATTAGTCCTGGTGAACAACGAGATTATGTGTTCTATGTTGCAGCTATTGTTGTTGTGGTAGCATTAGGAGGAAATAATCTTGGTCAACTTCAACTTGTTGGACCTAAGTTGGTTGCAGTTTTGAATTCAATTTTGGCGTTCATTATGCCTTCAGTGATTATTGTTGCAATTCGAGCTGTTATTAATCTAGCTAAGGATTAAGCCCGTAAGTTTGTTTTTTTCTTTTTTTTTGATTGTTTTTCTAGTGTTTTTTCATATGTGTTCTGTATTGTCTAAATGTTTATCAATTCTTGTTAATCTGTTTTTTGCATGGATATCAATGTAACATTTGAAGACGGGAATAGAGTGTATTCGCTTGTTTTGTCGCGCCGCGATTTTGATGATATTTGCAGTGGTTTTTCTGAAGGTGGATCAGTTGTTGGACGACATAGTGAGACACAGACTTATTTTCACATTATGGATGGGATTGGTATTTCGGATATGTGGCGACGCATGGAAGATGGGTATTATTTGGGTGTTGGTGTTGCTGCGCCTGTTCCGGCTCCGGGGGCAACGAGTGCGGAGTGGGATAGGTTGGCAGGAGTGTTTTATTCTCGTTTAGAAGATGCGATTAATAAGAGCGGCAGAATTCCTCTAGAGGGTGATTTGCTGCTTGCTGGGGTTCGATCTAAGATGGGGTATGTGGAGATGAGAGTGGAGAAGGAGTGAATTTTTTTAATTTTGGGGTGTATTTATTTTTTTATTTCAATAGGAATTTTGCGAAATATAAAAATCGAGGTTCTTTGATTAGGGTTTTTGTGAGGATTGGAATAGGGTTTTCTCGTGTGTGTTTGGTTAATATTTTTTGAATGCGTGGCTGAGACATGTATTTGATTAGTTTATCCCAATCTTTGTCTTCAAATTTATTGAACATGTTGTGGAGGAGCAGATGGATTCTTAGTCGTCTTCGTAATGGTTGGATGGTTCTTAAATATTGTTTGTTGACTTGATTTATGGTGGTGTTTTTGTTGTTGTTGAATGCTTCAGTTAGGATTTTGGCTTGGGTAAGGCCGGGTATGAGGCCGCCGAGGGTTGTTGCTTTGACGAATCCTGCTGCGTCACCAAGCGGGTAGCAATTGTCCTTGAATAGTTTTTGTTTTGGTTCGTAAATGGGGATTGTACCGGCTTGCATTTCTGAGGCAATGAAATGCTGTTGTTTCATGAATTTCTCGAAATATATTCGGCTATCTTTTTCTGTACCTATACCCACTCTTGCGGTAGTCGCTGATTCGGGGACGATCCATGCAAAGAGGCCTGGGCAAATCTTTGGACTGAAATGTGCTTGGTAGGTGTCTTTGTTGAATGTTCCTTTGACTGTTGCTTGAACACCATAGAAGTTTTTTCTGTTTGGGTGGTAGAGGTTGTAGGCTTTGCTCGTAACGCTAAGAGGTCCGTCAGAAGCGATAACGATATCTGGGGTGATTCTGATTTCTTTGTTGTTTTTTGTGTCTTTAATGATGAGGGTGTTGTTCTCTTTTTTTTCAAAACTGTGGGATAGGTATAATGTTGCGCCGTGAAGTTGTGCGAGGTTTGCGAAAAAGTTGTCAAATTTTTTTCGACAAACAAGGTATTCTTTTTGGGGTATTTGCGTTGTTTTGTTTTGTGAGTGGATTTGGATAGTTGTTAGGGTGTTTATGAGGAATGATTCTGGTCGAAGGTTGAATTGGTCGAAATCATGGGTTAAGAGACCCGTACATTGGATTGGGAGACCTACTTGGGGGTGATTTTCATAGATTGAGACATGATGTCCTGCTTTTGAGAGGAGGTAGCCTGCGTAGCAGCCGATTGGTCCTGCTCCAATAATTGCGATGTTTTGTGGTTTCATGATGGATTTTATATGAGGGTATTTTTATATCAGTATATAGGTGTATTAGAGTTTTAAAGGTTGTGGGTTGCCGTTCGTCTTGACGCAATGCTTTTATACCCTCCCAAACTCTAGCATTTATGGCTTCGTCATTAAAATCTACATCATCCACAAAATCAAAAAAATCTATGCCATTTATTAAGTCCACAAAATCGCGGTCTCAACTTGAAGAGAAATTGCTTTTGGAAGAGAAAAAGATTGAGCGGATGCAAGTTAAAGAGTTTGAGGATTTAGAAGCGTTAAGAGCAGAAGTGAAGAAAGATTCTACTGCGCATCCACTCACACGTATTACTACATCAGATCTTGTTCGTTCCACAATTGGAGCGCTTATTGGAACGGTTGGTCATTTTGCTTTTTTTTATGGAGTGGAGTTAGGTGAGAAAATAACTATTGGTCGCGCGACGTTTCTTTATATTTTTTCACTCGTTGTTGCATTTATGTTTATGTATTATTCTGGCTTTCGGAAGGTTAAAGAGATTCGTATTTTTCGATTTATTCCTATTCGAGTTGCAGTAGTTTATATTGTTTCTTTGGTCGTAGTAGTTGGGACGTTGTTCCTTTTTGGTTTTATTGATTATACAACGCACTTTGAATTAATTTATAAGGCAGTAGCAACTACCTTATTGTTAGCTGTGCTTGGCGCGAGTACTGCAGATATACTTGGAAAAGAGTGATGACTATGAGTGGAGTTGCTTATTTATATATACATAAATTGCGAGTGACGTATGCAGCTATTGCAATGAAGATTGATGAGTTAATAGAACATCTTAATACAATTGAGGCGTCTGAACATGATGATGTTCGTGCACTCGCAGTTCGTATTGGTATATTTTTGGATAGGTTGAATTATAGTATTATGCATGAGATGAAGGAAGGGAAGAGTATGAATCATGCTCTTTTTGAATTTAAGGACACGTTTCTTGCTGAGCTTGCAGATATTCGTAAGCTAAAAGAGGCAATAATTATTGCTCCGGACCATCCAAATGCAGAAGTCATTCGAAGGATTCATACCTTGTCAGCTGAGCTCACCGATGAGTTGAAGAAACAGGAGCATGCAGCTCGAAGGGTTGGTTGATTTTATTTAGTTGTAGACTGGCTTTTTTGATTATGAAGTTTTTTACCCGTTATTCACGGCTTGTTTATTTTGTTAATTATCATTATCTGGTGGAATTACTCCGATTCTTCCTTGTTCTTTATTTGTTTTCTCGATGGTTTCATCAAGTAATTCGTAGAGAGACTCGATGATTTTTTCACGTTTTTGTTTGTCTATTTGCGGTATATTTAAACTCATATTTACTCTGCTCATAATTCCGTCTAAAAGAGATTGGATTCTTATTTTTCTTTTTCCTTGTTGATTATATGTGTGGCAGTCTTGATACCAGGCCATGATTTCTGCTTTTGGGAGGTTCGCTTCCACTATTGCGATTTGTCTTGGTGTTAGTTTGCTTATTTGGAGTGTTATTTTTATGATTTTGATGATCTTTTTGTACCACAGGTATGATTCGATGTATTGCAACATGTTTTATTCTTTTTGGGGTGGTGGGTTTATATAGTCTTTTGTGAGTTAGAGGACTATGCCCTCATATTGGAGACACGTGAATGAAGTTCTTGAACAATCAGAGTTAATTCTGCATGTAGTGGACGCTCGTATGATTCCTGAGACGCGGAACGCTGAGTTGGATAAGAAGGCGGCGGAAATTGGTCGTAAGGTATTGTATGTGGTTACTAAGTGTGATTTACTTCCTATTGAAGATGTACGTGAGAAAGCTAAAGAGTTACATCCTTCAGTGTTTATTTCAGCAACTGAACGATTAGGTACAACGATTTTGAAGAAGAAAATTCTAGAGATTTCACATGGTCAGCCAATTGTGGTGGGTATTGTAGGGTATCCGAATGTTGGTAAATCATCTTTAATTAATGCTCTTGCTGGCCGTGGTGCTGCTAGAACAAGTAAAGAAAGTGGGTATACTAAAGGCATGCAAAAGGTACGAGTGGATAAGAAGATTATGCTTATTGATACGCCTGGTGTTTTTTCAGCCATGGAGAAGAATGAGTCCAAACATGCGAAGATGGGTGCAATTGATTTTGCAAAAGTGAAAGAACCCGAGATTCCAGCCCTGGAGCTTATTCGTGATGAAAAAGATTTAATTATGACTCACTTTGGGGTTGTTGGAAAAAATCCGGAGAAGATTCTTGAGGCGATTGGTTTGAAATCTCATAAGATGGGGATTGGTGGGAAGGCTGATTTAGAAGCGACGGCGCGGTTTGTTCTTCGTGAATGGCAGACGGGGAAGATTAAACATGGTGCGATATATTCAAAACGATGATTTTGCTATGAGGTGATTTTTATGGGTATTACAGTTGTTGATTCTGTTAAGGGGAAGGAGCTGATTGCAACTCATAAAGGAGATACTTCGTTTGTAGTTCTTGATGTGCGCACGCTTGCTGAACGTGAGATTCGATGTATTGAGGGATCTGAGCATATTGATGTTCATAATTTCGATTTTGCTGATCGCTTGAATTCTCTTGATCGGTCGAAGACTTATTTGATTCATTGTAAGGTTGGCGGTCGAGCAATGAGCGCGGCTGAGCTGATGGTTGATATGGGATTTGAGAAGTTGATGGTGGTGAAAGGAAGTTTGTTTGTGTAGTTGTTGGTTTATTTGTTTGATTTCTTTTCTTTGTATTCTTTGGTGATGAAGTCTTTGAGTTGTTTTGAGGTTTTTGGTCCGATGCCTTCTATATTTGTAAGTTCAGTTTCGGTTGCGGTTAGGATATGATTTATTGAGTTGAAATGATCAAGGAGTTTCTTGGCGGTTTGGAGGCCGATGTTTGGTAAGGACGCTATGAAGCGCTCCATTTGTTCTTGTTGGGTGTGGCCTTTTTTATCAAGGGACGCGAAGTCATGCGATTTGTCTTGCTCTCGTGTTGCAATGAGAGCGAGAAGGGATGCGGTGTCTTGCGGGTCTCGTGTGAACATTAACGGGATGTGGAAGTCTACAGCGATGGTTGCCATCATGCCACGAATGGCGTTGGGATGAATGTTTCGCTGCGCGTAGATGTTTTCTGTTCCTTCGACGATTAAGAGTACTTTTGGGAACCCTTTTTTGAGTTCTAATAATTGTTCTAGGAGTCGTCCGTCGAGGATACTGTTGACAAAATCGGGAACTTTTTTGAGTTCGACTCCTACGTTTCCGGAGAGGACGTAATCGGCTCGTTCTAATTGGGTAGTGCGTACGGTGATGTTTTGCGCGATGAGTTCTTTTACGATGGTATTGTTTTTTTCTCGGTGGTCAGCGAGAATGAGAACTGGTTTTTGATTTGGTTCTGTGGGGGATTTTGTTGGTGATTCTGTTAATGGTGGGAGTTGGGGTGAGGATGGGGAAGGTGTTTCGTATTCGTTGAGTGTTCTGTTTTCTTTTACAACGGGTGTGGTTTCTGTTGTTGTTTTTTTGTCTTGGAATTTTGTTTTGAGGGCTGCGAGTTCAACGTGCATGCGTTTTTCTTTGTGGTGCGCAGTCCAGCGGTATATTTCGTCACGTGTGCCTTTGGTTACGAGTACTTTGACTCCGCCTTTCTGGAGTCGTCCGGTTCGACCACGTCGCTGGATTGCACGTATGGCGCTCGGAATTGGTTCGTAGAATAATACTAAATCTACTTTCGGGATGTCAAGTCCTTCTTCAGCAACGGATGTTGCAACAAGGACACTAAATTGGTTGGTACGGAAATTGTCCAAGATTTCTTTTTGTTGCTTTTGCGAAAATCCGAGTCCGTTCTTTTTTGCTTGGCCTACAAAAATGTGGTTTGTTATATTAAGTTTGGTGAGGTGGTTGGTGATGAATTCTGCGCTATCACGGAATTGAGTAAAGATGATAGCTTTGCTTGGTGTGGTGGTGGTGTCGCTTTTTATTGTATTTTGGATTATTTCAAGGAGTTTTTCAACTTTTGGATGTGTGATGTTTTTTTCGATGGTTACATTGGTTTTTGTTAAGGCTTGCGTGAATTTCTCGTCTCGTACTAGATTCTGTACTGCTTTAGTTTTACTGGTTAGGGATTGTGTTTTAATGTCTTCAAGATAGGTTTTAAGTTGTTCAATTCCTTGGGTTTCGAGGAGTTCGAGGCCGTGTTCGATTTTTTGGGCTTCGGCTAATAAGGAAATGGATTTTAGAATTTCCGGGCTCATTCCTTCTTCAGATATTTTTCTTTGTAATTCTATTTGGAGTTTGAGGAGTTCGCCTTTGGTTAGATCAATTGAGTTGCAGAGGTTCATACTTTTGATTAAGGTCAGTTTGTCCTTTTTGATGTGGGTGAGGATTGCTTGTACTTCTTTGTATTCGGTTGGGAAGTCACAGAGAACGTATTCAATGTCTACTTCTTGCACATAGGGAGCGACGTCGTGGTCTTTTTCAGTACGTACTTCAACTTTTTCAATTGAGAGGTTGGTTAGGATTTCTGTGATGGCTTCGTTGTTTGCTCCGGGGGACGCGGTGAGGGCGAGAATTCGTGGATGGGTTGCTTTTTCGATATATTGCTTGGCAATCCAGACGTAGGCGTAGTCTCCGGAGGCGTGGTGGGCTTCGTCGAATATGCAGAGCGAGACATTGTTGAAGCTGATTCTATTGTTGATGAGATCGTTTTCGAGACCTTGTGGAGTGCTTACAATTATTTGTGCTTTTTTCCACATATCTTCTCTTTTTTTTGGACTTACTGAGCCGGTGAATAAGACTATTTTTTCTTTTTCGATTTCGAGACTTTTTTGGAGGGTTTCTACATGTTGTTCGCAGAGTGGTTTAGTTGGGGCCAAGAGAAGGATTTTTTCATTTGGGAATTGTTGCAAACGATGCGCGGTCATCATTAATGCGAGGCCGGTTTTTCCCATCCCGGTTGGCAATACGACTAGGGTGTTGTGAATAGCCGCGGTTGCAAATATTGTTTGCTGGTACAGGCGGGGTGTAAAGTTTTGAAGCATGTTTTCTTTTATTGGGGTAAAAGGAGTTTTTGCTTAAAAAGATGTGCTGCGGTTGTCTAGTGCGGGAGTGGGTTAGTGATGATAATAGGATTTGATTTATCCGCTTTTCATTTGGGCGTCTCTTCCTAAATATTTAAGAAAGTTTTCTCGGTATTTTGGATGTGAGCGGTATTGTTTTGCTAATTCTTCGTATCGCTTGGTCATATCAGAAATAGGGGTTGGGAATTTTCCTTTCATGATTTGAAATACAGCTGGATTTCGCATAGCCATTCGTGCTAGCATGACTTCTTGGATACCTGCGTCTTCAAATTTCTTGAGGTCATAGATATTTTTGATGTCGCCATTGGCAATTATTTTTTTGCCGGTTCGTACTAGCTCGGGGAGAACACTCCAATCTGCTGGCTCAAATGAGTTTTGTTTTGCGTGGCGTGCATGGACAATGAATGCGTTGGCGTCGACTTGGGTTATAAGGTTGAGATATAATTTTTTATCTTTTTCGCTTTGATTTAATCCTAATCTTAGTTTTACGGTGATTGGGAGATTGAGTTTTTTTAGAATTGTGACGATATCGTTAACTCTGGTTGGTCGTTTGATTAATGCTGCTCCACTTCCTTCACATATAACGTCAGGACTGGGGCAACCAAGGTTGAGATTGATTCCAACTGGTTTAATATTGAGGGTTGGGAATATTTCAACAAATTTCTGCGCTGATGTGGTTTTGCTTATTAGAAGTTGAAGAACTGTTGGGGTATCATTTTTGAAGTCTAGGAGGGAGAGGGTTGATTTGTTGTTTCTTAATATACCATCTACACGGATCATTTCGGTGTAGGTTACGTCTGCGCCTAATTCGAAGCATAATGTACGGAAGGCACAGTCGGAGATGCCTTCAAGTGGAGCTAAGTGAAATTTCATAGTCATATTCAATATTGTGGATAGAGAGGGGTTTCTTTTTATGTGTGTGCCTTTAGTTTTCTCATTGTGCTTATTTTCTGAGGATGGTTGATTTGAAGAATCTCTCTTGAAATTGGGTTAAGGCTTGTATTTGCTCATTGGTATAGGTGATGTCTTTTGGGACAACAATTAGTTTGTCATCGTCATCGTTTAGTCTGTGGATGACGGCAATACATTTTCCTTCAAAATATTCTACAGGGTCAAATACGCCGAGCACATATGCATCGAGATCTTCACCGTCAGGTGCTTTTACTCCTTCAATATATCCGTAATTGAGACAATAGATGAATCCATGCTTAGGATGTTTACTTCCTAGTTGTCGGTCGATTTTGACGTTGACTATTTTTTCAAGAAATTGAGTGGAATAAGACATAAAAGAAAAAAATAGCTCTATTTTATAAGATTATTGAGTGTTTTTTCTTTTGCTTTTGGCTTTGTTCTAACATACCACATTTCCAGAGATGTGCTTCAACAATTGCATGGTAACTTCATCAAATTGATTGTTTGCTAAGCGTGGAATTACTTGTATGATGTCTTCTTTGATTGATTGATATATTTTGTAATAGGGTGGGAATGGTTTGAATTTTGTTTCAGCTTGAGTTAGCCATTCACTTTGGTGTTCTTGAATTTCAGGTATTGCATTCTTTGCACGTTCTTTGTCATTATGTTCAAGCATAAGATATACATGGGATAATTCATGCGGGATACATACTTCATGTACGCCGGTTTTTACGTATTCATTTAGGTATGACAAGGAATGTGTGACGTGCTCGAGTTCATTTTGAGCAATAAGCCATTTTGCTTCTTCAATAAATTCGTGAGCCGTTTCGTCTTCTAGAGTTAGCGCATCAAGGGTAGCTAAGTCGGTTACTTTAAGATTATCAAATTGGTATTTAATATTTGGCAGAGCTCGCAGACGTTCAATTTCAGCAGGAATTTTGGTGCTGCCTACGACGGAATTGGTAGATGTCGTGGAGTGCATGTTATTGGTTTGGTTGGATGGTGTTGACATAGGACCTACCATGGAGTTCATGTTTAGATAGAGAAGGAGTCCAATTGCTGCTGCTACGAATAATCCAATGATTAATAATATTGCCAGTTTTGATTTAGTCATGATTTTTTTTTGCTTTGGTGTTTTATATTCATTTCGTTCTTTTGTTCTAGGTTTAAGAGGAAGGATATGTATGAACAGAGGGTTGTGAGGGGTGTTTTGGGTATGTTGTTTAAGATGTAATTTGTAGAAGGGTTTAAAAACGGACATTGCTTTTTGAGTATTAATACCGCCTGCTACAGAAGAAATGGAGAAATCCGTAATATAGCACACGCTGGTAAAAACATATAATTGGTGAAATACGACAAATGAGACAAGACGACAGAGGAAGTAAGAGAGGCGGAAGTTCAGGAGAGAGAAGCTTTGGACGACGAGACGGCGATTCAGGTAATTTCGGTGGCGGATTCCGTGGTAATAGCAGCTTTGGTGGCGGAAACGGCGGAAATTTCAATTCTGGTCCTAGAGAGTTTCATAAGGCAGTTTGTTCAGAATGTAAGGCTGAATGTGAAGTACCTTTTAAGCCAACTGAAGGAAAGCCTGTTTACTGCAGAAATTGTTTTGCAAAACATAAGCCTCAACGATTCTAGATTTTTTTAGAGTCTTTTTTTATTTTTTTATTTTGAGTTTTTTGAGTAATGTTCTGGGTAGGTTATATTTTACTTTGTAGTAGTAATTCAACAAAATGTTTATAATTATAGCTAAAAAATAGTGGTTATGGAAAATAAACCACTTACTATTCAGCAATATTTAAGACAGGTTAAAAGATGTGTTGGTTCTTTTGATGATCAACCCGTAGGTCATATTTGGTCGTTTAATACAGATGACACGGCTCTTAGAGCATATGATGCTAAACTGGAGAATCTTGCTTGTCCTCGCTATTTTGCACGGCGTGACCTTCTTGGTTTTGCGAATCCTAGTAATTTAATCATTGATGTTGTTTCATCCAAGTTAGCGTTCAATACCTTAAGAGTTCTTGAATATCATTTGGCTTTGCGTGTTGCGGAGAAGTATGATCTTGATGTTGCAAAAGTACATCAACAAGAAGTTCGATATGTGGGGGTCGTTGCTGTTCAACGTGATTTAAGGGTATTACTTGATGCGCTTGATGAGTTTAGTAGACATCAAAAAAAGGTTATGGAAATACATGATGAGATGTTAAAAGATGCTCATGGTGCATTAGATGCTCTTGTACAGTTGCCAAAATAAATTAGAATTTTTGTTGTTGTTAATCTAGATTTTGATAAATATTTTTTCGGTGGCCGATAGTGGTTATGGTAATTTTTTCTTCACTTTGATCAATGTCAGCGATTATTCGATAGTCTCCCACTCTGAATTTGTAATCCAATCTTGTTGTTAGTCTTTCAAAATAATGAAATGGGTTATCCTTCGTGGAGATAATTTTATTGAATATTCGTTCCTTTAGTTCTTTTGGAAGTTTGTTTAAGAACTCAATTGCATCTTCATCAAAGGTTATTTGGTACATTTATAACCCCAGTCTTTTACGTGCCTCATCTTCCGTTAAGAAGTTTCCTTTTTTGATTCGGTCTCTTGCTTTTTCGATTGCAATGACTGTTTCCTGACTTAATTCTGGCTGTTTTTTGCACGTTTTTGCTATGTAAATGACTTTTTTAATAACTTCATCATAACTTTCATTCTTATATTCTCTAAATGAATCTAATTGGAGTTTTGTGTCTTCGTGAATTTTTAATGTTGTTGTTTCAAGGATAGTCATGGTATACTGAGGTATACTTTGGTGTATTTAAACTTGTTGGTCTTTTATTTGAATACCTCGATAAAATTGTTTATGATGATACCATTTAGAATATTGTTTGCGAGTTCTTTATTTTCTATTTTGTGAATGTTTTCATAAGTGAATAATTGGATTTTTCTTTTGAGAATTTTTTCGTACTTTTTTGTGTTGGTTTCTTTCTTTGATGGTGTTTCTATGTAGATGTCAATGTCACTTGTTTCTATGTCTTCTCCTCGCGCATAAGAGCCAAACAGGATTATTGGGGGGTTGTTATATTCTGTTGTTATATGGTCTAAGAGACCGGAAAGGTGTAGGGTTTTGATGTTGAATAGTTTCTTTTCGAGAAGATATATTTTTGAGTTTCGGTCAGCTGCATATACTGTGATGTTTGCTATTTTTGTGCTTTTGAGAATATTTTCTTTTTCTAACTCCTTGGTATAGCGGATAACGGATGGTAGAGGTGCTTTTAATTCTCGTTCGAGTTGTCGTACTCTAATTCTGGTGGTTGGATTTAGGAGGAAATATTCTTGAATTCTTGATTTGATACTTTTAGTTATCATTTGATACTATTTGTTATCAACTGTATTTAAATGTTCTTGTGGTTTTGTTGAAGAAATTCAAAAATTGAAACTAACGTATGCGATTAAGAGAAGTTCGGTTTTGAGGCAACCCACAAAACCGAATTTTGATGGAGAAGTCTGCAAGACTTTGGAATCTCTTAATCGCTGTTATATTCGTCTGATCAACGGGAAGACCTGATTTTTAGTACAACGATGCCGAAGGCAAAAAATCAGAGTTGTGTTTAAGTTCCAATAAATTCTGCGTAGCATACTATATGTCCCTGGGACGGGGGAGAGTTCCGTTCTTTCAAAAAAGCGTAGCGCGACACAGAGAACAAGCATTAAATGGCACACACAAGAGAAATCTTTAAATATACAAATGTAGGTACGGATGTATATACAGAGATTGTTCAAAATGGATCCTCAAAAAGTTAAATCTACCCCGAAAAAATATAGGAGATCAGCCCATCTAACTATTAGGGTATCTCCAGATATCCAAAAGTGGTTAAGAGAAAAAGAATATAGCCCAACTGCAATATTTTATGAAGCGATAAAAGAATTAGGCTATAAGGAGAGGAGAGATTAAAGTGGCGACCCAAGAGCACAAAGAAGAAATAAGGGGTGTTGGCGGTTGGCTTTCTTTTTTCATATTTGGATTAATTGTTTCTTGTGTAATTACTTTAATAGCTGGAATAAGCTATATCCCCGCCATTTTTGAGAATAAAGTACTATCTTTAGCTTATTTGTATGGTCTGACTTTTTTAGAGATTTTATATTATGGTGGAATGATAGGATTTGCTATTTATTTAATTTATTCTCTCGTTAAACTAAAACCCAATGCTGTATCACTTGGAAAGATGTATTTAATACTCATTTTCCTAACCAATCTAATTGGAGTTATCTTTTCAGGCACTACTGGAGAACCTTTAGCTTCTGAAAATCCTTTTTTAGATAGCAGTTCGATGGTATTTAGAAGTTTAGTATTTAGTTTGATATGGTTTTTATATTTAACAAATTCAAAGAGAGTTAATAATACCTATCCTCAAGAGAAAAGAAAGACTTATGCTATCGATAAAGTATTTTTCTTCTCCATTTTAGCGATACCATTCGCAATATACTTATTGATTTTCGTTGGTATAACTCATGAAACTTTATTAAGTTCTACAAACCAAGCAAGTTGTGAATATCCACATATGAGGATCGGAGACGAATGTTGTGTTCCAAATACTTATTTTGGAATCCCTATGTGTAATGATGAAGCAGCTAAAATGCATCAACAATTAAACCATGCAGTTGGGAATAAGATTTTAACAACCGAAAAAACCGAAAATATTATGGGTAAATTCAGCCTTATGGTTCCTCCTGATTATTATGCAATTAGAAACTCAAAAGCAGGGTATTATGACATACCTCTATTTCTAATAAGTTATGATGAATTTGGAAATGCGATTATGATAAGGGTGATTTATTCCGAAAGTTCAAATCATGGAGAAACAATCAACGACTTTTACTATGATTTTAAAAAAGGTTTAGATCAATCTGCTCCTCAAACATTAACTACTGAACCTCAATTTTTTGAGAATGAAAAAAATGGATTTGAAATAGCTATATTCAATATGACCGCAAATATTAGCGGGATTGAAACTTTTAACGCACAAGCATTAATCAAATCTAATAATGAATTTCTAATAGTAAACTATCTGAGTGATAATGAGGATTTATTTGATCACTATTATTACGAATTTGAGAATCTGGTTTGGTCATCAGATAAGGTTAATTGAAAATGCACCATAAAAATTCAATAAATATTAAATGGTCTTTAATATGGGTAGTGATACATTCAATTTCATTATTCATAATTGGTTTTTTGCGTGATTACATTAATATTCAAAATGAATTGATACAATTGTTTCTTCTTGGTTTTGGAGTAACAATTTTAGCAAGAATAGCTAAGATATTCACCACAAAAAAGCGATTTATTGTTGATAAATGGTTCCTGTTTTGGTCTCTGCTAAATGCTTTTACGATTTGGATTGGATATTTTTCTATAAACTTAATTGGATTAACTAATCCGTTTTGGAATGTAGTTATAATCGCAGTTTTGCTTGTTTTAATTGCTAACATCATAAGGAGATTTAGATTGACCAATACCAGGTTAATTGTTCTCTCTATGGTGATGATAGCAATTTTGTTTTTTGGTACTAATGAGCAATCTGGTAATTATTTTAATAAGATTATAGCTCCTGACATAGAAAATACTGCAAACGCGGAACCTAATAGCACTAATTACAATGATAAAATATCAGAAATAAAAGAAAACATTAAGGTCAAAGTTGATGAAATATCGGAAGAACTTGATTCTAATTCTGAAAAGAACATACAGAAAAAAGAAGAAAAGGCTAAAGCAGAGAGCATAGAAGTATTTGATTATCTAAATAATTTAAGATCTCAAAAAGGATTATCCAAAATGGTGTGGGATGATAGAGCCTACAAAATGGCAGTTAGTCGATCTAAAGATATGTATGAAAGAGGATATTTCAGTCATTTAACTCCTGAAGGAGAATGCATGTTCACTCTAAAATCAGAATTTGGTTTCAAATCAAATGAGATAGTAGCTGAAAATTTAGGTGGAATGACCCATTATGGAAATAATGAGCCTATTGCTTCTACAAGTATATACGAACCACTCGAAAGCTGGATTAATAGTCCTGGGCATAATGCTAATTTATTTTACTCCAAACATACAAAAGGCGCCATTGGTTGTTATAAAGCAATTTGTGCATTTAATGGAGTGCATAATGATATTTATGGATTAGGTGCTGCTCCATGTTCAATGTATGATTAATGAAATTTAGGAGGAGATATCAATGAAAAAATACCAGAAAATAGATGATTTTCTTAACAAGAGAGGACCCAAAACTTTCATCCTAACTATTATTCTTTTTGTCATTGGCTTGAGTAGTTACTGGATTGAGAAATCTCTTGAGATAGGTGGTTGGGCAATTCCGACAGGAATATTGCTTGTATGGGGATTATTGTATTTAACGAAGATTGACCAATTCCTTCTAAGATAGTTTTTGAGTATACCCCTATCTATAATAAATATCTATTACGAAGTAAAAGGCAACATATCCAAGGGAGTGGAAATCTCCCCTTTTGCTTCTTTTTCTAAAAGAAGAGAGAACTTAAACACAATTGAATATAACAGTTTCTTTCTTGACTTGGCTCGAGGCGGTGTCTTGTTTGATAGTCCTCGTAGGATAAAATTTTTCAAGAAAGAAGCAGTTTGCTGTGCCACTCCCGCACTGGACAACCTCGGCAATGGTATTTAAAGGATTTATGTCACAATTCTTATAAAAGAGGGTCCGGATTACAGTTATCCGGGAAATTTCACGTTGGATGGGATTATTTAGGTTAGATTAGGAATGTTGGATGAGATTAATCATGTTAGATAAGATTATTGTGAGGGGCGCAAGAGAACATAATTTGAAGAACATCACATTAGAGTTGCCTCGAAATAAACTTATTGTGATTACGGGACTATCTGGGTCGGGTAAGAGTACGCTTGCGTTTGATACGATTTATGCTGAAGGGCAGAGGCGATATGTTGAGAGTTTGTCTGCGTATGCTCGGCAGTTTCTTGGGGTTATGAATAAACCAGATGTTGACTCTATTGAAGGGTTGTCTCCTGCGATTTCTATTGAGCAGAAGACGACGTCAAAAAATCCTCGTTCAACTGTAGGTACGGTTACGGAGATTTATGATTATTTGCGGTTATTGTTTGCACGTGTGGGAGTTATTCATTGTCCGCAATGTGATTCGCATATTAAACCGGTATCGGCTGAAAATATTGTCAATATTATTTTAGGAGAGCCTGGTCGTGATATTATTTTACTTGCTCCATTACTTCGAGGTATGAAGGGGACGCATGAGAGGGTTCTTGAAGATGTGCAAAAAGATGGGTTTGCTCGTGTGCGAGTGGATGCGAAGATTTATCGTGTTGAAGAGGCTCGGGAGTTGAAACTTGGTCGGTATGAGAAGCATTGGATTGAAATTGTTATTGATAAGGTTACTGTCGATGAAGACCATCGCCAGCGGTTGAGCGAAGCGGTGGAGTTGGCATTGAAGAAAGGTCAGGGGACCATTGTGGTTCTTGATTTATCTGAGAAGAAGGATGCATCTAGGGATTCAGCGGGGGCGGGTGATTCAGGCAAGGAGATTGCGCGTGGATCAGCTGAGACATTGTATTCTAGTTTTGGTGCGTGCCCTAATCATCCAGAAATTACATTTGAACAACTTGAGCCGCGGATGTTTTCGTTTAATTCTCCATTTGGTGCGTGTCCCACTTGTTTTGGTATTGGGGAGCAGATGGAGATTTCAGCTGATTTGATGATTCCTGATTCAACAAAGTCTATTTTGAATGGTGGCATTGCGGTGTATGGCAAGATGGATATTAAATGGCGAGCACAACAAATTACCGTCGTTGGGAAAAAGTTTGGATTTGATGTGTTTATGCCGCTTTCCGAATTTACGAAGAAACAGATGGATGTGTTGCTTTATGGTACAACGGAGTCACTTAAGGGCAAGTGGAGTAATGGCGCATCGATGAGTATGGAATCTGGTTGGGAAGGGGTTATTCCACAGACGATGAGGTTGTATAGTCAGACAGAGTCGGCATATCGCAAAGAAGAGATTGAGAAGTTGATGACGTCTAAGCCTTGCCCGACGTGTCGCGGGAAACGATTGAAGGAGAGTATCTTAGCGGTTAAAATTCAAGGAATGTCCATTATGGATGTGACGGATATGAGTATTGAGAAATCGCTTGCGTTGTTTTCATCGCTTGGAGTTGGGATGTCAAATCGAGAGATGTTTGTTGGGAAGCAAGTTCTGAAGGAAGTGAATGATCGTCTTGGGTTTTTGAATAATGTTGGTCTTGGATACTTATCACTGTCACGAGCTGCTCGAACGCTATCTGGTGGGGAAGCGCAGCGTATTCGGTTGGCTACACAGATTGGGGCGAATTTAATGGGTGTGTTGTATGTTCTTGATGAGCCGTCTATTGGGTTGCATCAGAGAGACAATGCGAAACTCATTGAGACGTTGCATCGGTTGCGTGATTTAGGTAACACTCTTATTGTGGTTGAGCATGATGAAGATACGATGATGGCAGCGGATTATTTAGTGGATATGGGTCCTGGTGCTGGCATTCTTGGCGGTCATATTTGTGCACAAGGCAAGCCTTCTGCGGTTGCGGATAATAAAAGTAGTTTGACCGGGGATTATTTGTCTGGTCGGCGTAGAATTATTGTTCCTGAGAATCGCCGCGAAGTAATTGAGTGGATTAATTTGGAAGGCGCTACCGAGAATAATTTGAAAAATTTGAATGTGAAGTTTCCTTTGGGTGTTCTTTGCGGTATTACTGGTGTGTCTGGGTCGGGGAAGTCTACACTTATGAATCAAACTCTTATGCCTGCGTTGCAGAAACATTTTGGGTATACTGCGTCACGTATTGGGGTGCATCGAAAGTTGGATATTCCCAAATCAATTCGAGATATTATAATTATTGATCAAGATCCGATTGGGCGGACTCCGAGGTCGAATCCGGCCACGTATACTAAATTATTTGATGAGATTCGTTTGTTATTTGCGGAGTCGAAAGAAGCGAAGGCTCGAGGTTATTCTGAGGGTCGATTTTCCTTTAATGTCGCTGGTGGTCGCTGTGAGAGCTGTAAGGGTGATGGTCTCATTAAAATTGAGATGAATTTTCTTCCGGATGTGTTTGTTATGTGTGAAGATTGTAAAGGGAAACGATATAACACTGAAACGCTTGCCGTGTTGTATAAAGAGAAATCAATATCTGATGTGTTGCTTATGAGTGTTGATGAAGCTCTTTTGTTTTTTTCAAATCATTCGTCACTTTCACGCAAGTTGCAAACTCTTGTAGATGTTGGACTTGGATATATTAAATTAGGTCAAAGTTCAACAACGCTATCCGGGGGAGAATCTCAACGGATTAAGTTAACACGTGAACTGTCTAAGTTGAAAAAAAGTGGGACAGTATATCTTCTTGATGAACCTACAACTGGATTACATTTTGAGGATGTTCGTAAGTTGATTATTGTGTTAAATCGATTGGTTGAGAAAGGAAATACTATTTATGTTATTGAACATAATATGGATGTTATCAAATCCTGTGATTATTTAATTGATTTAGGTCCTGAGGGTGGAGAAGGTGGTGGGGAGATTTTGTGTAAGGGAACTCCTGAGCAGGTGGCAAAATCTCGAGTATCGCATACAGGGGAGTTTTTGAAGACGGCTTTGAAGTAGATGAAGACCTCTTGATGTACATTATCTTTCATAGTGGTTGTGGGATTTCTTATTTTCATCTAGATGAAATATAGGGTATATGCTTTTTTGGAAATTACATACTTAAATTTATAAGTTAGTTTTTGTTTTTAAAAAGTATGAGAATTCTTGTGGTGGATGATAACCCAGATGATATTATAGTGCTAAGTCGAGCAATAAAGCGGACGATGACGGCATTAGCAGCTGATCAAAAAATCGGTTCTCAGTATTTGCTTCGTAGTGAGATGGATGTGAGACGTGTATCTTCTCTCGTTTTTTCTGCTGGTTCAACCTTTTCTACGCTTGAGTCTAAATTGGCCTCGTCAAGTATGGATTCAGTTGATTCAACAAATTCTTCATCGTTGAGCGGCGGTGTGTGTTATGATCTTATTTTTATGGATACTGACATGCCTTGTGTGAAGGGGTATGAGTTATGTCGATCTCTAATTGATGAGTGTGATACTCGCAAGGTTGATAGAATACACATTTTTGGTATGAGTGGTCGTAAAGAAGAATCAGTTTTTATGGAATGGCAACAAGCTGGTGCGAAAGGGTTTTTTGAAAAAAAAATGCTATTTGGTTTGCCTTCTTCTGCGGCTCCTCCTTCTTTGTATCATTCACAAGGTAAAACTGTACTTGAAGGTGTGATATGCAATTATATAAGTACTATTGAACAAAATGAGTTTCGGGCCTGTTTGAAAACACCAGTGGCTGTTGCGTGTGGTGCTCCTGGTAATTCGCGTTACCAATCTAATGGGGAACCGCTCCAATAAATTTATAGTTTAGGTTGGTTATTTAGTATTCTATGAAAGATATTAAGACTCTTCCTACAACTCCTGGGGTTTATTTGTATAAGAATACCATTGGTGAAATTATTTATGTAGGAAAAGCGAAGAATTTACGCAGTCGTGTTAGTTCCTACTTTCATTCTTCTGGGTTGAGTCCCAAGACTCGGTTTCTTGTTTCACATATTGCGGATTTGGATTTTATTATGGTGGATACGGAAGTTGAAGCGCTATTACTTGAGAATAAATTGATTAAGCAACATAATCCAAAATATAATATTAGTTTGAAAGATAGTAAAACGTATGCCTATATTTTGGTTACGTCTGATGTGTTTCCTCGTATTCTTGCTGAGAGATCGACTCAACGTAAGGGAACGTATTTTGGTCCATATACTGATGGGATGAGTCGGTTTGAGATTATGCAACTTACAGTAAAGTTGTTTAAATTGCGTATTTGTCGAACGCTCCCAAAGCGTGCGTGCCTTAATTATCATATCGGGTTATGTTCTGCTCCTTGTATTGGGGCTGTGACTGATGTACAATATGGTGAACAAGTGCGTGGTGCTCTTGAATTTTTGTCTGGGAATACAGCTCCCGTTGTTCGTTTGCTTGAGCGCGAGATGGCGGAGGCATCGTCTAAGCGACAGTATGAAGTTGCGCTCGAGAAAAAGAAGCAACTCGAATCAATTTATATTTTAAGTCAACGACAAAAGGTTGATTTGATTAAGAAGTTTGATCAAGATGTTGTTGCGTGTTTTGTGCAGGATAACTTGGCTATCATTAATTTATTCTCTATTAAGAAAGGGGTTATTCAAGGTAAGAAGGAATTTCGTTTTGAATTTGAGGATGATATTGTTCGATCTTTCTTATGTCGTTATTATGCAGGTCATGCCGTACCTGAAGAGATTTTGTTGAATGTTGCGTGTTATGAGGATGAAGGTGAACGAGTTGCGCTGGAGGATTATTTTTCTTCACTTAAATGGGGAACGAGTGATGTGATTGATGCAGGGAGGGGTGCTCGTGTTCATTTAGTTGTTCCATTACGTGGAGAGAAGTTTGCACTGGTACAGATGGCACTTAAAAATGCACAGTTTGGGTCGTCTGAGAAGATTTTGGAGGAGATTCAATCTGCTCTTCGATTACCAACAGTTCCTCGTGTTATTGAGTGTTTTGATATATCGAACTTGGGATATGATTATATTGTTGCGGGGATGACGCAGTGGGTGGATGGGAAAGCAAATCCTGCTGCGTATCGGCGATTTCAGATTAAATCTGTGGTTGGAAAAAATGATGATTTTGCATCAATGAAGGAAGTGGTGTTACGTCGATATTCTCGTCTCGTTTCTGAAGGGAAGAAAATGCCTGATTTAATTATTATTGATGGGGGTCCAGTACAGCTTCGTATGGCACGTGAGGCGCTGGCTACCGCTGGGGTGGGAGGGGTGCCAGTAGTGTCGCTTGCGAAACGAGATGAGGAAATTTATGTTCCATATCAGGATGCTCCGCTTAAATTTGAGAAAAATTCTTCAATGATGCTTTTGATTCGGCGTATACGTGATAGTGTGCATGATTACGTGTTGGCTTATAATCGTAAAAAAAGAGAGATGAGGGTTCGTGATGAGTTTGACGAAGTAGATTCTGAAAAAAAATCTTAATTAAGAATTAAATAACAAAGTAAGAATATAAAAAAATAATAAAAAAGATAAATTCTACTTTCGTATAATTGCTGCAATAAATAGTACTAATACTGCAACAATCAAAAGTGCACCTACACCTAACCATGCATAGACTCGCATGTTATCCCATGAACTTACGGTACTTGTTTGGTCATTTTGGATTACTGGTAGTCCAGAAAATGTTTGTACCTCTACTTCTTGTATTTCGTTTGTTTGGGTTGCGGTTGGTGTTTGAGGTCTTGGTGTGCTCTCAATGAAGTTTGTTCTTGGGTTTGTGTTTTGATTTGTTCCCAGAGTGTCATCGATGTTTTCATCAAGTTGTTGTACATCATCAATTAGATTGTTAACATCGTCTTCAAGGTCTCGGTCATTGGTGTTATCCTCAACATCATTTAGGAGATCATCAAGGTCATCACCTAGATCTTGGACATCCTCTTGAAGGTCATTTAGCTTTGCTTTATATTTTCTGATTTCAGCTGCGTCATCTCTTTGCTCTGCGCGAGTGTATTTGCGCTCGTACTCATCGTAGTCATCTTCGAAGCTGTTAAAGCGGTCGTTTAAATCGTTGAAGCGTGTCTGGTATTGGCTAATAGACTCTTGGTTGTTATCTTGATCGCATACATTACCTAGGCTGTCACCATCGGTGTTAGCTTGGTCTGCATTCGCATTTACTGGGCAATTGTCGGTATCGTTTGCTATTCCATCGCCGTCTTTATCTGCGTCGCAGAGATCTCCTGTTGCATCCTGGTCCATATTAGCTTGGTCTGCGTTAGCAATATTTGGGCAATTGTCTGAAGCGTCTGTTACTCCATCTGCATCAGCATCACCTGGAACTGGTGGAGGAACGTTGGAAATAGTTAAGTGAAGACTTGCGATATCTTCTTTTGCTACTTTTAAGGCAATGTTAGCACTATTAATAGTTACTTTGTTTGCTTGGTCATTTAATGCAGTTGCCTGCGTCATAAGATCGCTGTAGACGGTTTGTAACGCACTCATTTGGTTGATTAAGTTTGTTTTACTTGCTTCAAAGTTTGCGTTTTGTGCGTCATATTCAACTTGTGTTACTGGAGTTGATGCTTGGGTGGTAAGAGTTTGTTCAGCTTGTGTTAGGGTTAGTTGCACTGCGGCTGCTGATGTTACTTGAGAGCTTAATTTTATTTTCATTACTGTTACAAGGCCATCAATATATTTGCGAGCTTGTGTGATTGCTGGGTCTTCAAATCTTAGAATTTTTGCTTGCGCTTGTGTTGTTCTTCCTTGGAGAGCGAGGTTGGTATTTTCAATACTCATTGCTGCAGTTTGAAGATTAGCAACTTTTTGTGCTAGTTGTCCGTTTTGTGTTTGAATAACTTCTGGAATTGAATTTACGTCGTTTTCATAAACACTTAAACCAAATCGGTACATGTTTAGTAAATTTTCATTTATTTGACCTTGACCGCCTGCAACTGGAAATTGACTTTTAATTGTTGCTTGAATGTCAATAACAGCCTGTGCGTGATCAAGAGCAGTGTCTACTTTTTGCTCAAATGTTGGCTGCACTGCAGCGGTTGATAATGGTAGTAATGCTAAAAGCATTAACATACAAAGTCCAAATATTTTTTGTGTATTCATGGTATAAACCTTTAATTTTTTGAATGGGAGTTTTCTGTGCGTGACTCTTTTATTACTATTTGTTACTAGAAAAGGGTATTCTTTATAAATGTTTTCTACTTGACCACTATACAGTGGTTGTTTGTTGGAAAAGTATATAACCTAAATCCTTTTTTAGAGATTATGGTAGGATCAACTGATAATGGAGCTCATAACATGAGCTGTGTTGGTGAGATGAGTGGGAGTAATGTAACATGTGAAGAACGTAATAGTGGGTATGTTGCTCCTCGAGCTTTTGTTGAAGTTGATTCTGTGTTATATCACCCGTATTTGCGAAAATTAACAAAAGGGCGTGGACCTGAATTATTACATCGGGGGCCACTTAGTTTTTTTGATTATAATGGCAAAATGCATTTTGCTGTTGGAGATATGGGGAGATTGCATCCAGTGCGCGAGACTGGCTTACTTCAATATGCTTTACCGGGGGAGGATGTTCATTTTGTATCACCTTCATTTGATTGGGCTATTGAGGTTCAACCGATTTCTGATGATGTTATTAAAAATGTTTTTATTGATGCGTATGTCTATACTTCTCCTAATAAGTTAGATTTGGAACGTGTGGTTGGTGATGTTATCGGCCCTAATTTACATTTTTATAATAAAGTGCGTGAATGTTTTTCTTTAATTGGAATGCTGCGTTAATTAGTGTTTTGTGATTCTGATAGGCTTTGAGTGGATTTTAGAGATGCTTTCAAGAAATTTATAGAGAAATAGTGGGGATGCTGGGAGAGTCAATCAAATGTACAATATGTTCACTTGGTTTTTGAACCCAGATCAAAGGCTTGCTTCAGGGAAGATTTTTTCATTGCGAATTTCGCTCATCTCTCCAATTTCTGGAGGCCCTTATTCTACCTAGTTATACTACATCCCCACTTATAGATGCTTTTGCAGAGAATTATTTATTAAGGTTTTCATTGCTTTGTTCATATTAGTCTGAATGGATGCTTTGAATTTGAAGAGATTTTAAATTGAATGATACTTCCGGATGGATAATACTTTGAGTTAAATTATGCATTAGGTTCAATTATACTTTAAATCGGATGTGAATATTATGATTATACTTGATGGGTCAGCTGGTGAGGGTGGTGGAGCACTTGTACGTGTTGCACTTGCTTTGTCTACTTTGACACATGAACCTGTGAAGATTACTTCTATTCGTGCGAATCGACCTTCGAAAGGACTTAAGGCGCAACATATGGCAGCTATTGAGCTTCTTCGACAATGTAGTGATGCGAAGACTAATTTTGTTGAAGTAGGGTCAGATCATTTGATTTTTTATCCTGGGCAGATGAAGAAGGGTCGCTTTGAAATTGATATTGGCACGGCTGGGTCTATTACTTTGCTTTTGCAGTCTGTCTTGTTGCCAGCTCTTTTTGCTCCTGGAAAAGTTACGTTTGTCATTACAGGTGGGACGTGTGGGAAGTTTCAGGCGTCTGTTACGTATTTAGATAAGGTATTGTTGCCTCAGCTTGCTCGGTTTGCAAAAATTGAGTGTAAAGTGTTAAAGAGGGGATATTTTCCTGCAGGGGGGGGTGTTGTTGAGTTGTCTGTTAATCCCAAAATTCATGGGCAAAAGTGTAAAACAATTATTGAGTTGCTTGATTTGATTCGTGCTGATGTTGCTTTTTTTTCATTGGGTACAGTTGCAACTTTAGGAGTTGTTCGTGGATTTGTGAATATGTCATCTGATTTGCAAGAGGGGGATGTGGGTGGTCGTATTCGGGGGTCGTGCGAACAACAGTTGAAGGTGTTAGGGGTACCAGTGTTGTTTGACGTGGAGTATGCTGGAGCTCGCTCTGTTGGTGGAGAAGTGGTTCTTGCTGCTTATTTTGGGGATCAGGCGGCATGTCCGATGGTGGTAGGGGCTGACATTTTACTTGAGAAAAATGTGAGTTCGGAGGAGATAGGGAAACGTGTTTCACAGCGGTTACTTGGTTTAATTAAAGAGGAAGTGTGTGTTGATACGTTTTTATTGGATCAGTTGGTTATGTTTGCTGCGTTGCTGCCGGGGTCTGTTCTTCGGTCAAGTTCAGTGAGTTCTCATACTTCCACTAATATTGCGGTGATTGAGAAGTTTTTACCCGTGCGGTTTGATGTTAAAGGAGGTGTTGTGAAGGTGATAAATATTGAGAAATCTTTGTTATAGATTTTTCTGTGTTTTTGTTTTTGCTTTTGGTTATGAGTCTGTGAGCAAAAAAGATTTATAAATAGACCTTCTGTTTTGATGGATATGGAACCAAAAACATGTATCTCATGCAAACGCAAAGTTGTAAATGATGCTGGTAGTGTTACTTTTTCATGCCCTAGCTGTATTCAATATTCCATTGTGCGATGCAAAAATTGTAAAGTGAATGCGATTAAATACACCTGTGCTAACTGTAAGTTTGTAGGGCCTAACTAGGTTTTTACAAATTTTATGTGGTTATTTTTTGTGGGTGTTTTTAATCCTTTGAGATTATAAATCGGAGAAAATTATATGGCGAAAGCAATTATTACATTCAAGGTTATGCCGGAGTCCCCGGATGAAGATTTTGCAAGTATTGAGGCGCAAGCACTTGCTATTGCAAAGGAACATGGGGCTATTGGAGCGATGCAATCTAAGTTAGAACCTATTGCATTTGGTTTGAAGGCAGTTATGATTATGGCAATGTATGATGTGGGTGATACTGATTTTGAGGCTATTGCAAATAAGATGGCTGAGATTGCTCATGTGCAGAGTGCAGAAGTTGCAAAGATGGATTTAGCTCTCGGATAGATTTGTTGTATTTTATTTTGGCTTTATTCTTGTTGGTTATTTGTGTTGATTGATAGTATCTTTTTTTTGATTTCTTCGAGGGGTATATTTGTTTTTATTCCAGTATCTGAGAAATGTGTTCGGACACCTTGAGTTGCTTTTAAAATGAGGTCAAGACGAGGTGGGTCGATTTTGAGTGTTCTTGCGAGTTCGTGTACGTCGTAGAAACCTATGTCTTGCTTTGCTTCACCTTCGATTCTTTGCAAGAAATCTTTTTCTTCTGGGAATTTGTTTTGTTCTACCATTGTGGAGAGTAGAGTTTGATTTTGGATTAAACCTGTGTACAGTGGGCCTGCGTATTCCATTTCTTTTTGACAGCAGGTTTTGGTGTTTGATTGGGAGGTGGTGTGGGTGAGGCATGTTCTACACCAGAGAAAATATTGATGTTCTTGAATGATTGCGTCACATTTCTCTTTGCCTTTACTGGATTCGAAGTAGATTCTGAAATAGTGTTCTTTGTGATAACTGAGAATGGGGGTGAGGCATTTGTCAAATTGTATCCCTAATAACTGAATTTTCCTGATGAGGATTCTGAGCCCTGTTTCATGCATCGAATAGTTTTTGAGACTTTTTGCCCAGTATTTTCGTTTGGTTACTTTGGGGTATGTTCCAGTGAGTGCTGCGGTATCGGTTGCGGTTATTGCAAGAATTCCTCCTCTTGTGATTTTGTTGATGGCTGCACTTAAGAATGGGTTAGGTGTACCAAATGGGTCAATTTCAATATAATCGAATCCTTTTTCAGTTAAGATAAGTTGATTTGCGTCGGTTGAGTGGATGATTACTTGACTCTGATTTAGTTGGATGTTGTTTTTTTGACAGAGGTCTTTGAAGTTTTTTTCAAAGTCAGGTTTTACGTCGTTGATTATGAGTTCCTTTATGATTTCTTGAGGTAGTTCTTTTAGGAACCTTGCGGATCTGATTCCTGAACCTGCGAGTGGATCGCATATTCTTTGATCTGTTTTATTTCTTGCTTGGAGCAGCGCAATTGAAATATTTCTATTTGAGATCATAACAGGGTTATAGAATATTTCCATGCCCGCGTGTACGTCACCCTCAGGCATGGTGAGGTCAAGAGTTATTGAATGTTCATGCAGAGTCATGGTGTGATGGGATTAGTTGGTGTGTGGTGATTAGTGTGGGGGTATTTGGTTTATTTTAATTTGTTCGTTTCAGAAGAATGTAGAATGATTCTTTATTATCTGGTGTGGTTGTTCGTACGTTGATTCTTTTTGAATCGAATACTTCGACAACGTCGAATGTTGCCTGTTCTGTGTCTATGTGGTTTGATGTTGCATAGATTCTGCAAGGCAGTAATAGGTTTTGTTCTTTTGGGGTGAGGGTTCTTGCGTATTCTCCTATGTCTTCTAAGGTTGCAATTTTTATTGAAGGAAGTATTGTATCTAACACTAAAGCTAGGGCTCGTGAATAATGTGATGAGTAAAATTCAATAGGAGATTCCGACTGATATACTCTCGCATCTCGTTCGGATTCATTAAGTAGTGCTTGGGCCTGGTTTAATAGTACTATTGCTGATTTGTGCGTACCTAACATATTTGTCTGGCTCGCAAGTAATTCATATGTTGGTGCTTCGGGAGTTGGTGCGAAGCAGAGACCACCTAATGTTGATTCGAGGGATTTAGTGTCTGATCTTGTTTGGTTTGACCTTGGTACTCTTGGGCTTTCATCTGTACTTTGATCTTGATTTGGTATGAAGTAATGTGCCATATTGGCTTTATTTTAGGGAATGTTTATAAATTTATCACTTAATAGTTACATTTTTTTGTTTTCCTGGGTTGGTATTTTTTTTAATGTAGCTTTGGGTTATTGGGCATATACATTTAAAAAATGCGATTGGTTAATGGTGTATATAACGATTATTTCGATAATTTCATTATAGGTAATTTCATCAAATTGGTAGTTAATTATGGCAACTCGTAAGGTACTTATTGCAACTCTAGGACATGTTGATCACGGTAAGACTTCTCTACTGGATAAAATTCGAAAGTCTGCGGTTATGGCAGGTGAAGCGGGTGGTATTACTCAGGCGATAGGTGTTTCCATTATTCCGCTTGATACGGTTAAGAAAATTTGTGGTAAGTTACTTGATGTTTTTGGAAATAAGCTGACTGTTCCTGGTTTTTTAGCTATTGATACCCCGGGACACGCGGCGTTTACATCCCTTCGTAAGCGGGGTGGGTCGCTTGCTGATATTGCTATTTTAGTTGTTGATATTAATGAGGGGTTTAAACCGCAAACGATTGAGTCTATTGAAATTTTGCGTGCAAATAAAGTTCCATTTGTTGTGGCTGCGAATAAAATTGATTTAATTCATCATTGGAAGTATGATCCTTCACGGTTTTTGTTAGATAATGTTTCTTCATTTGATTATGAGTTGCAAGGGAAGTTTGAAGAGAAGATGTATGCACTCGTTGGAAAGTTTGGTGAGATGGGGTTGCAAGCAGAGCGGTTTGATCGAGTGTCTGATTATACTACTCAATTGGCAATTGTTCCTGTTTCTGCTCATACGGGACAGGGGATACCTGAGTTGTTGATGGTGCTTACAGGACTTGCACAAAAGTATCTTGAGGCTAAATTGCAAATTGAGGAGGAAGGGTATGCTCGGGGAACGATTCTTGAAGTAAAGGAAGAGAAGGGGCTTGGGGTTACTGTTAATACGATTGTATATAATGGACATTTGAAGGCGGGGGACACTATTGTTATTGGTGGGCTTGATGGTGCGATTACAACAAAGATTCGTGCGTTACTTGAGCCGTGCGATTTGAATGATATGCGGGATAAAAAAAGTGCGTTTAAGAATGTGAAAGAAGTGTTTGCGGCAACTGGTGTTAAGATTTGTGCTCCTGGTCTTGAAAAAGCGGTTGCGGGAATGCCGCTTCGCAGTTGTGGTGCTCAGGCTGATCTTGTTGCGGAATGTTGTAGCGAGGTTCAAAAAGAAATTGGTGAGATTATTACGGATGATGTAAGTGAGCATGGAGCAATGCTTAAAGCAGATACTATTGGCGGACTTGAAGCGTTGCGTATGTTACTTAAGGAAAAGGGTATTCCTGTTGCGTATGCATCTATTGGGGAGATCACTCGCCGCGATTTATCCACTCTTGAGGCACTTCGGGATAAGGATGAGTTTACGGGAGTTCTTCTTGGGTTTAATTTGAAATTGGCAACGGAGATTGAGGAACTTGCTCAATTAAAGAAGTTGAAGTTGTTTGTTCATGATGTTATCTATAAAACCATTGATGAGTATGATGTGTATGTTTCATCATTAAAGAAGGAAATCGAACTACGTGAACTTACTAAAATTGTTCGTCCCTGTAAATTCTTTTTAATGAAGGGACTTACGTTTAGGCAAAATAATCCTGCTATCTCAGGAGTTGAGATAGAAGTTGGGAAGTTGCGTTCAGGGGACCCTATTATGAATAAAGATGGTCGGCATTTGACGAAAGTAAAGAGTATGAAAGATGGCGAAGATAATGTGAATGTTGCGGATCAAGGGCGGCAACTTGCGCTTGCAATGGATGAGGTAACAATTGGTCGGCAAGTTGAAGAAGGTGACTATTTGTATACGGATATTCCTGAAGATGATTATAAGAAATTGAAGGATCTTCGAAAACATTTAACTAAGTTAGAGGTTGAAGTTCTCAAAGAAATTGCGGATATTAAGCGTAAAGATAATCCAGTATGGGGCGCGAGTTAGGTTTTTTCTACTTTATTGAATGTTTTTTGTCAGACTTTCTTGCAACATCATAATCCATTTTTCATCGTTTGAATAATTTTTTTATCTTGGAGTGTATTTAACCATTACTCTATATATTTTAGGAGTTATGCTATTTTTCTTTTTTATTCGTCGTTAAACTTAACTTAGGTATCTTGTTAAATGCAATTATATTTTTAGGTGATGTATCTTTTGATTGCTGAAATGGTAATATAGAACATAGTTCTAAAACCAAAAGGTATATAAATCCCCAGACGATATCTGCACTAGTAAAAACCTAACTAAAAGAGGAGGAGAAGATGGCAAAGTCAAAAAAGACAGCTTCTAGCGCTACATCGGATGTATCTAACAAAGCTATAGTAGTAGTTCTTGTTCTCGTGGTACTGGTAAGTGTAGTTAGTTTAGGAGTATATATGCGGTCGCTTGATAAAGCTGACCCAGGTCGATTTTCCGCAGCTACAGGGCAGGTTGAATTTACCGTTATGGAAAATCCAGCATTGCGTGAGCATCAAACTGATAGTGAAGCAGGACAGGTAAGTTTTGCGGTTACAAGACCCCAATAAGTAAACTAGTGAAAAAAGTAAAAAAAAGTGAGTGGGGTAATATATCCCAATTAAAAAAGAGGTAATATACAATGGCAGATGTTTCAAACAAAACAATTGTTGCATTGCTTGCAATCGCACTTGTTGTGACTGTAGTAGGCACAGTTGTTAGCGTAGGAAAATTAAACACTATGGGCGGCAGATATGCAATGCTTACTGGTGCAGCAACAGAAGGAACAGGTACCGCATCCATTACAGTTTCAGGTACAGCAGCTTTGGTTATGAACGTATCATCAATTAGTTTATATGCAGGGTACTACCCAACCGCATGTAGCACAGGTTTTTCCAAGATTGATACTGCAAATTTAGAATCATCAGTAGCAACAACCACTTCATGTTGGGTTAATACTTCAGGTACTGATAACCAATCCAGAAATAGATTCTCGCATCGATTTGCTAATAACGGAACAACTGTTATTAATGTTAAAGGTCAAATCACTGCTTCAAGTACTGCTGGTGTAACTACACTTAACGCAACTTCAATTCTTTGTGGTTCGGCTAACTGCCCTTCACAAGCTGCTAACGCTTTGATTCAAATTAAAGCAGTTAATGATGAGTCAAGTACTTGTACTCAGGGATTAAATTCATCATATACCAACCTTGCAAACATTACGCATACAACAAACGTAAGTCTTTGCTCGCGTATGGAGTATGATGATAGCAACGATGAGTTGAACACCACCTTTATCTTACAAATCCCTAAGGATGCAGATCAAGGTGCAAAGCAATTCACCATAACTTATTACGCAACAGCACAATAAGTTTACATTTTTTCTTTTTTTCTTTTCGATTTTTATTGTGATTTTTAGTTTTGGAGGATCTTTATGGCTGGTATTCGAATCTCACTTTTCCTATTTCCTATTCTTTTGGTACTTCTTCTTGTTCCTTGTGTGTTTGCTCTTGGTATTACTCCTGCAAAAGTAGAGGCGACGTATAGTCCGGGTTCACCACAAACGTTCATATTTTCTATTTTGAATAATCGTGGTGCTGCTAATATTCAAGTGGGTAATGATCTTGCTCGATTTGTTACTGAGAAAAAAGTGTATCCTGATGAACGTGGGAACTGGTTTGCTGAAGTTACATTCACTCATGATGCATCGCTTAGTCCTGGACAACATGAGCTTGAAGTTATTATTGGGGAAGAACCAAAACAAGAGTATGGTCAACCTGCGATGATGGGTGCTCAAGTACAGATAGGAGGACGTATCATTTTATTTGCTCCGTCTGATAATAAATTTTTACAATTTAAAGATTTTGAGTGGGTTAAACGAGCAAATCATGGTGTTAATGGGTATTATAAAGTAACAGTTGAGAATCTTGGTAAGGAAGTTATTGAATCTCTATCAGGAAAATTGCATGTTACATCTCAGAGTAATCCAGCGTTTTCAGTTGATATTCCGCTTACTTCGATGAATGGTCTTGGATATCAACAAAAAGCAGATCTGCGCGGGGAGTGGATGCCGGGTGTTGATGTTCCATTTGGTGCGTATGATATTGGTCCGGAAATTAGTTGGGATGGTCAAGTGTTGAAAGTTCCACCGTATAGTTTTACAGTAGGGGATATGTTGATTAACGTAACATCGATGACTCCAACTGAGTTTGAAGTCAACAAGATTACGTCTGCGTCTATATCAGTAGCTAGTTTTTGGTCGTCCCCTATTAATTATGTGATGACCGGATCAATAACTACTCCTGATGGGGTTGAGGTTAAAAAATTAAGTTCGACACCGGGTTCCGTTAGATTATTTACTGAGGAGGCATCAACAGTTTATGTTGATACTAATAATGTTGCACTGGGTGATTATAAACTAAATGTTGATTTGGCTTATGAAGGGAAGAAAACATCGTATAGCGTTCCTATAAAGGTAATTGCTCAAAAAGTAGCAGTTGTGGAGGCTGTTCCGGTTAGTGATGTAACTGCTTTAGATGGTGCCGAGTCGTCATCTAACTCTACTTACTATTATGTTGGTGGGGGCGTTATGTTGCTATTGTTGCTCTTCTTTATCTTTTTTAAGCGAAGACAGGACAATTCGGATGAAGTCTAGGTTTTTATTTTATTTTAATATATTTTATTCTTTAATGTTTATCTTTTGTATTTCTTTTGTATTTTGTTCTGGGTGATCGATGATGTTTTTTTTCACTATTTCTAGTTGTTTAAACCGTAAGGTTTTTTAAGGAGAGTTTACTTGAACGTCTTATGAAAAAATTGTTTCTTGCAGTTATGCTATGTATTGCCATTGTTTTGGGATTAGGTTTAATCTTTGGGGTTTTTCAAAAGCCAAGCCCAGTTACGACTCAACACCTTAAATTTGATTTTTTTGTTGATGCTAAACAAGGTTTTAACTTAGATACTGATCTCCTTCATTTTGGTGTTTTGGCTCCGGGCAATTCTTTTACAAGAGAAATTCATATTTCTAATAATTTTTCGTTTCCTATTGAGGGTCACTCAATTGTAGCATCAAATATTTCAATGGGATCGTGGTTTAATGTTAGCCCGGATACGTTTGAGATTCCAGCGTATACCAATAAAAGTCTCATGGTCACTTTATATGTTCCAACCAATGTTTCCTATGGGTATTATCAAGGAGAGTTGTTGTTTCCTTTGTATAAGGTGAAGTAGTGGGATCTTCGATGAAATCTCTTCGGTGGCTATCTGCTGTAGAAGTTCGTACGATAAATAACACCATATTGAAGCAGTGTGGTATTTGTTTTCCCACCACACTTCTTTATTATTTAAATGAGAAAGAGAAGTTGTTTTTAGTTAATACTGATTTTAAAAAGGTGGATGAACGTAAGTTGATTATTGATCGGGTTGGGTTGTATGTTGGGGAAGTGAAAGAGAAAGAAGTTCGGTTGAGTAAAGAAGGAGCACAGTTTTTAGGTAATTTAGCACGTGAGAGTGGCGTTGAGTTGAAGAATACGTTTGATGTAGGTTCTGAGCGGGTTAAGGAGTATTTTATTGGTGAAGATATGGATGTTGATTTAGGTGTTGAACCTAGGATGATGTTTGTAGTATATGATTCGCAGGTCATTGGGTATGCGAAATATAAGGAAGGAGTGTTGCACAATTATCATCCAAAACAACATAGGGGAGAAGTTATTGTTTGATATTGTTGTTAGTTTTGTTTTTAGGCTTTTTTTTAATATAGTGAAGTTACATTTATAGAATTTTTTTGGTTACCTAGTTACTTAAAAGTAGCGATTCTTACATAATCTTTATAAATTTGGGGGGTTCTTGTATAGTTATCTACGGTTATATGGTATTATAATATTAGTATGATCATAGATAGCCGTTTCGTTGAATCATGTTGTTGATGTATATTTTTACGTTGTTTTTGGTGAGTGATGTTTATTTTATACTATGGCAAATCCTACAAATCCTCATTTAGTGAACAATCAAGTTTTTGGATTATTAGTTCATAGATTAAGAGAGTATTATGTTGCGAATAAGGCGCTTATATTACCCACTCAACGAGTTGATGAATCAGATCTTGGTCATGTGGTTCGAGAGTACATGAATAACTCTCATCTTACCATTCGTGATGGTAATCTTGCGAGTGTTGATGATAGCCCGTTTGGACTTACTCTCATTGATCTTGTGGGTACTATTTTGGTTGAGCGGTTTGGGATTACTGATCCACTGCCACCGGCATCGGATGAATTTTCTTTTTCAACTGATTCGATGGTCCAAGTGTTAGATTTAAGTGAGAGTTTAGATGGCCAACAAACACAAAGGGAAGATCCGTTACACTTGTTTGGTTTACCAGTTAGTATTCAAGAGGTGGCTGGACATAAAAAAAGACTTCCAGTTGATGCGCATGCAATTATTTTAGAGTCCGCTGCTGAATTATTTCGAGTTCCTGTGCTTAGCGGTGATCAAGTTTCTTGGAGAAAAGGTACGCCTATAGATTTAGTTGAAGGTGCTTTCTTTGTTCCTTCTCAACAAATTGAAGGAAATTCTGTTTTGTATAAAGTTGGTAGTGTTGAACATGGACAGCTTTGCCTTGAGTCCCATGGTATACTTTCTTTAAGTGATGCATCGGCGCTTGCGTTGATTGATATGGTAGCTGCTCAATGGTCCTTGGAACATCGTTTGAAGCATGATTCAACACCTTCGGGTGTTATCACTCACAGTTCTGAATCGTTTAGTGATGATTATGTTCGACATCTTACGAGTCAAGAACGTCAAGGTTATATTTTAAATGAGAGGGGAGGAAGTTATCGTCATGCTCGTGTTCGTGATGCCAACATTGGTGATATATTTACTCCGTTGCTTAGGCATGGACAACCTGTTCCATTTTTTGAAGTTGCGGCAACGAAAAAAAAGTATGAGTGGGAGGTGGAGTCTACGCATAATTATCATCTCATTGCTGGTCTTAAGGGATTTGATTTTCCTGCGCTTGTTGCATATCTTCAGCAAGGTAATCCGGTTAGTTATGGTACTCATTATGTTGGTTTAGAACCTGAGAAATGGGAGTCAGAGGTTGCATCTTGGATTTTAGATCCTGCGATTCCTGAAGGGGCCTTTGTTCACGTGCCCGGTTCAACGGAGGTCGTTTTGCAAAAAACGACTCATTCTTCTCGGACCCCGAAGGGTGAGGTTGTATCTTATACCATTTTTGAGAAAGTTGATCTCGTTAAAATGACGATGGAACTTAGTGCTGCTGATGTGTTACCAACTACTACGTTGGCGAGAAATCTTGCGTCTACACCGGGCTTTACAGGTATTTCTGAGGATGAGAATGGCATTGTTCGAGTGCGTGTGCGGGATGGTTTTTTTGGTCTTGAGGATAGAGATCGTACACCTGCTGATATGAGGCGGGCATCGCTTGGTGCATTAGAGGATATAGATGAGAAGCGAGGGGTTATGAATACTCCTGGAGATTTAACAATGGCAAATGATAAAAATAATGATACTAAAAAGACAGCGGGGGGGGTTGGTGCAATACCTCCTGTGGTAGCAACAGCTGGAACTGGAGCGCGTGTAGTCCCTCCTCCTCTTCCTTTGATACCGTCTGCACAGGTTGCAGATGCTCAACATGTTTCTGTTTTGTTAACTCCGGGTGCAACGACAATGGAAGTTCTGATAGTTCATGATGACGAGGTAATAACTGGGGAGATGGGTCAAGTTGATCCCCATGGAAGAACTGTTACAGTTTCCCAGGTTGCGAGTTTGCCACCTCTGGCAGTGTTACCTGAGATTCCTATGGCTCCCGCACCTGTACCTCCAGTTCAAGTGGTTCATACCGTGAGCGCACCACCTCAAGCTACAAGGCCAGTTTCTGTACCATCTCCACGTGCACGTCAAGCTCCTGCATTTGATGTTGTTCATAGACCGGGGGTCGTGCCGCCTTCAAGAAATGTTCCTGTATTACCTATTGCTGCAGCTGATAAGTTGGTGTATTATTATGTTCAGACTAGCGATCGTAATTTGATACTTGTTAATGATGTTACGGGGCTTGATCTAGTACTTGCTGGAAGATGTCAAATTAAAGAAGTTACCAATATTAATGAGATTCCCGTTGGGGCGTTTTATCGAAAAGGTAGTGATGATGATTTACCTTGGAACCCAGCTCCGTTTTATCGTAATAATGGGAGTGGAGAGAAGAGTTTGGAGGGTAGTGAAATTCCGCAAGCAGTTGCAGACTATCGTTTAGAGATGGAAAAGCGACATAAGGATGCACTTGCGATTGCGCTTGATGTTGCGGGTCATAATGGTCGTGTGAAGCGTATGGCAGTTCTTGGTGGTGTTGGAGCTGCTGCGCTTGCATTAGGTATTGGTGGGACAGCATTGTATTTTAATTCACAATTTGCTGCTTCTCGCGACGCTGTTGTGTCTTTAGAGAAGGCTGTAGTTGCTGCTCAGACTGCTCGGGCGGATGCGAGTGATAAAATTGCTGCAAGTGCTGCCACGTATACCACTCAGGCCCAGGAAGCTCGAAAATTAGTTGCTGATTTTGATGCGTTTAAACCAGAATGGGATACTTTTGTTTCTACAAAATATGCTCCTGTTGAGGCGAAGACAAGACAAGTTATTGCATATTTGAGAATTGCCCAGAACTCTATTGATGTTGCTGCTGGTAATTTGGATATTGCTAAAGTTGTTGCTCAAGATTCAATTCCTACCTCTGTACGTGGGGATATTGTTTCGTATGTTAAAACTCAATGTGTAGTTGATGGAACTGTTGCTGAGTGTTCTGGAAGTGACGCTAGTACTATGAAATATTGGGTTGCAAATACGGCAAATTGTTCTGAGGCTTTGGGGAAACTATTTGTTGCGGCTGGAGGCGACCAATTGATAAAGTCTGGATTTGTTGCTCGTGAAAAAGGGACTTGGTGTGTTGCAGATAAGAGTGGTTATGCAACTGATGTGAATCAGAAAACACATTCGTATTTTATTCTTAAAAGGTAATCTATGACAACTGATATGACTTCATTAATGAGCCGGCTTGAGGCGACTGCGTCCGGGCAAACTTTTTTGTCTCTTGAAGATTTAGCTAGTGAAACTCGGTTTAAGAGGATACCAATTGATGGGTTTAATAATTTGGAGCCTGGGATGTGGTATGAGTGGGCTGGTGAGAGGCGCTTGATGGTGCTTCATAGCGGGGATGTTTCACAAGATACCTTAACTGTAGAAGAAGTGATTTATCATAAAAGAAATTGCTTTGTATTTGATGGTAAGATTGAGGGTCAAAGTTTTTTGGAGTTGGTTAAGAGTTACGAACATATTCGTGATTATCGTGCGAATTCTGATCAATTTAAAGTTATGTCACGCAAAGTGGATCATGCATCTGAAATTTTAGAGAATGCGATATTTTTACATAGTGGTGTTTTTTACCAACGTGATAGTTCAGTATTTGCTACGCGTTGTGATAATCGACAAAAAGTTCGCTTGTCTTCACTTGATGCGACAGTGTTTGATGTGATGCGTTGCGAGAGTAGAAGCGACACGATGGTTGTTGGTTTGAATACTATAGGTTCTTCTCAAGTGGCTAACAGATCGAGGCAATGGCAATATGGCGCAACGTGGGCTCTTCTTGGTGCGGTTATTGCGGGTGGGTCTGCGGTGTTGGGAGTTAAATATTGGCATACTGATGCTCCGGTTTCAACGGAGCCTGTTGTTGTTAGTATTGATGTCGCAGAAACGTTGGTTGATTGTAAGAAACGGGATGCTGCTAAGGATTTGGTTATTGCTGGTTTGCGGACTTCTGTTGATGAGTTTGAAGGGAAGAGTAGGGATTGCAATACGTTGCTTTCTCGGAGTGAGAGTAGTCTTTCAGGGGTTACTTCTGAATTTTCTATTATTAATGCTGAGTCTTTGGTTTGTCGTGATAATTATATTGATTGTGATACCCAGCTACGTGCAATGTATATTGAACATGGGGTTTCTCAGGTAGAGATTTCTCAACTTAGTAGCCATTTGACTCGACTACGAAATGAGTACTCAGTTTTGTTGAATGCTAAACATACTTGTGATACTGATTTACAAACTGCTCGGAGTATTGTAGCGGCAAATCAACCAAATCGAGAATCCGATGTTATTGCTCAGAATGCTCAGTGTCAAGATGATTTGATTGCAGTGCGAAAAAGTCTTGAGCAATGTGACTTAAAACGTAGTGGCAATACAGATTTACGTGGAGAAGTTGCATCACTTCGAGCTGTGATTTTTGCAAAGGATGCACTTCTTGGTTTACGACAAAAGGCCATTGATGGATATAATACTCAGTTAGGTGCATCTCAGGGTATTGTTATTGCTACTCGATCTGAACGTGATAAGTATAAGAATAAATTAGATGTTATGAATGGAAATATTATTACATTGAATGGAACAGTTGCGTCTTTACGAGATGATTTAAGCACGTGTGGCTCTGCGCGTGATTTGATTCGTACTGATTTAGGTGTGGTACGTGGTGATTATGATTTAATTGCTCGTGATTTAGTTATAAGCAAGATTGATTATGAACAATGTGTTGCTCATGTTGCTGATTTGCAGTCTCAAGCAACATTGATTGCTTCACGTGTTGTTCCTTTGACTCCTGGGAGTGCAGCTTCATTGGGGTTAGGTTTGAGTGGTGAAGATGCGTTGTTACAGAATTGTTATACTGCACGTGATAGTGTTATTCGTGAGCGTGATAGTATTCGAGTTGAACGTGATGTGGCAATGAGTGCTCATGCTCGATATGATTTTATGAAAGAGAAATTGAAGGGTCATCCTAGCGAAGAGAATATTGCGGCCGTTGATTCGCTTCTAGGTCGATGGATTGCTCAGACATGTGGTTCGCAGGATCCACGTTGCACTATGGGAGCGAAAGGCGAGTTAGCATTTCAAGCGTTTGGTAATACTTTTAGAGAATCAAGTGGCGTGCTATACCGGGCTTTTGTTGGTGATTTGAAATGGAGAGATGGTGCACAGGATTCTACTTTGTTACATAAGTTTGTTGAGTTAGTTGCGTCTCGATCCAAACCAAATTCAAATTGGAATATTGATACTGTTGCACCGTTCAATTACAAGTTTTACTCTTTTTGAGTAGTATTATCCCACAAAGTTTATATAGTGACTGTTGTTTTTCAACAGTAGTAATCAATTTATCATCGTAATACCCCTTATGGGGTTTGATCTATAGGAGGAAATTAAACAATGGCATCAATTAATAATTTTGTACGAAATGTGGCTTTTACCGCGGTTGCTGCTGCACCGGTTTTGGGATATGCTGGTGCGCCAGCCGATGGTCCGGTTGTTGGTAGTGCTCCTGCATTAGGTAATGCTCCTACTTTGCCTGCTGCAAATCATAGTGCTGTACCTGCTCCACGTAATGGTAATCTTGTGTACCGAAATCAAGTATGTGATATTTTTGAAGGTTGCGATTTGGATGCACAAATTGATGCTCGGTTGAAAGTGCGATTTCCTAAGCGAACGGTGAAGAAAGGACCGAATTATACTGGCGTCATGTGGAATTTTTTAGATTTGAATCCTGCTACTAAGAGTCCTCATTTCTATGATAATGATGCTCAGAAACCATTAACTTTGATTGATGTTATTGATTATCGGGTTAGTATGACTTCTTTTACATCTGAAGATCCTAATGCTCAAGCTCGACTTGATGTACTTGCTGCTAAGTTGGCGGGTATGGATAATCAACGGTTCGTGTTGACTACTACTTTTGATCAATATAAGGCTGATCAAACAGCAGTTGATGCTGCTCAAGATGAAAGAATTAATGGTCTTAATGGTCGAGTTGGGGATTTAGAAAATACTCTTAGTGCTGCTAGAGATGCTCCTGTTGCTGCTGCTGTCGAGAGTGCTCCCGCACCTGCTTCGTCTCCTGTTTATACTGGAACTCTTCCAGTTGTTGTTGATGCACTTGCTGATGATGAAGCTCGTCGAAAGGCGTTTGGCGATGCAGAAAAGGTTGTTTGTGGTGATAATAAAACTAAAAACGATGCAATGGCAAACATTGTTTGTGTTCTTTCTGAACAACGAACTAAAGAACTTGCTGCGGCTCCTGCAGATAAAGATGCAATTAATGCTAAATATGATACTATGTATAGTACTAGTGTTCTTCAATTACAAGATTTATCTGAGAAATGTTTAGAATTACAAATTAGTCGTGATGCTGTTGAATCCGAGTATAATGCTCGTGTGAAGAAAAATCTTGCTGGCTTGGATTCTTTTGCACTTGGTGTATTTGCTGGTTATGAACAAGGATTGGTTGGCGGAGTAACTGGTCAATGGAATCCATTTGCAAATAGTACTGAAGTTGGTGGGTATGGATCATTTTTTGTACGCCATCTTGGGTTAAATGTTGCAGCGTATGGTGTATTTGGTGCTGAATCCAAGAGTGAGTCTGTTACTGTGGATGCAGGCGATGGTTGGTCAAGTCGAACTACAGTAGGAAAAGTTGAACATCCATTTTTGGGAGCTCGAGCGTCATTACGTGTTCCAATTCTTGGAAATATGACTGAATCAGTTGTTCTTTCACTTGAGGGTGGAGTAAATGGTATTTTGAGTTCCAAAAATACATCTCCATCAACTGTTACTACTGTTGATGGTACTGCACCACGAGGTACAGAAGGTAATCCTGAATATCAAACAAAAGTTACTGGATATGGATTTGGTGGTCTTCAACTTGATTTGGGTCCTGTCTTTATTCAAGCAGGTGTAAATCAAGCTGGACTTACTGAAGAAGGTAGTGTCACTCCATACGGTTTACTTGGAGCAACGTATCGCTTTTAGTTGTCGATTTACTGTTGGTTAATTTTTTTTGTTTTGAGTGTGTGAGTTTATGATTTTATGCGCGGGCTTTGGTTTCGCGTTTATTGAGTGCAAAGAGGGTTTGGGTGTTCTTGGTCGAGTTTATGCAACTTGGTTGCTTTGGATGTGTTAGATGTTTACGATTAGAGGAATAACCATGAATACAAAAGTAATGTTTAGTGTACTGGCAATGGTATTGCTTGTTATTGCTCCACTGGCTCTTGCTGATATTGCAATTAATAGAGTTCAATGGGAGAATGGACGTAATACGATTACTGTTGATGCTGGGGATCGTCCGGAACTTAGTGTTCTTGTGACTAGTCATGAAAATTTTGATTTTTATGTTGATATTTATACTGCTGATGGTGATTTTGTTCGCAATGCTGTTGGCCGATTTGCGGTTGTATCAAATGCGCAACGTCCTGTTCAAGAAGTTGTTCGAGCAATTGGTACCAATGGTTTGGATGGTGAATTTGTTGTTAAAGTTCACGTTCAAAATGGAGGTTCAGTTGATTTTGCACCTATTCGTATGATTGTTCGTGGTGTGGTTGTTCCGCCAGCTCCAGCTGATGCTGATAGAGATGGTGTTGATGATGTAACTGACAATTGCCCTGCTGTTCCTAATGGACTTCAATTTGATACTGATGGCGATGGTGTAGGGGATGCGTGTGATAATTGTGTTCGTGCCGATAATGCTAATCAAGCAGATTCTGATTCCGATGGTAGAGGAAATGTTTGTGATCGTGTTATTATTGTAGGAAACGAACCCGGAATTCCTGGTTTAGGCGATTTTACTCCTATTGAACCTGCTTATCCTGATGGTCCACTTTGTGGTTGGCCTGGGTTTGAAAATCTTGCAATTTGTCATCCTGAAGTTGATACCGATGATGATGGTATCCCTGATGCTCGTGATAACTGCGTTCGTGTTGCAAATGCAGATCAAGTTGATACTGATTCCGATGGTGTTGGAAATGCGTGTGATAATTGCCCTCGTGTTGATAACTCCAATCAACTTGATTTTGATCATGATGGTCTTGGTAATGTGTGTGATCGGATCGTGTTACCTCCTGGGTTCCCTGGTGATATTGGTCCAATTGATCCTCCTTTTCCTGATGGTCCACTTTGTAGTTGGCCTGGTTTTGAGGATCTAGCTATTTGTCAACCTGATGTTCCAGTTGATGATGAAGATGGGGATGGAGTAGTAGATGCTGATGACAATTGTGTACGTGTAGCGAACGCAGATCAAGTTGATACTGATTCCGATGGGGTTGGTAATGCGTGTGATAATTGCCCTCGTGCTGCTAATCCTACTCAAGTAGATGTAGATCATGATGGTCGAGGAAATGTGTGTGATTTCAATTTCCCTGGTCCTGGTGATATTGGTCCAATTGATCCTCCTTTCCCTGATGGTCCACTTTGTAGCTGGCCTGGATTTGAAAATTTACCTATTTGTCATCCACGGCCCCCTGTAGATACTGACAATGATGGTATTCCTGATGCTCGTGATAACTGCCCACTTGTTGCTAATCCTGGTCAAGAAGATGCAGATCATGATGGTATTGGGAATGTGTGTGACGCAGTTAATCCACCACCAGTTGATGTTGATGCTGATAATGATGGTGTGATTGATTCAGAGGACAATTGCGTGTATGTGTTTAATCCACGTCAAGAAGATGCTGATTTGGACTTTGTTGGTGATGTTTGTGATGATCATGATAACAATATTGCTTATGAGAATGTACAGTTCCAAACTATTCACATTAGTGAAGTAGCTGGTGCTGGTGAGGCTGTATCTATGGCTATTGCAGTTCATAATAATGGGAATGAGAGATTTAACGATGCTCGTCTTATTGTTATGATCCCTGACCTTGGAGTTCGAGTTGCATCTGGTGAATTTGATTTGAGACGAGGCGGTGATTATAGTTGGAATGTTCCAGTTGATCTTCCATACGACGCTCCTGCCGGGGACTACATGGTTCAATTTATGTTCCAAACAAATCGATATCATGAAGTTGCGTACCGACAATTTAGTGTTGAGTAAATTTCAACCTTGTTGTTTGTTTGGGGCTGTGAAGCCTCCTTTTTTTTTGGCTTTTGTCGAGTTCCGAGTGCCTTGTTAAGTGTTCTGAAATGAACACTTAGTTTCACCGAAAGTTGAATGATTTGAGTTTTGTCAAACTTAAATTGTTCACTTTCACGACGATGATTGAAATAGAGATATAAAGAAAGCAAGAAATAATCGTATCAATTGTTCTTGCTTTCTGATATATTGCCCTGGCAATATATTTCAATCTAGTCATTCAAAAATCACTATTCAACAATAGGGGTATATTGTAGTCACTTTCAAATGCTAAATGCCGCGAAAGGTTTATATAATACCTCTCAATTGAATCTAAAAGAAAATCCAATAATTAACTAATTTGGAGGAAGAAAAAAATGAAATCAAGTATTTTGGCATTGTTCATTATGGGCGTGCTTGCTATGTCACTTGTTAGCGCGGTTAACGATAACGCTAATGAGCTTTCCTGGGGATCATTACGAATCAACGGGGATTATGTGGATAACGGCGAAGTTCTTGCTGTAGAAGAAGGTCAAACTCTTGACATTCGTGTAGGACTTGTTGCTGACAACGGTGCACGCGATGTTGAGGTTGATGCAAAGATTTCCGGATATGAAGGAAATGATCGAGAGGGTCTTTATGACTCTGTAGACTTAATTGATGTTCAAGCTGGTAACACTAAGTATGTTAATATGCAAGTAGCTTTACCTGCTCGCCTTGAAAAAGCTGAATATGCACTTCGACTTCGAATGCTTGACCAAAATGGTGCAGCTGAGGAGAAGAATATTGTACTATCAGTTGAACCTAAGCGACACAGTGTTGAAGTTCAAGATGTTACTTTATCACCTGGAAACAGTATTAAAGCTGGACGATCCATTCTTGTTTCTGTGCTTCTTGCTAACTGGGGAGACAAAGACGAGAAAGACGTTAAAGTTACTGTATCCGTTCCACAATTAGGAATTAGTGCAACTGAATTTGTAGATCTTGTTGCTACAGATGATAACAATGTTGAGTATGAAGACGTTCCTGAGATGTTCTTACCAATTCCTGCTACTGCAGCAGCTGGTGAGTATCAAGTTAAGGTAACTGTTGATTATGATGGCTTTGATCAAACTGTAATTAAGACTACTACTTTGAATGTTGTTGCTAATGAGCAATTTGCTGTTGAAACCACCGGTAAGTTAGTTCTTGCTGTTGGTCCAGAGAGTCAAACTGTTGCTATTGGAGCTAAGGCAGTGTACGGTGTTGCTTTAACTAACGATGGTCGAACAAGCCGTGCTTATGCTGTTGAAGCTGTAACTGGCGATTTTGCAACTGTTGCTGTGTCTGAGAACCTTGTTGTTCTTTCACCTGGACAAAGTAAAGTTGTATATGTTGAAGTTACTCCAAACGCTAACGCAGCTCTTGGTGACCACATTGTTTCAGTTTCCGTTAAAAGCGGAGCTGATATGCTAGAAACTGTTGCTTTAAAAGCTACAGTAACTGGTACACAAAATAACGGTATGGATCTTAAGAATGGTCTTGAGATTGCTCTTATTGTTTTAATTGTGCTTTTGGTTATCATCGGACTTGTTATCGGATTTAGCCGACTCAAGAAAGACGACGACGAAGAGAAGACTTACTATTAATAGCTTTTAGCTATTATTAGTTTTTTTCTTCCTTCAAATTTTTTATTTTTTTATATTTTTGTGGGATTCTTTTTTTTATTCACTCTTTTTTTGACTTTATGAACCATTTTGACTGATTATTTTGGTTGATGTCCATTAAATAGCATTTCTACAGAGTCGCTGTGGAAAAAAGATATATATACTCCTTTCTCTATTTCGATACTATGGTTTCAAAGAAGGAGATGCGTGAACGTGTTACACAATTTCTTACGTTTAGTCGCGAGGAGATTGTGTGGTTGTGTGTTTGCGCGCTTGTCTCTGGTTTTATTTTTTCGTTTCGTGATTGGGGTGGAACAATTTTTAGTGTTTCTATCGGGCTTGTTCACTTCTTTTTGTTGACTCTGGTTGCATTTCTTAGTTTTTTGTTTCGGTTTGGGCTACAAAAACATAAGGCGTTGTCTTATGGCTATTTAGCAGAGTATAAGGTGTGGTGGGTTGGGCTTGTTATTATGTTACTTACCGCGTTTATTACAATGGGTAAGTTACCTGTTGTTTTGATTGGTTGTGTGTCGGTTATTTTTATGAGTCGATCGCGTCTGGGTGAGTTTCGATATGGTTTTTCATATGGTCAAAATGCCCAGATTGCGCTTGCTGGTGTTATGGGTAATTTGATACTTACATTTTTGTTTGGTGTGTTGTTGTATTTGTTTCCAGGTTCATATTTATTTGAAAAAGGAATGTGGCTTAATATTTCAATGGCGTTCTTTGCTTTGCTTCCTCTCGTTCAACTTGATGGTCTTTCTGTTTTCTTTGGTGATAGAGCACAGTATGTTGGGTCTATTTTTGTTGTTATTGTGGTGTCACTGCTGGTTGCAACTCAATCCAAAGCGGGACTTATTTTTGTGGGGGTTGTAGGGGCTGTTCTTGGTGTATTTGGAGCTCTTACGCAATCTAATAGGTGATGACGTGTTTATGATTCAGGGGATAATGTATGGCTGTTGAATGGGAAAAACAATGGGTTCAGTATGGTGCTACGTTTATTCTACTCATAGGATTGTTTATTGCGTTGCTTTCTAAAAATATTCTTGTTGGTGTTTTTGTTATGTTTTTGTCAGGTTTAGTAGCTGGTCGTGTATGGTTTTTGAAACGCTATAAGGAACAAATTTTTCCGTTTACCATGATTATAGCTGGGTTTATTGTAGGGATGCTCCTTGGTTCTATGTGGAGTAGCAGAATTTTTAATGTGCTATTGTTTTCTCTTGGCTGCTATATAGGGTATATTCTTCACAAAAAGGGTTACATAACATTTAAGAATCAGTTATTTGTTAAGTGATGTATATGAAAATTCACAAAGCTAAGAGTGTTATTATTTCTCGTAAACCGGGCAAGACTAAAGATAGCCCGTGGAGTGCGTTCATTGGTTTGTTTATGGATAATAATCCGCATTTAAAGGGCAAAGTTCCGTTTGAAGTTTTGGAAATTAAAGGACTTGAGAAAGTAAGATTACGAGAGTTACGTAATATTTCATTATATTTACTTGGCAATGATATTGTTGTTAATAATTTAAAGACTGTTACTTTTCTTAAGGAAGGTAATATTTTGACTGTTTCGGGTGAGCAGGATTTGCCTGATGGTGAGAGCGGTACTTGTAAGTTGAAGTAGGGTTTATTTTTTTATGGTGTTTTATCTTTTATTGTAAACGTTCCATTTGTTCCAAACGAATAAATTTTGGATTCCTTCTATTTCTTTTTGCGTGAATGAGGATGTATCTGATGACGGGTCAAGTCCTATTTCATAGAGGAGGAATGCTTTGATATGTGGTATTGCGTCTTTTGTTTCTGGGTGGTATGTACGCCAGCCTGAAATCTTTGCTTGTGTAAGTACTCTTTCATTAAAGATGTCTGTTTGATGGCTGTTTAATTGATTGTCTTTAAAGAATCCTGGAATAATAATATGACGAGACCCTCTCCATAATGGAGCTGTTTCTCTTATGTTTTCAAGATATCCCGCTATACAATTATCAATTGTTCTTGTCTCTTCATACAATTCTCCAATTCTTGATGTATATGAATATTGCGGGCCTTGTGGGTCTGATGCATCGTTACGGAATTGACCAAAATAATTGGTGTTTTTGACGAATAATTGGAAATATTGTGAGGGGGTTACAAGAGTCATTTGTTACTATTACCTAATGGTTTTTATAAGCCTGTTTGTTCTGTTTTTTTATCCGCTTTCGTCGGAGAAGTCTTCGTGCTCGTTGTTTAAGAGTTTACTTTTTTGGTCTTTTTTCTCTCGCCATGTTCTTGGGACATACACTGGTTTTTTTGTTCGTGTCTCCATCTCTGCGTAATAGGTGGCGGTTGATGCGGTGCCAGGAGTTGGGGTGAATACTTGGGTTAGGTTGACGAAGAGTTTGTTGTCGTCACAGAATTTGATTAATTCTTCTGTTTCTTTCATGGAGGAGCCTGGGTGTGCGGCAACGAAGTAGGGTACGAGACGTTTGTGAGTTTGTTGCTCAATGTTTACTTTTCTGAATTCAGCAAGGAAATCAATGAAGTGTTGTTTGGTTGCTTTGTTCATTGATTTTAATACGGTGTCTGAGATGTGCTCAGGTGCAATTTTGAGACGTGTGGTGAATTGCATTATTTTTCGGAAGAGTTTTTTTTGGTCGAGAATGATGTCATGTCTGATTGCGGATCTTAGTTCGAGAGTGGTTCCTTTATATTTCTGATTTAGGAGTTCGATTTCTTCGAGAAGTGGGTAAAGGTTGTCGGAGAGCTTTCGGTTTGGACAGCCGGCGCATTCTTGGTTGCAATATTCCTTTTTGTCGTAGACGGTGATTTGCTCTTCTATGACTGGGCTGTTGATTGTGCGAGGATGTTTGTAGAGGTCGCAGTAGGAACCGTACATGTTTAATGTTGGTAGAGTGAGGTCGTTAATTTTTTGGATACCACGTTTATAGATGCTTTCAATTTCTTTTACGATGCTTTCTTTTGATCTGATGGCAACTTCTTTTCCCTGGACTAATGGGATGATGCAGAAGTTGCAGGATCCCCAACAGCCTCGGCCAATGATCACAGATGCTTCAAGGCGTTCTACCATGCTTTGGTTGAATTGATAATTTTTGCAATTTGGGTAGAGGAGTCTTGTGAAGGGGAGTTCATAGATGAAATCCATTTCTTTTTCTGTTAAGGTGTGAGCAGGTCTTGTGTGGTGGAGGAATCCGAGACCGGTTTGTTCAATGAATTCATCGTCGGGGAGAAGGTAGTGAGTTCTGGTTAGGAGGCTGAATTGTGCTTTGTCTTTTTCACAGTCTTCAAAACTCGGGAGGTGACGTGTTGTTTTTGGGATTTTGTCTCTTTTTATTTTGTAGGTAACTCCTTCGATTTCTTCTAATTTTAGTTGGTCTTTGATTTCGTTGAATTTTGGTGTTTGGTCAGTTTTTGTTTGTTTGTTGATTTCTTTGATTCTTGTCAGTATGTCTAGGAGAGATCGTTCAGCGTTTGCGTGCAAGAGGAGATCAGCTTTGGAGTCGTGCAAGATTCCGCGTCGGAGTTTGTTTTCTTTGTAGTCAAAGTGGGTGAATCTGCGAATTGTTGCTTCGACGCCACCAAGGAGTGTGATGCTAGTTGGAAAGAGTTGCTTGATGGATTGGGTATAGGTGATTAAGGCACGTTCGGGGACGAGGACGTTTTCTCGCTTTCTGAGCATTGGGGTGTAGTTTGCGAGCATGGAGTCGAGGAGGCCACTGGTGATGCAGAATAGGTATTTTGGTTGGCCTGCTACAAGGTAGTCTTCTTTGCTTTCTGGTTGACCGATGATTGCCACTTTGTAGCCTTTGCTGTCTAGAAGTCTTGAGAGGATTGCAACACCACTTAGTGGGTGATCATAGTATGGGTCGCCGGTTACGAAAATGATATCAAACTCAGTAAAATTTTTGTAGTACTTTTTTCCTTCTTCTATGTTGGTTGGGAGGAAGGAAGGTGTCATTGAGGTGTTATTTGGGTGTTTCTTTTTTAGGTTTTGGGAGAATTTTAGATTTTCTTTTTGATTTGATTCCTAACGGTAAGATGGTGACTGCAAATTCCCAGGTAATATTACTCCTTCATAGTAATAACCAGTGGAAACTTTTATAAAACACATCGTATTTACAGGGTTATCCGGTACATAAAATGACTCAATATCCTTTCAAAATTGATTTAGAAGCTTGTAGAGTGTGGTTAGAAGAACGCGAGAGGAATGGAGAAGATTATGTTAACAACTATCAAATTCTCCCTTCGGCTAAGGGGAAATTTGCTTTTCGTGAAGCTAAACGTTCAGCTCTTGTACCCCTTACTATTGCTGCACCGTTTTTACAAGAAGGTGACCACACCAATATTTACAAAACACGTGGGCCTTTAGCAGAACGATTGCCCCCAACTGTATTCAACATAAATTCTACTGTGCCTGCACGAATTTCTTTGATGGATCTCGCATTTATGGATGGGTTTGCAGAACATTTTCAAACACAATTAGGAACAATACCTCAACGAGAAACAATATTTCAAGGAGAAAATAATTTGAGTTCTATTTTTTTGGATAAAAAACAAAGGTTGGATTTTTGCCCACCCAAGATATTATCTGAATATTTTACTAATTCAAAGATCCTAGACGAAACATATTTTATTGTTGATGTTGGGCATGCACATTTACCTGGAGTTGCTGTGGCACTTCAACAAAGAGGAGTTGATTGTTCATTTGTTATTCAAGATTCTATTAATCCTCGTTTTCAGCAGGCACTTAAATATTGGGCTGCCACGTATAATAATGGTAGATCAATTCCATTGCAGCCCAGAAGAATGGCAACGTTTCTGGATTGCCATCGAGCCGATGGAAGCGATGATAATTTGACTTATGATGTGCATGATAATTGGATACACAATTATTTGCCTTCAGTAGATCAATTGCGTAGTTCTGGAATTAATCGTGTTTGCGTACTACTTGAAGCAGAAGTTAATCAAACATGGGCTTTTGAGGGAGGTTACCCTGATATATCACTTCATAATATCCTTAACCAATATCAAAGTAATGGGTTTCCCGTTGTGTGTAAGGGGATTGATATGGAGAAGACATTGGGAGTTTATACAAATCGGTGATTTATATTTTGTTTTGTTGAGTTTAGATTTCTTTAAATAGAGAATGATTGGTGCGTTAGATATGGTCCATCTTCCTGATAAAGTGAGTCTTGATGATTTGCTGGTTCCGCTTGCGTTTTCACAGTTTTATTTTACAGATCTTCATTCTGATTTGCTTGTAGCATATTGTGGGGTTGAGGAGTTGAGTTTGATTACTTCTCGACATAGAGTTGCTGTTGCACCTACTTGTGGGGTGTTGGGATTTGAGTATTGTGAGAGTGCGTCGGCTAATAAGGTGTGGTCGGTGAGTTCAGCGCGAGTTGGGGTTTTTGATGTTGTTCCTCAAAGCGTTCCTGCTGCGTCAGCGGGGGGACATCCACATTGTCGAGTTGATGTAGGGGAAGTCTTGTATGAGGTTCATCAGAGTCGGGATACGTTTCGGTTTGTTGATGTGTTGTCTTTTTCAGCTGCGAGGTATGGCGGTTTGGTTCGGAAGAGATAATATTTGTTGTTACTATTAAGTGATATTTTTTCGGAAAGGTTTAAAAAGAATTCTGACTTTTAGCTCTATATTGGAGGAATTTACTATGACCCAAATCGAAGAAAATATTACACAATCATTCCATTTAGCGAAGAAAGATATTTACGGCCTTTTTGTTCATGTTCGACAACTTTATTCCGAGGTTGCAATGTTGAAGAAGGAAGTTGCTATGTTGCAGGCGGTTAAAACTGTTCGTGTTCCAGTTATTGCACGGACTCGGTACGTTGGCTCTATGACGTCAACGAAGGCGCATACAGATACTTGTGCGTATGCAAAAAATATCAAATCAATGAATAAGATTGCGTTTGAGACAACTGCGGATGCTCGTGCTCGAGGATATGCACTGTGTGCATGTGCGAAATAGTTTTTTTTGTTTATTTAGTGTTTTTTGATTTTTTTGTTTGTTAGGATTTCTGATTTTGTGTTATTTCTCATATTTCTTTCATAAGATTTATATATCATATGATGTTTTTGACATATATGAAACATGATATGGCTACATATGAGTTGTTCTTTGGTTCACTTTCGAATCCTAATAGACTACAGATTATTATTTTGCTTCGAGCGGGACCTAAGAATGTGAATGAGATTTGTTTGGCTCTTGGGTTTGAACAAACGATGGTCTCTCATAATTTGAAGCGGCTTGAGAAATGTGGTATGGTTATGGTTGAAGTCCAAGGAAAGTTTCGATTTTATACTCTTAATATGAAGACGATAACTCCACTTATGGAATTAATTGATGCGCATATGAGTATGTATTGCTCACATGTTGTTCATCCAGATGGAAAGATGTGTCATTGATGTATTTAGTTCGATTCGAGAATTATACTTTGCACATAATATAATGGGGATTAAAGTTATGAAAAATCAAATTACTCAGACTAATAGGATTCAGGTTAGTAGCCCAAAGAGTAAAGATAATCATGCTACCCTCCTTATTAGTGGGATGCATTGTGCGAGTTGTTCTACTATTATTACTCGTGCGCTTACTAAAGTACCAGGAGTTATATCTGCAGTTGTAAATTCTGTTACGGAAAAAGCTGATGTTTCATATAATTCGTCTTTGGTGTCTGTTGATGCTCTTATTTCTGCAGTTAAATCAAAAGGGTATGGTGCTGTTGATCAATCTACTGGTGGGTCAGATCATGGGAAGAGTAATTCTGCTGAGATGATGAAACGTAGGGAATTACGAGAGTTGAAATTTACTGTTATTTTGAGTGCGGTCTTTGCAGTTCCTGCGTTTCTTCTTGGGATGGTGTTTATGGATGTTCCATATCGGTTATGGATATTGTTTGCACTTTCTACTCCTGTTCAGTTTTATATTGGTCGAGGATTTTATACTGGTGCGTGGGCTGCGCTTAAAAATAAGTCCGCAAATATGGATACGTTAATTGCGCTTGGAACAAGTGCTGCGTATTTCTATTCGGCGTTTGTGCTCATTTTCGGAGTTGCTTTTGGGTTTGGATCTGAACAGTATTTTGAAGTATCAGCCGTGTTGATAACATTAGTATTACTTGGGAAATATCTAGAAGCGATGGCGAAAGGTAAGACGTCACAAGCTATTTCAAAGTTGATGAAAATTGGAGCGAAATTTGCCACGGTTGTTCGTAATGGGAAAGAGGAGAAGGTTAGTATTGATTCTGTTGTTGTTGGGGATATTGTTGTGGTGAAACCTGGTGAGAAAATTCCTGTTGATGGGGTAATTGTATCTGGCTATTCCTCAATTGATGAGAGTATGGTAACTGGTGAGAGTATTGCTGTTGAGAAGAAGAAGGGCGACGCGGTTATTGGATCAACAATAAATAAGCATGGGAATTTTTCATTTAAGGCTACGAAGGTTGGTGCTGATACGACGCTTTCACGTATTATTAAATTAATAGAAGATGCGCAAACACGTAAAGCACCTATTCAACGATTTGCTGATATGGTTTCAGGTTATTTTGTTCCAGTTGTTGTGTTGATTGCTATTGTGACGTTTTTAGTGTGGTATGTTTTTGCTGGTGCTGGTCTTGCGTTTGCTTTAGTTGCTGCGGTATCTGTTTTGGTTATTGCGTGTCCGTGTGCGCTTGGCCTTGCAACACCTACAGCTATTATGGTTGGAACGGGAATGGGTGCGAAATATGGAATTTTAATTAAAGGTGGAGATGCACTTGAGACGGCTCATAAAATAAAATTTGTTGTGTTTGATAAGACGGGTACTCTTACTGTTGGTAAGCCTCGAGTTACGGAGATTGTATGTTCTGCTGGGGTTGATGCGGATCGCATGTTAAAGGCTGCTGCGAGTATTGAGAAGAAATCAGAACATCCTTTGGCGGATGCTATTGTTGCGCGGGCTGAAGAGTTGAAGATTCAGTTGGTTACTGTTGGTACATTTAAAGCGACTCCGGGTAAAGGAGTTGTTGGAAGTGTTGCTGGGGTATCCTATATTATTGGTAATAAAGCGATGATGCAAATGTCTAGTGTTGTGTTTGGATCTCTTGAGAATCGAGTTAGTGAGCTTGAAACGGATGGAAAGACGGTGATGTATGTTGCGTCAGGTAAGAAGTTACTTGGCATTATTGCTGTAGCTGATGAGATTAAAGAGGATTCGGCTAAGGCGGTTGTTGCATTGAAGAAGATGGGTATTATTCCGTATATGATTACGGGGGACAATGAGCGTACTGCTCACGCAATTGCGAAGCGAGTTGGCATTACTCATTATTTTGCATCCGTTCTTCCAGAAGATAAGGCGAAGCATGTTCGAGAGTTACAGCGCAAAGGTAAAGTTGCAATGGTAGGGGACGGAGTAAATGATGCGCCGGCACTTGCTGTAGCTGATATTGGCATTGCAATGGGGTCAGGCACTGATGTAGCTATAGAAAGTGGAAGTATTGTATTGATGCGCAATAGTATTATGGATGTACCGCGTGCTATTCGTTTGTCTAAATTGACGATGGCGAAGATTAAACAGAATATGTTTTGGGCATTGTTTTACAATGTGCTTGGTATTCCGGTTGCTGCTGGGTTATTGTATCCGTTTACAGGATGGTTACTTAGTCCGATTATTGCAGGTGGCGCGATGGCACTTAGTTCGGTGAGTGTTATTTCGAATGCGCTTTTGTTGCGGATGAAGAAATTATAAGAAAGGGGGGATGAACTATGGTTGATTTTACTGGGTGTGGAATGGGTTTTGGAAATGGGTCGTATGGTTGGGGAACAATGGGGGTCTTTATGGTGATGGGATTAATTTTGTTAATTGGTGTTGGTGTGCTTGTGTGGTATTTGATGCGAAGAAACGGGATGATGGGTGGTGGATGTTGTGGGGGTCATGATCATAGTGATCACTCTGGCAAGCACGAGTCACATCACAAAGGAAAGAAGTAGTTTTCTTTTTTTGTTTGTTTTTGTGAATTATGGTTTACTTTGCTTTAAAAGGAGTATTTGAGTTGATCGGTTGTTGAGTTGATCGGTTGTTGAGTTGGTCGGTTGTTACGTTGCTGCGTTGATAGGATTAATGATTAATATTATATGGTGAAATAATGAAGAAATATACTTGTTCCATTTCAGGGATGCATTGTGCAAGCTGTGAAGTGATCATAGAGCGGGCTCTACGTAAAGTTTCAGGGGTCTGTTCCGTTCATGTGTCACGCGCGTATACGTCTGCTGAGGTTGAATGTGAGGACTTTGTGGCATTTGAATCGCTTGCTGAGGCGGTTTCTTCGAAGGGATATACTCTTCATTTAAAGTCTGAAGGGGAGGTTTCTCGTGGTGGGGCATGTTCTGTGGACGGTGCTCATGTTTCAAAGAAGTCTAAGTATATTGAGATTGGGGTAATTACTATTGTGTTACTTGCAGTTTATTTCGTTCTTTCAAAGCTAGATTTGTTGTCTCAATTTGGTATTACCAATAATATGAGTTATGGGTTTATTTTTGTGTTGGGTTTGATTGCTGCGACATCAACATGCCTTGCTGTGTCGGGCGGGTTACTTCTTGCGGTGTCAACAAAATATAATGAGATGCATCCGAATTTAAGTAAGTGGCAACGATTTAGTCCTAATCTCTTTTTTGTTAGTGGTCGTTTAATTTCGTATGCTGTTCTTGGTGGACTTGTTGGATATGTTGGCTCACTTATTTCGCTTTCATCGATAGTTGCTGGATTGCTTGTGTTTGCGGTCAGTTTGTTTATGATTGTGCTTGGACTTCAGATGCTTCATATTTTTCCATGGCTTGATCGTTTTAATGTTGGTATGCCGAAATTTTTAGCTCATAAGGCGTATGATAAAACTAGCAAGGTTGAGTCTGGGTATAAGTGGTATAGTTTTTTGTTTGGAACTGTGACGTTCTTTTTACCGTGTGGGTTCACGCAAGCTCTTCAGTTGTATGTACTTGGGACTGCTGATCCAACGGTTGGGGCGCTCACTATGTTTGTGTTTGCACTTGGTACGACACCTGCATTTTTAGGAATCGGGTTACTTAGTGGTGTTCGATCCGGTTCTTTTAAACGACATTTTATGACGATTGCAGCAGTTATCGTGTTATTTTTTGCCGTTCTAAATATTTCAGCAGGGTATACTTTAGTTCAAACGAGTGTTGTTCGAAATGGGGGAGATGGGGTTCCATCTGGTACTCCTGTTGAGATGGTTCCGGTGGTGAATGGAGTACAGGTTGCATCGATGAAGGTTACTGGTCTTGCGTATAGTCCGGATGAGTTTACGGTAAAAGTGGGAGTTCCAGTTGAGTGGCGTATTGATGGACGTAAGGCTCAAGGTTGTGGTCGATTGCTTGTGTTACCTGCGATGAAGATTACAGAAACATTGTCTCGCACGGAGGATACGGTGATTACGTTTACTCCTACTAAAGTTGGTGATTTAGGGTTTACGTGTGGGATGGGAATGGCTGGGCCGGGAGTATTCCATGTGGTTGAGTAGATTTTTTTAATTTTCGAATTAGCATAGTTTGATGAGGGGGATATTATGAAACAAGAATTTGGCATTAAAGGGATGCATTGTACGAGTTGCAAAGTGCTTATTGAAGATGTTGTATCGGATATTGCGGGTGTTACTTCTTGCAATGTTGATATGAAAGCGGAAAAGATGTCTGTTGAAGGTGAGTTTTCATCTGATACAGTTAAAAAAGAAGTTGAAGGACTCGGAAAGTACAAAGTTACTGTGATGAAGAAATAGAATTCTTTTTTTCTTTTTAAAGTTTTTTTTGCATTGTGCAAATGTGTTTTTTAAAACCAAATTTTGTATAGGCATTTATGGCAATTATGTTGTTTTCAAATACATTTAATGTAGATTTCGTACAATTTTTCTTTTTAAAAAAGTTTAAGATGTTTTTGATTAGTATGCTTCCAAGACCTTTTCTTTGAAATTTTTTAGTGATCATCATATCAGCTAATATTCCTGTTTTTTCTTTTTTTCGCTTTATGATGATTCCTAAAATATACCCTATTACATTACTTTCTTGTGTTATTACAATAATACTTCGTGTTGGGTCTTTTATGGATTTTATTATGGACTCCGAGTGTTCTTGGATATCTTTTTTAGAAATATTTGAATACATTTCTTTATCGAACTTTTGATGATACTTTGCAGATTCAAGCCATAATGTATTGATTTGGTCAATATCTGTTATTGTTGCATTTCGAATTTTCATTAATTAAGATAGAATCTTTAGGTTTATAACTCATTTGAATTATGATATCTTTTTTGGCAGAGACACGTTTTAACTGTCTCGTAGTAAATTTCCAAAGATTTTATAAATGAGAATATTTACATTAGGAATATGGTACTAAGTGAGCACTTTTGGAATAAAGTAAAAGAATATGTTAGGGACGGGAATAGAGTTGCTGAACTTTATCATGGTGAGAGAGATGATATTCTTAGAGGATTATCTGGGATTGTTTCCGATGAAGGAATAGTAATTGGTGTTGATCGTCTCAATCCATTTGAAAGACATGTTCATATGCGGGAATTGCGAACATTTTCAAATGTAAGGTTATTGAACTCATCAATTCCACCACTTCCTGCTGAGGTTTCTCATTTAGATGCAGTATTAATTAGGGAGTTTATTTGGACATATCCTCTTCCATATGATGGTTCTGAAAATCCACAAACATATGAAGCAATTGATACAGCAGTAAATATTAGAGGACATCTGGTTTTACACCTAAATCCTACAGAACAAAGAAATGAACGTGAGGGACATCCAATGTATCAGCAGACTATGACTAGACAATTCCCGCGTTTTCAAAAAGTCTATGATTGCGAAGATTTGATGATATATCAAAAGATTTCTTCTAGCATATTAGATTAGGGCGATTCAACAAAATTAAAAAAACCATAAACATAATTGAACCTAATTACTTCGTTTTAAGTCTTCTATTCGGTCTCGTAATGCGATTGCTTTTTCAAAGTCTAATTGCTCTGCTGCTTTGTGCATTTCAGCGTCAAACTCGATGATTTGTTTTTCGATGTCGATTTGGCTCATGTGTTTTGTTCCTTTGACGTCACGGGTTTTTTCTTTGACACTTTTGAGGATTGTTTTTGGTGTGATGTTATGAATTTTATTGAATTTTTCTTGGGCTGCTCGGCGGTCTTTGGTGATTTTAATCGCTTCGTTTATTGAGTCGGTCATTCTATCTGCATAGAGAATAACTCGGCCGTTGGCGTTTCGTGCTGCTCTGCCGATTGTTTGGATGAGAGATCTGGTGTTACGTAAAAATCCTTCTTTATCAGCGTCAAGTATGGCTACGAGTTCTACTTCGGGGAGGTCGAGTCCTTCTCGCAGGAGGTTTATTCCTACGAGGACGTCGAATTCTCCTGCTCTGAGCTGTCGAATGATTTCAATACGATCTAAGCTTTGTACTTCGGAGTGGAGATATCGTACTTTTATTGATTCTTTAGCAAAGAAGTTGGTTAAATCTTCAGCCATTTTTTTGGTGAGGGTGGTAACAAGAATGCGGAAACCTCGTTTTGTTGTTTCCTTTATTTCTTTGATTAAGTTTTTTACTTGTCCGGTTATTGGTCGCACTTCTACAATTGGATCGAGAAGTCCTGTTGGACGAATGATGAGATCCACAACTTGGCCGCTCGTTTTTAGTTCGTAGTCTGAGGGAGTTGCGGAGACGAAGACGACGTGTTTGAAGTGACGCTCAAATTCTTCGAATTTAAGTGGACGGTTGTCGAATGCGCATGGTAGGCGAAAGCCAAAGTCGACGAGGTTCTTTTTTCTTGAAAAGTCACCGTTGTACATGCCGTGCGATTGGGGGATTGTTTGATGGCTTTCATCGATAATGAATAGAAATTCATCTCCGAAGTAGTCGAGGAGGGTGTAAGGCGCGGTACCTGGAGCTCGACCGTCAAAGTGTCTCGAATAATTTTCGATTCCTGAGCAGTAGCCCATTTCATCCATCATTTCTAGATCATATTTTACCCGTTTTTCAAGTCGTTGTGCTTCGAGTGGCGGGAGCTCTGGAAGAGTTGCGTCCAGTTCGTCTCGGATGGCTTGCATGGCACGTTCTTGTTTTTCTTGGGGAACGACGAATTGTTTGGCCGCGAAGATGGTTGTTTCTTTTATCTCTTGAAGACGTTCTTGGGTAATAGGGTCTAGTTCGGCAATTGCATCTATGTCATCACCAAAGAGTTCGATTCTGATTAATTTTGTGTCATAAGGAGGGTAGATATCAATTGTGTCTCCCCTTACGCGAAAATTTCCTGATTCGATAATGTCCTTTCGTTCGTATTGCATTTGAACCAGTTGAGTGATGATAGTTTGTCTGGTTGTTTTTGTTTTGACTTTGAGGGGGAGGGCGATTTCTTTGAAGTCCGCAGGGTTTCCAAGACCGTAGATACAGGATATTGAGGCAACGACGATGACATCTTTTCTTGAAAGTAGGGCGGCAGTTGTTGAGAGGCGCATTTTTTCAATTTGTTCGTTGATGGTTGCTTCTTTTTCGATGTAGGTGTCGCTCGTTGGGATATAACTTTCTGGTTGGTAATAGTCGTAGTATGAGATGAAATATTCTACACGGTTGTTTGGAAAGAATTCTTTTAGTTCTTGGTAAAGTTGGGCTGCGAGTGTTTTGTTGTGAGCCAAGACTAAAGTTGGTTTTCCTATTGTTTCAATGACGTTGGCCATGACGTAGGTTTTTCCGGAACCGGTAATTCCGAGAAGAGTTTGAGTTGGAAATTTTTTGTATCCTTCGATGAGCTTTTTAATAGCGTCAGGCTGGCCACCGGCTGGGGCGAAGGGTGCATGGAGATGGAAGGGGGAAGCTGTCATGGTTTCTTATCTTCAGAGCTATGCCTATTGCTCTTTTATAAGTAATATTTATGGTGTTTTATAATCGTTTTGGGTGAGAATTCTGTATAGGCGATTCGATTAGTTATAAATGTAGAAATTGATTGATTACAGGAGCTGCAAGTTTGTGGTATCTTCCAAATTGATTGCTGCTGTATCCTCTAATGTTGGCTGCTCCAATGCAGAGTTCGGGGGGGAATTTTTGGAGGATGAGGTGGGAAGATTGTCTTTCGATTTCAAAGTGAGGTAAATAGATATTGTCCTGATAGTGGAATCTGACTTTTAGTAATGGGGTTGTCTCTGTGTCGAGGTGCCAACTATGACCTTGAACTGCGTCTGTGGTTGTAAACCCGGTATTATGGCCAGCAAGAATGAAAGGAGGGAAGTCTTTAGCTGCAGTTGGTAGTTCGGTTTGTACTGGTTGGATGAGAAGAAATGGGGTGTTAGAATTTGATTTGAGGTAGGAAACTATTTGTTCGATGTCCATGTAATACTATTTGGGGTGGTTGTTTATATTATTTCGTGTTGGGTGGTAGACATGTTTCAAATGTTTTAGAATTATAATTATAAATTCAATGAAAATTAAAAAAAATAATCAAAGTGAGATACGTTTATGGTCGAACCCATCTCGCTTCCCAGTAACTTACGTCGCCTTCGTCGTCCACGACAGCGATGAGAAGACGCTTTTTGGTCGAGTGCGCAACTCTGTTTTTTGCTGCCCATTCATGCCATGTGAGGGTTTCACCTTCATGTACGGGATATACTATCCATCTCGCGTGATCTTCACCAGGTTTTACACCACGGTCATATACTCTGAAGTCAGCTCCGAATTTGAGGGCAGTTTTGATTATGTAGCCACGGTTTCGGATGTCTCGGAATACGCAGTAGCGAATCCAGAAGTTTGGTTCTACTTTTCGGGCTTTTTTTATGAACTGTTCAAAGATGACTTCACGTCCACTGTCATTTTTGATAAGTAATCTGCCACGTTCAAGAAGATAGAGGGCTTCGAGTAAGGAAAGTTCTACTTTTCCTGATTCAGAGAGGTTTCCAAATCTGGATTGATTGTAGAGTTCGCGTGCATCATCAGAAATTTCAGTGATGACACGTTCGCCAGCAAGGATACCTAAAACAGGTTTTTTCTTCTTTCCTTTTTTGTCAGTGTCTTTTTCTTCCACTTGGGTTAAACGTGGAAGGAGTTCTAATTCTTCTGGTTCTCCTAAGGTTTCAGGCTCAGCTGCCTTAGAAGACTCTTGTTTTGGAGTCATAATGAGGGGATATGAAGGGTGTTTTTTAAATATTGCTTATTAGATTGATTTTTATTTTGGTTTGAATGGGTGATTTTTAATTGAATATGTAATTTTTATTAGGGAGACCTTTGCACAATTAATATTTTTTAGGCAAAGTTCTCTAGAGTTTGATTGGCGTATTTTTGTCTTTGGTTTGTTTTTGATTCTCTTTCTGGTTATTTTTTTGTTTTTTTAATTTTCATCCATTTGTAGCAAGAGAACAGAAGAATAATAATAAAGGTACTAAAGAGAATCCATCCTACTTGTGAATGAAATAGGCCGACCGCGAATTTTGGGTGTGTTTGACCAACAACCATTATAAGACTTACTCTGATGATGTTTAACATGTAGGTTCCGATTAGACCGAGGAAGAAAATGAGTGTTGCTTTCTTTTTGTTTATATTTTCTCCTTCGTAGACTATTAACATAAGAAAGAGTCCGATGAATAAACTAAGACTTTCAATTCCTGAGCACGCTGGTCCTATTATCACTTGGAATGCGTTTACTGTGAGGGTTGGGTCGCCTGTAGTTTGCGTAAAGGATACATTTTGGTAGAAAAGGGCGAGGAAGTGCGTACTTACAGTTGCAGTTGTAATAGATAATGTATGCCACAGTTGACGTAGTATTTCGGTTATTATAAAAAAAAAGTATACTAGAATGGTGAAAAAAAATAGACTGATGTATTTTTCTTTGTAAAATTGTAAGCTAAAAAATGCAACTGAAGTTGACCATGCGGCAGTTAAATATAAGATTGTTGAGAGAGCAAATAATGTGGCTGAGAATGTGCTTTGTGTGTAACTTGCTTGATATGCTGCTGTGAAGAGTACGATTGCTAGGAGAGAAAATAGGATTGATTCTTTGGTTATTGTTATAATTTGGTTTTTCTTTAGATTTTCTCGATATTTTATTCCGAAAAATATGACCAGGATGAGTGTGTATGTTACGAAACTTGCGAGTTCATATGAGTTTGTTGGTTTTTGGTTATGGCTTATTTGATTGTAAATATATGGGACTATGACATAAACAATAGTGAGAAAGAGTATTGAGCGAATGATGATGTTCTTATATTGTGAAATGGAATTCATTTTTTTTGTAATTTTTTATGATTATTTATACTCATCGTTTTGATTATTGGTTGCTGATTAGATGTATGCACTGTGTTATTTTGATTATTGAGAATAAAAAATAGACATAAATATTTTTACCGTGGTTTAGACCGCCGTTATTACCATCGACGTAGAAGTTTTGGGTTTTGAACTTTGACTAAACTTTCTTTTTTTGGTTTTGGCTTTTTAGTTACTTTTTTTGTGGTTTTGTGTACTACTACTTTTGATACCCTTGCGGTGCTCAGAAGTGCTTTTTCAAGTATGGCTGGTTCGAAACCTACAAACAGTTTTCCATCAATTTCAATAACGGGTACTCCCATTTGGCCTGAGCGCTCAATAATATCACGTTGGGATTTGAGGTCTTCGGTTACATCGACCTCTTCAAACTGAACTTTGTTTTTTATGAGAAATTCTTTAGCTTTGACGCACCATGGGCATGTTGGAATTGTGTATACCTTTACTGTCATTTCTTACGTTAGGATAGTGTTCTTGATAAAGGTTTTGGTATATGGTGTGTTTTAATAGATTTATTGTGATGAGTAGATACTATTGAGAATATTGTATACAATATATTTTCATGACAAAATTCTCTATTGCTTGCAATTGACAAGGTTGTTGGAAGGAAATGTCTACTATGGAGCTGGTTAGAATTTGGTTTATAATGCTTTTTTTGGTTTAATTGGTTTATTGTTGCAAAATGTTCTTAAATACTTGAGTTTCTAATTCTTGTCATATTGCCTATGTGATACGTGATACGTTTGTTTTTTAAGATGTATTTCTGGACATCATATTTTTGGTAATGGGGTATACTATGAATCAAAGTCATATTCGAAAGGTTAGTCTTGGTCTTGTTTTTATTGGAATGTTGATTTCTATCTATTTAACTTATAGTCATTTTTCTGAGAAGACGTCAGTGTGTGATTTTACTTCCACCATCTCTTGTAGCACGGTTAATACAAGTATTTATTCCAGTATTTTTTATGTTCCTGTTGCACTTGTTGGGTTGATTTGGTTTATTCTTGCGCTTGTTATGTTGTTACGTGTTGGAAAGGCACATATGGAAGGAGCGTTTTTGTTGTGGGCTATTGTTGGTGTTCTTGGAATTCCTTATTTGGTTTGGGCTGAATTTGTGTTGGGTGTTATTTGTCCGTTTTGCACGGTAATTCATGTAATATTGGTTTTGTTGCTGGTGTTATCTGTTCTGAATTATCGCAAATCTGAGTTTGCACTCGAGTGGGTGAAATCAGTTAAGAAGGTTGTTGTGTATGCTGTGATTATGCTGGTTGTGTTTGCGTTGTTTAGTGCCTATTTTAAGGGTAAGGAAGTGCGACTTGAAACGAATGATTTTGCGCAATGCTTAACTCAAAAAGGTGCAGTGATGTATGGTTCTTATATCTGTAGTCATTGTATTAATCAGAAAAACTTGTTTGGAGAATCTTTTTCATTTGTTCAATATGTTGAGTGTCATCCTAATGGACCGAACCCACAAACTGAATTATGTGAATTGAAAGATATTGGGAGTACACCTACGTGGACACTTGAAGTGAATGGCACTGAAGTTGATAGACGTGTAGGGTTCTTGACATTTGATGAGTTGAAAGCATTTTCGAAGTGTTAAATTTGAATATTTTTTCTTTTTTCTTTCTTTTTTATGATTTATGAGGGATCATTTTCTGCTTTTTTTTGTTTTGGTTGTGTTTTATCATGAATTTTATCGAGGGATGGTGTGTTTGCTTTTGCATAAATCTTTTAAACGGGGTTGGTTGCTTATTTTAGATGATGCAAGTGTTTAATGTCAAAGGTAAAGCTGTGCTTAAATCAGTGCCACTTCCGCAAATTTCTTCTCATGAGGTTTTAGTTCAGACAACTTTTTCTGCTATTAGTGTGGGAACGGAGACGAAGTCACTTGCACCAACAAACGTTGGATTATTACAAAAGGCCTTTAAGCGAAAGGATTTGATTGCGCTTGCAGTTAAGAAAGCGAAAACAGAAGGTATCTTGAAGACGTATAGTTTTGCTAAATCCATGCTTTCTTCATGGCATCCTTTGGGTTATTCTAGTTCTGGTGTTGTGGTAAGAGTAGGAGATCAGGTTCAATCTGTTCGTGTTGGAGATAAAGTTGCGTGTGCAGGGTTAGGTCATGCGAGTCATGCTCATTATGCTGCCGTTCCGCAGATGATGATTTCGAAAATTCCTGTAGGTGTTTCTATGCGGGATGCGTCATTTAGTACACTTGGTGCGATTTCTATTCATGCTTTGCATCGTGCTGAGGTAAGTTTTGGTCAAATTGTTGTGATTTATGGAATGGGTTTGATCGGGAATATTACTGCTCGTGTTGCACTTGCAGCGGGTTGCCAAGTTATTGGGATTGATACGAAAGCTGCAAACTTAAAACGTAGTTCTGTTCATCTTGCAATTGATGCGACAAAGGGTAATGTTGAATCTCAGGTTCTTTCTTTTACTAAGGGTCGCGGTGTGGACGCGGTTATTGTGACTGCGAAGTCTGAAGAAAGTGGAATTTTATCTAGTGCTTTGCAGATGTGTCGTAAGAAAGGGAAAGTGGTTATTGTAGGTCATGTTGGTTTAGAAATTGATCGCGCACCGTTTTATGAGAAAGAAGTTGATGTATTAATTTCTCGGTCGTATGGGCCTGGTCGTCATGAGAAATCTTATGAAGAGAAAGGTGTAGATTTACCGTTGGAATATGCTCGGTGGACTATTGAGCGGAATATGGAAGAGTTTTTGCGCTTACTTGCGGAGAAAAAAGTTGTTCTTGATGGTCTTGTTGATCTTGAGTCGGAATTTTCTTTGGCTGAGAGCGCATATTCACAATTGCAAGTGAAGGATGGGATGGCGCCACTTAGTGTGGTATTGAAATATTCGGATGCACCTAAAACGGAGATGGGTTCCGTTGTTATTGTTCCTAAAATTAAACCCAAGGATACTTATGGGGTGGCAATTATTGGTGGGGGTAATTTTGCACAAGATGTTCATATCCCTGAATTGATGAAGCGTAAAGAATTTTTTGTGAAGACGATTTTGACGAAGCAGGGTCATACCGCTGCGAAGGTTGCAAGGCATTATGGAATTCCTCAAGTTGCGTCATCGTTTGAAGATATTTTGGCAGATGCTGAGATTGATGTTGTCGTTATTGCTACACCACACTCGACACATCGTGATTATGTTGTGGGGGCAATTAAAGCAGGTAAACATGTGTTTTGCGAGAAACCGCTTGCTCTTACTCGCGCGCAATGTCAAGATATTAAAGCGGCACTTGTGGCTAATCCTGTTGTTTTCACCGTCGGTTTTAATCGATCATTTTCACCGATTACTTCACATGTGGAGGAGTTGTTTTATGGTGGAGTACGTTCTGAGATGAATGCTGCTTTGAGTCCTGAATTAAATGGTCGTTTAGGTGGTGAGTTGAGTGGTAATTTGAGTAATCAGGTTGATGTTTCATTAAATATTCATTACCGAATGCAATCAACAGTGAATTTGCAAAAGGGTTGGTTGTATGATCCTGAGATTGGTGGTGGACGTATTATTGGTGAGTTTTGTCATATTTATGATTTTTTGAGTTATATCACTAGGGATACTGTGTCTGAAATTAAAATTTTAGGTGTTGCTTGTGCTCAACAGGGTACTGGTGGTATAAATGCGGAGAATAATCTTGGCGTTCTTGTTCGTTTTTCTCGCGGGTCTGTTGCTACCATAAATTATAGTGAAGATGGTTCAAAAGAAATGGATAAGGAGCGTATTGAACTTATTGGTTTAGGACATGTTGCTGTTATCACTGATTTTACTCGTTTTGAGATAGATGGTAAATCTAAGGGTGGGAAATTACAGAAAGGGTTTAGTGAACATTATGATGAATTTTTGAAGGCACTGCGAGGAGAGAAAAATAAGTTGATTTCAATAGATCGCGCGTTGAGGGTTATGGAACTTTGTTTTTTGACTCTTGAGCAAATTCGTGGCGGGTCCGTTGATTTGGTGGGTAATAATGTAGCTGTGAAGCGTGTTACTAAACGAGATTCATTAAAGCCTGTATTGAATAAACCAAAGGTTGATTCTTCGGAGCTTGTAACAGCTGCAAAGAGGAAGTGAATTATATGGCAACGTTATCTATCCAAAAGTCTAATACATCGAAACCTTCTATTCACGTGCTTATTACCGGCGCAAATGGTTTTATTGGTCAGGCTTTGGTTTTAGAATTGTTACAAGATGCTCGCTTTTCTATTCGTGCGATGGTTCGGCAAAATAAATCGAAAAAAGGAAATGTGAGTGGGTTGAATGTATCGTATGTCATTGGTGATGTCACCGATTTGTCATCTTGCATCGCCGCTACAAAGGGAGTTGATGTTGTATATCATCTGGCAGCTAAGACTTCTGAGAAACCTTCAGAGACGGCAGCGAGTTATGCTATTAATGTGGGTGGAACAAAGAATATCATATCTGCATGTCTAGTGAATAAAGTTAAACATTTGGTTGTTGTTAGCTCTCAATCTACTAAACGTGCCAGGCGAGGAGCATATGGGGAGACGAAACGTCTTGCTGACTTGGAAGTTGAAGGTATTCCTGCGGCTAAGGGTTTAAAGTATACAATTGTTAAGCCCACGCTGGTGTATGGGCCTGGCTCTAAAGGATTGTTTTCAAATGTGTTGAAACTTGTTGAGAAGTTGCCGATTATTCCTATTGTTGGGTCAGGTAACTATAAAATGCAACCTGTTCATGTAGATGATGTTGTTGTGGCGTTGCGTTCTATTGCGCTCAATTCTGCGACATATGGAAAGACATATGATTTGGCAGGTGGGACACGATTGACTTTTAATTCGCTTATTTCTACTATTCAACGTGTTCTTGGTACGTCAAAGAAAGTTGTTCATGTTCCGTACCGGTTGGTTTATAGTGGAATTAAAGGTATGTCTCTTGTTACTTCCAAGATACCGGTTACGACGGATAATCTACTTGGTTTGATGCAAGAGACATCAATTTCGCTAACATCAGCGCAGGAAGACTTTGGTTTTACGTCACGCTCTTTTTTTGATGGGATGACACAATCAGTATGGGGTAGACGAGATAGCTCTAAGATTCAAGTGGGGATTATTGGTCTTGGGAAGATGGGGCTACTTCATGCATCACTTGTTAATCATATGGATTCTACACAGTTGTGTGGAGTATTTGATGTTAATACAAAAGTTCGATCGCAAATTCGGTCGTTGCATATTCATGCACCGTTTTACAGTAATCTTGCTCTCTTTTTAGATGAGGTGAAGCCGGATGCGGTGATTATTTCTATTCCACCGGCGTTTACGTTGCCTACGATTCGTGAAGTGGTGAAACGAGGGATACCGTTTTTAGTTGAGAAACCATTAGCTGATTCGCTTGAACATGCGTCTGAGATTGTAGCTCTTGCGTCTGAAAAAAAGTTGATTGCGGCTGTGGGATTTATGCAGGGATATACTTCTCGAGTTGGCCTTGTTGTGCGGCTTCTTGAGAAAGGTGTTCTTGGTACAGTTGAATCGTTTGAAGGAACGGCATATGTTACTCAAGTGTTGTCACGTAAGAAAGGATGGCGTTATGATAAGAAAACGGCGGGTGGTGGCTGTGTTAGTTTACATGGAACGCATTTGCTCTATTTGATGTATCGATTGTTTGGGTTGCCTGCTAAAGTTGGTTCTACTCTTGAATTTCCGTATTCTGAAGTAGAAGATAAAGCAGCGATATCTTGCTCTTATAAAAATGGGGTTAAGGGAAAGTTGCGTGTTTCGTGGAGTGAGAAAGGATTTTCTAAATTGACTATTGGGCTTACTGTTATAGGTAAAAATGGTTCAATGCGAGTTGAAGATGATCAGGTTATTGTTGATTTGAAGACTGGCTCTGGTGGTTATAGTGCAGGGCGCACGGTCATTTGTCGGGAGGAGTTTGAGTCGTGTGAGTTCGAATTAGGTGGGGATGGTTATTACCAAGAAGATGTGGCTTTTGTTAATGCGGTTCGAGCAAAGGGTGGAGATTTAGTTACTCTTCAGGATGGATTTAATGTTCAAAAATTATTAGATGCGGTCTATAAATCTCACGCTTTGAAGAAAGAGGTGAAAGTATGAAATCTACAAGGGATTCGCAGAAAAATACTGGAGAGACTTTCACAGTTGGACTTTTTGTTGATGGAGCTCGCGAAGGTACGAAAAAAGCACTCATAAAGAAGGAGTATGTTGCTTCACGTGGTTCGTTTCTTGTGTTTAATGATGCAGAGGCCATTGCAGCAATTGATAGTCATTTTATGTCTGAAGTATATGCAATTGTTCCGGATGTAAGTCGGTATGTTCGTGATATGACAAAATTTGGTCCAGTGAAAATGGGGATGTTAAAGTTACGATCTCTTGGCGTGCTTGAGTTGATAAAGTTAGGTGCTCGACATGTATGGGACGTACGAGCTGTATTGAAACAGGATATGGTGAAGGTGTTGCCCATTTTGGTTCACCTTGATTATTTGGAATTGAAGAAAGTACATCCCACGAAAATGTTTTTACATTATCAGATGACAGATCTTGCGCTTGCAAATAATAATCGCGCACTTATTGCGTGTTATTTGGGATTGAAGAAACGGTATTCGCATTGTGAGTTAGGTTTGATGACAAAAAATTTGACGCTACTTGAAGAGAAACTTCGTGAGTGGGATTTGTATGCTCCAAGTGTTCTTGCTCCATTTCAATCTACTGGCTATGGGATGCGAACATCGCAGAAGAAATGCGAAGGTCTTGTTAAAGTACCTCTTCGACAATACGTGGCGTATACGTATGCTACTGCTGCTCGAAAAATGGGTGAGGTTGCCTATTTGAAGAAGATTGGAATTAAGAAAGCGTTTGTGTGTTTGAGGGAAGAGTAGGGTTTTATTTGTTTTTGATAGTTTGTTTTTCTGTTATCTTTTTTGATTTGTTGTCTTAATTTATTGTGCGTTTGATTTCTGGGTAGGCGATTGCTGTTCCGATGATGATAAGTGCGATTGTTAAGATGTATTGCATTGTTGGTTGGAAGAGGATGCCGATTATTAATGCGATGACGACCCCTAGACTTTGGAATGCGTTGAACCAAGATACGTTTTGTTCTTTGTTTCCGAAATCTCCGGGGATGGCTTGCATGATGGTTTTTACAATTGCGTAGGTGAGGGAGATGAGGATTATTCCTAAAATTAGGAGAGTTGGGGTGTTGGTTAGCATGAGGAGAAGTCCGAGAAGGGATGTGATTAACGAGATTAATAGGAGTTTTTTTCTTCCTATTTTATCTGATATTTTTCCACTGTAATAGGAGAATAGTACGGCTGAGATGAATGAGAAGCTTCCAAGGATTCCAATTACTTTGATTGTAAAATGGTTTGCTAAGGCAATGGGGAGGGAGCCGATTACTAGGCCAAAGATGATCATGAAGAGGATGTTGATGAGGCCTATTTTGATTATTTGTGGTGTTGGTCGTTTGATTTTTTCTTTTATTTGGGTGCTGGTTTGGGTGTGAGTTTTTGGTAGTAGTGTGAGTAGGAGTGTTCCTGCTATCGTGATTGTTGCGTAGATAATGATGGTTGTTGTAAAGGATGTGGTTGCTGTTATGTAGCCAAAGAGAAGTATTCCAAGTCCTGCGCCTGCGGCCCAGATGGTTGTGAAGATGCCTGCGTTTTTTCCGTAATCAACTTTATTGCTTGCGTCTAAGAGGTAGGTGCCTTGCGATGTCCATAAGAGCCCTGCTGCTATTCCTAGAAGTGTACTTGATAAGAGGATTAAGAATTGGGATGGGTAGAGGAGTGAGAGGATGTAGGTTGCGTATAATGTGGCGGCTCCTATTAAGGATGTTTTGGTTCCGATTTTATTTCTTATTGAGAGTGAGAAAGGGGATGAGATCATGAAGAAGAGGTAGATGAGGAGGAGGGAGATGAAACCGAGATGCGGGTTGTTTAATGAGGAGAAATAGGTGGTTACGTATTGTTGGATGCCGTTGAAACCGAGGAATATGAGGCCGAAGGAAAGGGAGAGAATGATAATGGGACGGTTTGAGTACATACTATAATAATTGTATTATGGTAGTTTATTAATCTAGTCTAGCCGTAATTACTCCTTATTAGAAGTTACACTGCCAAAGATTTATAAATAATCATCATTTTGAATAATATATGTTTGGAATGCAACCTGGTTTGGCAACGGAATTAGCATATTTTGGCACGACTGTTCCTTCTACGGGAATTATTGGACGAATGTTTGGTGCTGATAGAAGTATCATGAGTTCTATAATTTGGGGTTCTTACTATTCTGCCACATATGGAATCGTTACTACTCCTCTTATTCAAGAGTTGTATGATGTAAATGGTTCTTTGAATATATTGAATATAGGTTGTGGTGGGTGTGCTGATATTCCTTTTCTTGAGCATAAGGTTCATACTATTCTAGGTAGAGATTTGAATTCTCGTATTATTAATCTGGATAAATCCGAAAAAGCTTTATCTGCTGTGCGAGATGGACTTCACCCTTATTGGTTAGGAGGTAAAATTCGTGAAGGTTCGGGTCTCGGGGATTTTATTGCTTCTACTTTTCAGGGTGGCGGGATTTGTACAAATGCTAATTATGAGGGTATTGAAACGGATCATATTGGAATAAAAAAAGAGGTACGTGAGAGATTGAATTTAGTTCAATCAGATTGTACTCGCCTTCCATTTCCTGATAATAGTTTTGATCTGGTTATTTTTCACTATGTGGAGGAATATCTTTCCGGAGAGGAAAATAGAAATGCAATTAATGAGATGAAACGAGTAACCAGAAAAAATGGTTTTTTATTTCCTCATGCAGGACTTTATCAGAAACAAGGGACTGAGTTTAAGAGAGTTTCGGGAGCTCATGTTGAAGGGAAACCAAATAATGGTATTTATCTTTTGGGGTCAGATGATTCGGCTATTTCTATAGAATTTCCTATTGAACGAGGAGGTTATCCAGAATCTAATCGTAGATGGACAGAATGGCATACGTTTCCTCGTGAATCCTATATTGTTGGCGATGGAATACCAAATATTGTGGAGCCCGTATTTTCTAAATGATTCTTGGGTAAGTGAGATCAAAGGTTATGGAGAGAATGATGATTGGTTTGGAGTTTACCATTATACATTGTGGTTAGTTTTTCTTAAAAATTGTTGTTGTTATTTGAAAAAATTAAAAAAAATTAGAACGTAATTTATGTTTGTTTACGCCCACCATTCTTTGGCCCAATGTTCGGGCTTTAAGACTTCATCCAAATTTCCTGCTTCAGGACAAGGGAATGTAACTTGATACATCTCAACAAATTTTTTAATCCCTTCTTCATTTGTTACACTTTCATGCAGACCACGTGCTGTTTTCTCACCTGCATCAAATTTCATGACAGCATAAATACGTCTATTTCCTTCTGGGTGTTCAAATATAAACACTGCTTGAGCTCGTGAACCTTCTGTAGCTAATCGGTTGTGATCTCCCATTCCCACTAATAGTTTGTCGTATCCTTCTAATCGAAAATTATTAAATTTTTCTTTATCACCATACATTGTTAAAAATGTCATTTTTCTTTATCTCCATTTATTTTTCTAGTATTCAAAGTGTACTCGTTTTTCTAGTGGTACTTTGTCGGTTTTGTATAGTCCGTGTCGTTCGTAAAGTGCAGTTTCAAATGCTTTTGCGTCTCCAGTTGGGATGTCTTTGAAGCTTGTTAGAAATGTGTCTAGGCGATTCCATTCGTTTCGTTTTTCAGCTTCTAATTCTTCAGGTTTTCCCGGAGTCTCTGTTCCTACAAATTCACAAGTATATCCATTGCCCCAGATTCTTGCGGCTAAGGCTTGAATTCGCATTCCGTGGTAATTTACACTAACTGAAACAGCATTATTAAACTTGTGTGTTTCTAGAATCTTTCCTAATCCAAATAAGGTTTCTCCAACAGTGTCAGATGAAAATCTTTGTTTTACAATTTTATCTTCTGGGATACCGTGGTCAATTGCATATTGTGCCATTACATCGGCGTGTACTATTAGACTGGTTCGTGGCAAAAATCCAGCGAATTTGTCGGAGTCATCTTTTAGTCCGCCTGGACCTCCGTTCATGAAGAGGTATGGTGCAACTCCGTTTCCAAACAATCGCATTCCTTCTTTTACTCGAGCTTCAGTATCTGGGTCTAATGCAAGTGTGTTTTGTCGTAGAAATCCACTGTGTACAATAATAATGTCTTTTGCCATTTTTCTCTTAACCTTTATTGTACTCGATTATCGATTGAGACTTCGACAATGTTGTTAGAACGAACTTGTTTGCATGCTTCTTGGAACCATTCTTGTCCATGTACAATTTGTCCATATAACATAAGTGCTCCTAGTCCAGTTCCCATAACTTGTGCATCATTAAAGCGTTGGTTTGTTCGTAAGTCAGTATACTCACCTGCAAGATTTTTTAGTAATCCTTCCGCATCGCCTGCAATAAAGCGTAGAAAATTTGTTTCGAATTTATCTTTTGCCCCTAGGAATTTTTCATATACCTGACCCATTGTTATATTGGATGTTCCAGTAAAAATAAGAGTTGGGTTTTCAGCAAATGCTCTATCCCCTGAGATCCCTACATAGTGTAATCCATTTGGACTGGTTAAATTTTGTTCATCTCGAAGTTGGTCATATGCAGCTCTAAATGGACTAACTGGAGTCAGTGGTTGAAAAGCACCTGATGCGTCTTTTGATTGCATATATCCACCGGATGGAACGGAGTATGTACCAGCACCCTGCATCACATTTGCTCTATTTTGTAAAATAAGTGCTCCTTCTTGAGTTTTGAATACTACACCTACACCTAGAATTGAAAACGTTGTAGCTCGTGCTTCAAGTCTTTCTGATTTTGATAAGTCGCCTTTTTCTGTAACTACTCTTTCCTTGTATTTTAAGGTTGCAGCAAAATCTGCGTATGTTCCTTGATTAATAATTAAAGTATTATCTTCAATTCCTTTCAAAAACCAGCGTGGGGCATTGAAAGCTTTTGGATTTGATTCAATTACTGCGGCCCAAGTTTTGTCAACATCACTTTGGGTTACATAAGATGGTAATCCAATATGTTCATTTTGTAATTTTACTGATAAGTTTTTTTAGATAAAGGGGTGTTTTGAATATGTGTGAACCAAATTGCGTCTTGTTTTGCCATTATAATACCTCATACGTTGAGGTTAAATTCTTTATTTTGTTTATAAATGTTGTGGTGCATTGTTACTTCAAAGTAGTCCTCCGTGCGGTTTTTTTATCGGATAAATCTTTTATCATCTGATTTGCGTTTGTGAATAGATATCCCATTATGCCATTTTCAATTGCTCCAGATATATTTTCTTTTGAGTCATCAATGAGAAGGATTTCGCTCGGTTCCATTTTGGTTTCTTTTAGTATTTTTTGGTAAAACGTTTTGTTTGGTTTTAATGCGTTCATTATGTGCGAGCGAAAATCATATTTTATTATTTCGTATAAGCCTGTGGAGTTGAGGATGGTTTGTTCTCGTTCAGTTTGCCATTTGTTTGTATTGGTTGCGAGACCGATTTGATGTTTATTAGATAATATCTTGAGGGCGTTTATTGTTTCTTGGTTCACTTCTACTAAATGTGCGTCATGACATTCTCTTAGTATTTTGTTTGATAAGGAACATTGCAGTTTCGTACGAATTGCATTGCAGTATTTTTGCTCTGATAATTCGCCTGCTGAGAATTGTTTGTATTCTTTAAGTTGAAAGAATTGATTTGCTTTGTTTTCATCCACGTTATACTCGTTCAATTTTTTGATAGTAATTTGTTGGTTGCAACATATCAACACGTTTCCTACATCAAATAGTATGAGTTTCGTCATATTTATCCTTGATTTTATTGTTTTTTAAAAGAAGTGAATTTCTTACTTCTTTTTCCAGTCTTTGTTTTTAACGGTTTCTTTCATCCACTCCGTTACGTCAATCATGTCTTTTAGCATGGTCTCTTTTCTTTTCTGCCAGGTTGTTTTTGATTCTTTATTTGTTAGGATGTTGATAGATTCTTTTAGTCCGTCACGTTCTGTTTGTGCCCAGATGACGAGTTTATATTTTTCGTGGAGTTCGGTGATGTATCCTCGTGGTGAGTTTGAGATGTATACTGATGGTACACCCAGGAGTGCGGCTTCAGTTGCCATGGTGGGACTTTCTCCAATGTAGAGGGATGCTTGTGACATGATATCAAAGATGTCAGTGACGTCGATTTTTAGTTCGTATGGTTTGAGTTCTTCTGGGAGTGGGGACTCTGATGAGATGTATACTTTTTGGTGTTTTGCAATTTCTTGTACGAAGTCGATTTTATTTTTTATTCCTATACAATCTTTGTCGTGATTGTATTTGAAGGCAACGAAGCGAATGAGGACGAAACCATTCTTTTGGTCTTTTTCTTGGGTTATATTGTATTTTTTGAGTATGTCTTTATTTGGGGTGAATTGGTTTGGATGCAGATAGGCTAATTTTTGATATCCTTTGTAGGTTACGTGATGTCCGTGTACTTTTCCGGTGTAGGAGGTTGGGGTATATACAGTGGTTGCTAGTGGATAGGTTATGGTGTTTACGAGTTTAGCTACTTCGGTGTCCCAATATACCAGGGATGGGACTTTTAGGAGTTTGCCTGCAATAGCAATTGTTGTTCCGTGCTCACCCATAAGGACGTCTGGTTTGAATTCTTTTGCTATTTTGATGAATTTTCGTGTACGGCTGATGAGTTCAGTTGCCATCCCTACTAATCCGATTTTTGAGTCTGATATTTTGGTGTAGGGTATTTTGTATTGATCCAAAAGATTTGTTGTGATGTCTTTTGATCTCGTTGTAACTAGGATTTCGTGTCCGTCTTGTTGCATGTCCAAAATGAAATTTTTGAAGAAATGAACGTGTGCGGGGTGAAGGATGTCGATTATGATTTTCATTTTTTTGATAGACGTTGTTTGAGTTTGATTTGTGTTTGTCACAACAGTACTATCTAGCAAATACTTTAAAAAGGTACTGCGCTTGAGTTCTATATGCCTAAAAATGGTCCATTGCGTGTTGATGAAGGAAGTTCTTTGTATGATTGTGCAGAAAGTATTCTTGATTATTTGAGTACGTTTCAGGGTAAGGATGGGGGGCTACTTGATCCGGATTCCGGGAAGACGATTCCAAATAGTTATGGGAATGCGTTTTATGCGCTTGCGTGTGCGAAGAGGTATTTGTCTTCTTCGGATGCGGCGTGGAAAAATCGGGCGGTTCAAGCTCTTCGAGTGGAGTTGGATTGGGCTAATCGATATGAGAGTTTTTCTGGAGTGTATCGGTTTGAATTCAAAAATTATGCGTTGCTGCAGATTTATTCTTTGTTACGAGATGAGTTGAGCGATAGTGATAGAAAGAGGCTTGAGTTATATTTGCATGGGCGACAAAATATTTGTTCCTATCAAACTAATTATGCGATGATGCGGGCACTTAATTCTAAGGTTGCTTATCGGTTGTTTGGTTGCGCTACAGATGATGTGAGGGCACGTTTTGAGTTTGGGTTGGTGTCGTTTCGACAGGATAAGGATGGATTATTTTCTGATGATTCACATCATCATTCGTTTCAATATCATGCGTATGTTTTGGCTTTGTTGTATCAGTATTATTTGATTGCGCCGAGTGCTGCTGTTAAGGAACGATTTTTACGAGGTGTTGATTATTTATTGCCGTTTATTGATTTAGATGGTGATTTCAATTATATTGGTCGCGGGCAGAGACAGGTATTTGGGTATGCATCGTACATTTATGCGTTACGTGGTGCTGCTGCGTTGACTGGTAATTTGTATTATGTTGATGTATCTTTACGAGTCGAGAAGTTTGTTTTGCCAACGCTTTTGAAGAATGAGATTGTATGTTTTGCTGGAACTGCTGGTGTTGGGAAGAATGTGGATTTGAAAGTTGGGTATTATCCGTATAATAATCGAAGTGATTATTTGTCGTTTGCTGCGTATTATTTGTTGCTTGCTGCTTCAATTGATTTGAGTGCTGTTCGTAAGGGTAAGGTAGAGTTTGATTATTTGGCTCCTTATTCTCGGTATTATTCAACGGGAAATTTTTTATTAATTCGCGATAAGGCGTTTTTGTGTGTGCTCGGTGGGACACCTGGTAATCATGCAGAGCTGCCATTTGTTCTGCATACCTCGCCAATGGTGTTTTCAACGAGTGGTGGGCCATCATTTGGATTGGTTAAGGGTGTTGATTATGGTTTGATGCATACTGGTGTTTCTTGTTCGAGTGGTCGTATGCGTGCACGGTTGGGTGGCGATGTGGTTGAGTTTATTCATACTGGTGCGTATAATCTTGTGAGTTATCGTGTTATGCTTAGTTCCAAAGTTGAGGTGATGGTTGCTGTTACACCCAAGAGGTCAAACTCGGTGGTGTTGTTTCATGCGGCATGCAAATCGTTAGATGCGTTTGAATGTTCGATTCCACTGTTTGCAAAAGGTGACGCTGTTGGGCTAGATGGGAAAATGAACATTTTTGAGAGTGAGAAAAAGTTCTTAGATAAACCCATGTCCTTTCGATTTGCGTTTGGTTTGCTTGGGAGCGGAGTAAGGTTACCAGTAGATGTCTCTTCCTCTTATTTTGGTAAAAGGCGTTTTGATTCTTTGATGAAGTATCCTTATTTTGCAACGGTATTGTTGTGTAAGAGTTTGAGGAGTATTAAGCGTGGTCGGGTGATGATGCGATATCATCGGGAGCGGAAGAAGTATTATTGATGAGACTCTTTAATTTGCTTTATATCCAGATTCATAAGATTGTGGCGTTACTTTTCAATTGTATCGAGAAGTCCTTTATTTTTTGCCCAAGACACTAGTTCTTCGACGCCTTGTTCGAGTGTGTATTTTTGAGTGTAGCCCAGCTCAGTAACTTCTTTTGTGCAATTTGATGTCCAGCCGCCAAGAAGTCCTTCAACAGTTCTTAATCTTGTTATTGTTCGTTTTCTAAATACTTTGAACGCGAATTCTCCCCCATGGCCAATTATTTTTGCTAGTGTTGGGGGGATTCGTACGATTTTGACTTGTGGGTTGACGTGTTTGGCTATTTCGAAGATGACTTCGTTGTAGGAACGCCTGATTGGCTCGGATGTGTTGTAGGTTTGGATGCCGTTGGTTATTTTTTGCGCTGCTAGGGCTACACCATCTGCTGCGTTTCGTGAGAAACAGAATTCATAGGTGTTGTTTCCGTCACCAATCATATAGAAGCGTTTCTTTTGGATTAGTTTCATGAGGCGAACAGGTGTTGAGTTGATGTGTGCTCTTGGTCCGTAGAGAGGAAATATTCGACAGATGGCTGTCGGAATTTTTGTTTCTTGATGCCATTTGTTTATTTCTGTTTCTGCGTCGTGTTTGGATCTTCCATACGGCTCGTTTGGATCGGCTACGTCGGTTTCTGAGATTGAATGGGTTGGTGTTGCTTTTGGACCGATGACTGAGCAGGAACTGGTATAGATGAATTTGGATGCGTTGGCTTTTTTTGCTGCTTCTAGGACGTTTTTGGTTCCTTGCACATTACTTTGTTGATATATTTCTTCGGTTTGATTTGCTCCGGGGCTTAATGAATAACAGTGGAAGACGATGGCTCCTTGTGGTATTTGATTGAGTAGGGAAACTGGATTTGTGATATCTGCTTTGATTATTTTTTCTACTCCTTTTCCTTCGTATGATTTGAGTAGGGTGTCATCGTGGTGAGGGAGAATGAAGGCTGTGATTTGATAGCCTTCGCTTAGGAGCTTTTCTATTAATGCGGAGCCTAATTGTCCGGCTGCGCCGGTAACGAATGCGGTTTTTTGCATGCTCTGTTTTATTTTGGGTGTTTTAAATAATTATGGGTTATCAGGAAGAAAAAATAAAATAGAAATGGGTGTTATCTGTTCTTCTGAGTGTTGAATTATCTGGGATAGAATTAATAAAGAAATGCGTTCTGTACTCCTATACTAATACCATTAGATTATTTAAGGGAGAAATATGGCACTTACACTTTATAATACACTCCATCGGAAGAAGGAAAAGTTTGTTCCACTGGATGCTACTGGAAAGACGGTTACGTTGTATACTTGTGGGCCGACCGTGTATAATTTCATGCATATTGGGAATTTGCGGTCATTTTTATTTGAAGATATTTTGAAGCGGACACTGATTTTTTCTGGTTATGATGTTAAACATGTAATGAATATCACTGATGTTGGACACTTGACTGGGGAAGATGATGATTCCGGCGAAGATAAAATGCTTAAAGGTGCTCGCAGAGAAGGGAAGACGGTGTGGGAAGTAGCTGATTTTTACACTGCTGCGTTTAAACATGATTATCTTGTCATGAATATGACTGCCCCTTTTATTTGGTGTAAGGCAACGGATCATATTGCTGAGCAGGTATCAATGATTCAAACTCTTGAGAAGAAAAAATTTACTTATTTTGCTGGTGGTAATGTATATTTTGATACTTCTAAACTCAAGGATTATGGCAAGCTGGCTAAACTTGATTTGAAGGCTGAGGAGAAGGGAAAGACAAAAGCACGAGTTGAGAAGGATGTTCATAAGAAGAGTTCTCATGATTTTGTTCTGTGGTTTACGAAATCGAAGTTTGATGACCAGGAGATGAAGTGGGAATCGCCTTGGGGAGTGGGGTATCCTGGGTGGCATATTGAGTGTTCTGCGATGGCGACAAAATATCTTGGATCTCAATTTGATATTCATTGCGGTGGTATTGATCATATTCCCATTCATCATACTAATGAGATTGCACAATCTGAAGCGGCGCTTGGAGTTAAAACCTGGGCAGCGTTTTGGTTGCATAATGAGTTTTTAGTAATTGGTGCTGGGGAGAAGATGGCGAAGTCAGGAGAGAATTTTTTGACTCTTGATGTGTTGAAGGGGCGAGGGATTGAGCCACTTGATTATCGGTTCTTTTGCTTAGGGACGCATTATCGTAATCCATTGATGTTTTCATGGGAAGCGCTTGATGGGGCTCGAACTGCTCGCAAGCGACTTGTTGAGAAAGTACTTGAGTTGAAAAAAGAGGGAGCTGTTGCTTTAGCGAAGATTGGTGTTGGTGGGCAGAGTTATGTTGATTTGTTTGCAGCAGCTGTTTTTGATGATATGAATACTCCTCGTGCTCTGGCGTTGGTGTGGGATGTACTTCGGGATGAGAAATTGAATGCGAGTGAGAAATATAGTGTTCTTCTTCGGTATGATTGCGTGTTAGGATTTGGCTTAGCTGATCTTGCTGAAGATAAGATTCCTGCTGCGGTTCTTACATTAGCTCAAGAGCGTTTGAAGGCTCGGTTGGGTAAGGAGTGGAAGAAGTCTGACGAGTTACGAGATCAGATAAAGGAATTAGGGTATATTGTCGGGGATACCAAGGAAGGGTTTGAGTTAAAGAAGATTTAGTGGGATGTTGTTCTCATTTATCCTTGTGGTGTTCTCACTCTTTGATCTTATGACTCTAAGCACATAATCTTTATATAGAATTTTTCGTATTACCTGTTTATGGTGGTTCTTGAATTTATGCATAAAAGTCCGAAGGAGTGGCTAAATTCCTCCCCGTTATCATTACAACAACTGCGCGGTAAAATTGTGCTTGTCAATTTCTTTGTATATCCATCAATTCATTCTATTCGGAGTTTTCCTGCCTTGAATCGGATATGGGATCGTTATTCTAAATATGGGGTGTATGTTATTGGAGTTCATTCTCCGAATTTTTTATTCGAAAAAAATGTTACACATGTTAAAGCAGCACTGCAAAGGCATGATATTAAATATCCTGTTCTACTTGACAATACTCTTGCAACAAGTAATTCGTTTGAAGTGTCACGTTTACCATCAGTATTTTTAATTAATTCTCAAGGTACTCTCCTACTAAGTCATGAGGGTGAAATGGGATATAATGCAATTGAAACTATGATCTTGAAAGAGCTTTTAGAGATGGGTCATAAAATTCAATCTGTTATTCCATCTGAAGTGTTTCGATTCAGTGATCCGGAGACGAGTCCGGAGCTGTTTACTGGTCTTGATACGGGTGGTGGAGTATATGGTTCGTCACGTGTTCGGTTGGCTCAAGGTGCTGATGAGTTTCGATTGCCAACTACATATCATCCTCACACACTTTATCCAGAAGGTGAGTGGCATGAGAAGTCGGATCATATGGTTCTGGTAGGCGATAAAGGAAGTTTTTCTGTTTGTGTTATTGCGAAGGAAGTGTATGTTGTATTGGATTCTGAAGTGGTGCTTGAGGTTGAAGTTGATTCTGGGGTAATGGAATCATATGAGCAGGGTGTTGATGTTACTTCACGAGGAGGTAAAACCATACTTGTTCCACATGGACCAGATGTGTATAATTTGTTTAAATCAGATGAAGTTCAGGAGTTTACAATAACTTTACACGGAGTGAAAGGATTTACGGTGTATTGTGTTATTTGCCAATAAGGTGTTGTGATGGGACGAATGAATTTCAATTTAAGGACTGGGGCTTTGGTATGGTTTTTGTTGTTGTTACTCTTTATCGTTTCTAGTTGTTCACCTTTGGTTGTTGTTGAATCTCATGAGCTGGTGCCTGTTGAAGTAAATCGTTCGATTGTCGATGCCCTACCCCATGATTCTTCTTTGGTTGCTTTAATTTATCCTAGGTTTGTAACGGTACGTGATGCGTCACAATTTATGGCTGATGATGAGTTGGTTTTAGCGGTTCGGGTTGGTGAACAACAAAAGATTTATCCTTTGTCTATTCTTTTGTGGCATGAAGTTATTAATGATAATTTATCTGGTGTTCCTTTTGTAGTGACTTACTGTCCGATTTGTGGATCTGCTGCGGCGTTTAATTCCGAAGTAGTGGTTGCGGGTAAGAAGAAGGTCTTGTTGTTTAATACGAGTGGGAAGGTTTATGATTCAAGTATGTTGTTCCAAGATACTATTGCTGGGTATGATGGTAATGGTAGTAATGATAATGATAGCGATGTGTTGAGTTCTTTATTTGTATCTTTTAATGGGACAGCTATTTCTGGGCCTCGAGCTGGGTTAATATTAAAGCCGGTCACTTCAAGTGTTGGTTTTTATCGTGATTTTGTTGCAACGAAACCTGATAGTTTGGTTTTAAGTCGAGAAACAGGTTATAATTTGCCGTATGGGAGTGACCCGTATGCTTCTTTTTATTCTAACTCTGCTTTGTTGCTTCCCGTTGCACATGTTGATTCACGCTTAGGGTTGAAGCAAGTCGTTGTGGGAGTTCGTATTGGGGATGTTGAACGAGCATATCCCACTTATGAACTTGAGAAGGTGGGAGTCATATCTGACTCTGTTGCTGGTGTTGATATTCGGATTGAACGTGATGAAACAGGATTTATTCGAGTGGTAAAGCGAGAGACGGGTGAGGTGGTAACTTTTTCTCGAACGTTTTGGTTTTTGTGGGCTACGCATAATCCAATGACTACTGTGTATGGGATGTCATGAAAAAATCTTTGAGATTTTTTGAGGGAGAGATACTTTGAACGTGTTAAAAGTGTGTATCATCTTTGTTTTGTGATACAAATATTAATAAAGGATTAGGCTGGTTTTTGTCGTATGATTTCGGGGAAGAAAATTGCTATAATTATGCCTGCGTATAACGCAGCGAAGAAGATTGAGGGAGTTTTTTCTCAAATGCCATCCGAGATATTGGATTTAATAGATCATTTTTATATTGTTCAAGATGGTTCAAAAGATGATACGGAAGCGAAAGCTCTTGCAATTAAGGAGAAATACAAGAAAGTTACTGTGCTTGTTCATCCCGTTAATAAGGGATATGGGGCTGCGCAAAAAACAGGTTTTTCTGCGGCGTTAGGGTCTGACGCTCAAGTGTTTATTGTTCTACATAGTGATGGTCAAACTGATCCAGCACTTATTCCATCGTTGTCTGAGCCTATTTTATCAGGAGCTGCAGATATGGTTCTTGGGTCTCGTATGATAGGGGTTACGTTGTTTAATACAGCAATGCCGAAGTATAAATATTTAGGGAACAAAGGTCTTACTCTTATTGAAAATTTGGCGTTTGGTACTCATTTTCATGAGTTTCATACTGGTTACATTGCGTATTCACGCAAGGCTCTTGAAACCATTGATTTTACTAAGCTTGATGATCGTTTTCATTTTGATGGGAATATGATTGTGATGGCAATTGTTCATAAACTCGTAATTACTGAAGTTAAGGTTCCGATTATTTATGATGATGAGGAGTCACACCTACATGCGTTTAGTTATGCTCGAGATGTATTGCGGACGATTTGGAGATATAAAACGGGATATTATCATAAGTTGAAGTGATTGGGTAGAGACTCTTGTTAATTAGAATTATTTTTTTTATGTTCATAGTGATTGATTATATTTCCAGTAGGCCTTGGTGATAGTGTCATCTTGGAAGATGGATTTGAGTATGGTTGTGATTTCGGCTTCGATACGGTCTCTCTCTTTGATTAGTGTTGGAAGGTTTGTTTCGAAGTAATTTTGAGTTTTTATGAATCCTCCTGGTTGTGGGAGTAATATGGGGAGTTCATCTGAAGTAAATCCTGAGTCGAGTGATTCATATACTTTTGCTACCTCTATTAGTGGCATTTTTCGTGGTCCTCTCTGACCAGTGATTCCAAGGTTGATTTGATATTTGGTGTGAGGGTTTGGTATGTTATTCCTTGAAAAGTGTTGCATAATTGTCATATATTTTCTATTTAAATAATAACTTATTTCGCCAATCCCAAAACCTTGGGCGGTCGCGTTGATACATATTTCGAGTCTTCTTTGTAGTTCAGTTGTCGTTGAATTCCTATATTCTCCGAAGGGAGCAAGATGTACTGCTTCTAATATTTTCCCTGCTTTACTTGCATAGAGGTACCCCGATTTTGTTGCAAGATCTTGGAGGCAAATGAATCCGTTTTGTTCAGCTGTTTCTTGATAAATTTGAAATAGAGTAATAAGATGTGGTAGGTCCTTTTCTTGTTGTGATATATCCACATATTTGTATCTGCTAAAATATTCTCTTGCTTTCTGGATTGGCCATTTCCCTTCCTTTTTTTCTAAGTCTTGCCATAGTTGCTCTTTACGTGCATGTAACATATTTACTAACTCAGTTCTTGGTTGTACTCGTTCGGATATGCTGTGGTTTGTTTTTTGCTCTTTTGCTGCTTCGAAGAAGGAATTTATTTTTGTGTAGGGGATTTCATACTGTTGGAATATTTGATGGACACGCTGTCTTGATAGGTTATACTTGATGACTAGGTCTGTAGCGGGGATTCCGATAAAGGTATCATAGATTAATTTTCCATTTCTAGTATTTCTTATTGTCTGAGGTATCGTTGCGATGAGGAATGGGGATATGTCATCTAATACTGTTGCATTCGATAGTATTGTTTCTAGCTCGTTTGATAGGTTATCTCGCTTCTTTGTGGTTTTTTTTAATCGAGGTATTTTTAATACTTCTAAGTATCGGGTAAGTGTGGTAATGGTTATGTTTAGTTTTTTGGCTAAGTCTGATTTGCTTAGATCACCTTCTCCTATTAATTTTTTTATTTGTGGTTCAATTTTTTTTGCTCTCTCTTTTATGAGCATGCCTTTTTCTTTTTTACCGGCTTTTGGTCCCCTGTGTTCGTAGAAATCTTTTATGTTGAGGCCTAGTCTTTCTATTGTTGCACCCAAATATAGTAAGTTAATTCCGCTTATTTTTGATAACTTTACGATTCCTTGGTGTTTTTCTTCGTACTTAAGTGTGAGTAGGAGCGTTGTTTCGAGCTCCGTGGTAGTTAATGTGGTTGCTGTTTTTTGCACGGTTTCTTGGTTACATATTCGATAGTAGTTGCCATTTTCAGTGATTGCGAGAATTCCTTGTTCAAGTAAGGGGTCGAAGAGCAGGTCTATGCCTTTTTCTTGTTGTGTAGTATAATATGTGTTTTCAGAAAGGGTTTGTCTTTGTTTTTCGGGTGAGAAGGGGAATTCATTATGAATTATTGATTCTAATACTGCTTCTTGTGCTTTGATTATGGCTCTGTAGGTGTTTTTTGATACTGGAAAGGATATAATTACTATTTTTGAGTACTACATTATAAATGTTTATAGCTGTTTTACTTTGATAGTTTATGGTTATTTTACTTTAAATACGATGCCGCCACCTTGGATTTGTTGTACTGGCTCGAATTTCCCAGAGTTAGCAAGGTCGTTAATGAAGGTGTCAGCACTCTTTATGGCTTGTTCTTGCGTTTGATTTTGTTTAATCCATACATTTACGGTGCCAACTTCAAATACAGTATATTCGTAGCCTTGTGTCTTCAAAAATGCATGAAATTTATTTGGGTTAGTCATCGTTGTGGTTTTTCTGAATTCTTGTACTGCTGGACACCATTCACATGAGAACTTGTCCATCCCAATTATTTCTGCTCCTTTGTTGTTAATTGAATATACTTTTGTTCCGGCGGGTAGAGCTGTTTTTAACCAGACATAAAGTTGAACTTCTTGCATATTCGACCAACTGACACCCGGTGGAAATTGTGCGTTGTGGTTTTGGTTGTATTTGGCGGTAAATGAAGTGAAAAATATGGCAACAATTATTGCAATGATGATTATCGATGTGATGTGAGGCAGTTTTACTTTTTTCCCCATATCGATTAGGAGTTCTACTCCGAGCCACGTTAACATGGCTACTGGAATTGCGAGGAGCAACCAGAATCTAAATGCGTACAATCCAATTGGAAGGTTGAAGGTCATGCTATTTGTTCCAAGGAAGGTGAAGATGAACCATACAATGGCTACGCCAATCCAATAATTTTCTTTGTTCGTTATTTGGCGATGTTTCCAGAGTATGTAAATGAGAGCGCATACAAGTAGCCCGGTAATTGCGATTCCCCAGCCGACGTGCACGTTAATCATGCCAAATGGTTCGGCTATAGCGAAATCTTTAAGGGTGTAAGCTCTGGTTGCTGTTCCTTGGTTTGGTGGAAAATATTTTTGAATAAGTCCCAGTAATGTACCTTGCGCATTTTGAATAGTTGCATATTTACCTGAAGCGAGAATTTGGGTAGTATGTTTTCCTAGGACGGCAGCTGCGTGAGTTGCCCACCATAATAATGAAAGGATAAACCCTCCCATTAATGCTGATGTTTCTTTGTATAATGGAGTTTTGTAATATATTGATTTTACTATTATATATAGACCAATAAGAACGGCGATTTTGAGTCCTTCGTCAGGATGGGTCATGAAGATGCCTGCAATGGTGAACGCGGCAGGGATTGTCCATTTTTTATCTTCATGGATACTTTCTAGGCAATATATTGCGATGAAAAAGAGGATAATTGAGAGGGTGTGCGCCCAGATGAAATGCGTGAAAAATGAGGGTATGGCAAGCAGCGCAAATGATGCGATGAGCGCGCCATGTCGGGGGATTCCCAGCTTTTTAAACATGAAATAAGAGAAAAAAATACCTAGACTGATGAATAGTGCGTTGAAAAATTTGAGTACTGTTGATATTGATGGTTCTACTTGATGTAATAATCCAAGCCACATTTCAAATCCTGGCGGATAGGGGTCTAAAAATTTGAAGTTATAATTTGTTGGTTCGTCTAATGTTTTTTCGTGTGCAATGTAGCTTACACCACCTGCGTGCGTCCATGGGTCCTCGTTTTCTAGATATGGGTAGGAGAAAGCACCACCAGCGTACATAAAAAGAGCTATTGCGAAAAGAAGGATAGCTCCTATCGAGTATAGATTTTCTTTTGTTATAGTAGGTTTGAAGTTTTTTAGTCCTGCGAGAGTTGTTGTAATTTTTTTTCTGTGTATGATGGTAATAATGATATTTGCTATTGTTGTAATAGCTACAAATATTTTCCAATCGATACTTATATGGAGGAGGTTTAGCAGAACTCCCAGAGTAATAATACCAGATAAACCAACTCCTAGGCGAATGATGATTTTTTCAATACTTGTTGAACTCCAATTTAGAAAGAATGTTAAGCAATACCCCATACTTAAGGTAAGATATACAAATAGAATAATCGACGCAAACATATGATTTTAATTGGGTAAACTATTTAAATAGTTTGCTGTTAAGGAGTATTATGAAGGTTGTTATCACTATTCCAGCATATAATGAAGAGAAAACTCTTCCTCCAGTACTCAAAGAGTTGAAGGAGGTTACGACTAAGTTGCCCCATGAATTTGTTTTTTTGGTTGCTAATGATGGTTCAACGGATAAAACGGCTGAGGTTGCGAAAAAAGCGGGAGCAATTGTTGTTGGGCATGCGCGTAATCGAGGGCTTGCTGAGACCTTTAAGGTTGAGATGCGAGAGTGTCTTAAACTAAAACCGGATGTTATAATTCATACAGATGCGGATGGTCAATATGATCCTAAACATATTGCTGAATTTATTTCTATGATTGAAAAAGGGTACGATCTTGTGCTTGGTTGTCGATTTACAGGTAAGATGGAGCATATGCCTTTCCTTAAAAAATTGGGGAATAAGGCGTTCGCATCTGTGATTAGTAAGATGACGAAAACAACTATAACTGATTCTACCACTGGGTATCGTGCGTTTACTGTGGCGGTTGCTCGAGATATTGAATATATTAACACGTTTACTTATACTCAAGAGCAAATTATTAAAGCGGCAAAAATGGGTTTTAAAATTGGAGAGATTCCAATTAATAGTAGGCATACTCGTGAGTCACGTTTGTTTAAGAATCCGTTTGAGTATGCTATAAAGGCTTGGATTAATATTTTTAGAATTTATCGTGATTATGATCCGCTTGTTTTTTTTGGACGTATTGGGTTGATGTTTTTAGTGCTTGGGTTTGGTATGGGACTTTGGGTTTTGTATTCTATTTTGATAACGGGAGGGGTGGGTGGTATTCCTCGTGTTATTTTGTCAGCAGTTTTACTTCTTACGGGGGTTCAAATAATATTATTTGGATTCTTGGCAGATATGATGAAACGGTAGGATTTTAGAATGAGTAGTTTTTTCCCCGTTTTAATGTTTTTTTTGCTGATGTTTGATTGAGTTTAGTTTAGATTCACAATTTCCATGTTTTTAATAGCATCTTGACATAAATTGAGAAGATTAATTTTACTGAGTTCCTTTTCTAAGTTTGCTTTGGTCGATTTTGTGGATGGGTCTTTTGGTCCTAATAAGCAACATAATTCAGGACCTTTAGATGTTTCATACGTTCCTATTAGTTTTGCAATATTAATGGTTTCTTGTTTGTCGTACGCAAGTACGGGTCTTAGAATTGGTGTGTCGATGAAACTTGTTATAGTGGTTAAGTTTGATAATGTTTGACTTGAAACTTGACCTAAGTTTTCTCCAGTGATTAAAAATTTGGCGTTTTCATCCTTTGCGATGAGTTGGGCGCAGGTAAGCATGGCAATTTTTCCTAAAATGTAATAATCTTTGTGATTGCATTTGGAAGCTAGGGCAGTAAATGTTGGTGTGAATGGTACAAGTAATACTTTTTTTAATTTGAGAATGATTGCAAGTTGTTTTACTTTTTCAATTTCTGTTCCGTCGGTAATTGCTTGTTGGTGGAAATGAACAGCGATGATTTCCATGCGGTCCGATACTTTATGTATTGAAACGGGACTGTCAATTCCTCCTGATAGTAACGCAATTCCTTTTTCCATGTGATATTTTACATTTGTTGTTGCGCTGTTTTATATTTTTATCCTTTTTCAATGTTATTTTCGTTGTTAAGTATGTTGTTTTGTGGCTTTTAGATTGTTTCCGTTTTAATTTTTTCTCGTCTTTAATATTTTTCTAACAGTATGTTTTTTGGTTGTGGGTGCTTATTTATCTTTTGATTTATTTTAGTTTTCTCGACGAGAAATGGTCGTTTGTATTAACTCAAATACATATGTTTAATAATCCTTAAGATAACATTCTTTTTAGAAATAATTGGTGAGGTGGTATTATGGCAGCAAAGAAAGTGGTTAAGAAGGTTGTTAAGAAGGTTGTTAAGAAAGCTCCTGCAAAGAAGGCAGTGAAGAAATCTCCAGCTAAGAAAGCAGTGAAAAAGCGTTAATTATTTTTTAGTTTTTATTTTTTTATTTTT